>CAWHJZ010000010.1:0-139385 GCA_963829785.1 uncultured Pseudomonadota bacterium | reverse complement strand
TGTCGAGGACGTTCCAGCGCACGATCTTGGCTTCGAGCTCCTTGAACACCTTGCCGATGCGCTGCTTGTCGTATTCCGGGTTCTCGGCGCCCTCGGGGAAGTAGTGCGCCATCACCTTTTCCTTGCAGGCGGCGACGGCGTTTTGGCGCTCCTGCTTCTGCGGGATCGCATAGGCCTTGCGCAGGTCCTGCTCGACCAGGCCGAGGATTTCCTTTTCCAGGGCGCCGTTGTCGGGCAGCGTCAGCTCGCGCGGCTCCTTGGCGGCCTTTTCGGCGAGCTTGATGATCGCCTCGATCACCGGCTGGAAGTGCCGATGGCCGAACATCACCGCGCCCAGCATGATGTCTTCGCTGAGCTCCTTGGCTTCCGATTCCACCATCAGCACGGCATCGCTGGTGCCGGCGACGACGAGGTCGAGTTGGCTCTCGGTCATCTCGTCGAGCTGCGGGTTGAGCACGTATTCATCATTGATGAAGCCGACGCGGGCGGCGCCGATCGGACCCATGAACGGCGCGCCCGACAGCGTCAGCGCGGCCGAAGAGGCGACCAGCGCCAGAATGTCGGGATCGTTTTCGAGATCGTGCGACAGCACGGTGACGATCACCTGCGTCTCGCAGCGCCAGCCTTCGGCGAACAGCGGACGGATCGGGCGGTCGATGAGCCGCGAGACCAGCGTTTCTTTTTCGGTCGGGCGGCCTTCACGCTTGAAATAGCCGCCGGGAATGCGGCCCGCGGCGTAGTATTTTTCCTGGTAGTCGACGGTGAGCGGCAGGAAGTCGACGCCTTCACGCGGGTTCTTGGCCGCGACGGCAGTGGCGAGCACGGTGGTCTCGCCGTAGGTGGCGAGCACGGCGCCGTCGGCCTGACGCGCCATTCTGCCGGTCTCGAGGGTGAGCTTGCGCCCGCCCCAATCGAGCTCAACACGATGAATATCGAACATTTCGGTTTTCTCTCATGGTTTCCGGCTCAACTCCGAAAGCCATGAGCAAGACGGCGAGAGGCTGTCGCAAAATGCGTGAACTTGCATGCAACAGCGTCTGGCGATCCTGCCATGGCGTTTCGAACTTGGCCTAGCGCAAAGCCGATCCTTATCGACCTTGCCGGTCGCCGGCGGCGCCTTTCGCCACCGGATCGAATCAGCGCCTGAATACTTCACTGGCGCTGCACGGAAAACGCGCCGGGCTCGGTTGCCCAGCGCGGTTACAAAATCAGCGGCGGATGCCGAGCTTCTCAATCAAGCCCTTGTAGCTGGCTTCGTTGTTGCGCCGCAGGTAATCGAGCAACTGCCGGCGCTGGCTCACCATCTTGAGCAGGCCGCGGCGCGAGTGGTTGTCCTTGGCATGGCCCTTGAAGTGTTCGGTGAGATTGGTGATGCGTTCCGTGAGGATCGCGATCTGCACCTCGGGCGAGCCCGTGTCGCCGGGCTTCTGGGCGAATTCATTGATCAGTTCAGCCTTGCGGCTGGCGGTAACCGACATCGGTCATCCTTTCTTAGCGGGCCGGGCTCTGCCAACCAGGCCGGCCAGGTTAAACACGCGCTTGGGGACGATTTCGCCATGGTCGATCTCGGCGAGCGCCAGTAGCTGGCCCTCAACCGTGACATGGACCGGCCCATGAACGATGGGAGCGTCCCTTCCGCGCAACAAAACGGCTTGGCCTCGGTGAAGCCTCGCCGCATCTGCCCGGCTAACGGCCAGCGCCGGGATGTCGTCCAGCGCGGTCTCGACGGGCATGAGCGCATCGGCGAGGCTGCCCTCGCCAGCGGCGGCTCTATGACACAGAGCCTCCAAATCTTCCAGTAAAATCATGGATTCCGGCCCAAAGGGCCCGACGGCGACCCGCCGAAGGGCGCTGACATGGCCGAAACAGCCCAAAGCGCGGCCCAGATCGCGGGCCAGGGACCGAACATAGGTGCCTTTGCCGCATTCCGCCTCCAGGATGGTGTGGTCGGCGTCCGGGGTCTCGATCACCTCCAGGCGGGTAATTTCGACCGGCCGGGCCTTGAGCTCCACCACCTCGCCGTCGCGGGCGAGATCGTAGGCCCGCTCGCCCTCGATCTTGATGGCCGAAAAGCGCGGCGGCACCTGCTGGATGGCCCCGGTGAAGGCCGCGAGGTGGCTACGGATCTCGTCGGCGGTGGGACGGCGGTCGCTGGTCTCGGTGACCCGGCCCTCGGCGTCGTCGGTGTCGCGTTCCTCGCCCCAGCGCACGGTGAAGCGGTAGAGCTTGCGGCCGTCCATGACGAAGGGGACGGTCTTGGTGGCTTCCCCCATGGCGATCGGCAGCGCGCCGGAGGCGAGCGGATCGAGGGTGCCGGCGTGGCCGCAGCGTCTGGCCGAGAACAGCCGCTTCATGATGCTGACCGCGTGGGTCGAGGTCATGCCCACCGGCTTGTCGAGCACCACCCAGCCGTGGACGTCGCGCTTGTCGCGTTTGAACTGTTTCTTGCGCGGCTTGCCGCCTTGACGCGCAGGCGTGGGCGGCGCCGCCTGCGACGGCTCTTCAGCAGCTTGCGGCCGCACCAGGTGTTTCAGGGCGTCTTCGTTCACGCGTCGTCCTCATGGTCCAAATCGCCGTCCAAGTCGCGCTTCACTTCAGGCGAGCGCAACAGCTTGTCGATGCGCTCGGCTTCCTCGAACCGCTCGTCAATGCGGAAGCGGATGTCGGGCGCGAATTTCAGATTGACGCGGTGGGCGACCTCGCCGCGCAGATATTTCTTGTTGCGCTCGAAGGCGTCGATGACGGCCTGCGCATCGCGTCCGCCCATCGGCATCACATAAACCGTGGCGAGGCGCAGGTCGGGACTCATGCGCACTTCCGGAATGGTGATCAGGTGGCTCTCGAGCACAGGATCGTGCACGTCGCCGCGCGTCAGCATCTCGGCGAGCGCGTGGCGCACCAGTTCGCCGACTCGCAACTGGCGCTGCGAGCCGCTACCCGGCGCATTGTCGCGATGACGTTTGTGGCGCATTTCTTTCGCGTCCTTCCGCCTCATGCTTCGAGACACCGCCTTCGGCGGCGCCTCAGCATGAGGCTCGCTCAGTACGCCTCATCCTGAGGATGGGCGCGTCAGCGCCCGTCTCGAAGATGGGGGATGCTTGCTTTGCTTGTTAGATGGACCGTTCAGCGACCCGCGTGAGACTTGGACTCACAACGAGCGTTGAATCGTCTCCACCCGGTAACATTCGATGACGTCGCCTTGCCGCATGTCCTGGTAGTTTTCGAAGGCCATGCCGCATTCCATGCCGGCGTTCACTTCCTTGACGTCATCCTTGAAGCGCTTGAGCTGCGAGAGCTTGCCTTCGTGGACGACGACGTTGTCGCGGATCAGCCGTACATTGGCGCCGCGTTCCACGGTGCCGTCGGTGACGCGGCAGCCCGCCACGTTGCCGACCTTCGACACCTTGAAGACTTCGAGGATCTGCGCGTTGCCCAGCATGGTCTCGCGCAAAGTCGGCGGGAGCAGACCGGACATCGCCAGTTTCACGTCATCCACGAGGTCGTAGATGATGTTGTAGTAGCGGATTTCGATGCCGCCGCGCTCGGCGGACTCGCGCGCTTCCTTGTTGGCGCGCACGTTGAAGGCGATGATCGGCACACCTGAAGCTTCAGCCAGCGTGACGTCGGATTCCGAAATGCCGCCGACGCCGGCATGCAGCACGCGCGCTGCCACCTCGTCGGTGCCCAGTTTGTCGAGGGCGCCGATAATGGCTTCCAACGAGCCCTGCACGTCGGCCTTGATCACCAGCGGGAATTCCTTGAGGCCGGCGGTCTTGGCCTGCGCCATCATCTGCTCGAGCGAGCCGCGCGAGCCTACCGCGCGGGCAGCCTGCTTCTCGCGTCGGGCGCGGGCACGATATTCGGTGACCTCGCGGGCGCGGGCCTCGTTCTCGACCACCGCCAGGCGGTCGCCGGCGTCCGGCGTGCCGGAAAAGCCTAGGATTTCCACCGGCGTAGACGGCCCTGCGTTCTGCACCGGGTCACCGGTGTCGGACACGAGCGCGCGCACGCGGCCCCATTCAGCGCCGGCCACCACGATGTCGCCGGTCTTGAGCGTGCCGCGCTGCACCAGCACGGTCGCCACCGGACCGCGGCCGCGGTCGAGCTTGGCTTCGATGACGGTGCCTTCGGCGGCGCGCTCGGGGTTGGCCTTGAGGTCGAGCAGTTCCGACTGCAGGCCGATCATCTCCAGGAGCTTGTCGATGTTGGTCTTCGCAGTGGCGGAGACTTCCACGTCCACCACTTCGCCGCCCATCTCTTCCACCTGCACTTCGTGCTGCAACAGGTCGGTGCGCACGCGGTTCGGGTTGGCCTCCGGCTTGTCCATCTTGTTGATGGCGACGATCATCGGCACCTTGGCGGCCTTGGCGTGATTGATGGCTTCGATGGTCTGCGGCATCACGCCGTCGTCGGCGGCCACCACCAGCACCACGATGTCGGTCACCTTGGCGCCGCGCGCACGCATGGCGGTGAAGGCCGCGTGGCCGGGCGTATCGATGAAGGTGATCAGGGCGCCGGAGGGCGAGGTCACCTGATAGGCGCCGATATGCTGAGTGATGCCGCCCGCTTCACCGGCGGTAACGTTGGCCGAGCGGATGGCGTCGAGCAGCGAGGTCTTGCCGTGGTCGACATGGCCCATGACGGTGACGACCGGCGGCCGCGACTGCAGCGTTTCCGGCGCATCCGGCACGTCGAACAGGCCTTCTTCGACGTCCGATTCCGCCACACGGCGCACGGTGTGGCCCATCTCTTCGGCGATGAGCTGGGCGGTGTCGGCGTCGATCGTGTCGTTGATGGTCGCCATCTGGCCCTGCTTCATCAGCAGGCGGATCACGTCCACGCCGCGTTCGGCCATACGGTTGGCCAGTTCCTGGATGGTGATCGTCTCCGGGATGATCACCTCGCGCACGAGCTTTTCGCGCGGCTCATTGGCGGCATGGCCCTTGAGGCGCTGCGTGCGGCGGCGGAACGATGCAACGGAACGTTCGCGCACTTCGTCGGCGCTCAAGGCATTGATAACGGTGAGACGTCCGCGCTGCTTGGGCGCGCCGGCGCGGGCGGCCGGACGCGGCGCGACGGCCGGCCGGGCGCCCGGGCGGCGTGCGATGCGGGGCTCTTCTTCTTCGGCCACGAGCGCGGGACGGGCGGCGGCGCCCGCGGGACGCTTGGCCTCTTCACCTTCGCCGAGACGCTTCTTGGCGACTTCGTCGGCCTTGCGCTTGGATTCTTCCTCGTGCTTGCGGCGCTCGTCCTCCTCGCGCTTGCGCGCTTCGGCGGCCTCGCGCTCGGTCTGCTCGACCACTTCGCGGCTGGCGCGGCGCTTGGCTTCTGCCTCGGCGATCTTGCGCTCTTCGGCCTCGCGCACGCGGCTGTCGGCGAGCGCGTGGGCGCGCGCGGTCATTTCCTCTTCGGTGAGGGTGCGCAGGACGACGCCGGACGATTTGGGCGCCTCGGCGGCGGGCGCGGCAGCAGGCTGAGCGGCGGCAGACTTAGGCGCCGCGGCGCGCTTCTTCGGCGCTTCCGCCGGCGCGGGTTCGGCCTTGGCCTTGGTCTCGGGGGCTGGCGCGGCGGTGCGGCGCTTGACCTTCTCGACCACGACCTGCTTGCTGCGGCCGTGGCTGAAGCTCTGGCGCACGACGCCTGCTTCCGTGCGCGGCTTGAGCGTCAACTTGCCGCCGCCCACGCTCAGTTTCTTCTCGCCAGGGTTCTTCGTTTCGCTCATTCCGTCCTAAATCCTCGTGCGCCGTCCGTCGGCGCATTCGCGCATTTTTGCCTTAATCGGGCAGGTTTCCGGTCCGAAAGCGCTCTAAACGCCTCACGCGAGCGGTAAATGTCTCGCTCCCGGGGCCGGCAAGCAGAGCTGCATGTACCACATTTGGGCGGTTCAATGCCAAATCCAATTGCCCGCCCGAAAATGTTTCAACGATCACGGTATCCCGGGGGGGCCCTTGGGTTGTGCGGCGCAGGGCCGCGTCCAGTTTGCGGCGCCCGTCGTCGGCCGCGTCCGAGGCGTGGATCAGGGCCAGCACATCGGTCTCTTCCAGAGCCGCCGCGACCTTGCTGGCGCCGGTGACCACCCGGCCGCCCTTGCCGGCGATGGCCAGGGCGTCGAGCGCGGCGCGTTCCAGCAGCCGCTCGGTTTCCGCCGCCAGCTCCGGCGCCGCCCGGACTTGGCGCTTGAATCCCCGGGCGAACACGTTGCGTTTGACGGCTTCCGTGACGGCCGCGCCGGTGCCGGTAATCCACAGGCCGCGGCCGGGTAGTTTGCGTTTGACGTCGGGGACCACCGCGCCGTCCGGTCCGACCACGAAGCGGACCATGTCGGCGACCGGCATCACCTTGCGGGTCAAGGCGCAGGAGCGCTCCGTCCCGGGGGCGACGCTGGTCGTCCCGCGGTCGAGTTCGGTGTCCTGAGCGATAGCCAGCATGCCGGTTGCGGTTCTCCTCGGTTAAGCCTGCGTTTCCGCGTCGGCCTCCGCCTCTTCTTCGGCTTCCGCCGGCGGCGGTGCCAGTTCTTCCTCGGTCACCCAGCCGGCCTTGAGCCGCGCCTGCATGATCAGCGACTCGGCCTCGTCGCGCGCGACATCAAGGCCGTCGAAGAAGCCGGGCTCACGCTTGGATTCGCCATCCTTGCGCTCGGTCCAGCCGGTGAGATCGTCGGTGGCGCAGCCGGCCAGGTCTTCGACCGTCTTCACCTCGTTCTCGCCGAGCGCGACCAGCATCTTGGTGGTAATGCCGGGTACATCCTTGAGCGCGTCTTCCACGCCCAGCTCGATGCGCCGGGCATCGAGCTCGGCTTCCTGCTGGGCGAGATATTCGCGCGCGCGGTCCTGCAGTTCGTGCGCGGTCTCTTCGTCGAAGCCTTCGATCGAAGCGATTTCCTTTTCGTCGACAACCGCCAGCTCTTCGATCGAGTCGAAACCTTCCGACGCCAGCAACTGCCCGACCACTTCGTCGAGATTGAGCGCATCGACGAACACCTTGGTGCGGTTCTCGAACTCGGCGTGACGGCGTTCCGACTCTTCCTGTTCGGTGAGGATGTCGATGTCCCAGCCGGTGAGTTGCGACGCGAGGCGCACGTTCTGGCCGCGCCGGCCGATGGCGAGCGAGAGCTGCTGATCCGGCACCACCACCTCGATGCGCTCTTTGTCTTCGTCGAGCACCACCTTGGCGACTTCCGCCGGCGCCAGCGCGTTCACCACGAAGGTGGCGATGTCCGGCGACCACGGAATGATGTCGATCTTCTCGCCCTGCAATTCGTTCACCACCGCCTGCACGCGCGAGCCGCGCATGCCGACGCAGGCGCCGACCGGGTCGACGCTCGAATCCCGCGAAATAACGGCGATTTTGGCGCGCGAGCCGGGGTCGCGGGCGACCGCCTTCACCTCGACGATGCCGTCGTAGATCTCCGGCACTTCCTGCGTGAACAGCTTGGCGGTGAATTGCGGATGCGTGCGCGACAGGAAAATCTGCGGGCCGCGCGGCTCGCGCCGCACGTCGTAGATAAAGGCGCGGATGCGGTCGCCGTTGCGGAACACTTCGCGCGGCAGTAGTTCGTCGCGCCGCACGATGGCTTCGCCGCGGCCGAGATCGACCACCACGTTGCCGTATTCGACGCGCTTGACGATGCCGTTGACGATGTCGCCGATGCGATCCTTGTACTCGGCGTATTGCCGGTCGCGCTCGGCCTCGCGCACCTTCTGCACGATCACCTGCTTGGCGGACTGCGCGGCGATGCGGCCGTATTCCAGCGGCGGCAGTGGGTCGGCGATGGTGTCGCCGACTTGCGCCGCGGGATGGCGCTTGCGCGCGTCCTCGATGGTGATCTGATTGGACGGATTCTCGACCGTATCCACCACCAGCATGTGGCGGGTGAGCCGGAGATCGCCGGTCTTCGGCTCGATCTCGGCGTGCACGTCGGTCTCGGCGCCGTAGCGCGAGCGCGCCGCCTTGGCGATGGCGTCTTCCATGGCGGCGATGACGATGCCGCGGTCGATGGACTTCTCGCGCGCGACCGCGTCGGCGATCTGCAACAGTTCGAGCCGGTTGGCGCTCACTGCCATAGCTCAGTCTCCTTCCTCAGGGGCATGTCCGGCTTTGCCGGACTTCAGCCGTCGATTTCGTTCTTCCTTGCGGGCCGCCTTGGCTTCGCGTTTGGCGGCTTTTTCGCGCCGCAAAGCATCGGCCACCAGTTTGTCGGTGAGCACGAGCTTGGCTTCGCTCATTTCCGCGATCGGCAGCAGCACCTCGGGCTCTTCGCCCTCGGGCACGTCTTCGCGCTGCAGCCGCGCCGTTTCGTCTTCGGTGCCGGCCAGGAAGCCGCGAAAACGCTTGCGGCCATTGACCGGGACGTCCATTTCGATCCGCGCCAGATGTCCGGCATAGCGGTCGAAATCCGATTTTCGCACCAGCGGCCGGTCGAGCCCGGGCGAAGAAATCTCCAGCCGGTAGGCGCGGTCGATAGGGTCGGCCACGTCGAGCACCGGCGAGAGCGCCCGCGAGATTGTCTCGCAGTCGTCCACGTCCATGCCGCCGTCCGGCCGCTCGGCCATGATCTGGACGGTGCAGCCGTCGGCGCCCGATACCTTCACCCGCACCAGCCGGTAGCCGAGGTCCTCGATCACCGGCTCGGCGATGGCCGCCACACGGGCGGACAGCCCCGGCTCGACGATGAGCCGTGGTTCGCTTTGCTCGGGCGCGGCCACGGGGGCCGTATCGGCTTCCAAGTGCTGGCTTTGGGCCATTCGTGTAACAAAAAAGAGCGGGCCCCGCAGGACCCACTCTCAAAACCATCCGGTTATGAGGGTGTATTGAACAACCGGAAATATAGCGATTTCCGGGCTTTATGCAAGGCCTGCGGGAGTCCTGGCCGGGCTAACCGTTCCTTCAGAATCTGCCCTTAAATGTGGGTAAAGGCGCAGAAAGCGCCTGACCCTTGGGTTGTTTCTGCAGGAACTGAAATGGCCGCTCCCGCCTCGCTGCTCCCTGAGCTCGAAGACGTCGTCCAGCATGGCACGGCGGAGAAGCGGGCTGAGACCTTGCGCCGCATCACTACCCTGTTCCTGGACGGTGCGGCCAATTTCAAGTCCGACCATGTGGCCTTGTTCGACGACGTCATGGGCTGCCTGATCGATGAGATCGAGGCCAAGGCGCTGGCGGAGCTGTCGCACCGGATGGCGCCTGTGCCTAACGCGCCGGTCGGCGTGATGCGCAAGCTGGCCGGCAACGACGATATCAATGTTGCCGCCCCCGTGCTGCGCACAGGCCATCTCGACGATCCCGATCTGCTGCGCATCGCCGAAACAAAGAGCCAGGCGCATCTGCTGGCGTTGTCGGAGCGCAAGAGCATCGGCGAGTCGTTGTCGGATGTGCTGGTGGCGCGTGGCGACCGCGACGTGGCGCGCGCGGTCGCCACCAACGCGCAGGCGCGGTTGTCGGACAACGCCTTCACCGTGCTCGTCAAACGTGCCGAGGACGACAGCGTGCTGGCCGAGAAGGTCGGTCTGCGCAACGACATTCCGCCGCGTCTGTTCCGTCAATTGCTGATGAAAGCGACGGACGTGGTGCAGAAGCGCCTGCTGGCTCAGGCCAAGCCCGAGACCCAGGCCGAGATTCGCCGCGTGTTAGCGAAAGTGAGCGATGAGGTCGCCGCCAAGGCGCAGCCGCGCAATTACGCCACCGCGCTTGCCACCGTCCGCGCGCTGCACAAGGAGCGCAAGCTCACCGAGGCGGACATCGTCGAGTACGCCAAGAGCGGCCGCTACGAGGAAACCATCGCGGCGCTCGCCACCATGTGTTCGGTGCCGGTCGACGTGGTTGACCGTCTGATGAGCGGCGAACGAGCCGATCCGGTGCTGATCCTGGCCCGCTCGGCCGGCTTCGGCTGGCCGACGGTGCGCGAGGTGATCAATGCGCGCCCTGGCCCCAAGGCGACAAACCAGGTGCTTGATGCCGCGCTCGAGAACTTCGAGCGTTTGACCGCGGCCACGGCGCAACGCGTGGTGCGCTTCTGGCAGGTGCGGCAGGGTACCGGCGAGTAGCGCGCTTAAATCTTCCGAAATTCGAAATACGCTGGCGTGCGGCCTTCGCGTTTGGCTTTGGCTTCATAGCGCGTGCCGGCAAAGCCCGGCCATGGCTTGCGCCAATCGTCTGCGCCTTCGGCGGTCCACATGAATTCGTTCGAGCGCAAGACGCGCGCCAACGCGTAGGTGGCGTAGTCGGAGATGTCGGTGGCGAAGCGTAATTCGCCGCCGGGTCTGAGCACGCGCGCCAACCGGTGCAGGCTTTCATCCTGGATGAAGCGCCGCTTCCAATGCCGCCGCTTCGGCCACGGGTCGGGATAAAGCAGGTCGATGCGCGCGAGCGCGTTCGCGGGCAGCCAGTTGAGCAGTCCGCTGGCGTCGCCGAAATGCAGGCGGATGTTGTTGAGCTTGTTTTCGTCGATCGCGACCAGGGCTTTCGCCACGCCGTTGATAAAGGCGTCGGAGCCGATGAAACCGCAGTCGGGATTGTCCTTGGCCTGCGCGATCAGATGTTCGGCGCCGCCAAAGCCGATTTCGAGACGCACCGTATCCGGCGCGATGGCAAACAGGCCGCGCAGGTCGCTGGGCGCCGGCTGGCCGAGATCGAGCGCGAGACGTGGCAGCAGCGTATCGAACAGCGCCGCCTGCCGCGGCTTCAAAGGATGCCCTTTGCGCCGGCCGAAGAAGGCGCGTTGCGAGGGATCGCGCGGGTCTTGGCTGTCGTCCATCAGAGCTCGGTTCATTTGGCTTGAAGCGCCAAACTCGTTCGTCCCCGCGCGCAGACATCGGGTATACCCGATATCTGCCATCTAAAGTGCGCAAGTCGGCTATAGCCGACTTGCGATGGGGACCCAGGGCCAAGGAACTGAATTCCCGCTTGCGCGGGAATGAACGGAGAATGCTTCAGCCGCGGTGGATCAAGCACCAGGCGGCTGCATACACCGCTTGCGCGGCCCCGAAAACCAAAATGCCCCGCTTTCGCGGGGCATTTCAGCATTTAGTTCTGCAGCGGTGGCGTCAGCTCACCGCCTTCTTGATCTTCTCGGCGAGATCGACCGCTTCCCACGAGAAGCCACCGTCGCTGTCGGGCTGACGGCCGAAATGGCCGTAGGCCGCGGTGCGCCGGTAGATCGGCCGGTTGAGCTTGAGCGTGCGCCGGATGTTGGTCGGCGTCAGCCGGAACAGCTCGGGCAGCACTTGCTCGAGTTTGCTTTCCGGCACCTGGCCGGTGCCGTGGGTATCGACCAGCACCGACATCGGATCGGCGACGCCGATTGCGTAAGCGATCTGGATGGTGCAGCGCTCGGCGACACCGGCGGCCACCACGTTCTTGGCCAGATAGCGCGCGGCATAGGCCGCCGAACGGTCGACCTTGGTCGGATCCTTGCCGGAGAAGGCGCCGCCGCCGTGCGGCGCATAGCCGCCGTAGGTATCGACGATGATCTTGCGGCCGGTGAGACCGCAGTCACCGTCAGGGCCACCGACCACGAAGTTGCCGGTCGGGTTGACCAGGAAGTCCGCGGCCTTTTCCGGCATCCAACCCTCGGGCAACGCCGACGCGACGTCGTCCGCGATCATCTCCTTGATCAGGGCCGGCGTATACTTGTTGCCGTTACGGCTCTGCGCGTTGTGCTGGGTGGAGACGACGACCTTGGTGCAGCCGACCGGCTGGCCGTTGACGTAACGCACGGTCACCTGGCTCTTGGAGTCGGGCTGCAGGTCGGCGAGCTGGCCGGCGTGGCGCTTGTCCGCGAGCACCTTCAGAATCTTGTGCGAGAAATAGATCGGTGCCGGCATGAACGAGTTCTTTTCATAGACTTCGCTCTCGGTGCAGGCGAAGCCGAACATCATGCCCTGGTCGCCGGCGCCTTCTTCCTCGCCGCTCTTCACTTTCTTGGCATCGACGCCCATGGCGATGTCCGGCGACTGGCCGTGCAGAAGCACTTCCACGTCGGCGCCATAGTGGGAGAAGCCGTCCTGATCGTAGCCGATATCCTTCACGACACCGCGCGCGATCTGCGCAATCATTTCGCGATTGATGACAGCCTTGTCGCCGTGCTTATGAAAGAGCGGCGATTGACCGCGGCCCTCGCCAGCAACAACGATCTTGTTCGTTGTGGTCAACGTCTCGCAGCCGAGACGTGTATTCACTTTGCTGTCGTCGGAAATGCCGAGTTTCAAGTCGTTTTCTAGGAACGCATCGAGCACTGCATCGGAAATCTGATCGCAGACTTTATCCGGATGTCCTTCGGAAACAGACTTGCTGGTGAATAGGAAATTCGTATGTGCCACGTTTAACTCCTTCCTGTGGCGCGGTTTTGAAACCACGTCGTTTCAGGTCGGGGATGTTCTTGCAGTGGTGAGACGCGAGGTCAAGATGCGGGCAGCTGTGGGCCGCCGTTGACCGTGATGGGACACGCGGGATGGGCTTAGTCGTCCTCGCCCGCAATCTGCTCGACCAGATCGACGATCCGCCGGCGCAGCTTGCTATTCTTGATGCGCATGAACGCCTTGGTGAGGGAAAGCCCGTCGGAAGTGGCCAAAAAATCCGAGACATAGGCCGGCGACGGCGCTTCGCTCAAGCCGCTGGTGGGTGTGCCCGGAATATGCGGCGCGCCCTCGAAGAAAAATGAAACCGGCACCTGGAGAATATGCGCGATCTGCTGCAGGCGGCTGGCACCTATGCGGTTGGTTCCCTTCTCGTACTTCTGAACCTGCTGGAAGGTCAGGCCCAGCGCGTCGCCCAGTTTTTCTTGACTCATATTCAGCATCATCCGGCGCATCCGCACGCGGGAACCCACGTGCTTGTCGATCGGATTGGGTGCCTTCTTCGCCATAAAAATCTCCTATGACTCCATCGCCGAGCGTAATGTCACACTTGTTGGGTCATATGCAATCCATGATTTGCACGCCATCGTTTTGCAGCGTCAAAAAATCATGAAAATTACGGATAATTTTCAGTGACTTATGAACCGCAACGACATTCTTGGAGGGTGCTGAAGGGCCCTAGTTCCAACAATTAACTAGCGCGCCGAACAACTGCTGGGCGAGGAAGTGCGTACGGCAATTTATGGACGCAATCTGCGGCGGCCGATCATAATACCACTTAATGCCAACATTAGAATCAAGCCCTCATCGCCGAATATCACATATACGGGCGGCTCGATCGCCCGCGGCAATGCTGCGTCCAGCACGCCTTCTGTACCCAATGGCAGTGATTTGATGACGCGGCCCACCGGGTCGATGACCCCGGAAATACCGGTATTGGCGGCGCGAACCAGCGGCAGGCCTTCCGCAATCGCGAGCACGCGGGCCTGCTGGAAATGCTGATGCGGGCCGGTGCTGATCCCGAACCAGCCGTCATTGGTGACATTGACGATCCATCCCGGACGGACGTCGCGCGGCACCGCGGCACCCGGAAAAATCGCTTCGTAGCAGATCAGCGGCAGCATTTTCGGGGCGCCGGGAACATCCATCAGGCGCCGCCGCTCGCCCGCGAGGAAGCCGCCGACCTGTTTGGTGAGCGCTTGCAAGCCCAGCTTCTCGAGCAACGTCTGGAACGGCAGATATTCGCCGAACGGCACCAGGTGCACCTTGTCGTAGATGCCGCGGATGGAGCCGTCGGGATCGATCACGTACAGCGAGTTGTAAGCGCGGATATGGCCGGGCGTTGATTCAGCCGCGGCGCGGATGGCGCCGGTGATCAATTCGGTGTGCGGCTTGAGGAGTGCGGCAATCTCGGCCATCGCGTCCGGTTCGCGCGTCAGGAAGAACGGAAATGCCGATTCCGGCCAGATCAGATGGGTAATGTCATGCAGGCCCTTGGAGTCAGGGGTGGTGGCGCGATTTGACAGGCGCAGATAGCGCCGCATCACCGCGTCCCTGGCGCCGTAGTTGAACTTCTGGTCCTGCTGTAGATCGGGCTGCATGATGCGCAGCTTCACGCCGCTCACATAGGTCGTCGGATGGGCGGCAAGCCGCGCCAGGCCATAGCCGCCCATCGCCGCCAAGACCATCAGGGCCATGACAAGCGCGCGATAGGGATGCGGCGTGTCCTTGGAATCGTCGGTAAGCACCGCCGGGGTGGCGAAGATCGCCACGCTCAAGAACGTGAGACCCCAGATGCCGATCAGCGACACGGTTTGCGCCAGCGCCAGCGGCTCGGTGAGCGCATAGCCGAACGTGTTCCAGGGAAATCCGGTCAGCAGGTGCCCGCGCAACCACTCCGCCGCGGTGAGGGCGACTGCCAGCGCCAGAATGCGCAACGGCCCGCGCACCCAAATCAGACGCGCAACGCCAAGGCCGAGGCCGGTAAAGAGCGCGAGATAGGCGGGCAGGCCGGAGACCGCGATCGGCAGCAGCCAGCCGAAGGTCTTGGCGTCGACCAGAAAGGCGTAGCCGATCCAATAAAGTCCGGCGACGAAATAGCCGAAGCCGAAGCACCAGCCGGCGCCCGCCGCAGCCCAGAAGCCGCGGCCGCCAGCGTCGGCCGAGCCGTCCACCAGCCAGATTAGAATCGGAAAGGTCAGGAACAGCACCGGCCAGGCATTGAACGGCGCCAGCGCCAGCACCGAGAGAGCGCCGGCCACGAACGCAATAAGGGCGCGCCGCCAGCCGAAGGCGAGCACGACCGAATGGGCGATGCGGGTGAGGATCACGGCTTGTGCGCGCTTGCCGCGGAATCGGCGTCATGCCGATCGGCATCTTTCGGCGCGGCGGGTTCGTCACCAGGCGCCGTCGCCGGCGTGCCCGCCGACAAATCGCCATCGTGCTCGCCGCGCCGGCGCGACTCGCGCGTGCGCTCGCGCCGCTCCTTCAGCCGCATGATGCGCACGCGCTTGACGCGGCGCGGATCGGCGTCCAGCACTTCGAATTCTAACAGCCCCGGCCCGGGGATGAGCTCGCCGCGCAGCGGCAGCCGCCCGGCGCGGGCCACCAGGTAGCCGCCGAGGGTGTCGACTTCCTCCGCCTCGTCGCCGACGTCGAAGTCGCTGCCGACCAGCGCGACAACGTCTTCAAGATTGGCGCGCGCGTCGGCGACGAAGGACCCGTCCGGCTGTTGTTCGACCGCCGGCATCTCGTCTTCGTCGTGTTCGTCGGCAATCTCGCCGACGATCTCTTCGACAATGTCCTCGATCGATACCACGCCGTCGGTGCCGCCGTATTCGTCGATCACCAGCGCCAGATGCATGCGGGTTGCCTGCATGCGTGCGAGCAGGTCCATCGCCCGCATTGACGGCGGCACGAACAGGATCGGGCGCATGATCTTGGCGGCCGACAACGGCATGGCGAGATTGATGGTGCGCAGGTCGAGCCCGGCCGGCAGCGGCTTCTTGCGCTTGGCGTTCTTTTCCGGCTCGACCGTCGCGCGTTCGGTCATGAATGCGATCAGATCGCGGATGTGCACCATGCCGACCGGATCGTCGAGCGTGTCGTCATAGACGACCAGGCGCGAATGGCCGGCGTCCTTGAAGGTGCGCATCAATTCGCCGAGCGCGATGTTCTGCTGGACGGCGACGATGTCGGCGCGCGGCACCATGACGTCGCCGATGCGGCGCTCGCGCAGCCCCAGGATGTTGCGCAACATCCGGCTTTCTTCCAGCGAGAAGCCGGACTCGCCGGGCGACATCGCCTCGAGCACGTCCTTGAGATCGGCGCGGATCGAGGTGCCGCGCCAGCCGAACATGCGGCGCAACGTGCGGGTGAACCAATTGCCGCCGTTCTCGCGCGCGAGCGGCACCACCACCGGCAGATGGCGGGGCTCAAAGGGCGGGTTGGAACTTGGAGGCTCGTTGTCAGGCATAACGGTCAGGCATGACCCGGCTCATGCGCCCGGTAGGGATCGGCGATACCGAGACCGGCAAGGATGTCGCGTTCAAGCCCTTCCATGGCATCAGCCTGGGAATCAGTCTCGTGATCGTAACCCATGAGATGCAGAAAGCCATGCACCGCGAGGTGGGCGAGATGATGGAGGAAGGGCTTGTGTTCCTCGGCGCTCTCGCGCGCCACCGTCTCGTAGGCGATGACGATGTCGCCGAGCAGCGGTTCCGGCGCGCCATTTTCCAGGACGGCAGCCGGGAACGACAACACGTTGGTGGGCTTGTCGATATGGCGCCAATCGCGATTGAGCCGGCGGATCGCCGCGTCGTCGGTGAGCACGACGCTGACCTCGCCGTGCGTGGCGGCAATGCCGTGACGCAGCGCGAATGGCACCGCGCACGGTTTCGATCGCGGCGGGCTCCGCATCCCAGCCCTGCGATTGCACCTGGATGTCGATTTCCGGCGCGGCGGTCGTGGGTTCGCCTGGCGATCCGCTCATGCCTTGTCTCCGCCCGCCGTCGCGCGATCGTAGGCGGCGACGATGCGCGCCACCAATTCGTGGCGGATCACGTCCTGATGGGTAAAGGTGGCGTGGCCGACGCCTTCGACGTTCGCGAGCAGGCGAACCGCCTCCGCCAGCCCCGAGGTTTGGCCGTTCGGCAAATCGACCTGGCTCGGATCGCCGGTGACGATCATGCGGCTGTTCTCGCCAAGCCGCGTCAAGAACATCTTCATCTGCATCGATGAGGTATTCTGCGCTTCGTCAAGGATGACCGCGGCGTTCGACAGCGTGCGCCCGCGCATGAAGGCGAGCGGCGCGATTTCGATCTCGCCCGCTTGCAGCGCGCGCTCGACGATGCGTGCATCCATCAGGTCGTAGAGCGCGTCGTAGATCGGCCGCAGATAAGGATCGACCTTCTCGCGCATGTCGCCGGGCAGGAAGCCGAGCCGTTCGCCGGCTTCCACCGCCGGCCGCGACAGGATGATGCGGTCGACTTCCTTGCGTTCGAACAACTGCACCGCGTGCGCCACCGCGAGCCAGGTTTTGCCGGTGCCGGCGGGGCCGGTGCCGAACACCAGCGAATGGCGCTTGAGCGCGCGGATATAGGCGTCTTGCGCAGCCGTGCGCGCCCGCACCGGGCGCTTGCGCAGGTTGATTTCCTCGAAGGCGCTGCGTCCGCCGCCCGGCTCGTAGTCGAACAGCGAGCCTTGCGCGATCGCCTGACGGATGGCGCCTTCGACATCGCCTTGGGCGAGGTCGCGGCCGCGCTTAAGCTGTTCGTAGAGTCCTTCCAGCACAAGGCGGGCCTGTTCGCAGGCGCCGCGCGAACCGTCGACGGTGACGTGGTTGCCGCGTTGCTCGGCGACGACGCCGAGCCGGCGTTCGATCAGCGCGAGATTCTGGCCGTATTGGCCAAACAAGGTGGAGGCCAGCCGGTTGTCCTCGAAGGCGAGCACGGTCTGGGTGGTGGCCGTCTCTTCCGAGGCAGCGCCGGGGGGAAGCGCGGTATCAGGCGTGCGCAAAGGCGTTTCAGGCTCCTGCTGCGGCGAACTGTGGCGCGGAAACGTCTTGGAGCGCGCCAAACAAGCTGTTGCTGCCGATTTCGGTGATGGTCACGGGGCAAGTCTCGCCAATGGCCGAGCGCGGCGCCATGACCTGGATTGCCTGCAGATATGGGGACTTGCCGACCAGTTGCCCAGGGAGCCGGCCGGGCTTTTCGAGAAGAACGTCGACGGTGCGGCCAGCGAAGGAGGCGTTGAAGGCGCGCTGCTGGCGGGTGATGAGGGCCTGCAACCGCTGCAGCCGTTCGGATCTCACCTCCGCCGGAAGCTGGTCCGCGAGGTCGGCGGCGGGCGTGCCGGGCCGCGGTGAATACATGAAGGAGTAGGCGCCGGCGTAACCGACGTCCTCGATCAGCGCCAGGGTGTCGCGGAAATCGTCTTCGGTCTCGCCGGGGAAGCCGACGATGAAATCCGACGACAGCGCGATATCGGACCGCGCCGCGCGCAGGCGCTCGATCACCGCGAGGTATTCATCGCGCGTGTGCTTGCGGTTCATCGCCGCCAGAATACGGTCGGAACCGGACTGTACCGGCAAATGCACATAGGGCATCAGTTCCGGCAAGTCGGCGTGGGCGGCGATCAGATCGTCCAGCATGTCGCGCGGATGGCTGGTGGTGTAACGCAGGCGCGCGATGCCGGGCACTTGTGCCAGCCGGCGCAGCAGTTTCGCCAACGTCCAGTCGGCGCCGTCGGGCCCAAGTCCGTGATAGGCGTTGACGTTCTGGCCGATCAGCGTGATTTCGCGCACGCCGCCGTCGGCGAGGCGTTCGACTTCGGCGACGATTTGCGCCGCCGGGCGCGAGATTTCCGCGCCGCGCGTGTAGGGCACCACGCAGAAGGTGCAGAACTTGTCGCAGCCTTCCTGCACGGTGACGAAGCTCGAAAGGCCGCGCTTCGTGATCGCGGCGCGCTCGGGCGCGGCCAGCGCCTCGAACTTGTCCTCGACCGGGAATTCGGTGTCGACGATCTTTTCGCCAAGCGCGGCGCGCGCCACCAGCTCCGGCAGGCGATGATAATTCTGCGAGCCGACCACCAGATCGACGGCGCCGGCGCGGCGCATGATCTCCTGACCCTCGGCCTGCGCCACGCAGCCGGCGACCGCGATTAGCATCTGGCGGCCTTCGGCTGCTGCCTGCTCCTTCATCACGCGGATGCGGCCGATCTCGGAATAGACCTTCTCGGCCGCCTTCTCGCGGATGTGGCAGGTGTTGAGGATGACCAGATCGGCGTCGTCCGGAGTTGCGGCTTCGCTGAAGCCGGCGGGCGCCAGAGTGTCCGCCATACGATTGGAATCGTAGACGTTCATCTGGCAGCCGAAGGACTTAACGTGGACTTTGCGGGTATTGCTCATGCGTTCTCGTGGCGAAGCTAGGCCAATTTAGCCTTTTCAGGCGGGGTTTGTCCCGTCTGCGGGGCCGGCCTCGTCTCACTCGGCCATATAGTTGATTTTGTGAACGATTTTAAGACGCGGGCGCCTGCTGCAGGGGTGTTGCCGACGTTTCGGGGGCGGTTTGGGCACCCGGCCCGAAAGCGGGGACCGGCAGCGGGCGCTTGAGCAGCGCGGCGGCCATCAGCGTGCGCACCGTGCCTTCCAGCCGCCGGGTGAGGGCCTTGCGGTCGATGGCGGCATCGACCTTGACCGGCTCGCCATAGCTGACCACCGCATCGACCGCGCCGCGGGCGATGAGCGCCTTGATGTGCGGCATGAAATCGAGATCGCCATACCACGCGACCAGCGGGCGGTGCTGACGGCCGAGCGGGATGCCATGGGTGCTGGTGTAGCTGATCGACATCGGCTGAATCAGGATATCGCCGGCCGCGTCACTGTGCGCGGCCACGTGCTTCACGGCGCCGAGCAGGGCGGATCGGAACGGCAGCACCCGGTTGCCGTCGCTGGAGGTGCCTTCCGCGAACAGCACCACCGACGTTCCGCCCTTGAGCCGCGCGACCATTTCGCCGACGGCGTCGGCGGTCTGATGGCGGCGGTGGCGGTCGACGAACACCGTACGCTGCATCGCGGCGGTAACACCGACCAACGGCCAACTGCGCACTTCGCGCTTGGCGACGAAGGCAACGGGGCTAAGCGAACCGATCACCACGATGTCGACCCAGGACACGTGATTGGAGACGAAAAGCACGGCGCGGTCGCGCACGGGCGCGCCGTCGACGCGCACGCGGATGCGCAGCAGAGAACGCAGCACGCGATAATAATTGGAACAGATGAAGCCCCAGCCAGGCAGACCCAATTTGCCGAGCAGCCACTGGATCGAGATCAGCAGCGGCGTCATGGTGAAGAAGACCACCGCGATGAACAGCGCGCGGATCATGGAAGCTGGTTTCACCTCACCGTTCGTCCCCGCGAAAGCGGGGACCCAGGGAGCCACGTGCTGATTCTGCTTATCTCGTGCTGGATTCCCGCATAGGCGAGCGGACGCTCGCCGTTCGGCGAGCTATGCGTGGGAGTGAACGGAGTGTGGCGCGGCGCGGGAGCAATCATCCGCTAGTGCCCGGCCTTGTCGTCCTTGAGCGGCACCGCGTAGAGCTCGAGCCGGTGATCGACCAGTTTGTAGCCGAGCTTGCGCGCGACCTCCGCCTGCAGCCGCTCGATCTCCTCCGATTGGAATTCGATCACTTCTCCGCTGCGCAGGTTGATCAGGTGGTCGTGGTGGGCTTCCGTGTGGGTCTCGAAGCGGGCACGGCCTTCGCGGAAATCGTGGCGCGCGATGATGCCGGCGTCCTCGAACAGCCGCACCGTGCGGTAGACGGTGGAGATCGAAATGCGGTCGTCGATCTTGGCGCAGCGCCGGTAGAGCTCCTCGACGTCGGGATGATCGTCGGATTCCGCCAGGACACGCGCGATGATGCGGCGCTGTTCGGTCATGCGCATGCCGTTGGCCACGCACAGGGCCTCGATCGGGTTGGCTTGCAAGTCGTTCTTATCTGGCGTGGTCACTGGCGCGTCTCCATGCGGCCTTTCTTATCATACCTGAGCGTGCCGGGCACGTGTCTATCGCCGATCCGGCGCCGGTCACGCGAGATCCCGCCGCAGCACCAGCGCGCTGGAGGCCGTGCCGCCGTCGCCGGGATAGTAGTTCGGACGCCGCCCCACCTCGTGGAAGCCGGCGCGGGTATAAAGGCGGATCGCCGGTGCGTTTTGCTCGTCGACCTCGAGGAAGACCGTGCGCACCCCGAGGCCGGCCAGCCGCCGCAGGTGCAGGTTGAGCAGGTTGCGCGAGAGACCGCGGCCGCGGCGCGCGCGGGCGACCGCGACCGAAAGGATTTCGGCCTCTTCGCTGGCGCGACGCGACATGATGAACCCGGCCAGGCTCCTGCTGCGCAGGGCGCGATGGGTGCAGACATGGGCGCAGACTTGACGGTCGGCGATGAGGTTCTCGACCTCTTCCTCGCTCCAGCCGCGGCGGAACGAGGCCGCATGCAACGCGCTGATCGCCGCGGCGTCGCGGCCGGTTGCTTCCGACAGGGCCGGCTCGCCGCGGGTGAACAACATGGTCAGGCGTTTCATCATCGGCGCGGCAGACGGCTGGCTTCCTGCGGCTGCGCATCGGGGGCGCGCAGGTAGAGCGGCTTGGGGGCTGCGTCCGTTTCCTGCGCGATCACGCCGAGGCGCGCCACCCATTCGATATCGGGCGCGCGGCGGGCGTCGATCGCGCGCGGCGGGCGCTCTCCGGCCGGCCAATTGTCGGCCAGCAGCCCGGCCGCGGTCCCGGCAAGGCGCGGCGCGCCGGCAGCCGAAGCGCGCAACGTCGCCTCGTGCAGTGAGGCAAGGCGCGGCGCCACCAGCACGCGGCCGGCGGCGCCATAGACCTGCAGATAAACGTGCGCGTGACGGGCGTCGATGGCGGAGACAACCGGCCCGCTGTCGTCTTCGGCGATGAACGGCGCGGCGTAGGCCGACAGCGTCGTCAGGCCGACCACCGGCTTGGCCGCGGCAAGTCCGATGCCGCGGGCGGCGGCGATGCCGACGCGCAAGCCGGTGAAGCTGCCCGGCCCAACGGTGACCGCGATACGATCGAGCTCGGAAAAGTCGAGGCGCGCGGCCTTCATGACCCGCTGAATCAGCGGCATCAGCGCCTCCGCATGACCGCGCGCCATCGCCTGCGATTCTTGCGCAACGATGCCGCCACCCGCCGTGTCGAGCACGGCCGCCGAACAGGCTTCAAGCGCGGTATCGATGGCGAGGAGACGCATTGATCTAGTTTAGCACCGCGCGTGCAAAAATAACGGTGTCATTCAGGGGCTCCAAACGCGACGAACCCGGAATCCATGACCCCGGCGCTGCGGAGTATGGATTCCGGGTCCGCTCGCGAAGCCTGTGCTCGGGCGGCGCGAAGCACCGACCCGAGTACTCGCGTCCCGGAATGACGGGAGGACGTTACATCGGCCGGACTTCGGTCACTTCCGGCACGAAATGGCGCAGCAGGTTCTGGATGCCATGTTGCAGCGTGGCGGTGGAGGACGGGCAGCCCGAGCAGGCGCCCTTCATGGCCAGGAACACCACGCCTTCCTTGTAGCCGCGGAAGGTGATGTCGCCGCCGTCGCCGGCGACCGCCGGGCGCACGCGGGTCTCGATCAGATCCTTGATGGTGGCGACCGTGTCCGAGTCCTTCTCGTCGAAGAACTCGTCGTCGGCTTCGGTCTGCGCCTCCGTCCCGTTCGCCAAGAGCGGCGCGCCGGACATGTAGTGTTCCATGATGGCGCCGAGCACCGCCGGCTTGATCTGCTGCCATTCGCCGTCGGTCTTGGTGATCGAGATGAAGTCCGCGCCATAGAAAACGCCGCCGACATTGGGGATCTCGAACAGCCGCTCGGCCAGCGGCGACTGGGCGGCGGCCTCCTTGTTCGGCATGTCGAGGGCGCCGGATTCCAGCACCGGCCGTCCGGGCAGGAACTTCAGGGTCGCCGGGTTGGGCGTAGCTTCGGTCTGAATGAACATGTGATCTGGCTCCTTGCCTCACGCGGGTTCAAGGCCCGTGGGCGGGGTCGATTATAGGGGATAGATGGCCCTCGCGCACGGGCGGGTCAACCGGTGGCAGATCAGCGGAATCGACGCCTTTTCCGCTCCCCGCGAGAGCGGGGGGAGGGAAAAAGCTAGGCCATTGCCTCGAGGTCTTCGTCCTTGAGCTGGCCGGGCACGATGGCGATCGGAATCGGGAAATTGGCGGCGGTCTTGGCGAGGCTGGACACCAGCGGGCCGGGGTCGTCCTTGCCGGTGCCGGCGGCCAGCACCAGGATGCCGATGTCGGTATCCTCGTCGATCAGCTTGATGATCTCCTCGATGGCCGCGCCCTCACGAACGACCCGCTCGGGCTCGATGCCGGCGACTTCCTTGGCGCGCTTGGCGTATTTGTCGAGCACCTTGTTGGCCTCTTCCTCGGCTTCCGCCTTCATGATGTCGGCGACGCCCAGCCATTGCTGATTGCGCTCGCCGGGCTCGATGACGCGCAACATCACGAGCCCCGACTTGGTGCGGCCGGCGCGCCTAGCCGCCCAATAAATGGCGCGGTCGCATTCCTCAGTGTCGTCGATGACGACCATGTATTTGCGCTTGTGGCCGGTCTCGTGGATGCGGCGTTTGGTACTCATCCTGGCTCCCTGGGTCGCCCGCGAAATTAGCACGACTACGCACGACCAGACCGGCAATGGTTGCACGGCGGGCGCGGCGCCGACAAGACGCAGGCGTGGGCCGATTCGGCCCGGTGCAAAACTATACTACCGGCGCGGTTGTAGACTCTCGCAATAGAAATTTTTCCAAAAAGGCGGGTTTCAGCGGGCGCGTTTCAACGCGCAGGCCGGCCATTTGGAAAGGCTATGCTGGTGCGGTGGGTTTGAAGCTCGTTACATCACTTGCGAGCTTGGTTCGAAAACGAACTTCAAATCCAAAATCGCACTAGAATCATAAAGTTGCTGGTGTCCATTCAAATCCGAAGTTCGTACGAAGCAAGCTGTATAATCCGACGAACTTTGGATTCGGGACACGAGCGGAGCGAATTTGACATTCGATACCCATTTGCGGCGAGCTGCTCATCGAATGTCAAATTCAAAGCTCCACTCGAATCAAATAATTGCCAGTGGTCCTTTGATTCCGACATTTGCTCGGGAGCTTGCGGCAGCGGGATGCAAATGCCGGAATCGGGCCACTAGCGCCGCACAAAGCCGACGATGTCCTTCACCGCCTTCATGGTGTCGGCGGCGATCGCCTGCGCGCGCTGCGAACCGTCGGCGAGGATTTCATCGATGTAGACCGGGTCCTGCACCAACTTCTTCATCTCGGCGCCGATGGGCCCAAGCTTGGCGACCGAGAGATCGACCAGCGCCGCCTTGAAGGTGGAGAACTGCGCGCCGCCGAACTCGTAAAGCACTTGATCCTTGCCGACGCCGCTGAGCGCCGCGTAGATGCCGACCAGGTTGTCGGCCTCGGGCCGCGTTTCCAGCCCCTTCTGCTCGCTCGGCAGCGGCTCCGGATCGGTCTTGGCCTTGCGGATTTTTTGCGCGATGGCGTCGGCGTCGTCGGTGAGATTGATGCGCGAGTTGTCGGAGGCGTCCGACTTCGACATCTTCTTGGAGCCGTCGCGCAGCGACATCACGCGCGTCGCCGGCCCGGCGATGATTGGACTGGTGAGCGGGAAGAACGCGTCGCCATAGCCGTGCGCCGCGATCGATTCGGCGAAGTCGTTGTTGAATTTCTGCGCGATATCGCGGGTCAGTTCGAGGTGCTGCTTCTGGTCCTCGCCGACCGGCACGTGGGTGGCGCGATAGACGAGAATGTCGGCGGCCATCAGGTCGGGATAGGCGAACAGCCCGACGGAAGCGTTCTCGCGGTCCTTGCCGGCCTTGTCCTTGAACTGGGTCATGCGGCTGAGCCAGCCCATGCGCGCGACGCAGTTGAACACCCATGCGAGTTCGGCGTGCTCGGCGACTTGGCTCTGGTTGAAGACGATATGCTTCTTCGGGTCGATGCCGCAGGCGATGAAGGCGGCGGTCACCTCGCGCGTGGCGCGCGGCAATTCCTTGGGGCCACCCCAGACCGCGATCGGCACGGTAATGGCATGCAGATCGACCACGCAGTAGATGCAGTCGTGGTCGTCCTGCAGTTCGACGAAGCGCTTGATCGCGCCGAGATAGTTGCCGAGGTGCAGATTGCCGGTGGGCTGCACGCCGGAGAACACGCGCTCCTTGAACGCCATTGCCTTGCCTCTTGGGAGTTGCCGGGCGTTGCCATGCCACGGCAGACCGCTGTGGGCAAGGGGCTTGAGACGAGGGTTAGGCGCTCTGGCGCACGGCGGCGGCGAGCTCGCGCAGTTTGATGACGCCGATCAGGTCGATGGCCGCGCCGTAAACCAGCAAGCCGACCGCCACCAGGACGAACAGCAGTTCGAGCCGCCCCACGGCAGAGGCCGTCAGCTGCGGCAACAGCCATTCCGCGGCATGCAGCACAGCGGCGACGGCAATGCCCATCAGTGCGGTGGCGAGCGCGATGCGCGGCAGCCGGCGTTTGGCGTCGCCGTCGAGCCGCAGCCAACCGCGCCGGCGCAGGACAAATCCGAGCAGCCCGGCGCCGACCCAGCCGGAGAGCGCGATGGCCGCGGCAACGCCGATGTAGCCGAAAGCCGGGAAAAGCACGATGCCGCCGGCGACCGCTGCGGCAAGGCCGGTGAGTGCGGCCGTCATCGGCGTGCGGGTGTCCTCGTGTGCGAAGGAAACCGCGCCGAACACTTTCTCCAGGACGTGGCCGGGCAGGCCGGAGCAGATCGCGGTCAACGCCACGGCCACCGCCTTGGTATCGCTCGCGCCGAAGGCGCCGTGCTCGAACAGGCCGCCGGCAATTTGTTCGGCCACCAGCGCGAAGCCGGTGGCCGCCGGCAGCGCAAGGCCAAGCGCGATCTCATAGGCACGTGATTGCGCATGTCGATAGGCCTCGCCGTCGTCAACATGCACGCTTGCGGCAATGCGCGGCACGATCACCGCGGCGATGGCGATGGAAGCGATGCCGAGCGGTAGTTCATAGAGCCGGTTGGCGTAATAGAGCCAAGACACTGCCGCCGGCGAGGCCGATACCAGAGCAGTTGCCGCGATCAGCTTGAGTTGTGGCGTGCCGGCGGCGATCAAGCCCGGCAGGGCGCGCTTGAAAAACGGCCGGCTCTGGTCGGGCGCACGCAGACGCGCGCGCCGGAGCCGGTGTCCGGTGGCGAGCCAAGCCCCGCTGGTGATCATGAGCTGGATCAGCGCGGCCGAGACGATCGATATCGACAGCCAGATGGGGATGTAGAAGAGCGGAACGGGCTGCGTGAGCACGTAGGCAAGAACGCCGACCAGCACCAGATTGAACGTCACGGTGCTGATGGTGACGGCGACGACGCGAGCCTCGGCGTTGAGCGCGGCTGAAAACACCGCAATCAGACCGGCGAGCGTGATGTAGGGGGCAACGAGTAGAAGATAGAGGATCGCCAGATGCCGCCGCTCGGCGTCGAAGCCGTGCGCGATGACCGCCACGATGGCGGGCGTCGCCACTACAACGATGAGCGCGACAATGCCGGTGATGATGCCGAGGGTCACCAGCGTGCGCACCGTGAACCGGTCGGCATTGGCGCGCCCGTCCTCGCCGGCGCGCAGCCGCAGCCAGAGCGGCACGAAGGCGCCGTTGAGCGCGCCCTCCGCCAACAGCCGGCGGAAGAAATTGATCAGTTGCAGGACGGCGAAGAAGGCCTCCGAGAACGGTCCGGTGCCGAGTAAAGCTGCGATGGCGGCGTCGCGCGCATAGGCGAGCAGGCGCGACAGCAAGGTGCCGCCGCCGACCGTGGTGATATCGCGCCCCAGTGACATCCGTTCGTTCTCAGCCTCCGCCCACATTCTATAACACGCTGTCATCGTTGGGTTTGTCACTACGATCCAGGCGGTTTTCGCAGGCATGATGAATGGTGGGCCCGTTCCCGCAGCGCGAAAATGGCCGGAATCCTCGCATTGCCTCACGATTTCCACTCGTTATAGTGCGCCGCGTTAAATAAAGAGAGGATCCTGAATGACTGCTCCCCGCTACGACGTGCTCGGCATCGGTAACGCCATTGTCGACGTAATCGCCCGCGCCGAAGACGACTTCCTGGTGACCCAAGGCATGCACAAGGGCGGCATGGCGCTGATCGACGAAGAGCGCGCCGAGGCGCTCTATAATGCCATGGGCCCGGCGGTGGAGAGTTCCGGTGGCTCGGCGGCCAATACCATCGTTGGTGTCGCCAGCTTCGGCGCCAGCGCCGCCTTCATCGGCAAGGTCAAGGACGACGAGCTCGGCAAGACCTTCGCCCATGACATCCGCGCCGCCAATGTCGCCTTCACCGCCAAGCCGGCGAGCAATGGCCCGGCGACCGCGCGCTGCTTCGTGCTGGTCACGCCTGACGGCGAGCGCACCATGAACACCTATCTTGGCGCCGCTCAGGGGCTCGAGCCGGGTGATATCGACGAGAAGGCGATCGCCGACGCCGCCATCATCTACCTGGAAGGCTATCTGTGGGATCCGCCGAAGGCGAAGGAAGCCTTCGTCAAAGCGGCCGATATTGCGCACAAGGCCGGGCGCCGGGTCGCGCTCACGTTGTCGGATTCGTTTTGCGTCGACCGCTACCGCTCCGAATTCCTCGACCTCATCAAGAAGGGCACGGTCGATATCGTGTTCTCCAACGAACACGAGCTGCACAGTCTCTACGAGACCTCCGACTTCGACACCGCGGTGAAGGCGCTGCAGGCGGACGCCAAGCTCGCCGTGGTCACCCGCAGCGAGAAGGGCTGCATGGTGGTCAGCCGTGAGGAACTGGCGGCGGTCAACGCCATGCCGATCGAGCAGGTGGTCGACGTCACCGGTGCCGGCGACCTGTTCGCGGCCGGTTTCCTGGTGGGTCATTCGCGCGGCAAGGATCATCGCACGGCGGCGAAGCTCGGCGCCCTGGCGGCGGCGGAAGTGATCCAGCATGTGGGTGCGCGGCCCGCGGTCTCGCTCAGTGCCCATGCCGCGGAGAACGGGCTGGCGTTGTAAGCACGCAGGCGCTCGACGCCTGTTAGGCATTCGGTAACCAATTGGTAACCGAACATGGTTACCGCTTCGTGAACGGCCCGGAAAAGGGCCGGCAAGGAGCGGGCCATGGCCGAGCGCGACGGGGAAAAGATCGAACACGAGGTTTCGGGCGAGTTGCCGGCGGTTGAATCGCCGCCGCTGTCGCCTGCCGGCGCCAGCTCGGAAGAGCCTGCCGAGGCCGAAGCCGTGGCCGACACCGACACCGAAGCTTCGGCCGATGTTGAAGCACCCGCCGATGTCGAGACTCCCGCCGCTTCCGAAGACGAAGCGGTCGTCTCCGCGGCCGCGGCGCCACGGGCCCGGTTCCAGCTTTCACGCCGCAATCAGCGTCGTGTCACCATGGCCGCCTGGGTGACACTGGTGGCCGGCTTTGGCGCGCTGTTCGGCGGCGCGATCAGCAACGGCCTTGATGGGCGCCATCGCGTTGAAGTCGCCGGCCTGGACCAGAACAAAGCGATGCAGGAGTCGATCGACCATCTCGCCAAACAGGTCAACGACCTGAAGGCAAAGCTCGCGGTGGCGGCCGCGGCGACCCACAGCCAGATCGCCAAGACGGCCGCACGCGCCGGCGGCGGATCCGGCTCCGATGTGACCGGCTCGATTCCGAAGGCGCGCCTCACACCGGTGCCGCTCCCGCGTCCGGCGCCCCGCATCGCGGCTGCCGTCAGCCGGCCGGCGGTGGTGCGCAGCTGGCGTATTTTGCGGTCCCGCGGCGGCCTGATTGACGTGGAAGGCCGCGGTGAGATCTACGAGGTGGTGCCCGGCGCGGTGCTGCCCGGCCTCGGGCGGGTAGCGGCGATCGAGCGGCGGGGCGGCCGCTGGGTGGTGGTAACCCCGAAAGGCCTCATCGTTTCCGCGCGCGACCGCGGCTATTTCCAAGATTTTTGATACCAAGACTTTTGATACCAAGACTTCTGATCGTTCCGCGCGCCCGGCCTGACCGGCTGAATTGCTGCTGTTCGCCCCAGTAGCGGCTCTTCGAAAACCGTGCCAGATTCATCCCGCCGGAATGATTGACGTGGGTGATGTCATGTCACGCGGTTCGATGGGCGGTGCGGCGCTGAAGTGCCTTGTGGCGTCGATTGGGTTCCTGCTGGCGGTGAGCCATCAGGCCGCGGCGCAAGGCGCCGCGCCAACGCCGGCCAAGCCGGAGATCGTCGGCGGCTGTCCCGGCTTGATCGCCATGCGCCCGGCGCCGGTGTTACCGGCCGCCTTCCGCCTCGCCGCGCTCAAGGCCGATGAGGTGCGCCTCAGTTACATCGGCCATTCGACCTTCCTGATCGAAAGCCCGCAACGGGTGCGCATCGCCACCGACTACAACGATTATGTGCGGCCGCCGGTCATACCCGACATCGTGACCATGAACCACGCGCACACGTCGCACTTCACGAACCACCCCGATCCGGCCATCAAATATGTGCTGCGTGGCTGGGCCGGCGACGAGAAGCCGGCGCGGATCGACGTGCAGGTCAAGGACGTGCGCGTGCGCAACGTGCCGACCAACATCCGCACCTACGACGGCGGCACCGAGCGCCACGGCAATTCCATCTTCATCTTCGAGATCGCCAATCTGTGTATCGCCCATCTCGGCCATTTGCATCACACGCTGACGCAACAACAGCTCAACGAGATCGGCAAGATCGACGTGGTGCTGGTGCCGGTGGACGGCTCCTATACCCTCGATCTCGAAGGCATGGTCGAGGTGCTGCACGCGTTGAAGGCGCCGCTGATGATCCCGATGCATTATTTCAGCAGCTACACCCTCAACAATTTCCTCGACCGCGTGCGCAAGGAATGGGACGTGGAGATCTCGCCCGTTCCCTCACTGGTGGTGTCGCGGACCATGCTGCCGGCAAAGCCGAAGGTGCTGGTATTGCCGGGCCACTGAGCGGCCGCACCGGCGCGCCGATCACGGCCGGGCCGCCCGCCTGTCGGGTTAAGGTATTCCGAAATAACGCTTTTCGCGTTCGACGCCCGGCTGCCCACCGGCCGTTTTCGTTTGCACGCCGCGCTCGTTGAGGAGGCTATGCAAGCCGTGCCGGCGGATTGTCTTAGATCGAACCGATGGGCCAGGGCAGATCAGGGAATTGGTACTGCAATATCCCCCAGGGCAGATCGAGCGTCATGAGCCAGGACAGGAACATGATCATGGCGTCTGCGGCCAAAGTGAGAATGATGGTTCGCAGCCACGTTGCCTTTGCCTCCACACGCAGAAACGAAATGAAGAATGCATTCAGCGCGATAATGAACCCGGTGACTGCGGTCAGGAGCACCAGCCCGATCAGCCACAAAAGGTAATGCCAGACGCCTTTCTCGGGCCGTTCGAACGGTTCGATCCCGGGGCGTTCTTCGTCGTAGTTAAACTGGCTCTTCCCGCCGCGGCTCTTCCATATGCCGCGCAAAATGACGAGGCCGACCGCGGACATAATCGCGCCAACGCTCAGCGGGAAGATGGCTCCCAGGGTCGTCCGTAGGGTTGCATCGTAGAAGGTGGCCAGGAAAAAGAGGGTGGCAAGGCCGGCGAACATCATCTGCGGAATCAGGTCGGCAGCATGAACGTCCGGCGAGTTCTCGATTGCCGAGGTCTGAGGCTTGTTGCGGGCGCCAAAGTAGACGGAAACGAGAATGATGGCCCCAATGATGAGGACGCCGGGCCTGAGCAGGAAACGCCACTCATAAAATTGAATGGCCTGATAAAGGTAAGTTTCAATCTGGTCGGCGAGCACAAAGCCGATCAGCATTGCTGGCCGCGACCAGCCGAATCGCTTCAGCCCAACCCCCAATAATCCGATCACGAGCAGGAAGACAAAGTCCATCAAGTCGCGGGTTGCCTGGAACGCCGCAAACGAAATCACCATCAGCATGAAAGGGGCGAGCAGCTTATAGCGGATAGTGGTCAAACGGGCGATGGGCGAAGCCAACAACAAACATAAGCCGGCGCCGAGGACGTTCGCGAATGCAAGGGTCCAAACGATAGTGTAGGTCGTCGATAGTTGGGCTGTCAGAAGTCGCGGACCCGGCTCAAGACCGATCAGGGTCAGCCCGCCGATAAACACCGCCATGGAGCCGCTACCGGGAATGCCGAACAGCAGTGTCGGAATGAGGCCGCCGCCTTCCTTGGCGTTGTTGGCGGACTCGGGCGCCAGTACGCCGCGAATGTCTCCCTTGCCGAATTGCGATTTGTCCTTCGACACTTGTACGACATGGCCATACGCGATCCAGTCGACGACCGACCCGCCAAGCCCAGGAATGGCCCCAACCAGGGTGCCGATACCGGCGCACCGCAGGCAGAGCCAGCGGTAGCGGAACATGTCCTTGACCCCTTGCAGCCAACCTTTGCCCAAGGTCGCGCCTTCGGCGATGGCGCCCGATCTACGCAGCAGGTCGACCACCTCCGGCAGCGCAAAGATGCCAAGACCAATGACCACGAGTGGAATGCCGTCATCGAGATAATTGATGCCGAAGGTCATCCGCCACTCACCCGTGGCTGGCGCGCCACCGATCGAGCCGATGGCCATCCCCAATCCGCAGGACGCCACGCCTTTCCAGAGGCTGTGGCCGGACAGGACGCCGACCATGGAAACGCCGAGCACGGCCAGCATGAAAAGTTCCGCGGACGTAAAAAACAGGATCACCGGTTTGGCGACAAAGACAAAGAAAGTCAGGATGAGGGCGCCAAACAGGCCGCCGAACAATGATGCCGAGAAGGCCGCGCCGAGCGCGCGTGCCGCTTCGCCCTTCTTGGCCAGCGGAAAGCCGTCCAGCACCGTTGCTTGGGAAGCGGTCGATCCGGGAATGCCCATCAACACCGACGTGAATGTATCGGATGTCGGTATGACGGCCAGTAAGCCGACAAGCATGGCCAAGGCCGAGACCGGGTCCAGGCCATAGAGAAAGGGAATCAATAGCGAGAGGCCGACAATCCCGCCCAATCCAGGGATGACGCCAACCACCAGGCCAAGCAGGACACCGATCGACATGTACGCGAGGTGATGGGCAGTCAGCAGAAGCGAGAATGCTTGTGAAAGTGCGTCAAAAATGGGACCGCTCCTTCAACAGAGAAGTCAACCAGAATGAAGGCGGCGACTTGATGCCGCCGCCTTCAATTGAGTTCTGAGAATTAGAACACGACGTTATATTTTTTGATCAGCCATTCGCGAACCCACTTCTTCGCTGCGGGCGGAACGTGGACGGCTGCTTGGAATCTGGCCTCTGCGGCCTTGCCGGTCACCTGCGCATAGGTGCCGATGACCTTGCCTTTCTTGGCAAGATATTCGGGATCGGCAAAGATCTTCTTGAAGCCTTCCTGGTACTCCTTGACGATTGCGTCAGGCGTATCTTTCGGAACGACCATGAACTTCTGCGCCGGGAAGCCGGCAATGAAGAACGCCTTCCAGGCGTCGTAGGCAGGCCCGGACGGCTTCTTGCCCTTCACCTGTTCGTAGACTTCCGGGAAGCTCGGCAGGTTGGGGAAGGTCGGATCGCGGACCACGTTGCCGTTATCGTCCAGCGAGCCCCAGGTCATGATCGGAATGGCCGTGCCTTCCTTGACCAACGGCGTGACCTTCGAGAGATAGGCGGCCGAGGTCTGATAATCGAGCTTCAGCTCACCGGTCATGAAAGCCTTGCGTGCGGGCGATCGGCCTTTCATGCCAAAGACGGCGTCGACATTCATGTCGAGCATCTGGAAGGCCAGGAGAGGCACGAGATCGAGCGAAGTGGCGCCCTGAGACCCGTACTTCAACGGCGGGTTCTTCTTGACGAGTTCCGCGGCCGTCTTCACGCCAAGCGAGGGGCTGATGTAGACGACGCCACCGGTGGCATAAGCCAGGATCGGCCGCCACTCATTGTAATCGTATTTGACGCGCTTATCGCCGAGCAGATACGGGAATTGCGTCGAACCCGAGGTGCCGAACAGTTCAAGGCCAGTGGGCCTGGCCCGCGAGGCATAGAGATTGGCGCCCTTGGTCGAGCCGCCGCCCGGGACGAATTTGATCCGCAAATTGATGCCAAGATACTTTTGCATGAATGGCGCCATGAACCGCGACCAACGTCCGGAACCGCCACCCTCTTTGAACGGGATCGTCAAGGTTACGGTCTTGCCTTTCAGACTTTCAGCGTTCGCATCGGGTGCCGAAAAGCAAAGTCCGCCAACGGCCGCAAAAGCCAAGCCGTAGATCGACCACTTAAGTGTGCTCTTCATAGGATTGTCTCCCCCTCAGGCATTGTTAGTGACACGACGGATGTTTCGTTCGTGCTTATGAAAAAGGCTATCGCAATGTAGTAACTCGATCCAGTATCCGGCATGGCGAAAGCGAATATTTGCGCCAGCTATATCCGGACCTGCAAAACGGCGCATGTGCGCCCTTTTTTTGGGTTGATAGCTTTGACCCGAAGCGGTCATGACGTGAGTTATGCCGCCTTGGCGTCATGCGAATCGACCTTAATCCTTGCGAATACCGCGCCCTCGAACAGTCGGCGGGCGGTACGGACCAGCGAGGCCACAGGTTCGGCGCGGCCTGTCTGCTTCTCCAAGCTGACTTCTAAGCGGCCTGATGGATGTTCGATAATGATGGACTGCGGTAGTTCGATGAGGCCGACCAAGGCAGCTGCGACGGTTCCTGGTTTGACGCAAGAGGTCGACAAACCGACTGCGCCAGTAACCGCGAATGCTTTGTGACAAGACGCAGGCATGAAGTAGCGAGCCGAAATGGTTCCTCCGTCTAGAGGAGGGGCAATTAGGACAGGTTTAGGAATGACCAATTGGGCGGCGTTCTTGAAACCCATTCGCTCGCCAGCCTCGATGCGAATGGTTTCGAGGTGGTCCACGAATGCGTGGTCTGTGTCGAGCTCCGCCGGCGATTCATACCCGGTCTTGCCCAGATCGCTCGCGCGAATAATCACCAACGGCATTGCCGCGTCGATGCAGGTCACGTTGATGCCCTGTATCCGGTCCATCGCACTGCCTGTCGGGAAGAGCTTGCCGGTCTTGGCACCTGCCGCATCGGCGAAAGCAAGGTGGACCGGTGCGGCGGTGCCCGGAACGCCATCGATAGCAGTGTCGCCGTCGTAGCAAACGCGACCGTTTGGAGTCACAACCCGCGCTTCAATGATTTTGCCGGTGTTGACGTTGTAAATGCGAACCGTTGTCGTACCGTCTTCGGGGCAAACCAGCCCTGCCTCGATTGCGAATGGGCCGACTGCCGATAACATGTTGCCGCAATTCGGCGAGGTATCGACGATGCGCTCCGCAATCTTGACTTGGGCAAACAGGTAATCGACATGCGCACCCGGCACGGTGCTGGGTCCGACGATCGCAACCTTGCTGGTCAATGGATTGCCGCCGCCAATGCCATCCACCTGCAGTTCGTGCCCGGTGCCCATCGCTGAAATAAGGAGAGCGTCGCGTTCTTCACGGCCGTGGGGTAGGTGGGATGCCAGGAAGAACGGACCGCGCGAGGTGCCACCACGCATCAAGGTGCAGGGGATCCGCCTCTCTTGAAACATGGCTGGGTCTCTCTTATTGAATTAATATTTGTGATTGATCCAATTTGAGAATAAAATTCATCTGCCGTAAAATGCAAAGAATTGAGTGATTGATCCAATATGCGCATCAATTTCGAATTATTGGACCTGCGCGCCTTTCTTGCCGTTCTTGATCTGGGCGGGTTTCACAAAGCGGCGGCGGCTCTCAATCTCTCGCAGCCCGCATTATCGCGCCGTATCCAGTCGCTGGAAGCGTCCGTGGGCGCGCCGCTGATTGAGCGCACCACCCGACGCGTCGCGGCAACCCAAATCGGCCGGTCAATCGAGCCACTGGCCCGTCGTCTTATCAACGAACTGGACGAATCGGTCGGCGCGCTGACCGGCATTGGGCAACGGAAGACGGCACAAGTGACGATCGCCTGCGTTCCAACCGCAGCGTTCTATTTTCTCCCGCGGGTTATCGAACGTTTCAACCAGCAATATCCGCACTACCGGTTTCGAATTCTTGATCTCTCTGCCAACGAAGCTCTGGAAAGCGTCGCTCGCGGAGAGGCAGAATTTGGTATCAATCTGACGGGCAGCTCACACCCGGAAATCGTATTCACGCCGCTGATTGAAGATCCATTCGTGCTTGCATGCCGGAATGATCATCCGCTTGCCAAGCGTCGGCGCGTGAGTTGGAAGGACCTGCGGGGCGAGAAAGTCATCGGCGTCAGCCGTAATAGCGGGAATCGTACGATTCTGGATAGCGCGTTAGCGCGGGCCAGGTTCCAGATCGAGTTTTTCTATGAAGTGAACCACCTAACGACATCATTGGGTCTTGTTGAAACTGGCTTGGGAATTTCGGTTCTGCCAAAACTTGCGACGCCGCCGAGCGGTCATCCGACGATTGTGACAAAGCCAATCAACGATCCAGAGGTAAAGCGCACCATTGGCCTCATTGAGCGCCGATCAGCTCGCCTATCTCCACCGGCCCAGAAATTTCGCGATATGTTGGCTGAGAAATGGCGGAAATAAGCAGGCCAAACGAGCTGCTTTTTTCTTCTCCTGCCGAACACGAGCCGACTCTCGCCGGTTCAAATCATCGGGTCCGGATAAAGCGTCCATCCATGCGGCATCGGCGGGATACATTTCCCCGCGCAAAGCCGTGGCGATAATCTGTCAAAAGCGCGTGCTCCTAGAGCAGCACCAGCGTGAGCCAGGGGAACGCGATCAGCACGATCAGCACCGCCAGCATCACCACGGCGAACGGGAACGCGCCGAAGAAGATGTCGTTCAACGTCACGTCCGGGCGATCGATGGCCGTCTTGATCACGAAACACGACAGACCGAACGGCGGCGTCAGCAGTCCGATTTCAGCGCCCACCACGGTGATCAGCCCGAACCACACCAGGCTCAGCCCCATGCTCTCGATGGCGTGCAGGAACAGCGGCACGCAGACCAGGATGATGGAGCCGGTATCGATGATGGTGCCGAGGAACAGCAGCAGCACGACGTAGAACGCCATCATGGCGCCGAAGCCGAGATTGATCTGCTCGAGCCACTGGCTGAGCATGAACGGCAAACCGGCGATGCCGAGCATGCGGCTGTACATCGAGGCCGCGATGATCAGGAATAGGATATTCGCGGTGATGTGCCCGGTATCGATGAGGACTTCGCGGAAGATCTTCCAGCCGATGCGCCGCCGCAGCACGGCCAGCAGGTAGGCGAAGAAGGCGCCGATGGCGCCGGCCTCGGCGGCGTCGAAAAAGCCGCTGTAGATGCCGCCCAGCACGATCACGATCAGGATGACGATCGGTGCGATCTTCACCAGCATTTCGAGCGGCGACATCAGCTCGGAGTCGTCCATCGGCGTGGCGAAGGCGCCCTTGCCGATGAAGTTCGGCGCGAACACGGTCATGGCCATGATCGCCGCGATATAGGCGCATGACAGGATCAGGCCCGGTATGACGCCGGCCAGGAACATGTCGCCGACCGATTGCTCGGCGATGAAAGCGTAGATGATCATCATCACGCTCGGCGGGATGATCATGCCGAGCACCGAGGAACCGGCCACCACGCCGACCGCGAAGCGGCGCGAATAATCGAAGCGGATCATCTCCGGCACCGAGACGCGCGTGAACACCGAAGCCGCGGCGATCGAGGAACCGGTGACAGCGGCGAAGGCGGCATTGGCCGCGACCGTGGCGATGCCGAGGCCGCCGCGCAGCCGGCGGAACATCTGGTTGGCGACCTGATAGATGTCGGAGCCGAAACCGGTCTTGCCGACGATCATGCCCATCATCACGAAGGTGGGAATGCTGGCGTAGTCGTAATGGCGGATGGTGGCCGTCACCGATAGCGTCATCATGCGTACGGCGATGGTGGCATCCTGCTTGATGATCCACACGCCGAGGAAGGAGACCAGGCTGAGCGTGATGGCGACATAGCAGCCGCCATAGATCATGATGACGATCAGGACGAGCGACAGGATGCCGATGGTGACGGGTTCCATGGTGGCGCCGTCAGACCGGGTCGTGCGCGGATGCGCGCCAGTGGTTCACGGCGCGGATGAGGAAGCACAGCATGGTGGCGGTGCTGCCGAGCACGACCATGCCCCTGATCGGCCATTCGGGAATGGTGAATATCCCCTGTTCGCCGATGTAATAGCCGCGCTGGATCGAATCGATGAGCAGCGGCACGGTGCCGATGACAATGGCGAGCATCACCCCCATGCCGAGGATGTCGATGCCGCTGACGGCCAGCCGCGCCAACAGTGCGCGGCTGGCCTGCAGGCGCGGCAAATAGGTGTCGGAACGGGTCAGCTTGGCGAGCCGCACCGTGTCCGGCATTTGGCAGAACACGATGAAGGCCATCGACACCGCCACCAGCTCGTTGACCCCGTCGAGCGGCTGGTTGAACAGGCTGCGTCCGAATGAATCCAGGCAGATCAGAACGACGATCAACAAGACCCACAGCGAGCCGAAGGCGTTGAGGACGAAGACGGCGCGATCGAACCAGTTCAGCGTCGCCCAAGCGGGCGCTGGGGTATTTTCAGTGTCGCTCACGAGAATGGCTCCGACGGCTTCTCAACAAACTGATACCTCTCCCCGCACGCGGGGAGAGGTCGATTTCTGAACGACGTGAAGAAATCGGGTGAGAGGGCGTTGCCGCTAGTCCGAGCGCCTCTACCTTGCCCCTCACCCGGCTCGGTTCGCGTTGTTCGCCTCGCCGCCCTCTCCCCGCAAGCGGGGAGAGGGCGGCAATGACTCAGTTCTTGTCCCAGTCGCGCGCCGGGTGCTCGCCGGCGGCGCGCAGCGCCTCCATGTAGGCCGCCAGGATCTTCATGGCCGGATAGCCACTCTTCTTCTCGACGGATTTGGCGAGGTTCTGGGCGATGTTGGGCATCTTGTCGGCCCACTTCTTCTGATCGGCCTTCGACAGCGTAACGACGGTGCCACCCATGCCCTTGAACTTCTTCATCGAGACGGCCGCCTTGTCGAGCGCGGCCTGCGCGACCTTGTCGCGATAATCGCGCGCGGTTTCTTTCAGGACTTTCTGCACCTGCGCCGGCAGGCCTTTCCAGACGTCCTTGTTGATGGTGAGCGACTTGTTGACGCCGGTGCCGAAGTCGGTCTCCAGATAATGCGGCGCCACTTCCGCGATCTTGAAGGTGATGGTCGCCTCCGGCCAGATGATGCAGCCGTCGGTCACACCGGTCTTGATCTGGTTGGCGTAGGTGAGCAGGCTGCCGAGCACGCCGACACCGCCGAGCGGCTTGATGTAGAGCGCGTTCGGGCCCGCCGCGTTGAGCTTCAGGCCGTTGACCCCATCCATGCCGGTGATCTTCTTCTTGGTGAAGACACCGTAGTTGTCGATCGAGGAATAGTTGGTCAGCACGACCTGGTTCTGCGCGTCGAACTGCTTCTGGAACGCCGGAAACTTGTCCATCAGCTTGTCCATCACCTGCGACACCAGGATCGGGTTGCGGCTGGAGAACGGCGTGTAATAGGGCAGGTTGTTGAGCGGCAGTTTGCTGGAATGAAACACGGTGGTGACGACGCCGATGTCGCCGAGCCGGTTGCCGATGGCGTCCATGACGCCGCGCGGCTTGGCGATCTGGCCGCTGAAGGCCTGCTGCCAGTCGATTGTGTATTTGTTGCCGTCGGCCTTCAGGCGCTTGTTCACTTCCGGGATGAAGTAGTCGATGAGGACCTTCACCCACAGGGCCTTCGGCGGATAGCCGTCGATGATCGTGAGCTTGATGGATTGCTGGGCGCTGGCCGCGACCGGCACGGCGGTAATGACGGCCGCCAGCATAAGGCGCCGCAGAAATGCGCTGCGATTGAGCATGGGTACCTCCCCTGGACCTGTTTCCCGCGAAGCCAGTTGACGCAATTTCTTGATATTGGATGCGTTTAGCCGGCTTCACACTCCGTGCCCGCTCTTGGTTAGGCACGCCGTGGCGCCATAATTCGCGTGTGGGCAGGTTTCGTCAACCAACATATGCGGGTGCAATGTCGCATGGCGGGTTTGGCTGCGTTGACGGAGCGGCGCGGCGATGATGGTATGAAATTTCACCAATTGGTCGCGCGAAAGGACGTGCCTGCCCATGCTTAGCCGTGAACAGAACGACCTCATTACCCGCGTCGGGCCCGGCACGCCCGCAGGGAGCCTGATGCGGCATTACTGGCAGCCGGCGGCGCTGGTGGACGAATTGTCAGGCACCAATCGCCCGGTGAAGGCGATCCGGCTGTTCGGCGAAGAACTTGTGATCTTCAAGGACGAGCAGGGTCGCTATGGCCTGATCGGCCGCCGCTGCCCGCATCGTGGGACTGACCTGTCCAAGGGGCGCCTTGAGGGTGGCGGCTTGCGCTGCGCCTTCCACGGCTGGCTGTTCGACGTCAACGGCAAATGCCTGGAGACCCCGGCCGAGCCCGCCGACAGCAAGCTCTGCGCCAACATCAAGCAGGTGTCCTATCCGGTGGTCGAGAAGAGCGGCATCCTGTTCGCCTATATGGGCCCGGGCGAGCCGCCGGCCTTGCCGCATTTCGACTGCTTCGTCGCGCCCGACAGCCACACCTTCGCTTTCAAGGGCCTGATCGAATGCAACTGGCTGCAGTCGCTGGAGGTGGGCATCGACCCGGTGCACACCTCGTTCCTGCACCGCTTCTTCGAGGATGACGATCCGACGAAGAGCTACGGCAAGGTGTTCCGCGACATCACACGCGATTCCGACATGCCGATGTCGCAGATCATGCGTGAGTTTCCCATTCCGCGCATCGAGGTCGAGCCGACCGAGTTTGGCTTCCGGCTGCTGACGCTGCGTCAGATCAGCGAGCGCAGCACCCATGTGCGGGTGACCAATTTGATGTTCCCTAACGCTTTCGTCATCCCGATGAGTCGCGACATGACCATCACGCAATGGCATGTGCCGGTCGATGACGATAAGCATTACTGGTACGCGATATTCACCTCGTTCGGCGAACCGGTGAACAAGGACGAAATGCGCCGCCAGCGGCTGCAGCTTTATCAGCTGCCCGACTACATCCCCAACCGCAACAAGGACAACGATTGGGGCTACGATCCGCACGAGCAGGAAAGCGAGACCTATACGGGCATGGGTCCCGACATCAACGTGCACGACCAGTGGGCCTGCGAGTCGATGGGCGCGATCCAGGACCGCACCGAGGAGCATCTCGGCACGTCCGACAAGGCGATCGTCGCTTATCGCAAATTGCTGCGGACCGGGATCGAGCAGGCGGCCAAGGGCGAGCGGCCGATCATGATGCTCGACGAGGCGCAGGCCGCCTCTATCACCGGTCCCGCCGCCATCGACGGCATCGGTCCCACTGACGACTGGCAGGGCTATTGGCAGAAAACCGAAGCCAGCAAGCGCCGGGCCACGAGCTGGGCGAATGGGCATTGAGGCGTTGCATGGCGGAGGCCTTGTCCACGGTGACTGATGCCCCCGCGTAAGCCTGTCCCCAAGCCGCGCGATTTCGTCGCTCGTCACGGCCTGTGGTCGGCGGAGCAGGAGCGCGCCGCGCGCCAAGTCGAGCGCGCCATCAAACGGCACAAACTGGAGCTGGTTCGTTTTTCCTTTGCCGATCAGCACGGCGTGTTGCGCGGCAAGACGCTGCTCGCCTCGGAAGTGCCGGGTGCGCTGCGCGGCGGCGTCACCATGACGACGACGCTGCTCGCCAAGGACACCGCGCACAAGACGGTCTTTCCGGTGTTCACGCCCGGCGGCGGCTTCGCCATGGAGGAGATGCAGGGCGGCGGCGATTTCGTGATGGTCGCCGATCCCACCACGTTCCATGTGCTGCCCTGGGCCGAGAAAACCGGCTGGCTCCTGTGCGACATCCATTTCAGCAACGGCAAGCCGGTGCCGTTTTCCACGCGCGCGCGCTGCCGCGAGGCGCTCGATACGCTCGCGAAAGCCGGCTTCGATTTCTGCGCCGGGCTGGAAGTCGAATTCCATCTGTTCAGAACTCGAAAACCCGCGCCTTGCGCCCGAGGACGCCACCTGGCCGCCGCAGGCGCCGGAACTGAGTGTGCTCAATCAGGGCTATCAGTATCTCACCGAGTCGCGCTTCGACATGCTCGACCCGGCGGTGGCGATCCTGCGCCGCGGCGCCGCCGCGCTCGGCCTGCCGCTGCGCTCGGTGGAGGTCGAGCTCGGCCCCAGCCAGTGCGAATTCACCTTCCGCCCGCTGATGGGACTCGCCGCCGCCGACGCCATGATCCTGTTCCGCTCGGCGGTGAAGCAGATCGCGCGCCGCAACGGCTATCTCGCCAGCTTCATGTGCCGCCCCGGCCTGCCCAATGTGATGTCGAGCGGCTGGCACCTGCATCAATCGCTGATCGACCGCAAGACAAAACGCAACGCCTTCGTGCACAAGGATGGGCTGTCGCCGCTGGGCACGCACTATCTCGCCGGCTTGTTGGCGCATGCGCAAGGTGCGGCCGCCTTCACCACGCCGACCATCAACGGCTACAAGCGCTATCGCGCCTATTCGCTGGCGCCCGATCGCGCCATCTGGGCGCGCGACAATCGCGGCGTGATGATGCGCGTGCTCGGCCAGCCGGGCGATCCCGCGACGCATCTGGAAAACCGCGTCGGCGAACCGGCCGCCAATCCTTACCTCTACATCGCCTCGCAGATTTACGCCGGGCTCGACGGCATCGCGCAGAAGTGCGATCCGGGGCCGTCCGCCGACACGCCCTACGAGACCGAGGCGGCCTTGCTGCCGAAGGACCTGGGCGAGGCGGTCACGGCGTTACGCGCCGACAAAGTTTTCCGCGCCGGTTTCGGCGGTGCCTTCATCGACTATTATGCCCACATCAAGGAGGCCGAGCTCGCGCGCTTCCACAAGGAGCAGGGCGGCAAGGCGCAAGCTGCCGACGTCACGCCCTGGGAACAACGAGAGTATCTGGATTTGTTCTGACCAACCCCGCTCGTCCCCGCGAAAGCGGGGACCCAGTCAGTGAAACGAACACTGCAATCGTTGCTTTCTGGTTTCCCGCTGGAGTTTATCCCCGCGCAGGCGGGGACGGGAATGAGCGGAGGATGGATCGACGCCAAGAGGAAATGCCCCGATGCCGTACGCGACGACGCCTGACAATGTGAAGCTCTATTATGAAGAGGCGGGTGAGGGTACCCCGATCGTGTTCGTGCACGAGTTCGCCAGCGACTATCGCGGCTGGGAGCCGCAGATGCGTGAGTTCGGCAAGCGCTACCGCTGCATCACCTATTCAGCGCGCGGCTACACGCCCTCCGACGTGCCGGACGACAAGGACGCCTACAGCTATCGCGACGTGATGCGCGACTGCGTGGCGGTGCTCGACCATCTCAAGATCGCGCAGGCGCATCTCATCGGCCTGTCCATGGGCGGCTATACGTCCTTGCAGGTCGCGCTCAATCATCCAGGCCGCGTGCGCTCCATGGTGCTGGCCGGCACCGGCTCGGGCTCCGAGCGCTGGCACACCGACGATTTCCACAATGCCTCGCGCGCGCTTGGCGATCAGTTCGAGCGCGACGGGTCCGCCAAGGTCGCCGAGACCTACGGCATGGGGGCGAGCCGCGTGCCGTTCCTGCTCAAGGATCCGCGCGGCTTTGCCGAGTTCAGCAAGCAACTGGCCGAGCACGACTCGCAAGGCTCGGCCAATACCTCGCGCGGTTTCCAGGGCGGGCGGCCGTCGCTCTATGACTTCGAGGCCGAAATCCGGAAGCTTGCGACTCCGGCGCTGATCGTGGTCGGCGACGAGGACGACCGCTGCATCGAGCCGAGCCTGTTCCTCAAGGATGCCATCCCCGCCTCCGGCCTGGTGATGCTGCCGAAGACCGGCCACGTGGTGAATCTGGAAGAGCCGGAGCTGTTCAATCAGGTGGTGGGCGATTTCCTGGTCCGGGTGGACGCCGGCCGCTGGGCGCCGCGCGATCCGCGCACGCGTGGGACGCGGACCTTCAAGCCCGCCACGTCCTGAGCCGCAGGCATCCGCCGAACGCGCCGGCGCACTGGAACTCAAGGGCCGCTCCGTTCATTATCGGAGCCTGGGACCCCATGCTGGAGGCGACCATGCTGAAATGGGCGCTCATCTTTCTGATCATCGCCATCGTTGCCGGCGTTTTCGGCTTCACCGACGTGGAAGCCGCCTCCGCGACCATCGCGCAATGGCTGTTCGGAATTTTCCTGGTGCTGTTCATCGGCGCGCTGGTGATCGGGCTATGGATCGGCAGCAAGCTGATGTCGTGAGCGGCCGCGTGTCCGCTCATGATGCGCGTTAGCGGCAAGCGCGCATAGCTGCCACGCGTCGCAACTAATGATGCGTTACCCGATTGCGATGTCCTGAAAACGCCGCTATTGGGGACCAGCCCGGCTACACACCAACGCGACCTCGCGCACATGACCGCTAAGCTGATTGATGGCAAAGCCATCGCCCACCAGATTCGTGAAGACTTCAAGCGCCGCGTGGTGAGTTTACGCGAGCGCACCGGCGTCACGCCCACGCTTTCGGTGATCCTGGTTGGGCAGAATCCCGCTTCGCGCGTCTACGTCCGCAACAAGATCAAGGCCTGCGCCGATGCCGGTATCCGCTCGGTGCTGCACGAGTTTCCGGCGGACGTCGACGCCGATACGGTGATCGGGCGCATCGTCGAGCTCAACCGCGATCCGAATGTGCACGGCATCCTGGTGCAGTTGCCGCTGCCCGCCCACCACGACATCCACGCCGTGCTGCGCACGGTTTCGGTCGAAAAGGACGTCGACGGCTTCCATCTCTACAACGTCGGCGGGCTGGTGCTCGGCGAGACCGTGTTTCCGCCCTGCACGCCCTATGGCGTGATGAAGCTGCTCGACTACACGGGCATCGACGTCACCGGCAAGAACGTCACCATCGTCGGCGCCAGCAATATCGTCGGCAAGCCGATGGCGCTGATGATGCTCCGCCACGAGGCGACGGTCGCCATCTGTCACGTGCGCACGCGGGATCTCGCCCAATACACCATCCTGGCCGATATCCTGATCGTCGCCGCCGGCGTGCCCAACCTCATCATCCCGCAGATGGTGAAGACCGGCGCGGTCGTCATCGACGTCGGCATCAATCGGCTTCCCGACGGGCGCCTGGTCGGCGACATCGATTTCGAAGGCGTGCGGAAGAAGGCGGCTTACGTCACGCCGGTGCCCGGCGGCGTCGGGCCGATGACGGTGACCATGCTGTTGGAAAATACGCTGGTCGCCGCCGAGCGCGCGACGCAGGGGCTGGCGGCGCCGGCCGCCGAGGCGTTGGAGCAGGCGGAATAACGCGGCCGCTCAGTCCGTCTTACACATCCACGCTGGCTGAGAGCGCGTTGTCCTGGATGAACTGCCGGCGCGGCTCGACCACGTCGCCCATGAGCTGGTCGAACAGCACATTGGCCTCGTCCACTTCCTTGATGCGGACCTGCAGCAACGAGCGGGCATCGATGTCGAGCGTGGTTTCCCAGAGCTGATTGGGATTCATCTCGCCCAGGCCTTTGTAGCGCTGCATGGAGACGCCTTTGCGGCCGGTCGCGGTGGCCTGCTCGAACAAGCCGACCGGCCCATAGATCGGGATCTCCTCGTCCTTGCGGCGCAGGATGGCCGGCGGCAGGGGGCGCGGGAACACGGCTTGCAGCGCCGGCGCGTATTCGTCGAGCTTGCGGGCATCGGCGGACGCGAGCAGCGCCGGGTCGATTACCGCCACTTCCTTCACGCCGCGCACGGTGCGCGAAAAGGTGAAGCCGGTCTCTTCGTCGAATTCGCCCTGCCAGCCGCGCTCGGTTTCTTCGGCCAGCGCGTCGAGCCGCGCCACGATATAGGGGACAGCGGCGCGGGCCTTCTCCACGTCGCCGAAAATTTCGGGGTTCAGCACGCCGAGGATTGCCGCCTGCTCGATCACCTGGCGGTTGTAGCGGCTGTGCAGGCCCAGCAGGGTATTGCGGATCGCGCGCGAATCTTCGACCAGTTTCTTCAGATCTTCGCCGGCGCGCTCCTCGCCGTTGGTCAGGCGCAACACCGCGTCCTCGAGACCGGTGGCGATCAGATAGTCCTCGAGCGCGCGCTCGTCCTTGAGGTACTGTTCGGACTTGCCGCGCGAGACCTTATAGAGCGGCGGCTGCGCGATATACAGATGGCCGCGCTCGATCAGCTCCGGCATTTGCCGATAGAAGAACGTCAGCAGCAGCGTGCGGATATGGGCGCCGTCGACGTCGGCGTCGGTCATGATGATGATCTTGTGGTAGCGCAGCTTGTCCGCATTGAATTCGTCGCGCCCGATGCCGGTGCCGAGCGCCGTAATCAGCGTGCCGATTTCCTGGCTTCCCAGCATCTTGTCGAAACGCGCGCGCTCGACGTTGAGGATCTTGCCCCGCAACGGCAGCACCGCCTGGAATTCGCGGTTGCGGCCTTGTTTGGCGGAGCCGCCGGCGCTGTCGCCCTCGACGATGAAGAGTTCCGATTTGGCGGGATCGCGCTCCTGGCAGTCGGCGAGCTTGCCCGGCAGCGACGACACGTCGAGCGCGCCCTTACGGCGGGTCAGTTCGCGCGCCTTGCGCGCCGCTTCGCGGGCAGCGGCGGCTTCCACCACCTTGCCGACGATCGTCTTGGCCTCTTGCGGATGGATCTCGAACCAGTCCTGCAAAGCCTGATTGACCACGTTTTCGACCACGGGCCGCACTTCGGAGGACACCAGCTTGTCTTTGGTCTGCGACGAGAACTTCGGGTCCGGCACCTTGACCGACAGCACCGCGGTCAAACCCTCGCGGCAGTCGTCGCCGGTGAGCGAAACCTTTTCCTTGCGCGCGCCGCCATTGCCTTCGGCGTATTGCGTGATCTGGCGGGTGAGCGCGCCGCGGAAGCCGGCGAGATGGGTGCCGCCGTCGCGCTGCGGAATGTTGTTGGTGAAGCAGAGCACGCTCTCGTGGTAGCCGTCGTTCCACCACATCGCGCATTCCACCGTGATGCCTTCGCGTTCGGCGTGCACCATGATCGGGGCGGGGATCAGCGGCGACTTGTTGCGGTCGAGAAAGCGCACGAAGGCCTCGACGCCGCCATCGTATTTCATCTCCTCGCGCTTCTCGACCGCGTGGCGCTGGTCGGCGAGCAGGATGGTGACGCCGGAATTCAGGAACGCGAGTTCGCGCAGACGATGCTCGAGCGTGGCGAAATCGAACTCGACCATCGTGAAGGTCTCGGTCGAGGGCAGGAAGCTCACTTCCGTGCCGCGTTTGCCGTCGGCGTCGCCGACGACCTTCAGCGGCTCGACGGCGACGCCGTCGTGGAACTCGATGAAGTGTTCTTTGCCGTCGCGCCAGATGGTGAGCTTGAGCCAGCTCGACAGCGCGTTCACCACCGACACGCCGACGCCGTGCAAGCCGCCGGACACCTTGTAGGAATTCTGATCGAACTTACCGCCGGCATGGAGCTGGGTCATGATGACCTCGGCCGCCGAGATGCCTTCGCCTTTGTGGATGTCGGTCGGAATGCCGCGGCCGTTGTCGCGCACCGTGCAGGAGCCGTCCGGATTGAGCGTGACGTTCACCTCGCTGGCGTGACCGGCGAGCGCCTCGTCGATGGCGTTGTCGACCGCCTCGTAGACCATGTGATGCAGGCCGGAGCCGTCATCGGTGTCGCCGATGTACATGCCTGGCCGCTTGCGCACGGCGTCGAGGCCCTTCAGGACCTTGATCGAACTCGGCACCATAGTCGGCGTTGGACGGGATATTGCGGGCTGGTTCAGCCATCTGCGGCACCCTCGAAGCGGGCGAAAAACGAGTCGGGTAGATGTATTTCTGTGACACGAAAACCGGGTCTCGTACAGGGCAAAGTGTCAGACCATAATATGTTGATTCGAAAGCAGTTTTTAAAGGCCTGGCGCTGCAAAAAAGCCGCCATTCGGGCGCCCGTTTTGGCCCCCTCTAAGGCATGGTTTTGACGTTGCTTTCGGCCGCCATCGAAACGCCATGAGCGCGGGCCTCATGCGCATTTCCTTGCACGCCGCCCGTGACGGTTCATAAGCGTCGCTTGCGGCCCGCCCAATTCGAATCGCCTTCCCCATGCACTGGTTCAGCCCCAAGCCCGCCACCCGGCTTCGCCCGTCATTCGAGGTTCCACATCGCCTGCGAGCCATGGTGCGCGCGCGCGACTCCAACATCATCGTGCTGGCGGCCATCGTAGGCGTGCTGGCCGGGCTGGTGGTGGCCGCGATGGGCGCGGCGGTGGGGTTCATGCACCTCACCGCCTTCGGGCTCGATCCCGGCGAGCGGCTGTCGGGCCGCGTCTCGCTCGATCCCATCCGCGCCTTCGTGACGCCCTGCCTCGGCGGCCTGCTGTTCGGGCTGGTAGCCGCCTACATCGCCCGTCGACGCGGCTCGGAGGTCGACCCAATCGAGGCCAATGCCCTGCACGGCGGGCGCATGTCCATGCGCGGTAGCCTGATCGTGGCGGCCCAGACCGTGTGGTCGAGCGGTGTCGGCGCCTCGGTGGGCCTGGAGGCCGGCTACACCCAATGGGCGAGCGGTATCGCCTCCAAGATCGGCCAGGCCTTTCGGCTGCGCCGGGCCGACATGCGCATCCTGGTCGGCGCCGGCTCCGCCGCCGCCATTGCCGGTGCCTTCGGGGCGCCGCTGGGCGGCGCTTTCTACGGCTTCGAGCTGATCATCGGCAGCTACACGGTCAATTCGCTGGCGCCGGTCGGCGTCGCCTCTTTGCTCGGCTACCTGACGGCGCAGGCGCTCTCGCCCACCGAACTCGGCATCGAGGCCGGCTCGGTCGCGGGCCTGGCGGCGCAGGACATCGTCATCGCCGCCGGCTTCGGCGTGCTCGCCGGCATTTTCGGCATCATCCTGATGCGTGGTGTGGCGGCCTGCGAGCAGCTCTTCACGCGCGTCCGGATCAAGCCCTGGCTGCGGCCCGCCATCGCCGGCGCCATCGTCGGGCTGCTGGCGATGATCTCTCCCCAGGTCATGTCCTCCGGTCATGGCGCGCTGCATCTGACCGGCCTGTTCAAGCTGCCGCTCGAAACGCTCGCCGTCATCTTCGTGCTCAAATCGCTGTCGTCCATCGTCTCGCTCGGCTCCGGCTTCCGCGGCGGCCTGTTCTTCGCTTCGCTGCTGCTCGGCGCGCTGGGCGGCCAGTTGTTCGCCAGCGGTGTGACCCTGCTGGTGCCGAGCGCCCATCTCGATCCGGATGCCTTTGCCATTATCGGCCTGTCGGCGCTGTCGGCCTCGGTGATTGGCGGCCCGCTCACCATGACCTTCATCGCGCTGGAATCGACCGGCGACCTCTGGCTCACCGCCGCGGTGCTGATCGCCGTCATCATCGCGCGGCAGGTGACGCGCGAGTTCTTCGGCTACACCTTTGCCACCTGGCGCTTCCATTTGCGCGGCGAGACCATCCGCAGCGCCGCCGATGTGGGCTGGATCAGGGACCTGACGGTTGCGCAGATGATGCGCGCTGACGTGCGGACCAGCCCGGTGGAGACGCCGGTCACCGCCTTGCGCGAGGCGTTTCCGCTTGGATCGACCAACCAGGTGATCGCGGTCGATGACGACGGACGCTATGCCGGCATGGTGCTGGTGGCGGAAGCGCATGCGCCCGAGATCGATCCCACCATCTCGGTACGGGAGATCGTGCGTCATGCCGATCACATGCTGTTGCCCCAGATGACGGCGCAGGAAGCGGTTTCGGCCTTCGACCGCTACGAGGCGGAAGCGCTGGCGGTGGTAGATTCGCTGGAGCGCCGCCAGGTTCTCGGGCTGCTCACCGAGGCGCATGCGTTGCGCCGCTATTCCGATGCTTCGGAACGGCAGCGGCGCGAGCTGCTGGGCGAACTGTAACGTGCAGCCAGCAGCCCCCGCCTGATTAAACCGTTTGGCAGACTACCGGTGCAGCGTCACCGTACCGTTGCGCACCTCGAAGACCTGCGCGCGCGCGGCGATGTCGCCGAAGGCCGCCGGATCGGCGCCGGTCATCCAGACCTGCGCGCCGAGGGTGGCCAGCGCGTCGTAGAGCGCGGCGCGGCGGCCGGGATCGAGATGGGCGACGATCTCATCCAGCAGCAGCACCGGGGCGATAGCCGGTCATGTCCTTGATCAGACCGGCGTGGGCGAGCACCAGGCGGATCAGCAGCGCCTTCTGTTCGCCGGTGGAGGCTTCGGCCGCCGGCACGCGCTTGTCGGCATGGGTGACCCTGAGATCGGACCGGTGGGGCCCTTCCAGCGTGCGCCCGGCGGCGGCGTCACGGGCGCGGTTTTCCTTGAGCAGAGCCCGGTAGCGGTCCTCGATCTCGGTGGCGCTCGCCTGCGGCAGCAGCGTCTCGATGAAGCCCTCGAGGGCGATTTCCGCGCGCGGAAAGCCGGGCGCGCTGTCGTGGGCCTGGGCCAGGGCGGCCTGCAGCCGGGCGACCGTCTCGGCCCGCGCCGCCGCCACCGCCACGGCGACCTCGGCCGTCTCGCGCTCGACCGCATCGAGCCAATGGCCGTCGCGCGAGGCATCTTCCAGCAGGCGGTTGCGCGAGCGCAAGGAGCGCTCCAGTGCGTTGACGCGGCTTGAATGCTGGGCGTCGACCGCCAACACCAATCGATCAAGAAAGCGCCGCCGCTCGGAGGCCGGGCCGTTGAACAGCGGGTCCATGGCCGGGATCAGCCAGACCACGCGCAGGTGGTCGGCGAAGGCCGTGGCCGATGATGCCGGCTCACGATCGATGCGGTAGCGGCGCGTGGGGGCCGCGTCCTCGCCCGCAGGCGCGTCGATGCCGGTCCCGAGCGTCGCCAGCCCCAGCATGCCTTCGATCTCGGCATTGATCGCCCAGGCGCCGTCCCCCTCGGAGAAGGCCAGTTCGTCCAGCGTGGCGCGGCGCAAGCCCCGGCCGGGGGTGAGCAGCGAGATCGCTTCGATGAGATTGGTCTTGCCGGCGCCGTTGGCGCCCGTCAGCACCACCGGCCCGGCCTGGCCGAGCTCGACCTGCGCGGCGTGATAGCTGCGGAAGTTGGTGAGGCTCAGGCGTCGGATGAAGGCGGCGGTCATCACGTTGCTGTAGTGCAGCGTTGCTCCGCTCTCAACCCGCCCGCATCATTTGAGATGCCTACTTCGCGGGCTCCCCCGAATGAGGCCGATAGCGGCGCTACACCCGCATCGGCATCAGCACGTAAAGCGCGCCCTTGGAATCCTTGTCCTGGATCAGCGTCGGCGAGCCGGGATCGGCGAGCTTGAGGATCGCCACCTCGCCTTCAATCTGCGCGGCGATGTCGAGCAGATAACGCGAGTTGAATCCGATATCGAGCGGCTCGGAATCGTAGTCAACTTCCACCTCTTCGGTGGCGCTGCCGGAATCCGGATTGGTCACCGACAGAGTCAGCTTGCCGCCGCTGATCGACGAGCTTCACCGCGCGGCCGCGCTCGCTCGCCACCGTCGAGACGCGGTCGACCGCGGCCTCGAACTCCTTCTTGTCGACCACCAACTCCTTGTCGTTGTTGGCGGGGATCACCCGCCCATAATCCGGGAAGGTGCCGTCGATCAGCTTGGAAACCAGCACCACATCGCCGATGGTGAAGCGGATCTTGCCGGCCGACAATTCGACCGCGATCTCTCCTTCGCCGTTCTCGATCAGCCGCTGTACCTCGCCCACGGTCTTGCGCGGCACGATGATGCCGGGCATGCCGGCCGCGCCCTCGGGCAGCGGCAGTTCGCATTGCGCGAGGCGATGGCCGTCGGTCGCCACCGCGCGCAGCGTCGGCGCCTTGGCGTCGCCGGCCGTGTGCAGGTAGATGCCGTTGAGATAATAGCGTGTCTCTTCGGTCGAGATGGCGAACTGGGTCTTGTCGATCAGCCGCTTGAGGTCGTTCGGCCGCGAGCTTGAAGGAATGGGTCATCTCGCCGGCGGCGAGATCGGGAAAATCGCTTTCCGGCAGGGTCTGCAGCGTGAAGCGCGAGCGGCCGGCGCGCAAGGACAGCACGGCGCGGTCGCCGGAGCCCTCGAGCACGATCTGCGCGCCGTCCGGCAGCTTGCGCACGATGTCGTAGAACATGTGCGCCGGCACCGTGGTGGCGCCGCCCGGGCTGACCTCGGCGGAAATCGAGTTCGGTCACCTCGAGATCGAGGTCGGTGGCCTTCAGGCTGAGCTTGCCGTCGTCGGCCTTGATCAGCACGTTGGCGAGGATCGGAATGGTATTGCGCCGCTCCACCACGCGGTGCACGTGGCCCAGCGATTTGAGTAGCTCTGAACGCTCGACGGTGATCTTCATCGGTTGGGGGACCCGCTTCGGCGCCTTTGCGAGAGCCCGGAAATCAGGCGCAACCGCAAGCCGGCGCACGCGTCATGCGAGGCCGGACAGCAAAAGTGACGTGCTGGAGCGAAAATCGCAAGAGTGTAGGGGCTTAACGGGCCCCTATCCCCAGGGCGTCCACAGGCGGGCGGCGCCCCCTCTCGCCCCCAACTGAGGGGGAGAGGAGCGCCGTCAATCCTGCAATTGGCGCTTGAGGACCTCGATCTCCTCGGCCAGCGCCACGTCGTTGCCGACCAGGCCTTCGATCTTGCGCACCGCGTGCAGCACGGTGGTGTGATCGCGGCCGCCGAAGCGCCGGCCGATTTCCGGCAACGAGCGCAAGGTCAGCGTCTTGGCCAGATACATGGCCACCTGGCGCGGACGCACCACGTTGGCGGTGCGGCGCGAGGACAGAAGGTCGGAGCGGCTGACGTTATACTGCCGCGCCACCACCCGCTGGATGTCCTCGATCTTGACCCGTTTCGGCTCCTGCGGGCGGATCAGGTCGCGCACCTCGCGCTCGGCCATCTCCAGCGTCACCGGGTGGCCGGTCAGCTTATTGTGGGCAAGCAGGCGGTTGAGCGCGCCTTCCAGATCGCGGCCGTTGTGGGTCACGGTCTTGGCGATATAGCCCAACACCGGCGCGGGCACGTCGAAACTCGGATGGTGGGTGCGGGCCGCCGTCACGCGGGCTTTTAGAATCTCGAAACGCAATTCCTCGCCAAGCGGGCCCATTTCCACCACCAGCCCGCCGGCCAGCCGCGAGCGCACCCGGTCGTCGAGGCTCTCCAGGTCCGACGGCGGACGGTCGGAGGCGATGATCACCTGCCGGCCGGCGTCGATTAGGGCGTTGAGCGTGTGGCAGAACTCGGCCTGCGTCGACTTGCCCTGCAGGAACTGCAGGTCGTCGATCACCAGCACGCCGATGCCGCGCAACGCTTCCTTGAAGGCGAGCGCTGTCTGCGTGCGCAACGCCGAGACGAAGCCGTACATGAACTTCTCGGCGGTGAGATAGAGCACCTTGCGCTCGCCGGCCGCATTTCCCGACCAGGTGATGGCCTGCAGGAGATGTGTCTTGCCGAGGCCGACGCCGGCATGGATGTACAAGGGGTTGAACATCACCGCCTCGCCGCGCTTGGCGGCCGCGACCTGCTTGGCGGCGGCGTGCGCCAACGTATTGGAGCGGCCGACCACGAAGCTGTCGAAGGTCAGGCGCGGATCGAGCGGCGAGCCGCCGAGCGCCTCGTGCACGCCGGGGTCGCCCACCAGCAGCGGCCGGCCGGCGTTGCCATTGCCGTTTGCCGGACGGACGCCGTCGCCCGGACCTGCCTCAAGTTCCGCCTTCGGCTTGCTCACATTCGAGGCGCGCATTGCTGAGCGAACGATCAGTTCGATGCGGCCGACCGTGTTTGCTTCCGCTTGCCAGCAGGCGAGCACGCGTTCGGCATAATGGGACTGGATCCAGCTCTTGAGGAAGCGGGTCGGCACCGACAGGCGCACCGTGCCGCCGTCGAGAGCCTCCAGATCCATGCGCGCAAACCAACTCGAATAGATGTCGTCTCCGACTTCGGCCTTCAGCCGTTGTTGCACCTTCGACCAGCGCTCCTGATCTGCGTTCGACATTTTTTTCTTCTCTATCCGATAGATTGGTTGATCGGACTCGGTTTCTCGGCATGGCGGCCGCGATGCACGCCAACGCGCCGAACGAGACGCAACGATACTTAAGCAATGACGATGCCGCGGGTAGGGTAGTTAGGTTGGGCTCGCGCACCCGGCCGCCGCATCGTCGCTAAACGAGCAGGCTGCGTCTCAGTTGCAGCTGGAGGGGGGAGCACCGCCGCCCACGTCGCGTAACAATGCGGACGCCGGCGTGGCAGGCGCAATCACGAAACGATTTCGTGCACCGGAAAAACAGGCGGATCGGAAAGCAGCGGAAGATGGGTACGCGCTGGATGAAGCAAACTCCATTGATGCGGTATCTAATACCGACGCGACCCGTGCCACTGTCATGACATCCCCCTCATTTTTGTTGGGCTTGCGCCCTAAGCCGTCAAGAAATCCGCCGCTACGATCCATGATCCATCGCACCGCAAAAATCCGGCTGCGATGCGGCGCCACATCTTGAAACACGACATTGACGTCGCGACCAACGATGTTGCTTTTGCAAACGGCCCAATTCGATCCAAGCAGGCAAAAATCAGCCGTTCTCATCCGCGATGAGCGTAGAGCGAAACCCTTTTCCTGATGACGCCCCGCAGAAAGGCGAGGTCGCGTGAGCAAAAGAGCACAAGGCTCGGGGTGGAGCAATACGAGATTGTGGCTGCCGACTCCGTGTGTCGTCGAACCGTTGCATATGTGACACGCTTGTGGCCGATGCCGTTTCCTCAAGCGCTTGAACAAGCGCACGGATTCAGCCAGCAGAATTCACGATGCGAGACGGAGCGCCGCCAAAATATTTTTGGCCCCGGTACGGCACGAAAACACCTGCGGCTCAGCGATTTTCAGGTCCTCGCCGCGCATGGATGATAAGTTATTAGCGGTGAATAAAAATTTGTGTGCGAATAAGCAGGGTAACCCCACGCCGAAAAGCCTTTGACGATAGTCTTGGCGTGCGTCGATACCACCGACAGGCCGATAAAATCGGCGCGCCCATGTTTTGTTGACGTCGTAATGACGGATTCTTGACCGCGCGCGGACTTGCGCCGGCTGGCGGCCCATCGTTGGCCGGCCGATGCGAGTGCCTTGCAGCATTTCTCATCGAGACGAGAAAATAAAAAGCCCGGCGCGAAGGCCGGGCCAGCGCGCCGCTACACGCGGCGCGCGCGCATGACGTGAACTTTACTGCGCGAGCTTGGCGATGCGATGGGCGAGCCGCGAGACTTTGCGGCTGGCGTTGTTCTTGTGCACGACGCCACGCTGCGCGGCGCGCATGATCACCGGCTCGGCTTCCTTGAGCGCCGCGGCCGCAGCGTTGCGGTCGCCGCTGGTAATCGCCTCCTCGACCTTGCGCACCGAACCACGCATGGTGGAGCGGCGCGCCTTGTTGATCACGGTCCGTTTTGCGATCTGACGCGTTGCCTTGCGGGCAGACTTGGTATTGGCCATCACTCTCTCGTTTGCGTCTGGCGCCAGCGGCGAAAAACCTGCTGAAGCGGCCGAATTTTAGAAGAAAAATTGGCGGCGAGCACCTCTCGCCACCATTTGCCGAGGCTTATAGTAAGCCACCCGCCGGGCGTCAACGCCCGTCGTGGCGGCCGGTTTTGCTGCCGTCAGGCCACCCGTTTAGCCCGGACGGCGTCGTGGCCGGCGGTCACCGCGGCCCGGTCGGCGGCGGAAAAGGCCGAAAGGGGCGGTTTCACCCGCGCCAGCGCCGGATCGCCATGGATATGGGCGAGCAGAGCCTTCACCCCGCTGACCAGCGGCTTGCCGTCGAACAGCTTGCGGATCGTCACCGCCGCTTCCAGCGCGTCCGGGTCGCCGTCGCGCCAGGCGCGCGCACAAAGATCGGCATTGCAATTGGCAGTCGCCGAAATGCAACCGGCGAACTGGCCCTGCCGGGCCTCCAGGAGGCACGCCTCGGTCGAGGGGAATACCGCGAAATCTTTCGAGATCGCCGCTGCCGAACGGGCATAGGCCATATCGCCGGAGGAATCCTTCAGTCCCACGATTCGAGATGGGAACGCCTCAAGAAGCCGGCGGATCAGCGCCACGTGCCAGGGCAGGCCAGACATCGCCGGAAAATGATAGAGATAGAGCGGGATCGGCTTGTCGGCCGTGCCTTTCACGATCTCTTCGATGTAGGCCACCAGCCCGTCGTCGGGCGCGCCCTTGTAATAGAACGGTGGCAGCACGAGCGCACCGGCAAAGCCGAGCGCCGAGGCATGACGCGTGAGCGCGACGGCGTCCGATACCGCGGCCGCGCCGGTGCCGACCATCAACCGGTCGAGCGGCAGCCCGTTGTCTTTATAGGCGCTCATCACCGTCATGCGTTCCTCGCGCGAGAACGAGGTCGCTTCTCCGGTGGTGCCGAGCACATTGAGGCCGTCGCAGCCATTGTCGAGCAGATGGCGGGCGAGTGTGGTCGCGCGGTCTAGATCGGGCGCGCCACTTTCGTGGATCGGGGTAGCGACGGCGGCGATGACGCCGGATAGGGTCTTGGCCAAGGCGCGTTCTCCCTTAACGGCAGCGTATTAGCCGCTCACATTATATGCCGCCAAGGCGGCCATGTTGACGAGCTGGTTGTCCTTGGCGCCGAGTTGCACGATTTGTACCGGTTGGTCGAGCCCGACCAGCAGCGGTCCGATGACGGTGGCGCCGCCCAGTTCCTGCACCATTTTGGTGGAGATCGAGGCGGAGTGGAACGCCGGCATCACCAGCACATTGGCCGGCCCGGACAGGCGGCAGAACGGATAAGCCGCCATCAGCTCTGGATTGAGCGCCACGTCGGCGGCCATTTCGCCGTCGTATTCGAAATCGACCCGCTTCTGATCGAGAATCTTGACCGCCTCGATCACGCGCGCCGAGCGTTCTCCTTCCGGATGTCCGAAGGTGGAGAAGGCCAGCATCGCCAGCCGCGGCTCGTAGCCGAGCCGGCGCGCCACGCCCGCCGCCTCGATGGCGATTTCGGCGAGTTCTTCGGCATTCGGCATCTCGGTGACCGCGGTATCGGCCACCAGCACGGTGCGTCCGCGTGCCACCACCATGGACAGGCCGATGACGCGATGGCCGGGCTTGGGATCGATCACGCGCCGCACGTCTTCGAGCGCGACCGAGAAATTGCGGGTGACACCGGTCACCATGGCATCGGCGTCGCCCATCGCCACCATGCAGGCGGCGAAATGATTGCGGTCGGTATTCACCAACCGCTGACAATCGCGCACCAGAAACCCGTGCCGCTGCAGCCGCTCGTAAAGATAATTGATGTAGACCGCATTGCGGGTCGATACCGCGGCGTTGATGATCTCGATGCCTTCGCCGAGCTCGATGCCGACCTCCTGCGCGGTGGCGCGCACACGGTCTTCGCGGCCGACCAGCAGCGCGGTGCCGAGACCCTGATGCACGAAGCTCGCGGCAGCGCGGATGACCTGCTCTTCCTCGCCTTCAGCGAACGCGACGCGTTTGGGGCTTCGGCGTAGCCGCGCGTATACCTGCACCAAGGTACCGGCGATCGGGTCGCGTCGCGCGTTGAGTTGCTCGCGATATCCATCCATGTCGACGATCGGCTTGCGCGCAACGCCGGTGTCCATGGCGGCTTGCGCCACCGCCGGCGGAACCGCGGAGATCAAGCGTGAATCGAATGGCACCGGAATGATGTAATCGGGCCCGAATTTCGGCCGCCCGCCATAGAGGGCGGCGACTTCGTCGGGCACGTCCTCGCGCGCGAGCGCGGCAAGCGCGCGGGCGGCGGCGATCTTCATTTCCATGTTGATGGCGGAGGCGCGTACGTCGAGGGCGCCACGGAAGATGAAGGGAAAGCCGAGCACATTGTTGATCTGGTTCGGATAGTCGGAGCGCCCGGTGGCCATGATGGCGTCGTCGCGGATGGCCGCCACTTCCTCGGGGTCGATCTCTGCGTCGGGATTGGCCATGGCGAAGATGATCGGATTGGGCGCCATCGACTTGATCATCTCGGACGTGAAGGCGCCCTTGACCGACAGGCCGAACGCGACGTCGGCGCCCTTGAAGGCGTCGGCCAGCGTACGCGCCTTGGTCTTCACTGAATTGGCCGACTTCCACTGGTTCATGCCCTCGGTACGGCCCTCGTAGATCACGCCCTTGGTGTCGCACAGAACGAGATTCTCGCGCCTGAAGCCGATGGCGCGCAAAAGCTCGAGGCAGGCGATGCCGGCAGCGCCGGCGCCGTTGCAGACGAGCTTGGTGTCCTCGATCTTGCGTCCGGTCAGGTCGAGAGCGTTGAGCAGGCCGGCGGCGGCGATGATGGCGGTGCCGTGCTGGTCGTCATGGAAGACCGGAATGTCCATCAGCTCGCGCAGGCGCTGCTCGATGATGAAGCATTCCGGCGCCTTGATATCCTCGAGATTAATGCCGCCCCAGCCTTTGCCGAGCAGCTTCACGCAATTGATGATCTCGTCCGGGTCTTCGGAGTCGACCTCGAGGTCGATGGAATCGATGTCGGCGAAGCGCTTGAACAGCACCGCCTTGCCTTCCATCACCGGCTTGGCGGCCAAGGCGCCGCGGTTGCCGAGGCCGAGAATGGCGGTGCCGTTGGTGATGACGGCGACGAAATTGCCCTTGGTTGTGTAGTCGTAAGCGCGGCCCTCGTCCTCGGCGATGGCGAGCACCGGTACCGCCACGCCCGGCGAATAGGCCAGCGACAGGTCGCGCTGGGTCGCCATCGGCTTGGTGGCGACGACTTCCAGCTTGCCCGGCCGGCCTTCGCTGTGAAATTGCAGGGCTTCTTGGTCGGTAAAGGTCGGCCGGCTAGGGCCGGTGGGGCTTTTTGAAGACATTCTTACTCCACTAGTGGGCCGGTGCTGCCCGAAGGCGGACCCTAGCGGAACAGATGGCGAAAGCTCAAGGGAATGCCACCCTTTCGCGTTTGCATGGTTGAACCCGGGCCCGGCGCGGGGTAATCCCTGCAGTCCGGCGAGGACCGTCAAGCCCGCATGCCATGATTCGCTTTTTTTTCCGATTTCTCGGCCTGATCTGCCTGGCCGCGGCCTTTATTCTGGTCGTGTACGACGGGACAAAGTCGATCGCCGCCAATCATCTCTATTTCACCAGCGTCCAGGCGCTGTGGCAGCTCATCAATGCCGCCAGCCTGCAGGGCTTCATCCATGACACCAAGGCCCTGGTCGCGCCCTATGCCGGCGGCATGCTCTGGGACCCCGGCGTGCTCGGCATCCTGGCGGCGCCGTCCTGGAGCCTGCTCGGCGGCTTCGGCATCCTGTTTTTGCTGCTCGGGCGCCGCAAGAAGCCGCTGATCGGCTACGCGCGCTAGAGCGTTTCCAGGCGAAGTGGGAGCCGGCTCGCCCTCCGGAAACGCGAAAAAACAAGAACGAGCCTCCCACGCCCGTGAATGGGGTGTGTTCCCGCCTGCTCAAGACGTGATTGGCCCCTGCATTCCGAAAGCCCCGGACGGCGCCTATATTGCGTTCAAGACATTGCAGGAGAACCAACCCATGTTCGGCTTCAGAAAATCCGTTGCCATGCCCAATGCGCGCGAAGCCTTGCCCGGCCGTAGCCAGCCGATCCGCACGGCATCCGAGCATTTCGTCAATCACCATGCGCTGAAGGGGCCTTATCCGGCCGGCAGCGAAAAGGCGATCTTCGGACTCGGCTGCTTCTGGGGCGCCGAGCGCAAGTTCTGGGAGCTGGGTGACGGCATATATGTCACCGCCGTCGGTTACACCGGCGGCCTCACGCCCAACCCGACCTATGAGGAAGTCTGCAGCGGGCGCACCGGTCACAACGAGGTGGTGCTGGTGGTCTACGATCCGGCCAAGATCTCCTACGAGGCGTTGCTCAAGACCTTCTGGGAGAACCATGAGCCGACGCAAGGCATGCGCCAAGGCAACGATGTTGGCACGCAATATCGCTCCGGCATCTACACGTTCACGCCCGAGCAGCGCAAAGCCGCCGAGGCGTCGAAGGCGATGTATCAAAAGGAACTGAGCAAGAAGGGCTTCGGCGCCATCACCACCGAGATTATCGACGCGCCGGAATTCTACTTCGCCGAGGACTATCACCAGCAGTATCTGGCCAAGAATCCGTTCGGCTATTGCGGGCTCGGCGGCACCGGCGTGTCCTGCCCGATCGGCACCGGCGCCAAGCTCGATCAGGGCGCCACGGCCTGATTTGGCCTGCGCGATGACCGGGAGCGGGCCGCTATCCGCCTCCCGCGGCAGCAATTCGTTAATGGTGAGGATTTATTAACCATATAAAGCGTTAATGCCACGTCAAGCCGCTAGTGCCGCCGATTTGAAGTTCCTGCACCCTCGCCGCAATCTCATTCAGGAACGTCAAGTCGAAAGCGGCACTAGGATCTTAGATTGGCTAGCGCCCCTTTGCTTCCCAAGTTCGTGTGAGGGGGTGCTGGCAAGTGTCGCGAACTTCGGAAGCAGGGCACTAGCGGAGCCGGATTCTATTTGATGCGGTACGCACGTTTTATTCTGCCGATATTGCTCGCGCTCACCGCGGCGGCCTGCGCCCGCAAGCAATCCGTCTATTACGTCATGGATCCGTCCACCGGACAGCCGGTGCCGGTGGTTCAGCAATACGGCCAGCAAGCGCAGCCGCAATACGCCCAGAGCTATGGGGCGCAGCAGCCGGCCTATGCGCAGCCGCGGCAGGCCGATCGCGGCGGCCGCGGCCTGTTCGGCTCGCGCCGCGGCGCGTCGGCTCGCGCCTACCAGCCGCAATACGCCCAGCAGAGCTACGCCCAGCAGAGCTACGCTCAGCAGCGCAACCGCCAGCAATCCTATGTGATGCAATATAAGCCGCCGCGGCAGGCCGCCGCGCGCTATGGCTATGCCTATGCGCCGGCGGGGCGGCCGCCCTACACGCTCGATGCCGGCGACAAGTTGCGCATCGTGGTGTTCGGCCAGGCCGGCATCACCGGCGAGTATCTGGTCGACGCCAACGGCCAGGTGACCTTGCCGTTGGTCGGCACCGTGCCGGCGCGCGGCTACACCACACGGTCCTTGGCGCAAATGATCGGCGAACGGCTCAAACAGGGCTATGTGCGCGAACCGCACGTGACGGTATCGATCGCCAGCTATCGGCCATTCTTCATTCTCGGCGAAGTGACCACGCCCGGCCAGTATCCTTACGTACCCAACATGACGGCGGAGAATGCGGTGGCGATCGCCGGCGGCTTCTCGCCGCGCGCCAAGAAGGGCACGGTGGAACTGACCCGCAACATGGGCGGTCAGCAGATCCACCAGCAGGTGCCGCTCGGCTATCCGCTGCGTCCCGGCGACACCGTCGAGGTCAAGGAGCGGTGGTTCTAGCCCCACGGCTTGGCTGGAGACACGAAAGAACGCACCTCCAGGATTCGGGTGGCGCCGGCTACATCTAGTTGATTCCCTCCGGCCGCAACGTGAGCCGCAGCCATGCACGGCGGAGGGAATCGTCCATGACATCGGCAACGTCAAACCTGAGACGCGAGCTGGCGCTGCTGCTCGTGCTCGCGACGCTTTGGGGCGGTTCCTACACGTTCATCAAGATCGGCGTGGAGACCATCCCGCCGGTCACTTTGATCGCGGCCCGTACGCTGATCGCCGGTGCGATCCTGATTGCGGTCATCCGTTGGCGCGGGCTGCGTTTGCCGGCCGATGCGGCGATCTGGCGGCGGTTCCTGTTCCAGGCGTGCCTCAACAGCGTGATCCCGTTCAGCCTGGTCGCGTGGGCGGAACGCACGATCGACGCCGGCCTCGCCACGATCCTCAATTCGACCTCGCCGATCTTCGCGTTTCTATTGACCGCGCTTGTCGTCCGCCATGAAGCCGTCAGCGTGCGCAAGTTTTTCGGCGTTGCCGCCGGTATCGCCGGGACGGGTTTGATCGTCGGCGTGCAGGCGCTGTCGGGTCTCGGGCAGGAGCTGTGGGCGCAAGTCGCCGTCGTGTCGGCGACCATCTGCTACGCGGGCGGCGCCATTTTCGGACGGGGGTTCAAAGGTATCGATCCCATGATGCCGGCCGCCGGTTCGCTCATCTGCGGGTCGATCATGCTCATACCGATCAGTCTGCTGATCGACCGGCCCTGGACGCTTTCGCCCTCGCAGCATTCCATACTTGCCTTGCTCGCCCTGTCGGCATTTTCGACGGCGCTCGCCTTCGTGATCTACTTCCGTCTCGTCCAGACGCTCGGCTCGGTCGGCACCACCGCGCAGGCTTATCTGCGCGTGCCGATCGGCGTCCTGATCGGCGTGGTTTTTCTCGGGGAGCGATTGAGCGCGACCGCCTGGATCGGGCTCGTCTGTATCGTCGTCGGCGTGGCCGCGATGACCGTTCCGCCACGCAAGAAGATTGCCGCAGCGGTGGCGGAGCCGCCCAGCGCCGTCTAGCGAGAACGTCGTCTAGCAAGAAAAAGACCCGGCGCTTGGCCGGGCCTTCTCATTTGACAGCGCGCGCGCCTGACTACTTCATATGTTTCGCCAGGAATTCCTGCGTGCGGCTCCAGGCCAGCTCGGCAGCTTCCTTGCGGAAGGCCGCGCGTTCGTCGCAATAGAAGCCGTGCGGCGCGTCCGGATAGACGTAAGTTTCCGCCTGCGGCAGCTTGGCCTTGATGGTCTCAACCACGTCCATCGGAATGCTTTCGTCCTTCTCGCCGAAATGCATCTGCAGCGGACATTTCGGCTTCTCGTCGGCGAACTTGGCGATCATGCCGCCGTAATAGGCGACCGCCGCCGACAGGCCGGGAATGCGGCACGCTGCCAGGAACGCGGCGGTGCCGCCCATGCAGAAGCCGATGGCGCCGAGCGGGCCGACCCCCTTCATGTCCTCGACCGCCGCCGCCATGTCGGCGGTCATGTGGTCCCAGTTGAGGTTGCCGAGATAGCTGCGCGCATTCGCGATCTCGTCCGGCGTGTAACCGCTTTCGAAGTCGCGCACGAAACGGTCGAACACCGCCGGCGCCACCGCGACATAGCCGAGATCCGCGAGCCGGTCGCAGACCGCGCGGATGTGATGATTGACGCCGAAGATTTCCTGGATGACCACCATGCCGCCTTTCGGCGTGCCCTTCGGATCGGCGCGATAGGCGCCGAGCTGGTGCTTGTCGTTGGCGGTGAGTGTGAACTGTTTGCCCAATGGACCCTCCCGTTCTGGTCGTACGCGGACGAAAGCGAAATATCCTTGTCGCGTCTGCGCGGGTTTTACCACGGCCACGGCGTTGGTAAACCGGGGGGCGGCCTGCCGTCTGGTTGCGTTATCACTTTTGGCCGGAACGGCGCGCGCTCCCAACACCTTGTTTGCGCATGATCTTATCCGAAAACCGGCTCCCATTGTCCGGGATCATGCGCTAGCGCGCGGTCAATTCGAACGCCTCCGCCAGCAGCGCGTAGGAGCGCTTCCGCGCTTCGTGGTCGTAGATCATGCTGGTGACCATCAGTTCGTCGGCGCGCGTTGCCGCGATCAGCGGTTCGAGCCGCGCCTTCACCGTCGCCGGCGAACCCACCGACATGCGCGAGCGGTTCTGCGCGATGCGCGCCTTGTCGGTCTCCGTGTAGTCATAGGCGAGCGCTTCTTCGGGCGAGGCAAGCGGCAGGTATTCGCCCTTGGCCCGGCGCACGAAATTGAGCTCGACCGTGCTCCCCAGCCGTTCGGCCTCTTCATCGGTATCGGCGCAGATCACGTGGGTGGCGAGGATGGCGTAGGGTTTGTCGTGCGCGGCCGAGGGACGGAAACTGTCGCGGTAGAGCCGCATCGCCTCCACCGCGTCGAAGGTGGCGAAGTGGTGCGCGAACGAAAACGCCGCGCCGATCTGGCCGGCCAGCTGCGCCGAATAATCCGATGAGCCGAGCAGGAAGATCGGCGGCAGCGGCACTTCCGACGGCATGGCGCGCACCTTGTGGAACGGATGGCCTTCGGGAAAGCCGCGCGTCTCCAGCAGCATCAGTTCCTGGAAGCGCTCGAGGAAGTCGTCCTGCTCGCTGACGCCCTGTCGGCGCCGCAACATGTACGACGTGGCTGGATCGGTGCCGGGCGCGCGTCCGAGACCGAGATCGATCCGCCCCGGAAAGAGCGCCTCCAACACCTTGAACCGCTCCGCCACCGCCAGGGGCGCCCAGTTTGGCAGCATCACGCCGCCCGAACCGATATGCATGCGTTCGGTGACCGCCGCGATCTGCCCGATCATAATTTCGGGCGCAGAACTGGCGATCGACGGCAGATTGTGATGCTCGGCCACCCAATAACGGGTGAACCCGAGTTTGTCGGCCAATTGTGCCAGATCGAGCGAATTGCGCAGCGCCTGTGCGCCCGTCGAGCCGGTCGATACCGGCGATAGATCGAGAACCGAAAGCGGGACCATGAGCTTATCCGGGGTAGTGGAGCGAATTTGACATTTGATACCCATTTGCGGCGATCCGCGCATCAAATGTCAAATTCATCGCACGAGTGGTCCTTCGATTCCGACATTTGCTCGCGAACTTGCGGCAACGGGAAGCGAATGCCGGAATCGGACCACTGGCTGTGACTAAGAATACCGATCGTTAAATTACCGGCAATCGCATTAACGCCGGTGAAGCGGTGGAGCGCATCATATGACACCACCGCTTGCATGGGGGCAGGGCGCGCGTCAATGGCCCTCCGCGCGCGCGGCAATTTCATAATGGCAGTGCCTGGCAGATGACCGATAGCACGACCAAGACGGAATGGCTGCGGCTGCAGGCGCTGCGAAGCTATCGGGTGCTCGACACCGTCCGCGAGGAGCCGTTCGATCGCGTGGTCCGGGTGGCGCGTAGTATCCTGCGGGCGCCGATCGCGGTGGTCTCCTTCATCGACCGCGAGCGGCAATGGTTCAAGGCGCGCTCCGGCCTCACCCTTTGCGAGGCGCCGCGTGAATTTTCCTTGTGCGCCCACGCCATCGAAAGCGACGAACCGTTCATCGTCGCCGATACTCACGCTGATCCGCGCTTCCGGACATTGCCGCTGGTGGTGGAGCCGCCCTATGTGCGCAGCTATATCGGCGTCCCCTTGCGCACGCCGGCCGGCTGTCGCATCGGCACGCTGTGCGTGATGGATACCGAAGTGCGCCAGCCCGAGTTGGAGCAGATCGGCATACTGACGGATCTTGCCGCGCTGGTGATGGACGAGTTGGAATTGCGCCTGGTTGCCACCACCGACGGCCTGACCGGCGCGCTCAGCCGGCGCGCGTTTCTGGCCACCGCCGCCCGCGATCTTGCGCGTGTGCGCGGCCAGGGCGGTGATCTGAGCTGCATCCTGCTCGACCTCGATCACTTCAAGCGCATCAACGATACCCACGGCCACGCGGCCGGCGACCGCGCCCTGCAGGAAGTGGTGCTGCTGCTCAAGAGCGGCTTGCGGAAAGAAGATTACGTCGGCCGTCTCGGCGGCGAGGAATTCGCCGTCGTCATGCCGGGTGCCGATGGCGCGATCGCCTGCGACATCGGCGAGCGGCTGCGTCAACGTGTCATGAACGCGCAGCTTCCCATCCCAGTGGGCGAGGTCCGGCTCACGGTGAGCGTCGGCGTCGCCACCCTGTTGCCGGAGGACGCCAGCATCGAGGATCTGTTGTGCCGGTCCGACAAAGCGCTGTATGCGGCGAAAGCGAGCGGCCGCAACCGGCTGGTCAGCGATTTTTGCGCACCACCGGGACCGCCCTTGCAGCGGACCGCGGTTTCCTGACATTATTTTTTGTCGATACGTAATCGGCGTCGGCGCCCGGATGCCGGAACAGAGGGGGTATCCCGTCTGCGACCATTGCCGTCTTTTCGCCCGCTTGCCCGATAGCATGATGCTGGCAAGTGCCTCCGACCCTCCAGCAACCGGATCGTGGCAATGCCCTCATTGCTCGAATGGAAAGTCCCCCCTTCCGCCCAGCCGCGTGCGCAGGACTACGGCTACGATCTCGAACGCGCGCTATCGGCGGTGATCGGCCTGCGTTCGATCATTCCACCCGACGCCTTCACCGCCGAGACGCTCGGCGTTGAACGCGCCGGCAACGGTGTTTTGATCGATGACGGGCTGGTGTTGACCATCGGCTATCTGATCAGTGAGGCCGAGACCATCTGGTTGCATCTCGGCGACGGCCGCGTGGTGGCAGGGCACGCCCTCGGCTACGATGCGGAAACCGGTTTCGGCCTGGTGCAGGCATTGGGCAAGATCGACTTGCCGTCGCTGCCGCTCGGCTCCTCCGACATGGTCGGGGTCGGCGAGCGCGTGGTGGTCGGCGGCGCCGGCGGGCGCACGCGCTCGGTGGCCGCCCGCATCGCCGCCAAGCAGGAATTCGCCGGTTATTGGGAATACGCGCTGGATGAAGCGATCTTCACTAGTCCGGCGCATCCGAACTGGGGCGGCACCGCGCTGATCTCGCCGCAGGGCGAGTTGATCGGCATCGGTTCGCTGCAGGTCGAACGCGCGCGCGAGGGCGAGAACGAGAACGAAAGAACGAGCATCTCAACATGATCGTGCCGATCGATCTGTTGAAGCCGATCCTCGACGATCTGCGCAAGTTCGGCCGCGTCAACAGACCGGCACGGCCTTGGCTCGGCGTCTACTCGACTGAGATCGAGGACCGTATCGTCATTGTCGGCATTGCGCCCAAAGGCCCGGCCGCGCGCGCGGAATTGAAAACCGGTGACGTGGTGCTGGAAGTGGCGGGCGAGATGGTGTCGACGCTCACCGAGTTCTATCGCAAGGTCTGGTCACTGGGCCCCGCCGGCGTCGAGGTGCCGATGACGCTCTATCGCGACGGTGTCACCTTCGAGGTGGGGGTGAATTCATCCGAGCGCGGCAAGTTCCTCAAGACGCCGAGAATGCACTGATCGTCAGCTTTTCTTGCCGAAAATCTTGTTGAGGCCGGCATAGGCCACGCCCGCTGCCATCAGCCAGGTGATGATGGCGCCGAGGCCGAACATCGCGCGCCCGATCGCTTCGCCGCCGGTGATCTTGGCGTTCGAACTGCCGAACGGCATCGACAGCGAGAAATGCCGGTCGCCATCGCCGAAGCCGATCCAGGTGGCAACACTGGCGAGACCGGCGATGATCACAAAAGCGGCGAGCCATTGAATCGCGACGAAGATCGCCGGGGTGCCGGCGGGCAGGTTGGGCTGGTTGTCCGGGACCGCGAGCCAGCCGCGCACCAGCACCGAAAGGCCGGTCGCGAAGAACACCAGCCCGACGGCCAGCGCGAGCCAGTTCGGCCCGTGCAGAGGGCTCGGCGACGGCGCGAGACCGGCGCCGCTCAGCGCCAGATACAGGCCGCCGCCGGCGAAGACCACGCCGATCGCCAGCAGGCCCCAGTCATGTTTGCGTGCAACCTTGTCTACCATCCGCTTGCCCCAACGCCGTGCGTTGACCGCACGCACGATACACGCGCACGGTTGATAAACCGTTCGGTGTCGGGAACAGGACAGTAGCGGCGGGCTAGTCGGCGCTCTCTTCGATCGCGTCCACCCGGCTTGGATAGAAGCAAAGGTGGGCGCCGATGTCCTTGACCGCCGGGAACGGCTGCTCGTAGCTCCACACCGCGTTCTCCGCGCTGCGGCCGTCGGTCTGAATCGAGAAATAACTGGCGTCGCCCTTGTACGGGCAATGGCTGTGATGGTCGCTCGCTTGCAGGGCGGTCATATCGACGTCGTCGCGCGGAATGTAATGCATCGGCGGATAGGTGGTCTCGCGCAGGGTCAGGGCGCGCCTTGTATCGGCGATCACCTTGCCGGCGAACATGACGCGTACGCGCTTGCCGTTGGGCGCGATGGAGATGGGATGGTCGGGGCCGGGTTCTTTCATGAGTTCCGTCCGTTAATTCCGGCTGCAGTCGCGATTGCTTAACCAATTGAAAACTATGCTCGGGCGTCACGCTTGATAAGGGCCCGGGCGGCGGATTTCGAGAAATTGAAGCATCTTATTAGGAAATTAACAGGGCCTCTTGCCTACCCTGCCACCGTTCCGACCAACGGTTCCAGGCGTATTCTCATGCAGCACAGCGCCGCCGAAAGCATGATCCAGGGCCTCAACATCCTGGTCGTCGACAGCAACGCCTATATGCGCCGGCTGACGCGCCTGATGCTGACCAATCTCGGCGCCAAGTCGGTGTTCGAGGCGGTCGACGGCCTGGCGGCGCTGGAGACCATCCGCACGTGCGACCCCGACGTCATGCTGCTCGACTGGGACATGCCCATCCTGGACGGTATGGAGGTGATCCGCATCGTGCGCTCGCCGGGCGTGTTCCCGCGGCCCAACCTGCCGATCATCATGCTGACCGACCGCGGCCAGCGTCTGTGCGTGATGGAGGCCCTGCGCGCCGGGGTGCACGAATTCCTGCTCAAGCCGACCTCGCCCCAGCTGTTGCGCGAGCGGCTGATGTCGATCCTGGTGCGCCCGCGCCCGATGGTAAAACTCGGCGACTACTACGTGCCCGAGCCGCGCCATATCCCGGTGGGCAGCGAGCTGGCGCGCCTGGCCTGACCGGCGGGGACGCTCCGAAAGCCTTACGTTTTCGTTGAGAATGGCGGGCCCGAGGGGGTTCGAACCTCCGACCCCTGTCGCATGCATCAGAGCCTGCGGGTCTGGTGCATCGTCTGCATGGATTCGAACACGGCGGGCATGGTTTCAACTCCCAGCCCCGGCCTATTCGACAGATGCCAGGATCCCTCGCGCAAGGACGAGGTGAGCGGCGCAAGCACGTCGCGCAGAGGGTTGACGTTGATGTCGACTTCAAGCGCGCCGTTGCCGCCGGCCGCAGCGAGAAGATGGGCAGATGCGAGCAGCCCTATTCCACCACCGAGAAAATGCGGACAGTATGTTTTGCCGGCGGCAATCACTGCACGCGCAACGGTCATACAGTCGGTCAATCCTCCCCATTTCGCGACATCCGGTTGAAAGACGGAGAGCGCACCTGTCTCAATCGCCGTCGAAAACTCAGGAATTCCCGCGATGTTTTCGCCTCCGGCCAGAGGGGCGCCGCCATGGTTCGCGAGCTCGCGCCATGCGGCGGCGGATGCATCGGCAGCGATCGGCTCTTCCAGCCAGCCAAGCTCAGCGGCCGTAATCTGGTCGATGAAGGATATGGCTTGCGCGACGTCCCATGCCTGATTGGCGTCTGCAAGAAGCAGTTCGCCTACAGCAAGAGTGGAGGCCAGGGCGTTGACGTCGGCCGCATCCTGCGTGAGGTCGAACCCAACCTTCACCTTGAAAGCGGTGAAACCTGACATCCGCGCCGCTTCGATATCCTGTTGGGCATTGCGGATGTGGATTCCGCTGGCGTAGGCCGGAACCCGGTCCTGTGCGTTCGGATTCAGTAACCGGCGCACCGGCATTCCGGCGCGGCGGGCAAACAAATCCCAAGCGGCAATGTCGAGCCCCGCGATGACCTGGCGGAACGGTCCCCACTCGCCGCATTGCAAGGCGCGGATATGCGTTTCGCGCGTGAGCTTGCGATAGAGATCGGAGGGTTCGCGCAGGTCGGCGCCGAGCACCAGGTCGGCGATATCTTCCATCAGCAGCCGGGCGCGATGTTCCGCGCCGGCCGACGGCCAATTGGCAAAGATCTCGCCCCAGCCAAACGTGCCGTCGCGGTCCTCGATCCGCACAAAGACCGCGGGGCGATCGCGCATGATGCCGAACGAGGTCGCAACGGGCCGCTCATTGGCATGACGATAAACGAACGCATCGAGACGAACGATCATGCGTGGACGCGGCCTCTCGTGGTGGCCGCTGGCGGACGCCCGGCGACCCTAGACATCTACACTTATATATGACTAAATATCTAAAGCCAGTGTCTCCTACAGCGTCCGCTCATGTCCCGTTCACGGCAAAATGCCTTTCCGCTCTACACGCAGATCGCCGCGACGCTCCGCGCGGAGATGGAATCGGGCGCGTGGCCGGTGGGTGCGAAATTGCCGGCGATCGAGGAATTAGCCGGCCGGTTCGGCGTCGCGCCGCTCACCATGCGCCAGGCGTTGATGACCCTGGAAGACGAGGGTTTGATCCGCTGCCGCCACGGCGCTGGCACCTTCGTGGAGAAGGACGGACGCGAGCAGCGTTGGCTGCGCCTGCCGACGGATTGGCGCTCGCTTGTCGAGATGATCGATCCGCTCGAAGCGCGCACGACGCTGGTCGAAGCGTCCGACCGTACGCCGCCGCTGCGTTCGGACGACGGCGTCTCGGCGGGCGCCTACAAGTTCCTGAAACGCGTGCACTTTCGCGGTGACGAGCCGTTTTGCGTCATCGAAGTGTTCCTCGCCAGCGAAATCTATCTGCGGGCGCCAAAGCAATTTCGCAATCAGGTCGTCATACCGATCATCGAACGGATGGACGACGTCACCATTAAGAAAATCAAGCAGCACGTCAGCATCGACGTGGCGAATTCAGCAACGGCCGAATTGCTCGCGATGCCGCTCGGCAGCCCCGTGGCGAAGGTGCGCCGGACGATTACCGACGACGCTGACGCCGTCATTTACATCGCCGACGTCTTGTACAAGAGCAACGTCGTGCAGCTCGACATGGATCTCACGCCGCAAGCCGGCGAACGGCGGAGATCAGATCGAACCTGACATCAACAAAATGCCCGCCAAATGGGCGAATAACAGCCGCAACGCGGCGCTTTGAGGAGGAGAGTAAACATGACGAATCATAAGACGACATTCGATACGTGGGCGGCGCGCGGGCGCACCGCTTCAGTTATCGCCGGTCTCGGCGCGGCACTGCTGTTCGCCACGCCGGTTCTCGCCGACACGCTGACCTACATCATTCCGTTCCCGGCCGGCGGCGAGTCGGACGTCACCGCCCGCCTGCAGGAGCCGGCGTTGAAGAAGCTGTCCGGCAAGGATGTGGTCATCCAGTACATGCCCGGCGCCGGCGGCGCCAAGGCTTGGTCCTCGCTGAACAAGCAGAAGGCCGACGGATCGGTGGTGATGGGCGACAACCTACCTCACATCTTCCTGCAGCCGATGCAGAAGAACGTCGGCTACAAGACCGACGATCTGGTCCACATCGCGATCTTCCAGATGACACCCGATGCGATCATCGTGCCGGCCGACAGCCCCTTCAAGACGTTGGGTGACCTGATCGCGGCGGCGAAGAAAAACCCGGGCGGCATCACGCTGTCGGGCAGTGGCACCAATACCGGACCGCATCTGTCGGCCACGACCTTCAACAAGCTCGCCGGCATCAAGACCACTTACGTTCCGTTTGCCGGGACCGCGCCGTCGGTCGTCGCCATGCTCGGCCACCAGGTCAACGCAGCAATGACGTTCACCACCGTTGCCGCCCAGCAGGGCGACAAGGTGCGCGTCCTGGCGGTCGCGCTCGATAAGCGCGCCGAGACCCTGCCGAACGTGCCGACCTTCCGCGAGCTCGGCATCAACATGGTGTCCGGCGTCTATCGCGGGGTCGTCGTGCCCAAGGCGATGTCGGAAGCCAAACGCAAGGAACTGTCGGCTTTGTTCGCCAAGGTCAACAAGGATCCGGCGTACCGCAAGAAAATGATTGCGGGCGGGTTCCAGATTCTCGACATTGACTACGCGCACGCCGCTGCGTTCCTCGCTCAGAAGAAAAAAGAGTACGAGGCGGCCGCGCGCAACGTCGGTCTGCTGAAATAACCGCATCGACGACGCTAAGGGGAGAGGCGGCAGGGTAGGGGCGACAGGTCTATGATCCATGCGTTGATGGCGGCCCTGTCGCTTCAGAACCTGCTGCTGGCTTTCGTTGGCGTCGTCGCCGGCACGGCCGTCGGAGCCCTGCCGGGATTGACGGCAACGATGGCGGTCGCCGTCCTCGTGCCCTTCACGTTCACGATGAACTCGGCGCCCGCCCTCGTCATGCTGGGTGCGATCTACACCGGCGCGATCTACGGCGGGGCCTACTCGGCCATTCTGCTCAACACGCCGGGGACGCCGTCGGCGGTCGCCACCACGTTCGACGGCTACCCGATGGCGAAACGGGGTGATGGCGACCTCGCCATCACCTTGAGCTGTATTGCGTCGGTCGTGGGCGGCCTGGTCGGCGCGCTGGCGCTGTTGCTGCTGGCGCCGCCGCTGGCGCAGGTCGCGCTGGCGTTCGGTCCCATCGAGTATTTCTGGCTGGCCGTCCTGGGCCTGACGCTGGTGGCGGCGCTGTCCACCGGCGATTGGCTCAAAGGCGTGGTCGGCGCCTGCATTGGCCTGATGATGTCGATGATCGGTTCGGCCGTCATTGGCGGCGATATCCGCTACACGATGGGCACGGAAATTCTTCAATCGGGGATCAGCGTCATCCCGGCCTTGATCGGCCTGTTCTGCATCCCCGTGTTGATCGATCTTGTTGCCTCGAGAGAGGAGCACCTCAAGATCACCGGCAAGGTGTCCGGCTTCCGCTTGCGTGAGGCCGTTCACATTGCCGTCGCTGACAAGGTCAATCTGGTGCGCAGCTCGGTCATCGGCACGGTGATCGGCGTTCTCCCGGGCGCCGGCGGCGCCATCGCGGCGCTGGTGGCCTATTCGGAAGCAAGGCGTTCCTCGAAGAGCTCTAACACGTTCGGCGACGGCAACCCCTCCGGCATCATCGCCAGCGAGTCGTCGAACAACGCGACCGTCGGCGGCGGCTTCATCCCGACGCTGGTGCTCGGCATTCCCGGCACGCCGGCGGACGCGGTGGTGCTCGGTGCACTGCTGGTGCAAGGCGTGAAGACCGGACCGTCGCTGTTTACCCAGCAGAGCGCGATCGTCTACACCTTCATGTTCGGGTTAATCATCGCGACGCTGCTGATGCTGCCGGTCGGTCTGGTGCTCGGCCGCTACGCTTATCGGTCGATCATCTCGGTTCCCAAAGCGCTGCTGGTGCCCGGAATTGCCACGCTCACCATGATCGGCAGTTATGCCATTCAAAGCAACATCGACGATGTCTTCATCATGCTAGGGACCGGTGTGATCGGCTGGGTGCTCGCCAGTTTCGGGTTCTCCGCCGCGCCGATCGTCCTCGGTCTGATTTTGGGGCCGCTCGCCGAACAGGGCTTCGTGCAGGCATGGATGATCGGGTCGGCGAAGCAAGATTTGTTCGGGATGTTTTTCGGCCGACCGATCTCGATCGCGATCATTGCCGTGGCGATTCTGACGCTGATGTATCCGGTGCTCGCACGCCGGAAGGAGCGGAAACGAAGTGAGCGTTAAAGACCGACACACCGACCTTCCGACCGCCTTCGTCGCTCTGGCGATTGCGGCCGTCGCCGCAGTGGCGGTGTGGCAGGCGCGGGAATTCTCGCGCCTCGGCTCGATCTTTCCGCTCGTCATCGGTGTCACGCTTTTGCTCGCCAGCCTGGGTGTGTTCGCGAGCAGCCTCATGAGCGGCGTGCCCGCGAACTCGCGGCCCGTCCGGGACGTGGTCGGCATGCGGAACAGTCTGGCGCTGATCGCGGTGCTGATCGTTTGGGCGCTGACGCTGGAGTGGGCCGGCTTCACGGTTTCGAGTTGGTTCTGTTTCGTTGCGCTTGCCTTGATCGCTGACCATCGGCGCCCCACGCTGCGCCGCAGCGCGCTCTACGGAATTGCCGCGTTGGTGGTAGTCGGCGGATTGCAATTGCTCTTTCAGCAAATACTGAACGTTCGGCTGCCGTAGCCGCACAGCGCCGGCTCATCGCGCATGACACGGTCAAGCCTCATCCGCGGGCCTGAATTTGAGGCGGGGGAACTGGCGCGCCCGAGAGGATTCGAACCTCTGACCTTTGCCTTCGGAGGGCAACGCTCTATCCAGCTGAGCTACGGGCGCGTCGCCGCCTAAATAGACGATACCGCGGCCACCGGCAACGCCTTACCGCCACCCTGGAAAAGCGCTCCGGCCCCGTCATAATTGACGTTTTTGTGGTTCATAGCGTCCCGGACCCTCTTTGCAGGCGAATCCGAATCTCATAGTGCTGACGGTTCGCGCATGGTGCGCTTCTAAGGAGTTACCTCAATGGCAGCAAAAGCCGCCGCGTCCAAGCCCAGCAAGCCGGTGACCACCCGCCACCTCGCCGCCGCCCTCTCGGAACAGCACGAGCTGACCAAGAAGCAGGGCCTGGAGATGATGGAAGATCTCATCGCCATGATCACCAAGCACCTGAAGAAGGGCGAGCGGGTGAAAATCGCCGGCCTCGGCATCCTGCAGGTGCGCAAGCGCGCCGCCCGCATGGGCCGCAACCCGGCCACCGGCGAGGCGATCAAGATCAAGGCCAGCAAAAAGGTCGCCTTCCGCGCTGCCAAGGATCTGAAGGAAGCGATCTGATCGCCGCTACCGTTTTGGCTTTCAAGACCCCGCCGGTTTCCGGCGGGGTTTTTTATTTTTCAATCTTCAGGCGCGGTGGTCGCGCCGGGTCCCAGCGCGCGCTGCATCAGCACGGTGTCGAGCCAGCGGCCGAACTTGAAGCCGACATGGGGGAAGGTGCCGACGTAGTAGAAGCCGGCCCGGGCATGCAGGGCGATGGAAGCCGTCTGCTCGGAATCGCCGATCACCGCGATCATTTGCCGGAAGCGGCGCGCCGCGCTCTCCTCGACCAGCGCCGGCAGCAGCGCAGCGCCAATCCCGCGTCCCTGCGCGTCCGGCGCGACATAGACTGAATCCTCCACGGTGAAGCGATAGGCCGGCCGCGCCCGGTAGGGACCGGCATAGGCATAGCCGGCAAGCGTTCCGTCCACCTCCGCCACCAGATAGGGAAAGCCCCCGTCGAGCAGGCTGGTCATGCGACGCGCCATTTCCGCTTCGTCCGGTGGCGTCAATTCGAAAGAAGCCGTGCCGGTCTCCACCGCATGCGCGTAGATGCGGGCGATGGCTGGGACGTCGGTCAGGGCGGCGGGGCGGATGACGGGGCTCATGGGCCGCACAGGCTAGCAAAAGAAAAACGCCCGGGCACGAGGCCCGGGCGCGTAGCTGATCTGCTCTTTAGCTGTCGCCTTAGCGGCGGTCGCCCATGAAGCGCAGCAGGAACAGGAACAGGTTGATGAAGTCGAGATAGAGCGTCAGCGCGCCCATCACCGCCTTGCGGCCGGAGACGGTGCCGTCGTCGTTGGCGCTGTACATCTCCTTGATCTTCTGGGTGTCCCACGCGGTCAGGCCGGCGAAGATCAGGACGCCGATCGCCGAGATGGCGAAGTCCAGCCCAGTGCTCTTCAGGAAGATGTTGACGACCATCGCCAGGATCAGCCCGAACAGGCCCATGATCAGGAACGACCCGATCGGCGAGAGATCGCGCTGCGTCGTATAGCCGTACAAGCTCAACGCGCCGAACGAGGCGGCCGCGATGAAGAAGGTACGGGTGATCGACGCGCCTGTGTAGGTCAAGAAGATCGACGACAGCATCACACCGAGCAGGCCGGCATAGACCATGAACAAGGTCAGCGCCGTTCCGACCTGGAGCTTGTTGATGCGGAAGCTCAGGAAGAACACCATGCCGAGCGTGCCCAGGAACAGCACAATCATCAGCGGGCCGCCGTAGATCGCCTTGCCGAACGAGGTCAGCGCGAGTTGCCCGGCGCCGGTGGTCTGCACCGCGGCGTTGAAGGTGAGCCAGGCGGTGACGCCCGTCAAAGCAACGCCGGCGGCCATGTAGTTGTAGATGCGGATCATGTAGGCGCGCAGGCCTGCATCGATCGCAGCAGCCTGCCCGGCGCCGTAGGCCGGACGGGCGGCATAATTACGGTCGTAGTCCGACATCGAAGTTCCCTCTCTTGTCCGGCTTGGAGCCGGTCCTAAGCGCCGGCGAAGGCCGTCGCGTTCGTGTTCCGAATTTAAGGTGTCTGGAGTGTCAGCGCCAGATATGGCCCGATCATGGCTTGGCTTTGTTGCCAAAGGTTAATGAAGCGACGCAAGCCAATATAGCCGAAAAGCGCTTCCCGCATCAGGGGGCGCCCTTAACGCGGCGGAATGTCGCGAATCTAAAGATTTCTTAACACCCGGGCCGGCTTCTGCCCGAGCGCCGAAAAGGTGCCGATGAGCCCCAGGACGACCGTCACGACCACCGCGCCGCCGGCGGCGGCCAACGCCGGCCAGGGCAGCCAGGCGAAAGGCACGTGCATCAGACTGGCCACGATCAGCCAGGCGGCGAGCGACCCGCTCAGCACCCCGAACAGGGCGGTGGCGGCCCCCAACAGCAGGTATTCGAGCGTGTAGGTCCCGATCAGCCGGGCCCGGGTGGCCCCCAGGGTCTTCAGGATCACCGCGTCATAGACCCGGTGGCGGTGGCCGGCGGCGAGCGCCCCGCCCAGCACCAGCGCCGCTGACAACAATGTGATCGCGCTGGCGCCGCGGATCGCCAGCAGCAGGTTGCCGACGATTGTCGCGATTGCCTCGATCGCCTCCTTCACACGCACCGCGGTGACCATGGGATAGCTCTTCGCCGCCGCCCGCAGCACCTCGCCTTCCTGCGCCGCTGTGCCGCCGTTGGGGAGGGTGAGGGTGGCGATGTGGGTGTGCGGCGCACCGCGGAAGGTGTTGGGCGAGAACACCATGACGAAATTGATGCTCAGGCTTTGCCAGTCGACGCGGCGCAGGCTGGCGATCTTGGCGGTGATGTTGCGCCCCAACACGTTGACGGTGACGGGGTCGCCGAGCTTCAAGCCCAGCCCTTCCGCGATGCGCTGCTCGAAGGAGACCAGCGGCGGCCCGTCGTAGCCTGGCTTCCACCATTCGCCCGCGACCAGGCGCGAGCCTTCCGGCACCTTGTCGGCGTAGGTGAGGCCGCGGTCGCTCTGCAGCACCCAGCGCGCGTCGTCCGCCGGCTTCAGCTTGTCGGCGGCAATGCCGTTGGCCGAGACGATGCGCCCGCGCAGCATCGGCACGTCCTCGAGTCTGGCGGACGGCGCTTCTTTGTGCAGGAACGCGGTGAACTGCGACGCTTGTGCGGACGGGATGTCGAGGAAATAAAACGACGGCGCCTTGGCCGGCAACTCGCGGGTGAATTGCCGGCTCAGGTTGCCGTCGATCTCGATCACGGTGACCAGCAGCGCGATGCCGAGGCCGAGCGACAACACGATGCTCGGTGTCAGCGCGCCGGGGCGATGGATATTGGCGACCGCCATGCGCAATGATGTGGAGCGCGCGCGCGGCGCGCGGCGCGCGATCGCCATCACCAGCCAGGCGACGCCGCGCAGCAGCACGAACACCGCGGCGGCGGTGCCGACATAGACAATCGCCACCCGGCGGTCATAGGCGAGCAGCACCGCCAGCGTTGCCAATACGACGACCGCCAGCGCCGTCAGTGCAACGTAGGTCAGGCGCGGCCGGCGCGCTTGCGGCGCCACCTCGTCGCGAAACAATTCGCCGACCGGCACGTCGTGGGCGCGCCCCAGCGGCCACAGCGCAAATGCCAGCGCGGTGAGCAAGCCGTAGAGCAGCGCCAGCGCCAGGTCGCTCAGGTGCACTGCTGGCTCGATCGGCAACGGAATGATGGCGGCGAACAGCCACGACACAGCGAACGGCAGCAGCGCACCCAGCGCCACGCCGATCAAGCCGCCGAATAGCGCCAGCAGCAGCACCTGCGTGAGATAAACCGAAAACACGCGGCTGCCGCTGGCGCCGAGCGCCTTCAGCGTGGCGATGACCTCGCGCCTGCGGTCGAGATGGCTTTTCACCGCGTTGCCGACACCGACGCCGCCGACGAGCAGCGCGGTGAGGCCGACGATGGTGAGGAACTGGGTGAAGCGTTCAACATTGCGCTGCAGGCGCGGCGAGGCCTTGGTGCGGGTGCGGATGCCCCAGCCGGCTTCCGGCAACTGCGCGCGCGCCTTGTCCAAGACCGTTTGCACCGCGGCGGCGTTGTCGGCGCCCGGCGGCAGCCGCAGCTGGTAGTGCCAGTGTACCAGGCTGCCGGGCTGGACGAGGCCGGTGGCACGGAGTGCCGCCTCGCTCACCATCAGGCGCGGGCCGAAACCGATGCCGGTGGCGAGCTTGTCGGGTTCGCTCGTGAGCGCGGCGCGGATCTGGATCTTGGCGTTGCCGACGGCCACTTGCGCGCCCGGCTTGATGTCGAGCCGTGCCAATAGCGTGGGATCGGCCACCGCGCCGAAGACGCCGCCGCGCTCGGCGAGCGCCGTGTCGAGATTGCCGGGCGGATCGAGCTTGACCGCGCCGAACAGCGGATAGGCGTTATCGACCGCTTTCAGCTCGACCAGCGTCGCTTGCCCGTCGCCGGTGCGCGCCATGGCGCGCAAGGTGGCGTCGCGCGACACCGCGCCTTGGCGTTCAAGGAAAGCGAGCTCGGCCGGCTTGGCGCCGCGTTGGATCAGCGTGAACGCGAGATCGCCGCCGAGGATCACTTGGCCTTCGCGCGCCAGCCCGTCGTTGAGGCTGGCCGCCAGCGAGCCGACACCGGCGATCGCCATGCAGCCGAGCGCGATGCAGGCGAGGAACACATAAAACCCGCGCAAGCCGCCGCGCAGCTCACGCCAGGCAAAGCGCAGCGGCAGCCACCAATCGTTCACTGAGCCGGGCGCGGCTGCGATACTCACGGTACGCCCACGCTATCGACGTGCCCGGAGCGCAAGCGCGCCACGCGGGCGCAGCGCGCGGCCAGCGCGACGTCATGGGTGACCAGCACCAGCGTGGTGCCGCGACGGGCCTGACCTTCGAACAGGAGGTCGATGATCTGCTGGCCGGTGTCTTCGTCGAGATTGCCGGTCGGCTCGTCGGCGACGAGGATCGCCGGGCTGGGCGCGAGCGCGCGGGCGATCGCCACCCGCTGCTGCTCGCCGCCGGAAAGCTGCGCCGGGTAATGGCCGAGCCGCTCGGCGAGGCCGACCGCGGCAAGCTCCTCGCGGGCGCGTTCCTGCGCGTCGGGATTACCGGCGAGCTCGAGCGGCACCGCCACGTTTTCCAGCGCCGTCATGGTCGGGATCAGGTGGAACGACTGGAACACGATGCCGACATGGCGGCCGCGGAAGCGGGCCAGCGCGTCCTCGTCGAGCTGGGTCAGGTCCTCGCCGGCGACCGTCACCGTGCCGCTGTCGGGGCGCTCCAGGCCCGCCATGACCATCAGAAGGGTCGATTTGCCGGAACCGGAGGGCCCCACCAAGCCAAACGCCTCGCCGCGTCCTATATGGAGGTCGATGTCCTTGAGGACATGGACGCGGGCGGCGCCATGTCCGAGGGATAAATTGACGCCGGCCAGTGCGATGGCTGCCGTGTCGGAAGGAGCTCTCATGGGGCCTCGAGGGTCACAATCACGTTCATATGGGCGGAAAGGTCCCGGGTTCCAATGGGCGACCGTCCTGGTCGCTGCCCTTTGCGCCTTCCTGATGGCGCCGCTGGCGGGCGCCGCCGAGCCGCTCAAAATCGTGGCGCTGGGGGATTCGCTCACCGCCGGCTACGGCCTGCCGGCGATGCCGCCTTTCCGGCCCGCTTGCAGAAGGCGCTGAAAGCCAAGGGCTACGATGTCTCAATCGTCAATGCCGGGGTTTCCGGCGACACCACGACCGCGGGGCTCGACCGGCTGGCCTGGTCGGTGCCGGACGGCACCGGCGGCGTGATCCTTGAACTGGGCGCCAACGATGCCCTGCGCGGCATCGATCCGAAGGTGACGAAAGCCGCGCTCGAAAAAATCCTCGGCCGGCTGGAAAAGCGCAACATCCCGGTGCTGCTTGCCGGCATGCAGGCGCCGCGCAACATGGGCCCGGACTACGTGAAGGCGTTCGACGCGATCTACCCGGCGCTTGCCTCTCGTCATGAGGTCGTCTTTTATCCGTTTTTCCTCACCGGTGTGGCCACCGCTCCCGAGCTCAATCAGCGCGACGGCATGCACCCCAACGCCAAGGGTGTCGACATGATCGTGCAGCGCATGTTGCCGAGCGTCGAACAGCTGATCGCCCGCGCCAAGAAGGCGCGGGAATCCTGATGGCGCGTGATCCCGAAAGAACCCGTCCCCGACTTGATCGGAGATGGGAACCGGTTTTCGGATAAGATCACGCGCAAAGCTCGATAGGTCTAACTCGGCATGCCCCGCCTGTTCACCGCCGTCGAAATTCCGCCCGAGATCGGGCAGGCGCTCTCGAGTTTGCGCGGCGGCTTGCCGGGCGCGCGCTGGATCGATCCGGAAAATTATCACCTGACGATGCGTTTCATTGGTGACGTCGACGACGCCACCGCGCACGAGGTCGCGTCCCTGCTCGGGCGCGTGAAGCGGGCGCCGTTCGAGCTTCACATGGAAGGTTTGAGTTCGTTCGGAGGCCGCAAGCCGCGCGCCATTGTGGCAAGCGTCGCGTCGGCGCAGCCGCTCATGGAGGCGCAGGCGGAGCAGGAACGGCTGTTGCAGCGCATGGGGCTCGAGCCCGAGGGGCGCAAATACACCCCGCATGTCACGCTGGCGCGTTTGCGCGAGTCCTCCAACCGCCAGGTGGCGGAGTATCTCGCCGCCCGCGGTTACTTCCGCACCGCGCCGTTTCCCGTGTCGCGCTTCGTGCTGTTTTCGTCGCGCAATTCGGTCGGCGGTGGACCCTATATCGTGGAGGCGGACTATCCGCTGACTCTCTGATTCCAGGGCGTTGTCAGCGCCGGGCTCGTCACTGCAAGTCGGGTTTACCCGACTTGCAGCAATGAACGAATGCCGAAGTCGGGCAAGCCCGACGTCCGGTGCGATCCCGGCAAGGGACGCCGTGCTTTCCAAGGCGAGCGGGTCGGGACATAGGCGTTCTGAAAGAATGCCGTTCTTCGAACGGCTATGCCCGGCTATGACGAGGTGAGTGGCTCACGCCGGCCGCAGCAGGCGCACCTGCATGTCAAAGATGGCGTTGGTGACGCTCTGGCCGTCGGCCATCCATTCGCGCCACAGTGACAGCGGCGTGGAACGTGCCGCGTCCACTTCGCCCACGACGCTGCCGAAATCGAACGACAGATCGGCCTCGAACTTGCGCGCCAGTTGCTGCATGCGCCGGTTGTCGGCCAGGCAATGCATGTGCAGCGATTTGATGCCGCGATTGCGTGCGCTCAGCAACGTGCGTTGCAGCAACGCGGTGCCGACGCCGTGGCTCTGCCAGGGCTGCTCGATCGAGAAGGCGGCTTCCGCCTCGCGCGAGAACAGTGGCCCGATGCGGCGCAGCTCGGCCGCCCCGCGCAACGTTCCATCGACAAAGAAGCCGTGCACCACCACGCCGACCCCGCTGGCGGTCGCGGCGTGTTGGGCGACCACCTGATCCGATACCGCGCCGGAAAAGCGCGTGTGCCGGCTGTCGGGGTCGAGGCGCAGCAGGTGGTCGCGATAGGCGTCGGTCTCGCCCACCCACAATTTGCGGATCATCCCGCCGTCGGGCAGAGGCTCGTTCATTTTCATGTCTCCAGTCTTCTTGGTGGCCCTGCCAACTGCGCGTTTCCCTCTAGGCGCCGCGGGCGAATCGCTTCCGCCACGGCTGCCAATACATATATGTTGCAACGCAGCAAAAAAGAGGCGGCCGCCCCTTCGCTTGGAGGGGGCTCCCACGCCGAAAATGCATGGCTAACAAGGTATTAGCTTAATTTTGCCGCACTTCGAGGAGGCCGCGAGCCCGCCGCCGCAGCGCCGCGTCAGGCGCGGGCGGTCCGCTCGGATTTACAGCAGGCTCGGATCACCCTAGGTCTCCCCCACCTGCCGCCTTTGCATCCCGCCTCTCGCTCAAGTCCCCGATGTCCGAATCCTTCAGCACGCGCTACGGGGCGCTCGTCGCCGCCGGAAAGATCGAGGCCGATCCCGGCCAGGCCGAGCTTGCGGGTCATTTCGCCGATCTGGAGCGCCGCCTTGCCGAGCACCGGCTGGCACGCAAGTCCTCGGCGCTGGGCTGGCTGTTCAGCAAGCGCGAGAAGGCGGGCCCGCCGCTCAAGGGTCTCTACGTCCACGGCGAGGTCGGCCGTGGCAAGACCATGCTGATGGATATGTTCTTCGCCGCCAGTCCGGCGGAGCGGAAGCGGCGGGCGCATTTCCACGAATTCATGGCCGACGTTCATGAACGCGTGCGGGTGTTCCGGCACAAGCTCAAATACGGCGAGATCGCCGGCGAGGACCCGATCCGGCTCACGGCCGATCAGATCGCAGATGAGACCTGGCTCCTATGTTTCGACGAGTTTCACGTCACCGACATCGCCGACGCCATGATCCTGGGCCGCCTGTTCACGCGGCTGTTCGAGCGCGGCGTGGTGCTGGTGGCGACGTCGAACGTCGCGCCCGATGACCTTTATGAAGGCGGCCTCAACCGCGCGCTATTCGTCCCCTTCATCCGCCTGCTCTACACCTACGTCGACGTGGTGCGGTTGTCGGCGCGCACCGATTACCGGCTGGAGAAGTTCTCCAACGTCTCGGTCTGGTACGTGCCGGCCGATGAAGACGCCGAGGTCGCGCTCGACATGGCCTGGCAGCAGCTCACCGGGCTCTTGGACGCCGAGCCGCGCGACATCCAGATGTCGGGGCGCGTGCTGAGGGTGCCGCAGGCGGCCATGGGCGTGGCGCGTTTCAGTTTTGCGGAGCTGTGCGAGCAGCCGCTCGGCGCCAACGACTATCTGCGGCTGGCGCGCGAATTCCATACCATCATCATCGACAACATCCCGGTAATGGATTTCCCCCAGCGCAACGAAGCCAAGCGCTTTATCATCCTTATTGATGCGCTTTACGACAACGCGGTGAAGCTGATCGCCTCCGCCTCCGCCGAGCCGGACGCGCTTTATGTCGCTGACGACGGCTACGAAACGCATGAATTCAAGCGCACCGCCTCACGGTTGATCGAGATGCGCTCGGAAAGCTATCTGGCGCTGCCGCACGGGTCGCGTTCCGGCGCGGACACCGGTGACACCGGCGGCATTGTCGAGACGTGATTTCGCAATACTCGGCCGGCACGGCGGAATATCAAAGCGCCATCGCGCCGACGTTGCGCGCGAGCTCGGCCACCCGTCTGGACATGGCGCTGTTGCCGTCACTCAGCGGATCGACGGCGGTGAAATGGTTGGCGCCGGCGATTTCCTCGTAACGAGTCTGCGTCGGACCCTTTCCCCAGGTGTCGGCGATGATCTTGCTCTGGCGCAGGAATTCTCCCGACTCCACCGCGCCCACCACGGCGTCGAAGGTGCGCCCGGGCGGTACCTGCCAATAAATCGGCGAGCAGGCGTGCGCCGTCTTTTCGTCGAGCTTGAGATCCTGGTTGACCGAAATCTGCGTGAGCGGCGTCAGATCGAACACGCCGGAAATCGCATAGCCCGCCGGCACCAGATCGGCAGGCGCGCCGGGATCAAGCGTCTTCCAGTCGGTCGCCACCATGCAGGCGGCAAGATGACCGCCGGCGGAATGGCCGTAGACCGTGATGCGCTTGTGGTACTTGCGCCAGAGCCAGAGACAGGCCGCACGCATCTCTTCGATGATGGTGGGGAGCGTTACCTGCGGACAGAGATCGTAGCCGGCGACCGCCACGGTGACCCCCTGTTTGTTGGGGCCCGCCGCGAGCTGGCCGAACATCGACGGCGCCAGCGAACGCCACCAGCCGCCGTGGATGAACAGGGCGAGCGGGGCCGCCGCGGCGTCGCCCGCGCCCGGAAAAATGTCCATGCTCTGCCGTTCCGAGGCCCCGTAGCGCAGGTCCAACTCGGCGCCGTCGGCTTGCGCGCGGTAGGCGGCGTTCTCGGCGCTCCAGCGGTCGAAAATCTGCTGATGCTCGGGCACGCGGGCGCGGTTGTCGTATTCAACTTCGTAGTCGATGGCCATGTCGCTCTCCAAAAGGTGCGGCAGAGTGGGGCATGGCGGGAAGGCGCGCAACCCGCGCGGCCTGCCGTGCGAGGCGCGCACCAGGAATGACAGCGCGGGGAAACCCCGCTATTTCTTAGTCCATGAAAATCGACGGAACCCCCACACGCACGATCTGGATGGAGCCTGACGGCGAAAGCGTCGGCATCATCGACCAGACGCTGCTCCCGCACCGCTTCGTCAAGATCCAGTTGAAAACGCTTGATCACGCCGCCCACGCCATCAAGTCGATGCAGGTGCGTGGCGCGCCGCTCATCGGCGCCACCGCCGCCTACGGCGTCTGGCTCGCTCTGCGGGAGGACGCCTCCGACGAGGGGCTCGACCGCGCCTACGCGACGCTTGTTCAGACCCGGCCGACCGCGATCAACCTGAAATGGGCGCTCGACGAGATGATGGCGGCGGTGCGCAACCGCCCGCGGGCTGAGCGGCTGGAAGCGGCGCGGCAACGCGCCAATGAGATCGCGGAAGAGGATGTCGAGATCAACCAGGCGATCGGCCGCAACGGGCTCAAGCTCATCGAAGAGATCGCCGCCAAGAAGAAGAACGGCGAGCGGGTCAACGTGCTCACTCATTGCAACGCCGGCTGGCTTGCCACCGTCGACTGGGGCACCGCCACCGCGCCCATCTATATGGCGCACGAGAAGGGTATCCCGGTGCACGTGTTCGCCGACGAGACCCGGCCGCGCAACCAGGGCGCTTCGCTCACCGCTTGGGAGCTCAATCATCACGGCGTGCCGCATACCGTCATTCCCGACAACACCGGCGGCCATCTGATGCAGCACGGCATGGTCGACATCATCATTGTCGGCACCGACCGCGTCACCGCGCAAGGCGACGTCTGCAACAAGATCGGCACTTATTTGAAAGCGCTGGCGGCTGCCGACAACAATGTGCCGTTCTATGTGGCGCTGCCGTCGCCGACCATCGACTTCACCGTCAGCGACGGCATTGCCGAAATCCCGATCGAGCAACGCAGCGGCGACGAGGTCGCGCTGATGAGCGGCAAGACCAAGGACGGCCGCATCGAAACCGTGCAGATCATTCCCGACGGCTCGGATGTCGCCAACTATGCTTTCGACGTGACGCCGGCGCGCCTCGTCACCGGGCTGATCACCGAGCGCGGCGTGTTGCAGGCCGACCGCGCCGCGCTCGCCAAGGCGTTTCCGGAACGCGCATGATCCCGAAAAAGCCTGTCCTCGGCTTGATCGGGGATGGGAACCGGTTTTCGGATCAGATCATGCGCAAACAAAAAAGGTGCTAAGTTGCGATCATGAGCCTTACAGCTTCCACGCCGTTGCAGATGCCGGTCGACGGCCGCCAGTCGGAGACCGCGCTGCAGATCGCGCGCGGCACCGCACGGCTCTTGCACGCGCACGGCTTTTCGGTGGTGAGCGAACTGCCGCTACCCTCGGGCCGGCGCGCCGATCTGGTGGCGCTCGATAGCGGCGGTACGGTCTGGATCGTGGAGATCAAGTCGTCGGTCGCCGATTTTCGTGCCGACCAGAAATGGCCCGACTACCGCACCCATTGTGACCGGCTGTTCTTCGCCACCTGCATGGACGTGCCAAGCGAAATCTTCCCGCCCGACGCCGGATTGATCATTGCCGACAATTTCGGCGCCGCATTCCATGGCGAAGCGCCTGAGCACAAGCTGCCGGCGGCGACGCGGAAATCAATGATGCTGTTGTTCGCCCGCGCCGCCGCCATGCGCCTGCAGGCGCTCAGCGATCCGAATGGGCCGTATGGGGATGTGATGTAGAGCGAAACGCCGCAGCAACCTCCGCTCATCCCCGCGCAAGCGGGAATCCAGTGAATGATGAAAGTGTGGCGAATGTCGTTCTAGGTCCCCGCTTTCGCGGGGACGAGCGGGGGAGTGACGGCACCTTACCGCGGCGCGCGCATCCTCAGTTAAGACGGTCTCCGCTAGCGCGGCGCCCTTTTTGCCAAAATCCGCTGCAGGGTGCGCCGGTGCATGTTGAGCCGGCGTGCGGTCTCCGACACGTTGCGGCCGCACATTTCGTAGATGCGCTGAATGTGCTCCCAGCGCACACGATCGGCCGACATCGGATTTTCTGGCGGATCGATCTTGGTATTGTCCTGCGCCAAGAGCGCGGCGACCACGTCGTCGGCGTCGACGGGCTTTGCCAGATAATCCACCGCGCCGAGCTTCACCGCGTTCACGGCGGTGGCGATGTTGCCATAGCCGGTGAGGATGATGCCGCGCGCTTCGGGCCGGCGACGCTTGAGCGCGGAGATGACGTCGAGGCCGTTGCCGTCGCCGAGCCGCATGTCGACGATGGCGAAGGCCGGCGCCGCGTGCTCGACCTGCAACATGCCATCGGCGACCGACTCGGCGGTGGCGACGGTGAAGCCGCGCTGCTCGAGCGCCTTGGCCAGCCGTTGCAGAAACGAACGGTCATCTTCGACGATGAGCAACGTCCGTTCGTCAGGGATATTCTCCCGCTGCATCGGTTCGGCGACTTCGCTCATGACCATGTCCACGTTGCACCACCCCCGGGCTTGCCCGCGCCGCGTCAGCCGCGGCAGGCAGGATCATCATACAGTCGGTAACAGTCAGATAGAAATAGTGAACGGTTGAGGCGAACTCAAGGCGCGGCGAAAGTTAATGGCCGTTCGAAATCGCTTCGACTCCAGCGTAACTTAACGACGGCACCGTGCTCCGGCGCGCGCCGGTTCTCGAAAGAGAGCGTGGCGCCCGAGCGCTCCAGCAGGGTCTTGGCGATGAAAAAGCCGAGCCCCAGGCCTCTCGGTTCGTCGTCGTTCTCGGCCAGGCTGCGGCGGCGGCTGGTAACATAGGGCTCGCCGATGCGGTCCATGATCTCCGGCGAGAAACCGGGGCCGTCGTCGCTGATGGTGACCTCAACGCCGTCGTCGTCCCAGGTGGCGTCCACCGTGACCCGCTCGCGCGCGAAGTCGACCGCGTTCTCCAACAGATTGCCGAGCCCGTAGAGGACCGCCGGATTGCGTGCGGCGACCGGCTGGCTGCCCTCTTCGGAGTGCACCGCGACGTCGATGGCGACGCCGAAGTTGCGGTGCGGCGCCACGACCTCTTCCAGCAGCGCCGGCAGCGACATACGGTCGAACGGTTCGCCGCCGCTCGCAGACAGTTCGGTCAGCTTGGCGAGGATATCGCGGCAGCGCGTCGCCTGTTCGCGCAGAAGCCGAACGTCGTCGCCGTGCGGCGCATTGGCGGCGATGGCGTTCTCCAGCTCCTTGGCGATCACCGAGATCGTCGACAGCGGCGTGCCGAGCTCATGCGCGGCGGCGGCCGCGAGACCATCGAGTTGCGAGAGATGCTGCTCGCGCGCCAGCACCAGTTCGGTGGCGGCGAGCGCGTCGGAAAGCTGGCGTGATTCCTCGGTGATCTGCCAAGCGTAGACGCCGATGAAGCCGATGGCGAGCAGGATCGAGAGCCAGACGCCCATCATGTAGATCGGCGGCAGCCGCAAGGGGTCGTCGGTGTCCCACGGCAATGGGTAATGCACGAACACCAATACGGTGGCGCAGGCGACCGCAAAGCCGCCGAGCATCACCGTGAAACGCGGCGGCAGCGCCGTCGCCGACAACAGCACCGGCCCGAGAAACAGAAAGGCGAACGGGTTCTGCAGGCCGCCGGTCAGGAACAGCAGCACCGCCAGTTCGGCGATATCGAAGGCGAGCAGCCAGGCGGCGCGGTCGGGCTCCAGCCGTTGGGTGCTGTGGAAGCGCAGGCGCAGTGCGATGTTGAGCCAGGCCGACAGCGCGATCACCGCCAGGCAGGCCCAGCCCGGCATCGGGAAGTCGAGCCCGTAATAGACCACCAGCACCGCGGTGGTCTGCCCGACGATGGCGAGCCAGCGCAGCCGCACCAGCGTGTCGAGGCGCACGTTGCGGCGCGGATGGCTCTGGGCGAATTCGAGGGCGGGCATGGGGCGCCAATGTAGCCGCTTGCGCGGCCCATACCAATGGAAGGCCACAAGGGCTTGCGCTGGCGGCGGCGCGGCGGCACATGAGGGCGTCATGGATGCCCCCAACACCGCCGCCATCGCCGTCGAGGACCTGGTCAAGCGCTACAAGGCCACGACCGCGGTCGACGGCATTTCGTTCCGTCTTCCCCGGGGCTCGATCACCGGCCTGCTCGGCGGCAATGGCGCCGGCAAGACCACCACCATCGCCATCATCATGGGCCTGGTCACGCCCACCTCCGGCACCGTCTCGGTGCTCGGCGCGGCGATGCCGAAGGAGCGCTACCGCGTGCTGCAGCGGATGAATTTCGAAAGCCCCTATGTCGACATGCCGATGCGGCTGACGGTGCGGCAGAACCTTTCCGTGTTCGCGCAGCTCTACGGCGTGGCCGACGCGGATGCGCGCATCGCCCAACTCGCCGCCGATCTCGACCTGCATGAATTTATCGACCGGCCCAACGGCAAGCTGTCGGCCGGGCAGAAGACGCGGGTGTCGCTCGCCAAATCGCTGCTCAACAATCCGGACGTCCTGCTGCTCGACGAGCCGACCGCCTCGCTCGATCCCGACACCGCCGACTGGGTGCGCTCGCGGCTGGAGGATTATCGCGCCGCCCACAACGCTACCATCCTGCTCGCCTCCCACAACATGAACGAGGTCGAGCGCCTGTGTGAGCGCGTCATCATCATGAAGCGCGGCCGTATCGAGGACGACGACACGCCGGCCCGTCTGCTCGCCCATTATGGCCGGCGGACGCTGGAGGAGGTGTTCCTCGACGTCGCGCGCGGCCGCAGCGCGCAATCGGAGGCCGCGCAATGAGCGTGTATCCATGCAAGCCGGCGCTTCCAAACTCCGTTCATTCCCGCGGAAGCGGGAATCCAGTCTTTGCAAAGGGTTCAGTGTGCGCGGCCCTGGGTCCCCGCTTTCGCGGGGACGAACGGAAAAGAAGCGCGCAGACATTTGGGGGTGCGGCGCAATGACAGCCTTCAACGGCGCGCTCGAATTTTCGCCCGCCCGCGTCGGCGCCATGGTGCGGCGCTACTGGTATCTGCTGTCGTCGTCCTGGCCGCGCATTCTCGACCTCATTTATTGGCCGACGGTGCAGATGCTGATGTGGGGCTTCCTGCAGATGTACGTGGCAGAGAACGCCGGCTTCTTCGCCCGCGCCGGCGGCGTGTTCATCGGCTCGGTGCTGTTGTGGGACATTCTGTTCCGCGGCCAGCTCGGCTTTTCCATCTCGTTCCTGGAAGAGATGTGGTCGCGCAATCTCGCCAACATCATGATGTCGCCGCTGCGGCCGGTGGAGTTCATCGCCTCGCTGATGATCATGAGCGTGGTGCGGCTGTTGATCGGCATGATCCCGGTGTCGCTGCTGGCCATCGCTTTCTTCGGCTTCAATCTGTGGGCGCTCGGCCTCGCGCTCGTCGCCTTCTTCGTCAATCTCTTTTTGACGAGTTGGTCGATCGGCATCTTCGTCGCCGGCTTGTTGTTGCGGAACGGCATGGGCGCGGAAAGCCTCGCCTGGACCATCATGTTTTTGTTCTTGCCGCTGACCTGTGTGTACTACCCGGTCGATGTGCTGCCGGTCTGGCTGCAATACGTCGCCTGGGCGCTGCCGCCGACCTATGTGTTCGAGGGCATGCGCGCGCTGCTCATCCACCACGTCTTCCGCGCCGACCTGATGCTGCAGGCATTGGCCTATAATGCGGTACTGTTCGCGGCCGCATCATTGGCGTTTTTGAAGCTCTTGCGGAGCGCGCGCGAGCACGGCTCGCTGCTGCAGACCGGCGAATAGGCGGAAAAGCCCAGTAAATCGAGTATTTTGACGCGCCCGGCGGGATGTAAACCGGGCGGTGAGCACTTATCTTTATATTGACGCTATGACAGAAAAACGACACTCTGCTGCGGTGCAATACGGCCCGGGGCAAGATTCAATGACGATCGGCGAACTCGACGGAGGGGCCACCCTCTCCGGCGAAGGTTCTATGCTGCTGGCGTCGCCGATGTACTGGTTCTACGAAATGGGCCACGCCGCGCTCAATCCGTCGCGCGCGTTTGCCGACGCCACCCGGCTGTTCTTCAAGAATCCCGCCAATCCGCTCGCGCACACCACCTACGGCAAGTCGGTGGCGGCGGCGATGGAGATGTTCGAGCGCTCGACGCGCCGCTACCACAAGCCGGAATGGAATATCGATCACACAACGGTGGGCGGCGAACGCGTGCCGGTGCATCCGACTGTCGTGTGGGAGCGCCCGTTCTGCAAGCTCTTGCATTTCGAGCGCGCCTTCAGCCGCGCGCCGCGCCGGCCGCAGCCGAAATTGCTGATCGTCGCGCCGATGTCGGGCCATTTCCCGACGCTGCTGCGCGGCACGGTCGAAACCTTCCTGCCCAATCACGACGTCTACCTCACCGAATGGGTCGACGCGCGCAACGTGCCGGTCGCGGAAGGCCGCTTCGATCTCGACGACTACATCGATTACCTCATCTCGATACTGCACAAACTCGGCGGCGACGCGCACGTGATCGCGGTGTGCCAGCCCTCGGTGCCGGTGATGGCGGCGGTCGCCTTGATGGAAGCCGACGACGATCCTTACGTGCCGCATTCCATGGTGCTGATGGGCGGCCCGATCGACACCCGAATCAATCCCAACGCGGTCAACGATCTGGCCGAGAGCCGCGGGCTCGACTGGTTCCGCAGCCACGTCATCACCAAGGTGCCGTTCCCGCATCCCGGCTTCATGCGCGACGTCTATCCGGGCTTCCTGCAGTTGCACGGCTTCATGAGCATGAACCTGGATCGCCATCTCAAGGCGCACCACGATCTGTTCCGGCATCTGGTCAAGGGCGACGGCGATTCCGCGCAGAAGCACCGTGAGTTCTATGACGAATATCTCGCGGTCATGGATCTCACCGCCGAGTTCTATCTGCAGACCGTCGACACCGTGTTCATCCGGCATTTGCTGCCGAAGGGCGAGATGACCCATCGCGGCCGCCCCGTCGACCTGACCGCGATCAAACGCGTCGCCATGTTGACGGTGGAAGGTGAGCACGACGACATTTCCGCCGTCGGCCAGACCGAGGCGGCGCACGCGCTGTGCCCGAACATTCCCGCCGACATGAAGGCGAATTACGTGCAGCCTGCCGTCGGCCATTACGGCGTGTTCAACGGTTCGCGCTTCCGCGCCGACATCGCCCCGCGCATCGCCGATTTCGTGCTGTCCAACAACGGAGGCCACGGGCGCGCCAACGGCGCCGCCAAGGGCGCTGGGGCCGCCAAGGTTTCCGGCCCGGCCGAGGGCGCCGACACGGCCGAGGTCGCGTCAGCCCAAGATTGACGCGCCTTTTCGCGTGAGATTTCACGTGAGGTCTGGCGCCGATCCGGTGCCTTCGATTAACTCCTTGTCGCGTAAAAAGATTCGCAAGCGTTCGCGCGTGCGTGACGGCATACCCGGACCGGCTCCGCGTCCGGGCGCCGAAGAAACCCGTTCCCAACCGGAAAGGCCCAAGATTTCGTGGGTTGGCAGCACAACATCCCCTGGCTATTGGGCCTCAGCGATTTAAATCGTGAAGGGGCTTCCGCGCCCGGCGGTTATGGCAATATGGCGCGCCGGTCCGATTCCGGTTGGACACGCCCCATGTCTCAGCGCGCCCTGCTTTACCGCCGTCCCAGTGAGCCTTCGGCGATCAATATTTTCTTCGAGGGTGAGGATTATCCGGTGCGCGTGCGCCGGCACCGGCAGGCGCGCCGCTACACCTTGCGCATTCATTCCGCCACCCGCGAAGTGCTGCTCACCATGCCGCCGCGCGGCAATCTCAAGGAGGCGCGCGCCTTCGCCGAGAAGCATGGCGGCTGGATCGCGGCGCGGCTCGGCCGCCTGCCCAAGCCGGCGCCTTTCGCGCACGGCACCGTTCTGCCTTTGCGCGGCGTCGATCACTGCATCGAGCACCGGCGCGGGCGCGGCACGGTCTCGATCGAGATCGGCGACGACGGTTCCCGCTCGCTGTGCGTCGCCGGTGACGAAGCGCACCTCGCGCGCCGGATCCGCGACTTCCTCAAGCGCGAAGCCAAGGCCGATCTGGAAGCCGCGAGCCGCGCCGCCGCCGAGCGGCTCGGCGTCAAGCTCAAGCGGGTGTCGATCCGCGACCAGTCGAGCCGCTGGGGCTCGTGCTCGACCACCGGCGTCCTCTCCTATTCCTGGCGGCTGATCCTGGCGCCGCCCTTCGTGCTCGATTATCTCGCCGCGCACGAGGTGGCGCATCTGGTCGAGATGAACCACTCGCGGCGGTTCTGGCGGCTGGTCGAGCGCATCTGCCCGCACGTCACCCGCGCCAAGACCTGGCTCGACGTGCACGGCACCGACCTGCACCGCTACGGGCTGGAAACCGACGCCTCCGGCCGGAGCGCGCGGCGCTAGTGGTCCGATTCCGACATTTGCATCCCGTTGCTGCAAGCTCCCGAGCAAATGTCGGAATCAAAGGACCACTAGCAATTATTTAATTCTAGTGGAGCTTTGAATTTGACATTTGATGAGCGGCTCGCCGCAAATGGGTATCAAATGTCAAATTCGCTCCACTAGTATCGTCAAGGCCGTTGATGTAGGCACCGTCATGACCGGCATTCGGGTCCGGCTTTGCCGGCCCGAGCATGAACCTTGTGCCGGGCATCCACGTCTTAGGGCCATTCAGCGCCGCTCATTTCGCCTAGCTCGGAATCGATTGCATGCTCCGTCCCGGCACTTTCGCGCTCACGGCATTGCTGGCGGCATTGAGCGCGATCGGTCCGCTCACCACCGACATGTATCTGCCGTCGCTGCCGGACATCGTGCGTCTGCTCGACGCCACCACGGCTCAGGGCCAGCTCACCGTCTCCGCCTATCTGGTCGGATTCGCCGTCGGACAGGTCGCCTACGGGCCGCTGTCGGACCGCCACGGCCGCAAGCCGGTACTGCTCGGCGCCATCGCGCTTTATTGTTTTGCCAGCCTGCTCTGCGCGGTCTCCATCTCGATCCACATGCTGATCGCGGCGCGCGCCTTGCAGGCGCTCGGCGGCTGCGGCGGCATCGTGCTGGCACGCGCGGTGGTGCGCGATCTTTATTCCGGCTCCCGCGCCGGCCGTGAATTGTCGCTGATCGGCTCGGTGATGGCGCTGGCGCCGGTGCTGGCGCCGATCGGTGGCGGCATCCTGCAGACCGTGTTCGGCTGGCAGTCGGTGTTCCTGACGCTGGTGCTGGCCGGCGTGTCGGGCCTCGTGGTCATCTGGCTGCTGCTGCCGGAAACGCTCATCTTGCGCGCGGCCGAGCCGGTGTCCTTCGGCTCCATGCTCAAGTCCTATCGTCTGGTCGCGCGCAATCCGGCCTATCTCGCCTATTCGGGGCTCGCCACCACCAGCTACGCCGGGCTGTTTGCCTGGATCTCGGCGTCCTCCTTCGTGCTGCAGAACCTCTACGGGCTGTCGCCTTTCAACTTCGGCGTCATCTTCGCGGTCGGCTCGCTCGGCTTCATGATCGGCGCGACGCTCGCCGCGCGCCTCGTGGTGCCGCTCGGCATCGACGGCACCATCGGTATCGGCTGCGTGGCGATGGTCGTCGGCGGTTTCGGCATGGTGGCCGCGGTGATGCTGGGTTTGAGTTCAGCCTACTCGCTGGTGCTGCCGATGGCGCTCTATCTCGCCGGGATGGGCATGGTGCTGCCGCAGTCGATCGCCGGCGCCATGACGCCGTTTCCCGAGCGCGCGGGCGCCGCCTCGGCGCTGCTCGGCTTCATCCAGCAGGCGGTGGCGGCGTTATGCGGCGTGGCGGTCGGACAGTTGCTGGGCATGAGCGCCTGGCCGCTCGTCCTTGCGGTGGCCTTCATGGGCAGCGCCAGCATGCTGTTGTGGATCGGCACCCGCGCGGTACGCGCCCGCCTCAACACGCAATGAACGCTCGTGGCGAATCCGAAGTTCGTATGGCGCAAGCTGAATGATTTGACGAACTTCGGATTCGGGCCGCTAGCGGCGTCCGAACAGATTGTTGAGCAGCCAGCCGTCGAGACTGCCGCTGCCGGTGGTCGTCGGCTGTGCGCTGGCGGCGACCGGTTCAGGCGGACGCGGCGGCGGTGACGAGTCGCTTCCGCCGAACAGGCCGGAAAACAGACCTCCGCCGGACGAATAGCCGGGCAGGCCGGCGACCGGCACGCCCTGCAACGCGCCGCGCATATAGCGGCTCCAGATCTCGACCGGCAGGCTGCCGCCGGTGACGTGCTTGGTCGGCTTGCCGTCGTCGTTGCCGAGCCACACGCCGGTGACCAGACGCGAGGTGTAGCCGACGAACCAGGCGTCGCGGAAATCTTGGCTTGTGCCGGTTTTGCCGGCCGCCGGCCAGCCCGGCAGCGAGGCATGCTTGGCGGTGCCGTAGCGAAGCGTCTGCTGTAGCATCGCGTTCATCATGCCGGCGTAGCGCGGGTCGACGACGCGGGCGGGTGCGCGGTTGGGGCGGGCATAAAGCAGCCGGCCCTTGGGCGTCGTGATGCGGGTGATGACGTGCGGCCTCACCCGGTAGCCGCCATTGGCGAAGGTCGCATAGGCGCCGGTCAATTCGAGCACCGAGACTTCCGAGGTGCCGAGCGCGATCGAGGCATTCGGCTCGAGGTGCGAGGCGATGCCGAGCCGGTGCGCGGTGCGGATCACCGTCTGCGGGCCGAACTCCAAGGTGAGGCGTACCGACACCGTGTTGAGCGACAGCGCCAATGCCTTGGTGAGGTTCACCGGCCCGAGATAATCGTGCTCATAGTTTTCAGGTTTCCAGCCGCCCACCCGGATAGGACCATCGGTGCGCACGCTGTCGGGCGTCAGCCCGTGTTCGAGCGCGGTGAGATAGACGAACGGCTTGAACGCCGAGCCGGGCTGGCGTTTGGCGGCGACCGCGCGATTATATTGGCTATGCGCGTAGTCGCGGCCGCCGACCAGCGCGCGCACCGCGCCATCCGGCGTCATCGACACCAGCGCGCCTTCGCCGACGCGGTACTTCCCGCCCTTCTGCGCCAGCTCGTCGGCGAGCGCTTTCTCCGCCTCCGCCTGCATCGCGGAATTGATGGTGGTGCGCACCACGATGTCCTGTTCGACATGGCCGAGGACGTCGTTGACGCCGTCCATCACCCAGTCGGCGACATAGTTGCTCGATCCGCTGTTGGTCTGCGCGACGATGCGCGGCGGGTTCGCCATGGCGACGCGCTCTTTCGCTTTGCTGATGAGGCCGAGCCCGCCCATGGCGGCGAGCACGACCTTGGCGCGTTTTTCGGCGGCCCTGTAGTTCCGCGTCGGCGCCAGCCGCGATGGTGACTTTACCAGACCCGCCAGCATCGCCGCTTCGGGAAGCGTGAGGCGGCGCGCGGAAACGCTGAAATAGCGCTGCGAGGCCTGCTCGATGCCGTAGGCACCGGAACCGAAATAGACGCGGTTGAGATAGAGCTCGAGAATCTTGGCCTTGGAATATTTGTGCTCCAGCCACAACGCCAGCAACACCTCCTGCAGCTTGCGATGGATGGTGCGTTGCTGGGTCAGAAACAGGTTCTTGGCGAGCTGTTGGGTGATGGTGGAGCCGCCCTGCGAAACGCCGAGGTGCAGGACGTTGGCCACCAGCGCGCGGGCGATGCCGAATGGATCGACGCCGAAATGTTTGTAGAAGCGCCGGTCCTCGATGGCGATAAAGGCCTGTGGCACGTAGGCCGGCATTTCCTTCAGTGACAGTGGCGCGCCGGCCTTGTCGCCACGGCGGGCGAGCGGCTGACCGCGTGCATCGACGATCTGGATCGAAGGCGGCCGCTTGGGGATTTCCAGCGACTGGATCGGTGGCAGATGGGCGCCGACCCAGATGATCGTGCCGACGCCGCCAATGCCGACCCATAGCGCCAGCACCAGGCTCCAATAGGCGAGGCGGCCGATGCGGGCGCGGATGCCGCGGCGGGCGCGCTTCCTGCGTTTGCGGCGCTTGGGGGAGGAGCGGCGCGCCCCAGCCGGGCGGTCGCCGGGCTTCACGCGCACTTCGGGACCGGCCTCGAATGACGGCTCCTTGCGGCCGCTCGAATGTCCCCGTCCCGACGCCATGACGCCAACTCGTTACACGCCGGCGCGTCCCACGCCGGCCCCGGAAGGGACGCTACGGGCCTCGATTTAAGGTGCCGTTAAGCAGGGGATTTCAGATTTGTTTCAAAGCCTTGCGCTGGTCCGGGCGGGGCGGCTGGCCGCGGCGCCGGGTTGTCGCGTCGACCACAGAAAGAGATACGATGGCGGGGATGGAACACAGGGGCGGGCGCATGCTGATCGGCGCGGGAGCCGGCTATTCGGGCGACCGGCTCGACGCGCCGCTTGCGGTCGTGCGTGCCCTGCGGGCTTCCGGCGAACGCGCCGCCCTCATCTTCGAGACCCTGGGTGAGCGTACACTGGCCGCCGCACAATTGCGCCGCCGTGAGAATCCCGCGGCCGGCTATGAGCCGAAGCTCGAAGCGCTGCTTGCATCGGTCTTGAAAGATTGTATCGACGGCAACATTGCCATCGTCGGCAATTTCGGTGCGGCCAATCCACCGGCGGCGGCGCAGGTGATCGCGAAACTCGCCGCGCAAACCGGGACGCGCCCCAAAACACGCACCAAGATCGGCATGGTCACCGGTGACGACATGCTGGATGCCGCCGGCCTCGAGGTGCTGCGCGCCTGTTGCGACGACCTGCCGGACCAAAAGCTGTTGGTCTCCGCCAACGCCTATCTCGGCGCCGGTCCCATCGTCGAAGCATTGGGTGAGGGCGCACAGGTCGTGGTCACCGGCCGCGTGGCCGATCCGTCGCTGGCGCTCGGGCCGCTCATCCACGCCTTCGGCTGGTCGCTCGACGACTGGGTGAAGCTCGGCCGCGGCACCATGGCCGGCCATCTGCTGGAATGCGGCGCGCAGGTCACCGGCGGCTATTTCGCCGATCCCGGGTTCAAGGACGTGCCGAGCGCCGGAGAGCATCGGCTATCCGATTGCCGAGATCGATGCCGACGGCGGCTGCATCATCGGCAAGGCGGCAGGCGGCGGGCTGGTCGACCGCCGCACCGTCACCGAGCAACTGCTCTACGAGGTGCACGATCCCGCCGCTTATCTCACCCCCGATGTCACCGCCGACATCAGCGGCGCGAGCCTCGACGAACTCGGCGGCGACCGGGTGCGGCTCAAGGGCGTCACCGGCCATGTCCGGCCCGACACGCTCAAGGTCACCGTCTGCTATGACGGCGGCTGGCTGGGCGAGGGCGAGATCTCCTATTACGGCCCCAACGCGTTGGCGCGCGCGCGGCTCGCCGGCGAGATCGTGCGCAGGCGCAGCCCGCAAGACTTGCGCATGCGCTGCGACGTGATCGGCGTGCTGAGCGTGCTCGGCGATGACGCTGGCCGCGCCTGGGACAGTCTCGATCGCATAGCCGAACGCGGCAGCGAGGATCTGCGTTTGCGGGTGGCCTTTGCCGGTCCCGACAAGGCGTCGGTCGAGCGCGGGCTCGCCGAAGTCGAGGCGCTCTATTGCGCCGGCCCGGCGGCCGGCGGCGGCATTCGTGTGGCGTTGCGGCCGCGCATCGCGGCGACGTCCTGTCTGGTGCCGCGCGACGCGGTGCGGCCCAAGGTGCAGATTGTGGAGGCTGGCGATGCCTGAATTGTCCCTTCATGCTTTGGCCCACGCCCGCGCCGGCGACAAGGGCGACCGCCTCAACATCTCGCTCATCGCCTACGCGCCGGAGCTGTTTCCGCTGTTGCGCGACACCGTGACCGAGGAGGTGGTGTGGGCGCTGTTCGCGCACCGGCAGCCGAGCGAGGTGCAGCGTTACGTGTTGCCGAAGCTCCATGCGATGAACTTCGTGCTCGACGGCGTGCTCGACGGCGGCGTGACCCAGGCGCTCAATGTCGATTCGCACGGCAAGACGCAGAGCTATCGCCTGCTCGCTCACACCATCGCCGTGCCGGACGCGCTTGTGCGGTTTGCAAGGCCTTCGGCGCGAAACCGTTAGCGAGCAAATCAGCGCGCCTTGCCGTTGGCGATGCGCTCCTTGACCATTGCGCCGGCCTCGTACCAATCGCGGGTGCTGTTGACGATCTTGACCACCGACAGCATCACCGGCACCTCGATCAGCACGCCCACCACGGTCGCGAGCGCCGCGCCCGAATTGAAGCCGAACAGGCTGATGGCGGCGGCCACCGCCAGCTCGAAGAAGTTGCTGGCGCCGATCAGCGCCGAGGGCCCGGCGACGCAATGGGCTTCGCCGGCGGCGCGGTTGAGCAGATAGGCGAGGCCGGAATTGAAATAGACCTGGATGATGATCGGCACCGCCAGCAGGACGATGATCAGCGGCTGCGCCAGAATCTGCTCGCCCTGGAAGCCGAACAGCAGCACCAGCGTCGCCAGCAGGGCGACCAGCGATACCGGCTGCAGGGTCGACAGCAGCCGCGTCAGCGCCGCTTGGCCGCCGCCCGCGAGCACGCTGCGCCGAACGATCTGCGCGATGACGACCGGCACCACGATGTAGAGCACGACCGAGAGCAGCAGAGTCTCCCATGGCACCGTAATCGCGGAGAGCCCGAGCAACAGCCCGACGATGGGCGCGAACGCGAACACCATGATGACGTCGTTGAGCGCGACTTGGCTCAGCGTGAAATGCGGCTCACCGTCGGAGAGATTGCTCCACACGAACACCATGGCGGTGCAGGGCGCCGCTGCCAGCAAGATTAACCCCGCGATGTAGCTCGCGATCTGGTCGGCCGGCAGATAGGGTTTGAACAGCCAGCCGATGAACAGCCAGCCGAGGAAAGCCATGGAGAACGGCTTGACCGCCCAGTTGATGAACAGCGTCACGCCGATGCCGCGCCAGTGCTCCTTCACCCGCGACAGCGCGGCGAAGTCGATCTTCACCAGCATGGGGATGATCATCAGCCAGATCAGCACCGCCACCGGCATGTTGACCTTGGCAATTTCCGCAGCGCCGACAACATGGAAGACGGCGGGAAACCAATGGCCGAGCGCGATGCCGGCAACGATGCACAGCGCGACCCAGACCGTGAGATAGCGTTCGAACGTGGACATGGCGGCTCGTTTGTTCAGGCTTGTTCGGGCTTATTCGGCGGCGGCGGGCGGGTCTTGGGATTCCTTGGCGGCGCCGATGTCGTCGAGCCGTTTCTGCAGGCTCAGGCGGTCAAGCTTGTCGAGCGGCAGGCTGACGAAGATGTTGATGCGGTTGGTCAACATGCGCAGCGCGTCGGCGAAGGCGAGGCGGATTTCGGCTTCGGTGCCGGTGGCCGCCGCCGGATCCGGCACGCCCCAATGCGCGGTCATCGGCTGACCCGGCCAGACCGGGCAGCTTTCGTTCGCGGCGCTGTCGCAGACGGTGAAGACGAAATCGAGCTTGGGCGAGTTGGGTTGCGCGAACTCCAGCCAACTTTTCGAGCGCGCGTCGCCGACATCGAAATGCATCTTGCGCAACAGATCGAGCGTGTAAGGATGCACTTGGCCTTTGGGTTGGCTGCCGGCGGAAAACGCGTGGAATTTGCCCTGGCCGGCGCGATTGAGCACGGCCTCGCCGATGATCGAGCGGGCGGAATTGCCGGTGCACAGGAACAGCACGTTGTAGGGCTTGTGGCCGGGCTCACGCATGATCATTTACTCCGCTTCTTTTGCTTCGCGTCTTTCCTGGGCGCGCAACCGCAGCTCGCTTCGATGGCGTCGCGCAGCTCGCACATTTCGGGGTGGCCGCCGCAGCAGTCGTTGACCAGGAACCCGACCAGTGAGCGGATGGCGTCGACGTCGGCGCGGTAGATGATCGAGCGGCCGTCGCGCGCGCCGCGCACCAGGCCGGACCGCGCCAGCACGCTCAAATGCGACGACAGCGTGTTGTGCGGGCAGCCGATCTTCTGCGCGATGTCGCCGGCTGGCAGCCCCTGGGGCTCGGCCGCGATGAGCAGGCGGAAGATGGCAAGCCGCGTCGGTTGCCCGAGCGCCGCGAGCGCGGCCAGTGCGTGCGGCAGCGACAGACGGTCGCCGCGCGGTGCGGGGCCGATATGGCCGACGACGGCGAGGGCCGGTTTGCTCATCGAGAGGGGTCTCCAGAAGTCTCTTTGTGCGGCAGGTCTTAGTCCGGATATCTCTATATGTCGAGAATTATCGACATATCAGATGACAGGCATGTGACAGCAGGTTCGTCATTCTCCCATGCTCCCTTGGAGGGAGAGAGGCGCCGTCGGGGGCGGAAAGAGACGGCGCCCGGCTACTCGCGCCGCATGGCGCCCTTGCCCGCCCGCAGCGAGTTGCTGATGCGGGTGACGATGGCGTCCCATTTGGCCTTGTCCTTGGCCGGGTAACGCAGCTCGAAACAATCGATGATGCTGTTGATGATGATGGGAAAATTGCAGCGGGTGTAAAAGATCTCGCCTTCGCGGACGCCCGACACCACGAAGAACGGCCACTTGGTGCGCTTGTAGGTCACCTCCGGCTTGTTGAAATACTTCGCGACGTAGGAACTCGGCGAGTCCTCGTCGAAATTGCGCATGCCGTAGATCATGAGCCGCGCGCTGGCCGTCGGCGGTGCGGAAGATCTGGCCGTCCCCATTAGTTGGCGGCCTCGCTCGCACCGTGAACAGGTCGGCAGGGTAGTCGGCGGTCGTGCCGAAGCGGGCGTTGTGATAGGTCGCCCATTCATGTTCTCGCGGATGTCTGGGCTCTGCGACTGCGCGCCATCGCCGGGCTGTTCCCGGCCAAGGCGGCTGCCAGGACAAGCGCGCACCATACGTTGCGGGGCTGCATGTCGGCTCCTTGTGGTGGTCACGCATAGTACGCCACAGCCGTGACCCCCGTGGCCTTGATCCAGGTCAGCCGCCGCGCCGAAAAGTCCTGATTTAAATCAATCGCTTGCGGTCGCGCCTAGCTATGCTACGAGGCAATCGCCCACCCGGACCCCGCGATGACCGCCAACCCGTCCCGCCCGCAGCTCAAAATCCGCCGCATCAATCTCGACACCGGCCGCGAGAACGTGGTGGTCATCTCGCGGCGCTCCAAGGCGCTGCGGCCGGAGGTGTTCCGCGGCTTTTCCCGCGTCGAACTGCGCCGCAATTCCCGCGTGTTGCTGGCGACCCTGCTGCTCACCGATGACGGCATGGTCGGGCCCGACGAGATCGGGCTGGCGGACCCCGCCTTCCGCCGCTTTGGCGAGCCGGCCGGCAGCCTGGCGACGGTGACGCCGGCTGCGCCTCCCGACAGCCTCGATGCCGTGCGCGCCAAGATCCAGGGCAGCACCTTCACCGACGCCAACATCACGGCGATCATCGATGACATCACCCACTACCGTTATTCCGACATGGAGATCGCCGCCTTCCTGATCGGCTCGGCGAGCTTCATGACCAGCGGTGAATTGCTGGCGCTGTCGCGCGCCATGGCCGGCGCCGGCACGCAATTGAAATGGGATCGCAAGATCGTCGTCGACAAGCATTGCATCGGCGGCATTCCCGGTAACCGCACCTCGATGATCGTGGTGCCGATCGTGGCCGCGCACGGGCTATTGATTCCGAAGACCTCCTCGCGCGCCATCACCTCGCCGGCCGGCACCGCCGACACCATGGAGGTGCTGGCGCGGGTCGATCTCGGCGTCGACGAAATGCGCGAGGTCGTGGAAGCCTGCCACGGCTGCCTGGTCTGGGGCGGGCATGTGAACCTGTCGCCGGCCGACGACATTCTGATTTCGGTCGAACGCCCGCTCAGCCTCGACACCCGCGAGCAGATGGTCGCCTCCATCATGTCGAAGAAGCTCGCGGCCGGCTCGACGCACCTGCTGCTCGATCTGCCGGTCGGCCCGGCGGCGAAATTGACCAGCGCGCTCGAAGCGATGCGCCTGCGCAAGCTGTTTGAATTCGTCGGCGATCAGCTCGGCATCGCGGTCGAGGTCGTGACCACCGACGGCCGGCAGCCGATCGGCAACGGCATCGGGCCGGTGCTGGAGGCGCAGGACGTGATGGCGGTGCTGTCGAACGATCCATCGGCGCCCAGTGACCTGCGCGAGAAGTCGCTGCGGCTTTCCGCGCATCTGCTCGAATACGATCCGGAATTGCGCGGTGGCGCCGGCTATGCGCGCGCCAAGGCGCTGCTCGAAAGCGGCGCCGCGCTCAAACAGATGGAAAAGATCATCGAGGCGCAAGGACCCTCGACCTGCCGCGGCGAGCTCGGGCCGCTGACCACAGACATTCCCGCGCCGCGCGACGGCGTGGTGACGGCCATCGACAACCTGCGGCTCAACCGCCTGGCGCGCACCGCCGGCGCGCCGATCGACAAGGGCGCCGGCATCAAGGTGTTCAAGAAGATCGGCGATCGTGTCGAGCAGGGCGAACCGCTCTACCGCATTCATGCGTTCGACGATCCCGAATACGATCTGGCGCTCGCCGCTACCAAGGCCGGCACCGGCTACACCGTCGACGGCGCGCACGCGCGACAAAGTGGAGGCAAGACGTGAGCGATTGCGTGCTGCAATGCATGCCGTGGGCGGCGCGCGAGGCGCGGCAGCTTGCCGGCCGGCTCGATCTCGGCATGAACACCATCGCCGTGCATCGTTTCCCCGATGACGAGATGCGCGTCACCGTGGGCGCGGCGGCGCCGACCACCATCCTCTACACGCCGCTCGACCGGCCGAGCGACAAGCTCCTGGCGGTGCTGTTCGCGGCGGAAGCCTTGCGCCGCGGCGGCGCCAAGCGGCTGGTGCTGGTCGCGCCCTATCTCTGCTACATGCGCCAGGACGCGGCCTTCCACACCGGCGAGGCGATCAGCCAGAAAGTCGTCGGTCCGCTGCTGGCGGGTGCCGTCGATCGCATCGTCACCGTCGACGCCCACCTGCATCGCACCAAGCGCATCGAGGAGATCTTTCCCGGCATCGAGGCGGAGGATCTGTCGGCGATGCCGGCGATCTTCGAGACCTTGCGCATGAGCGGCGTCGATCCCGCAACGGTGGTGGTCGGGCCCGATGAAGAGTTGGAGCCGTGGGTCGCCGAGTTGGCGCGCCTGCTCGGCACCGCGCATACCGTCGGGCGAAAGGTGCGGCGCGGAGACCATGTGGTGGACGTGGTATTCCCCGATCCGGGGCTGCTCACCCGCCGGCCGGTGCTGCTGATCGACGACATCGTTTCATCCGGCGGCACGCTGATCACCTGCGCGCGGGCGCTGCTCGCCGCCGGCTCGAGGGCGATCGATGCGATCATCACCCACGCGCTGTTCCCGCCGGAAATGATCCGCAAATTCCACGAAGTCGGTATCCGCTCGATCCGCTCGACCACCAGCGTGCCGCATCCGAGCAATGCCATCGCGCTCGACGAGGTCTTGGGTAAAGCGCTGCTTGGCGAAGTTGGCCTGACCGAATTGCCAAGGCCGCCGCGATGAGCGTGACCATCCGTTTCTGCGGGGCGGCGCGCACGGTGACCGGCTCCTGCTATCTGTTCGAAACGCCGAAGGGGCGGCTGCTGGTCGACTGCGGCTTGTTCCAAGGGTCGAAGACGCTGAAGGAATTGAACTACGGCCGCTTCCCCTTCAACGCCGAGGACATCGACGCGGTCCTGCTGACGCACGCGCATATCGACCACAGCGGTCTCATCCCCAAGCTCACCCGCGCCGGTTTCCGCGGCCCGGTGTGGGCGACCCGCGGCACCATCGATTTGTGCACCTTCATGCTGCCGGACTCCGGTTACATCCAGGAATCGGAAGTCACCCAGCTCAACCGTCGCAATGCCGCGCGCGGCCGCCCCCAGGTGACGCCGATCTACGGCCAGCGCGACGCCATTGCTTCGCTCGATGCGTTTCGCGCGGTCGAATACGAGCACTGGTTCGAGGCCATGCCAGGCGTGCGGGCGCGCTATTGGAACGCCGGCCATCTGCTCGGCTCGGCCTCGATCGAAATCGAATTCGCCGGCGAAGGCGACGACGGCGAGCCGCTGCGCGTGCTGGCCTCCGGCGATCTCGGTCCCGACGACAAGCTGCTGCAGCCGGAGGCGGAGGCGCCGGCCGGCCTCGATTACGTCTTATGCGAATCGACCTATGGCGACGAGGACCGGCCGCCGGTGACCCGCGAATCCCGCCGCGAACGTTTGGCATCGGAAGTGCGCGCGGCGGCGGATGCCGGCGGGGCGCTGCTGATTCCGGCCTTTGCGGTCGAGCGCACCCAGGAATTGATCGTCGATCTGGTCGATCTGATGGAGCGCGGCGACATCCCGGCGGCGCCGATCTTCCTCGATTCCCCCCTCGCCATTCACGCCACGGAAGTCTTCCGCGAACACACCGAGAGCCTCGAATCCGACGTCAACGTCAAGCGCCTGTTGAATTCGCCGCATTTGCGCTGCACCGAGACGGTGGACGAGAGCAAGTCGATCGCCCGCTTCACCGGCTTCCACATCATCATCGCCGCAAGCGGCATGTGCGACGCCGGCCGTATCCGCCATCATCTCAAGCGCTGGCTGTGGCAGTCCAACGCCACCGTGCTGATGGTCGGATTCCAGGCGCAGGGCACGCTCGGGCGTTTCCTGGTCGACGGCGTGGAGGCGGTGCGCATCATGGGCGATCCGGTGAAGGTCAAGGCGCGCATTCGCTGCATCGACGACTATTCCGGCCACGCCGACGGCCCGGAACTGGCGCGCTGGGTCGCGGCGCGCCGGCCGATCAAGCGCGGCGTGTTCCTGGTGCATGGCGAAGAGCGGGCGCTCGTGGGCCTCAGCGGGCGCATCGCCGAGCGCACGGTGCCGGCGGCGCAAGTGTTCACGCCACTGCTCGACGATGTCTATGAATTGACCACCAACGCGCCGACGCCGATCGACGGCGGGCATCGGCGGCGGCTCGAGCCCGAGGCGGTGGTCAATCTCGACTGGCACAACGACATGTCGGAACTGATCCTCGACATCAACGAGGCGATCGAGGCCGCCGCCGACGACAAGGCCCGCGGCGTCATCATTCGGCGTTTGCGACGGGCGCTGGAAGAAAAATGACCTAAGCTAACCGGCCCCTTTGGCCGCCTTGCCGTCGCCCTCGCGCATCGCGAACACCGGCATCAGCGCCCGCTTGATCGCCGCTTGCCGGGTCGGCGAGGTGATCTGCGCGCCGAGGAGATCGGTAACGTAGAACACGTCCACCGCCCGCTCGCCGAAAGTGGCGACATGGGCGGAAGCGATGTTGAGGTTGAGCTTCGACAGCGTCGCGGTCAGGTCGAAAAGCAGACCGGTGCGGTCGAGGCCGGAGACCTCCACCATCGTATAGCGGTGGGACCACTGGTTATTGATGGTAACCGACGGCTCGAGCGCAAAGGCCTTGATGCGGCCCTTGGGCGCCGCGCGTTTGGCCACGATGTCGGGCAGCCGCAATTCGCCCTGCAGCGCCTTTTCGATGGAGTTGGCGATGCGCGCGGCACGCCGCTCTTCGTCGTCGTCGCGGTCGAATTCGCGCGCCACCGATATGGTGTCGAGCGCGCGCCCGTCTGTGGTGGTGTAAATCTGCGCGTCGACGATGTTGGCGCCCGCCATGGCGCAGGCGCCGGCGACCACCGACAACAGCCAGGGATGGTCGGGGCAGAGCACGGTGAGCTCGGTCACCCCGCGCACGGTGTCGAACCCGACCATGGTGGCGAGCGACTTGTCGGTCTTTTCGCTGGCGCGCACGAAATTGGCGTGGGCGATCTTGTGCGGGAGATCGACCTTGAGCCAATAGGCCGGATAGTGCTTGGCGATGTAGCTTTCCAGCACGTCCTGCGGCCAATCCTTCATGGCCTCGCGGAACTCGGTCTGCGCCATGGCGACGCGCTGGGCGCGGTTGACCTCGGAGAAGCCGCCGGTGAGCACCGGCTCGGTCTCGTAATAAAGCGTGCGCACGAGCTGCGCCTTCCAGCCGTTCCACACGCCCGGACCGACCGCCTTGATGTCCGCGGTGGTGAGGATGGTGAGCAGCTTCAGCCGTTCGGCCGACTGCACCACGGCGGCGAAGTTCTCGATCGTCTTGCGGTCGGAGAGATCGCGCGACTGCGCGACGGTCGACATCAACAGGTGATGCTCGATCAGCCACGCAATCAGGTTGGTGTCGCCCTGCGAGAAGCCGAGCCGCGGACAGAAGCGCTTGGCGATGCGGGCGCCGACGATGGAATGGTCCTCGGGCCGGCCCTTGGCGACGTCATGCAGGAACATCGTCACGTAGATCACCGCCCGGTGGCTGGGCTGGATCTTCCGGATCAATTCATTGGCAAGCTTGGTGTCCTCGGCGTCGCCGCGCTCTATTTCCTCCAGCACGCCAATGCAGCGCAGCAGGTGCTCGTCCACCGTGTAGTGGTGGTACATGTTGAACTGCATCATGGCGACGACTTTGCCGAAGGCCGGCACGAACTTGCCGAGCACGCCGGCCTCGTTCATGCGCCGCAGCACCGTCTCCGGGTCGTTCTTTGAGGTGAGGATGTCGAGGAACAGCTTGTTGGCTTCCTTGTCCTCGCGCAGGCCGGCGTCGATCAGCTTGAGCGAGCGCGTCATCGCCCGCATGGCGTCGGGGTGGAAAGCCAGGTTGTGCTTCTGCGCCAGATGGAAGATGCGGATCAGGTTGACCGGGTCGCGCTTGAAGGCGTTGGCGCGCGCGAGCGTGATGCGGTTGTTCTCGATTTCGAAGTCGTCGTTGCCCGCGAGCTTCTTGCGCTTCACCGGCCGCAGACGCGACATCACCCGGCTCAGCACCGGCACGCTCTTGGCGTGGCTGTCCTCCAGCTCGGCGCAGAGGATGGCGGTCAAATCGCCGACGTCCTTGGCGATCAGGAAGTAGTGCTTCATGAATCGCTCGACGTCGCGCAAGCCGGGATGCGACGTGTAACCGAGCCGCACCGCGATCTCGCGCTGGATGTCGAACGACAGCCGCTCCTCGGCGCGCCCGGTGACGAAATGCATGTGGCAGCGCACCGACCAGAGAAAATTCTCGCAGCGGCGGAACAGTTGGTATTCGCCCTTGTCGAAGACCCCGCACTTGATCAACTCGTTGGCGTGGCGCACGCGGTAGACGTATTTGGCGATCCAGAACAGGGTATGGAGATCGCGCAAGCCGCCCTTGCCGTCCTTGATATTGGGCTCGACCAGATAGCGCGACTGGCCGGCGCGGCGATGCCGCTCCTCGCGCTCGGCGAGCTTGGCGGCGACGAATTCGGCGGCGGTGTTGCGCACGACTTCGTCGTCGAAGCGCGTCACCAGCTCATCGAACAGCTTCTGGTCGCCGAGCAGGAAGCGTGCTTCCAGAATGGCGGTGCGGATGGTGATGTCAGCCTTGGACTGGCGGATGCATTCGTCGATCGAGCGGGTGGCGTGGCCGACCTTCAGCCCCATGTCCCACAGGCAATAGAGGATCGCTTCCGCGATCGACTCGCCCCAGGCGGTCTGTTTGTAGGGCAGCACGAACAACAGATCGATATCGGAGCCCGGCGCCTGCAGACCGCGGCCATAGCCGCCGGTGGCGACCACCGCCATGCGCTCGGCTTCCGAAGGGTTGTCCGACGGATAGAGATGCTTGCGCGCGAACTCGAACAGGATGCGGATGATCTCGTCTTCCATCCGGCACAGCCTTTCGGCGCAACGGCGGCCGTGGCGGTCCTTGAGCAGAAGCTTCTCGGCCTTGTTGCGGCCCTCGACGAGCGCGGCCTTGAGGCGCTGCGCCACCAGGGCGCGCAGGTCGCGCTCGTCGCCGCGGTGTTTGGCGGCCAGTGCGTCAAGCTCGGCGGCGAGCGCGCGCGCGTCGATCAGATCGGCGGTGCCGCGCGGGGGCTGGCCGGGCGCGGCGCGGGGGGCGGTATCGAGGGCGAGAGAGGCCATGGGCCATCCGGATAGCGGAGCGGGCGCGCGAAGTCACCGCCCGGGCGCAAAGATATTGGCGCTGAAAGTTGATTTTGAGTGTGGCGCGGCCATTATCTCCATTGCGTCGCCCAATTTGCCCACAAAATCGGCATCTTACGCGGGGCAGGCCCAAAGGCGGCACGTGGTGACGGCCGCCTCGGACTGTGGTTCGCTGTCGGCCTGAACAAGGCCCGGCGACGGCCTTCAAGAAAATTCGAGCGGGAGGAACTCCATGCGCATGTTTCAAGTCTGTACCTGTGGCCAGCCGCTCGAGTTGAGAGAGCAGCCGACGCCGGAGCCGAAAGGCGACGAGGTGCTGCTCAAGGTGCTCGCCGCCGGCGTTTGCCACAGCGATCTGCATCTCGCCGACGGCTATTTCGACCTCGGCGGCGGCAAGCGTATGAGCCTCCAAGACCGCGGGATGAAGCTGCCGATCACGCTTGGCCACGAGAACGTCGGCGAGGTGGTCGCGCTGGGCCCCGACGTCAAAGGCGTCAAGGTCGGCCAGCGCATGCTGGTGGACCCCTGGATCGGCTGCGGTCATTGCCCGGCCTGCCAGCGCAACGAGGACAATCTCTGCGCGGCCATGCGCAGCGTCGGCGTGTTCTCGAACGGCGGCTATGCCGATTATCTGATGGTGCCGCACGCGCGGTATCTGTTCGACATCGGCGACATGCCGGCGGAGCGCGTCGCGCCGCTCGCCTGCTCGGGCGCGACCACGTTCGGCGCGTTGAAGAAGGTGACGACGCTGAAGCGCGAGCCGACCGTGATCATCGGCGCCGGCGGTCTCGGGCTGATGTGCCTTGCCCTGCACCAGAAGATGGGCGGGCATTCGGCGATCGTCGTCGACATCGATCCGGCCAAACGCGAAGTCGCCAAGAAAGCCGGCGCCGCGGCAGTGGTCGATGGCAAGGCGCCGGATGCGGTCGATCAGGTCAAGAATCTCACCAATGGCGGCGCCTACGCGGTGATCGATCTGGTCGGCTCGTCGCAGTCGGCGCGGCTCGGCTATGACAGCCTCGCCAAAGGCGGCAAGTACGTCATCGTCGGGCTATATGGCGGCGACATCACGCTGTCGCTGCCGCCGATCCCGATGCGCGCACTGACCGTCCAAGGCTCCTATGTCGGCAGCGTGCCGGAAATGGAGGAACTGATGGAACTGGTGCGCCGCACCGGGCTGCCCGATGTGCCGGTCGCGACGCGCCCGCTCGACGACGTCAATGCGGTGATGGACCAGTTGCGCGCCGGGAAGATCGTCGGCCGCGTGGTGTTGACTCCCGCGTAGACGAAAAACCGGAGCACACCATGGATGCCAATGAACTCCGCGCCATGCAGGCGCCGATCAAGGACCGCTACAAGAACGATCCGCAGGCTGCGGTCGTGACCCTGAAGGCCAAGGGAACGCTCGACGACACAAACATCGCCTGCAAGGTGGAGACCGGCCGCATGCTGGCGGCCGCGGGCCTGCATCCGGCGACCGGTGGCTCCGGCATGGAATTGTGCTCGGGCGACATGCTGCTGGAGGCGCTGGTCGCCTGCGCCGGCGTCACCCTGAAAGCCGTCGCGACCGCGCTCGATATCCCGCTCAAGTCGGCAAATGTGTCGGCGGAAGGTGAGCTCGATTTTCGCGGCACGCTGGGCGTCGCCAAGGACGCGCCGGTGGGCTTCCGCGAAATCCGCCTGCGTTTCGATCTCGGCACCGATGCCCCGCAGGATAAGCTCGACCAGCTGCTCAAGCTCACCGAACGCTATTGCGTGGTGTACCAGACCATCAAGAGCGGCCCGCCGGTGGACGTGAGCATGGCGCGGGTGTAACGGGCACTCTTAACCTCTCCCCGCGCGCGGGGAGAGGGCGGCCACCGAGCGAAGCGAAGGTGGCTGGGTGAGGGGGCTTTTCCTTTCGCCGAGCCGTCCGATGCGCCCCTCACCCCCGACCCTTTCCCCGTAAGCGGGGAGAGGGAGAAAATGCAAATGTCCCCCGATCTTTATTTCGCCGTCACCCTCATCGTGAAAATGGCCGTGACCGCCGCTTTCGTGGTGGCGGCGACCATGACCGCCGAGCGCGCCGGCCCCTTGGTCGGCGGACTGGTGGCGACACTGCCGCTCGGCGCCGGGCCGGTTTATGTGTTCTTCGCGCTCGACCACGGCGCCGAATTCATCGCCACCAGCGCGCTCAACAGTCTCGGCATCAACTGCGTCAACGTCATCTTCGCCCTGGTCTATGCCATGCTGGCGCAGAAGCGCTCTTTGCTGGTGAGTCTGTCGCTGGCGCTCGTGGTGTGGGTGGTGCTGGCCTGGGGCGTGCACGAGATCCACTGGACCGTGCTGCTTGGTGTCGGGCTCAATATCGTGGTGTTCGGCACCTGCATCACGCTGTCGCGGCCGTTGCGCCACGTACCGATTCCGCCGGTACGCACCTATTGGTACGATCTGGCGATGCGCGCGGGGCTTGTCGCGCTGCTGGTCGGTGTCACCGTGACCTTGAGCTTCAGCATCGGTCCCGCCGCCAGCGGCATCCTCGCGGTGTTTCCCATTATCCTGATCAGCATCCAGATCATCCTGCATCGCCGCGTCGGCGGGCCGCCGACCGCCGCCGTGATGGCGCACGGGGTCGTCGGTCTTATCGGGTTTGCCTGCGCCTGCGTGGTGCTGCATTACACGGCGATGCCGCTCGGCGCAGCCATCGGGTTGGCGCTGGCGCTCGCGACCTCGGTCGCCTGGAGCCTGATCGTCTTTCAGGCGCGCCGCCGCGGCATCGCGTTTTGAAGGCGGGGCCGTCATGCTGATTTTCCTCCTCGGCCTGCTCTTGAAGATCGCGATGACCGCCAGCATCGTGGTCGCCGCGTCGGTGGTGGTCGAGCGCAGCGGGCCTTTCATCGGCTCGCTCATCGCTTCGCTGCCGACCGCCGGCGGCGCCGCCATGATCATCCTCGCCCTTCAGCATGAGCCCTCTTTCATCGCCGCGAGCGCCATCGGCAGCATGGTGGCGGGCGCGATCGTCGCGGTGTTCGCGCTTGCCTATGCCGCGCTGGCGCAGCGGCGGAGCTTGGCGGTGAGCCTAAGCGGCGCCTTCCTGGTGTGGTTCGCGGCCGCGGCGCTGTCGCGGGCCATCGACTGGAGCGCGGCGGGCGCGGTGGTGCTCACGGCCATCGTGTTTCCGCTGACCATTCTGGCCGGCCGGCGCTTTCGCTCGGAAGGCGTGCGGCAAAAGGTCAAATTCACCGGTGCCGATCTCGCCTGGCGCGCCACTTTGGTGACGCTCTGCGTTCTCATCGTGACGGCGGCGAGCTACTCGATCGGCTCCTACTGGTCGGGGCTGTTCGCGTTCTTCCCGGTCGCCATGGCCTCATACTTCGTCATCCTGCATCCGCGCATCGGCGGTCCGGGCACGGCGAGCGTGGCCGCACACGTGCAGGCGCCGCTGATCGGACTAAACTTCAGCCTCTTGGTCGTGCACTGGCTCGCGGTACCGATCGGCGTGTGGTGGTCGTATCTGATAGGGCTTGCCGTCGGCGTTTCCTGGAACGCAATGCTGTGGCTACTGCGCGCACGCTTTCTGCGCGCTTAACCCAGCAGGCCCTCTTCCAGCGCCTTGATCTGGATGGCGAGGTAGCGCGAGAAGATCCGGCATTGCGCCAGGCTGCCGGCGGTGAACCACAGCCCCGGCTGCGCGGTGCGCCGCCACATGTTGCGCAGCTCGCCGCCGTCGTCGAAGTTCCACACCGGGCCGATGCGGTCGGCAATGTCGTCGCCGAGATAAAGGCGCACGGTCTCCTGCTGGTTCTTGTAGCCGGTCGCCAGCACCAGCAGTTCCGCCGGCACGATGCTGCCGTCCTTGCATAGCGCGCCGTCGGCCACGAAGCGGTCGATATCGGCGAACTGCATCAAGCCCCACCTTGCCGGCAACGATCAGGTCCGAGCAGCCGACATTGAAGTAGTAGCCGCCGCCGCGGCGCAGATACATCATCTGGAAGCCGGTTTCGTCCTCGCCGAGCCACAGCTTGAAGCCGCGCTTTTCCAGCGCCTCGAACAGCGGCTTGTCGACTTCGTAGCTGCTCGCAGTCGAGAGCTGATAGGCGCGCCGCAAGACCGGGTAGGGCATGGAGGTCGCCAGCAGGTCGCAGTCGTCGAACGGAATGCCCTCCGAATACATGGCATAAACGCTCTGCGCTTCCTTCAAGCTGACGACATAGGTCTTGCTGCGCTGGATCAACGTCACGTCGGCGCCGTGCGCCTGCAGCTCCTGGGCGACGTCATGGCCGCTGGTGCCGGTGCCGAGCACCAGCACCTTGCGGCCCTTCCAGCGCGCGGCGTCGGCGAAATCGCCCGAGTGCACGACCGTGCCGGCAAAATCCGACAGCCCCGGCAAATCGGGATAACTCGGAATGCTGCTCACGCCGGTGGCGAAGATGAGATGACGCGGGTGCATGACGCGCGTTGAGCCGTCCTGCCGCTTGAGCGTCACCGACCACTGGCCGCGTTTCTCGTCGTAGCCGCCGGCGACCAGCTCGGTGCCGGGCCAGTAGTTCAGCTCCAGGCTCTCGACGTAGGATTCGAACCAGTTGGCGAGCTTGTCCTTCGGGATATAGACCGGGAAGGTCGGCGGGAACGGCATGTAGGGCAGGTGGTTGACGTGCGTCTCGTTGTGCAGCGTCAGCGAGTGATAGCGCTTGCGCCAGTTGTCGCCGATGCGCGGATGGCGGTCGACGATCAGTGTATCGACGCCCAATTGGCCGAGGCGCGCCGCGATCGACAAGCCGGCCTGGCCGCCGCCGACCACGAGGACGGCGGGATCGCGATGCTCATAGGCGCGCGCCCGGTTCAGGCGGTCGAGCCAGTTCTCATCGCCGAAATCGCGCGTGCCGTGCGGGTCGTGGGTGTCGCGCCGCTTGAACGCTTCTTCATGACCGCGGATTTCCTGCAGGTTCGTGTTCAGCGTCCAGGCCCGCAATTGCCCCGGCGCTTGCGGGTCGGGAACGAGCCGCGCCACGGCGGCGCAGGGGCCGGCGGCGGTGTCGAACGCAAACAGCGTTTCGATGCACTCGGTGCCGGCGCGGCTCACCCAGCGCGGCGGCGTGCGGTTTGCCGGAATGTGAAAACGGGTCGGCTTGGTGCGCGCGAGCGTCTCGCCGAGCGTCGTCGCGATTGCCGCGCGCCCGTTCATGGTCTGGATATTCCAGGTGAAGGCCAGAATGTCGCGCCAGAGCCCATCCGGCAGAAACAAGGCCGCCGCCGCTGCGGTGTCCTGCGCCTGCAAGGCTGCCTCGAAGCGTTCAAGCCAGGCCCGCGCTTCGACAGGCGCGGCCGTTTGCTTTCGCTCGGCGATGTTCATCGTCGCTTACACCGTTCGTCCCCGCGCAAGCGGGGACCCAGAGGGACCAATGCGGCGCAATCAAGTTAGCGCTGGGTTCCCGCTTGCGCGGGAACGAACGGAGAATAATTCAGCGCCCGGATTTCGCCGTCAACTCCTTGTGCTTTTAGCGAGTTGCTCTTTCAGCTTGTAGAGCGCTTCCATCGCGTCGCGCGGCGACATTTCGTCGGGATTGAGCGCGGCCAAGCCTGCCGCCAAGGCGTCGAATCCCTCATTCGTCGATGCGGGCGCGGGTGAGGGCGTCGCCGCGAACAGCGGCAGGTCCTCGAAGCCCTTGGGCGCGGCGCGGTCTTCCTGTTCGAGATTGGCCAGCACCAGCTTGGCGCGCTCGATCACGGCTAGCCGGCAGGCCGGCGAGCTTGGCGACCTGGATGCCGTAGGAGCGGTCGGCGGCGCCCGCCACCACCTCGTGCAGGAACACCACTTCGCCCTGCCATTCCTTCACCTGCACCGTGGCGTTGTGCAGCCGGCCGAGCCGCGCCGACAATGCCGTGAGCTCGTGGAAGTGAGTGGCGAACAGCGCGCGGCATTTGTTGACGTCATGGAGGTGCTCGACCGTCGCCCAGGCGATCGACAGGCCGTCGAAGGTCGCGGTGCCGCGGCCGATCTCGTCGAGAATGACCAGCGCGCGCGGGCCGGCCTGATTGAGGATCGCCGCGGTCTCCACCATCTCGACCATGAAGGTCGAACGCCCGCGCGCGAGATCGTCGGCGGCGCCGACGCGCGAGAACAGGCGATCGACCACGCCGATGCGTGCCGTCTTGGCCGGTACGAACGAGCCCATCTGCGCGAGGATCGCGATCAGCGCGTTCTGGCGCAGGAAGGTCGATTTGCCCGCCATGTTGGGGCCGGTGATCAGCCAGATACGCCCGGCATCCGCTTCCTTGGGCGGCGCCAGATCGCAACCGTTGGCGACGAACGGCGTGCCGTCGCGCGCCAGCGCCTGTTCGACCACCGCGTGGCGGCCGCCCTCGATGACGAAGTCGAGGCTGCCGTCCACGTGCGGGCGCGCATAATCGCGCTCGGCGGCGAGCGCTGCGAGCGCGCTGGCGACGTCGAGCCGCGCGAGTGCATCGGCGCAGGCCTTCAGCGCCTCGGTGTCGGCGATCACCGCGGCGGTGAGGCGCTCGAAGATTTCGAGCTCCAGCCCGAGCGAACGCTCCGCCGCGCTGGCGATCTTGGCTTCAAGCTCGCCCAGCTCGGTGGTGGTGAAGCGCACCTGGCCCGCCAGCGTCTGGCGGTGGATGAAGCTGGCGTTGAGCGGCGGCGACATCAGCTTGTCGCCGTGCTGCGCGGTGACCTCGACGAAATAGCCGAGCACGTTGTTGTGGCGGATCTTGAGCGCGCGCACGCCGGTTTCTTCGGCATAGCGCGCCTGCAGGTTGGCGATCACGCGGCGGGATTCGTCGCGTAAGCCTCGCGTCTCGTCGAGCGCGGCGTCATAGCCCTCGCGCACGAAACCGCCGTCGCGCTTCAGCGCCGGCAACTCCGCGGCGAGCGCGGCGGAAAGCTCCGCCGCCAACATGCCGTCGGGCCGGCGGCAAGCGTTCAACGCTTCGGCGATTTCAGTGGGCGCTTCCTTGTAGGCATCGAGTGCGCGCGCCAGTTCGGCGGCGGCGAGGATGCCGTCGCGGATGGCGGCGAGATCGCGCGGGCCGCCGCGCCCGACGGCCAAACGAGCCAGCGCACGGGCCAGATCGGGCGCGCCTTGCAGCCGCGAGCGGGTGTCGGCGCGCGCGGCCACGTCATCGACAAAAGCGCCGACCGCATCGAGCCGTTGATTGATCTGCATTGACTCGGTGAGCGGCGCCGACAGCCGTTGCGCCAACAAGCGCGAGCCGGCGGAGGTCACCGTGCGGTCGATGGCTTCGAGCAGCGAGCCGCGCCGTTCGCCGGCAAGCGTGCGCATCAGTTCGAGATTGCCGCGCGTGGCCTGGTCGATGGCCATGGTGGCGCCGGCGCTCTCGCGCATCGGCGGCGACAGCGGCGGGCGCTGGCCGATCTGCGTGCGCTCGACATAGGTCACGCAGGCCGCCGCCGCGGTCACCTCCAGCCGGGTGAGGGCGCCGAAGGCTTCACTGGTCGCGACCGAAAAGAACGATGTCAGCCGGCGTTCGGCGGTGGCGCCGTCGAATACGTCACGCGTAAGCGGCGTCACCACCGGCAGTTCGCGCCAGGTCGGCACCAACTCGGCGTCGCTATAGAGCGCATCGGAGACGATGATCTCGCCCGGCTCCAGCCGCGCAATCTCGGCCGAAAGCGACAGCCGGTCGCATTCGGTGATGCGGAATTCGCCGGTCGAGATGTCGATCCAGGCAAGGCCGAAGCGCGCTTCCTCGCCGGCCGATGACAGCCGCGCGCGCGCAACAGCGAGCAGATAGTTGTTGCGCTTGGCGTCGAGCAGCGTGTCTTCGGTCAGCGTGCCGGCGGTAACCAGCCGCACCACGTCGCGCCGCACCACGCTCTTGGATCCACGCTTCTTGGCCTCGGCCGGGTCCTCGAGCTGTTCGCACACCGCCACGCGATGGCCGAGCGCGATCAGCCGGTGCAGATATTCGTCCGAGCGGTGGATCGGCACGCCGCACATCGGGATGTCCTGGCCCTGATGCTTGCCGCGCTTGGTCAGTACGATGCCGAGCGCACGGCTCGCGACTTCCGCGTCCTCGAAGAACAATTCGTAGAAATCGCCCATCCGGTAGAACAGAAGGCTGTCGGGATTGGCGGTCTTGATCTCGATATATTGCTCCAGCATTGGGCTGAGGCGGGCGGTGCTATCGCCATTGCCCGCCGCCCGCGCGCCGCCGCCCGCCTCGCCTTTCGGCGGCGTCTCGTCGGGCTCGTTCAGGCCTTCGGGGTTGGTGAGCGCCATGGCGGCAAGGCTAGCAGATGCGGCCTTGCGTTTCACGCGGCAATCCCGGCGCGGCCGGGGATAACACAAGGCGCAACAGGTATTTATTGCACTTTTTCTATTGCACTTGCGCGGCGCGCCGCAGCCCGGAAATCATCGAGGTGTTGAGCAGATGTTGCTTCGCCCGCACCGGGTCGGCGGCGATCGCGATCATCTCCTGCAGCCGCTCGCGCTGCACGGCAGGGTCGCGCTCTTCCATCATCCGCTTGTTGCGGATCGACATGGCCTGCACCTGCTCGACGGTCGCGGCGCGGCGCTGGCGCGAATAGAGGTCGAGCAGTTCGGGCCCGCCGTCGCCACGCCACAGCCGGCCAAGCTTGTCGCAGAGATTGACCGCGTCGTGGATGCCGCTGTTGAGCCCAAAGCCGCCAAGCGGGTTGTTGAGATGGGCGGCGTCGCCGGCAATCAGCACGCGGCCGATATGGAAATTCGCCGCCACCCGCTGATGCACGCGATAGGTGCTCTTGTAGCGCACCTCATAAGGCTCGGGCTTGGCGTTGAAACGCTGCAACGCGGCTTCGACGCGCTCGGGCGCCAGCAGCGCCTCGTCGCTCTCCTCCGGATTGGCCGGATAGGCCAGGCGCCAGAGCCCGGGTGGGCCTTCATCGGGTACCTTGAACATGGCGCCGAACTCCACCGGATCGGCGATGTAGGTATTGCGGGCAAAGCCGCGCGCGCCGAAGTCGTAGGGCGTGCTCACGACGACGAAAATCTCCGGCCAGGTGAATCCCTCGAATTCGACGCCGAGCTCCTTGCGCACCACGCTGCGGCCGCCGTCGGCGCCGATCAGCCAGGAGGCTTCGATCGTGCGCGCGCCGCCGTCGCTCTCGACCGTCACCGCAACGCCATCATCGTTTTGCGTGAAGCCGGTGACGCGGTGGCCGAAATGAATCTCGGCGCGGCCGTCGCTGCGCAGGATATCGAGCTGGATCGGCGTCAGCCGGTGCTGCTCGAGATGCAGGCGGTAGGGGTGGGGCGTCTCGTCCGCCAGCAGAGCGAGATCGAACTCGGCAACCAGGTCGCCCGGCTTGTTGCGGATCTGCCAATGCCGCACCTTGATGCCGGTTTCCAGCATCCGCTCGGTGATGCCGTAGGGCGCCATCATGTCGAGCGTTGGCGGATGAAACGAGCCGGCGCGCAGGTCGATCGTTAGCGCCGGTTCGGCCTCGAACAGCACGACCGGAATTCCCTGGCGCGTCAGCGCCAGTGCGCACATCAGGCCGGTCGGTCCGGCGCCCGCAATGACGACCGGACGGCTCTCGCTCATGGCGCTACGCTCAAGTGGGGAACTTGGCGCCGGTGATGCGCTCCAGGTTGCCGTGCCAGATCTTCTCCTTGTCGGCCTTCGGCATGTCGATCCCTTCCAGGATGCGCAGCGTCTCGCGCGTGTACATGGTGCCCTTCTCGGGATCGAACGGGCAGTCGGAGGCGAACACGATCTTGTCGATGTCGAAGAAGCCAAGGCCGGCGTGCATTGCCGGCTCGGCGGTGAAGGTCGCCGTGTCGGCATAGAAGTCGTGCTTGAAATAATCGAGCGGACGCTTCTTGAGGCTCTGCTTCAGGGCGCCGAGATCTTCGTCCGAGGTGCGCGCGCCCATCTGGTCCCAGCCGGGGCCGATGCGGCCTTCCAGCATCGGCACGATGCCGCCGAAGTGGTGGGTGATGATCTTCAGGTTCGGGTATTTGTCCATGATCCCGGAAAACACCAGCCGCGCCATCGCCGCCGCGGTCTCGTAGGACCAGCCGAAGGCCCACCAGATCTCGTATTTGGATTTGGTCTCGCTGAGATAGTCGGGGAAATTGGCGGCGCGCGCGGGGTGCAGCCAGATCGGCTTGTCGAGGTCGTTCATCAGGGCGAAGAACGGCTCGAATTCGGGATCGTCGAGCGGCCGGCCGGCGACGTTGGTGTAGATCTGTATGCCGAGCGCGCCGTTGTTAAGCGCGCGCTTCACCTCGCGCAGGCCGATGTCGGGCGCGCCGAGCGCGCTTTGCGCCACCCAGCCGGGGAAGTGGCCGGGGTCCTTGGCGCAGATTTCCGCGAAGCCGTCGTTGAGCAGCTTGGCGTATTCCTCGACCGTTTCGCCCTTCACCATGACTTCGATCGGCGGCATGCCGTGCGAGAGGATCTGTGCGTAGTCCTTGAACGTGTCGACGACGCGCTTGCGTTCGTCGAGGTCATGGATGCACGGCACCTCGCGCATGCGCTTGCCGATGCCGGGATGGCCGCTTTCCACCAGCTTGGCGAAGAACTTCTCCGGCAGGAAATGGGTATAGGCGTCGATGCGCATGGACCGGTACTCCGTGACTGGCGTTTCTTTGTTGAGCGGTTTCGCCGCTTAATAAGGCGTAATGACGTTGAGCAGTGCTTGCTTGCGTCCCTCGACGACAGCTTCGCGCGCGCGCTGAATCGCCGCCGGCAAATCGGCCGGCTTTTCCACGCGCTCGGCATAGGCGCCCTGCGCGTGGGCGATCTCGTCGTAGGGCGGGGTGGGGCTGAGATCGGCGAGCTCGCGGCCGTCGCTTTCGCCGGCGACGCCATCCTTGAACATGGAGAGCGTGGCTTTGCGCACCGCGCCGTAGCGGCTGTTGTTGAATACGATCGCCAGCACCGGCAGTTGGTGTACGGCCGACACCCAATGGGCGACGGTCGGGTTGCCGAACATGTGGGCGCCGTCGCCGAGCGTCGCGACGATGAACTTCTCGGGCGCCGCCAGCTTGGCGCCGAGCGCGGCGCCGAAGCCCCAGCCCAATCCGCCGGCGGGTCCGAGCGAGAAGAAGGTGCCGGGCTTTTCGCGCGGGCAATGGTCGTGCCGCAGGGGATATTCGTTGAAGATGACGGCGTCGGGTCCGACCGTCTCGCCGATTACGTGCGAGAGATATTCCGGCGAGATGGTCGTGCCGGGGGTGGAATCCTTGGCGAGTTGGGTGCGGCGATGGCGCATGCGCTCGGTGAGGCGGCCGCGGCGCGACGCGATGCGCGCTTCCGCCGCCTGCAGGCTTGGCTCGACCGCCTCGACCAGCGCGGTGAGCGCGTTGGTGATGCCGGCCTGAACGCTGAGATCGCTTTGGAATGAGCGCATCGGATAGCGCACAAAGAACGGGTCTTCGCCCACATGGGCGACACGGCAGCCGGCCGGCGGATGCTGCGTGTGTGGAATCCACGGCACGTCGGAATCGAGCACGATCACCAGATCGGCGTCGGCCAGGAGCGCGCCCGGCTCGTGGCCGAAATGCATATGGTGAGCTCGACGGCAGGCACACCGTTCTTGGATTATGCGGCACCACCGGAATGGCCCATCGCTCGGCGAGCTTCGACAGCGGCTCGACTGCGTTCGCGGGCAGCGCGCCGGCGATGATCAATGGCCGCTCGGCGGCCGCGATCCAATCGGCGAGCATCGCGATCGATGCCGGATCGGGATACGCTTCCGCCGCCTGCGGACGCACCTTGGCCGGGCCGACCGGTTCTGCGAGCGGCGCCGACAGCGGCTCGCGCGGCAGCACCAGATAGACCGGTCCGCGCGGATGCGCCATCGACACTTCCACCGCGCGCGCCACCACGTCGCCGACTTGATGCGGCTGGCGCAACTCGTAATCCCACTTCACCAGTTCGCGCAACATGCCGGCCTGGTCGAACATCTCCTGCGCCCAGTGGATCGGCCGCGTGCGCGAGCCGAACTGACCCTGCTCGGTGATCGGCGTGCGCCCGGCCGCGAGGATCAGCGGCACGCGGTCGCGCGACAAGTTGGTGATGTTGTTGATGGTGTTGCTGGTGCCGACGTTGACGTGAACCATCACCGCCTGCGGCTTGCCGTTCATCAGGTAGGCGCCGTGCGCCATCGCCACCGCCAGGTTCTCGTGCGGCACCAGAATCGGGCGCGGCACCTTGGCGTTGGTCTTCTTGGCGCGGCTGAACGCTTCCACGATGGGCGGAAAGTCGGTACCCGGATTGCAGAAGAAGTAGTCGATGCCATGATCGGCAAGCGCGCGCAGAAAGCCTTCGGCGGCGATCATGTTGCGTCCGTGCCCGCTTGGTGTACCGGTCATGCGTTCCGTCCTATTTTGCTCGGCCCGCGCGTGTTCTTGCGGGAGCTTGATCTTGTGGCCGCCGTTTTACGCGACGGGGCAGAGGCTGACAACGCCAGCCCGGTGCATGCCTCGCCCACCCATCGGCATAGCGCGGCGACACCTTGTCGCCTTTGGAAAGGGCAGTGGGCATTATTCCGCCGCTTGGTGCAGGGCCGGTTGCGCCTCAATCTCGGCGAGGCACTTGGCGAGGCTCTCGCCCTCTGGATCGACCAGCGCGGCGGTGCGGGCGCTCGCCACCGCGTCGGCGGCTTGTGCGGGCTGGATGCGGCCAGCGAATGCCGGCTCGATCAGCCGCGTCTCGATGGCCCGGTAGTTGGAAAGCCCGCGCGCGTGGGTGTCGCCATAGCCCTTGATGAGCCGCGCGCACTCCGCGATCTCGAGCGCAAGGTCGGTTGAGCGCGGCGCTGCCTTGGCGATCTGCGCCAGCCAGGCCTCGATCTGCGCCTGCTCTTCCTTGTAGCGGATGCCGTGAGGCCGCAGGCGGCGCAGCTTGGCCAGTATCAGAAAGCGCAAATAGCCGCTCACCGATGTGGTGTTGATTTCCATGCCGAAATAGACGCGGCCGTACCAGCCCTTGCGTTCGGCGTAGCGGCGGATCGGGCGCGCGATCGCCGGAGGCAGCAGTTGAGTGAGCTCCTCGATGCCGGGTTTCAGGAAATCGTGCACCGAGAACGGCTCGTCCTTCACGCGCAACTCGTCCCGCGCGATGCGTTGCAAGCGTTCGGGTTTGATCTTGGCCTGCGCCACCCGCACTACGTCCTCATAGGACATGCGCACCGCGAGATGGCGCGCGACTTCCTTCAAGAGCTTACCCTGCGCGCCGGCATTGGCGTCGGCGGCGGCAATCGTCTTCAGCCGGTCGAGATAGACCTGCGCGTAACCGTCGTCTTGGTAGGCGACGAGGCGCCGCACGCCTTCGAGAACAATGGATTGCACCGGCGCCGGGAAGGTGCGCGTGACCTCGTCTTCCAACGATTGCAGCGTAGCCGCGGCGCGCTTCTTCTTCTCCGGCAGCTTGGCGGGCTGGACCTTCGCTTGAGCCGCCTCGAAGCCAGCGCGGAAGCCGCGCAAATTGCTGTCGACTGATTTGCCGTCGGCGCGGATCGCCGATTTGAATTGTTCGGCGCTGAGCGGCAGCCGTCCGCAGCCGGCAATGGTGCCGAGCATTACCGCGCTGATGATGGAGCCGCTTTGCTTCGCCAGCGCATCCATATCGAGCAGCAGCGTTTCATGCGCATGCTCCTTGATCGCCTTGGTGAGCTTGTCCTGGTCGAAGCGGCCGTCGCCCATGGCGATTTTCTCGTCCATGGCATAGAAGCGGCTGATCGAGGCGATGACGTGGGTGCGGTCGGGCGTGACAAAGCCGCTGGCCAGCGTGCGGCCGGCTTCGAGCAGTTCGCTCGCCACCGCGATGTCGATGTCGCCGACACCGGGGGTCAGCGCCAGCACCGGCCGCTTGCCGTTCAGTTCGTTGACGTGAACCGGCAGCATCTCGATGTAATAGGTGGTGGCGCCGGTGCGCTGCGCGACGCCGGGGATTGACGTCGATTGCACCGGAAACCCAGCTTCCGCCGCCGCCGACACGATCCAGTTGGTCAGCACGCCGCCGCCTTCGCCGCCCAAGGCGGCGATCAGCAGCGTGATCGGGCGGGTCGCGCTCATGCGGCGTTCACCACCGTCTTGCCGTCATAGCCGCCGAGCCAGCCGATGACGCGTCGGCGCAGACGATGCAGCGCGCGGTCGCGCCAAGTGGCGTTGCGCACGATCTCGGCACGGTAGAACGAGGGGCATAAGACCGCGGCGTGCGCGACCTCGCCGCACAGGCCGCAGCCGACGCAACTGTCGACCACGGTCGCCACCGGGTCGGTGCGCAAGGGATCGGGCGAAGGCTTCACCGTCAGCGACGGGCAGCCTGACAATCGAATGCAGGAATGGTCGCCGGTGCAGATCTCGTCGTCGACGCCGTAGCGCTCCCGCGTCACACGCTCGCCGCGCTTGAGTTTCTCGGCGTCTTCGGCGCGTACCCGGCGCTGGCGCGCGAGCTGGCATTCGCCGTCGGCGATGATGACCTTCAAGCCCTTTTCGGCGGTCTTCATCGCTTCCTTCAGCGTGTCGGCCATCTTGGCGACGCCGTAGGTGCGCACCGTACGCATCCACTTCACGCCCATGGCCCGCAAGGTCTGCTCGATGCCCATGCCGTGCGTCGGACCGCTGCGGCTCGTCACGCTGGAGGGGATGTATTGCTGGCCGGTGGCGGAGGCGTAGCCGTTCTGCATCACGATCAGCACGCCGTCGCCGTTGTTGAACAGGTTGGACGCGACGCCGGTGATCAGCCCGTTGTGCCAAAAGCCGCCGTCGCCCATCACCGAGATAGGGCGCTGTGCCAGGTTGGGCCCGACGGCGGCGGCGCTGGCGAGCGACATACCGTAGCCGAGGATGGAATTGCCCATGGAGAACGGCGCGAAGGTCGCGAACGAATGGCAGCCGATGTCGGCGCTGATATGGGCGGGACCAAGCTCGCGCTGCATCAGCTTGAGCGCGGAGAACACCGGGCGTTCCGGGCAACCGGTACAGAAAGCCGGCGGCCGCGGCGGCAGTGCGCCGAGCGCGGCGGCGGCTTTCGGCTTGTGGGCGATCAGCCCGCGCGCCTTCTCGGCGATGGTGTCGGCGTCAATTCCGTTGGGTCTTGTCGCCTGTAGGAAGGCGGCGAGGCCTTCGAGCAGCACTTCCGAAGAATATTCGCCGGCTTGCGGTAGCGGGCCCTTGCCGAGCACCTTGGTCTGGATATCGGCGTGGCGCAGTTCGACGTTGATCGCGTCCTCGATGTAGGCCGGGTTGCCTTCTTCCACCACCAGCACCGCGCGTTTTCCCGCGCAGAATTCGCGGATTTCCGCCGGCACCAGCGGGTAGACCACGTTCAGCACCAGCATCGGGATGCGCGAGGCACCGAACACGTCGGCCAACCCCACGCGCTCCATGGCGCGCAGCACGCTGTTGGTCAGCCCGCCCATGACGATGATGCCGACGTCGTCGAGATCGCCGTCGACCAATTCGTTGAGCTTGTTGTCGCGAATGAAGGCCTGCGCCGCCGGCAGCCGCTCTTCGACCTTCAGCTTCTCCTGCACGAAGGTGACCGGCGGGTGCGCCAGCTTGCCGTAATTGAAGCGCGCCGGCGCCGGGATGCGGTTGATGCCGGAATATTCCGCCTTGCGGTTGGCCTTGGCGGCGAACTCGCCGGTGGCATGGCAGGCGCGGATGCGCAGTTCCAGCATGACGGGCGCGTGGCTCGCCTCCGACAATTCGAAGCCCTTCTCCACAATTCGCACGATCGAGGGCAGGTCCGGGCGCGGGTCGAGTAGCCACATCGAGGATTTGAGCGCGTAGGCATAAGAGCGCTCCTGGATGACGCTGGCGCCCTCGCCGTAATCCTCGCCGAGGATGATCATGGCGCCGCCGACGACGCCGGGGGAGGCGAGGTTGGAGAGCGCGTCGGCCGCCACATTGGTGCCGACGATCGACTTCCAGGTCACCGCGCCGCGCAGCGGATAATTGATCGAGGCGCCCAGCATGGCGGCAGCGGAGGCCTCATTGGAACAAGTTTCCAGGTGAACGCCGAGCTCGCCCATGATGTCCTCGGCGTCCACCAGGACATCGAGCAGGTGGGAGACCGGGGCGCCCTGATAGCCGCCCACGTAGGACACGCCGGATTGCAGCAGTGCCTTGGTGACGGCCAGAATGCCTTCGCCGCGGAAGGTCTCCCCGTCGCCGAGCTTGAGGGCCTGCACTTCTTTCTTGAACGAACGTTCCACCACGGGTCTCCAGCCGATGGTTTGAGTACCAACTATCTAGCAACTTCCGCTTACATATGCGAGGGCAGCCAGGTGGCCAAAATCGGGAAGCTGATGATGATGGCCAGCCGCAGGATGTCGGTCAGCACGAAAGGCATCACCCCATAGAACACCGTGGACAGCTTTACCTCGCGTATAACGCTCTTGATGACGAATACGTTCATGCCCACCGGCGGATGGATCAGCCCCAGCTCGACCGTCATCACAATCACCACGCCGAACCAGATCGGGTCGAAGCCGAGCGCCTGGATCACCGGGAACACGATCGGCACGGTCAGGATGATCATGGCCATGGCGTCCATGATGCAGCCGAGCACCAAATACATCAGCAGGATCAGCACCAGAACCCCGTAGGGGCCGAGGCCGAGCCCGGTCAGGAAGTGCGTGAGCTTCTGTGGAGTCTGGGTGATGGTGAGAAAATAGCCGAAAATAAGTGCCCCGATCAGGATGGTGAACACCGCCGCGGTGGTGCGCAGGGATTCGATCAGGCAGTTCCAGAAAGCCTCGCGCGAGAGCTTGCGCCGCACCACCGCGATGATGAAGGCGCCGGCCGCGCCCATGCCGGCCGCCTCGGTGGCGGTGAACATGCCGGCATAGAGCCCGCCGATGATGAAGATGAACAGCAGCACCACCGCCCAGATGTCCTTCACCGCCTCCAGGCGTTCGGTCCAGGAGTGGCGCGGCGTCTTGGGCAGAAAGCCGGGGCGGAAGAAGGCAATCAGGTTGATGGTCGCGATGTACATGCCGACCGCGATGGCGCCGGGGATGATGCCGGCGATGAACAGCTTGCCGATGTCCTGCTCGGTGATCAGCCCGTAGACCGCGAACACGGTGGACGGTGGGATCATGATGCCGAGCGAGCCGCCGGCCGCGATCACGCCGGTGGCGAAGCTCTGCGGATAGCCGAACCGGCGCATCTCCGGATAGGCGACCTTGGAGAAGGTGGCAGCGGTCGCTACCGACGAGCCGCAGATGGCGGCAAAGCCGCCACAGGCGGCGATGGTGGCTACCCCTAAGCCCCCGCGCAGGTGGCCGAGGAATGTGTTGGAGGCGCGGAACAGCTCACGGCTCATGCCGGAGGCCGAGGCGAAGGCGCCCATCAGCAGGAACAACGGGATGACCGCGAATTCGGCGTCGGTGGCGGTGCGGATCGGCGATTGCGCCAGGAGCTTCAGCGCGGGATGGATATCGCCGATCAGATAGCCGAAGCCGAGCACGCCGACCGTGCCCATGGCGATGCCGACCGGCACGCGCACCATCATCAGCGCGAACAGCGACAAGAAACCGGTAAGGGCGACGGCGTCTGTACTCATGCTCGCCTCATTCGCCGGTGTGCGTGTCGCGCGCCGGCGCCAGTTTTTCCGGCGCCAGCAGCAGCCGCAACGTGCGCAGCAGCAGCAGCAGCACCGCGGCGGCGAGGCCGATCCAGGCGATGAAATAGTAGATCCAGACCGGCTGGCGCAGATCGAACGTGCCGGTGTGCGCGACGCGGGTGTTCAAGACCTTTCCGGCGAACATCCAGGTGAAGGCGGTGAGGCCGACGAGCGTGACGAGCGCGGCGAACACGTCCATGGCCCGTTGCACGAGCGGCGGCATGGCGCTCCACAACAGGTCGACGGTGATATGGTCGCCGCGATAGCTCGCCACCGCCATGCCCCAGAAGATCAGGATACCGAGCATGAGGCTGGTGACGTCATAAGCGTCGGGGATGCCCCAGGAAAAGAAATAGCGCAGCAGCACCGACACGAACGTGAGCAAAGTGACGACGGCGAGAAATCCCGCCGCCGTCACCTCGATCAGGTCGATGAATTTGTCGACGGGGCTGCGCCCCCTCGGTGCGTCATCCATCAATAGGCCGCGTTCTCTTTCTTGAGGTCGGCCTTCAATGCGGCCATGGCCTTGTCGGGATCGACGCCGGCCTTCTTGGCGCCCGCGGCCCACTTGGCCTCGAGCGGCGCGGCCGCCTTGCGCCATTCGGCGACCTGCGCGTCGCTGATCGTGTAGACCACGTGGTTCTTCTCGGCCTTCAGCTTGGCGATGCCGGCGTGCTCGAAGTCGGCCCACGGGCTGGCGATCTTCTGCGCCCACTTGCTGTTGCAGTGGTCGTCGATGACCTTCTTCTGCTTGGCGTCCATCGCGTCGTATTTGGCCTTGTTGAACACCAACGCGAAGGTCGTCGTGTAGAACGGCATTTCAAGGTCGTACTTGGTGACCTTGTCGATGCCGAACAGCACGATCGAGCCCCAGGGGAAGGTCACCGCGTCGGCAACATGGCGGGCGAGCACGTCACGCACCTGCGGCGCCGAGGCCTTGACGTTGGTGCCGCCGAGCAGCCGCATGAATTCGGCGATGGTGCCCTGCGCCGGGCGGATCTTCATGCCCTTGATGTCGCCCGGCACCATGATCTTCTTATCGACCGCGTGGAACGAGCCCGGATCGTGCACGAAGGCCAGGCAGAATTTGACGTCCTTCATCTCCTTGGCGGCGTAGTTGCGATACCACTCGTCGAGCGCCACCGAGCCGCCTTTGGCGTTGGTCATCAGGAACGGCAATTCGCCGGCGGCGATGACGGGAAAGCGGCCGGGCGTGTAGCCGGGGTTGATGAAGGTCATGTCGGCGATGCCGTCGCGCGCCATGTCGTAGTGGTCGAAGGCCTTGCCGAGCTGCTGCGAGGGATAGATCGTTGCAGTGATGGTGCCGCCGGAGTCTTTTTTGACCGACGCAGCCCATTCTTCCAGCGCTTTTTGCAGCGGATGCGACGGCGGCACCCAATGCGAAATCTTGAGTTGGACGTCTTTGGCAAACGCTCCAACAGGCGCGCACGTCAGTGCGGCAAGAGCGGCAGCATAGACACAGACCGCAAAACGCGATTTCATGAGGTTCCTCCCTTGGTTATAAGTCGCTCTCGGCGGCTTTTCTCTAGTTCAGCAGAATGCTGTCCGGCTTGTAAAGTCTAACGGTTTGATACCAAACTAAATCGGGGCCCGCGCGTCGGAAAATTCGACGAATGGCCCGCCTTTCGGGGGTTCGCGGTGAGTGGGAGCAATGGGACGGGTCCGGCAGGGCGGCGCGGCCGAAACGGCGCCGCCGCGGCCGGTTCGGTCAAACTCGGACCGCTGGAGCACTGGATCGGCTTCAATTTGCGCATGGCGCAAGAGGCCACCTTCGAGGCGTTCTCGCGCCGTTCGCAGGAGATCGGCGAGAGCCCCGGCCGTTTCGCCACCCTGACGCTGATCGCGCGCAATCCGGGCATCAGCCAGACCGAGCTCAGCGTCGCCGCCGGCCGCGACAAGTCGAGCCTGACCCCGGTGATCGAGGACCTGGTGCGGCGCGGCCTGGTGGTGCGCAAGCGCATGGACCACGACCGCCGCACCTACAGCCTGAACCTCACGCCCGACGGCAAGAAGGTCCTCACCAACCTGACCCGCTGCGCGCGCCGGCATGAACGCAATCTCGACCGCATCATCGGCATGCGCGACCGCAAGCGCTTCCTGCAGCTTCTGAAGAAGATCGCCGCCGAGATCGACTGAGCCGATCGACTGAGCCGTGTTTTCCCTCTCCCCGCGCAGCGGGGAGCGGTGAATGCTGCGGCGCCTGGCCGCGTTCACCGTTTCACGGAAACGGCGAACGTGTCCAAGTTTTTGTTTTTTCGCGTTTCCGGACGGCGAACCGGTTCCCACTTCGCCTGGAAACGCTCTAAGCGATCCCGAACTTCTCCCGCACCGCTTCCGGCACCGGATGCGATTTCAGCCGCCCTTCCGCGTCGCGCACCACCCAGACCCGCTTTTCCGCGCATTCGACGCAAAGGTCGCCGCCGCGGCTGAGCTTGTGCTCGATCTCGAAACTGGTGCGGCCGAAGGTGATCCTGGTGTCAACGGTGACGTCGTCGCCGAAGCGCGTCGGTTTGATGAATTTGGCCTGCGTGCGCACCAGCGGATAGCCGGCGAAATCCAGGTCCTTGAGCTGCTGGTACTTGGTCATGCCCAGCGCCCGCTCGAACAACCGCGCGGTCGAGGCGTCGAAGATTGCGAAATAGCGCGGATAGAAAATGATACCGGCGGGGTCGCAGTCGCCCCACTCGATGCGCACCTGGCGGGTGTTGGAGAAGATCATGGCGCCGTCTTAGCGTGCTTCATCGCGCCGGGCCAGCCAGATGGTGTGCCTGCCGCATTCAGGGTCGTCCGCCACGTAACGTACCACCGAGAAGCCGTAACGCGCGAGCAGGACGCGGTATTCGTCCGGGTCGAGGCTGGCGTGATAGAGCGACTCGCCTTCGAAGCTGCCGATCGCTTCGCCATGGGCGGGCCCCGCGGTGAACATCAGCGGCGCGCCCGGCGCGGCGTGGGCCTGGAACACCGCGAACATCGCCCGCTGGTCGTCGGGAGCGAGGTGGAAGAAACTGTTGAAGGCGAGAACGCCGTCGAAGGCGGCGTTCAAGGACAGTGTGCGCATGTCGGCCACCTGCCAGACCTGGCCGGGAAAGCGTGCGCGGCAGAGCGCGATCATCGCCGGCGCGGAATTGATGCCGGTGACCCGGTATCCCGCCTCGATGAAATAGCGCGCGATCGGCTCGCCCATGCCGCAGCCGAGATCGAGGATGTGGCCGCCGGCGGGCACGAGGGCGGCGAAGCGGTCGAGCCAGTCTTTCTCGAACAGCGTGCGGCCGCGCTGCTCGTCGAAGGCGCGGGCATGCCGCTCATAGAGCCCGATAATCCGGCCGGCGCTTTCGTGCATGTCCTCAGCGCGGCGCCATGCGCAGCGCGCCGTCGAGGCGGATCACCTCGCCGTTGAGGTAAGAATTATGGATGCAGTGCAGGACCAGCGCCGCGAACTCGCTTGGGCTCCCGAGGCGCTTGGGGAAGGGCACCGAGGCGCCGAGCGAATCCTGGGATTCCTGCGGCAATGCCTTCAGCATCGGCGTCGAGAAGATGCCGGGCGCGACCGCCAGAACGCGGATGCCGAACTGGGCGAACTCGCGCGCCGCCGGCAGGGTCAGCGCGGCAACGCCGCCCTTCGACGACGAATAGGCGGCCTGGCCGATCTGGCCCTCGAAGGCCGCGACCGAGGCGGTTGAGACGATGACGCCGCGCTCGTCGTCCGGCAGCGGATCGAGGCCCTGCATGGCGGCGGCGGCGAGCCGCATCATGTTGAAGGTGCCGATCAGGTTGATGCGGATGACGCGCTCAAAGTCGGCGAGCGGCATTGGGCCGTCGCGGCCGACGATGCGCTTGGCCGGGCCGATGCCGGCGCAATTGACCAGGATGCGCGCCGGGCCGTGGTCGGCGGCCGCTTGTCTGATGGCGTCTTCGGCGCTGGCGCTATCGGAAACGTCGCAATGAATGGCGATGCCGTTGATGTCGATCGCCACCTCGGCGGCGGCCTTGTCGTTGACGTCGAGGATCGCCACCCGCGCGCCGGCGGCGGCGAGGGTGCGCGCGCAGGCCGCGCCCAGGCCGGAAGCGCCGCCGGTCACGATCGCCACTTGTCCTTTGACTTCCATCTCGCGTCTATCCTGTTTGCGTTGCTTCACACTCCGTTCATTCCCGCGCAAGCGGGAATCCAAAGTCAAGCGTAATCGATCTTTGCCGTCCTGGGCCCCGCTGGAGCCTGCCCCCGCGTAGGCGGGAGCGGGGACGAACGGAGTTTGGTTCTGTCTCTAATTCTTGCTTCCCGCGTCCGTATTCTCGATCAACAGCGCGATGCCCTGGCCGCCGCCGATGCAGGCCGACGCGATGCCATAGCGCGTGCCCGAGCGCTTGAGCTCGCGCGCGCAGGTCAGCGTCAGCCGGATGCCGGTGGCGCCGAGCGGATGGCCGATGGCGATCGCGCCGCCGTTGACGTTGAGCTTGTCCTCGTCGAGGCCGAGCTCGCGGGCGCAGGCCATCACCTGGGCGCCGAAGGCCTCGTTGATCTCGATGCGGTCGATGGCGTCGAGCTTCAAGCCCGCGCGCTCCAGCACCGCGCGGATCGCCGGCACAGGGCCGATGCCCATGATCTCCGGCGGCACGCCGACCGCGGCCACCGCCAGAATGCGCGCCAGCGGCTTCTTGCCGAGCTTGCGCGCGTAGTCCGCGCTGGAAACGAGAATGGCCGCCGCGCCGTCGACGATGGCCGACGAATTGCCGCCGGTCTGCACGCCGCCGAAGGCCGGGCGGATTTTCGCGAGTTGCTCGACCGACGACGAGCGGATGTGGGTATCGGCCTTCAGTTCGTCTTTCACCTTGATGCCGCGCGCGTTGAGCCCGTCGACTTCGAACTTCTCCGTCGTCACCGGCGTGATCTCGCCGGCCAGGAAACCGTCACCTTGCGCCTTCATCGCGCGCGTGAACGAGCGCGCCGCGAACGTGTCCACTTGCGCGCGGGTGATCTGGTATTGCTTCGCCAGGTTCTCGGCGGTGTCGCCCATGGTGGCGTTGCAGCCGGTGTCGAGCAGCGCCTCCCAGAGGAAGTCCTTGAAATCGACCTGGCCCATGCGGAAGCCGCCGCGCATGGTGTAGGAGGCGATCGGGTTGCGGCTCATGGATTCGGTGCCGACACAAAGCGCGAGTTCCGCGCGCCCGAGCGAGGTGGCATCCGAGGCCTGCGCCAGAACCTCGATGCCCGTGCCGCACACTCGCTGCACCATGTGCGCGGGCGTCTCCTGCGGCACGCCGGCATAGAGCCCGACATGGCGCGGCAGCATGTAGGCGTCGAAGCTCGCCTGCGCCATCGATCCGGTAATGACCGTGCCGACGTCCTGCGGCGAAGCGCCGGTTTTCTTGAAGGCCTCGCGCGCCGCCTTGATGCCGAGATCGATGGGCGACACCTGGCCCAGCGCGCCGTTGTAGTCGGCGAACGGCGTGCGCACGCCGTCGATCAGCCAGGCGTCATCATAGGTGGTGCCGATACCGTTCTTTGCGGTGCTCACTTAAGTTTACTCCTCGATGGTCAGGACGCGCGGCGATGGCGCGGCCGCGTAAAGCTCATCAACCAAACCAGCACGGTGCGACAATACGCTGCGCTGGTTGATCGAGCCCTTGTCGGTCATCTCGCCTTTGTCGAGCGACGGCGGTTCCGCCATCAGCAGCGCGCGGGCGATGCGCGTGGACGAGCCGGGGCTCGCCTTGGCCAGCGCCTTCAGCCGCTCGGTGAAATGCCCGCGCACGCGCGGATCGCTCAACACGGTCTCGGCCGGCGCGTCGGCGGCGAGATCGGGCGCGAGCTTGCGGCAGGCGGCGAGATCGGGAAACACCAGCGCGCCGATCTCGTTACGGTCCGGCCCCGCCAGCACCACGTCGCGCACACAGGGCGCGAAATGATCGACGAAGCCGGCGCGCAAGGGCCCGACGTTGACCCAGGTGCCGGTCGAGAGCTTGAAGTCCTCGGCGATGCGGCCGTCGAACAGCAGGCCCTGCTTGAGATCGTTCTCGTCTGCAAATTTGAAAGCATCGCCCAGGCGATAAAAACCTTCCTCGTCGAAAGCCTTCTCGGTGAACTCGGGCTGGCGCCAATAGCCCGGCGTGATGTTGGGTCCGCGCACCCGCGCTTCCAGCTTGCCTTCGTTCGGCACCAGCTTGAGGTCCATGCCGGCGCCCGGCAGGCCCATGTTGGCGGCGTTCTCCGCGTGCCAGGTGCGCGCCAGCGCAAACGGCGCGGTTTCGGTCGAGCCGAAGCCGGTGAGGAACAAGATGCGCTCGCCGCAGGTCTCGACCGCGAGATCCTGGATCTCGTCGAACACGTGCTGGGCAATGCCGGCGCCGGCGAACCAGAACAGTTTCAGCCGCGAGAAGAAGTTGCGGCGCAGATCCGCGTCCTTGCGCAGATAAGGCAGCAACGCCTCGTAGCCCTTGGGCACCGTGAAGTACCAGGTCGGCGCGATCTCGCGCAGGTTCTTCACCGTCTCCTCGATGGCGCCGGGCAGCGGCTTGCCCTCGTCGATGTAAAAGGTGCCGCCGTTGTAGAGCACCAGCCCGACGTCGTGGTTGCCGCCGGCGGTGTGATGCCAGGGCGCCCAGTCGACGATCACCGGCGGCTCCTCGGCGAGATAGGCGAGCGACTGGCGCAGCATCACCTGGTTGGCGCACCACATGCGCTGGGTGTTGATCACGCATTTCGGCACGCCGGTCGAACCCGAGGTGAACAGGAACTTGGCGATGGTGTCGGGCCCGACCGCGTCGTGCGCGGCGTCGACGGCGCCGGTCGGATCGGGCTTATAGAGGTCGGCGAAGGCGGTCGTGCGCCGGCCTTCCGGCGCGTTGCGGGCGACCACGATCTCCACGTCGTCGGGCACGACGGCGTCGATCGCCTTGGCGAATTGAGTGCCATCACAGGCGAACACCAGGCCGGGCGTGAGCAGATCTATGATTGAACGCAGTTTGCCGAAGTCGCCCGACATCAGCGAATAGGCCGGCGAAATCGGCGCATGCGGAATGCCGACATAGAGCGCGGCCAGCGCGAGCAGCGCGTGCTCGATGTCGTTGCCGGACAGGATCACGATCGGCCGTTCGGGCGAGAGATTGCGCGCGAGCAGCGACTGGCCGATACGGCGGGCGAATTCGAGCGCCTGCTCGTAGGTGATGGTGCGCCAGTCGCCGTTTCTGTCACGTTGCGCGAAGAAGGCCTTCGTCGGCGTTTCCGCCGCCCAGAATTCCAGCCGTTCGGTCAGCTTGGCGGGATAGATCCCGAGCGGCTGCGGCGAGCGCAGCAGCATGGTGCCGTCGGCGCGGTGCTCGGCGGTGACATCCTGCGGCCCGAGATTGACGTGCCGGGTGCCGGCGATGGCTTGAGAACGTGCGGATGCAACTGTCATAGCGAAATCACCGCCTCCGGCACCGGCTCGGCGTAAAGCAGTTCAACCAAGTCGGCACGGTTCGCCAACACGCTACGCTGGTTGATCGAGCCCTTGTCCGTCATCTCGCCTTTGTCCATCGACGGCGGCTCGGCCATCAGGATCAGCCGCACCACGCGCGTCGATGAGCCCTGGCTTTGCGTGGCGAGGCCCGCCAGCAGCTCGGCGAATTTCGCGCGTACTTTTGCGTCGGCCACGATTCGCTCGGGCGTTGCTTCGGGTCCAAGCCCGGCGAGCTTGCGGCAGGCCTCGATGTCGGGAAACACCAGCGCGCCGATGTGGTCGCGGTCGGGCCCGGCCAGCACCACGTCGCGCACATAGGGCGCGAAATGGTCGATGAAGCGCGCGCGCAGCGGCCCGACGCTCACCCAGGTGCCGGTGGAGAGCTTATAGTCTTCGGCGATGCGGCCGTCGAACAGCAGCCCTTTCGCCGGGTCGTCGGGGTCGGCGAATTTCAGCGCGTCGCCGAGCTTGTAATAGCCTTCCTCGTCGAAGGCGTCGCGGTTGAGATGCTCCTGCCGCCAGTAGCCGGGCGTGATGAGGGGCCCGCGCAGGCGCGCTTCCAGCTTGCCCTCGTTCGGCACCAGCTTGAGGTCGACGCCGGGGCAGGGCAGGCCGATATTGCCGGCGCGGTCGAACTCCCAGGTGCAGGCCAGCGCCAGCGGCGCGGTCTCGGTCGAGCCGAGAGAGGACAGGAAGATCACGCGCTCGCCGGTGGTTTCGACCGACAACTGGGTGAGGTCGTCCCAGGTGGTCTGGTTCAAGCCGGCACCGGCATAAAACAGCACTTTGAGGCGCGAGAAGAAGTTCTTGCGCAGGGTCTCGTCGGCGCGGAAATGCGCCACCAGCGCTTCGTAGCCTTTGGGTACGTTGAAATAGATGGTGGGCGCGATCTCGCGCAGGTTACGCGCGGTCTTCGGCACGCCCGGCGGCGTCGGATTGCCGTCGTCGATGTAGAGCGAGCCGCCCTGCGTCAGCACCATGTTGAAGTTGTGATTGCCGCCGAAGGTGTGGCTCCAGGGCAGCCAGTCCAGCACCACCGGCGGCTCTTCCGTCACGAATTGAAAGCCGGCGGCGACCATCGCCTGATTCGAGCACAGCATGCGGTGGGTGTTGACCACCGCCTTCGGCGTGCCGGTGGAACCGGAGGTGAACAGGAATTTGACGATTGTGTCGGGCGTCACGCGTGCGTGCGCCTCGGCCACCGCGGCAGCGTCTTCCGCGCCGATCAGATCGGCGAACAGGGTCGCCTTGCGGTCCGCCGGCGGATTGGCGGCGACCACCAGTTCGACATCGTCCGGCACGCAAGCGGCAATCGCCTTGCCGAAAGCATTGCCGTCGGCGGCGAACACCAGGCCCGGCGTGAGCAGATCGACGATCATGCGCAGCTTGCCGAAGTCGCTCGACATCAACGAATACGCCGGCGAGACCGGCGCGAACGGAATGCCGACGTAGGTCGCCGCCAGCCCCAGTAGCGCGTGCTCGATGCTGTTGCCGGAGATGATCACGATCGGCCGCTCGGGCGAGAGCCCGCGGCGCAACAGCGAAGCGCCGATACGCTTTACGGTGTCGAACACCTCGGCGTAAGTGAGCTTGCGCCAGGCGTCATCCGCGCCGCGCTGCGCCAGGAACACGCGCTCCGGCGCCACGCGCGCCCACGTCTCCAGCGCCTCACCCAGATTGCCGTGGTAGGCGCCGAGCGGCGCGGCGGTGCGGATGTGGATGGTGCCGTCGGGCTTGCGCTCTACGACGGCGTCGGCGGCGCCCAGGCGCACGGGCCTGAGCGGTGCGGCATTGTGTCGGTCGTTCGGCGCGCAGCGGTTCGGCCATCGAGCCCTGCTCCCTGGATATTGTTTCCTGCCCTGCCGTTCTTGTTGGCGCACGATCTTACCCGAACCCGGGCGTCGTGCGCTGGCGGCAAATTGTCGGCAAATTAGTTGTCCTGGACAACTAATTTCGGCTGCAAAAAAGCCTCCGTCAAGGGAAGCTTATTTCCGGTCCGGGAGGCCCTTCCTGCTTAGCTCTGCTTCACCTTCGGCCCGCGCTTTTCCAGGAAGTCGCGCAGGCGGGTCTTCGCCTCGGGGTCGGCCTGGGCGATGGACGAAATCAGCGATTCCATGGCGTAGCCGGCGGCCGGGTCGCTCTCGGCGATGCGCGGCAACGTGTGCATCACCGCGAAATTGGTCAGCGGCGCGTTGGTGGCGATACGCTCGGCCAGTTCCAGTCCCTTGGCGAAGCCCTTGCCCGATTCCACCAGATAGGTGGTCAGCCCCATGGCCTGGCCCTCCTCGGCCGAATAGGTGCGCCCGGTCAGCATCATGTCCATCATGCGCGCGACTCCGATCAGCCGCGGCAGGCGAACCGAGCCGCCGCCGCCGACAAAGATGCCGCGGCTGCCCTCGGGCAGGGCGTAATAGGCCGAGCGCTCGGCGACGCGCACATGCGCCGCAGCCGCGAGTTCCAGCCCACCGCCGACCACCGCGCCATGCAGGACGGCGACCACCGGCACCTTGCCGAACTGGATCTTCTCGAAGGCGCTATGCCACAGGCGCGAATGGCCGATGCCCTCGCGCACGTCGCGATCTTTCAGTTCGGAGAGATCGAGGCCCGCGGAGAAATTGTCGCCTTCGCCCGAGAGCAGCACGGCGTTGATGTCCGCCGGCAGTGTGCCGAAGAAGGCGTCAATGCCGTTGACGGTCTCGTCGTCAAGCGCGTTGCGCTTGTGCGCACGGTTGAGTCGCAGGATGGCGACGTCGCCTTGGCGCTCGGCGGTCAAGGAGGCGGGGAGCGGGATGGAGGAAAAATCGGTCGGGCTGTCGTTCACGCGCGTTTCTCACACTCGGCTGTCATGCCCGGTCCCGCCTGCGTGGGTGCAGGCCCGAGCGGGCAGCCAGTAAACACGCGCTTCGCCTTGTTCAGCAAGTCCGAGTTGGCCGGATCGTCCGCTCGCCCGGGCGATGAGCGCGGAATTATAAAACCTCATACACGTCGAGCCGCACCGCCAGCGCCTCGCGTTGGCCCCGCGCGATGGCGAGAATCCGGTTGAGCCAGGCGGCCTCGGGGTCCGAGGTCTCGAATTGCATAACCGTGCGGAAATAGTAGCTCGCCGGGTCCACCGCCTCGCCGCGCGCCAGTGCCGCCAGCACCTCCGGCGGCCCATGCCGCAGCCCCGCGCTGTCGACCAGGATGCGTCCGCCGGTTGTCGTCTCGATGGTATAGCGGGCCTGGATGTCGGCGGCCCCGTCGGCGCGGATAATCTGCCAATCGGCGCCGCCGGGTAGGATTTTGCCCTGCAACCGGGGCCCTTGTACGCTGCCGCCCAGAATGTCGATGATGCGGCGCTCGCCGTAGGGCGTGGGTCCAAGATTGAGGATCGGCGCCAGCTCGGCCGTTATGGTGAAGATCGGTTCTTGTCCCATCATGGCGGTATGGTTGGGGTCCCAACGTTCCGGTTCCGAGGCGATCTCGCCATTTGACCCTATGGATGGCGAGCCGTAAATACGAGGCCGCAAAAACCGGGAACCCTTGTGAATGGCGCGCATTTCGTCTCTCGCCGAAGCCATCGCCGCCGCCGTCCGCGACGGCGACACCGTGGCGGTGGAAGGCTTCACCCACCTTATTCCGCATGCGGCGGCCCATGAGATCATCCGCCAGGGCCGAAAAGGTCTGACGGTGATCCGCATGACGCCGGACCTCGTCTACGATCAGTTCATCGGCATGGGTTGCGTCGACAAGATGGTCTTCTCGTGGGGTGGCAATCCAGGCGTCGGCTCGCTGCACCGCTTCCGCGATTCCGTCGAGAACGGCTGGCCGCATAAGATCGAGATCGTCGAGCACTCGCACGCTGCCATGGCCAATGCCTATGAGGCGGGTGCCGCGGGTCTGCCGCTTGCGGTGTTCCGCGGCTATATCGGCGGCGACCTGCCCAAGGTCAATCCGACCATCAAATACATCACCTGCCCGTTCACCGGCGAAAAGCTTGCCGCCATTCCGGCGCACCGTCCGGACGTGGCGGTGATCCACGCGCAGCGCGCCGACAAGGCCGGCAACGTCATGATCGAAGGCGTGCTCGGCGTGCAGAAGGAAGCGGTGCTCGCCTCCCAGCGCTCGGTGGTGACGGTGGAAGAGATCGTCGACGAATTGCCGGAGCGCAGCCTCAACGCGGTGGTGCTGCCGTATTGGACGGTCGGCCATGTGGTCGAGGTGCCGGGTGGCGCCTTCCCGTCCTATGCGCAGGGCTATTACCCGCGCAACAACAGCTTCTACAAGGAGTGGGACGGCATCGCGCGCGAGCGCGATAGCTTCCTCGCCTGGATGAAGGAAAACGTGCTGGAGAAAGGTCCCGAGGCCTACGCCCAGTATGCGCGTAAAGCTCGCGCGGCGGCGGAGTGAGAACGATGGCCGATTACAAGCCCAACGAAATGATGACCATCGCGGCCGCGCGCGCGCTCAAGAACGACGACGTCTGCTTCGTCGGCATCGGCATGCCGTCGGCGGCGGCCAATCTCGCGCGCCTGACGCACGCGCCCGGCATCACGCTGATCTACGAATCCGGCACGCTCGCCACCAAGCCCAACGTGCTGCCGCTGTCGATCGGCGACGGTGAACTGTGCGAAACCGCGATCACTACCGTGGCGGTACCGGAGATGTTCCGCTACTGGCTGCAAGGCGGGCGCATCAATGTGGGCTTCCTGGGCGGCGCGCAGATCGACAAATACGCCAATCTCAACACCACCGTGGTCGGCCCCTACGACAAGCCGAAGGTGCGCCTGCCCGGCGGCGGCGGCGCGCCGGAGATCGCAACCTCCTGCGGCGAGATTTTCATCATCATGGCGCAGTCGAAACGCGGCTTCGTCGACAAGCTCGATTTCGTCACGTCGATCGGCCATGTCACCGGCGGTGACAGCCGTGAGAAGCTTGGCGTGAAGACCAAGGGGCCGACGCGGTTGATCACCGATCTCGCGCTTCTTGAGCCTGATCCGAAAACCAAGGAGATGACGGTGGTCTCCATCCATCCGGGCGTCACTCGCGAACAGATCCAGGAAAACACCGGCTGGAAGGTGGCGTTCGCCGCGAAGGTTGCCGAAACGCCGGCGCCGACCCCTGAGGAACTCGAAGTCCTGCGCGAACTGCAGGCACGCACCGCGCGCGCCCATGCGGCGGCGTGACGAAGGAGCAAGACAACATGCGTGAAGCGTATATTTGCGATGCGGTGCGTACGCCGATCGGCCGTTATGCCGGCGGTCTCGCCAAAGTGCGCGCCGACGATCTCGGCGCTGTTCCGATCAGGGCGCTGATCGCGCGCAATCCCAAGGTCAACTGGGAAAAGCTCGACGAGGTGTTCTTCGGCTGCGCCAACCAGGCCGGCGAGGACAACCGCAACGTGGCGCGCATGGCGCTGCTGCTCGCCGGGCTTCCCGACAACGTACCGGGCGTGACGCTGAACCGGCTGTGCGCCTCCGGCATGGAAGCGGTGGGCGCCGCGGCGCGCGCCATTCGCGCCGGCGAAATGGACTTTGCCATCGCCGGCGGTGTCGAATCCATGACCCGCGCGCCCTTCGTGCAGGGCAAGAGCGAAGACGCCTTTTCGCGCAAGGTTGAGGTCTTCGACACCACTATCGGCTGGCGCTTCGTCAATCCGCTGATGAAGCAGCAGTACGGCATCGATTCCATGCCGGAGACTGGCGAGAACGTGGCCGAGGAATTCCAGATCACCCGCGCCGACCAGGACGCCTTCGCGCTACGCTCGCAGCAGCGCGCCGCCAAGGCGCAGGCCGACGGCTATTTCGCCGCCGAGATCGTGCCGGTGGAGATTGCCGGCCGCAAGCAGACGGTCACGGTCGATAAGGACGAACACCCGCGGCCCGAGACCACGCTTGAGCAACTCGCCAAGCTGAAGACGCCGTTCCGCAATCCCGGCACGGTCACCGCCGGCAACGCGTCCGGCGTCAACGACGGCGCCGCCGCGCTGATCGTCGCCTCGGAGGAAGCCGTGAAGGCGCATGGGCTGACGCCGCGGGCGCGCGTGCTCGGCATGGCGTCGGCGGCGGTGCCGCCGCGCATTATGGGCATCGGTCCGGTACCGGCGTCTCAGAAGCTGATGGCGCGCCTTGGGCACAAGATCGGCGATTACGACCTGATCGAAATCAACGAAGCCTTTGCCTCGCAATCGCTGGCCTGCCTGCGCCAGCTCGGCCTGCCCGACGATGCGGCCCAGGTTAATCCGCATGGCGGTGCGATCGCGCTCGGCCATCCTTTGGGCATGTCGGGGACCCGCCTGGTGTTGACGGCCGTGCATGGGCTGGAAACGCAAGGCGGCAAGCTGGCGCTTGCCACCATGTGCGTCGGCGTCGGTCAAGGCGCATCGCTGGCGATCGAGCGGCTCACCTGACAAAGTGAAGAACACGGAACAAGAGGACGTCTCATGTCGCTGATCTATCCCAGGGAGAGCCTCAGTGTTTATCCCAAACATTTGAGCCCTGAATACCGCAGCACGGCAAAGCGCTCGCCGTCGAAGCCGTTGATCATCGTGCCGCACACGTTGTCGGAACTGACCGGTCCGGTGTACGGCCACGACACGGTGCAGGAAGGCGATAGCGACCTCACCAAGCAGCACGCGGGCGAGCCGCTGGGCGAGCGCATCATCGTGCACGGCCACGTGCTCGATGAGGATAAGCGCCCGGTGCCCGACACTTTGGTGGAGATCTGGCAGGCCAATGCCTGCGGACGCTACGTCCACATCGTCGATCAGCACCCGGCGCCGCTCGATCCCAACTTTACCGGCGCGGGCCGCGCTATCAGCGACAAGGATGGCTATTACCGCTTCGTCACCGTGAAGCCGGGCGCCTATCCGTGGGGCAACCACCACAACGCCTGGCGGCCGAACCACATCCACTTCTCGGTGTTCGGCCACTCGTTCCTGTCGCGGCTGGTTACCCAGATGTATTTCCCGGGCGACCCGCTGTTCCCGTTCGATCCGATCTTCAACTCGGTCACCGACGAGAAGGCGCGCCAGCGCATGGTCTCGACCTTCGATCTGGACAACACCATTCCCGATTGGGCGCTCTGCTTCCGCTTCGACATCGTGCTGCGCGGACGCGAGGCCACCCCCCTCGATACGGATGAGCACTAGCGCATGATCCCGAAAAGCATGTCCTCAGCTTGATCGAGGATGGACACCGGTTTTCGGACAAGATCATGCGCCAAAGGAAAAACTAATGTCGGACATTACGCCATCGCAGACCGTCGGCCCGTTCTTCGCTTATGGGCTCACCCCCAAGGGCCGCGCTCAGTGGGATCCGAACGGCAGCTATAGCTGGAAGCAAACCGTCGGCGACAACCTCGTCACCCCCGACGCCACCGGTGACCGCATCCACGTCGAAGGCGCCATCATCGACGGCGACGGCCAGCCGATCCCCGACGCCATGATCGAGATCTGGCAGGCGGACGCGCAAGGCCGCTACGCCAGCCCGTACGACAGCCGCGCGCTGCCGAACACGCAGTTCAAGGGCTTCGGCCGTTCCGCCACCGACAAGAACGGCGTCTACGGCTTCGACACCATCAAGCCGGGCGCGGTGCCGGGGCCGGAGGGCAAGACCCAGGCCCCGCACATCGTGGTGTGCGTCTACTCGCGCGGCATGCTGCGGCAGATCTATACGCGGCTGTATTTTTCGGACGAGAAGGCCAACGAGAGCGATCCCATCTTGAGCCTGGTTCCGGCAGACCGGCGCGGGACGCTCATTGCCCACAAGGAGTCAAAGGGCGGTCAGACCGTCTATCGCTTCGATATCCGTGTTCAGGGTGAAAACGAGACGGTCTTTTTCGAAATCTAGCCGGTTGCCGCCGAATTCAGGGCGGAGGTGGGCGAACAACTTGCCCGCCTCCGCCCATTTATTTGTGCGAATAAGTGGGCAATATCCCAAACCCGTGGCGGTCACTTTAAGAAATTATCGACCAGCTTTGTCTCATTTTTGCCTGATCTTGGCTGACTTCCCGCAATTGCCTTGCCCACCCATTCTGCCCAACTTTCCAAATCGTGTTTTTGTGGTTGACGAGGTCGGGGCGGCTTGGTTCCCTGTCGTGCATTACGGTCGATCAGAGCCGGGCTGGGAAACGCCATTATGAACGAGCAAATTCTCCAGGAGATCAGCGATTTCTGCCGCCAGCGCGGGCTGGCCGAATCCACTTTCGGCCGCCGCGCGGTGAATGACGGCAAGCTCACCAGCCGCCTGCGTAACGGCGGCCGCATCACCACCGACACGCTGGAGCGCATCCGCTCCTTCATGGCGAGCAATGCCGATGGCGAGCCCGCGCGCCGCCGCATCCTGTTCGATCCGCCGCCATCAGCGGCGGCTGCGCCGGCGCTGCCGGAGGTGACGCCGCCGGCGCCACCGGTCGCCTCGGGACAGGCCAGCGACGATCCGCAGCGCAATTTCCGCTTCTTCGACAACC
>CAWHJZ010000009.1:0-16572 GCA_963829785.1 uncultured Pseudomonadota bacterium | reverse complement strand
GATCGGTCATGGCCGAATGCAAGCGCCGGCGTAATATCCGGTCAACAAGAAGACACTCCGGGAGTGAAACCAATGACCCAACGCACCAAACCGCCCTTCCGCGCCGATCACGTCGGCAGCCTGCTGCGCCCGGCGGCGCTGAAGGACGCGCGCACCCAATTCGCCAAGGGCGAGATCGACGATGCCGCGCTGAAGGCCGTCGAAGACAGCGCCATCAAGGACGTCGTCAAGAAGCAGGAAGACGTCGGTCTCAAGCTCGCCACCGACGGCGAATTCCGCCGTTCCTGGTGGCATTTCGATTTCTTCAAAGGTCTGCAGGGCGTCGATTTCATCGAAGCGCCGCCGATCAAGTTCCACGGCGTGGTCACCAAGAGCGAGGCCATCAAGATCAACCGCAAGGTCGATTTTGCCGGCCATCCGCATCTGGAGCATTTCAAGTTCTTGAAGGCGAACTGCAAGGTGACGCCCAAGATGTGCATCCCGGCGCCGAGCACGTTCCACTTCCGCCAAGGCCGGCAGATGGTGAGCACGGAGGCCTATCCCGACCTCGATGTCTTCTTCGCCGACGTCGCCGCCGCCTGGAAGAAGGCGATCCGCGCGTTCTACGACGCCGGCTGCCGCTATCTGCAGCTCGACGACACCGCCTGGGCGATGATCTGCGATCCCAAGGAGCGTGAGCAATCGAAGGCGCGCGGCGACGATCCCGACAAGCTGCCGGCGATCTACGCGCAGATGACCAACGCGGCGCTCGCAGACAAGCCCGCCGACATGGCCATCACCATGCATTCCTGCCGCGGCAATTTCCGCTCCACATTCATCGCTTCGGGCGGCTATGAGTTCGTCGCCGAGCAACTGCTCGGCAATACCAATTTCGACGGCTATTTCCTCGAATACGACACCGAGCGGGCCGGCGGCTTCGAGCCGCTGCGCTTCTTTCCCAAGGGCGAGAAGCAGCTCGTACTCGGCCTCGTCACCTCCAAGAGCGGCCGCCTCGAGCCGCGCGACGAGATCAAGAAACGCATCGAGGAGGCAACCAAATACGTGCCGCTCGAGCAGCTTTGCCTGTCGCCGCAGTGCGGCTTCTCCTCCACCGAGGAAGGCAACGTGCTGGCCGAGGAAGAGCAGTGGGCCAAGCTGCGCATGATCGTAGAGTTGGCCGAAGAAGTGTGGGGTAAGTAACGACCCGCCCTTTACCTCTCCCCACGCGCGGGGAGAGGCGACCCGCCACAACTGCCGGGAAGAAAATGACCCAACGCACCACGCCTCCGTTCCGTGCCGACCACGTCGGTAGCCTGCTGCGCACCGCGCCGCTCAAAGAGGCCCGCGCCAAGCGCGAAAAGGGCGAGATCGACGCCGCCGCGCTGAAGCGGATCGAAGATCAAGAGATCGAAAAGATCATCAAGCGCCAGGAAGACATCGGCCTCCGCGCCGTGACAGACGGCGAGTTTCGCCGTGCCTTCTGGAATTACGATTTCCTCGGGGCGCTGCCCGGCATCGAAACCTATCTTGGCGAGCGCAAAATCAAGTTCCAGGGTGTCCAGCCCAGGCCGATGGTGCTGCGTGTCACCTCCAAGCTCGGGTCGTACACCCCGCATCCGATGATCGAGCATTTCAAGTTCGTGCAGGCGCACACCAAGGCCGTGCCGAAGATGACGATCCCGTCGCCGTCGTCCGTGCACTTCCGCTATGGGCGTGACGCGGTGCCGGAATCGATTTACCCGGACATGGCCGATTTCTACCGTGACCTTGGCGCTACTTACCGTCAGGCGGTGCGCGCCTTCGCCGACGCCGGCTGCCGCTACCTGCAGCTCGACGAGGTCAATTTCACCTATCTGTGCGATCCCAAATTACGCGCGCAGGTGGCGGACCGTGGCGACGATCCGGAAACCTTGCCGTCTGCCTATGCCGGCATGATCAACGCGGCGATCTCCGACATCCCGGATGACATGACCATCACCATGCATCTGTGCCGTGGCAATTTCCAATCGACCTTCGTGGCGTCCGGCGGCTACGAGCCGGTGGCTGAGATCCTGTTCAACACCATCAACGTCCACGGCTATTTCATGGAATACGATTCCGACCGCGCCGGCGGCTTCGAGCCGCTGCGCTTCGTGCCCAAGGGCAAGACGGTGGTGCTCGGCATCGTCACCAGCAAGTCGGGGCGGCTGGAATCGCGCGATGAGCTCAAGCGCCGCATCGATGAGGCGTCCAAATACATCGACCTCGATCAGCTATGCCTGTCGCCGCAATGCGGCTTCGCCTCCACCGAAGAGGGCAACCTGCTGGCGGAGGAGGAGCAGTGGGCTAAACTCAAGACCATCGTCGAAGTGGCGGAAGAGGTTTGGGGTAGTAGCAACAACCATTCCGCTCATTCGCCGCGCATAGCGGTTGAAGAACGTTCCTGCAGAACGCTATATCCTGGCGATCCCATCGTGGGCATTTCGCCCAAGCGAGATGGCGGGACGAGCCCGGCGTGACAAAAACAGAATCGAGGGAGACAAACAAAATGAGCATGCGTACCGTTCCCCCCTTCCGCGCCGATCATGTCGGCAGCCTGCTGCGGCCCGACGCGCTGAAACAAGCGCGCGCGCAGTTCGCCAAGGGCGAGATCGAAGCAGCGGCGCTGAAGGCTGTCGAAGACCGCGAGATCGAGCGCGTCATCAAAAGCCAAGAAGAGGTGGGGCTGCAGGGCGTCACCGACGGCGAATTCCGCCGCTCCTGGTGGCATCTCGATTTCCTCTGGGGCCTCGACGGCATCGAAAAGCATGTGATGGATACGGGCATCGCCTTCGCCGGCGTCAACACCCGCAACGAAGGGCTGAAGGTCACCGGCAAGGTCGGCTTCTCCGGTCATCCGATGATCGAACATTTCAAGTTTGTCGCGGCGCATACCAAGCGCACGCCCAAGATCACGATTCCCGCACCGTCGGCCGCCTATGGCCGGCCGCTGCCGACCCCGATCGATCGCAAGATTTATCCCAAGCTGGATGCCTTCTTCGACGATCTCGGCCAGGCCTATAAGAAGGCCGTGCGCGCTTTTGCCGACGCCGGCTGCCGTTATCTGCAGCTCGACGAGGTGTTCATCGCCATGCTGTGCGATCCGAAATACCGGCAGCAGATGAAGGATCGGGGCGACGACCCGCAAAAGCTCGGCGAGCTCTACGGCGACCTCATCAACATGGCCATGTCCGACATCCCCTCCGACATGCGCATTACCATGCACCTGTGCCGCGGCAACTACAAATCCACCTTCATGGGCACCGGCGGCTACGAGGCCGAGCAGGATATCCTGTTCAACCGCATCAAGGTGCACGGCTATTTCATGGAATACGACAGCGACCGCGCCGGCGGCTTCGAACCATTGCGTCTCGTGCCAAAGGACCGCCAGATCGTGCTCGGCCTCGTCACCACCAAGACCGGCCGGCTGGAATCGAAGGACGACCTCAAGCGCCGCATCGAGGAAGCCAGCAAATACATTCCGCTCGATCAGCTTTGCCTGTCGCCGCAATGCGGCTTCGCCTCAACGGAAGAGGGCAACACGCTGGCCGAGGACGAGCAGTGGGCCAAGCTGCGCATGATCGTGGAGCTGGCCGAAGAGGTGTGGGGGAAGTACCGCGCTCGCCCTGCCTTGCGGGTCAGCGCGGGCATAGCCCGTTCGTAGCGAACGGCGTTCGGGCGAGACGCCTGAGGTGCCCAGCGATCCCGCTCAGGCGGCGGATACGCCCCCATCGCCAGACCGCCGGGACTACGCTCCGGCGGTCGACCTCTCCCCGCACGCGGGGAGAGGCGACCCTGCCGCGAGTCAGCGAACGCAAATGCCCCTCGACCCCGACAAACTCCTCGCCCTCGACATCCCCGACGTCGAGCACACGTACGGCCCGCGCGACTGCATCCTCTACGCGCTCGGTGTCGGCCTCGGCCAGGATCCGACCGACGAAAACCAACTCGCCTTCGTTTACGAAAAGAACCTGAAGGTGCTCCCGACCTTCGCGGTGACGCAGGCCTACGCCGCCTATTTCCTGCGCCGGCCCGAACTCGGCGTCACCTGGAGCCATGTGGTCCATGGCGAGCAGGGGCTCGTCCTGCATGAGCCGGTGAAGCCTGAAGGCACCGTCATTGGCCGTACGCGCGTCGTCGACGTGGTCGACAAGGGGGCCGACAAGGGCGCGCTGGTCTATACCGAGCGCACGATCACCGACAAAGCGAGCGGCGCGCTGTTGGCGACGATCAGCCATAACGTGTTTTGCCGCGCCGACGGCGGCTTCGGCGGGCCGAAGCGCGACGTGCCGCCGCCGCATGTCTTGCCGCAGCGCGCGCCCGACGCGGTGGTCGACTTGCCGACACGGCCGGAAATGGCGCTCATTTATCGCCTCTCCGGCGACGTCAACGCGCTGCATGTCGACCCGGCGACTGCCCGCGCCGCGGGCTTCCCGCGTCCGATCCTGCACGGGCTTGCCACCTTCGGCGTGGCGGGGCATGCCTTGCTGCAAAACTTGTGCGGCTACGATCCCGTCCGGCTGACGGCGATGGCCGGCCGCTTCTCGGCGCCGGTCTACCCGGGCGAGACCATCCGCACCGAGATTTGGCGCGACGGCGGCGCGGTCGGCTTCCGCGCCCGAGTCGTGGAGCGCGACGTGGTGGCGATCGACCATGGCCGCGCGGAGGTGAAGTGACGATGGCGAAAGCCGAGCACACGTACGACGACCACGCCGACATCCGCGAGGGCGTGCGCGCGCTCTGCGCCAAGTTCCCCGGCGAGTATTGGCGCGCGCTGGATCGCGAGCGGGGCTATCCGACCGAATTCGTGGCGGCGCTGACGGAAGCCGGCTATCTCGCGGCCCTCATCCCGGAAGACTTCGGCGGCAGCGGGCTCGGCATCGGCGCCGCCGCCGCGATCCTGGAAGAAGTGCATGCCGCCGGCGGCAACGGCGCGGCCTGCCACGCCCAGATGTACATCATGGGCACCATCCTGCGGCACGGCTCGCCCGCGCAGAAGAAAGACTATCTGCCGCGTATCGCCAGCGGTGAGTTACGCTTGCAGGCCTTCGGTGTGACGGAACCGACGTCGGGCACCGACACGCTCAGCTTACGCACCGTCGCGCGCAAGGAAGGCGACCACTACGTCATCAACGGCCAGAAGATCTGGACCTCGCGTGCCGAACATTCCGACCTGATGCTGCTGCTCGCGCGCACCACGCCGCGCGAACAGGTGCAAAAGCGCACCGACGGTCTATCGGTGTTCCTGGTCGACATGCGGCTTGCGCTCGGCACCAGCATGACCATCACGCCGATCCGTACCATGATGAACCACGCTACCACGCAGATCTTCTTCGACGACCTGCGCGTGCCGGCGGAAAACCTGATCGGCGAGGAAGGCAAGGGCTTCCGCTACATCCTCTCCGGCATGAACGCCGAGCGCATTTTGATCAGCGCGGAATGCATCGGCGACTGCAAATGGTTCATCGAGAGGGCGACAAACTATGCGAAGGAACGCGAGCTGTTCGGCCGGCCGATCGGACAGAACCAGGGCGTGCAGTTCCCGATCGCGCGTGCCTACGCGCAGATGCGCGCCGCCGAATTGATGGTGCACGAGGCCGCGCGCAAATACGAAGCCGGCGAAGACGTCGGCGAGGAGGCCAACATGGCCAAGCTCTTGGCAGCCGATGCCTCCTGGGCCGCCGCCGACATGTGCGTGCAGACCCATGGCGGCTTCGGCTTCGCCGAGGAATACGACATCGAGCGCAAGTTCCGCGAGACGCGGCTCTACCAGGTGGCGCCGATCTCGACCAACATGATCCTGTCCTATCTCGGCCGAACACGTGCTCGGCCTGCCGCGGTCTTACTGAAATGACCCTTCCCCTCGAAGGCCTTCTCGTCGTCTCGCTCGAACAGGCGGTCGCCGCGCCGACTTGCACCTGCCGCATGGCCGATGCCGGCGCGCGCGTCATCAAGATCGAGCGCCCGGAGGGCGATTTCGCCCGCGGCTACGACACCCTGGTCCACGGCGAGAGCGCCTATTTCGTCTGGCTCAACCGCGGCAAGCAGTCGGTCGTGCTCGACCTCACCAAGGATGAGGACAAGACGCTGCTCGAGGCCATGCTCGCCAAGGCCGACGTGTTCGTGCAGAACCTCAAGCCCGGTACCGTCGCCAAGCTCGGTTTTGCCATCGAGCGGCTGCGCAAGGACTACCCCAAGCTGATCTGCTGCTCGATCTCCGGCTACGGCGAGAGCGGCCCGTATGCGCAGCGCAAGGCCTACGACCTCTTGATCCAGGCCGACAGCGGCCTGTCGTCGGTCACCGGTGGTCCGGAAGCGCCGGCGCGCGTCGGCGTCTCGGTCGTCGACGTCGCCACCGGCATGAACGCCTACGAAGCGGTGCTGGAAGCTTTGATCTTACGGGCGCGCACGGGCGAGGGTTCGGTTGTCGGCGTGTCGCTATTTGACGCCATGGCCGATTGGATGACGGTGCCGCTGCTGCACACCGAGGGCGGTAAGCCGCCGCAGCGCATCGGCCTCGCGCATCCGTCGATCTCGCCCTATGGCGTGTTCAAGAGCCGCGACGGCGCCGACATCCTGATCTCGATCCAGAACGACCGCGAATGGCGCGTGCTGGCCGAGAAGGTGATGGGCGATGCCGCGCTCGCCGCCGATCCCGACTTTGCCACCTTGATCCAGCGCACCAACCGGCGCAGCGATACCGACGGCCGCGTGCAGGCCGCCTTCGGGTCGATGGATGTCGCCGAACTGGAGAAGAAGCTCGCCGCCGCCGACATCGCCTATGCGCGCGTCAACGACACCAGCCTGCTCGCCAAGCATCCGCATCTGCGCCGGATCACGGTCGACACGCCGAGCGGCCCGGTGTCGATGCCGGCGCCAGCCGCGGTGCGCAGCGGTGCGCCGCGCAGCTACGGGCCGATCCCGGCGCTGGGCGAGCATACGGAGATGGTGCGGAAGGAATTCGACAAGCACTGAGTGCGAGGCATCCACGCTTTCCCTCTCCAACAAGAGGAGAGGGGAAGCGAAATTGCCGCGCTGCAATCGGCTCACTCCAACACCACCGCCTCTTCCGTTTCCTCCTCGGTCGGCGGCCGCCGCGCCGAACCAATGATGAAGATCAGCGGGATCATCGCCAGCGTCAGGATCATCAGCAATTTATAGTCGTTGAGATAGGCGATCAGCGTCGCCTGCCTGGTGACGATCAGGTCCATCATGGCGCGGCCTTGGGCCGTCGTCATGTTGAGAATGGAATGCACGTCGGGGAACTGCAGCGCATCGTTGAATGGCGTTACCTGCGCCGCCAGCCGCGCGTGCATATAGGTCGTATCGTTGGTCAGGTTGGCGATCACCATGGAGATGCCGATCGACGAGCCGATGTTGCGCACCAGCGTCAGGATGGCGGTGCCGCCGGTGCGCAGATGCCCGGGCAGCGTCAGGAACGCCGCCGTGCTGATCGGCACGAACAATAGCCCGAGGCCCACGCCCTGCACGATGGAGGTGAGGACGATGGTCTGCTGCGTGGTGTCGAGCGAAAACCCGGTGAAGACATAGAGCGTGCCGCCGGAGAGCAGCAGCCCGGCCAGGATCAGCCAACGCGTCTCGAACATCTTCATCAGCCGTGGCGCCACCATCATGGTCAACAGCGTGCCGACGCCGCGCGAGCCGAGCAGGAAGCCGGCGGTCTGGATCGGATAGCCGAGCAGCTTCTGCATGAACGGCGTCACCAGCGCCATGGTGCCGAACAGCACGACGCCGATCACCACCATGAACACGCAGCCGGACACGAAGTTGCGGTCCTTGAACAATTCGAAACGGACGAACGGCTCGTCCGTGGTCAGCGAATGGGCGAAGAAATAGTAGAAGCCGGCGGCCGAGACGATGGTCTCGATCCAGATTTCGCTGGCGCCGTACCAGCCGACCTGCTCGCCGCGGTCGAGCATCAGTTGAAGCGATCCGATGCCGATGGCGAGCGCTATGAAACCGAACCAGTCGAAGCGCATTTTGCTGTTCCGCTCGGTCTCGTCCATGAACAGCATCAGGCCGAACACGGTGATGACGCCGATCGGCAGGTTGATCAGGAACACCCAGTGCCAGGAGTAGTTGTCGGTGAGCCAGGCGCCCAGCGTCGGGCCCATGATCGGCCCCAGCATCACGCCGATACCCCACACCGCCATGGCGCCGCCGCGCTCCTCCGGCGTATAGGCGTCGAGCAGCACCGCCTGCGACAGCGGCACCAGCGCCGCGCCGGCCATGCCCTGCATCAGCCGGAACAGCACGATCTCGCCGATGTTCTGCGCCAGCGCGCAGAGCAGCGATGCCACGGTGAAGCCGGCGACGCAGACGATGAACAGCTTCTTGCGGCCGAAGCGGTCGGCGAGCCAGCCCATCGGCGCGGTCATGATGGCGGCGGCGACGATATAGGAGGTCAGCACCCAGTTGATCTGGTCGAGGGAAGCCGACAGCGAGCCCTGCATATAGGGCAGCGCCACGTTGGCGATGGTCGTGTCGAGCGCCTGCATGATGGTCGCGGTCATGGCGCAGACCGTCACCAGCATGCGGCGCAGATTCGGCGACATCGACGACGCGGCGGTCATCGTTGGTTACTCTTTGGCGAAAGCGAGGAACGACGGCAGCCGGCTGTGATGGGTGTCGATATCCACCGTCACGCTCATGCCGGAGCGCAGCAGGTGCGTGTCCTGACCCTTGTCGAACACGATGCGCACGGGCACGCGCTGCACCACCTTGACCCAGTTGCCGCTGGCGTTCTGCGGCGGCAGGATCGAGAACTGCGCGCCGGTGCCCGGGCTCACCGACTGCACGGTGCCCTTGAACGCGTGGTCGGGGAAGCTGTCGACCGAGATGGTCACCTTCTGCCCGACGCGCAAATAGGTGATCTCGGTTTCCTTCGGATTGGCGTCGACCCAGGGCGCCTGGTCGTCGATCACGCTCAGGATCGGCGAGCCGGCGGCAATGAAGCGGCCGATCTGGATGTTGTCGACCTGCGTCGCGGTGCCGGCCATCGGCGCGCGGATCACGGTGTGGGCGAGGTTACGCTTGGCGTCGTCGACCGCGGCCTTGGCCTGCGCATAGGCCGGGAACTGCGCCAGCGGCAGGTTGGGATTGCCGAGCAATTGGGCCAGGGTGACGTCGTGTTGTTGCCGCGCGTATTGCGCCTGCAACTGTGCGGTCACCAGACCGACCGCGGCGTTGTCGCGGTCGGCTTGCGAGCCGGCGTGCGAGACCACCAGCTTCTGCTTGCGCTCGACATTCTCTTTCTTGAGCGCGACGTTCTTGTGAGCGAGATCGATCAGCGTGTCGAGCGACTTCACCGTGGTTTTCAGCTTGCTGTACTCGGTGCGTGCGGCGGCGAGCTTGGCCTCGACTTGGTCGAGCGCCAGCTTGTAGGGCTCGGGATCGAGCGTGAACAATTCGTCGCCGGGCTTGACGTGCTGGCCCTCGCGCACGGCGACATGGATGATCTTGCCGGACACGTCGGGGGTGATCAGCACCTTCTGGGCGCCGACATAGGCGTTGTCGGTGGAAATGTAGCGCCCGCCCATGAGGTAAAACGCGCCGCCGCCGACCGCCGCGATCAGCGGCAGCACGACAAGCAGGATCATGCGCAAGGATCGGCGCTTCTGCGGCGTAGCCTTGGCCGGCGCTTCGCCTGTCGTCTTGGCCTCGGGCCGGCTCTTGGCTTCAGGGGCCTCGCCCGTCGGCGCCTGCGGCGCTTCGGCGGCGGGCACGACCTTCAATGCTTTTTCACTCATGACGCTTCAGTCGCTTCAACGATGTTGGTTTGCGGCGCGCCGTCACTGCTGCTGATGGCGGTACGCAGGTTGTCCTTGATGGCGACGAGGTTGCGCAACAGGCGGTCGTTGGCGTCGTCGTCGAGGCCTTCGAGCACGGTCTCCATCAGTTCCTGGGCGAGATCGGCGAGCTCGATGAGCAGCGGGCGTGCCGCCGGCTTCAGATAGAGCCGGTTGGCGCGGCGGTCGTTGGGGTCGGGGCGGCGCTCGATCAGCCCGCTTTCGGCCAGCCGGTCGAGCAGGCGGGTGAGCGAGATCGGCTGCAGGTCGAGGATTTCGGCGAGCTCCGACTGCTTGAGGCCCTCCGAGCGGTCGAGCCGCACCAGCACCGTCCACTGGGCGCGGGAGATGCCGAACTGGCGGGCGCGCTGGTCGGCGTAGGTCCGCAGCATCCTTGCTACGTCCATGATATTGAATGCAATTTCACGTTTTACCGGGAACGTCGGCATGCTCGGAATCCTATTTCCTGAGTGCCCATATAATAAGCAGCCTTATAATAACGTCAATGCTGCTTTGGGCGGATATCCGTCCCCCTGAGGTGGCCGGCGTCCTTCGAGGCTCGCGGCGTTTTTCATCGGGCGGCGCATCGCGCCGACCCGTTGGCTCACACCTCGGGATGACGGAGTAACGTTCGGCCCCCGGTGACGCGGCCTCGCGTGTCGGGCAAAGTTCGAATGGGAAACGCAAGTTCAAGAGGGACGACGTGCGTGATCCGGAAAAGTGTGAACCGGTTTTCGGACCAGATCATGCGCTGAACAAAGGAATCTTCTAATGGACATCGGTTTTATCGGTCTCGGCAACATGGGCGGCCCGATGGCGCGCCGGCTGATCGAGGCGGGGCACAAGCTCGTCATCTATGACACCCGCAACGACGCTGCGGCGCCGCTGGTCTCGCTCGGGGCGCAACTCGCGTCGTCGCCGCAGGACGTCGCGGACCGGGTCGAGACCGTGATGGCCAGCCTGCCGTCGCTGCAGATTTCCGAGAAGGTCGCGACCGGCGAAGGCGGCGTCATCCACGGCAAGCGCGTGAAGCGCTACATCGATCTGTCCACCACCGGCTCGCGCGTGGCGGCCAAGATCGCCGCGGACCTCGCGAAGAAGAACATCGTGCAGATCGACAGCCCGGTCTCCGGCGGCGTCGGCGGCGCGGCCAAGGGCACGCTGGCCGTCATGGTGTCGGGTCCGAAAGCCGACGTCGACCACGTCAAGGATGCGCTGTCGGTGTTCGGCACGGTCTTCGTCATCGGCGAGAAGCCCGGCATGGCGCAGACCATGAAGCTCGCCAACAACTTCCTCTCCGCCGCCGCCATGGCGGCGACCGCGGAAGCCGTCGCCATGGGCGTGAAAGCGGGCCTCGATGCGGCGGTGATGATCGACGTCATTAACGCCGGCTCCGGGCGCAGCCGGGCGTCCGACCAGAAGTTCCCGCAATCCATTCTGCCGCGCACGTTCGACTACGGCTTTGCCACCGCGCTGATGCTCAAGGACGTCCGGCTCTGCTTCGAGGAATCGAAAGAGCTTGACGTACAAAATGCGGTCATGCGCACCGTGCTCGATGAATGGGAGACGACGAACACCGAATACGGCGGCGACAGCGACTTCACCCATATTGTGCAGATGATCGAGAAGCGCGCCGGTGTCGTCGTCGGAGGAAACAAGAAATGAGCGACGATATCCACGAAGTTTACGCGGTACGCTACGCCGAGCACGCGCGGATGCGCAGCGAGAATTACATCTTCGGCGATCCCCACGATGAAATGACGTCGATCGCCTACTACGTCTGGGTGATCAAGGGCCCGCATGGCACCTTCGTCTGCGACACCGGTTTTGACCACGAAGCGGCGAAGGAGCGCGGCCGCAAGATCACCCATCCGGTGGGCGAGGGGCTGAAAGCCCTGGGCGTGCAGCCCGACAAGGTCGACCACGTCATCGCTACCCACATGCATTGGGACCACGCCGGCAACTACGACATGTTCCCCAATGCGCGCTATCACATTCAGGACGCCGAGATGGCCTATTGCACGGGCCGCTGCATGTGCCACCAGACGCTGCGCGTTCCGTTTTCCGAAAGCGACGTGCACGCCATGGTGAAGAAGATCTACGCCTATCGCGTCGAATTCCATGATGGCGTGGAGGAGCTGGCGCCCGGTATCACGGTGCACAAGATTGGCGGCCATTCGAAGGGGCTGCAATGCGTGCGGGTGAAGACCCAGCGCGGCTATGTCGTGGTGGCGTCGGACTGCTGCCACCTTTATTCGCATATCGACGAGGGCCGCGTGTTCCCGATCACCTATTCGGTCGGCGATACGCTCGAGGGCTATAGGACCCTGCTGAAGCTCTCGTCGTCGCGCCATCATATGGTGCCGGGCCACGATCCGGAGGTGATGAAGCTCTATCCGGCGGCGGGTCCGAACCTGGACGGCTGGATCGCGCGGCTGGATGTGGCGCCGAAGGTTTAAAGGGACCGCTCCACGCATTCCGACTCGTCATTGCCGGGCTTGACCCGGCAATCCATGAGGCGGTGCAAAGTACGAAGCCTTACGTAAGGCACCAGACTGCGGAAGCGCATGATGGATGCCCGGGTCAAGCCCGGGCATGACAGCGGAGAGGGTGGCTCGCTGCTACACCAACCCCAGATCCCCGAACGCCGCTTTGTGGTGCTCGGCGCTATCGGCTGAGAAACAACAGAACACCACCTGCATCATGCCGCGCGGATGCGCGGAAAGCTCCGCCGCCACGGTGCCCACCGCGATGCGCGCGGCCAGGTCGGCGGGAAAGCGGTAGATGCCGGTGGAGATCGCCGGATAAGCGATCGACTTGAGTTTGTGCTCTGCGGCGAGATCGAGCGCCGTGCGGTAGCAGCTCGCGAGCAGCTCATCCTCGTGCTGTCCGCCGCCATGCCACACCGGCCCGACCGCGTGGATCACGTGGCGCGCTTTGAGCTTGTAGCCGCGGGTGATCTTGGCGCTGCCGGTGTCGCAGCCGCCCAGCGTCTCGCATTCCTTCAACAGCTCCGGTCCTGCGGCGCGATGGATGGCGCCGTCGACCCCGCCGCCGCCGAGCAGCGTGTGGTTGGCGGCGTTGACGATTGCCGCGACGTCGAGTGTGGTGATGTCGGCGACAAGGACGTCGAGCCGCGTCTTGCCGATCTCGGCGGTCAGTTCGGTCATGGAGCAAGCTTACGCTACGAACTCTTCCGCTTCCAGATCGACGCTCGATTGCGCCCCGATATCCGCGTAGTGCGCATCGAGGAACCGCCGCGCCGCGCGCTCGCCCAGCTTGCGCAACAGCTCGAAGGATTCGTAGTCGTTGCGCAAGCGGCGGGCCGACGAGAACCGCTCGCCCAAGCCCTCCAGCACGATGCGGTGCACCCTGATGTAACGGTATTGGTCGCGGCCGGTGCCGCGCGGCAGCCGGCCGAGCTCGATCTGCCGATTGACGAACCGGATCGCGCGCAATTCTCCCATCAGCGAGGAATTGAACGTTATCTCGCTCACCCGCGCCATGATCTCGCGGTTTGAATGCGGGATCTTGCGCCGCACCAGCGGATTGATCTGCACGATCAGCACGTCCTCGGTGTCGGTGGCGCGGAAGAACGGAAACAGCACCGGATTGCCCAGATAGCCGCCGTCCCAATAGGAAACGCCCTCGATCTCCACCGCACGGAACACCGTCGGCAGGCAGGCCGAGGCCATCACCGCTTCAGCGGAGATCTTGTCGTGCGGGAAGATGTGCAGGCGGCCGGTCTGCACATTGGTGGCGGCGATGAACAGCGGCCGCGGGTCGGCGCGAAGCCCATCGAAATCGACGAAGCGATCGATCAGGTCTTTCAGCGGATTGATGTTGAGCGGATTGAGGTCGTAGGGCGAGAGATGGCGCGACCACGCCGACAGCCAGTCGTGCCCCGGCGGCCCGCTCGGCACCAGCGAGAACAGGCTGCTGAGTACATTGCGTTGAGCTTCGGGCAGTTCACCGCCCAAGCTTACCGCCTTCCAGAAATCGGCCAGCCGTTTGCGCGCCTCGTCGGCGCCGCCGCGTTTGAGCCCGTCGGCGAGCATCACCGCGTTGACCGCGCCGGCCGAGGTGCCGGAAATGCCGTCGACGCTAAGCCTGCCGTCTTTGATCAGATGATCGAGCACGCCCCAGGTGAAGGCGCCATACACGCCGCCGCCCTGCAGCGCCAGATTGATGCGCTTGGGACCTTTCGACGGCGGATCGGCACCGCCACGCAAGGTGCGGAGGAGGTTCACTGCGCGGTCCAGCCGCCGTCGATCGGATAAGACGCGCCGGTGATGCTCGCCGCCGCGTCGCCCGCCAGAAACACCGCCAGCGCGCCGATGTTCTCCGGCATGGTGTAGGCGTGCATCGGCTGCTTCTCGGACACCAGCGCCACCTTGGCCTCGTCGAATGTCTGGCCGGTCTCCTTGGCGCGCGCCTCGATCTGCTGCGCGACCAGCGGCGTCAACACCCAGCCCGGACAAATTGCGTTGCAGGTGATGCCGTCATTCGCCGCCTCGATCGCCACCACCTTGGTCAGCCCGACCAGGCCGTGCTTGGCGGCGACATAGGCCGCCTTCTGGCCGCTGGCGACCAGGCCATGCGCGGAAGCGATGTTGACGATGCGGCCCCACTTGCGGCTCTTCATGCCGGGCATCGCGGCGCCGATGGTATGAAACGACGACGACAGATTGATGGCGATCACCGCGTCCCACTTCTCGGTGGGGAAGTCTTCGATGTTGGCCACGTGCTGGATGCCGGCGTTGTTCACCAGAATGTCGAGTTTGCCGAATTCCTTTTCGGTCCCGGCGACCATGGCGGCGATCTCGGCCGGTTTCGACATGTCGGCGCCGGAGTAGCGCGCCTTGATGCCGAATTCTTTTTCCAGCGCGCTGCGTTCCTTCTCGATGGCGGCAGCGTCACCGAAGCCGTTGAGCATCACGTCGGCACCGGCCTCAGCCATGGCGCGGGCGATGGCGAGCCCGATCCCCGAGGTGGAGCCGGTGACCAGCGCGGTTTTGCCTTTGAGCATAGGTGTCCTCATGATCGCACGCGGCCGCCGAAGGGCCGGCAGGGGGTTGGGCTCGAGTTGTCGCCCGTCGGGGGCGGAAAGCTGCCCCTATTTTTGCTGCGGTGCAATATCTATCTGAGGAGGAGGTTTTCGCGAATCCAGTGCTATCGCGTTAGACTTGAGGCTAAAGGCAGAGCGCAACAGTGGCTAAACAGCATTCCCACGCGGTGTTTCCGGCGCCCGGTCACGACCATGACCGCTGCGCCAGCGATGCCATCACGCACGCCGAGCAGATCTGCGCCGCCCGCCACGAGCGGCTGACGCCGATCCGCCGCCGCGTGCTGGAGGCGCTGCTCGCCAGCCATCAGCCGCTTGGCGCCTACGAGCTGATCGACCGGCTGGCGGAGGACGGCGCGCGCCCGGCACCGATCACCATCTACCGGGCGCTCGACTTCCTGCGCGAGCAGGGGCTTGTTCATCGAATCGAGAGCCGCAACGCCTTCATCGCCTGCGTGCACAACCACGACAGTGGCGATCCGGTGGTGTTCCTCATCTGCGAGAAATGCGGCGCGGTGGGCGAGGCGGCCTCGGCTGCGGTCGCGGATACGGTCAAGAGCGCCTCGCGCGCCGCCGGCTTCACGCCCAGGACGCCGGTGATCGAGATTTCCGGTATCTGCGCGCACTGCAAGGACGCGGCGTAAGGTTAGAGCGAGCGTTGCGACACCCACGCTTCCCCTCTCCCCTTGTGGGAGAGGGAAGAGAGATCGCCGCGCGCATATGCCCTATCTCGAGCGCCGCATAGCCACCCGCCGCGCCACGCGCTAAAACCCCGGCCTCGCCGCTGGGAATCCCATGACCGCCAGTTCCACCACCCATCACCACGTCACCCGCCCGCTCGATGCCGTCGCCGCCGCGCTGGTGATGATGCTGTGCCTGTCCTGGGGCTTCAACCAGGTGGCGGTGAAGCTCGCGATTCCTGACATTCCGCCGCTCATTCAGGGTGCGATCCGTTCGCTGGGCGCGACGGTCCTGGTCGCCGGCTGGTGCGCGTTACGCGGCATTCCGCTGTTCAAGCGCGACGGCACGCTCATTCCCGGACTCGCCGCCGGCACGCTGTTCGGACTGGAATTCGCGCTCATCTACCAGGGCCTCGCCTACACCACCGCCACCCGCGCGGTGCTGTTCATCTACCTCGCCCCGTTTTTCGTGGTGCTCGGCGCGCGCATCGTGTTGCCGGCCGACCGATTCCGGTTGTCGCAATGGATCGGGCTGGCGCTGTCGTTCGCCGGCATGATCGTCGCCTTCGGCCTGCCGACACCGGCGCTCGATCCGCGCCAGACGCTCGGCGACCTGATGTGCGTCATGGCCGCCGCGTTCTGGGCCGCCACCACGCTGACGCTCAAGGCCAGCGCGCTCAACCGCGTCTCCGCCGAAAAGACGATACTCTATCAGCTCGTGGTCTCGGCGCCGATTCTGGCGGTCGCCGCCTGGGTCGGCGGCGAGCACATCACCCACTGGCCGTCGGCGCAGGCGGTGGGCGCGCTCGCCTACCAGACCGTCTGGGTGGTCAGCGTCACCTTCGTCATCTGGTTCGCCCTGATCGCGCGCTACTCGACCAACCGCCTGTCGGCCTTCTCGTTCCTGACGCCGCTGTTCGGGGTGGCCGCCGGCCATCTGGTGCTGGGCGAGCCGTTGACGCCGGCGTTCGCCGCCGCCGTGGTGCTGGTCGCCGCCGGGCTGATCCTGGTCAACCGGCCG
>CAWHJZ010000008.1:0-57423 GCA_963829785.1 uncultured Pseudomonadota bacterium | reverse complement strand
TGATGGTAGGACTGCACCCCTGATGGCGACGCGATCCGACACCCATGACGCGCGGCAGCGCGCGCAGGCGGAAACCTTGCAGCAGGCGGCGCTTGCCATTCAAAGCGGGCGGCCGCTCGACGCCGAGCGGTTTGCCAGCGAAGCCCTGAAGGCCAATGCCGCCAACCCGGAGGCGGCCAAGTTCCTCGGCTATGCGCTGCTGATGCAGGAGCGCGCCGACGAAGCGGTGACGCCGCTGGAGAAGGCGGCGCGCGCCACCCGCAATCCGGAAATCGAGACCCAGCTCGCCATCGCGCTGCGGCGCGTCGGCAACAGCGACAAGGCGTTGATCTGGCTCAGGCGCGCGGTCAAGCGAACGCCGCCGTTTCCGCCGGCATTTCATGAGCTGGGCTATCTGCTGCATTCCTTGAAGCAGTCCGGCGAGGCGATCGAGGTGCTCAGGCAAGGCATCGCGGCGGCGCCGATGATGGCCGAGATGTGGATCCAGCTCGGCTATGTCTGCAACGCCACCAACGACCACGCCGGCGCCGCCGAGGCCTTTGCGTACGCGCTCGAAATCAACCCGGTCCACCCCGGTGCGGTGAAAGGGATGACGTCGATACTGATTCAAAAGGGCGATTACGCGCAGGCCGCCGAGCTGTTCAAGCGCGTGATCGCCGCCCATCCCGAGGAAGGGTCGGCGCGTATCGGGCTCGGCGTCTGCCTGCTCAAACTCGGCGAGATGGACGCCGGCTATGCCTGCCTGCGGGCCGGCGTCGACAAGGGCGCTCCGCTCCATGCGGCGCTCAAGGCGATCATGTCGTCCGGCCGCGGCCGTTTCTGGCTGCGCCCCAGCCAGGCAGCGGCGTTCCTGAAGAGCGAACGCGCCTGACCCTTGGACCGGCGCATCATCGTCTCAAGTTGAACCGTCGTGCCTTCCCGACATCTTGTTTGTGCATGATCTTTTCCGAAAACCGGTTCCCATCCCCGATCACGTCGGGGACAGGCATTTTCGGGATCATGCGCTAGCGCTTGCGGGCGCGGAATTCCCGCCGGTAGAGGCCAGTGTCGCGCGCGATCGAGGTTACCGTGTCGTTGAGCCGCAACGTGGCTTCCTGCGACATCGTTTCGGTGCGGCCGATCCACTTCTCGCGCTTGACCGGGACGCATTGCGCGACCGGCGTTCCCTTCGGCAACACGCCGTTGAAATCGGCGTCGTGCCAGTGCGCCGGAAAATGGATCAAGTTGTCGGTGTAGCTGTCTGTGTCGACCAGACCGGAGACCGTGGTGAACGGCAGGTCTTTCCGGTTCAGCGGGTGCGTACACAGCAGCGAATAGCCGGGCGGCGTTTCGATGGTCCAGAAATTGATGAACTTGAGGATGAAGCGGTCTTCCTCGAAGAACGGCGTGCCGGCGGCCTGGACGTTGTCGTGAAAGTCGATCGGCGCGTGCGGAAACTCGGTGGCGCCGTCGTCCGGAATGTCGTGGTCCCAGAAGAACTCACCGTTCTCGACCCTGAGATCGCAGATCAGCGGTATCAGGAAGCCGTAGCTCATGGCATCGATGAACGGCGGACACTTCTTGACCGACATCACCTCCTGCTGGCTGATGTCGCTGAAGGCCTTTTGTGGCGCTGCCTTGAACCAGTCGGGGAGGCCCTGCACCGCCGGGATCGGCTTCGGCAGGATCGGCTCCATCTCGGGCGGGCAGCGGAAGACCACCGTCATCGGGCTTGTTTGGTGCATACCGCGGCGGCCCTCTCCAAGTATTCCGCTTCAAAGCGTCATTTTTTGCGATTTTTGCGGGAGGCTAATTTTATTGGCAAGATGCACCAAAATGCCAGAAATTTATGGTGCATATATCTCATATCCTGCCGTGGAAATGGTCACGATCGCCGTATGCGTCATTGCAACGACGTGAAACGAGGCCAAATTGACGGCAACCGGAGCCGGCCGCGCCATTGACGCTCTCCGTGCGCTCTGGCACTTCGATCAGCGGGAGTTGTTGCCCGCGGGCGTGGTTCCCGCGGCCGGCCCAAAACCACCGGTCATCCGGAAAAGATCTGTGCAACCAAAAAGTTACATCCGATGAGCACGACCAGCACCATCAACCGCCACCAGACCGAAGCCGTCGACGTCGGCGGCGTCAAAGTCGGCGGCGGCGCGCCCATCGTCGTGCAATCGATGACCAACACCGACACGGCGGACGTCGACTCGACCGTCCGCCAGGTCGCGGCGCTCGCCCGCGCCGGCTCCGAGATCGTGCGCATCACCGTCGACCGCGACGAGGCCGCCGCCGCCGTGCCGCACATCAAGGAGAAGCTCCTGAAGATGGGCGTCGACGTTCCGATCGTCGGCGACTTCCACTACATCGGCCACAAGCTGCTCAACGACCATCCGGCCTGCGCGGTGGCGCTCGACAAGTACCGCATCAACCCCGGCAATGTCGGCTTCAAGGGCAAGCGCGACCCGCAGTTCACCCAGATCGTCGAGATGGCGATCAAGCATGGCAAGCCGGTGCGCATCGGCGTCAACTGGGGTTCGCTCGACCAGGAGCTGCTCACCAAGCTGATGGACGAGAACTCGCAGTCGGCGACGCCGCGCGACGCCCGCGCGGTCATGCACGAGGCCATGGTGCAGTCGGCGCTGCTCTCCGCGCAGCGCGCCGAAGACATCGGCCTGCCGAAGAACCGCATCATCCTTTCGGCCAAGGTCTCCGCGGTGCAGGACCTCATCGCCTGTTATCTCGAGCTTGCGCGCCGCTGCGACTACGCGCTGCACCTCGGTCTGACCGAGGCCGGCATGGGCACCAAGGGCATCGTCGCTTCCAGCGCCGCCATGGGCGTGCTGCTGCAACAGGGCATCGGCGACACCATCCGCATTTCGCTCACGCCCGAGCCGGGCGGCGACCGTACCAGGGAAGTGCAGGTGGCGCAGGAGCTGCTGCAGACCATGGGCTTGCGCACCTTCGTGCCGCTGGTCGCGGCGTGTCCCGGCTGCGGCCGCACCACCTCGACCACGTTCCAGGAACTGGCCCAGGATATTCAAGGCTTCATCCGCGACTCCATGCCGGCGTGGAAGACGCGTTATCCCGGCGTCGAGACCCTCAACGTCGCGGTCATGGGCTGCATCGTCAACGGCCCGGGTGAATCCAAGCACGCCGACATCGGCATCTCGCTGCCCGGTACCGGCGAGCAGCCGACCGCGCCGGTGTTCATCGACGGCAAGAAGGCCGCCACCTTGCGCGGCGCGACGCTCAGCGCCGACTTCAAGCAGATGGTGATCGACTACATCGAACGCCGTTTCGGCGCCGGCGGCACGCGGACCGCCGCCGAGTGAAGACCAAGCCATTCCTGATCGGGCTCATCGCGGTCATGGTCGCGATGTTGGCCGCGTCCATCTATCTCAGTCTCACCATCGTGCGGACCGGGAAAGCCGTCGTTTCAGTGAAATCGCCGGACGGCCGCTACAAGGTGGTGCTGGCCTCGCTGACGCGCGCGGACGATCCGGCATTCTGCGTCGACAGCATCGCGGTGTTCCTGTCGGTCTATCCCGACAGTTTCGTCGAAAGCGACAAGGTCTACGAAGTCTACGCCGCGCCCTGCGCGACCATCACGGGCCGCGTGCCGCCGCCGCAGATGGCGTGGGTTTCGAACACGGCGTTGCGCATCACCTATTCGCCGCCGCCCGCCCCCGACCGAACCAAGCTGAAGATGAAGCCGCTCGATGCGTCGAAGTATGTGCACATCGAGTACGTAGCGCGGTAGCTGGCTAAGGGCGCTTGGCATCGTGCTCAGCGCGGTCGCTGCCGCCGCACCGCGACTCAGCTATATTGATCCGACCTCCCGCTTTCCCCATTTCAAAACAGGCGGATGGACACCATGAACAAGCTTCAACCGGTTCCCCTCGGCCTTGCCTTCGGCATCCTGTGGGCCGCGTCCGTGTTTATCCTCGGCCTCACTGCGATAGGCGGCTGGGGCGGTGGGATCGTCGCCGCGCTCGGCACGCTCTATATCGGTTACGGCCCATCGTTTGTCGGCGCCATCATCGGCGCGATCTGGGCCTTCGTCGACGGCCTGGTCGGCGGCGTCGTTCTCGCCTGGCTTTACAACATGTTGGCGAAGTAGCGACTCGCTCCCTCTGTCGCCGCCGCCACACGGCAAAATTTTTTGAAGCCAACTTATCCCCGCTCAATTCGGGGGCGCTTATCATGCGCGCGCCTTGTTCGTTCGTGCGTTGCCAACTCGAGGGCGGCGCGATGAACGGGCAGGGTGCGGCGCGCCGACAATGCGCGCCGCGCGGCCAAGCGTGCGCAGACCGCGCAAATTTGGCTGCGGATGGAGCGCCGGGAGGGCGCAGGGCCCTTGCGCCAAAGGGCTCGCGCGCCATCGCCATGGCGCGCGGCGGGTTTCGCCAAATCCGCCAAAGGGGCTTCGCCAGCCCCTGGCGCCCTCCCGGCGCTCCATTCTCCGTTTGGAGACAGGAAAAAGGGATGCAGGCTCACCCCGGGCCTTCAAAGAACAGGGGCAATGGCGCTCGCGCTAAATCCACCCGCCGCCATCGTGGCCGCGATTGGCGAGGCTGGCCTCTTCCAGATCGAGCTCGTATTCGATCCGCCGGCGCGCTTCGTCGGTGATCTTGCCCTCGCGCAGCAGCTGATAGATGAACGCGCGTTCGGCGGCGATCAGCTCTCTTCTTCAGGCTTGCGCTCTGCCGCGTGCGGTCGAGCCCGTCGGCGAGATCGCCTGGCAATATCTGCGTGCGGCTCAAATTGCGCGTGCGCAGCAGGTCGAGCACGTCGTCGGGCACCGTGCGCTCCCCGGCGAGCGTGTCCAGCCGCTGCTCAACTTGCTTCAGCGCGGCCTGGCGCGCCTCGAGCTCGGCCTGGATCTCGCTCACGCGCTCCTCTCGCCGTGGCGCGTCAGCCCAAGCCAGCGCACCACGCTCGGCAGTAGCAGGCCCTGGCCCGACCAGCGTCACGATGATGACGCCGAAGGTGACGAACAGGATCAGGTCGCGGTGCGGAAACGGCGCGCCGCTCAAGGTCGTGTAGGGAATCGCCAGCGCGGCGGCGAGCGAGACCACGCCGCGAATGCCGGTGAAGGCGAGCATGAACGCATGCTGCCACGGCGGCGACGGATCGCGCCGCTTGAGCGCCGGGATCAGCCAGCGCGGCAGATAGGTCGCCGGAAACACCCAGATGAAGCGCGCCGCGATCACGATGCCCACGGTGACCAAGGTGGCAGTGACGCAGATCGGGAATCGAGAACGCGTGGCCGTTGTCCATCAGCGTGCGCGCTTCCAGGCCCGGTGACCAGGAACACCAGGCCCTCGATCAGATAGACCAGCAGGTCCCAGAAGAAGATGCCTTGCAGCCGCGTCGCCGAGGAGATCAGCAGCGGGCCGTTCCAGCTCACGTAGAGCCCGCAGGCGACGGTCGCCAGCACGCCGGAGCCGCCGAGATGCGCCGGCACCCAGAAGGCGAGATAGGGCGTCATCAGCGACAGCGTGATCTCCACGCGCGGATCGCGCGCCCATTGCCGCAGGCGCAGGCTCAGCCAGCCGACGCGCGATGCCCCAGATGATCTCGCCGACCACGATCGGCGCCGAAGGTGCCGGCCGGCTTTTTCGAGCGAGAAGGTGCCGGTGGCGACCGCGGCGACCGCGAAGCGGTAGAGGATGAGCGCGGTGGCGTCGTTGGCGAGCCCTTCGCCTTCCAGCACCACCACGATGCGGCGCGGCAGGCCGAGCCGGCGCGCGATGGCGAGCGGCGCCACCACGTCGGGCGGCGCGATGATGGCGCCGAGCACGAAGCCGACCGCCCAGTCGAAATTGCAGCAGATAATGCGCGGCGGCCGCCACCGCGCAGGTGGTGAACACCACGCAGCCGAAGGCGAGCAGGGCGATCGGCCGCAGGTTGAACTTGAACTCGCGCCAGCTCATGGCGACGCCGGCCGAATAGATCAGCGGCGGCAGGATCACCAGCAGCACCACTTCCGGCGCCAGCGACACGCGCGGCAGGCCCGGCACCAGCGCCATGCCGATGCCGGCGACCACCAGCAGGATCGAGGGCGCCACGTTCAGCCGCCGCGCCAGCACGGCGACCGCGGCCAGCACCGCCAGCATGAACAGCAGCGTCTGCATGATCGCGGTCATGGCGTCACCCCGAAGTCGCCCGGCCTCGGCTCAGATCAAATTCGATATCACGCTCACCGTCAGCGCCAGCACGGTCAGATTGAAAAAGAACGCGATGGCGCCGTGCACCGTCGCGATGCGGCGGATCGCCTTGCTGGTGATCGACACGTCGGAGACCTGCGAGGTCATGCCGAGCACCAGCGAGAAATAGACGAAATCCCAGTATTGCGGGTGCTCGTCCTTGGGAAAGATGAGCCCGCGTCACGCCGCCGCGGTGCTCGCCATAATATTCGTGGGCGTAGTGCAGGGCGAAGATCGTGTGCATGAACAGCCACGACAGCATGATGGTGGCCATGGCGAGCAGCGCCGGGGCGATGGTCTCGCCTTGCAGGCTCCGGCTTGGCGCCGCCCAGTTCGAAGACGATGGCGACCAGGCTCGCCAGCGTGGCGACGATGGTCAGCACCAGGACGGCGACGCGGCCTTCGTCCTGTTCGGCCGCGCGCTTGCGGATACGCGCTTCGTCGGCGCGCAGCATCATCGCGTGGGTCAGCGACCAGATAGAGCGCGACGCCGACGTCCCAGCCGATCAGCAGCCGCGTCGGCCAATGCGCCTGAAACGGCAGGAACACGACGCCGAGCCCGATGAGGGCGGCGATCAGCAGTTTGAAATGCAGCCGGGCGAGGCGGATCGGAAGCGGCGAGAGCAGAGACGGCAGACGTTGGGTCGTGGCCATGGACTGCTCCGATGTGGGGCTTAGGCTTTCCGCTCGGCGATGAAATGCGCGGTGGCGCGCAAGGTATCGGCCTTCGCGCCGAACGGCGCCAGCGCGGCGTCGGCGTCCTTGACCAGCCCGTCGAGCCGCTTGCGGGCGCCGTCGATGCCGAGAATGGAAACCAGCGTTCCCTTGCCGGCGGCGGCGTCCTTGCCGGCGGCCTTGCCGAGCGTGGCGGTGTCGCCTTCGACGTCGAGCAGGTCGTCGGCGATCTGGAAGGCCTGGCCGATGACCACGCCGTAGCGGTCGAGGCGCGCGAAGGTGTCGGCGTCGGCCTGGCCCAGCAGCGCGCCGGCGCGGCAGGCGAAGCGCAGCAGCGCGCCGGTCTTCATCGCCTGCAAGGTCAGGATTTCCTTTTCGCTCAGCGGCGCACGCTTGTTGTCGAAGCGGCCCTCGGCGGCGAGATCGAGCATCTGGCCGCCGGCCATGCCGCCGAGACCCGCGGCACGCGCGAGCTCCAGCACCACCGCGTTGCGCACGGCGGGGTCGGCGTGCACCTCGGGCCGCGCAGCGACGTCGAAGGCGAGCGTCAGCAGCGCGTCGCCGGCCAGGATCGCGGTGGCGTCGTCGAAGGCCTTGTGCACGGTCGGCTGGCCGCGGCGCAGGTCGTCGTTGTCCATCGCCGGCAGATCGTCGTGCACCAGCGAATAGCAGTGCACCAATTCGAGCGCGGCACCCGCCAGCGCGGCGCCCTCGCCGCCGGCGCCGAGCAGGGTGGCGCTTTCCACGACCAGGAAGGGGCGCAGCCGCTTGCCGCCGCCGAGCACGGCGTGGCGCATGGCGTCCAATAGGCGCTTAGGCCGGGCGGTCTCGCCGGCAAGCGGTGTGTCGCCGAGCAGGCGGGCGAGCAGGGCCTCGGTATCGGCGGCAACGGCGGCGAGCCGGGCGGAGAAAGTATCTTTCGGGGTCTTTTGGGAACGCGCGTCCATGGCTGTCATTTACCCTGAGCCCGGCGCCTACCGCAAATCCTGCCTGCAATCGGTTATGTTTTCCTCATGGCCCGCACTCGGAAGCGCCGTTCCCCCCGAAAGATGACGGTCACCGGCGATATCCTGCGCCTGCCGCGGGTACCGCGGCCGGTGCGCGCGGTGCTGTTTGCGGTGTTCGTGGCGCTTGCCGCGCCGTATGTGATCGCGCCGTTCTATGCCTTCGGCCAGCCGGTCTCGACCGCGATGCTGTGGCGGCGGATGAACGGCGAGCGGGTGGTGCGGACCTGGGTGTCGCTGTCCTATGTCGACCGGGACCTGGCGCGGGCGGTGGTCGTGGCCGAAGATGGCCGCTTTTGCAGCCATTCCGGCCTCGATTTCACCCAAATCCAGGACGCCATCCAGGATGCCGACAGCCTGGACGATGTGCGCGGGGGGTCCACCATCACCCAGCAGGTCGCCAAGAACCTGTTCCTCTGGCAGGGCCGTAGCTGGCTCCGCAAGGCCTTGGAGGCCCCGCTGGCGCTCTGGATCGATCTGGTCCTGTCCAAGCGGCGGATCCTGGAGCTCTACCTGAACGTGGCCGAATGGGGCCCGAACGGCGAATTCGGGGTGGAGGCGGGGGCCGAGCGGGCCTTCGGCACCACCGCGCACCGGCTCAGCCAGTCCCAGGCGGCCCTGCTGGCGGCCATGCTGCCCAATCCGCACGCCCGCGACGCCAAGCGGCCCGGGCCGGGCTTGCGGCGCCTGGCCCGGCTCTATGTGGTCCGTTCGGCCCGCGCCGGGTCCGCCGCGACGGCCTGCCTGGGCCGCTAAACCGTCCATCCCGAGGTGCGAGCCAACGGGTCGGCGCGGAGCGCCGCCCGATGATGAACGCCGCGCGCCTCGAAGGCAGGCGGCCACCTCAGGGTGACGTATTTAGGCTGAAAACCTGGTACTAGCCTTCCCGCGGGCCATCCTTTATAAGCCCGGCCAAATCCGACATCTTCGACTTCCAGGAGTTCCTTCCCATGGCTGTGCCGAAAAGAAAAACCTCGCCGTCGCGCCGCGGCATGCGCCGCTCGGCCGATGCGCTCAAGCGCCCGGCCTATGTCGAGGACAAGGATTCCGGCGAGTTGCGCCGTCCGCACCACATCGACCTGAAGACCGGCATGTACAAGGGCCGTCAGGTGCTGAAGGTGAAGTCCGAGGCCTGATGGCCAGCGCATGATCCCGAAAAGTGGGTACCGGTTTTCGGATCAGATCAAGCGCCAGTGAGCAACCTGGCAGGGGGGAGCGCGCATGTACCTGATCGGCATTCCCCTGCTGCTGCTGCCGTTCGCGATCTACAACATCATCGCCTTCCTGATGCCGGGCGTGAGCTGGACCGCGCCGCTGTTCAGCCTGCACATGGTCTCCGGCGTCGACTGGACCATGTCGGCGGGCGACATGCTGATCGTGTTCGCGATCCTGATGCTGTTCGGCGAGGTGATGAAGTCGACCCGCATCGTGCTGCGCACGGTGGTCGACCACGGCCTGTCGCTCATCCTGTTCCTCGGCATGCTGGTCGAGTTCATCCTGGTGCCGCAGACCTCGACCGCCACCTTCTTCATCCTGCTGGTGCTCAGCTTCGTCGACGTGCTCGGCGGCTTCGTGGTGACGCTGCGCTCGGCGCAGCGGGATCTATCCATCGAAGGCGGCAGCCTGCCGCACATACCGACATCCTGACCATCTTACATCTTCTGGATTTGCCATGAGCCGTGACTTCCAATTGCCCGGCCGCTCGCCGGTGATCGCCTGCAATGGCATGGCGGCGACGTCCCATCCATTAGCGACGCTGGCCGCGGTCGACATCCTGCGTGCGGGCGGCACCGCCGCCGACGCCGCGGTGGCCGCGGTCGCGGTGCTGTGCGTGGTCGAGCCGCACATGACCGGCATCGGCGGCGATTGCTTCACGTTGATCTCGCAGCCGGGCAAGCCGGTGTGGGGCTATAACGGTTGCGGCCGTTCCGGCGCCGCCGCGTCCGCCGAGGCGCTGCGCAGCCAGGGCATGAGCGAGATCGGCAATTCGATCCATGCCGTTACCGTGCCCGGCTCGATCGCCGCCTGGGAGGATATCCTCAAGAACCACGGCCGCTTCGGCCTCGACCGCGTGCTGCAACAAGCCATCCAATACGCCGAGAACGGTTTCCCGGTCGCGCCGCGCGTGGCCTGGGACTGGCAGCGCCAGGTCGGCAAGCTTGCCGGCGACCCCGGCGCCGCCAAGCATTACTTGTTCAACGGCAAGGCGCCGCAGGAAGGCGATGTCATCCGTTTTCCGGCGCTGGCTGAGACGCTGAAGACCATCGGTGCCAAGGGCGCCAGGGGTTTCTACGAAGGCGCCATCGGCGAAGAGATGGCGGCGACGGTGGCCGCGCGCGGCTCGTTCCTTACCGCCGAGGATTTTGCGGCTCATCGCGGCGAAGTGGTTACGCCGATCGCGACGCGCTATCGCGGCCTCGATCTCACCGAGATCCCGCCCAACGGGCAGGGCATCACGGCGCTGGTGATGCTCAACATCCTGGAAAATTTCGATCTCAAGAAGCTCGATCCGACCGGTCCCGAGCGCTTCCATCTGGTGCTGGAAGCCGCGCGGCTCGCTTTCGCCGTGCGCGACAGCCACATCGCCGAGCCGTCGTTCATGCGCGTCGGCGTGCCCGACTTGCTCGACAAGGCCTTCGGCAAGAAGCTCGCCGGCCTCATCGACATGAACAAGCGGTCCAAGCTGCCGAGCGCGCCGACGCCGGGCAGCGACACGGTCTATCTCTCCGTGGTCGACCGCGATCGCATGGCCTGCTCGTTCATCAATTCGCTTTATTCGAGCTTCGGTGTTGGTCTCTGCACCGAGAAGAGCGGCATCCTGCTGACCAACCGCGGCGCCTGCTTCACGCTCGAAGCCGGCCACGTCAACGAGCTCGGTCCGTCAAAGCGGCCGATGCACACCATCATCCCGGCGATGGCGATGAAGGACGGGCGCTGCGACATGAGCTTCGGCGTCATGGGCGCGCACTACCAGCCCATGGGCCACGTGCAGATCATCACCAACATGCTCGATTACGGCATGGATGTGCAGGAGGCGATCGATTGCCCGCGTTTCTTCTTCGAGGGCGAAGAGACCGTGGTCGAGACCGGAACGCCACAAGCAACCATCGACGGCCTGAAGGCGCGCGGCCACACGGTGACGATGGCGCCGACGCCCTGGGGCGGCGCGCAGACCGTCAAGATCGACTGGGATCGCGGCGTGCTGATCGGCGGCTCGGAGCCGCGCAAGGACGGCTGCGCCCTCGGCTATTGAGGCGCTAACCCCATTTCGCCAGCTTGGCGGCGGCGCGATAGGCCGAATCCGCCTGCGCCGGCGCGGCGCGGCGGCGTTCGCGTGTCTGCGGGTGCTGCTGCTTGGTCGCGATGAGCTGAGCCAGGAACGGCGCCTGCCGGTAACGCGGCAGCGGTTTGGCGGCGGCGGGCGTAGCAAGCGCCACCAGTGCCCGGCTCTCGCTGGCCGGTTGGCTTTCCGCTTGTCTGGTTTCTTCCACCATCATGGCACTGCCTGTCTCAATTTGGGACAGCGATGCGCTGTCTACCCTCGACGTGGCAAGCCCTATGCCGCAAGGTACAATCGCGATTCGGCGGCCAATAGTCGTAGTTTTGCGGATTGTTTAGGTATTTTTCGTAGCGTTGCTATCGACCATCGAAAAACTGTCCAACGGCGCCCTGGCTGAGGCGTGCCATTAAGGGGCGAGGGTGATCCAAAATAATTCTCCGTCCGCCAGCCCGGACGCCGCCGCGATTCTCCGGTCCATCGGCGAGGCCGCCTACGAATGGCGGCTCGACAGCGATGCGCTGAGCTGGACTCCGAACGCGGGTGCGGTGCTCGGCGTCGATATCGCCACCATCGGCAATGGCCGCGCCTTCGCCCAGCGCGTCGACGCCGACGACGGCATGAACCGCATCGACGCCATCGAGCGGGCCGACACCGCCGACACCGGCCAGGGCGTGCCCTATCAGGTGCAATACGCGTTCCGCCGCAGTGGGCCCATCGACAAGATCTGGCTCGAGGACTGCGGCCGCTGGTTCGCCGGCCCCGACGGCAAGCCGCAGCGCGCCCATGGCATCGTGCGCGTCATCGACGAGCGCCATGAGCGCGAATTCCAGCTCTTGCGGCTCGCCAAGTTCGATCCGCTCACCGGCGAGATGAACCGCGCCCACCTGACCGAGGTATTGGAGGCGACGCTCGACGAAACGGTGCGCTTCCGCGCGTCGTGCGGCTTCATGCTAGTCGCCATTGATCGGCTCGGCCATCTCAACGAGGCCTACGGCTTTGACGTCACCGACGAGTTGATCGGCAAGGTCGCCAAACGCATCCGCGAGCGCCTGCGCAGCAAGGACCATCTCGGCCGCATCTCCGGCAACAAGTTCGGCATCATCCTGACCCGCTGTGCGCCCGATGAGTTGGAGATAGCCGCCGAGCGGCTGTTGGCCGGCGTGCGCGACGAGACCATCGCCACCGAGGCCGGCCCCGTCGCGGTGACCCTGTCGATCGGTGGCGTGACCGCGCCGCGCCACGCCCGCTCGCTGCCGGAAATCCTCGCCCGCGCCCAGGACGCGCTGCACGCCGCCCGCGCCAAACGGCCGGGCTCGTTCTTCGCCTATCGGCCGAACGCCGAGCGCGACACGTTGCGGCGCGATACCGCGCGCGCCACCGATGAAATTTGCGCCGCGCTCAACGACCGCCGGATTGCGCTCGCCTTCGAGCCGGTGGTCGATGCCAAGGGCCGCCATGTCGCTTTCTATGAATGTCTGATGCGGGCGAGCCGCTCCGACGGCCGCGTGCTCAACGCCAACGAAATCATTCCGGTGGCGGAGCGGCTCGGCCTGGTGCGCATGCTCGATCACCGCATGCTCGAACTCGTGGTCAACGAGCTCGCCGAAGCGCCTGAGCTTACGGCCAGCGTCAACGTTTCGCCGGCCTCGACCGTCGATCCGGACTGGTGGAATGGGCTGGGGGCGCTGCTGCGCGCCAACCGGCGCGCCGCCGAGCGGCTCATCGTCGAGATCACTGAAACCGCGGCGATCGACAACATCGACGACGCGCGCGGCTTCGTTACCCGCGTCAAGGATCTCGGCTGCCGTATCGCCATCGACGATTTCGGCGCCGGCCACACCTCGTTCCGCAATCTGCGCAAGCTCGGCGTCGACATCGTCAAGATCGACGGCGCTTTCGTGCAGAACATCGCCAAGTCAAACGACGATCGTGCCTTCGCGCACACGCTCATCGATCTGGCGCACCGGCTCGGCCTGAAGACAGTCGCCGAATGGGTGCAGGACGAGACGGCGGCGGCCCTGCTCACCGAATGGGGCTGCGACTTCCTGCAAGGCGCGCTGATCGGCCTCGCCAGAGCCGAACGGCCGTGGCGGCAGGATCGCCCGGCCGCCGCCGCGCGAGCGGGAACCCAGAGCTGATACGGAAACGGCGCCGCGCGATGCGCGACGCCGCTGAGCGCCTTTGACCGTGCTTACTTCTTCCCGGTGACCCAGTAGTTGACCATCTTCGGGTGAGTCTTGATGAACTTCGCCGCGGCCTTCGGATATGAGGTCTGCTCCGCCTCGTACATCAGCTTCTCCAACTCACCGAGCGGGAACTTGATACGGGACATGAAGGCGGCGACCTTCGGGTCGTCCTTCTTGAAGCCCTTGCGGGCCAGCGCGTGGATTTGCTCCGCGCCGCCGAGCACCTTCTTCGGGTCCTTCAGGTAACGCAGCTTGAAGGCGCCGAACATCCAGTGCGGGCGCCAGCCGGTGACGACGATCCACTTCTTGCGGGCGATCGCGCGCTTCAAGGCCGCCGTCATGGCAGCGCCGCTCGAGTCGATCAGGTTGTAGTTGGTCAGGCCGTAGTCCTTGACCGCTTTCTTCGACAGGCGCATCAGGCCGGCACCGGGATCGATGCCGACGATCTGACCGCCGAGTTGGTCGTGCACGGCTTTTTTCTTCAGATCGGGGATCGCGTTAAGCTTGGCCTTCGGAATGTAGTTAGGCACTACCCAGCCGAGGCTGGCGCCGCCGTAGAGCACGCCCAGGTCTTCGACCTTGTTCTTCACCTTGGCGTAGTAGTCGGCATGGGTCTTGGGCAGCCAGGCCATCTCCATCATGTCGATGTCGCCCTTGGCCAAGGCGCTGTACTGCAACGCGATGTCGAGCAGCACCATCTTGACCTTGTAGCCCATCTTCTGTTCGAGGATCTGCTTGGTGACTCGCGTCACCGCTTCGGCGTCCGACCAGGCGGTCCAGCCGATCTTGACCTCTTTAGCTTGGGCCGTCGCAGCGGCCGTCGTCATTGTGGCGCCGACCAGAACGGCGCCCATGAGTTGGGTAAATTTCGACATCAATTACTCCTTGGCTCGAGATAACTTTGAGGCGGTCACGCCGCCGGTTCTGTCTTCTCGGGGCGCCCCGAGAGCTTGCGGAGCAACGACCCGAGGCCGAGTGCTTCGCTGAGGCCGCCGCTGCTGCGGCCGAAGCTTTGCGTTATGCGGTCCAGAATGACCGCGAGGATGACGACGGCGATGCCGCCCTGGAACCCTTGTCCGACGTCCAGCCGCTGGATGCCGGTGAGCACCGTGCTGCCGAGTCCGCCGGCACCGATCATCGAAGCGATGACCACCATCGACAGCGCCAGCATGATGGTCTGGTTCACGCCGGCCATGATCGACGGCAGGGCGAGCGGGAGTTGAACTTTATACAGGAGTTGCCGCCGGGTGCAGCCGAAGGCGAGGCCGGCCTCGATGTGCTCGGCGTCGACCGTGCGAATGCCGAGGTCGGTCAGCCGCACGGCCGGCGGCATGGCGAAGATCACTGTCGCGATCGTGCCAGGCACCTGGCCGAGGCCGAAGAACATCACCGCCGGGATCAGATAGACGAAGGATGGCATGGTCTGCATCAGATCGAGCACGGGCCGCGCGACCGTCTTGACGAGATCGCTGCGGGCCATGGCGATGCCGATCGGAATGCCGAACAGAAGCGCGATCAGGCTGGCGGCGAGGACCAGCGCCAGGGTCGAGACCATCTCGTCCCATAGGCCCATGCCGTAGACCAAGCCCAGCGCCAGAAGCGCGAACAGCGCAAGACCTTTGCCGACCCGCCACAGGCTGAGCAGCACGAGGACCGCGATCAGCGCCCAGGCGGGCAGGAATGCGAGCGCATTCTGAATTGCATGGGTGATCAGGCCGACGACATAGGAGAAGGCATCGAGCCCCGGTCCGAAATTCGCCAGGATGAAATTGACGGCGTCCGAAATCCAATCGCCGATGTTGATGCTGCCTTGCATGCTCCAACCTATTCTCAATCGCTCGTGAGGCTGAGGGGACTAGAGCGTCCGCTCAACGCATCGGCCTGAAATCAGGATCGGGTTTCGTGACTGGTTTCGCGGCTCAGCGCGTTGAGCATGGCGGAGGTCGTCACCAGGCCGGCGTATTTGCCGTCCTTGTCGACGACCGGCAGCGCCTCGCCGCTGATGGCGAGGGGATCGAGCGCGGCGGCCAGCACCGTGCTCTTGGTCGCCGGCTTGATGTCGGCCACGAAGGCATCGCGGCACGTTGCGCCGTTGCCGCCGGCCGTGGCCGCTTCCAGACTCTTGACGGTCACGGTGCCGGCGAGCCGCGATGAGTCGTCGAGTACCACGGCAAGCTGGTGGCCGTTTTGGCTGAGCTTGTCGAGCGCGGCGCGCGCCGGCGTGTCGGCACCACGGATTTCCGCGTCGGCGCTGCGGCGCGCGATCGACCCGACGGTGAACACCTGGCTCACATCGACGCCGCGGAAGAAGGCGCGCACGTAGTCGTTGGCCGGGTGGCGCAAAATCTCGGTCGGCGTGGCGACCTGGGCTATCTTGCCGTTCTGAATGATGCCGATACGGTCTCCGATCTTCAGCGCTTCGTCGAGATCGTGGCTGACGAACACGACGGTGCGTGTTTTCTTCTTCTGCAGTTCGAGCAACTGGTCCTGCATCTCGGCGCGGATCAGCGGGTCGAGCGCGGAGAATGCCTCGTCCATCAGCATGATGTCGGGATTGGTCGCGAGCGCACGCGCCAGGCCGACGCGCTGCTTCATGCCGCCGGACAATTCGCTGGGCAGGCTCTCGGCGTTGGCTTTGAGGCCGACCGCATCGAGCGCCTCCATCGTGCGCTCGCGGCGCTGATCGTCAGGCACGCCGGAGACTTCGAGGCCGAATGAGGCGTTCTCGTAAACGGTTCGGTTCGGCAACAGGGCGAAGCTCTGGAACACCATCGCCATCTTGCGTCGCCGGAGTTCGATCAGCGCGGCTTCGCTCATCTTGGTGATGTCTTCGCCGTCGACCTTCACCGCGCCGGACGTCGGCTCGATCAGGCGATTGAACATCCGCAGAAGCGTCGATTTGCCCGAGCCGGAAAGGCCCATGAGCACGAAGATCTCGCCTTCCTGGATGTCGAAGTTTGCGTTTTCGACGGCGACGGTCTGCGCCGTCCGCGCAAAAATCTCGTCGCGCTCGAGGCCCTGTTTCAGCAGAGCCAGGGCATCCTCCGGGCGGCTCCCGAAAACCTTATAGAGACCTTCGATGGCGATCTTGGTGGACATGATCCTCGGTCGGTTGGCCGGCGCCTCAGCGAAACGACTTAATCGTCGTCGAAAATGGCGGCGCGCAAGAAATTGCCGTCGCAACGGCGCGTTTGTGGACCAATGAGCTATGCGCCAAGCGCAGAGCGGTGAGTTCAGTTCTTATACTGGAACACGCTGTCCCGGACAATCACCAGCGGTCAACAGAGTTCCTGTCGTTGCGGCAAGAATTGCCGCAACAAGGCGCATTATGCTGCACCGCGCACGGTATCGATGACATGTTCGGGATTGGCAGGCGCCGTATCGCCGCGCCAGGCGACGTGGCCGTCGGGGCGCACGAGCACGAGTTTGTTTGCGTAGACTTCGGCCGCTTCGCGCGAGTCGATGTCGCGCACCGTCAGCGGCACGCTGCGGGCCTTTGCAGCTTGCACGATTGCTTCGGCCGTCGGCGCGCCGGCAAATCGCAGCAGCACGAAGCCGCGGCCGAACAGATCGAGTGTGGACGCAGCCTCTTCAAGCCAGACGTGCGGGGCGCGCGCGCCGGGGCGTGCATTCGGCACGTAGTCCGCGGGATCGTCGGGCGGCGCTGGTGTGCCGTCGGCCACGCAGATCGGAGAATTCTCATAGACGTAGCCGATCTGCAGCCCAAGCGTCCGGAATTCGGCGCCGATGCCGCTTTCAAGCTTGGCGCCGAGATCGCGGCGCGCGCGTTCGCCGGCGGGTGTATCCTCGAGCACCGCGGGCGACCACTGCGAGAAGGCCTCGTTGTGCTGATAGAAGTTCGTCGCCATGCGCACGTTGCGCGCGCCGACCGGCCGGCGCTCGGCATCGTAGCTTTCAACCAGACGCGAACCGCCCCAGCCTTCGAGAACGGCGGCGAGCTTCCAACCGATATCGACCGCGTCGCCGACGCCGGAATTCATGCCGAGCGCGCCGGTTGGCGACAATTGATGCACCGCGTCGCCGGCAAGCCAGACGCGCCCCTCACCGTAGCTTTCGGCGACCAGGCTGCGCCGGCGCCAGACCGTGACGTCGACCCACTCGACGTCGATCTCGCGGCCGAGCGCGCGGCGCAAGTAACCTTCGCGGTCGGCGCTCTCGGGCGTCACATCGACGCCGGCCTGGTCGATCATCAGCCGCCAGATGCCGCGCTTGGGATCGATGATGCGCAAGTTCGCCCAGGCGCCGCCTTCGTCGATCGGAATGAAGAAGGTCCCCGGTTTCTGCCCGCTCTGCTCGAGCAGGCCGGGCGCGCGGAAGAACAGATTGAGCGGATGGCCGATGGTGCCCTTGCCGGCGAGTTCGATGCCGAGCGAGCGGCGCACCATACTGGCCGCACCATCGCAGCCGACGAGATAATCGGCGCTTAACGTGGAGCGCGCGCCGCTTGCGACGTCGGTGATCTCGGCCGTGACGCCGTCGGCCGTCTGTTCGAACGAGTTCGAGCCGGTGCTTGTGTTTGATCGTGACGCTCGAAAACGAGCGCGCGAGCTTCAGCAGCATCGGGTCGAACCAGATCTGCGAGCAGGCTTGCAGCCGGTAGGGGCTCGCCGGTTCCGGCACCTGATTGTTGCGCGCTGGGCGTTCGACGCGGCCGAGCTCGTAGCCGAACAAGCTGGTGACGAACACGGCGTCGAGGGGATGGTCGCCGGGAAACGGGCAGTTCATCACCCAGTCGGCAATGCCCCAGCGCCGGCAGATTTCCATCGTGCGGGTGCTCACCTCGTTCATCTTGGGTGAGACGATGCTGCCGTCGCCCTGTTCGACGAGGGTGCAGGCGACGCCCCGCCAGCCGAGTTCGGCGGCGAGCGCCAAGCCGACCGGTCCGCCGCCGGCGATCAGGACTGGTGTGTGGTCTTGCACTCAGGCGGCCGGACGCGAAGTACGCGGCTACTGGTCTTTGTTGCTGAGGCGGTCGACCTTTTTCTGCATCTCTTCGAGCTGGCGCTTGAGCACGTCCATTTCGCCGCCCGATTCCGCCGCTTGCGGCTTGTCGGTTGCCGGCTTGTCCTGGCCGCCGCGCGCGAAGGGCGTAAACATGGCAAAAGTCTTCTCGAACATTTCCATGTTGCGCCGCACCTGCTCCTCGAGCGGACCGAAGCCGCTGGCGCCAAAGGCTTGCGCCATCTGCTCGCGGAACTTGCCTTGCTGGCCGGTGAAAGACTGCATCGACTGCTCGAGATAGCGCGGCACCAGCATCTGCATGCTGTCGCCATAGAACCGGATGAGCTGCCGCAGGAAGGTGATCGGCAGCAGGCTCTGGCCTTCCTTGTTCTCCTGCTCGAAGATGATCTGTGCCAGCACCGAGCGCGTGATGTCGTCGCCGCTCTTGGCGTCGTAGACCACGAAGTCCTCGCCGGCCTTCACCATGGTGGCCAAGTCTTCGAGGGTCACGTACGTGCTGGTGCCGGTGTTATACAGTCGCCGGTTGGCGTACTTCTTGATGGTGATTGGCTCTTTTTCGTTTTCTGCCATGAGATCACACGCTTCCCCCTGCCTAGATCGTAAGCATAGCCGCAATCCGGCACGGTGGGCCAGCCCGTTTGTGGCGGCGCGGCAGAAAATTGGGGCGCTGCGGTATCCCTTGCGGAGACGTCAAAAAAGCGCCAATTGTCGGGGATATCTGCACGTTGCCCGTTATTGACAGGGTTCCCCCCACCGCTAAGGATGCGGCAGTGCCATAAGCGGCCTTGTCCCGCAACTGATCGCCAAAGGAGTTTCGGATGAAGGACGATATCGTCATCGTGAGCGCCGCGCGGACGCCGGTTGGCGCATTCAACGGGGCCTTTGCCAACGTCCCGGCCCACGAGCTGGGCCGCACCGCCATCCACGCGGCGCTGGAACGCGCCGGTGTCGAGGGCGACCGGGTCTCCGAGGTGATCATGGGCCAGATCCTGACCGCCGGGCAGGGCCAGAACCCGGCCCGGCAGGCCTCCATCGCTGCCGGCATCCCGGTCGAGAGCCCGGCCTGGGGCGTCAACCAGCTCTGCGGTTCCGGCCTGCGCGCGGTGGCGCTCGGCTATCAGGCGATCGTGAACGGCGACAGCGACATCGTGGTGGCCGGCGGCCAGGAATCCATGAGCATGGCGCCGCACTGCCAGCATCTGCGCACCGGCGTGAAGATGGGCGACTTCAAGATGATCGACACCATGATCAAGGACGGCCTGTGGGACGCCTTCAACGGCTATCACATGGGCAACACCGCCGAGAACGTCGCCAAGCAGTGGCAGATCACCCGCCAGATGCAGGACGAGTTCGCGGTCGCCTCGCAGAACAAGGCGGAAGTCGGCGATGAAGGCCGGCAAGTTCAAGGACGAGATCGTCCCGGTCACCATCAAGACCCGCAAGGGCGACATCGTGGTCGACACCGACGAGTATCCCGAAGGCCGGCGTGACGCTGGAAGCGATCGCCAAGCTCAAGCCCGCCTTCGACAAGGAAGGCACGGTGACGGCGGCCAGCGCCTCCGGCATCAATGACGGCGCCGCCGCGGTGGTGCTGATGAAGGCGAGCGAGGCCGCCAAGCTCGGCAAGACGCCGCTGGCGCGCATCGTTTCCTGGGCGCAGGCCGGCGTCGATCCGGCGATCATGGGCACGGGCCCGATCCCGGCCTCGCGCGCCGCGCTCAAGAAGGCCGGCTGGAAGAAGGAAGACCTCGACCTGATCGAGGCCAACGAGGCCTTCGCGGCGCAGGCCTGCGCGGTCAACAAGGACCTCGGCTGGGATACCGGCAAGGTCAACGTCAACGGCGGCGCCATCGCCATCGGCCACCCGATCGGCGCCTCCGGCGCGCGCGTGCTGACGACGCTGCTGTTCGAGATGCAGAAGCGCAACGCCAAGAAGGGCTTGGCCACGCTGTGCATCGGCGGCGGCATGGGCATTGCCATGTGCGTCGAGCGGTAGCGAAGACGCACCTGCAAGAAAGGTCGTCGAGCGCTGAGCGAGACACACCGGGAACATGCGCGTCGAGCGCTGATCCGAAAGTCGCACGAAAAAGGCCGCTGCCAAACGCTGACAGCGCCGGAAACATCAGCCTAAAATGGCAGCGCGCCGGCCCGGGAACGCCGGCGCGCTGACTTTTTTTGATTCAGGTCATGGCCGGCTCGTCCCGGCCGTGGCGCAAGATAGAAACTTCTTTGGGAGGAACGACAGATGGCTCGCGTAGCATTGGTCACCGGTGGCACCCGCGGCATCGGCGCCGCGATCTGCAAGGCGCTGAAGGCGGCCGGCTACACGGTCGCGGCCAATTATCAGCGGCAACGACGAGGCGGCGGCGAAGTTCAAGGCCGAGACCGGCATTCCGGTCTTCAAATGGGACGTGTCGTCTTTCGAGGCCTGCGCCGACGGTATCGGCAAGGTCGAGGCCGAGCTCGGTCCCATCGAAGTGCTGGTCAACAATGCCGGCATCACCCGCGACGCCATGTTCCACCGCATGACGCCGGAGCAGTGGACGCAGGTGATCAACACCAATCTCGGCTCGCTGTTCAATGTGACGCGCCCGGTCTGGGAAGGCATGCGCGCGCGCAAATTCGGCCGCATCGTCAACATCTCGTCGATCAACGGCCAGAAGGGCCAGATGGGCCAGGTCAATTATTCCGCCGCCAAGGCCGGCGACATCGGCTTCACCAAGGCGCTGGCGCAGGAAGGCGCGCGCGCCGGCATCACGGTGAACGCCATCTGCCCGGGCTACATCAACACCGAGATGGTGCAGGCGGTGCCGAAGGACGTGCTGGAGAAGAACATCCTGCCGCAGATTCCGGTCGGCCGCCTGGGCGAGCCGGAGGAGATCGCGCGCTGCGTGGTGTTCCTGGCCGCCGACGAAGCCGGCTTCATCACCGGCTCGACGCTGACGGCGAACGGCGGGCAATATATCGCCTGAGGGTGAGGGCGGGGCCGCGTGGCGGCGGGCTCGGCAAATGGCTTTGATCGCTTTTGGGCCGCTTTCGGGTCGCTTCGATGGCGGGACGACCCAAGGGGCGCGGTCACAGCGATGGCGGGTCCTTGCCGGCAGGCGGTCAACCCGCTCCTGCCCGGTTCCAGCCGCGGCCGGTATCGCCGAGCCCTTCCCAGCCATCGGCCGTGACCAGCACAGTGTCTTCCAGCTTGACGAAGCCGCGCTTGGGATGACGCATCGTGGTTTCGATCGACAGGCACATGCCTGCTTCCAGCGGCCGCCCGGCATCGTCACCGGCGTAGGAAAAACGCGGTTCGCTCATCAGTCGCGGCGCCTCGTGCGACACCAGACCCATGCCATGAACGATGAAATGGGAGTAAGCCTTGTGCGGTGACTTATTCACCAGCGGCACCGCCGCGTCCGCAATGTCGCCGCCGCGCGCACCACATTTGATCGGTTTACGTGCCGCCATCTGCACCTCGTCGACCCACGACAGTAGATCTTTCAGCTCGTCGTCAGGCTCGCCGATGATACCCATGCGGCAAAGATCGCCGATGTAACCCTTGTAATTGCCGCCGGAGTTGAGCGAGAGGATATCGCCCTCGGCGAGTTTCTGGTCCGACGACGAACGGTTGAGCGACGTGCCCGCCGTAATCTGGTTGTAATCAAACACCAGGCCGCGCGAGACCTCCTCCCGACGGAGCGCCTCGGTCACCTCGTGCTTGGTCGCCCCCGGTATGCTGTGTTTGGCGAAGGCCACCATCATCGATTCAATGACGCTGTCGGAGGCCTTTCGCAGATAGCCGATCTCCTCCGCCGTTTTAACCGCACGCAATCGTTCCAGCGGAATGACACCGTCGACGAACTCAACGGTCGGCAACTCCTTTCGTAGCACATCCATCGCATCCGAAGGCAGGAACGGCGCCTCGACCGCGATGCGCTTCACATCCGGCCCGAGCTTGCGGATGAATCCGACTGCGCGCCGCGCGGCGTCGACGGTACCAACCGACGCGAGATCGATGTTCGGCACCCAGAACCGGCCGAGTTGCTTTTCATTATTCTCGATGTCGCAACCGACATAGGCTGTCTGTTCGACATGGCCCTTGCGATACATCAGCACCGGCAAATAGCGCGTGATACCGATCGCCTCCATCGTTTCGAAGAAGAAGAACCGGTAGCCGCCGAGCAGATACTGTATATTGTGCTTGGAGGTCGCGACGATGGCGTCGATGCCCGCTGCGTCGAGAATGCCGTCAAGGCGGCGCGTATCAAAGGGCGCGGAATTTGCAGAAATCATCGTGTCGACATTGGCCATATCTTGCTCCCGGTACACGATACTATTCGATTAGCCCCATTGTTGGACCATGATTTGCGTCAACCGGGATTCCCACAGTTCACTCAAAGAGGCAGCGTTTTCCGACGATGTCCTTCGCGCATGTGACCGTCCCGACCAGGGCAGGGTGTTGGGTCCCGTGGTCTAGCGTCTTCGCTTCGATTGCGCCTTCTTCGCGGATTTCTTCACGCTCTTCTTTGCGGCCGCCTTCTTCTTTGCCGCGCTCCGCTTCGGTGCGCTGCGCTTGGCGGCGCCGGCCTTCGACTTGGTCGGCGCAAAGTTGCCTTCCGCCTTGTCGAGCCGCACGTTGAAATATTCCCAGGCGCGCGCCACCGGCCCGGGCTCCAGGTTGAAGGCGCTGGCGGCCTCCGCCTCCTCGGCGTTGAGCGGCCCGACGTGGCCGAGCATCTTGGCCTGGATCTGTATGCCGGCATTGTGCGCGGTGTAGACGCAGCGGAACACCAGCTCCTGCAGCGTGGTTCCGGCGACGGTGGCGCCATGGCGGCGCATGAGCACGGTCCAGTGCGGCCCGAGCGCGCGCGCCAGCGAGGCGCCTTCCTCCGGCTTCTGCACGATCAGGTTGGTGTTGCCGAATTCGTCGCGTGAATCCCAGAATGGCACCGCGTCGCCCATGGTGGCGCCGAGATGGAACACCGGCTTGAGTTCGGCGCCGGAAACGCAGAACGGCAGGATCGATGCCGCGTGGTGGTGACACACCGCGTTCACGTCGGGCCGCGCCTTGAAGACTTCGCCGTGGATGACGCGCTCCCTGTAGAGCCGCGACGTCGGCGGCACGATCGGCTCGGAATCGAGCGTGAACTCGAGAATGTCTTCCGCCTGCACCACCTCGGAACCGCGCGAGCGCGACATCAGAGTAACGCCCGGGATCGGTCGGATGGCGCATGGTGACATGGCCGAAGGCGTCGAGCACGCCTTCGAGCGCGAGGATGCGGTTGGCGCGCGCGAGCTGTTCGCGCGCTTCGGCGAGTGCATTGACCACGGGCGGTCTCTCCCTCGTATATTTGTCGTGAGGTACTTAGCGCGCCTTGCCGGCCGGCGACCAGTCGGCGGGCGCCAGCTCGAAGCCTCTCGAAGTCGAAGCCGGGCGCGACCGTGCAGCCGACCAGAGTCCAGTCGCCGAGACTTTCCGCCGCCTGCCAGGCGCGCGCGGGAACCGTCACCTGCGGCGCCTCGCCGGCATGGATGTCGGCGCCGAGCCGCACGATCTCTTCGCTGGCGCCGTTGACGACGGAGAGCGCCAGCGGCGCGCCGGCGTAATAGTGCCAGATCTCCACCGCATCGATGCGGTGCCAGTGCGAGCGCTCGCCGCGCGCCAGCAGGAACAGGATCGCAGTGGATGCCGCGCGGCCGTCGATCGTGTGGCTGTCGCGGAAGGTCTCGCGGAAATGCCCGCCTTCCGGATGCGGCTTCAGGTCGAGCTTGGCGATGATGTCGGCGGCGGTGGGGCGAGTCATCATTATGCGTCTTCACTGCGAACCCCGGTCCATAGCAGAGCCGGCGACAAAATTCACCCCATGCGGGCATCGGCGGGCCGATAGGCCTCCTCAGGAATCTCGCCAAGCGACGAATGCTGCAGCTTTCCATCTGCGAGCCCGTAAAACTGCTGGAAGCTCATGATCAACGGTCGCCATTGATCGGGGTCGATCCGATTGCATGCATTCGGCATCAAGATCGATTCATCGGCATGGACGCGTACGATCTTGGCCTCGATTGCGACGCTTCGCCCGCCCCATAGTCGGTCAATGGCCGCGATATCGTGCACGGTATCGACGCGCGCTTCCATCTGCACCGGACATTCGATCGCGCGCGGCGCGGCAACTAAGTCGCCCGCGATAGCCGTAAGCCGGGCTTCCGCGAACTTTTCCTTCTCGTAACGATAGCCGCGCATCATTTTGCCCGCCGGAACCGGGTTCGAACCGGTGGTGCGCGCCAGCCGATTGACTGCGCCCGCCATCTCGTCCGACGGCAAATTGAGCACACATTCGCCGGTACGCAGCATATTTTCGGTCGTCTTCGACGAGCACGCTAGCCCAGCATGCAGCGCCATCCGAGCCACTAGGCCGACGATATGGGGGCAAGATTGGGCGTGCCGTCTTCATTGCTGCTGCCGATCAGGACAACCGGCGTTCCGAAATATAGGATGGCCGGTTCAATGACCCGCTGGCGCTTGGTCGTCTGGCATATCGGCATTGTGGTCCTCGCTGCATGAGGACACGGCGTTACGGCAATCCAGCGAGACGCGCGACCCGATTCCTGGCGATCAAAACTTGTCCTTGCGTCCGCGGATTTCCGCGAACACTTCCGCCGCCGGCTTGCCGGCCATGCCGATGTCGACCGCCAGATCGGCCACGTCGGCGCGCAGGAAGGGGTTGGCGAGCTTCTCGTCGCCGATGGTGACGGGAATGGTCGGCTCGCCTTCCTCGAGCAACTGCTCGACCTGCGCCGCGCGCGCCTCCAGCACCGGGTTGTTCTGGTCGATGCTGAGCGCAAAGCGGATGTTGGCGGCGGTGTATTCGTGTCCGCAATAGACCAGCGTCTCGTTCGGCAGATCGCGCAGCTTGAGCAGCGACTTCCACATCATCTCCGGCGTGCCTTCGATGACGCGGCCGCAGCCGATGGAAAACAGCGTGTCGCCGACGAAGGCGAGGTGGTCCTGCGGAAACCAGTAGGTGATATGCCCGAGGGTGTGGCCGGGGGTGTCGAGCACCGTCCCCGGCAGCTTGCCGACGGACACGGAATCGCCCTGGCCCACGGTCTCGTCAACGCCTGGGATCTTGGACGCCTCCTTGGCCGGCGCCACCACGCGGCACTTGTACTTCGCCTTCAGCGCCTCGATGCCGCCGGTGTGGTCGTGGTGGTGATGGGTGACCAGGATGTCGGTGAGCTTCCAGCCGGTCTGCTTCAGCGCGGCCTCGACGGGGCCGGCTTCGGGCGCGTCGATCGAGGCGGTGGCGCCGGTGTCGGGGTCGTGCAGCAGCACCCCGTAATTGTCGCTCAGGCACTTGAACAGGCGGGTTTCGGCGGCCATCGGTCAATCGTCCTCGTCGGGTTCGGTTCGGGCGTGTTAACCGTAACACGGCGTGAGGCGCGGGCGCACGCCGCGGCCGGCTCGGCGGGCGTTTTGTCGCTGCATTTCGTGGTATTTTCAACCCATGTCGATCGACGTCGTGGATCTGCGCAATTTCTACAGCCAGCGCCTGGGCGTGGTGGCGCGCCGTTTCGTTGGCCGTGGTATCCGGGCGCTGTGGCGCGACACCCGCGGCCAGCGCGTGCTCGGCATTGGCTATACGACGCCCTATCTCGGCCTGTTCCGCGAGGAGGCCGAGCGCTGCCTGTCGTTCATGCCGGCGACGCAGGGCGTGGTGAAATGGCCGTCGCAAAAGCCGGCGCTGTCGGCGCTGGTTGACGAGTTCGAACTGCCGCTTCCCGACGCCGCGGTCGACCGCGTGCTGCTGGTGCACGAACTGGAAATCACCCACGATCCGGCGGCGCTGTTGCGCGAAGTGTGGCGGGTGCTCGCCTCCGGCGGGCGGCTGCTCACCGTGGTGCCGAACCGGCGCGGGGTGTGGGCGCGCACCGACACCACGCCCTTCGGTCATGGCCGGCCCTATTCGCGTTCGCAAATCAATCAGCTCTTGCGCGAGACCTGGTTCACGCCGACCGGCTGGAGCGAAGCGCTCTACGTGCCGCCGGTCGACCGCGGCTGGTTCCTGCGCTCGGCGCCGGCTTGGGAGCGCGCGGGCGCCAGCGTGTCGGCGCCGCTCGCGGGCGTGCATCTGGTGGTGGCGACCAAGCAGGTCTATCGCGCGATCCCCGCGCGTCGTCTTAAACGTAAACTGGTGCCGGCGCTGGAGCCGGCCTTGGCGCCGTCAGCCGGCGCGTGAACGCCACTCACACGCGCCGCGAAACAAAATCGCGCGTGCGCTTCTCAACTGTCTTGTGACGTTTATTCGCTGGGCTGCTCGCCTTCGGCCTGCACGGCGCCGCCGCCGTCGCGCTCGCCGCGGAAGCTGCTACGATGCCGGCGCCGCCGGCGATGCGCACCGCCAGGACCGCCGCTGTTGGCGCGTTCCGGCTGATCGTGACCGTTCTGCGGGCCATTCGGTTGCGGCTGTCCGCCGGTGATGAAAGCGGGCAGGCCGGTAGCGTCCTGGTCTTCGGTCGGCTGCGGCTGGCGCGTGGCCTGCGCCACCGGCTGATCGCGCGGCGGAAACGGCTGAGCGTCGCGCGGCAGGAAGGGCTGCGGCTGCGGTTCGCGCGGCGTAAAGCTCGGCTCCCCCTGGTAGGACTGACCCTCGTCCTCGCTTTCGTCGTATTCGTCGGCGGCGCCTTGCGCGCCCTGCGGTTGTTGCTGATTGTAATAAGACGGGTTCTGCTGGCGGAACTGTTCCTGCGCAGCGGCAATCAGACGGAAATAATGTTCGGCGTGCTGATAGTAATTTTCGGCCGCCACGTGATCGCCGGAAGCTTTGCGCATCGCGCGCGAGCTGAATGTATTTTTCCGCGATATGCGAGGCCGTACCCCTGATCTTCACGTCGGGTCCGTTCAACTCGTAGACCCGCGTCATGGGATTCTGGCTCTTGCGGTGATTATTTCCACGTCCCCGCATGCGCTTCTGACCGTTTCTCATGATATGCCTGTTCGCTCACCTTTCGCTTTTGTGTCGCGCCGCTTTTGTGCCGCGATTGCGCGACCCGCCCCGCTGGTCAACTCGTCGTTGACCTTGCAATTCCATGCCATCGCCATTGCGCGGCGCCGGCACGTGCCAGAATTCCGCGCCAATGATCCCAGCGTGTTGCGATCGTTATCGCGATAGCTGACAGCAACCCCATGGCCGCGGACTTAGCCGCGGCGTTGCCTACCTTTCGTTACGCGCATCGCTATTCGTTTAGAAATTTGATGCGCCCAACCGGTGAAGCATCCGGACCCGTATCTGGCGATTTCGTTGTCGCCTTGTCAAGCCGGCTTTTCCTCATCCGCCCTGTGCACCGCCGCCTCACAGAGCCCATGGCTCCGGGGTTCGTGGCGATGCAACCGTCACGGGTCGATTCCGTGGCAGGAAGCTAGTCGTTTCCGGCCCATAATCCAAGTGCTTTTTTCGCCGTTTCCGGGCCCCCTGCGTTTTCGGGTGGCGCCAATGCGTCTCGCTCATGGCGCGAGAATCGCACCTAATGCCCGCGGGATTCCGGCCAAATCCGGACGTGTCTCACCGACGGCCAACCCAGCTCCTGGAAAACAACCCGCGGACCGTCTCTTCCTGACCCATGCCGAGTTCAACCACCAGCCGCCCGCCCGGCGTCAGCAGGCGGCGCGCCTCGGCGGCAATGGCGCGGTAACAGTCAAGGCCATCGAGCCCGCCGTCGAGCGCAAGCGCCGGATCGTAATCGCGCACTTCAGGCTCAAGGCTGGCGATGTCATTGCGCGCGATATAGGGCGGGTTCGAGACGATCAGATCGAACGGTCCATTCAAGCCCGTGGCCATATCGCAGTTCATGAATTCACAACGCGGCGCCAGGCCATGCCGCTCCGCGTTGGCGCGCGCCACGGCCAAGGCGCCTTCGCTGATATCGGTGCCGGTGCCGATCGCTCGCGGCAATTCGCTGAGCAGTGCCAGCAACAGCGCGCCCGAGCCGGTGCCGATGTCGAGGATGCGCAAGCCCTCCCTGCGCATGGCATCGTTGACGAGGCTGTCGAGCGCCAGTTCGACCACGGTTTCGGTTTCCGGCCGCGGCACCAGCACGTCTGGCTGACGGCGAGCGCCAGGCTCCAGAATTCCTTGGCGCCGACGATGCGCGCCACCGGCTCGCGGTTGAGCCGGCGGGCGGTGAGCGCGTCGATCTTTTTGATCTCTTCCGGTGTGAGCACGCGCTCGCCATGGGTCAACACCGTGGTGCGCTCGACATCGAGCGCGTGCGCGATCAGCAGCCGCGCATCGGCGTCGGCGGAATCGATGCCGGTCTGCGCCAATAGCTCCTTCAGCGCCCGCCGTGCCGATGCGATCGTGGGCGCTGTTGTCATCGGCTTCATGCCGCGCCCTGCGCCGCCAGCAGCTCGGCCTGGTGCTCGGTGACAAGCGCATCGATCAATTCGTCGAGCGCCTCGCCCTCCATCACCTGCGGCAATTTGTGGAGCGTGAGATTGATGCGGTGGTCGGTGACGCGGCCTTGCGGAAAATTATAGGTGCGGATGCGTTCGGAACGGTCGCCCGATCCGATCTGGCCGCGCCGCTCCGCCGCGCGTTCGGTGTCGCGCTTGGTGCGCTCCTGGTCGTAGAGCTTGGCGCGCAGCATCGTCATCGCCTTGGCGCGGTTCTTGTGCTGCGAGCGGTCCTCCTGCACGTAGATCACGATCCCGCTCGGTAGATGCGTGATGCGGATGGCCGAGTCGGTCTTGTTGACGTGCTGGCCGCCGGCGCCGCTGGCGCGCATGGTGTCGATCTTCAGGTCGTTGTCGTTGATGTCGATGTCGACGTCTTCCACCTCCGGCAGCACCGCCACGGTCGCCGCCGAGGTGTGGATGCGGCCGGAGGCTTCGGTGTCGGGCACGCGCTGCACGCGGTGCACGCCCGGATTCGAATTTCAGCTTGGCATAGGCGCCGCGCCCGCGGATCTCGGCGATGATTTCCTTGAAGCCGCCCTTGGTGCCTTCGCTCAGTGACAGGATTTCCGTCTTCCAGCCCTGCTTGGCGGCGTAGCGCTCGTACATGCGGAACAGGTCGCCGGCGAACAGCGCGGCCTCGTCGCCGCCGGTGCCGGCGCGGATTTCGAGGATGACGTTGCGATCGTCCATCGCGTCTTTCGGCAGCAGCGCGAGCCGGATTTGCTGCTCCAGCTTGTCCCGGCGCTCTTCCAAGAGCCGGCTTCTCGGCCTCGGCCATCTTGCGCATTTCGGAATCGGTCGACGGGTCGTTGATCATCGCTTCGAGATCGGCGATTTCGGCCGCCATGGCGCGATAGGCTTTGATGGCGTCGATCACCGGACCGAGTTCGGAGAATTCGCGCGACAGCTTGACGTAATCGTCCGGGCTCAAGCTGGTGGCGAGCTCGCGCTCCACCATCGAATGGCGGTTGAGCAAAGCGTCGAGCTTCTGCTGCGGCAACACGATCAAAGCTGCAACCCCTGCGCCGCCGCGAAGCCCTCCAGCTTGTGGCGGATGGAGACGCTGCCGATCGGCTGGTCGAGCAGCGGCAGGATCTCCTCTTCGCCCTTTTTGACGTCGAGATCGAGCAGCAGCGCCTTCACCGGGCCGACCGCCGACGGCGACAGCGACAGCGCGCGGTAGCCGAGAATGGCCAACGCCAGCGCGCCGATCGGCTGCGAGGCAAGCTCGCCGCACAGCGCCACCGGCTTGCCGTGCTGATGGCCTTTGTCGACGATGTCCTTGAGCGCGCGCATCACCGGCGTCGACAGCGGGTCGAAGCGGTTGCTGACGCGGGTATTGCCACGGTCGGCCGCGTAGAGAAACTGCATCAGGTCGTTCGAGCCGACCGACAGGAAGTCCACCCGCTCCAGCAATTCGTCGAGCTGGAACAGAAGCGACGGCACTTCCACCATGGTGCCGATCTCCACCCGATCCGGCAAAGCGTGGCCGTGCCGGCGCAGATGGGTCAGCTCGACTTCGACCAGTGCCTTGGCCTTGTCGAACTCCTCCACCATGGCGATCATCGGAAACATTATTCGCAACCGCCGGCCGCCGGCGGCGCGCAACAATGCGCGCACTTGGCTGCGCAACAGGCCGGGCCGATCGAGCCCGAGGCGGATGGCGCGCCAGCCGAGCGCCGGATTTTCCTCTTCCACGTTGCGCATATAAGGCAGCACCTTGTCGCCGCCGATATCGAGGGTGCGGAAGGTCACCGGCAATTTGCCGGCGGCGTCGAGCACGGCCTGATAGAGCGTGAGCTGTTCGCTGGTGCGCGGGAAGGTGTTGGCCACCATGAACTGCAGTTCGGTGCGGAACAGGCCGATGCCGGCGGCGCCGGTTTCCTCGATATGGGGCAGGTCGATTGCCAAGCCCGCGTTGATCATCAGCGCGATCTTCTGTCCGTCCTTGCTGACACAGGGCTGGTCGCGCAGCGCGCGATATTGCGCCTGCCGGCGCGCGCGCAGCTTCACCCGCTCGCCATAGGCCGACTCGATGTCCGGCGGCGGGCGCATATGCACCTGACCGGTGGTGCCATCGACAATGATGGCGTCGCCCGACTCGACCATGCCGGTGGCGTTGTCGATCTCGCCCACGGTTGGGATACCAAGCGCGCGCGCCACGATCGAGACGTGAGAGGTGGGGCCACCTTCCTCCAGCACCAGCCCGCGCAATCTCTTGCGGTCGTAGTCGAGCAGCGCCGCCGGGCCCATGGCGCGGGCGACGACGATGGCGTTGTCCGGCAACTGCTCCTTGGTCGGCGCGTGGTCCTTGCCGGTCAAGACACGCATCAGCCGGTTGGCGAGGTCGTCGAGATCGTGCAGCCGCTCGCGCAAATAGGGATCGGACGCGCGCAGCATGCGCGCACGGGTGTCCGACTGCACGCGCTCGACGCCGGCTTCGGCGGTGAGGCCGGTCATCACCGCCTCGCGGATCTTGTGCAGCCAGCTCTGGTCGTAGGAGAACATGCGGTAGGCTTCGAGGATGTCGCGGTGCTCGCCGCCGTCGGCGAGATCGCGGTGCTCGACCAGACGGTCGAGGTCGGCGCGCAGCGTCGCGATCGCGGCATCGAGGCGTTTGGATTCGCGCTGCACGTCGTCGGCGATGACATTGGTGATGACCACGCGCGGCTCGTGCAGCACCACATGGCCGAGCGCGATGCCGTCCGACAGCGAGGCGCCGGAAACGTGCATGGCGTGGCGGGCGGCGGGTTCGGCGCCGGGGCGCGCCAGCGACGACAGTTCGCCGGAGGCGATCATTTCGGCGAGCACCATCGACGTGGTCTGCAGCGCCTCTTCTTCCTCCTCGGTGTAGGTGCGCCGCGCCTGGTTCTGCACCACCAGCACGCCGAGCGTGTTGCCGGCGCGCAGGATCGGCACGCCGAGGAAGGAGTGGTAGATTTCTTCGCCGGTTTCCGGGCGGAAGGAGAAGGCCGGATGCGCCTGGGCCTCCGACAGGTTGATCGGATTGGCTTCGCTGGCGACCAGGCCGACCAGGCCTTCGTCGGCGTTGAGCACGGTCTGGTGGACGGCTTCGCGTTTGAGGCCTTCGGTGGCGTATAGCTCGAGGGTTCCGTCTACGCGCAGCACGTAGACAGAGCAGACCTCCGCCACCATGTTGGCGGCGATCAGGACGACAATCTTGTCGAGGCGTTCCTGCGCGCTGACCGGCTCCGCCATCACCTCGCGAAGCCGCCGCAACAGCACGCGCGGACCGCCGAGCGCGCCACGCATTATGAGGTCCTTAATTCAGCCCCGGTCTTTTGGACGCGGCCTTGGGCCGTTTTGCCTCATCTACGGCCCGATCGTGAACGAACTGCGACTGTGACGCCCAAAAAGCTCCGAATCCGCATCCTGGGCCAGCCTATAGCGAATAGGCCATGCAAGGGGCAAGCCAGCCGGCCTTCCCCCCGTTCTCAACCGCCGGGCGGGCGGCGAGCGCCTGGAAAATGCGCCGGATGGGGCATTTTCCACCCGGTGCGGCGGCCAGAACACCGCCCTGGGGCCGCCTCAGGCCTTCAGCTTGAGCAGCGCGTCCGCGTTGCCGTGGCAAAGCTTGACCATGTCGTCCGGCGACAGGCTGACCTCATTGAGGAAGCGGCGGCCGGCCTGGTTGGGCGCGTAAGGGTAGTCGACCGAAAACATGATGCGGTCGATGCCGAAGGTCTGCAGCGCGGCCAGAAACGGTGGCTGGGTGAAGATGCCGCTGGTGGTGATCCAGGTCTGATCGAGAATGGTCTGGCTGATCGTCCGTTGCAGATGGCCGATGTCGAGCGACGACACGGCGTCCATGCGCGCCAGCATCACCGGGATCATCTCGCCCATGTGGCCGATGATGATCTTGAGCTTGGGATGCTTGTCGAGCGTGCCGGCCAGCACCATGCGCATGAGGTGGATCGCGGTTTCCGAATGCCAGCCCCAGGCGGCGGTTGCGATCACGCGGGAGGCGCCGTCCTCGAGGCCCGAGTAGTAAGCCTCGCGCACCGGCGCCGGCGGAATGTGCGGATGGATGTAGACCGGCACGTCGAGCTTCACGGCCTCGGCCAGCAGATCGTCGTAACTCGGATGGTCGAGGAAGCGTCCGTCGGTGGTGCCGTTCACCAGCGCGCCGAGGAAGCCGAGTTCCTTGACGCAGCGCGTCAACTCGGCCGCGCAGGCCTCCGGGCTCATCAGCGGCAGCACGGCGAAGCCGGCGAAGCGGTCCGGGTGGCGCTTGCAGGCGTCCGCCAGGTAGTCGTTCATCTCGCGGGCCATGGCGATGCCGTCGGGGCCGGGCACCAGATCGGGGCCCGGGCCGGTGTTGGAGAGCACCATCAAGGTGATGCCGGTGTCGTCCATGGACTTGAGCCGGACCTCGCCGATCTCCTTGACGAGATCCATGGGGTTGGGCCGGCCCTTGGGCGCTTGGCGCGGGATGAAACCGCGGGCCTTGATGACGGCCGGATCGATCCGCTTGACCAGCTCCGGTACGGTGAAATGCTCTTCGAGCGCGACGACACGCATGGGCTTTGACCCTCCCGATATTATGCGGTGGGCTTGTCGCATTCGGCTGCGCCCGCGGCAAGCGGGGGGCCGGCAACCGGGGCGCCGGTGGGCGTGCGGCGTTACGCCTTATCCAGCCCGTACAGCGTGTGCAGGTTGCGCACCGCCAGCTCGGTGTATTCGGCGTCGATCAGCACCGAGAACTTGATCTCCGAGGTGGTGATGGCGCGGATGTTGATGCCGCGTTCCGACAGCGCCTTGAAGGCGCGCGAGGCCACGCCGACATGGCTGCGCATGCCGATGCCGATGACCGAGATCTTGGCGACGCCGGTGGCGCCGTCCATGGCGTCGTAGCCGATCGCCTCCCTGTTCTTCTCGATCACCGCCTTGGCGCGGTCGTAGTCGGAAGACGGCACCGTGAAGGTGAGGTCGGTGGTGGCGCCGTCGGATGAGACCGTCTGCACGATCATGTCGACGTTGATGTTGGCGTCGGCGAGCGGGCCGAAGATAGCGGCGGCGACGCCGGGCTTGTCCCGCACGCGGCGGATGGAAATCTGCGCCTCGTCCTTGGAGAAGGCGATGCCGGTGACGACTTGCTGTTCCACGATGTCTTCCTCGTCGCAAATGAGCGTGCCGGACGGCGGCAGACGCGGGTCGATGTCTTCCGGCTTCTCGAAGCTGGACCGCACGAAGATGCGCACATTGTGCATCATACCGAGCTCGACGGAGCGCACTTGCATGACCTTGGCGCCTTGCGAGGCGAGCTCGAGCATTTCCTCGTAGGCGATGCGCTCCATGCGCTGCGCCTTCGGCACGACGCGCGGGTCGGTGGTGTAGACGCCGTCGACGTCGGTGTAGATGTCGCAACGTTCGGCACCGATCGCCGCGGCGATCGCCACCGCCGAGGTGTCGGAACCGCCGCGGCCGAGCGTGGTGATGCGGCCGGTCTCCTTGTGCATGCCCTGGAAGCCGGCGATGACCGCCACCTGCTTCTGGCCGGCGAAGCGCTTGATCAGCTCGGCGCCGTTGACGTCGAGGATGCGCGCTGAGCCGTGCACGTTGTTGGTGAGGACCGGCAGTTGCCAGCCCTGCCAGGAGCGGGCGTTGACCCCCATGCCTTCCAGCACCATGGCCAGCAGCCCGGCGGTGACCTCCTCGCCGGTCGCCACCACGGCGTCGTATTCGCGGGTGTCGTGCAAGGGCGCGGCCTCGCGACACCAGGTCACGAGCTGGTTGGTCACCCCGGCCATGGCCGAGACCACCACGGCCACGTCGTAGCCGGCCTCCACCTCGCGCTTGACGTGGCGCGCCACGTTGCGGATGCGGTCGAGGTCGGCGACCGAGGTCCCGCCGAATTTCATTACCAGCCGAGCCATTGAACGTTCCCGGACGCGCCAAAACGCGTTAACAAGCGGCCGGCGCGAGGCCAAAAGCCCCGAGCGCCGGCCCGAAAAGCCGCGTATACATAACGGCGGGGGGCAGGGGCCGCAACTTGAACCCGCGCTCAAGGTTAGGAAACGAGAATGGCCGCAAGACGCGCCCGCCACGGCAGTGATACCACCATCGACGCGGCCGAAGTCGAGCGTTTCGCGCGCCACGCGCCCGACTGGTGGGACCCGCGCGGGCCGATGGCGGCGCTGCACAAGTTCAATCCGGTGCGGCTCGGCTATATCCGCGACCAGGCGGCCGCGCATTTCGACCGCGACCCCAAGAAGCTCGACTGTCTTGCCGGCCTGCGCATGCTCGACATCGGCTGCGGCGGCGGCATCCTGTCGGAGCCGCTGGCGCGGCTGGGCGCCGGGATGGTGGGCGCCGACCCGGCGGAAGAGAACATCGAAGTGGCGCAAATCCACGCCGAGCAGAGCGGCATTGCCGTCGACTACCGCGCCACCACCGCGGAGGAACTGGCGGAAGCCGGCGAGCGCTTCGACGTGGTGCTGGCGATGGAGGTGGTCGAGCATGTCGCCGATGTCGACCTGTTCGTCGCGACCTGCGCGGAGATGGTCAAGCCCGGCGGCATGATGATCGCCGCCACGCTCAACCGCACGCTCAAGAGTTTCGCGCTCGCCATCGTCGGCGCCGAATACGTGCTGCGCTGGCTGCCGCGCGGCACCCATCAATGGGACAAGTTCGTCACGCCCGAGGAGCTGGAGCGTTCCATCGAGCGCGCCGGCCTGCAGGGTGACCGGCGAGCGCGGCGTGATCTACAATCCGCTTGCCGACCGCTGGCAGTTCGTCGTCCGACATGGACGTGAACTACATGCTGGTGGCGGCGCGGGACAAAGACGACAACGACAATAGCAACGAGGGGGAGACGGCATGATCCTCGAACTGGTGGAATTCAATTCGCCCAAGGGCTGGACGCGCGATCAGGTGGCCGAAGAAGCCCGCCACGTCATCCCGAAATGGCAGGCGAACAAGGAATTGCTGCGCAAGCACTTCCTGCTCGAGCTGAACGGCAAGACCGGCGCCGGCGTCTATATCTGGCCGTCGGTGGAAGCGGCCCAGCGCGCGCATAACGAGGAATGGCGCCAGTCGATCATCAAGCGCACCGGCGGGGCGCCCACCATCCGCTATTTCGATCTGTTCCTTCTGATCGACAACGAGAACGGCACGGCCACCGAATTCCCCGCCGCCGCGGAAATTCAGCCGGCGGCGTAAGGATCGCTGCACTGCAAACGCGCGTGCGTGCATATCAGCTCTGCCCCTGCCGGCGCGGCCATTGTCAGGCCTGGCCCGGCACTCCATGATGCCGAGGCACGGAGCTAACCTTCCAAACGTTTCTCAAGCGCCGACAAGATTCATGGATGCGCGGGTGACGCCCGCGCATGACAGCGGAATAAATCATGCTCTGGGCCGTCTTCACCATCATCGCCGCGGCGGCGCAGACCGCGCGCAACGCCATGCAGCGCGAGTTGACGGCCACGCTTGGCACGGTCGGCGCCACCCATGTGCGCTTCCTGTTCGGCTTTCCCTTCGCGCTTGTTTTTCTGGCCGGTGTGCTCACGGTCACCGGCGCGCCCATGCCGCACCCGCGGGCCGTGGTACTGGCCGTGGATTATCGGCGGCTCCCTGGCGCAGATCGCCGCCACGGCGCTGATGCTGGCGGCGATGAACGACCGCTCCTTCGTCGTCACCATCGCCTACATCAAGACAGAGCCGGTGCAGGTGGCGCTGTTCGGCTTCGTGCTGTTGGGCGACAAGGTGACACCGCTATTGGCGCTGGCCATCATTATCGCCACCGCCGGCGTGGTGGTGATGTCGCTCAAGCCCGGCGCGGCCCAGGTCAACGGCTGGAAGCCGACACTGCTGGGGCTCATCTCCGGCGGCATGTTCGGGCTGTCGGCGATCGGCTTTCGCGGCGCCATCCTCGAGCTCGAGACCGCCAACAGCTTCGTGGTGTCGGCCACCTTCACGCTCGTGATCGGTCTGGGGCTGCAGTCGGTTCTGCTGTCCGCCTATCTTATGCTGCGCGATCCCGCCGTGCTGAAGGCGATCTTCCGCGCCTGGCGCCCGTCGATTGTCGCCGGCTTCATGGGGGCGCTCGCCTCGCAGTTCTGGTTCCTCGCCTTCGCCATTGCCACGGCGGCCAGCGTGCGCACGCTGGCGCTGGTCGAAGTGCTGTTCGCGCAGGCGATTTCCAAATTCATCTTCAAGCAGCCGACCACGGCGCGCGAAGGGATCGGCATCGCGCTGGTGGTGATCGGCGTCGGGCTATTGGTGTGGGCGCACTAGGGCGCTTCCTGTCAGGCCTCGTTCACGAAACCTTCGATCTCCGTGACAAGCTTTTCCCATGCCGGGTCTCCCGGCAGCGGCACATGGTTTTCGGTTTCGAGTGTGACGAATTTCGCATTCGGTATGGCCGCCGCAATGGCCCTGCCCTCTAGGTAGGGCGCGACAGCATCCTCTCGCGCGTGCAAGACGAGCGTGGGGACGGCAACTCGTGGCAACAATTCGGATACGTCGATGTTATCGCAGGCCGTTCGCAACCGTGCGGCAGTCTCCCTAGACGTCGCCATTTTCTGCAGTTCGGCAAACCATTTGATCTGCTCAGACGTTCCGTTCGGCAGATAAATTGAACTGAACGCCCTCATAAAAGCGGAGCCTTCGTCGCCCCAGCCCTGACGCATCATGGCGAGGAGCGCCTGCGCCTGCTCGCTGGCGCCGCTTTCGCCGCGCCTGTTGCGGCCGGTGGCGTACCCGCCATAGAGAATAAGGCTGGAAACGCGCTCGGGATATTTCACGGCGTAGGCAATTGCGGTGGCCACACCCTGAGAAAGACCCAGCAGCGAAAAACGATCGATTGTTATTGTGTCGGCCACGGCTTCCAGATCACGAACGAAGCCCTCGAATGAAATATCCGGCACCTCCCGATCCGACAATCCGCAACCCCTCCCATCATAGCGAACCAGCCGAAAGTGCTCCGACAAACGGGCGAAGAGCGGCGACCAGATAGGACTTTGCCAATCGAACTCAAGATGGTTCAGCCAGTTTGCGGCCTTTACCAGCGCCGGTCCGTTGCCGGATGACCCGATTGCCAAATTGACACCGTCCGAGGTACGGGCAAAGGTAACGGCTTGCGATTTTACTTTCTGTGCGGAGGCAGCCGCGGAGGAATGCGATGCCTGCTCCTGCACGTCTCCGACAAATCGGACGCCTTTGCGGGCGATGGTCTTGATCAGCGTCTGCCGGGCGCCATCGTCGCCGATGGCGCGGCGAGCGGCGTTTATCCGTGTCGCCAATGCCGATTCCGAAACGAGCCGGCCTTTCCACACCTGCTCAATCAGATCGTCCCGGCTTACGACGCGGTCGCGGCAGCGAATAATAAATTCGAGCAGATCGAAGACCTGTGGCTCCACCGCGATATTGCGGCCGTCCGTGCGCAGCTCGCGCCGGTCGGTGTCGAGTGTGAATTTGTCGAATGAAAACAGCATTCTGTTGGCTTTTCCCTGGCCGTCGCCTGCCGGTCTCTTGAGACAATTCAATCAATCCCCAATGAAAAGACAAGGCAATCTAAAAGCGCATGCTGGCGAATGCCGGCACCGTCCTCCTGCCAAACAGCTTGGTGACAGGAGACGGAAATGCAGGACACGGCGCGAAACGTCAGACGGACGCACAATGGTTCAATCGACTATGCACACTACGATCGCTTGGCGCGCCGCCTGCGGGGCCGAGCGACGCACCGATCGATTGCCGGTCAGCGTAACGCGCTGCTGTTGGTTCTCGGTGCGGCACTGAACGCGGCACGCTATTCGATCTGGGTTCTTTCTGGGGCAATTTTTAAGGCGAGCCGCTGGGCCGTGAATTTCTGGAATATTCCGCCGTTGGGGTCGGTAGACCTGCGGGCAGGCTACGGGGGCCGTCTTAATTGACGCCAGATTTGGTGCTGCCGGATTGCAAGGCCGCGCTCCGTGGGAGCATGGGAGGTCAGTTCCGCTCGTCCGGCAATATCGGCAGCGGGTGGAATTCGATGCCTTCCTCGGCGAGATCCTTGGCCTCGTCCGGCGAGGCGACGCCGTAGATCGAGCGGTGCTCGGCCTCGCCGTAATGCATCTTGCGGGCTTCTTCCGGAAATTTGGCGCCGACATTGTCGGCGTTCTTGGTGAGATGGTCGTGCAGCTCTTTCAGCTTGGTGCGGAACTCGCGTTCCTGCGGCGACATCATGGCGACCGGCGCTGGCGGGTCTTGCGACGGTGCCTCGGTCGCGGGCGCCTCGACCGGTGCCGTGGTCACCGCGCGTTCCTTCTTCCCCGACGATAGCCGCGGCGCCATGATCGCCTTCTCGACCTTGGCCGAGCCGCAGACGGGGCAGCTCACCAGCTTGCGCTTGGCCTGCTTGTCGTAGGCCGCGGAATCGGCAAACCAGCTCTCGAAGTCGTGGCCTTTGTCGCAGACCAGGTTGTAACGGATCATTCCGTCCCCCGAACCACATGTAGATGGGTCGGCTCCGCCAACGGCTCGACGATCTCGAAGCGCCGCCCGTGCTGCAACGACGGAATGCGTCCGCGCGCCTTGGCGACTTCGGCCGGGTCTATCTCGGCCATCACCACCCCCGGCTCGTCGCCGCCTTCCGCCAGCACGCGGCCCCACGGATCGACGATCAGCGAATGGCCGTAGCTCTTGCGGCCGCTTTCGTGATTGCCGCCTTGCGCGGCGGCGAACACGAAAGAGCCGTTTTCGATCGCGCGCGCCCGCAGCAGCACGTGCCAATGTCCCGCCTCGCCGGTCTGCTGGGTGAAAGCGGAAGGGGCCGCCAGCAGGGTGGCGCCGGCTTCCGCCAACGCGCGATAGAGCGAGGGGAAGCGCATGTCGTAGCAGACGGTGAGGCCCATCCGGCCCCAGGGCAGGTCGGCGAGCACCGCGGTCTCGCCGGGATTGTAACTGTTCGACTCGCGATAGCTCTCGCCGTTGGCGAGGTCGACGTCGAACATGTGGATCTTGTCGTAGCGCGCGACGATCTCGCCCTTGGGGTCGATCAAGAAGGAGCGGTTGACGGCGCGCTCCGGCGTGAGCTTCAGCGCCAGCGAGCCGATGTGGATGTAGAGCGAAAGCTTGCGCGCGAGCTCGCGCAAAGCCGCGAGCGAGGGGTCGGCGTCTTCTTCCACGATGGTGTCGAACAGCTGCGCGCGCTTGGCCGCCAGGATATTGGTCATCTCCGGCGTTTGCACGTAGTCGGCGCCGGCGGCCTTGGCTTCGCCGATCAGGCGCGCGGCCTCGTCGATATTGGCGCCCGGCGTCAGCCCCGCGCGCATCTGGATCATCGCCGCCTTGAAGGTGCCGCCGCTCATGCGTGGGCCTCGTTCGTCGCGTCGCCTTCACCGCCGAGCAACGGATCGAGCTTGCCGGCGTGTTCGAGCGCGTGCAGGTCGTCGCAACCGCCCACATGCACGTCGCCGATGAAGATCTGCGGCACCGAAGTGCGGCCGTGCGCGCGCTGAACCATCTCCGCCCGGCGCTCGCGCTCGCGGCCGACGTCGATCTCGCTGTAGTCGACGCCTTTGCGCTTCAAGAGCGCCTTGGCCATGTGACAGTAGGGGCACCAGCGGGTGGTGTAGATTTCAACGGACGACGATTTGGCGGACGACAATTTTGCGGACGACATGGGCCATTCCGGTACGAGTTTCGCTATCTCGTTATATGGGCGTGCGAATTGGCGCAACAACCCGGGCGAATACCAGCACGTCGACATGGGCGGCCCCCGCCCTGAGCAGGGCGCGGGCGCAGGTATCGACGGTCGCCCCCGAGGTCAGCACGTCGTCGACTAATATCAGCCGCCGGCCCTTAACGTCGGCTTTCTGGGCCGGCAGCACCTTGAAGGCGCCCTGGACATTGTCGGCGCGCTGGTTCCTGGAGAGGCCCACCTGCTGCGCCGTCGCCCGAACCCGGCTGAGCGCCCCATGCAGCACCGGCACCCCGGCAATGTCCGCAATGGCGCCGGCCAGCGCCGCCGACTGGTTGAAGCGGCGCGCCCACAGCCGCCGCCAGTGCAGCGGCACCGGCACCAGGCCGTCGGCGCCGGTCAGCAGCTCGTGTCCGGCGCGCGCCATCCAACGCCCCATCATGGGGGCGAGATCGAGCCGGTCGCCGTATTTGAATCCGTGCACCAGCGCGCGGGCGACCTCGTCGTAACGCACCGCCGCGCGCGCCCGATCGTAGGCCGGCGGGTCGGCAATCGCTTCCATGGACAACAGGCCGGGACCGGGATCGTAGGTGAAGGGAATGCCGAGCCGGGCGCAGTAGGGCGGCTCGATCAAGGACAGCTTTGACCAGCAGGCGGCGCACAAGCCCACGCCGTCACCGAGCGGCTCGCGGCAAGACGGGCATAGCGGTGGTAGCGCCACGTCGAGCGCCAGCCGCAGCGCGGCACGCAACGGGGCCATCAGGCGCGTGACGCCGATGGCTGTTTCCCCTGTCGGTCCGGTCGAAGGCATCGCCATGGGTGCAAGCCTACCCTCTCCCTGGCGTGCGGGGGAGGGTTGGGGAGGGCGAATTCGGACCTAGATTGTTCTAGAAGGTGCCCTGTTCAGTCCCTCTCCTGTCAGGGAGGGACCGCCAAGGAAGGCCACCAAGCAAGCCATGTCCGGTTCCGCCATCTTCGATCGCTTACTTTTGCGCCGGCGCCAACAGCGCGCGCGGGTGCTTGGGGCCGAGACCTTCCTGATCGACCGGGTGGCGGAGGAACTGGGCGAGCGGCTCAATGCGGTGGTGCGTGAGTTCGACCGTGCTGTCGATCTCGGCACCTTGACCGACGCGGTGCGGCGCGTCCTGAGCGAAAGCGGGAAGGTCGGCAGCATCGTTGCCGCTTCGCCCGCCGCCAGCGACGCCGGCTTTCCTCATGTGGTCGCCGACGAGGAGGCGCTGCCGTTTGCCAATGGCTCGCTTGATTTGGTTGTCTCTGCGCTGGCACTGCAATTCGTCAATGACCTGCCCGGCACGCTGATCCAGGTCCGCCGCGCGCTGAAGCCCGACGGTCTGCTGCTCGCCGCGCTCATCGGCGGCGGCAGTCTCAGCGAACTGCGCGAAGCCTTCGCATCTGCCGAGAGTGAGATCGAAGGCGGCGTCTCGCCGCGCGTCGCGCCGTTCGCCGACGTGCGCGAACTGGGTGCGCTGTTGCAGCGCGCGGGTTTCGCTCTGCCGGTGGTCGACAGCGACCGGCTGACGGTACGCTACGATTCAGTTTTCGCGCTGATGCACGACCTGCGCCGCATGGGCGCGACCAACGTGCTGAGCGAACGGCGGCGCACGCCGCTCAAGCGCGCAACCTTGCAGCGTTTGGCGCAAATTTATGCCGAACGCTTTGCAGATCCGGACGGCCGCGTGCGCGCCACCTTCGAGATCGTCTGGCTGTTGGGCTGGGCGCCGCACGAAAGCCAGCAGAAGCCGCTCAAGCCGGGCTCCGCCGCGCATCGGCTCGCCGATGCGCTCGGGGCGCAAGAAATTCCCACGGGTGAAAAACCGGAGCGGTAGAGCGTTCCCAGGCGAAGTGGGGACCGGTTCGCCGTCCGGAAATGCGATAAATTAGAGACTTAGACGCGTTCACCGTTTCCGTGAAACGGCGAACGTGGCTAGCGCGGCGTCAGAACATCGCGGCCAGCTTGTCGTAGAAGTTCGTCTTGAGCGCCGACCCGAGCGACGTGATTGTCGCGACAATGGCGATACTGACGCCCCCCGCGATCATCGCGTATTCGATGGCGGTGGCGCCCTCCTGCGCGGGCAGGAAGCGGCGCAGCGGAATCTTTGCAACGAGACGGCGCATGGACATATCCTTTTCGCGCTCCTGCACGCGTTCCTTTTCTCGCCTGGGATCACATCAACAGCGCCTGCAAGTGCGGGATCAGCGGAATGTCGGCTGGCGGCATGTCGTAGTCGCGCAGCCGGTTCGGCCTCACCCAGGCGAGCTGTTGTCCTTCCGTCGCGGTGACCGTCCCTTCCCATTTGCGGCAGACATAGACCGGCATGAAAAGGTGAAAGTCCGCATAGGCATGGCTCGCGAAAGTCAGCGGTGCGAGACAGGCCTCGTCGACGGTGATGCCCAGTTCCTCCTTCAGTTCCCGGATCAGGGTCTGCTCTGGCCGTTCGCCCGCTTCGACCTTGCCACCGGGAAATTCCCACAAGCCCGCCATCGATTTGCCTTCGGGCCGCTGTGCGAGCAGCACGCGGTTGTCGACATCGACGAGCGCGCAGGCGGCGACAAGAACGATATTTGCGCTCACGGATCTTCTTTCTCGACGATGGCAGGCGTTGGTTAATGGGTCATTCACCCAATTGGTGAGGGAAGCTCCGGCCTCGGACGCTGGTTAACGCAGTCTTAAGAGCGGTAGTCGCCGTTGATGGCGATGTATTCCTTGGTCAGGTCGCAGGTGAGCACGCGGTCACGGCCTTTGCCCATGCCGAGCGCCACCTTCAAATAAATCTCCGGCTTCTTCATCTCGACGCTGACCTTGGCCTCGTCATAGCCGGGATCGCGCGCGCCTTTGTGCGCGACGCGGATGCCGCCGAACCAGATCGTGAGCTTGTCGCGGTCCGCCGGCTCGCCGGCCTTGCCCACCGCCATGACGACGCGGCCCCAATTGGCGTCCTCGCCGGCGATCGCGGTCTTCACCAGCGGCGAATTGGCGATCGACATGGCGATGCGCCGGGCGGAGGCCTTCGACACCGCGCCCTCGACCACGATCTCGACCAGCTTGCGCGCGCCTTCGCCGTCGCGCGCCACCTGCTCGGACAGGTTCGCCAGCACGCCGTGCAGCGCTTTCTTGAAAGCGCTTGCAGACGCGGGTCGCCGGCGCGCGCGATGCGCGGGGCAACCTTCCGCCTGGCCGGTGGCGAACATCATCAGCGTGTCGGAGGTGGAGGTGTCGCCGTCGATGGTCACCGCGTTGAAGGTGTCGGTGACGCCGTCCTTGAGCAACGACTGCAGCGCCGCGGCGGAGAGCGCGGCATCGGTGAAGATGAATGACAGCATGGTCGCCATGTCCGGCGCGATCATGCCGGCGCCCTTGGCGATGCCGTTGATGGTCACCGTCGCCTTGCCGACCTTCGCCGTCGCGGTCGCCACCTTCGGAAAGGTGTCGGTGGTCATGATCGCCTTGGCGGCGGCGAGGAATTCGCCCGGTGCCGCGCCTGCCACCAGCTCGTCCATCGCGCCGGTGAACTTGCTGGCGTCGAGCGGCTCGCCGATCACGCCGGTGGAGGCGAGGAAGATCTCGGCCGGCTTGATATCCGCCGCCTTGGCGGCGATGTCGGCGGTGAGCTTGGTGGCGACGCGCCCGCTCTTGCCGGTGAAGGCATTGGCGTTGCCGGAGTTGACCACCAGCGCCCGCGCTTTCCCGCCCTTCAGACGGGCCCGGCACCATTCGACCGGCGCCGACGGGCATTTCGATTTGGTGAAGACGCCGGCCACCGTGGTGCCGGGGTCGAACAGCGCCAGCAGCACGTCGGTGCGTCCGGCATAGCGGATGCCGGCGGCGGCGGTGGCCATGCGCACACCGGCGATCGCCGGCATGTCGGGTACGTGTTGCGGGGCGAGGGGGGAGATCGAAGCGCTCATCGGCGTGTCATCCAATGAATTGTTATCGCCGGGCATAGCCGTCCGAAGGACGGCGTTCTTTCGAACGCCTATGTCCCGGCGATCCCGATTGGCGGGCACGGAAGTGCCTACCTAAGCGAGATGGCCGGCACAAGGCCGGCCATGACAGTCGCATAGGATGAAGGCAAAGAAGCCGATTACTTCTTCGCCGGCGGGGACATCTTGTCGTCCGCCTTCTTGTCGTCCGCTTTGGCGGCGTCCGGCTTCTTTTCGTCTTCGGTCTTGTACATCTTCTCGATCTTGGCCTCGGCGCGCAGCTTCTGCACCAATTCCGCCTGCGCCTTGCGCTGGACGAAGCTGACGAGCTGGCTCTTCACCGCATCGAACGTCGGCGGCGGCTTGGTGCGCTTGTCCTCGACCTTGATGACATGCCAGCCGAACTGGGTCTTCACCGGGCCGGAGATCTCGCCCTTCTTCAGCCCGAACGCCACCTTGGAGAAGGGCGGCACCATCTGGTCCTTGGTGAAATAGCCGAGGTCGCCGCCATTGGCCTTGCCGGAGGGATCCTCGGTGTCTGCCTTGGCGAGCTTGGCGAAGTCCTCGCCGCCCTTCAGCTTGGCGATGATCGCCTCGATCTTCTTCTTAGCCTCTTCGCTCGCCTTCTCGTCGCCGGCCTTGGCGCGGATCAGAATGTGGCGGGCGTGGACTTCCTCTTTGCTGCCCATCTGCTTGATGGCGTTGTCATAGACCTTGTGCAGCGCCTCGTCGGTGACCGCCTCCTTGGCAACGGACTCCATGAGATCCGTCATCAGGAGCTTCTTGCGGTCGAAGGCGAGCTTCTTCTTGAACGCCTCGGTCTCGCCGATCGCCTTGTCCTCGGCGGCCTTCGCCACCAGGATCACGTCGGCCATGAACTGGACCAGGTAGTCCTTCTTGGCGGCTTCCGACATGGGCGGGAGCCGGCCCGCCTCCTGCTCGGCGACCGCGAGGTCGCTTTGGTGAATCTCGGTTCCGTTGACCTTGGCCACGACCGGGTCTTTGGCGTCTTGCGCCTGCAGCGGGCCGGCGGCCGCCATCAGCAGCGCCAGAGAGGCGGCAAGCAGGCCGGCCCGGCGTTGCGGGGCCGGGAAACCGGCGAAAAGCGAAATCGTCATAGCGCGTCCTTGGGATTGAGGGTTTTCGTACGTCCCTTGCGGCCCTTGTCACCCAACAACCGTGGCTTTGCAATGGCCGATCGTCCGTGTGGCCTAACGTCCGCGTGAGCCGTGGCCCCGGATGGAGCCCGGGCCGGGTTAAGCCAATGGCCGGGCGCCGATTGACAATAATCCGACCCCCTCCTATCTCTCCGTTAGCCTCGGCTGGCTGCGCTTTGCCCGCGCGTTTCGCGTCGATTTTGCCCGAAAAGAGCCGCATTCCGGAGCGCCGGAAGCTTAAATCCGGCCGCGGCGGCGTGGTACAAAGCGGCCAGTCCAAAGTTAGGAGCTCCCGTATGATCGGCGCCGTTGCCCGCAAGCTGTTCGGCTCCGCCAACGAACGGCGGATTCGCAGCTATCAGCCGCGGGTCGAAGAGATCAACGCCCTGGAAAAGGAGATCGCGGCGCTCTCCGACGAGGCGCTGCGGGCCCGCACCGACGCCTTCAAGAAGCAGATCGCCGACGGCGCCGACCTCGACGACCTGCTGGTGCCTGCCTTCGCCACCGTGCGCGAGGCCGCCAAGCGGACGCTGGGCCAGCGCCACTTCGATGTTCAGCTCGTCGGCGGCATGATCCTGCACGAAGGCAAGATTTCCGAGATGAAGACCGGCGAAGGCAAGACCTTGGTCGCCACGCTGCCGGTTTATCTCAACGCGCTCGCCGGCAAGGGCGTGCACGTCGTCACCGTCAACGATTACCTGGCCAAGCGCGACGCCGAGTGGATGGGCCAGATCTACGGCTTCCTCGGCCTCACCGTCGGCAACATCGTCCACGGCATGGACGACGAGGAGCGCAAGAGCGCCTACGACTGCGACATCACCTACGCCACCAACAACGAGCTCGGCTTCGACTATCTGCGCGACAACATGAAGTACACGATGGAGGACATGGTCCAGCGCGGCCACGCCTACGCCATCGTCGACGAAGTGGACTCCATTCTGATTGACGAGGCGCGCACGCCGCTGATCATTTCCGGCCCGCTCGACGACCGCTCGGAATTCTACAACACCATCGACATCTTCATTCCCAGGCTTGAAAAGGGCGATTACGAGGTCGACGAGAAGCAGCGCACCGTCACCATGACCGAAGCCGGCATGGAGAAGATGGAGGTGGCGCTGCGCGAGGCCGGCCAGCTCAAGGGCGAAAAGCTCTACGACGTCGAGAACGTCTCCGTCGTGCACCACGTCAACCAGGCGCTACGCGCCCATAAACTGTTCCAGCGCGACAAGGACTACATCGTGCGCAACGGCGAGGTCGTCATCATCGACGAATTCACCGGCCGCATGATGCCGGGCCGGCGCTATTCGGAAGGCCTGCACCAGGCGCTCGAGGCCAAGGAACACCAGCCGATCCAGCCCGAGAACCAGACGCTCGCCTCCATCACCTTCCAGAACTACTTCCGCATGTACAAGAAGCTGGCCGGCATGACCGGCACGGCGATGACGGAAGCCGACGAGTTCATGGACATCTATGGCCTCGAGTGCCTCGAAGTGCCGACCAACATGCCGCTGGCGCGCATCGACGACGACGACGAGGTCTACCGCACGGCGGCCGAGAAATACCGGGCGATCATCACGCTGATCGAGGACTGCAAGCAGCGCGGCCAGCCGGTGCTGGTCGGCACGACTTCAATCGAGAAATCGGAGCAGCTTGCAGAGGCCCTGCGTAAGCAGGGCTGGAAGCAGCACGATTTCACCGACCTCAACGCTTTTGCCGAGCTCTATTCCGGCGACGAGGGCGCGGCGAGGAAGAAGGTCTTCGCCATCCTCAACGCCCGCTACCACGAGCAGGAAGCCTTCATCGTTTCGCAAGCCGGCGTACCGGGCGCCATCACCATCGCCACCAACATGGCCGGCCGCGGTACCGACATTCAGCTCGGCGGCAACGCCGACATGCGCATTCGTCAGGAAATCACCGACATCGAGGACTGGGCCACGCGCGACAAGGATCCGCGCGCCGACGCCATCCGCGCCCAGGTCGCGGGGCTGAAGGAAAAGGCGCTGAAAGCCGGCGGGCTTTTCGTGCTCGGCACCGAGCGCCACGAAAGTCGCCGCATCGACAACCAGTTGCGCGGCCGTTCCGGCCGCCAGGGCGACCCCGGCCATTCCAAGTTCTTCCTGTCGCTCGACGACGACCTGATGCGCATCTTCGGCTCCGACAAGCTCGACGGCATGCTGACCAAGCTCGGGCTGAAGGAAGACGAGGCGATCGTTCATCCCTGGATCAACAAGGCGCTGGAAAAGGCGCAGCAGAAGGTCGAGGCGCGCAACTTCGACATCCGCAAGAACCTGCTCAAATACGACGACGTGATGAACGACCAGCGCAAGGTCATTTTCGAGCAGCGGCTCGACCTCATGCGCGACGAGCAGGTCGACGAGACCATCGTCGACATGCGCCATTCGGTCATCGACGAATTGGTCGCCAAGCACATTCCGGAAAACGCCTACCCCGAGCAGTGGGATATCGACAGTCTCGACACCGCGCTGCGCGAGATACTTACCCTCGACCTGCCGGTGAAGGATTGGGCCCAGGAAGAAGGCATCGCCGACGAGGAAGTGAAGGAGCGCGTCAAGCGCCGCGCCGACGAGTGGATGGCGGGCAAGGCGGCCAGCTACGGGCCCGACGTCATGCGCTATGTCGAGAAGTCGATCCTGCTGCAGACCCTCGACCATCTCTGGCGCGAGCACCTGGTGATGCTCGAGCATCTGCGCCAGGTCATCGGCCTGCGCGGCTACGGCCAGCGCGATCCGCTCAACGAATACAAGGCGGAGGCGTTCTCGCTGTTCGAGGCCATGATATCGCATCTGCGCGAGGCGGTGACCGCCCAGCTCATGCGTGTCGAGGTCGTGGATCGGCCGCCGGAGGACGAGGAGAACCAGCTCCCCTACATGGAGGCGCACCACGTCGACCCGGCCACCGGTGAAGATGAGCTGGCGATGGCCGGTGCTTTGACTGCCACCGCTGTTACGGCAGGCAACGGCCAGGCTGCCCAGGCCGAGCGCAATCCAAACGATCCCACGAGCTGGGGCAAGGTCGGCCGCAACGAGTCGTGCCCCTGCGGCTCGGGCAAGAAGTTCAAGCACTGCCACGGCAAGTACGCGTAAAGTACGCCCAGGCGGCCGCTTGAGTTGACGTGTTGAGACGCCGCGCCAACGCGCGGCGTTTTGCTTCAGGATGTGATCATGGCGAAGAAGATCGACGAGCTTGAGGCGCGGCTGGCTCAGTTGACCGGCGAGCGCGATGAGCTCGAGGCGGCAATCGAAGTGATGATCGGCGAGATGGCGGCGGCACCGGTCGAACAACGCCAGTCCGGCGATTGGGCATCCGACGGTGCGTCGACGCGGCGTTACCTGGAGCGGTCCAACCGGCTGGCCGAGGTGGAGCAGGCCATCGTCGACGTTTCACGCCAGATTGCGGACGCCCACGAGCCTTGATCCGTTCTTAGGGCTTCCGTGAGCTGCGCTTCCGCACCTTGCGGCCTTTGCGCGGCAGCGCGTGCATTCCTTGCGCCAGCTTCTTGCGGAAGGCCCGGTCGCGTTTCAAGTGCCACTCCCGGCTCATGGCATCGCGCCGGCTTTCGCAGCGTTCCCAGTGCAGCAGCACCCACGTCCGCCCGCGCGTGAAGCGCGCGCCCTTGCCGGCATTGTGCTGCGTGAGCCGGCGCGCGACATCGTTGGTCCAGCCGACGTATGTCAGCCGGCGATTGCCGGTGATCGTGCCGAGCACATAGACGAAGCAGTCCATGCGCTCTTGTTAGCGCATGATCCCGAAAAGTGGGAACCGGTTTTCGGATTAGATCATGCGCCAACGAAATGCCGGAAGGCATGGCGATTTACCTCGAGCGACGATGCGCGAGCGCAAAAACCTCAAACGGTTCGGTAGGGAGCTTGGCTCAGCGCAGGGCCGACCAGCGCGCGTCGAACGAGCCGGATCGCACGACCGGCTGCGCGCCCGGCAACACGCCATTGCCGGTGGTGGCCGGCGGCGAGGTGAAGGCGCTTTGCACCTTGGGCTTGGCCGCCTCGGTTTCCGGCTTGGTCTCGGCCGGCGCCGGCTTCTTTGCGGCTTGCCGGACCGGTTGAGGTTTCGGCGCGGGCTTGGGCGCGCGGCGCGCCACCGCCTTCTGCGTGTTGGCCTTGGGCTTGTGCTGGGCCGCCACGCTCGGGCGCAAGCGAACCGGCGCGGTCGCGGTGCGCTTGCGGGTCTGCTTCTTCGGCTTGGCGGCCAGTTCGGTTTGGGTGGGGGCGGGCGTGTTGTCAGCCGCCGCCGGCGCGGAATCGGCCGACGAACCGCCGCCGAACAGGCCGCCGATCAGGCTGGCGATGCCGGTCTTCGGTTTAGGCGCCGGCTTGGCAATCGGCGAGCGCTCCGGCAACGGGACGTTGGCCATCTTCGCGGGCTGGCTCGTGGTCTGCGGCGGCGCGGCCGGCGCGCTGGAGAGGCCGGCGATCTTGTAGACGCGGCCCTTGTCGTCGATCTCGCCGTCCTGCAGCTTGCCGGCGAACACCGGGTTCATGCCGCCGTCGGCGCCCTTGGCGATCGGCTCCACCGAGACGCCGTCGGCGATGTATTCCGCCATCTTGATCTGCTCTTGCCGGCGGTGCTCGATGATCGCGTCAGCGACCATGGGATCGAGCCGGTAGACCGGGCATTTGCCGCGCGGATTGAAGCGCAACGGCCGGGTCTCGCCTTCCGGCGGCGCCGGATCGAACACGTAACGCTTCTCGCACACCGCCACCTTCGGCTCCTGGTGGGTGGCTTCGAAGGCGTCGTAGCCCTGCTTCAGCTGCTTCCAGAAGGCGAAGCTCGGATTGTTGCGATGCTTGGCCATGTTCAGCGCGGTCATGCGGAACGGATAGGCCTGCAGCTGGAATTCTTGCTGGCCGCCGAAGAAGGCCTCGCGCGCCAGCGCATAGATTTCCTGGATCTGCGCGTCGGTCATCGCGTAGCAGCCGCGCGACGAGCAGTCGCCGTGCACCATCAGCTCGGAGCCGGTGCGGCCCCAGGCGCGGTCGAAGGCGTTCGGATAGCCGGTGTTGAAGGCGAGGTAGTAGTTCGAATTCGGGTTCATCTGCCCGCGCGTGATCGTATAGAAGCCTTCCGGCGCCTGGCGGTCGCCTTCCTTCTTCTTTGGGCCGAGCGCGCCCGACCAGCGGCAGATCGGATATGTCTTCAGCAGCGCGTATTGGCCGTCCAGGTTCACCTTCCAGACCTCGAGCTGCGACTCTTCCTTGAAGATGCGCAGCAGGATCGGCGACGTCTTGTCCATGTGCTTCTCCTGCAGCATGGCAAGCATCGTGTCGGACAAGGGGGCGAGCGACCGGCCGGTCGGGGAAATGCTGTCGGGGTTGCAGCCGGCAAGCGCAATCGCGGCGGCAACAGCCGCCGGCGCCAACAGCGCGCGTACGAACCGTGGTGTCAAACGCGATACTCCCCGAAGGGCCAAGCCCTTATTCAGCAATCGTTATCCATAAGATGTGGCGTCCGCAAGGCATATGAAGGCGTTGCGCGCGTCCGCTAAGTGTATGGTGAACCAACGGTAAATCGGTGCCGGACCAGGGCGTTAACGGGCTCTGGCGCCGCCCTGATGCCGACTCGGGAGCCGGCGGCGGCTCGGCTCTAGCCGGTGCCACGGGCCAGGTTGCGGCCCATATCGAGGAATTTTTCCCGGCGCTGCCGGCGTACCGTGTCGCGGTCGAGCCCGCGCAGTTCGGCGAACGCGTTGGCGATGGCGTCGCCGGTGGCGGTGATCGCCTCCGCCGGGACGCGATGCGCGCCCCCGGTCGGTTCCGGGATGATGCTGTCGATGATCCCGAAGCGGACCATGTCCTGGGCGGTGATCTTCATATTGGTCGCCGCCTCCTGCGCCTTGGTGGTGTCGCGCCACAGGATCGAGGCCGCGCCTTCCGGCGAGATCACGCTGTAGATCGCGTGTTCCAGCATCAAGACGCGGCTGGCGGTGGCGAGCGCGATGGCGCCGCCGGAGCCGCCTTCGCCCAGGATCACCGCTACATTGGGCACGCCGAGATTGAGGCAGGCCTCGGTCGAGCGCGCGATGGCCTCGGCCTGGCCGCGCTCCTCGGCGCCAATGCCGGGATAGGCGCCGGCGGTGTCGACCAGCATGATCAAGGGAATATCGAAGCGGTCGGCCATCTCCATCAGCCGCACCGCCTTGCGGTAGCCCTCGGGCATGGCCATGCCGAAATTGTGTTTGATCCGGCTTTCGGTGTCGGAGCCCTTCTCGTGGCCAAGTACACCGACGCTTTCGCCGCGGAAGCGTCCGAAGCCGCCGACGATGGCCTCGTCGTCGCCGAACTTGCGGTCGCCGGCCAGCGGCACGAATTCGGTGATCAGACCTTTGACGTAGTCCAGGCAATGCGGCCGCTGCGGGTGGCGGGCGACCTGCGTCTTCTGCCAGGGGGTGAGCTCGGCATAGAGTTCCTTCAGCGCCGTCGCCGCCTTGGCCTCCAGCCGGCCGATATCGTCGCCGATAGCGACCGCGTCGCCGGTCTCGCCCATGGCGCGCAATTCCTCGACCTTGGCCTCCAGTTCGGCCACCGGCTTTTCGAAATCGAGATAGCTGCGCATGCGGTTCCGGGTTCGAGTAATTGGATCGGGGTGACCTGACGCGGGCAGGCCCTTGAGTCAAGCAGACCGGTTAATTTCGGTCTTACGCCCGGCCGTCGCTACCCCTCCCCCAGCGGATGGAGGTCGCGCACCAGGGATTTGAGCCGATCTTCCAGCACATGGGTGTAGATTTGGGTGGTAGAAATATCGGCGTGGCCGAGCAAAGTCTGCACCACCCGCAGGTCGGCCCCGTTGTGCAGGAGGTGGCTGGCGAAAGCGTGGCGCAGCACGTGCGGGCTGAGCCGCTCGCCGCCGATGCCGCAGGCCGCCCCCAGCGCCTTCAGGTCGCGGGCGAAATGCTGGCGGGTGAGATGGCCGGTTTCGCCGGACGACGGAAACAGCCATTTCGGCTCGGGTGTTTTCTTCGATTTTTCGCCCGCCTTCGCCGCTTCCGCCCGCAAGCTTAGATATTCCGCCATCGCCTGCTTGGCCGCCTTGTTGAGCGGCACCAGGCGTTCCTTGCCGCCCTTGCCGCGTACGACCAACATTCTTTGGTCGCGGCGCGCTGCGGAGGCCGGCAGCGCCACCAGCTCGGACACGCGCAGGCCCGTCGCGTAAACGACTTCGAGCAGGCACAGCAGGCGTGCCGCGCGCAGACGCCGCGGCGGCGGTTGTTCGGCGTTGTCGGCGTCGGCGCGCGCGTGGCGGAGCAGCTTGTCGACTTCGGCGATGGTGAGAACCTTGGGCAAGCTGCGCCCGCGCTTCGGACCTTCCAGCACCGCGGCCGGATCATCGCCGCGTTTTCCTTCGGCATAGAGAAAGCGGTAGAGCTGCCGCACCGCCGACAGCCGCCGCGCCAGCGAGGCCGGCTTGAAGCCGCGCTCGTCGAGGCTCTTGAGGAAGCCGCGCAAGCTCTCGGTGTCGGCCCGCGCGATGTTGCTCTTACCGGCGCGCAAATGCGCGGCGAGATCGGAAAGATCGTTGCGATAGGCGGCGAGCGTGTTCTCGCCGGCGCCGCGCTCGGCCGCCAGCATGTCGAGGAACAACTCGATGAGACTGTCGTCGGAGGCGTTCGGCCGGCGTGCCATCGCCTTGCCTATTGTCAGTGGCTGAACCATCCGCAAGAGCATGATCGCGAATGGTAACGTTTTGCTTTCGATCGTTCGCTGGCGCCGGCGATGCCGCTCAGGGCTGCTTGAAGAACTTTTTCGCCGGGACGGTGACGACGATCTCGCGCGGCTTCAGCTTGACGAAATTGGCGAGCGAAAAAACCGTGCCATAGGCCAGCCCGCCCAGGAGGCCCAAGAAGACCAGAAATCGGAACAGGCTCGGCATCGTCAGAAATCCGACAGGGCCCGCGAACGGCGGGCGGGCGAAACCGCGCGATATCGACCACGTTCCACGCCGCGAGACAAGACCACCCTCGCGGTTGTCTCGATTGCTGGTATATGGGACGTGTGGTGTCGCGTTCGGAATTTAGCATGGTTAACACCGCCGTTCAAAAGACCGCCGAAAATGGCCTGGAATCGGCCATTGTGCAGGCGCTCGGGTCCCGCTCCATCGTGCTGGTCGGCATGATGGGCGCCGGCAAGTCGTCGGTCGGCCGCCGCCTGGCGACCCGGCTGGGGGTGCCCTTTGTCGACGCCGATACCGAGATCGAAGAAGCCGCCGGCATGACGATCGCGGAGATCTTCGCCCAGCACGGCGAGCCCTATTTCCGCGCCGGTGAGGCGCGCGTGATCGCCCGCCTGCTCGACGGCGGTCCGCAGGTGCTGGCGACCGGCGGCGGATCGGTCATGAACCAGCAGACCCGCGACCTCATCCACATCAAGGGCGTCTCGGTCTGGCTGAAGGCCGATCTCGACGTGCTCGTTCGCCGCACCAGGCGCCGCAACGACCGCCCGCTCGCCGACCGCATGAAGGAGTTGTTGCCGCTGCGCGAGCCGGTCTATGCCCAGTCCGACGTTACCGTGCAGTCGCGCGACGAGCCGCACGAAACGATCGTCGAAGAAATCATCGCGGGAGTGGCGAAACATCTCCACGTCGCCGGCAATCCGGGGGACCCATCATGACCGCGCCGTTGCGCACCCAAGCAAGCGGCCATGAACCGATCGTGGTGCCGGTCGCGCTCGGCGAACGCGCCTACGAGATCGTCATCGGCCGCGGGCTGGTCGCCAAGCTCGGCGAAGCCGTCAAAGCGCTGCGGCCCGGCGCCCGCACGGTGATCGTGACCGACGAGACCGTGGCCAAGCATCATCTCGCCGCGACGGAGGCCACGCTTGCCGCCGCTGGCATCGAGAGCTCACATTTCATTGTGCCGGCAGGCGAGGGCTCGAAGAATTACGCCACCTTCGAAAAGATCTGCGAAGCGGTCATCGCGGCGCGCATCGAGCGCGGCGATCTCGTGATCGCGCTCGGCGGCGGCGTCATCGGCGATCTCGCCGGTTTCGCCGCGGCTTGCGTCAGGCGCGGGCTCGACTTCGTGCAGGTGCCGACCAGTTTGCTCGCGCAGGTCGACTCGTCGGTCGGCGGCAAGACCGGCATCAATTCACCGCAAGGGAAAAACCTGATCGGCGCCTTCCATCAGCCGGTCCTGGTCATTGCCGACACCGCGCTGCTCGACACCTTGCCCGAGCGCCAATTCCGCGCCGGCTATGCCGAGGTCGCCAAATACGGGCTGCTCGGCGATGCCGAGTTCTTCGTCTGGCTGGAGACGAATTGGCGCGACGTGTTCGCCGGCGGTCAATCGTCCGGTTCGGCGCGCGAGCACGCCATCGCCATGTGCTGTCGCGCCAAGGCCGCCATCGTCGCCCGCGATGAGCGCGAAAGCGGCGAGCGCGCCCTGCTCAATCTCGGCCACACCTTCGGCCATGCCTTCGAAGCCGCCGCCGGCTTTTCCGACCGGCTGCTGCACGGCGAGGCGGTGGCACTCGGCATGGCGCTGGCGTTCGAGTTCTCCGCCCGCAAGGGCCTCATCAGCGACGCCGACGCCGCCCGCGCGTCCGCTCATCTTGCGGCGGTCGGCCTGCCGACCCATGTACAACAGGTGTCCGGCGGCGTGCCGGGCGTCGACGCCCTGATGGACCTCATCGCCCAAGACAAGAAGGTGAAGCGCGGCAAGCTCACCTTCATTCTGGTGCGCGGTATCGGCCAGGCCTTTGTCGAAAGCGGCGTCGATGCGGCCGAGGTGCGCGCGTTCCTCGCTGACAAACTCGCCGGCGCGTAATTCCGAAAGAGTGGGCACCGATTTTCGGATAAGATCGCGCGCCGAAAAAGATTCTTACCAATGACCACGAACGACTGGCTTTCGATCGGAATTGTCGTGATCTGCCTGCTGCTGTCGGCGTTCTTCGCCGGCAGCGAGACGGCGTTGACGGCGTCCTCGCGCGCCAGCATGGCGCGGCTGGAAAAGCAGGGAAATCGCGGCGCCGGAATCGTCAACCGCCTGCTCGACCAGCGCGAGCGGCTGATCGGCGCGCTGCTGCTCGGCAACAACGCGGTCAACATCGCGGCTTCCGCGCTGGCGACCGGGCTGTTGCTGACGTGGTTCGGCAAGGCCGGCATCGTCTATGCCACCATCGTGATGACCGCGATCGTGGTGATCTTTTCCGAGGTGATGCCGAAGACCGCCGCCTTCAACGCGCCCGACCGCATCGCGCTCCTGGTCGCGCGGCCGATGCAATGGATCGTCCGGGTGCTGGCCCCGATCCTGATGGCGATTGAATTCATCGTGCGCTGGCTTTTGCGTCTCTTCGGCATCAACATCGACGAAAACCAGCCCATCCTGTCGCCGCATGAGGAATTGCGCGGCGCCGTCGATCTGATGCACCGCGAGGGTGGCGTGGAGAAACACGACCGCGACATGTTCGGCGGCGTGCTCGACCTGCGCGAGTTGGACGTGTCCGACGTGATGGTCCACCGCACCAACATGATCAGCATGAAGGTGGACGATCCGGCCGAGGAGGTGGTCAATGCGGTGATCGCCTCGCCGGTGACGCGCATTCCGTTCTGGCGCGGCAACCCGGAGAACATCGTCGGCGTGCTGCACGTCAAAGATTTGTTGCGCGCGCTGCACGCGGTCGACGGCAACGCCGCCAAGGTCGACATCCAGGCACTCCTGACGCCGCCCTGGTTCGTGCCGGATACGCGCACCGTGTCCGAACAGCTCAAAGCCTTCCGCCGCCGCAAGACGCCGTTCGCGCTTGTCGTGGACGAGTACGGCGAAGTCGAAGGCCTGGTGACGCTGGAAGATATCTTGGAAGAAATCGTCGGCGACATTACCGACGAGCACGACGTCGCCATGCCGGGCGTGCGGCTGCAGCCCGACGGCTCGGTGATCGTGGAGGGCGCGGTGTCGATCCGCGATCTCAACCGGGTGATGGAGTGGAACCTGCCGGACGAGGAGGCCAACACCATCGCCGGCCTGGTCATTCACGAGGCGCGCTCGATCCCCGAGGTGGGGCAGAGCTTCACCTTCTACGGCTTCCGCTTCCGGGTCCTGCGCCGCGCGCGCAACCGCATCACCTCGGTGCGCATTCAGCCACTGCCACGGGCGGCGGCGGAGTAGGGGGCGATTAGGCGCCTTCGCCCGGCGCCGCGGCGTGGATGGCGAGCGCGTGCACGCCGGCGGCGAGTTCCCCGGCCAAGGCCTCATTGATCATGCGGTGGCGTTGCAGGCGGGTCTTCCCTTCGAAGGCCTGCGACACGATATAGACCCTGTAATGGGTTTCTCCGCCCGGCCGGTGCCCGGCATGGCCCGCGTGCTGGTGGGATTCGTCCACCACATTGAGGCTTTGCGGGGCGAAAGCCTCGGTCAACTTCTGTGTGATCAAATCGGCGGTTCGCATGCTGCTCGGCTTAGAAAGCGGAGCGGCGCGAGTCAACGTTGGCATTTTGTCGGCATGGGGCGGAATTTGCGCCGTTGTTGCTGTCAAGTCTTGAACGTGTCGTCAATAAAAGCGCATAGTGTCCGGTCATGAAATTCGACTCGCCCCTATTTGATAGTATCCGCGTCAAGCCGAGCAAGGATCGCCGGCGCAAGACCGGCGGCCCGACCTGCGAATGGGCCGGCTGCAAGGAAACCGCGACCCATCGCGCGCCCAAGGGGCGGGGCCGCGAAAAGGACTATTGGCGCTACTGCCTGCAGCACGTGCGCGAATACAATCAGTCCTATAATTTCTTCGCTGGCATGAACGATACCGATGTGACGGCCTATCAGAAGGACGCCCTTACCGGTCATCGCCCGACCTGGAAGATGGGCACCGGCAAGGCCGGGCCCGTACCGGACCCGCGTACCTTCGCCGAACAGAGCGATACCTTCGGCCTGTTCGGCGACGACGTGAAGCGCGAACAC
>CAWHJZ010000007.1:0-129467 GCA_963829785.1 uncultured Pseudomonadota bacterium | reverse complement strand
CGAGTACGACGCCGGCCGCCCGGACGTGATGTTCGTCATTCAGCGCGTGCTGGAATCGTCGGGCCGCTTGACGCTGCTCGACCAGAGCCGCGTGATCAAGCCGCATCCGGCGTTCCGTCTGTTCTCCACCGCCAACACGGTGGGCCTGGGCGACACGTCGGGCCTCTATCACGGCACCCAGCAGATCAACCAGGCGCAGATGGACCGCTGGTCCATCGTCACCACGCTGAACTATCTGCCGCACGATAACGAGGTCGAGATCGTTCTGGCCAAGGCCAAGCACTATCAGAACGAAGCGGGCCGCGACATCGTCAGCAAGATGGTGCGGGTCGCCGACTTGACGCGTAATGGCTTCATGAACGGCGACATCTCCACCGTCATGAGCCCGCGTACGGTGATCACCTGGGCGGAGAATGCCGAGATCTTCAATGATATTGGTTTTTCCTTCCGGCTCACCTTCCTCAACAAGTGCGACGAGCTGGAACGGCCGATCGTGGCCGAGTTCTACCAACGCTGCTTCGGCGAGGAGTTGCCGGAGTCCTCGGTCAACGTGGCGCTGACCTGACCTGAACGATCATTCCGGGCTCGCGCATTCAGCGGGCCTCGGAATGACGAAGGCGAAAATCGAACGCATGGCGTCCAACAGCAAACCCAAGGTCCCGGCCAAGGAATCCCCCACCGAGCCGTTCAAGCGCGCGCTCGGCGGCTGCCTGCGCGCTATCGCGCGCAAGGGCGAACTGGAAGTCTCCTTCGCCGCCGAACGCCCGGGCCTGATGGGCGGCAAGGTGCGGCTGCCGGAGCCGCCGCGCAAGCTCGGCAAGCACGAGGCCGCGATCGTGCGCGGCCATGCCGACTCCATCGCGCTCAAGCTCGCCTGTCACGATCCCGCCGTGCATCGCCGCCTGCAGCCGGTCGGCCAGCAGGCGCGCGCGGTGTTCGAGGCGGTCGAGCAGGCGCGCGTCGAAGCCGTCGGCGCCCGCCGCATGTCCGGCGTCGCGCAGAACCTCGGCGCCATGCTCGACGAGCGCTATCACCGCGGCAAGTTCGATCAGATCACCGAACGCGCCGACGCGCCGATCGAAGAAGCGCTGTCGCTGCTGGTGCGTGAGCGCCTGACCGGCGCGGCCCCGCCGGCGGCGGCCAAGAAGCTGGTCGACCTCTGGCGTCCCTTGATCGAGGAACGTGCCGGCCGCGATCTCGACCGGCTCGAAGACCTGCTCGAAGACCAGCGCCAGTTCGGCGACGCCATTCACGACCTGCTCGACTCGCTGGAGATGGGCGACGACCGCTCATCCGATTCCGAGGACGAAGACGAGGGCGACGAGGACCGCAGCCCGCAGCAGTCCGGCGAGGAGGGCGAGTCCGCCGAGTCCGACGACATGCAGCGTTCCAGCATGGAGGACTTCGGAGGTTTCCGCCGAAGACATGCCCGACGCTTCCGCCGAGGCGGTCGAGGCGCCGACCTCCGACATGGCCGACGACAGCGATATGGGCGACGCCGAAACCCCCGGCGAGCCGCAGCGGCCGCGCCAGTTCGGCGACAACCAGCCGCGCGGCCCGGACTATCGCGCCTTCACGCTCAAGTTTGACGAGACGATCGCGGCCGAGGACCTGTGCGAGCCGGAAGAGCTCGAGCGGCTGCGCGGCTATCTCGACAAGCAGCTTTCGCATCTGCAGGGCGTGGTGGCCCGCCTCGCCAACCGCCTGCAACGCCGGCTGATGGCGCAGCAGAACCGCTCCTGGGAGTTCGACCTTGAGGAAGGCGTGCTCGACCCGGCGCGGCTGTCGCGCATCGTTATCGATCCCGATGCACCCGCTGTCCTTCAAGTGGGAGAAGGACACCCAGTTCCGCGACACCGTCGTTACCCTGTTGCTCGACAATTCGGGCTCCATGCGCGGGCGTCCGATCACCGTCGCCGCCACCTGCGCCGACATCCTCGCGCGCACGCTGGAGCGCTGCGGCGTCAAGGTCGAGATCCTCGGCTTCACCACCCGCGCCTGGAAGGGCGGCCAGTCGCGCGAGCATTGGCTCACCGCCGGCAAGCCGGCCAATCCGGGCCGGCTCAACGATCTGCGCCACATCATCTACAAGGCGGCCGACGCGCCCTGGCGGCGCGCGCGCAAGAATCTCGGCCTGATGATGCGCGAGGGTCTGCTCAAGGAGAACATCGACGGCGAGGCGCTCGACTGGGCGCATAAGCGTTTGTTGGCGCGCACCGAGCAGCGCAAGATTCTCATGATGATCTCCGACGGCGCGCCGGTCGACGACTCCACGCTCTCGGTCAATCCGGGCAATTATCTCGAGCGTCATCTGCGCTGGGTGATCGAGGAGATCGAGACCCGCTCCCCGGTTGAGCTGATCGCCATCGGCATCGGCCATGACGTCACGCGGTATTACCGCCGCGCCGTCACCATCGTCGACGCCGAGGAACTCGGTGGCGCCATGACCGAGAAGCTGGCCGAATTGTTCGAGGAGCACGCCGCCGAAGTGGTGCGGCCGCCGCCGCGCATGCGCAGGCGCGTTGCTTGAGGCGGGCCCCACGCCGTTGGCTGTTTGCCGGTTCGTTATTCGTCACGCTCGTGGCCGTTGCCGGCTCCATCGCGCTGGCCAAGGTCAAGCGCTATCCGGCCAAACCGACCCCTATCGCCGTCCATGCCGAGGCGATTGCCGCGTTCGATAACCGCGAACCCGCGCGCACGCGCTTTGGCGCGCTGGAGTTTCGCGGCGGGCTGGAGCTCACCTCGAAAGACCCGCGCTTCGGCGGTATCTCTGCGCTTCACATGGCCGCCGACGGCGGCCGCTTCCTCGCGCTCACGGATCGCGGCGCCTGGCTCAAGGGCCGCGTCGTCACCCGGCAGGGACGTCCCGCCGGCCTTGCCGATGTCGTGATGGCGCCGGTGCTGGCGTGGGATGGCAAACCGCTCGCCAAGCATGGCTGGTACGACACCGAGTCGCTCACCGACGACGGCGCCGGCCACGCCTATGTCGGCATCGAGCGCGTGCATCGCATCGTGCGCTTCGATTTGAAGAAGGGCCTGCGCGCCCGCGGTCAGCCGATTCCGGTGCCTGATGCGTTCAAGACGCTCGGCAACAACAAGAGCCTCGAATGCCTCGCCGCCGTGCCGAAGGGCTCACCGCTCGCCGGCAAACTCATTGCCGTCGCCGAGCACAGCCTCGACAAGGCCCACAATCAGCGCGCTTTTCTGCTTGCCGGCCGGGACTTCAAGACCTTCAGCGTGAAGCGCAGCGGCGGTTTCGACATCAGTGACTGCACCGTCCTGCCGCCGAACGATCTGTTGCTGCTGGAGCGCCGCTACTCGCCGCTGAGCGGCGTCGCCATGCGCATTCGCCGCATCGCGTTGGCGGACATCAAGCCGGGTGTGCTGGTCGACGGCGAACCGCTGATCGCCGCCGACCTCGCCTATCAGATCGACAACATGGAAGGCATCGGCGTCTCGCGCGACGCCAATGGCGACACGATTTTGACGCTGGTGTCGGATGACAATTTCTCGGCGCTTCAGCGCACGCTGCTGCTGCAGTTCAAGTTGGTCCCATGACGGGAGAAGTTAGGCGCTGGCCAGCTTCTTGGCGATCTCGCGCTTGAGTGTGCGCATCTTCGGCGCCAGCTCTTCCGCCTTGGCCTTCATCAGGAAGGCGTCGAGCCCACCGCGATGATCGACGGTGCGCAGCGCGTTCGCCGACACCCGCGCCTTCACCGAACGGCCGAGCGCATCCGAGCGCAGCGTCACGTTGACCAGGTTCGGCAGGAACCGGCGCTTGGTCTTGATATTGGAATGGCTCACCTTGTGGCCGACCAGGGGCCCTTTACCGGTCAGCTCGCAACGCCAGGACATGGCTAAAACCCTCGAAAAATCGCCCGGCGCAGCACGTCAGCGCCGGTCCGGATCGTCATTTCTTGCATGATTGGCGGCACGTATAGAGAGCGGCGAAACGGGCGTCAAGCCGCTGATTCGGGGCCCATTCGGGTCTGGACGGCCGCCGGGGCGCCCGGGTCTGCTGCCGCGCTCCGGCCCTCCCCGGGGAACACAGATTCGACCAAGTTTTCGCCGACCAGAGGGGGGCGGCGGCTGGCACTGATTTCCGGGGGGAACCCGCTCCATCCGATCGATCTCCCCTTGCATGGCCGGTTTCGCTGCCCGTTAAATATCGCCGCCGGAGCGCAACAAGGGCGGTGCTACCGGTGCGGGAGGTTCCGTTGGTGCTGCCGCTGAGGCAAACCGTTCGCCGCATGGCGCTGGCCGCCACAGGGCTCGCGCTGGCCGCCGCCGCGATGCCGGCCCCGGCGCGGGCGCAAGCCCAGTCCCATGGCAAGCTTGAAGCCCATTACACCGCTTCGCTCGCCGGCATTGCCGTCGGCAAGGGAAGCTGGGTCGTCGACATCGACGGCACCCATTTCCGCGCCGCCGCCAGCGGCATCACCACCGGTTTGCTGCGGCTTTTTACGGGTGGGGAGGGGACCAGCGCCGCCCACGGTACCTTCGGCACCCACGGCCCCTTCGCTTCCTCGATCTACGCCGCCACCATCATCACCCGCCACAAGACCACCGAATCCCGTCTCGCCATCAAGGACGGCAACATTACCACCTTCAAGATCGATCCGCCGCAGGACAAGGATCCGGAGCGGGTGCCGCTCGTCGAAGCGCATCGGCACGGCATTTTTGATCCGATGACCGGCTCGCTGGCACGCATGCCGGGTAATGGCAAACTGCTGACGCCCAAGGCTTGCCAGCGCAAGGTATCGTTCTTCGACGGCCGCCTGCGTTACGACCTCATGCTTAGCTACAAGCGCATGGACGAGGTGAAGGCGGACAAGGGCTATGCCGGCCCCGTGGTGGTCTGCGCCATCTACTTTTCGCCGGTCGCCGGCTTCATCCCGTCGCGCACCGCCATCAAGTACATCAAGAAGCAGCGCGACATGGAGGTATGGCTGGCGCCGATTGCCGGCACCCGGGTGCTGGTGCCGTTCCGTGCCCAGACCCCGACCCCGATCGGGGAGGCGGTGCTGGAGGCCGACCAGTTCGTCACCACCGCGACCCCGAGCCGCGCTTCGCTCAAGCGCGCGCATGCTGAGTAATCTTGCCGGCGACTCTTTCGCTTGACTCTTGGCGCGGTGGCGACTCTGCTGCCGGTTAACGTTTGCAAGGGAATTTAAGCCGCTTGAATCCCCGATTCCTACCCGATCTTGTGGCAGCCGAGGGCCCGCTTGCCAAATGTCGCCGTGAACGAACCCGCATTGGGCCTGAGTCAGCGATTCGGGCCGCTTTCGTTCCAGACTCGTTCCCGGCCTTAACGCTGACCCCAGCGCCGGCCCGCGAAACCGTCGCATTGTGATACAAAAAGTCAGCGGCCCGCTCGAGCGGGCCGCCAGTTTGGACGCGTAATGACCCTTTCCTTTTCTCCGCAGCCTACCCGCGCCGCCGCGCGCACCCGTGGCGCTGGCGTCACCGCCGTGCTCGGGCCGACCAATACCGGCAAGACCCATCTCGCCATCGAGCGCATGCTGGCGCACTCGTCCGGCATGATCGGGCTGCCGCTCCGGCTTTTGGCGCGTGAGGTCTACAACAAGGTCGTCGACCGCGCGGGCGTGGAGAACGTCGCCCTGATCACCGGCGAGGAGAAGATCAAGCCGCCCAACCCGCGCTTCTGGGTGTCGACCGTCGAAGCCATGCCGCGCGACCTCGACGTTGCCTTTCTGGCCGTCGACGAGGTTCAACTCGGCGCCGATCTCGACCGCGGCCACGTCTTCACCGACCGCATGCTCAATGCCCGCGCCCGCGAGGAGACCCTGGTGCTGGGGGCGGCCACCATGCGGCCGATGGTCGAGAAGCTCCTGCCCGGCGCCCACATCGTCAGCCGCCCGCGGCTGTCGATGCTCACGTATTCCGGCGAGAAGAAGCTCACCAGGCTGCCGCGCCGCTCGGCGGTGGTCGCGTTCTCGGCAGAGGAAGTCTACGCCATTGCCGAACTGATCCGCCGCCAGCGCGGCGGTGCCGCGGTTGTGTTGGGCGCGCTTTCTCCGCGCACGAGAAATGCGCAAGTCGCGCTCTACCAGTCCGGCGATGTGGATTATCTCGTCGCCACCGACGCGATCGGCATGGGCCTCAATCTCGACGTCGATCACGTCGCTTTTGCCTCCGACCGTAAATTCGACGGCTATCAATTTCGCCGCCTCAACCCGGCCGAACTGGCTCAGATCGCGGGCCGCGCGGGCCGCGCCACGCGCGATGGAACGTTCGGCACGACCGGGCGCTGCGATCCCTTCGGGCCCGAGCTGGTGCAGGCGCTGGAAAGCCACAACTTCGAGCCGATCCGGATGCTGCAATGGCGCAACGCGAACCTCGACTTTTCTTCGCTCGGCGCGCTGCAGGCTTCGCTCGCCATGACCCCGAGCGAAGCCGGGTTGACGCGCGCGCCCGTCGGCGAAGACATCCTGGTTCTCGAGCATGCCGCGCGCGACGAGGACGTGCGCGCGCTTGCCCGCGACGCGGGCGCCATCCAGCGGCTCTGGGACGCCTGCCAGGTCCCCGACTACCGCAAGATCGCGCCGGCCACCCATGCCGAACTGGCGGTGACCCTCTATGGATTCCTGCAGCGAGAGGGTAATATCCCCACCGATTGGTTCGCTCGCCAGCTTGCGCAGGCCGACCGGACCGAGGGCGACATCGACACTCTCTCCAACCGGATCGCGCATGTCAGAACGTGGACTTTCGTTGCCAACCGGCCCGATTGGCTCGCCGATCCTGAGCACTGGCAGGGTGTCACCCGCGCGATCGAGGACAAGCTGTCCGACGCGCTGCACGAACGTCTCGCTGAACGTTTCGTGGACCGCCGCACCAGCGTCTTGATGCGGCGGCTGCGAGAGAACGCGATGTTGGAAACTGAAATCGGAAAGACTGGTGAAGTTGTTGTCGAGGGCCACGCCATTGGCCGGCTCGACGGGTTCATGTTTGCGCCCGATGCCTCCGCCAGCGCGGGCTCGGAAGCCAAGGCGCTCAACGCCGCTGCGCAAAAAGCCTTGGCGGGAGAAATTGAAGCGCGCGCCACGCGGCTGTCGCAATGCGCCAACGACCAGATCGTGCTGGCGAACGACGGCGTCGTGCGCTGGATGGGCGACGCGGTCGGCAAGCTCGTTGCCGGCGACGACGCGCTGCGCCCGCGCCTGCGCATTATCGCCGATGATCATCTCACCGGTCCGGCGCGTGAACTGGTGCAGACCCGGCTCGACCTCTGGCTCAAGACCTACATCGAGAAGCAACTCGCGCCGCTGTTTTCGCTCTCCGCCGCCGAGGACGTCACCGGCATGGCGCGCGGCGTCGCCTTCCAGCTCGTCGAAGCGCTTGGCGTGCTGGAGCGCCAGAAGGTGTCCGACGAGGTCAAGGGTCTCGACCAGCCGTCACGTGCCACGCTGCGCAAGTATGGCGTGCGCTTCGGCGCCTATCACATCTACCTGCCGGCGCTCTTGAAGCCGGCGCCGCGCGCGCTGGCGACGCAGCTCTGGGCGCTGAAGAACGAAGCGCCCGACGCCAAGGGAGTCGCCGATCTCCTGCATCTCGCCGCCAGCGGCCGCACCTCTATCCCCGTCGACAAGGAAGCGCCGAAGCCGCTCTACCGCACCGCCGGCTATCGCGTGTGCGGCGACCGCGCGGTGCGCGTCGATATTCTCGAGCGGCTCGCCGATCTCATCCGCCCGGCGCTGAGCTGGCGCGAGCACGCGGCGGGCCCGAAGCCCGACGGCGCCGTCGACGGCCGCAGCTTCACCGTCACTGGCGCCATGACGTCGCTGACCGGTGCATCGGGCGAAGACTTCGCCTCCATCCTGCGCGCGCTCGGCTATCGCATGGAGCGGCGGCCCAAACCGCCGGAAGCCGAAAAGCCGGCGGAGGCCGAAGCCGCGCCGGCCGCTGAAGCAACTGCTGAAGCAACGGTGGAAGCAACGAGCGACAGCGCGGCTGAAGCCGCGCCTGAAACGGTTGCTGCCGAGCCGGCGGCCGAGAGTATCGAGACCAGCGCGCCGGTTGCCGATTCCGACATCATGCCGGCGTTGGACGAGGCCGTGCTTGAAGCGCCGGCCGAGGCCGCGCCTGAGATGACTGTTGAGGTTGCGGTGGAAGCCGTCGCTGAAGCAGAGCCGGTCGAAGCAGCGCAAGAAGCTGCCGCACCTTCGGCCGAAGGCGAAGCGGCGCCTCTCACCGAAGGTGAAGAAGCCAAGCCTGCCGAAGTATCTGCCGGAGCGCCCGTGGAAGCGGAAGCAACAGCCGGCGACGAGCCCGCCAAAGAGCCTGAGATGATCGAAGTCTGGCGTCCGGGGGGACGGCAGGAGCGTCGGCCGACACGGCCGCGTCGGCCGCATCATCGCGGGCAACAGGCCGCGGCGCCAGCCGAAGGCGGTGAAGCCGCCCCGGCCGAGGCGGCAGCAGCCGCGGCCACGCCGGCGGCCGAAGGCGCCGAGCCCGCGCGGCAGCCCACGGCATCGCCGCCGCGACGGCGCCGACCGCCAGGCCCGGCAAGATCGTCAAGACCGTCAGCAACGCAAGGATCGCGACGCCAACCGTGGCGAGCGTCAAGGGCGCGGCGATCGTCCGCGCCGTCCGCGCCGCGACGGCGGCGGCGTCGAGCGCGCCGAACGCGAGAAGTACTTCGCCAAGCCTCATGGCGGGGCTGAGCGGCGCGACAAGCAGCCGGACCCCAACTCACCCTTCGCCAAGCTCGCCGCCCTCAAGCAGCAGCTCGAGCAGGGTGGCAAGGAGCCTTCCTGAGCTTGGAACTGCCAGCCCGCGCATGATCGCGAAAAGTGGGGGCCGGTTTTCGGAAAAGGTCATGCGCCAGCAAGATGACCGCCAGCGCATCGATAAATGGCTGTGGCACGCCCGCATGGTGCGCACCCGGGCCGATGCGGCGGCCCTGACCCAGGCCGGCCATGTCCGGGTCAACGCCAAACGCACGAAAGCGGCGGGCCATCCGGTCCGAATCGGTGACGTGCTGACGGTGTCGCTCGACCGCTCGGTGCGGGTGGTGCAGGTGGTGGCTTTCAGCGACCGGCGCGGCGCGGCGCTCACGGCACGGGCGCTTTACCGCGATTTGGCAGCATCTTCCGGGCCGGAGGCCACGGACCCCGCAGGTGATTCGGCTAGGGTTCCGCCGTCGCGGGGGGAATAGCTGCTAGCGGTGGCCTCGAAGCCGCTTGCAGGCTATTTGGCCGTGCGATAGGCAACGTTGCCGCGTATTCGTTCGTTTGGAGCCAGGGGTGAGATGACCTACGTCGTCGTCGAAAATTGCATCAAGTGCAAGTACATGGATTGCGTGGAAGTGTGTCCGGTGGATTGCTTCTACGAGGGTGATAATATGCTGGTTATCCACCCTGACGAGTGCATCGACTGTGGCGTCTGCGAGCCCGAATGCCCCGCCGAGGCGATCAAGCCCGATACCGAGCCCGGGCTGGAACAATGGCTCGAGGTGAACGCCCAATACGCCAAGTCCTGGCCGAATATTACCGTCAAACGGGAACCGCCGCCCGATGGCAAGGATTGGGATGGCGTGCCGGAGAAGTTTAAGAAGTTCTTCTCGGCGGACCCCGGCGAGGGCGATTAGAGCCGCCTTTTCGGTCCCCCGGCCGGAACAAGCCCTAAAAACCGGCGCCAGCTCTAGGGCAGGCGTTAACCGCGCGCGTGAATTGCGAAATTATGACCGCCAAATCACGGTTTTGCGGCGCGATAACGCTTTGATTCTGCCCAAAAATGTGCTATATAGCTATCAAAACCTGGAATTGCGTGATGTCGCCGTCTCCGAAAGAGCTCCCTGTCGCGGGAGCCTTATTTTTCGGAACGTCAATCCAACCGGTCTCTGAATGAGAGGGCGTGAGATTCCACGCGTTAGCAGTGGCAGGAAAAGCGCGTCAAAAATCGTCGAAGAAGGGCTCCGCCAGCGGCAATAGCCGCCGGACGAAGAAATCCGTCGCCCCGCGGCGGACCCCGCAGGCCTCGCGCGGCACGGCGCGTGGGGCTCCCGCAGCCAAAACGGCCGGTACCCGTAAAGGGGCCGGTGAAGGAGTTTCGCCCGGAATGTCGAGCAATAAGAAGACTACCCAACGACAAGGCTTCAAAACTAACGAATTCATCGTCTATCCGGCGCATGGCGTCGGCCAGATCATGGCCATCGAGGAGCAGGAAATCGCGGGCGCCAAGCTCGAGCTGTTCGTCATCAATTTCATCAAGGACAAGATGACCCTGCGGGTTCCGACCGCCAAAATCGCGTCGGTTGGCATGCGCAAGCTGGCCGAGGGGCCGTTGGTCAAGAAGGCGCTCGAGACGCTCAAGGGCCGCGCGCGCATCAAGCGCACCATGTGGTCGCGCCGGGCGCAGGAATACGAAGCCAAGATCAACTCGGGCGATATCGTTGCCATCGCCGAGGTCGTGCGGGATCTCTTTCGCTCGGAAAGCCAGCCGGAGCAGTCCTATTCGGAGCGCCAGCTCTACGAGGCGGCGCTCGACCGGCTGTCGCGTGAGATTTCGGCGGTGCAGAAGATCACCGAGACCGAGGCCATCAAGGAGATCGAGGGCGCGCTCGCCAAGGGCCCTCGCCGTGGGCCGAAGCCGGCCGAAGAGGCGAACTCTGAAGAAGGCGTCGAGGACGAGGCCGCCTGAAGGCGCCTTTCGCCCGATCATCGAACAAGCGAAAGCCCGGCAGCGATGCCGGGCTTTTTTTGTGTCCGCTTTTCCCGTGCCCACGGGGCGGCTGGGAATTTCGGCGTCCCACATGGTGGGCTGACGCGGGAAGCGGCTCGCGGGTCATGGCGCCGCAGCACGGTTGCCGCTGCTGTTCAGAAGACTAGAATACGGCCTAAATCACCTCAACGTGAGAGCTTCTAGGGAGATAACGATGACCGCCATTCGCGGCTATGTCGCGCCGACGACCGAGGCCGATGCCCTCGGCGTGCACTCGCTCGACCAGTTCGTTCTCGCCGTTCCCGACGGCAGCGTGGCTGAGGATTTCTACGGCAATTTCGGTCTCGACGTTCAGACCAAGGGCAACACGCTGGAGCTCAAGACCTTCGGCCATCAGCACCGCTGGGGCTCGGTGGTGGAAGGCGCCAAGACCAAGCAGATGCACCATCTCTCCTTCGGTTGCTACGAGGAAGATCTGCCGCTGTTGAAGGCGCGCATCGAAGGCAACGGCGTCAAGCTGATCGATCCCCCGCCCGGCTTCGACAGCAATGGCATCTGGTTCCGCAATCACGAAGGCGTGCTGCACGAGATCAAGGTCGCGCCCAAGGTTTCGCCCGACCACAAAGCCGACAGCCAGTGGATTACCGTCGGCGAAGGCGAAGCCGCCGCCACCACGCGCGAAAAATCGCCGGTGGTGCGGCCGCGCCGGCTGTCGCATGTGCTGATCTTCACCACCGACATCGACGCCTCGCTTGATTTCTATACGCGCAATCTGGGTCTGCGCCTGTCCGATCGCGCCGCCGACATCGTCGCCTTCATGCACGGCATCCACGGCAGCGATCATCACCTGCTGGCGCTGGTAAAGTCGAGCGGGCCCGGCTTCCATCACTGCAGTTGGGATACGGCCAGCGTCAACGACATCGGCCTCGGCGCCATGCGCATGGCCGACAAGGGCTGGCAGAAGGGCTGGGGCCTCGGCCGCCACGTGCTCGGCTCCAACTACTTCCATTACGTCATGGATCCGTGGGGCAGCTTCTCGGAATATTCCTGCGACATCGACTACATCCCGAAGGAAGAGCGCTGGCCGTCCGGCGACCACAAGCCGGAGGATTCGTTCTACCTGTGGGGCCCGGAAGTGCCGCGCGAATTCACCGTCAATCCTGAGGCCGGCGAGAGCTGAGTCTCTCGGTCGCACACCGGAACATCCGTCGTCATGGCCGGGCTTGTCCCGGCCATCCACGTCTTGTTGAATTAGTGGATGGCTGGCGGGTTTGTGTATTTCATGACCAATCGGCGCAATGGGGCGCTTTACGTCGGCGTAACTAGCGACCTGCCGCGACGCATCTACGAACATCGCAACGGCTTGCTGCCAGGCTTCACGAAGCAATATGGCCTAAAGCGACTCGTCTATTTTGAGCAGTACGATGACATTCGCGCGGCGATCCAGCGCGAAAAAGCGATCAAGCACTGGCCGCGGGCCTGGAAGGTGCGTTTGATCCACCAGCAGAATCCTGATTGGGATGATCTCTTCGATACGCTGATCTAGAAGGCATTCGGTTCCATGCGTCGGGCTCTCGGTCGTCATGCCCGGCCCCGTGCCGGGCATCGACGTCCTTCACGCAGGGCTTAGCAAGATCAAAGACGTGGATGGCCGGGACAAGCCCGGCCATGACGGAAGAGAGGTGATGCACTGTTATCGAGCGCCTCACTCCACCACGATCTTCACCTTCTGGCCCGGCTTGAGCTTCTGCCTGTGCCCCAGCCCGTTGAGCACGCGGAAGCGCTCGACGCGATGATTGGCAACGGCCATGCGGCGCGCCAGCGAGGCGACCGTATCGTGCGGGCGCACGGTGACGATCCTCATGCGCCGCGGGCGCACCCGCCGGCTTTCCTGCAGGCTCATGCGGCGGAAGCTCGCCACCGCCTCACGGAAGGCGCGGTCGGCCGCCGGCGTCATGGTCTTGGCCGCGAAGATGAAGCGATAGACATCGCTGCCGAAGCGCACGGCGAACAGCCGGAACGTCCAGTCCTTGCCGGTGGCCCGCGCGGTCGCCGCCGGGAAGCCGTTGACCGCGAACGAGCGCGCACTGGTTCGGTCGACGCCCTCGATCCAGCCGGAGTTCAGATATTGCGCCAGCGACTGCTCGGCCGGCACGCTGACCACGTCGAGCCGCATCGCCTCGTCGCCGCCGTCCTTCAGGCCGAGCACCGCCTGCGCGGTGTTGTCGAGGGTGAAGCCCGGCGGCGCCAGGAAGGTGAAGCCGAGCTTGGGATGCAGAAAACGGCGGCCGCGCACGAAGCCTTCGCTCGGGTCCTCGCCGTAGACCATGCCGTTGAGCTGGCCGAGATAGGCGTTGCGGTCGCGCTGGCCGATGCCCGGCCCGCTGAATTCGCGCGCGTCGATCAGCGCCCTGCGTACGCGGTCGGGCGTCGAGGGATGGTCCGAGAGGAAGTCGCCGAGACGCGCGTCGGATCGGGCGCGGGCGCCGGATTTCAAATCGGCATTGCGCTGCATGTCGGTGAGGAAGCGCGCTGCGCCGTAAGGATCGAAGCCGGCCCGCGCCGAGGTCTTGATGCCGATGGCGTCGGCCTCGAATTCCTGGGCGCGCGAGAAGCTCGCCAGCGCCAGCTTCGATTTGGCGAGCGCCAGCGCGCCCACCTGCGGGTCGCTGAGCACGTCACTGACCACGTGGCTGATGAGCGCGGCCTGGCGCGCCTTCTGCTCGCGGATCTGAGCGTGATGCGCGGTCACATGGCCCATCTCGTGCGCGAGCACGGAAGCGAGCTCGGCCTGGTCGTTGGCGAGCGCGATCAGCCCGCGCGTCACATAGAGACGCCCGGTCGGCAACGCGAAGGCGTTGACCGCCGGCGAGTTGAGGATGACGACGCGGTATTTGAGGTCGGGCCGGGCCGAGGCCGTGGTCAGCCGGTGCACGGTACTCTCGACCAACGTCTGCACGCGCTCGTTGTCGTACAGGCCGCCATAGGAGGCGAGGATGCGCAGATGCTCGCGCTCCTCCGCCGCCGACATGCGGGAGGCGGCAGGCGAGGACTCCGGCAATCGCAGCGACACCTTGCCGCCGTTCGGCAATGACGAGCAGCCGGCAAGCAACGCCGTCAGCAACAGGACGGCAAAGCGCTTTCTTCTCACCACCGATGTCAGCGTCGCACTCATCTCAACCGTCGCTACTGTCTATTTGTCCTTGCTCGACCTTGATGCCTTGTCGACGAATTCGATCTGCTCCGGCGCCTCGGCCGTGATGACGGGGCCGCGGCGCATCTCGATGAACCCGCGTACCCGCAGGCGACGACCTTCAAGCTGGAGCGGATCGATTCCAGCCGCCGCGAACTTAGGCCGCCAGCGGCGCAAAATGATGACCGAAAAGTCGCGGGTCCAGCGCCGCCCGAAGTTCAAATATATTGTGCCGCCAGTTGGGTGAACCGACAAGACCTTGCCTTCGACCAGGGCGAAATGTCCCTTTTCAGCCCGCAAACGGGTGAGATTTCCGGCCTTTATCGGCAAAAACCGGGGCTCGGCCCAGATTCCGCGGCGGCCGGCGCGGGCAGCTCCCTCGGCCTTGCGCAACAGGCTGGCGCAGCCCCGGTCGCCGATGCGGGGCCCCACCCGCGCTTGCCCCGCCGTCAGCAGGGCCTGTTGCAGCAATTCTTCGTTGCCGCCGGCAAAGGCGAAGGCCGTCAGCCGGCCGTATCGGTCGTGATCGAGACCGAGCTTCTCGAGCCGTAGCGTCTTTCCCGCAGCGAGCCGTCGCAACGCCGCGCGGCTTGTGTCGATCACCTCGATGCCCTTGAGCCGCAAGGTACGGCCGTCCGTGAGCGACAATGTACGGCCGTCGTGCACGGCGGCGACCGTGGCGGTGCCGATCGGCGTCAGCTTGCAGGTTGTTTGCGCGAATGCGGTGCCGGCCAGCAGCGCGCAAACAGCCATTGCGGAAACGATGAGGCGGCCCATGACGGCGGATTGTCGGCAGCCATTGCCGGCGCCGTCAATACGCGGTGCAACCTTGCGTCACACTAACGTGTCAGGCAGCATATATATGCGGAACGCCGCCGCGCCGGAAACGTTACACATTATTGGGCCTCAAATTCGAAAGCATCGTCATGACCATTTTCACTCGTGTTTCAACGATCCTCTTCGCGACCGCGGTTGCGGCCGTCATCGGCTCCGCGCCGGCGCTGGCGCAATCGGCCGACACGCAATCCGGCAACCCGCCGCAGTCCGGTTCCGAGATGAACGCGCCCACGCATCCCGGCCCGAACCAATGGGCGCGCGACCGTGACTGGAACCGGCCGGGCTGGCAGCAAGGCGTACCAGCCTATGGCCGGATGGGGCCGTGGATGATGGGCCCGCACGCCGGCTGGATGATGGGTCAGCGGCCCGGCCGGATGGGGCGGCACGCCGGTTGGCGGCGGTTTCATCATCGTTCGCGCGGCGCGCGTTTCACCTTCACGCGCGGCGATGGGCGCGTCGACATCCAGTGCCCGGCCAACCAAAACCTGAAGGATTGCGTCGACGCCGCCAGCACGCTCATCGACAAGGTGGGGCATATGGGCCCGCCGCCGCCGCCACCGCCGGGCCAGCCCAAGCCGCCGGCCCCGCTCCAGGGCGGCAGCTCGACGTCGGGCGGCTAGATGTAAGACGGGCCCGGCCGGCGGCTTGTCCATTGCCATCGCGCGCCCGTGTTTCCACCGCTGTCCCCAGCGCCGGCGGAAAGGCTGCGCGCCCTTTGGCCTTGTGCTAAAGGGCGCCTCAGCGGTCCCGTAGCTCAGCCGGACAGAGCAGCGGTTTCCTAAACCGAAGGTCAGAGGTTCGAGTCCTCTCGGGACCGCCATCGATCCTCGATGGTTCCTGCCGCAAATCCTGAAATCAGCAACCGCCGGCACGCAGGATATCGACGCCGGCATGTGTCGCGTCCGGATGCATCGACCGGACCATGGCGCGGCGTCCCCACACTTCGGTGACGGGACGCGCGGCAACCTGCTCCTGAAAGATCGTGCGCGTGTCTGCGCTGCCGTGGTCGATGAGGCGCCTTGCTTCAGGAATCGCGGCTTTGCGGGCGATTACGCGACGCGGCCGAGAAAATCTTTCAACGCCGCCGCGACGCCTCCGGTGTCGGTGGCGGTCGGGAAATGGCCGCTTTGCGGACACAGCACCAGTTTGGGTTTATCGCGGAAGGCTGCGAATAGGCGCGGTTCGGACGCGGCGGGAAAGCGCGTGCTCATGGCGCCGCGAAACACCAGCACCGGGCAACGCACCGCCGCGGCTAAAGCGAACAGGTCGAAGTCGCTTGCCGGCGACGCGGTGAAGGCGCGCAGGCGCTTGAGCCGCGCTTGCGTATAGGGAAAGCGCCATGTCCCGCCGTCGCGCAACATGACGTCGTCGACGAAACGGCGCAGCGTCGCGTCGGTCCACGCGCCTTCCTCGCTGTCGCGGAAATGACGTTCGGCCTGTTCGCGCGTTTCGAATTGTTCCGGCGGCGCACTGCTTGGTGCTCTTGCCGCAGCCCGCGGGCCGGCCGGGACCACCGGGTCGACCAATACCACCGCGGCGACGCGCTCGGCCGCCAGGCGTGCAACGTCAAGCGCGATCGAGCAGGCGAATGAGTGCCCCATGACCGCATACCGCGCGGGCCCCTGTTGCTGCGCCAGCGCCACCGCGTCGGCGGCAAACGCGGCGCATGAAATCTTCACCCGGGTCTTCGCTCAGGCCGAACCCGCGCTGGTCCGGGCACAGCATCGGGATCGTCTCGGCGGCCTCGGCCAGCACCTTCCACATGCCGCTTTGGGTGAGCGAGCCGTGCAGCGCCAGTACGGGGAGGGCCGTGCTGCCCTGCGGCCGCCACGCCCGCCAGAACTGCCGGAAGCCGTTGATATCAGCAGTGCCGGTGCGCCAGCCGATGTCGCTCATGATTTTCCCTGCAGCGTGCGCAAACGAACCATCGCCACAATCCCAAACGCCGGGCCGATTGCCAATCCCGCCAGCACCGTCGGCCATCCCAGCGTCGCCGCCAACACCGGGGTCACCTGCACGGTGACGAAGGTGAGCGCGAAGCCGAGCGCGGTCTGGAAGGTCAGCAGGCTGCCGGCCTGATGCGGCGGCGACGCGTCCGCGACCAGCGCGGAGAACTGCGCGGAATCCGGCACGATGGCGGCGCCCCAGATCAGCACGATGACGAAGGTGAGCCACACCGGCCCGCCGAAGGTCGCCGCCGTCAAGAGCGCCGAGGCGCCGCTCACCACCATGGCGAGGATGGCGACTTCCGCCTTGCCGATCCTGTCGGCCCAGAGGCCCGCGACCGCGCAGGCGATGCCGCCGGCGCCGATGGCGCAAAAGGCGGTGAGCTTGGCGAGCCGCTCGGCTTCGAGCGCCGGCAGCCACGCATGATAGGAGGCCGCCGCCGCCGCGCCGATCCAGGCCCACATGGCGTAGAGCTCCCACATGTGGCCGAGATAGCCGGCATAGGCGAGCCGCACCCGCCGGTTGGTCCAGGCCGCGGTGACGACGTGCGGGTCGAAGCGCGCCGCGATGCCGTGATGGGGCCCGAGTTTGGTGCCCAAAACGATGAGTCCCGCCGCGATCGAGGCAACGGATGCGGCGGCGACAGTGACGCGCCAGTCGGCGCCGCCGAACAACGAGATGAGATGCGGCGAAGCCGAGCCGAGGGTGAGGGCGCCGACCAGCGCGCCCACCATGAAGCCGCGGTCCTTCTCGCCCCAGCCGACGACGATCTTCATGCCGACCGGATAGACGCCGGCGAGCAGCGCGCCGGTGATGACACGCGCGGTGATCGCGGCCGCGCCGCCGGGCGGATCGATCAGGAGCGTCGCATTGATCAACCCGGCGCCGATCGCCGAGGCGGCGAACACGCGGCGTGGATCGAAACGGTCGGCAAGCCCCAGCACGGCGGAGGCGAGCGCGCCGATGACAAAGCCGGCCTGCACGCCGCTCGACAGCGCCGCCTGCCGGAATGGCGACAGCGCGGTCTCACGCAGCATGTCCGGCAGCACCGCGGCCGACACGAACCACAACGACATCGCCGCCACTTCGGCCAGCATCAGCAGCGCCAGGGAGCGGAATTTCATGGAGGGATGCTACGGACTGAGACGGGGAAGGTCATGGAAGAATCGTGCGGCGCCTTGCTAGCCGCGCTCGCCGCCTCCGCCTAATCACAAAAACGTGCGGCGCCCGCGTGCGCCGCACGTCGCCGTCACTTAGAAACCCCGCCGGTCACGCCTTATTCCGGCAGTGGCTGGCCCTTGGTCTGGCGCAGCAGCGGCACCATCGCGAAACCGAGGATGTAGACGAACGAGAACGCCACCGTGACGTTGCTGAATTGGCCGAGCAAGCCGCCGATGCCCCAGCCAAGCAACGCGATCCCGATCACCGTGCACGCGTAGACGTGGATGTGGCCGAATTGCGAAGACTCGAGCAGTTGATGCAGCGCCGCGCCCACCACCAGGATCAGCGCGAAGGTCTCGGAACCGTCGAACATCCAGCCGATGAAGCTGTCGACATGGGTAACTTTCTCGCCAAGGTCTCAGTTTGCAGTCCGGCCGGTCGCTCCGGCCTTGTGGGCCGTCAGCCGGGAGCCCCGGCTTTGTAGTTGCGGGCGGCCGTTTTGACCGCCGCGATGATTTCCGGATAGGCGGCGCAGCGGCACAGGTTGCCGTTGAGGTAATCCTTGATTTGCGTGTCGCTCGGATCGGGGTGCAGCTCAAGCAGCGTTTTGGTCATCAAGATGAAGCCGGGCGTGCAATAGCCGCACTGGAAGGCGCCGTGCGCGATGAAGGCCTGCTGCACAGGGTCGAGCGTCTGGTCGTTGTCGAGATGCTCGATGCTAATGACATCGCAGCCATCGACGAAGACGGCGAGATGCAGGCAGCCCGACACCGGCTTGCCGTCGACCAACACCGTGCAGCAGCCGCACAGGCCCTGGCCGCAGCTTTCGCGCGCGCCGGTAAGGCCGAACTGGCCCTGCAGCAATTCGACCAGATTGTGCTGCGGTTGCACATCGGCGGTGACCGGCCGGCCGTTGAGGGTGAAGTGAATCGTGCGGGTGGTCGCCATGTTACACGTCCTCCAACGGCTTGCCGTCTTTGGCCCGCAGCGCGCGGAAGATCGCCTCCGGCGTCAGCGGCAATTCGGTCAGCCGCACGCCGACCGCGTCGTCGATGGCGTTGGCGATCGCGGGCGACACGCCGAAAGTGGCGAGCTCGCCGACACCCTTGCCGCCGAACGGGCCGTTCGACTGATAGGCCTCGACCGCCTCGTTCTCCATCGGCGGGACGTCGTGGATGCCGGGGATCTTGTAGTCGGCAAGCGAAGCGTTGGTGATCTGCCCGCCGTCGATGTGCATCTTCTCGTAGAGCGTGAAGCCGAGCTGCATGGTGGCGGCGCCCGACAATTGCGTCTCGACGATCTTCGGGTTGATCGGATTGCCGACGTCGGCGACATTGATGAGGCGCAATACCCGCAGGCGCCCGGTCTCGGTGTCGATCTCCACTTCGACGCCCGCGCCCGCGGCCATCCAGAACGGTGTCGCGTTCGGCGTCTGCCCGGTGGCGGGATCGGGCGGCGTATAGTCCGGCTTGTAGCTGCCGGTGCCGACGATGTTGCCGGCGCGCATGCCGTATTTCTTCACGAACAGATCGGCGAGCGGCGTATTGCTGCCTTCCGGTTCGCCCACCTCGCGCGCCAGTTCCGCGATCTTGGCCTTGGCGTCTTCCGCTGCGAGCCGCACCGCGTGCCCCATGTGGAACAGCGAACGCGAGCCGAGCGTGCCCATGTCGTAGGGTGTGACGTCGGTGTCGCGCGGCACGATGCGGATGGTCTCCGCCGCCATGTTGAGGACTTCGCCGACCATCTGCGCCATGGCGGTGTCGGAGCCCTGGCCCATATCGATGGTGCCGCAATAGACGGTGACGCTGCCGTCGCCCGAGACGTTGACGATGGCGACCGAGGTGGTCGGCGCGATCACGGCCTTCAGCCCCACCGCCAGCCCGCGCCCGCGCCGCAAGGTGCCGCTGCCGCGGTCGAACGGACTATCCCAATCCAGCCGCTCGGCGATGCGCGTGAGCACCGTGTCCACCTTGGCGTCCTTCAGGATCGTGCCGGTGGCGTGCGGGCGGCCCTCGCGCAGCAGGTTCTGCAGGCGGAAATCGAGCGGATCGCGCTTGAGCGCGCGCGCGATCATGTCGGTGTGGCACTCGTAGGCCCACACCAGTTGCGGAATGCCGAAGCCGCGCAACGCGCCCGCGGGCGGCAGGTTGGTGTAGGCCGCATACGAGTTGATCGACACGTTGTCGATGTCGTAGGGCCCCGAGGCGGTGAAGCCCGACTTCTGCGTCACGCGTGGGCCGATGTCGGCGTAAGCGCCGCCGTTCCACCACACGTCGCATTTGCGCGCGACGATTCTGCCGTCCTTGTCGACGCCGGTCTTGATGCGGAACGTGCTCGGGTGTTTGGTGATGGTGACGAACACCTCGTCCATGGTGAGCGCCACCTTCACCGGCCGCCGCGCCAGCATCGACAGCGCCACGGCCAGCGCTTCCATCTTGATGTAGAGTTTGCCGCCGTAACCGCCGCCAAGGAACGGCACCTTCACGCGCACGCGGTTTTCCGGCCAGCCGAGCAGGCGGGCGATCTCGGTGCGCACGAAGGAGGGGCCCTGCGAGGCCGAGTAGATCGTGACGGCATCGTCCTTATAGTCGGCGATCGACACAAGCGGCTCGAAGGCGAGATGCAGGACTTTCTGCGTCTTGAACGTGTGCTCGAACACCTGCGCGGCGCCCGCAAAGCCTTTGTCCACGTCGCCGCGCCGCAGCTTGAAATCGAGCGCGACGTTGGTGCCCTTGATGCCCTTGAGGTGCTTGAGGTCCGCGAAGGTGCTGGCGGGTTTGAGTTCCTCGTGCACCAGCACCTTGTTCTCGGCGGCCTCGACCTCGTCGAACACCGCCGGCAGCTCCTCGTAGTCGGCAACGATCATCTGCACCGCCTGGTCGGCGATGTGCGGATCGTCGGCCAGCACCGCGGCCACCGGCTCGCCGACGTAATGCACTTTGTCCAGCGCCAAGATCGGCTGGTCGTGGAAGGCCGGCCCGTAATAGGGATCGGGGATGACCTTGCGCACGTCCTCGCCGGTATAGACGCCGTAGACGCCGGGCAGCGCCTTGGCTTCGCTGACGTCGATCGATTTGATGCGGCCATGCGGCACCGTGCTGCGGAAGATCTTGCAGGTCAGCATGCCGGGCAGGCGCATGGTGTGGGTATATTCGGCGCGGCCGGTGACCTTGGCGCGCGCTTCCAGTCGCGGCAGCGAACGGCCGATCTGCTTGCCGGGGGTAGGGGCGTTCATCGTCCGGCTCCGTTGGCTTGAAGCGCGTCGCGCACCGCGCGGCCGATATAGACGCGTAACAGTTCGCGCTTGTAGGCGGCCGAGCCGCGCACGTCGGCGATGATCTCGGCCTCGTCCGCCGCGGCGTCGCCCGCGGCCTTGAGCACTTTGTCGTCGATGGTGGCGCCGCTGAGCAGCTTTTCCGCGCCCGCCAATCGTGTCGCTTTCGGCGTCGCCGCGCTTACCACGACGCGGGCGGACTTCACCGCCTTGCCGTCGGTGTCGAGCGCGACCGCCACGCCCAGCGCCGGCCAGTCGTCGGCGGTGCCGGCGGTGACCTTGCAATAGGCGGCGCGCGTCTTGCCTTGCGCCGGCACCAGCACCGACGCGATCAGTTCGTTGGGCGCCAGCGCGGTCTCGTAATAACCGGTGAGCAGTTCCTCGACCGGCAGTTCGCGCTCGCCGTCAGCGCCGACAATGCGCACCCGCGCGCCCAGCGCCATCAGCGTTGGCGGCAGGTCCATGTGCGGATCGCCGTGCGCCAGCGCGCCGCCCACCGTCGCCACGTTGCGCACGCGCACGTTCGACAGCCGCGGCATGATGCGCGGGATCACCGGCGCGTGCCGCGCCACCTCCGCCGAATGCTCCAACGCGGCCAGCGGCGTCATGGCGCCGATCGTCAGCGCGCCGTCCGTGCCGGCGGCGATGCCGGTCAAGACGCCGTTGAGCTTGCGCAGGCTGATCAGCCGGCTCGGCTGGAACACGCCGGCCTTCATCATCAGCATCAGCGCGGTGCCGCCGGCGACCGGCCGCACGGTCGGATCGTCCGGGTCGATCAGCTTGACCGCCTCTTGCAGCGTTGCCGGCTCGATCAGTTCGAACGGCGTCATGCTTTTGTCTCCGCGCCGCCTTCGGCAAACGCCGCCTTGAGGCGCTGGGTGAACTGCTTTTCCATGTCCTTCGCCTTGGCCTTGAGCACCGGCTCGCCGATGCTGCCGAGCTTGCCGGCGAGCAACGCGTCGATGCTGTAATGAATGACGGTCTGGCCGCCGTCCTCGGTCAGTTGCGTCGCCGCGGTCGCGGTCAGCCGCCCCACCATGCCCATCGGCGTGCCTTCGACCTTGGCCTCGATCGCCTCCGGCGCCACCGCCTTGGTCATCTCCACGTTCACCTTGAACTTGAAGCGCATATAGGCGACGCGCGTTTCGAACAGCGCGCTGTAGTGCGTGTCGTCGATCGCGGTGAGGTCCTGCACGCCGTCGATGCAGGAGGCGAAGAAATGCGCGTCGCTCAGCCGGCCGAACACGCGTTCGCGCGGGGCCTCGACGCGGATTTCACCTTCGACCTTCATGCGGCTCCCCGGCGTTCGCCCACGCTATACGCTTTAACCCTGTAAATTTGGGCAACGCAGCATGAAACGTTTACGGCGGGCGGGATGGTTGCAGACCGGACCGGTCAAGACAATGCGCCGGCATTGGGTCAGGCACTGGAATCTTTGCTTTTCACCATGGAAAAAGGGAACTGCATGAGTGCATTGCGCGCGCAACGCGTCTTGCCTCGTGCCACGCGCATCGCTTTACATGGCGGCCGAACGTCATCCGGGAGCGCCCATGACCACGCCCGTCATCGACACCCACGCCCATATCGTACCGCCGGAGATGTATGCCACGCTGCGCAGAGACGGGGCGCGCTATGGCGTCACCTTCTCGGGCGACGAAACGCGGCCGATCGTGCAGCTTGCCGGTTCCGATTACGTGCGGCCGCTGCCCTTGTTCCTGACAAATCTCGATCAGCGCATCGAGACCATGGACCGCCAGGGCGTCGACATGCAGATTCTCACCGGGTGGGTCGACTTCTCGGCCTACACCATGCCGGTCGATCTCGGCGTCAAGTTCTCCGAATTGCAGAACGAGACCATCGCCGCGGTGGTGGCGTCGAAGCCGGACCGCTATGTGGGCGCCGCCAACGTGCCGCTGCAGGACGCCAAAAGCGCCATCGCCGTCATGCAGCGCGCGCGCGACCAATACGATTTCCGCGCCGCGCAGATCGCCACCTATCTCGGGCCGAACCGCTTCCTCGACGATCCGTCGCTCGACCCGTTCTGGGCGGCGGCGCAGGAGATGGGTACCTTCCTCATATTCCATCCCTACGACGAACAGCGCCCGGCCGGCCTGCACGACTTCTTCCTGCACAATTGCATCGGCTATCCGTTGCAGACCACCACGGCCATCGTGCGCATGATGTTCTCCGGCGTGTTCGCGCGCTTTCCCAAATTGCAGATCAAGGTGCCGCATGCCGGCGGCTTCCTGCCCTATCAGATCGAGCGCTTCCAGCACGCCGCCGATTTCCGTCCGGAGCCACGCTCGAAAGGCTTCAAGGGCAATGCGATCGACGTGTTGAAGACGCTCTACTTCGATACGGTCACCTTCAGCCCCAAGACGCTTCAGTATCTGATTGACCTGGTTGGCGCCGAGCGGCTGATGCTGGGCAGCGATTATCCATTCGAGATGGGCGAGGTCGATCCGGTCGCCACGGTCAATGCCGCGGTCGACGAAGCCCACCGCCCCGCCGTGCTCGGCGGCACGGTGCGGAAGATCATGTGTCTCGATCCGGCCTGCGGCTGCCGCGGCTGACGCTCTTCATCGCCTCCACTCAGGGGAGGGTGAATGAAGCGCCGCCGCCTAGCGAAACCTACCGCGCCGCCCGCCTCGCCGGCAGGGGCGGCGCGCTATCCTCCGCGATCCGGCCGCCCTCAAAGCGCAGCACGCGGGTGCAGAATTCCAGGCTCTCATTGCGGTGCGCGATGATGATGATCGTTATGCGCGGCGTCAGGGCTCGCAGGCGCTGCAGGATGCCGTGCTCGCCGGCGACGTCGATGGCGCTGGTTGCTTCGTCGAGGATCAGGAGCCGCGGCTTGCGCAGCATCGCGCGCGCCAGCGCCAGCCGTTGCCGCTCGCCGCCCGACATCAGCGCGCCGCGCTCTCCCACCACGGTGTCGAGCCCATGCTCCATGCCGCGCACCAACGTGTCGGCGCTGGCCAGCGTCAGCGCGTCCCATATTTCCCGTTCACTCGCCGCCGGGTTGGCCCAGGTCAGATTGCGGCGCACGGTTTCGTGGAACAAGAACGGGTCCTGCGCGACGTAGCTGATGCGCTCGCGCCAAGCCGTTAGCACGGCGCCTTCGAGCGGGGCGCCGGCGATGCTGACGCGGCCGCTCTGCGGGAGGCTCAAGCCCACCAGGAGATCGGCGAACGTCGTCTTGCCGGTGCCCGAGGCGCCCGCGATGCCGATGCATTCGCCGGGCATGATGGTGAGGCTCAAGCGGCGCACGCCGCGTGTCGCGCCCTCCTCGTCGTCGGCGTCATGCACGAAGGTGACGTTGTCGAAGACGATGGGCCCGTCGGCGAGCGCCGGCGCGGCGCCGTGGCCGGCACGCTCCGGCGGAATTTCCGCCAGTTCGCGCTCCAGCCGCTTGATCACGCCATAGGCCGGCAGCGCGAAGGCGAACTGCTGGCCGGCCTGTTGCACCGAGCCGGCCAGGCCGCTCATGCGCATGATCACGAAAAGCAGCGTGATCAAGGTCGCCGGCGCGACGTGAAAGACGCCGAAGCCGATCAGCACCAGGAAGCCGCCGAGCACGCCTGACAGCGCCTGCAGCGCCAGCCGCGCTTTGGTGTGTTGGCGTTGAAAGTCGACCTGCCGCCGCGTCAGATTGCGCAGCGTGTCGCGGAACTCGGTGACGAAGCTGCCCTGCAGGTTGGCGCCGATGGCGAGCTTCAGCCCGCCGAGGAATTGCGTGGTCGCGTTGAGCAGCGACAGGTTCTGGTCGGCCACCATGGTGCCGAAGACGTGCGCGCGCCGCGTCACCGGCACGTAGGCGAACGCCGTCAGCGCCAGCAGCGCCAGCGCGACGGCGGCGAGCAGCGGCGCCAGCAGGAAGATGAGGGCGCATTGCGCTGTCAGCATGGCGGCGGCCACGACCAGTTGCAGCACGACTTGGGTGGCCATGCCCACGCGCTGGATGTCGCCGCTCATGATGTGCGTGATGCGGGCGTGGCGCAGCTTGACCAGCCGGTCCCAGGAGGTCGCCGCCAGCCGCTCCACGATGCGCGCGCGCCGGTATTCCACGAATCCGATTTGCAGTTCGGTAACGCGCACGTCGCGCAGGTAAATGACGACCGAGCGCACGATCACCAGGATGACAAAGGTCCCGAGCAGCAGGATCAGCCGCGCAATCGGCGTCTCTACCCCGATCCAATCGAAGGTGGCGGTGGTGGTGCGTTCCAATCGGCCGGTCGGCGCCGAGGAGCCAATGACGACCACCAGCAGCGGCACCAGCAGCGCCAGCCCCAGCCCTTCGAGCACGGCCCCGGCGGCGACCAGCGACACCGCGATCACGCCGCGGCGGCCGGCATAGCCGGCGAGATCACGCAGAAACGCCCGCAGGTCAGGGGTCAGGGCACCGCGCAGGCCGTGCTTAAGAATTGATTTCGGGCTCGGATTCGCCATCGGCCGGCGGTGTCCGCCTTTCCACTCGAATCGTTCAATTGCTGACCCTCGCACGGTCCAAGGTAGGTCGTCATTGTCCCGGCCGGCGTGCGAGGGCGCTGTCCACCGCCGAGACGGGTGTCTTCGGGCCCAAATTTGGCCCTATCAGGGCACCGCCTGGCTGCTTTTCGGCGCGTTTTGGGCCTCCCCGGCTTTGAATTCGACACGTTCCTGGGCTATGGATCGGCCCCGGAGTTGAACCGGTTCCACGCCAAATTCGTTGGTCCGCATGGCGGGCGACTCGGGTGTCGCACCATTAAAGCGCGCGGCCCCCATATGACCTCAATGCTCGGGCTGAACGCCGGAACGCCAGGTCGGACGTGAACCTGGCGGTTACAAACCTGCGGTAAGCCCCCTTTTCCGATGATCAAGTCAGTAATCAAAGCGACAATCGAGCAATGCACGCGCTGGCCGTGGCTGGTCATCGTGGCAAGCGTCGTTCTGGCGGCGCTCGCCGGGCTTTACACCGTCAACCATTTCGCCATCTCCACCGACATCAGCAAGTTAATTTCGCCGCAGTTGCCCTGGCGCCAGCGCGAGCTCGCCTTCAACAAGGCCTTTCCGCAAAGCAACAGCATCATCCTCGCCGTCGTCGACGCCCCGACGTCGGAAGCCGCCAGCGAGGCCACGCTTTCGCTGTCCCGCGCGCTCGCGGGCCGTAAAGATCTTTTCCACGCCGTCGATCCGGTGAGCGAGACCCCATTCTTCGCCCGCAGCGCCTTCCTGTTTCCGCCCGCCGATCAGGTCGCCGTCATCACCGGAAAATTGAGCCAGGCCGCGCCGCTCATCCAGCAGATGGCAAGCGACCCCAGCCTGCGCGGCCTGTCGCGCGCGCTGCAGTTCGGCGTCATGGGGGTCGCCGGCGAGGGCGGCTCGCTCGAGCCGCTGGCGGGCCTGCTCGGCAAGGCCTCCGCGACCGTCGAGAACGTGCTCGCCGCCAAGCCGGTGGACTTTTCCTGGCGCGCGGTGCTGTCCGGTGAGACGCCGGGCTCCGCGGATCTCCGCCGCTTCATCGTCATCCATCCGGTGCTCGACTTCGGCGCGCTCGAACCGGGCAAGAAGGCGAGCGACGCGCTGCGCGCGACCGTCGCGCAACTCGAGCTCAAGCGGAATCTCGGCGCCAGCGTGCGGCTCACCGGCTCGGTGCCGATCTCGGACGAGGAATTCCGCACCATCCAGGACGGCGCCATCCCCAACGCCATCGCCACCGTCATCGTGGTGCTTATTATTCTGTGGCTGGCGCTGCGCTCGGCCAAGATCATCCTGGCGGTGTTCGTCACCGTCTTCATCGGCCTTTCCATCACGGCGGCGCTCGGCCTCATGATGGTCGGCGCGCTCAACATGATTTCGGTCGCCTTCTTCGTCCTGTTTGTCGGCATCGGCGTCGACTTCGGCATCCAGTTCAGCGTGCGCTACCGCGCCGAACGTCACGCCATCGACGACCTGCGCGGCGCGCTGGTCGACACCGCCGAGCACATCTCGACGCCGTTGGCGCTCGCCGCCGCTGCGACCGCCGCCGGCTTCCTATCGTTCGTGCCGACCGCCTATCGCGGCGTTTCCGAGCTCGGCCAGATCGCCGGCCTCGGCATGATCATCGCCTTCATCGGCAGCGTCACCGTGCTGCCGGCGCTGTTGACCATCTTCAATCCCGCCGGCGAGCCCGAGCCGCTCGGTTACGCGGCGCTGGCGCCGGTCGACCGCTTCATGGAGCGCTTCCGCTGGCCGATCCTGATCGGCACCGCGGCTGTGATCGTGGCGGCGCTGCCGCTGCTCTTTTTTCTACGCTTCGATTTCAACCCCATCGACCTGCGCAACCCGAAGGCGGAGTTGATCGCCACTTATCTCGACGTCAACAGCGATCCCGCCGCCGGCACCAATGCGGTCGACGTGCTGGCGCCGACGATTGCCGACGCCCGCCAGATCGCGCAACGCCTCGCCAAGCTGCCGGAGGTCGCGCGCGCGATCACCCTCGACAATTTCGTGCCGATGGACCAGCCGCAAAAGCTTACGATGATCCGCAACGCGGCGAGCACGTTGTTGCCCGCGCTCAACGGCCCCAAGGCGCCGGCGCCGACCGATGCAGAAAACATCGCGGCGTTACAGTCCGCGCAGCAGGCGCTGATCCGCGCGGCGCAAGGCCACAACGACGCCGGCGCCGCCGCGGCCAAGCGCCTTGCCGCCGATCTCGGCCAGCTGGCGGCCGCCGGTCCGCCGGTGCGCGCCAAGGCGCAGCGCGCGTTCGTGACGCCGCTCGACACTGCGCTCGTTGCCCTGCGTCAGGCGTTGCAGCCTCAGACGGTCACCGCCGAAAACCTCCCGGCGTCGGTCCGCCAGCAATGGGTCACCGCTGACGGCCGCGCTCGTGTCGAAGTGCTGCCGAAAGGCAATCTCGACAGCAATGCCGAGATCCGCAAATTCGCCGGCGCCGTGCTCAAGGTGGAGCCGCGCGCCACCGGCGGGCCGATCTCGATCCTGGAATCCGGCGACACCATCATCACCGCCTTCTTCGAGGCCGGCCTGTGGGCGCTGATCTCCATCGCCATCCTGCTGTGGCTGACGCTGCGCCGCGTCGGCGACGTGCTGCTCACCATCATCCCGCTGCTGGTCGCCGCGGTGGTGACGCTGGAATTGGTGGTGGCCTTCGGGATGACGCTTAACTTCGCCAACATCATCGCGCTGCCGCTGCTGCTCGGCATCGGTGTCGCCTTCAAGATCTATTACATGATGTCCTGGCGCGCCGGTTACAGTCAGGTGCTGCAGTCGCCCTTGACCCGCGCGGTCTTCTTCAGCGCGCTCACCACGGCCACTGCCTTCGGCAGCCTGTGGCTTTCCAACCATCCCGGCACCTCGAGCATGGGCAAACTGTTGGCGCTGTCGCTGGTCTGCACGCTCGCCGCCGCCGTGCTGTTCCAGCCGGTGTTAATGGGTCCGCCCCGGAACAGCCGCGACACGTGAGCAGATGTCCGCGGCCGGCGCGTCCGCCGGACCAGCGTTGCCGGTGGTGCCCGGCCCGCGTCCGGCGACGCGCGGTGCCGCTTGCCGCGCCCGCGTCCAGTCCTCGCCGCCGCACAGAATACCGAGCGCGCAGCCTTCCACGTGCAGCGTGCCGGCGTTGCGAAGCGCGATCGAGCCGTCGTAGGTCTGCCCGTCATGGGCGTTGTAGATCTGGCCTTCCCAGTGGCCGGGCTCGCCGGCCGGCCGCATGTTGAGCAGGATCGCGATGCCGAGCGTAGGCCGGCTGCGCAGGGCGGAATCGGGATTGTGGCGGTCGCGGCCGGGCCTTGCCTCCCACGACACCACGCCCCACAGCGCCGCGCCGCAATCGACCACGCGAATCAGTGCCTTGCCGTCGGCCACGCGCCATTCGCCGGTCGGGTCTTGCGCCGGATTTTGGGCCGGGCTTTGCGCGAGTGCCGCTCCGGCGGTCACGCCGGCGGCCAACAGCATCAAAAATACCGCTCGCACGGACATCTCCTCTCGCCCCGACCCGATAATCCTTTGAAGCGGCGTTGGTTCAGCCTTCCGGCTTCATTTTCCGCCGCTTTCGAATGATCCAATCGCCTTTTCGCGCGTTAAATAGGGCGGCGGCCTACCTGGGCACCGCCGCGCGCGCCGCTTGCCGCCACCCGGCCGATACGCCATATGGCTATTGGCGGGGCGCGGGCCCGGAGGGTGCCCGATCACGAAAAAGGTCTTGAGGTCGATCCCATGAAAAACGCGCGTCTGCTCTTCGTTGGCGTCATCGGCGCCGCGCTTGCCTTTGCCCCGATGTCGGGCGCGATTGGCGCCAAACGCGGACCGTCGCAAACCGATCTTGCGCTGATCGACGGCATCATCCAACTGGTCGAACGCGACTACGTACACAAGGTCGGCCCCCATGAGCTCACCAAGGACGCGCTCAAGGGCATGCTCAACCGGCTCGATCCGCATTCCGATTACATGGACGAGCAGGAGTTCAAGGAATCGCAGGCCAACATCACCGGCAAGTTCGGCGGCCTCGGCATCGAGATCACCGAGCAGCATGGTGTCCCCAAGATCATCTCGCCGATCGACGGCACGCCGGCGGCCAAGGCCGGCCTCGAGCCCGGCGATCTGATCGTCGCCATCGGCGGCGATCCCACCCGCGGCGTCGGCCTCAGCAAGATCGTGCGCACGCTGCGCGGCAAGCCCGGCAGCAAGGTCACCATCACCATCCTGCGCGGCCCCACGAAGCGTTTCGACGTCACCATCGTCCGCAGCATCATTTCGGTGCAGACGGTGAAGTCGAAGCTGGAGCCGAACAATGTCGGCTATGTGCGCATCACCGAATTCGGCGGCACCACGCCCACCGCCTTCAAGAAGGCGATCCAGGCGATGAAGCAGAAGGCCGGCGGCCGGCTCAATGGCCTGGTGCTCGACCTGCGCAACGATCCCGGCGGCCTGTTGAGCGCGGCGGTGTCGGTGGCCGGCAATTTCCTCGATGACGGCACGGTCGTCAGCATCCGCGGCCGCCACAAGGCCGACGACGACACCTACAAGGCCAGGAAGGGCGGCGCGCTGCTGCCGCCCAATACGCCGATGGTGGTGCTGATCAACGGCGCCTCGGCCTCGGCTTCCGAGATCGTCGCCGGCGCCATGCAGGACCGCAAGCGCGCCACCGTCATGGGCACCCAGAGCTTCGGCAAGGGTTCGGTGCAGACCATCATCCCGCTCAACGGCCACGGCGCGCTGCGGCTGACCACGGCGCTCTACTACACGCCGAGCGGCCGCTCGATCCAGGGCAAGGGCATCACCCCCGACATCGTGGTGGAGGCGGCCAAGGATATCCAGGTCGCCGGCGCGCTGCCGCGCGAGGCTTCCCTGCACGGCGCCTTCCGCAATCCCGGCTCGATCAGCGGCAAGCCGACGCCGAAGGACGCCAAGAGCGATGAGGCGAAAGCGGACCTGTCGCCGCCGATCAAGCCGCAGTTCATTGCCGGCGACAAGGACAACCAGCTCAAGGCGGCGCTGGCCTTCATCGACAAGAAGGCCGGCAACACCGCCGCCGCCGGCGTCACCGCGCCGGTCAAGAACTGAGCGGCGCTATAGCAAGGAATCTACGGATGCGCCGCCCAGGCCGGATCGCGCGCGGTGGCGGCGCGTAGCGGCGGCGCCTTGGCCGGCTCCAGCGGGATGACGTTGTCATAGGCCGGCGCTTTCAGCGCCTGCATGAAATCCGCGAACCAGGCGTGGATCGAGTTTCGCAGCAGCGCGTCCATCATGTGGTGCCAGCGGGCGCGGCGCTCATCGAGCGGCATCGCGAGGCCGGCCGCGATGCGGCGCGCAACGCCCTCGATGTCGTGCGGATCGACCAGCAGCGCCGCCTCGAGCTCGTGCGCGGCGCCAGCGAACTTGGACAGCACCAGCACGCCGGGATCTTCCGGATCCTGCGCGGCGACGTATTCCTTCGCCACCAGATTCATGCCGTCCTTCAGCGGCGTCACCAGCCCGATCGCCGCCGAGCGGTAGAAGCCGGCCAAGGTCGCCTGGCAGAAGCCTTTGTTGATATAGCGCAGCGGCGCCCAGTCGATTTCGCCGTGGCGGCCGTTGATGTCGCCGGCCTGGGCGGCCAGTTGCCTTTGCAGCGCGCGGTAGCTGGCGATGTTGGAGCGCGACGGCACCGCCACCTGCAGAAAAGTAAGCCGGCGCTTGAGCCCGGGATAGCGGGTCAGCAAATGGTCGAAGGCCTGGAAGCGCTGGTTGAGGCCCTTGGAATAGTCGATGCGGTCGACGCCCACGATCAGCTTCGACCCGTTCAGGCTGGCGTGGAGCCGGTGCACATCCTCGTCGTCGACCGCCTTGAGCGCGCTGTCGGCGAATTCTTGCGTGTCGATGCCGATCGGGAAGGTGGCCAGCCGGCAGGTGCCGTAGGGCCCCTCGAAGCGCAGGCCGTGGCCAGCGATATGCAGCTCGTTGCGCAGGATGGCGGCGAAATTGTCGCGGTCGCGGTCGGTCTGGAAGCCGATCAGGTTGTAGGCCAGCATCGCCTCGGCCAATTCGCGGTGCTGCGCCAGGTGCGCGAGGGTGCGCCGGCCGGGCCAGGGCGTGTGCAGGAAAAAGCCGATTTTTTCGCCGACGCCGAGCCGGCGCAGCTCCCGCCCCAGCGGCAGGAAGTGGTAATCATGGATCCAGAAGGTGGATTCCGGCGCGGCGAAGCTCGCCAGGGTGCGCGCCATATAGGCGTTCACCGCGCAATAAGAGGCATAATCCTCGGCGCGGGCATGGGCGAGGTCGGCGCGCGAATGCAAGAGCGGCCACAGGCAGGAATTGGCGTAGCCCTCGTAGAAGCCGCCATGATGCTGCTCGGGCAGGTCGACGCGGGCGATGGTGCCGCGCCCGTAACCTTCTACCTCCACCAGCGGGGCGTCACCGGGCTCGATTTTGCGCAGGTTTCCGCTGGAGCCGAACCAGACCACGCCGGATTTCTTCACCGCCGGCAGCAACGCGGCCGCAAGCCCTCCGACCATAGGTCCACCGGGCGTTATTCGCGCCACCCGATTGGATACGACAATGTCCATAGCGGTCAGGCCCCGTACCCTGAACTACATTGCTTGGATGTAAACAAGAACCATGCCAACTAATCGGGTTGATGAATTAGCGCCTTGATCCATCTCAACCGACCTCCCCGTTTTTTTGCGGCCGGAAACTGGCACCGGCCGGTGTAGTGGTCGCGATGGCTCGCAACAAAGCGATAACGCACATGGCGAGTGCTAGTTCCGATTCAAGTCCAACGAGCTGGCGGGCCACGCATAAATGCGGCAGATCGATCAACCGCGGCGTAAGATGCTGACCGGCATTTGACCGACAATCTGCAGAAGATTTAAGTCATTCGTGCGAAGTCTCGGATACGATCCGATGACATTGACGAAATTTCCCGGCGCCGGCGGCTCAATAGCGGCGTCGATACCGCCGGGCCAATGCCGGCCGCCCCCGGTGAGCGGGGCAAAATGCCGCGCGACCGCGACGATGAGCTGCTGGCGCTTCCATGTCCTCGCAAAAGCGATGACGTGCTCGGCCTGCGGGCCCGATACCGCCAGCGGCTCGTAGCTGCCGCGCCGGAAAAGCTCGGCGTGCTCGCGCCGCAGCCGCAAAAGACGCCGTGTTAATGCGATTTTGATGCGGCCGTCGCGCCAATTTACGGCGAGCGCTTGCCAGTCTTCGGGTTCCTTCGCCAACTCGTTGGCGCGCGCGGGAAAATCGACCGGACGGCGGTTGTCCGGATCGACCAGGGAAAAATCCCACAATTCCGTGCCCTGGTAGAAATCCGGCACGCCGGGCGTAAGCGCCTTCAGGGCCAGTTGTGACAGCCCGTTGAGCGCGCCGATCAGCGCCGTCCGTTCGGCGAAATTCGTGAAGGAATCGATGAAGGGCGCCGAAATCTTCTCATTCAGCAGATTGCGCACGAATTGCTCGAGCCCGGCTTCATAAGCTTCGTTGTTGTTGGTCCAGCTTGTCTCTTGTTTGCCCTCGCGCGCGGCCTTGAGGGCGTAGCCGACCATGCGCTCGGTGAAAGCACCGTCGAGGCGCGCGGGCCAGGCGCCGATCAGCGCCTGATAGAGCATGTATTCATGGCCGAGCGAGGGGCGGCGCTCGCCGTCGCCGTGGCGGATCAATGGCGCATTCTGCGTGCGCCATTCGTGCACGGCGGCGTCCCATTCGCTCGCCAACTCCGACAGCGCCAGGATGCGCGCGCGGGCGTCCTCGCCGCGCTTGGTGTCGTGGGTGGCGGTGGCGGTGAGCCCGTTCGGCTGGGTCTCGGCGTGCTGCTGCTGACGATGGTGAAACGCGTCGCGCGTGAGCGCCGGCAGCGCCGGGTCGCCGCCGACTTCGTTGAGCGCCAGCAGCCGGTGGTAGCGGTAGAAGGCGGTGTCTTCGAGCGCCTTGGCGGTGAGCGGGCCGGTGAATTGCTGCAGCTTGAGCGCAAAGTTGCGCACGCGCGGCGCGCTGTAGCCGGGGTTATGGGCGAGATCGAGGGTAATGGCGTCGCGCAGGAAATCGAAGATATCCGGGTCCGGCCCCTCCCAGCGGGCGCGGGCACGGGCAATGGCGTCCTCGATCAGCTTGCGGTCCCCGGCGGAAGCGCCCGCCGCGGTCACGTAGGTGCGGTAGACCGGGAAGGCGAGCACGTAGCCTTGCAAGGCCGCGCGCAGGCGGTCGATGGTGAAATCGCGGGTGGAGAAATGGCCGGCGGCGATGCGCGCGAGCTGCTGACACAGCACGGTGAACTCAGCTGCCAGCATGGTCTCGATGACGGTGCGCTTGGCCGCCTCCACCATGCTGTCGAACGTGGCGCGCTCGCCGGTGAAGTCGCGCCAGGTGCGCTCCAGCGGGTCTAACCCAGCGCCGTCGACCAGCACGCGCGAGATGACGTTGAGCCATTCGTAGCCGGTGGTGCCGGCGACGCCGGGGAAATGCGGCAGCGGCTCTTCATCGGCGAGAATCTTTTCCACCACCACATAGAAGACGCCACGCAGCTTCGCCTGCCGCCGCGCCTTCTGGATGAGCTGGCGCAGGCGGCGGGTGTATTGCACCGGATCGCGCAGGCCGTCGATGTGGTCGAGGCGCAAGCCTTGCAACTGATCCGCCGTAATCAGCCGTGCCACCAGGGTGTGGATGGCACGGAAGGTCGCGGGGTTTTCCACCTTGAGGCCGGCGAGATCGTTGATATCGAAGAAGCGCCGGTAGTTCACCGCCGAGAAGGCCACGCGCCAATAGGCGAGCCGGTAATGCTGGCGCTCCAGCAGGCGATGCAGCGCGGCGGCGCCGGCTTCGTTGTCGCTTGAGTAGGCCGAGAGCCCGCGCTCGATCACGTGTGATGCGCCATCGATCTCGCTCAGGCGCTGCTTGAGTTCCGCCGCCTCGCGATAGGAGGGCGCGCCTTGCCTGCCGTAGTCGTCGGCGAGCGCGAGCAGCGCACGGCCGGCCGGTTCGTCGGCGGCGTCCGCGGCGGTGACGATGGTGCGCAGCATTTCGCTGTAGCGTTGCGGATTGATCGGCAGCTTGTGGTCGAAATACCAGGCCGCGAAGCTGCCGGTGTCGGCGTCGTATTTCAGTTCGATCTCGCCGGCCTGCAGCGCGTCGCCATAGGGCCGGCCGAGGATCGGCAGCAGCACGCCGGGATGGCGGCGGTGCGGCAGCGCGTCCCAGTCGATGTCGAACGACGCCGCATAGGGCGAGCGCTGGCCCCACTCCAGCACGTCGAGCCACCAGGCGTTGTCGGAATGGCCGACGCCCATATGGTTGGGCACGAAATCGAGGATCAGCCCGAGATCATTCGCTTTCAGCGCCTCGCTCAGGCGCGCGAAGCCTGCCTCGCCGCCGAGCTCGGGATTGATACGGTCGTGGTCGACGATGTCGTAGCCGTGCGTGCTGCCCGGCCGCGCCTTCAGGAACGGCGAGGCGTAAAGGTGCGTGACGCCGAGATCTTTAAGATAGGGCGCGAGCGCGGCGGCAGCGTCGAAATCGAAGTCCTTGGTGAGCTGCAGCCGGTAGGTCGCGAGCGGCACCGCGGGTGGCATTACGAGCCTCCGATGGCGGCATAGACCGACCAGGGCGGAAGTGGTTGCGGCGGCTCGCCGCCCCAGACGCGTTCGGCCCAGTTTAGCGCGGCCGGTCGCGGCTTGGCAGTGTCGGAGAGATTCGCCAGCAGCATCAGGGGCTTGCCGCCACTCTGCCAGCGCGCTTGTAACAGGCCGTTTTCGAGGCTCGCTTCGCCGGCGCCGATCATCGCCGGCATGAGCGGCGCGATGTGTTCGTGGCGGACCTTGAGCAGCGCGCGGACGACCGCCAGCCGTTCCTTGTGTGGAGATTTCGTCAGCGCATTCCAGTCGAGTACCGCCGCATCCTTGGTTTCCTTCGCCAGCGGATCGGGAATGCCGTCACCGGCCTGCGCATGCCAGTCGGCATACTCGGCCTTGCGCCCATTGCGCACCGCTTCGCCCAATTCACCGTGGAAGTCGCAAAAGAACAGAAACGGTTCGGTTGCGCCCCATTCGTCGCCCATGAACATCAGCGGCGGCGAGGGTTGCAGAAGCAGCACGGCGAGCGCGGCCTCCAGGGCTTCAGGCTTGACCATCATCGACAGCCGCTCGCCGTAGGGCCGGTTGCCGATCTGGTCGTGGTTCTGAATGAAATTCACGAAGTCCGCGCGCGGCAGATGCCGGCACGCTTCACCACGCAATGTGCCGCCGCGATGGGTGGACGCTTCGCCTTGATAGGAGAATCCTTGCGCTATTGTCCGCGTCACCTGCGCGGCAACATCCTGATAGTCGCGGTAATAATGGCCGCTCTCTTTCGTCAGGAGCACGTGCCAAGCGTGATGATAGTCGTCGTTCCATTGCGCGCGGTAGAAGCCGTTCGAGACTTTCGCTTTCGGCGCCAGGAATTGCGCGGCATTGTCGTCGTTCTCCAGAACGAGATGGATGTGGCGCCCGCTCTCGGCCGCAAGACCGTTCACCGCCTCGGCAAGCGCATTGAGGATATGCGGCTCGCCCGGATCGACGATGGCATGCACCGCGTCGAGCCTGAGACCATCGAAGCGATAATCGCGCAGCCAGTGCAGCGCGTTCTCGATGACGTAAGCCCGCACCTCCGGCACGCGGTAGTCGATGGCGACGCCCCAGGGCGTGTGCGCCTCGGCGAAGAAGGGCGGCGCCAGGCGGTGGAGATAATTCCCTTCCGGCCCGAAATGGTTATAGACCACGTCGAGGAACACCATGATCCCGCGCATGTGCGCGGCGTCGATCAGCGCCTTCAGCTCCTCCGGCGTGCCATAGGCGCTGTCGGGCGCGAACGGCAGTACGCCGTCATAGCCCCAGTTCCAGCGCCCGGGAAAATCGGCCAGCGGCATCAGTTCCAGCGCGGTGATGCCGGTCTCGGCGAGATGATCGAGCTTGCCCATCATGGCGCGGTAGGTGCCCTCGGGCGTGAAGGTGCCGACATGGGTTTCCAGGAACACCGCGCGCTCCCACGGCAGCCCCTTCCAGTCGGCGCATTGCCAGCGGTAGAGGCTGTGGTCGATGACCTCGCTCGGGCCGGCGATGTCGTCGGGCTGGAAATGCGAGATCGGGTCGGGGATGTCGAGTTCGCCGTCGACGCGGAAGCGATAGCGCGTGCCGGGTCCGGCATCTGCCACGTGGGTTTCGAACCAGCCGCCGCTGCGGGTCATCGGCACTGGTTCATCGAGCAGCAGCGCCACGTCGCGCGCGGCCGGCGCCCACAGGCGGAAGGTGACGCCCGCGTCCGAGAGCAGCGGTCCGAAGCGGTACTGTTGCGTCACGGCCGCCCCGCAAAGACCAGAACCGAACGCGTTTCCACATTCATGGTGGCGCCGGGCGCGTGCGAGTCCGCCGGGGGATCGCCGTGCGTCGTGTCGATCAGACAGGACCAGCGCGTTACGTCCGGCCATTGCGGAAAGATGATCTTGACGTCATGAATGGCGCCATTGAGCACAATGTAGAGCGGCTCGCCGTTCTCGTCCGGCGCCGCCAGCACATAGGCAATGAAACGCGCGTTGGGATAATTCCAGTCGGTCTCCTGCATCTCGGCGCCGGCAGGCGTCAGCCATTTCACGTCATGGGTGCCGTCGGCGCGGCGGCCTTCCATCCACTTTCGCGGTCTGAGTTGGGGAAAGGACTGGCGCAGCCGGGTCAGCTCGCCGATGAAACCGGTGAAGTCGTCCTCGGTGCCGAGCTTCGACCAATCCACCCAGCCGGTCGGGTTGTCCTGGCAATAGGTGTTGTTGTTGCCATCCTGGCTGTTGGCGACCTCGTCGCCGGCGAGCAGCAGCGGCACGCCCTGCGCCAGGAACAGAGTGGCGATCTGGCTCTTCCGGAGCCGTCGCCGCAAGGCGAGGATCTTGGGATCGTCGGTCGGACCCTCGACGCCGCAATTGGTGCTCTGGCTGTCATCGCTGCCGTCGCGGTTGTCCTCGCCGTTGGCTTCGTTGTGCTTGTGCTCATAGCTCGCCCAGTCGGCGAGCGTGAAGCCGTCGTGCACGGTGACGTGGTTGATGCTGGCGCGTGGCTTGCGGCCGCTGTGATTGAACTGTGCCGAAGACGCCGTCATGCAGTGGGCGATGTCGCCGATCAGGCTGCCGTCGCCGCGCCAGAAGCGGCGTGCCGTGTGGCGGTAGAAGTCGTTCCATTCCGACCAGCCATTCGCGAAGGCGCCGACCTGATAGCCGCCGGGGCCGACGTCCCAGGGTTCGGCGACCAGCTTGACGTGGCAGAGCACCGGGTCCTGCCGGATGGCGGCGAAGAACGGCGCATTGGAATCGAATTCCGGCCGGCGTCCGAGCGTGGTGGCGAGGTCGAAACGGAAGCCGTCGACGTGAAAGGCCTGCACCCACAGCCTGAGCGAATCCATCACCATCTGCAGGACGCGCGGATGCGAGAGATTGAGCGCATTGCCGCAGCCGGTGAAGTCGTCGTAATAGCGCGGGTTGTCCGCCAGCAGCCAGTAGTAGGAGGCGTTGTCGATGCCGCGGTAGCACAGCGTGGGCCCGAAATGGTTGCCCTCGGCGGTGTGATTGTAGACCACGTCGAGGATCACCTCGATGCCGGCGTCATGCAGCGCGCCGACCATGGCGCGGAAATCGTTGATGACGTTGCCGTTGTTGTAGTGCGCTTCCGGCGTGAAGAAGCTCAGCGTGTTGTAGCCCCAGTAATTGCGCAGGCCCCGGTCGACCAGCATGCGGTCGTCGACGAAGGCGTGCACCGGCAGCAGTTCGACCGAGGTGACGCCGAGCTTGCGCAGGTGCGCGATCATGCCGGGCTCGGCCAGGCCGCGATAGGTGCCGCGCATTCCCATCGGCACGTCTTCGCGCTGTTGCGTCAGGCCTTTGACGTGCGCTTCGTAGAAAACCGTGTCCTGCCAGGGCGTCCGCGGCCGCCGCTCGTGGTCCCAGGTGTGCGCCAAGTCGACAACGACCGATTTGTACATGTTGCGGGCGTTGTCGCGCCGGTCGAACGACAAGTCCGCTTGCTTGTGTCCGGTGCGATAGCCGAAGTGCGCGTCGGTCCAAGTGAACTGGCCGGCGAGCTGCTTGCTGTAAGGGTCGATCAGCAGCTTGTTGGGATTGAAACGGTGGCCGGCTTCCGGCTCGTAGGGCCCGTGCACGCGATAGCCGTAGAGCTGGCCCGGCGTCACGTTGGTGAGATAGGCGTGCCAGACGTTCTCGGTGTGCTCCGGCAAGGTGATGCGCTCGGTCTCGCGCTTGCCGGCGCGGTCGAACAGGCACAGGTCGACGCGCGTCGCGTTGGCGGAAAACAGCGCGAAGTTGGTGCCGCGGCCGTCCCAGGTCGCGCCCAGCGGGTAGGGCGCACCGGCGCCCACATGCCCGTTAGACTTCAGGAACGAGAAAGACGGCAGCGAGCGGTGGGATGACAAGATGAAGCTCCGGACTGTCGCGCGTCACAACGGTGGAGACGGCGCCGGCATTGCCGGCATTGCTACCGCCATAGACCGCCGCGTCGGAATTCAGCACTTCCCGCCAGGTTCCGGCAAAGGGCACGCGCACGCGGTAGTCGCGCAAGACCTCCGGCGTGAAATTGACCACCACGACGCAGCGGTCGTTCGGGTTCTTGCCCTTGCGCAGCCAGGCGAACACGCTGTGGGCGGAATCGTCGGCGACCAGCCATTCGAAGCCGTCGGGCTCGCAGTCGAGCGCGTGCAGGGCAGGTGTGTCGCGGTAGAGTTTGTTGAGGTCGCGCACCAGCCGCTGGATGCCGGCGTGGCTTTCCTGCTCGGTCAGGTGCCAGGGCAGGCCGATATCGTGGTTCCACTCGGTGTCCTGGCCGAACTCCGAGCCCATGAACATCAGCTTCTTGCCGGGATGGGCGAACATGAATGAATAGTAGGCGCGCAAGTTGGCGAAGCGTTGCCATTTGTCGCCCGGCATGCGGCCGAGGATCGAGCGTTTGCCGTGCACGACTTCGTCGTGCGAGAGCGGCAGGATGAAGTTTTCCGAAAAGGCGTAATGCAGCCCGAACAGGATTTTGCCGTGGTGATAGCGGCGGTAGATCGGGTCCTGGGAAATGTAATCCAGGGTGTCGTTCATCCAGCCCATGTTCCACTTGTAGCCGAAGCCGAGCCCGCCCCAGTCGACCGGGCGTGACACCATCGGCCAGGCGGTTGATTCTTCCGCCGCGGTGGTGGCCTGCGGATAGTCCTTGAACACCTCGGTGTTGGTGCGGCGCAGGAAGGCGATGGCGTCGATGTTCTCGCGCCCGCCGTGTTTGTTCGGCACCCAGGCGTCGGCCGGGCGGCTGTAATCGAGATAGAGCATCGAGGCCACGGCATCGACGCGCAGGCCGTCGACTCCATAACGGTCGAACCAGAACAGCGCGTTGGAGAGCAGGAAGTTGGTCACTTCCGCCCGACCGTAATTGTAGATCAGCGTGCCCCAGTCGAGATGGCGGCCCTGGCGCGGGTCCTCGTGCTCGTAGAGGCCGGTGCCGTCGAATTGCGCGAGCCCGTGCGGGTCGTCGGGGAAGTGCCCGGGCACCCAGTCGAGCAGGACGCCGATCCCCGCCTTGTGCAGGGCGTCGATGAGATAGATGAAATCCTCCGGCGTGCCGAAGCGGCTGGTCGGCGCGAACAGGCCCGTGGGCTGATAGCCCCAGGAGCCGTCGAATGGATGCTCCGCCACCGGCAACAGCTCGACATGGGTGAAGCCCATGTCGGCGGCATAGGCGGGAAGCTGCTCGGCCAGCTCACGATAGTTCAGCCAGTACTGGCCGTGCTCGCCCTTGCGCCGCCAGGAGCCGAGATGCACCTCGTAGATCGACATCGGCTTGTCGAGCGCGTTTATGTGGTGGGGCGCCGGCGAAGGCCGTGGTAATTTGGTGGCGTCGACCACCACCGAAGCCGTCGCCGGCCGCATCTCGCCGGCGAAGCCCAAGGGATCGGACTTCAACGGCAGCAGCGCGCCGTTGTTGGCGACGATCTCGTATTTGTATTTGTCGTCGGCGCGCGCACCCGGCACGAAGATTTCCCAATAGCCGTTGCCGCGCACGCGCATGGCGTGGCGCCGCCCGTCCCAGAGATTGAAATCGCCGACGACGCTGACCCGCCGCGCGTTCGGCGCCCACACCGCAAAGCCGACGCCGGCAACGCCCTCGATTTCCATCGGATGGGCGCCGAGCTTGTCGTACATCTTGAGGTGATTGCCTTCGCCGAGCAGATAGAGGTCGAAGTCCGATAAGACCGGCGGAAAGCGATAGGGGTCTTCCAGCTCCACCTCGTTGTCGCCGAAACGCGCGCGCAGGCGGTAGTGCTGCAGCCCGTCGAGCGGGCCGGCGAACAGGCCGGCGGAATCGATACGATCGAGCTCGTGCTCGCCGGCCGCATCGACGGCGACCACGCGGTCGGCGTTGGGCAGGAACACGCGCACGATGTTGCGGTCGTTCTCGATATGCGGCCCGAGATAGCTGAAGGGGTCGGCGTGGCGGCCGGCGAGGATCTCGCGGGCGGCCGGGGCAAGCTCGGTCATGGGGCTCATGGGCTGATCACCTTCCGCTGTTCGAGAATGCGCAGCGTCGCTTCCAGAGGAATGTGCGACCACGTCGGCCGGTTGGTGAGCTCGTATTCGATCTCGTAAAGCGCCTTTTCGAGCAGGAACAGGTCAAGCAGGGCATGCGTCTGCTCTTCGTCCGCCGGCCACAGGCGCGTGTCGCCGTCGATGGCCTCGCGGTAGCTGTCCCAATAGGCGTCGTGCATGTGCCCGGCCCACTCGTGGATACGCGGATCCAAGTGAGTGCGTTCTTCGGCGGTGAGATCGGGCGAGCGGTCGATGGCCGCTCTCGCCGCGTAATCGATCGAGCGCAGGAAGCCGGCGACGTCGCGCGCCGGCGGCGCCTTGCCGCGGCGCTCTTCGAGGCTGCGGCGCGGTTCGCCCTCGAAGTCGAGGATGTAGGCGTCGTCCTTGGCGATCAGCACCTGGCCGAGGTGGAAGTCGCCATGATGGCGGATATTCAGGCCGCCGTACGTTGCGTGCCGGCCGGCCTCGATATAGGCCAGCACGGCGTCGCGGTTGTCGAGCAGGCGCTGGGCGAGCTGCGCGGCGTGCGGCGTCAGGTCCTTGTGCAGGCGCTCGAGCAGGCCGAAGGCGTTCTGCGTGCGGACGCCGAGCGTATGGGTCCAGCGCGCCACGTCGTCGGCGGAAATCGGCGCCGGCCGGAAGGCCGGGTCTTCATCGCTGGAGGCGAAGGCGAGGTGCATCTCGGCGGTGCGCCGGCCGATTTGCCGCATCCGTTGCAGCATGGAGGCATGCTCCAGGCTTTCGATCGGCGGTTCGGCGGCCAGCATCCGGTGCTCGTCGATCAGCCGGTCGAGTGCGGCGGCAGTGACGCTCCAGGCGTCGCCCTGGTTTTCGACATAAGCGTGTACCACCGCGATGGCGCTGCGGTTTTCGCCCTCGACCAACTCGACAGAGCCCAGCAGTTGCGGCGCGTTCTTGAAATGCGCGACGTCGGCCAGGAAGCGGCCGACCTCGACCTCCGGGTGGATGCCGGCGGTGATGCGGCGCAGCACCTTGATGACGTATTTGTTGTCGACGATCACGCTCGAGTTCGACTGCTCGCGCGCGATCGCCGCGACGTTCTTGATTTCGGGCAGCGGCTCGGCGGTGAACGGCGTGGTGGGGCGGAATTCGATCTGCCCGGCGTCGTTGCTGACCGTCTCGCCGGCATGGATTTTCGCCAGCATCGCGGTGATGAATTCCGGCTCGGCGGTGGCGTCGAGCAGCACGCCCTCGCGCGGGCCGCGGCGCACCGCGGCGAGCACGCTGGCCGGTCCCTTGTCGATCGCGGTGTAGCGCGTCCAGCGGATGGTGAGCGGCAGGAAATAGCGGCTGGCATCGCCGTTGACGTTGACGATGGCCGCGAGGAAATGATTGTGGTCGTGCTCGATCGGGATGGCGGCCGAGCAGGCGGTGGTGATCGAGCGCGCCGCCTTGTCGGCAAACCAGCGCAACTGCGGCAGGAAGCCCGGCAGCACGTCGTGTTCCAGCGTACGCCGCGTCCAGCCCGACAGCATCGAATCCCAGCCGGGGCCGATAACGAGGGTGGTGATTTCGCGCGGCAGCACTTTTTCCGGCACGTGCTCAGGCTCCTGGGTGAGCGAGAACCAGAAGAAGCCGTAGGGCGGCAGCGTCACCAGATAAGGCAGTTCGCCGATGCGGGGGAAGCGCGTGCGGCCGAGCATTTCCTGCGGGATGCGGCCTTCCCAGGCCTTGAGGTCGAGCTCCACCGCTTGCGCCGAGCGCGAGATATTGGCGACGCACAGAATGGCCTCGTCGCCGAGCTGGCGCACATAGGCGAGCACCGCGCGGTTCGACGGCCGGATGAAGGTCAGCGTGCCGCGCCCGAACACCTTGGTGGACTTGCGTACGGCGATCAGCCGCTTCATCCAGCTCAAGAGCGAGGACAGCGAGCGGGTCTGCGCCTCCACGTTGACGGCGGAAAAGCCGTAGACCGGGTCCATGATGCAGGGGAGAAAAAGCTGCGCCGGGTCCGCGCGCGAGAAACCGCCGTTGCGGTCGGGCGTCCACTGCATGGGCGTGCGCACGCCGTTGCGGTCGCCGAGATAGATGTTGTCGCCCATGCCGATCTCGTCGCCGTAATAGATGATCGGCGTGCCCGGCATCGACATCAGGATAGAGTTCATCAGTTCGATCTTGCGCCGGTCGTTGTCCATCAAGGGCGCCAGCCGGCGGCGGATGCCGAGATTGATGCGCGCGCGCGGATCGGCGGCGTAGGTCGACCACAAATAGTCGCGCTCGGCGTCGGTCACCATTTCCAGCGTCAGCTCGTCGTGATTGCGCAGGAACATGGCCCACTGGCAGTTGTCCGGGATTTCCGGCGTCTGGCGCATGATGTCGGTGATCGGAAAGCGGTCCTCCTGCGCGATCGCCATATAGATGCGCGGCATCAGCGGGAAGTGATAGGCCATATGGCATTCGTCGCCTTCGCCGAAATAGGCTTGTACATCTTCCGGCCACTGGTTGGCTTCCGCCAGCAGCACCTTGCCCGGGGCGAATTCATCGAGTTCCGCACGTAAACGCTTCAGGACCGCGTGGGTTTCCGGCAGGTTCTCGTTGTTGGTGCCTTCGCGCTCGCACAAGTAAGGCACGGCATCGAGCCGGAACCCGTCGACGCCGGCGTCGAGCCAGCGTTTCATCACTTGCAGCACCGCGCTCACCACCCGCGGATTGTCGAAATTCAGGTCCGGCTGATGCGAGAAGAAGCGGTGCCAGTAGTAGGCGCCGGCCTCGTCGTCCCAGCTCCAGTTCGACTTCTCGGTGTCGGTGAAGATGATACGGGTGCCGGAATACTTCTCGTCGTTGTCGCTCCAGACGTACCAGTTGCGCGCGCTGCTGCTGCGCGCGCTGCGCTTGGCGCGCTTGAACCAGGGATGCTGGTCGGAGGTGTGGTTGATGACCAATTCGGTGATGACGCGCAGGCCCCGCCGTTTGGCCTCGTGCATGAAGCGGCGGAAGTCCCGCATGTTGCCGAACTGCGGGTTGATGTCGCCGTAATCGGAAATGTCGTAGCCGTCATCGCGCCCGGGGCTGGGATAGAACGGCAGAAGCCACAACGTCGTGACGCCGAGATCGCGCAGATAGTCGAGCCGCTCGGTCAGCCCCGCGAAATCGCCGATGCCGTCGTGGTTGGAGTCCTGGAACGCTTTGACGTGGAGCTGGTAGACGATGGCGTCCTTGAACCAGAGACCATCGTCTTCGGCGGTCTCGTCTTCGGCGTCGATGGCAGGTCTGACGTTCATAAAACCTCTTACGCGTAGCAGCGAAAAATCAGCGCCGGATCCTCGGCGGGATCGATGCGCAGCCGTACCCCGTTCCATTCCAACAGATGGCGTTCGCCGGTCGCCAGGTTCTCGATGGCGCGCACCGGGCGCCTGTCGTCGGCCGGGCCGATCAGCATGTCGCCGAAGTGAAACCAGAATTCGTGCGGCGTGCTGGTGAGCGCGATCGCCACCGCCACCGCGTTGTCGCCATTGACCGACTCCTTGAGGAAGCCGATGACGCCATCGTCGTCGACCAGCAGGAAGCGCAGGTTGACGGTCTGCAGCAGCGCCGGGTTCTCGCGGCGGGCGAAGTTCAGCCGCTTGAGATAGCCCTTGATGTTGCCGGGCTTGTTCCAGTCCCGCGTCTTCAGCTCGTACTTTTCGGAATTGACGTATTCTTCCCGGCCTGGGATCGGCTCGTATTCGATGAGCTCGAAGCCATTATAGATGCCGTAGTTCGACGACAGTGTGGCGGCCAGCGCCGCGCGCGCCTTGAACAGCCAGGTTTCGCCGGTCTGCAACTGCACCGGCAGGATGTCGGGCGTGGTGACGAAGAAGTTGGGCCGGTAGTAGTCGCGCTCGGGATGGCCGGTGAGCTCGCTCAGATATTCCTGCAACTCGGCCTTCTCGGTGCGCCAGGTGAAATAGGTGTAGGACTGCGAGAAGCCGAGCTTGGCCAGCGCCTTCATCACCTTGGGCCGGGTGAAGGCTTCCGCCAGAAACAGCACGTCGGGATGACGCGACTGCACGTCGTGGATCATCCATTCCCAGAACGGCAGCGGCTTGGTGTGCGGGTTGTCGATGCGGAAGATCTTCACGCCGTGATCGACCCAGAACAGGATCACGTCGCGCAAGGCTTCCCACAGCGCGATGCGGTCGGCGCAGGTGAAGTCCGGGTTGACGATGTCCTCGTATTTCTTCGGCGGGTTCTCGGCGTGCTTGATCGAGCCGTCCGGCCGGCGGCTGAACCACTCCGGATGCTCCTTCAGCCACGGATGGTCGGGCGCGCACTGCACGGCGATGTCGAGCGCCACTTCCATTTTGTGTTTGGCGCAAGCCTCGACCAGCCGGCGGAAGTCGTCGACGGTGCCGAGCTCGGGATGGATGGCGTCGTGGCCGCCGTGCTCGTTGCCGATGGCATAGAAGCTGCCGGGGTCGTTCGGGCCGGCCTTGAGCGAGTTGTTCTTGCCCTTGCGGTTGGTGTGACCGATCGGATGGATGGGCGTGAAATAGAGCACGTCGAAGCCGAGGCCGGCGATTTCCGGCAGCCGCGCGATGCAGTCGTCGAAGGTGCCGTGCTTGCCGGGCACCTTGCCCTGGCTGCGCGGCACCATCTCGTACCAAGCGCCCGCGCGGGCGCGCTCGCGGTCGGCGACCAACGGCACGACATGGCTGCGGGTGAGGTCGGGGCGGTTGTCGGTCTTCTCGATCGCCGCCGCCACGATGTCGTCGAGCAGCACCGCGGGGTCCTTGCTGGCGGCGAACTTGCGCGCGGCGGACTCGACCACCCGGCGGGCCTCGCGCTCGGACGGCATCAGCTCGGTGAGCAGATTAAGGCCTTCCTGCGCCTCCAGACTGACGTCCTGGCCCGCTTCCTGCTTGAGGTGAAATTCTTTACGCCAGGTGGCGTATTGGTCGGTCCAGGCCTCAAGGGCAAAGAGGTACCAACCCGGCGCCGGCGGGGTGAATCGGCCCTGCCAGCGGTCGTTGGAATGCAGCCGCATCGGCTCGCGCCGCCAGTCGCCGTCGGCTTCCGGCCGCCACAGCAGCGCGGCGGCCAGCACATCGTGGCCCTCGCGAAAAATATCGGCCCACACTTCGACAGATTCGCCGGCAATGCGTTTAACCGGGTAACGGCCGCCATCGACACAAGGGTAGATGTCTTCGATATGGAAACGGGGACCGGTCGGATCGGTGGGAGACAAATCCCAGGTGTCATTCGAGGGATACACTCTCATGCGTACACCAGTACGCTCCGCTCCGGATTGCTTCATTCGGCATCCTGATTTGAATGTGGACCCCCCAAAAGGAACCACAAATGGACTATGAGAAGAACCATAAAAAGCGCCCAAAGTTCCACACGGTTTATGGCCGTTTTCTGCCTAACTCTTTGGCAGCGTTCAAAAAGTACCAGCAATGAGTGACTTGACGACGACAGCGGCGGCTTGGGGCGTGGAATCCGAATATTTTGACGTTTTCGGGAAGCGGTATGCGGCAAGCGAGCAAACCTTAACGCGGCTAATCGCCGCCGTGTCGGCCGGTCTCGCGGGTCCGGCTGCGCTCGACCCGGTCCCGGCGCCCGCGATGCGCTGCTGGCAGGGCGACGGCCGCCGGCTGTGGCTGCTGGCGGCGCAGCTCTACGCCCTGCGCTCGCGCCGCAACTGGGGGATCGGCGATTTCACCGATCTCGGGCATCTCATCGTGCGCGCCGCCGCGCATGGCGCCGCCGGCATCGGGCTCAACCCGCTGCACGCGCTGTTTCCCGAAGACGCGGAACGCGCGAGCCCCTACGCGCCCAATAGCCGTATCTTCCTCAACCCGCTCTATATCGACGTGGAGGCGATTCCCGAATTTCCCGGCCTGGCGGCAGCCGGGCTTGCCGGCGAAGTCGCCGCCTTGCGCGAGACGAAGCTGATCGCCTACGCGCGCGTCGCCGCCGCCAAGCTCGCCGGTCTGCATCTCGCTTATGAAGCCTTCCGCAAGAGTGCGAGCGCGGAACGCCGCGCCGACTTCGAAACCTACCGCGCCGAGCAGGGCGACGCGTTGTTGCGCTTCGCCTGCTTCGAAGTGCTGCGCCGCCATCACGCGCCGGTGCCGTGGACCGATTGGCCGCGGCCCTGGCGTAGCCCCGAGATCGCCGACCTGCACGACTTCCGCTTCCACCATCACGACGAAGTCGCGTTCGAGGAGTTCGTGCAGTGGGTGGCCGACCGCCAGCTCGCCGCCTGCCAGCACACCGCGCACCGGCACGGCATGCCGGTCGGGCTCTATCTCGATCTCGCCGTCGGCATCGACCGCGCCGGCGCCGATGCCTGGACCAATCACGGCGCGGTGCTGAACGGCGTCTCCATGGGCGCGCCGCCTGACGAATTCAATCCCGGCGGCCAGGACTGGGGACTGGCGCCGCTCAATCCGAATGCGGTGCCGGATCGACGATTTTCCGCCATGCGCCTGTTGATGCGCGCGGCCATGCGCCATGCCGGCGCGATCCGGCTCGATCACGTGCTCGGCCTGCAGCGGGTGTTCATGATCCCGCTCGGCCAGCCGGCGGCGGAAGGCACTTATGTGCGGTTTCCGTTTCATCAGTTGCTGAGCGTGGTCGCCGAAGAAAGCGTGCGCCACGAATGCATCGTGATCGGCGAAGACCTCGGCACCGTGCCGGAGAACTTCCGCGAAACGATTTCGCGCTGGGGCGTGTGGTGCTACCGCGTCATGCTGTTCGAGCGCGAGCAAGACGGCCGCTTCAAGCCGCCGGAGGCTTATCCGGCCGCGGCGCTCGCGACCTTCAACACCCACGACCTGCCGACCTTCCGCGGCTGGCTCGAAGGCCACGACATGCGCGTCAAGCGCGCCATTGGTTTCGATCCCGGCGAGAGCGACGATGCGCGCGACTGGGGACGGCAGAAGCTGCGCGAGATGCTGGGCGAACGCGCGCCTGATTACGCGCCCGACGATGTCGCGGCGGTGGCGGAGTTTCTCGGGCTCACGCCCTCGCATCTGGTGGCGATCTCACTCGACGATGTGTTGGGCGAGCGCGAGCAGGTCAACATCCCCGGCACCACCGACCAGCACCCAAACTGGCACCGAAAATTGCCGCTGCCAATCGAAGACCTCGAAGGCCACGACACCTTACGCCGTGTCGGCGAGGCGTTCGCCAAGGCGGGGCGGAGTATTAAGGGCTGACCGCTTTCAGGAAACCGGCACGTTCCAGATGTCTTCCGCGTACTCACGAATAGCGCGGTCGGCGGAAAACCAGCTCATGCGCGCGGTGTTGAGAATGGCGATGCGCCACCATTTCTCGGGCGTGCGCCATAGCGCGTCGATGTCGCGCTGTGCTTTCCAATAGGCCTCGAAGTCCGCCGCCACCATGAAGCGGTCGTAGTCGCCGATCGCCTGCACGATGGGCGCGAAGCGGTGAGGATCGTCGGGCGAGAACTCGCCGGCGGCGAGACTCGCCAACACCGCCGCCAACCTTGGCGAGGCCTTCACCGCCTCGGCGCCCCTGAAATGCACGCTCTGGCGCTCGGCCACCTCCGGCGCGTTGAGGCCGAAGATGAACATGTTCTCGGCGCCCACGTGCTCGCGCATTTCAATGTTGGCGCCGTCGAGGGTGCCGATGGTGATGGCGCCGTTGAGCGCGAGCTTCATGTTGCCGGTGCCGGAGGCTTCCATGCCGGCGGTGGAAATCTGCTCCGACAGGTCGGCGGCGGGGATGATCTTCTCGGCCAGACTGACGCTGTAATTGGGCGCAAACACCACTTTCAGCCGGTCGCCGACCACCGGGTCCGCATTGATCACGGCGCCGACGTCGTTCGCCAGCTTGATGATCAATTTGGCGCGCTCGTAGCTCGCCGCCGCCTTGCCGGCGAAGATCTTCACCCGCGGCACCCAGTTGCCGTCCGGCCGCGCGCGGATTTCCTGGTAGAGCGCGATCGCCTCCAGGATGTTGAGCAGTTGCCGCTTATATTCGTGGATGCGCTTGATGTGCACGTCGAACAGCGCCTGCAGCGGCATGCGCACGCCGGTGCGCCGGTGCAAGGCGTCGGCGAGCCGCCATTTGTTGAGCGTGCGCGTTTTCTGGTACTTGGCGACGAAATCGGGATCGTCGGCGAGCGGCTCGAGCTCCTTGAGGCAGCGCGGATCGTCGAGTACGCGCTCGCCGAGCGTATGCACCAGCAGTTCGGTGAGCGGCTCGTTGGCGTCGTACAGCCAGCGCCGGAAGGTGATGCCGTTGGTCTTGTTGACAATCCTGGTGTCGGTGGTGCGCGCGATGTCATTGAACACGGTCTTGCGCAACAGGTCGGTGTGCAGCGCCGACACCCCGTTGACGCAATGCGAGCCGATGATAGGCGAGTTGCGCCATGCGGATCAGCTTGCTGCCGTCCTCGTGCACCAGCGACACATTGGAGAGGAATTCCGGGTTGGTGAGGCCGGCATCTTCCGTTTCCTGCAGGTGATACCAGTTGATCAGATAGATGATCTGCAGATGCCGCGGCAGCAGGCGGCCGAACAATTCGACCGGCCAGGTTTCCAGCGCTTCCGGCAGCAGCGTGTGATTGGTGTAGGACAGCGTCGCCCGCGTGATGGTCCAGGCCTTGTGCCAGACGACATTGTGCTCGTCGACCAGCAGGCGCATCAGCTCGGCGACCGCGATCGCCGGGTGGGTGTCGTTGAGCTGAACCGCGGCGTAGTCGGCGAGCGAATCGAGCGTGCCGAACTCGCCGAGATGACGGCGCACCAGGTCCTGCAGCGAAGCGGAGGTGAAGAAGTATTCCTGCCGCAGGCGCAGCTCCTGGCCTTGCGCCGTGGCGTCGTTGGGATAGAGCACGCGCGAGATCGCTTCCGCGCGCGCGCGGTTGGCGGTGGCGCCGACCACGTCGCCGTGATCGAGGGCCGACAATTGGATCGGCAAGGGCGCCCGCGCCGACCACAGCCGCAGCGCGTTGGCGTGACGCCCGCGCCAGCCGCCGATCAGCGTGTCATGGGGCACCGCCAGCACGGTTTCGGCGGCGTGCCAGTTGGCGCGCGCGGTCGAGTGATCGCCGCCGTGGTATTCGACCACGCCGCCGAATTTGATGGTGTAGTACCGGTCGGGGTGATCGAATTCCCACGGATTGCCGCGCGACAGCCAGTCCTCCGGCACTTCCTGCTGCCAGCCGTTCTTCAGGCGCTGCTCGAACAAACCGTTCTCGTAACGAATGCCGTAGCCGTAGGCGGGGATGCTGAGCGCCGACATGCTGTCGACGAAGCAAGCAGCGAGCCGCCCGAGCCCGCCATTGCCGAGCGCGGCATCGGGTTCGCATTCGCGAAGCCTGTCGAGATCGACGCCGAGGCTGGCGAGCGCCTGCCGCGCCGGCTCCGCCAGCCGCAGGTTGGTCAAGGTGTCGAGCAGCAAGCGGCCGATCAGGAATTCGATCGAGAGATAATAGACGCGCTTCTTCTTCTTGAGCTTGGTTTCCTTGCGCGTCGCCATCCAGATGTCGACCAGCCGGTCGCGCACGGCCAGCGCCGTCGCCTGATACCATTCGTATTCGGTCGCCGTGTCTTGTTTCTTGCCGAGCACGTAAGTCAGCTTGGCGAGGATGGCGGTGCGCAATTCGCCCGCCGGGCTGTCCGGGTCGGGCAGCGGCGTTTGTGCGGGCTGGTGTTGTCGTTGCGACATCTCGGCCATAGACGACTTTCAAACTCGAATGGCGAACGGGCGGCGAAGTAGGCCACGAAATGCAACGGGCGGGTTCCGTTCCGCCTGACGCGGACTTGAAGGAACGCCGCCCCGCTTGCTTCCAGCTTGGTTTATGCACAATTCGCGCCGGGAGAATAGACTGTTGGGGGGCACGTCCCCGCCAATTCTCGTTGTGCGCGAGCGAACGGCCTTTCTGCGCCGCGGCGTAGCAATTCTCAAGCGCGCGATACGTTCCTCGACCCCGGTGAATCCCGCGCGGTACGATATGAAGCAGGTTGTGGCCGGCGCATTCTGGCTGTGTGCGGGGGGCATTTGCCGCCATTTTAGGCAGCCGGCGTCATTTCACGGTATGAGTTGACATCCCACAATCCCGGAAAATACTGTGGGAAACCTTGAATTTATCCGCTATTTGCTGGGCTACGGCGCGGCGCGCGCGGCCACGTCCGATTTCGGATGGGCGGGGGCGTCCGCTGCTCCGGTCCCGCTCAACGAAAGAAATCACTTGAGGGAGACCGAGCCGATGTCGGGGCGCAACGTGCTCAATGGCGCGCAAGTCATTGTCGACTACCTGATCCAGGAGAAAGTGCCTTACGCGTTCGGCCTCTGCGGACACGGCAACATCCAGTTCATCGACGCGCTCTACGAACGCTCCGACGACATCAAGACCATCTCGGTGCATCACGAGAGCGTCGCCGGCTTCATGGCCGACGCCTATTACCGCGTCTCCGGCAAGCCGCTCGCGACCTTCACCTCGTGCGGGCCGGGCTCGGCCAATCTGCCGGTCTCGCTCGCGACGGCCTATCTCGAACTCGGTGCCGTTCCTGGCGGTGACCGGCAACGTGCCGACCAGCCAGTTTAATCGTGGCGCCTTCCAGGAAATGTACCGCCAGTACCAGGCCGATTTTCCGTCGATGGTGCGGTCAAGTTGCAAGCGGGTGTTTCAGCCGACGCGCGGCGAGATGGTGCCGCTCGCCGTGCGGCAGGCCTGGAAGACCATGGTGACCGGCCGCCCCGGGCCGGTGGTGCTCGACGTACCGTTCGACGTGTTCATGGAATCGGCCGCCGAGGAAGCGCCGAAGCCGGAGGAGTGGAGCGCCAATATTTCGAGCCGCTGCGGCGCCGATCCGGACGGCGTCGTGAAAGCGGTCGACATGCTGCTTGCCGCCGAACGTCCCGTCATCTTTGTCGGGCAAGCCATCCGCCATCGTGGCGCGGCCGAGGATTTGCTCAAGCTGGCCGAGCGCCTGCAGATTCCGGTGGCGGCGTCGATGAGCGGCCTTGGCGCGATCGACACCCATCATCCGCTCGCGCTCGGCATGATCGCGCGCGGCGGCCACTATCAGGCAAACCACGCCGCGCGTCAGGCCGACGTCTTGCTGTCGCTCGGCGCACGTTTCGACGACCGCACCTCGAGTTCCTGGATACCCGGCTACTCCTTCACCATCCCGCCGACCAAGCTCATTCACGTCGATATCGATCCGGACGAGATCGGCCGCAATTACCCGGTCGCGCTCGGCTTGATGGCCGACGTGCGCACCTTCCTGCGTCAGGTGCTCGCCGAGCTCGACCGCCGCAAGGACGTCGAGAAGAAGTTCGATGCCCGCAAGAAGTGGCTGATGATGATCGACGGCTACCGCAAGGAATGGGACAAGCTGGTCGCGCCCGGCTTCACCGACGACAGCCAGCCGATCAATCCGCAGCGCGCGGCGATCGAAATCGACAAAGGCCTGCCCGAGGACGCGATCCTGGTCAGCGACATCGGCGTGCATCACAACTGGCTGCTCGGCTACTGCAAGCCGCGCCGCCCGGATTCGCTCATCGGCTGCATGGGCTTCGGCGCCATGGGGTTCGGCGTCGCGGGTGTCCTGGGCGCGAAGTTCGCCGCGCCCGACCGGCCTTGCGTGTCGGTGTGCGGCGACGGCGCCTTCTTCATGCATGCCAACGTGCTCGGCACCGCGGTCGAATATAATCTGCCGGTGGTCTGGGTGGTGTGGAACAACTACGCCTATGCCTCGATCCGCGGCCTGCAGCGCGGCTATCTCGACGGCCGCGAGCTGGCGACCGACTTCCACGATCCCTTGACCGGCGCGCGCTACAGTCCGGACTTTGCCGCCATGGCGCGCTCGGCCGGCGTCGAGGGCGTGCGCGTCGACCGCGCCGGCGATCTCGCCGAAGCGATCCGCAAGGGTATTGCCGCCAACAAGCCCTACCTGATCGACGTCGACATCGCCGCCGACATCAATCCGGCCGGCGCCGGGGTGTGGGAACTGCCGGGCCTCGGCGTCAGCAAGCCGAGCATCGGCAAGCGCTATGTGCCGGGAGAGGGATAGCTGAGACGGAGCGCGACCGCGCCGCTTTTTGCCTCTCCCCGCGTGCGGGGAGAGCGAGCGAGAGGGCGCGCCGGCCCTTATTCCTTCTCCGCCGTGCGATAGAACTTCGCCGCGTCCGTGCTGAACGCCTTGCGCGAGGCCGGGTCGAGATAAAGCATGTGGCCGCCGGGATAGAGCTTGAGCTCGACGCGGCCGTTCGGCGGCAGCGGCGGCAGGTGATCGACCACGTATTGCGTCGCCGCGTACGGCGTCACCAGGTCGGCGACCCCGTGGCCGATCAGCAGGCGGAACGAGCCGTCGAAGCTGAGCAGCACGCGCAAGTCGTTCTCCACGCCGACGCTCTGGCGGCTGCCGTCCCATTTCCAGCGGCGGGTGACGTCGTTGGCAAGCAGCTTGTAGGTCATCGGCGTCTTGAAGCCGAGCTCGTTGCGCGCATAGGACGCGAACGCCCCGCCATAGGCGCGCGCGACGCCGGCGAGGATCGGATCGGGCTGGTGCGAGCCGCGCCGCTCGGGGAACGGATCGTCGACCGCGAAGGTCGCGTCGTAGATGCTGATGATCTTGCTCTCGCTCGAACGCAGGTTCTTGACCACGCCGCGATTGACGAAGCCGCGCTGCTGTGTGACCGCGTCGAGCGGCAGGCCGCTCATCCTGGCGACCTTCTCGTAGAACGCCTTCGCGGCCGCGCCCTGTGGCGTCGCGCCGGCCAGCGTCGTGAGATAGTCGCCGAGCGCGAATTTTTCCGCCGCCTTGCGCTTGTCGCTGTTGTATTGCCCTTTGCGTTCAAGTTCGGCGGCGGCCAGCGACGGCAGCAGCAGCGCCGAATTCAGCGCCGATTGGTCGTCGCCGAAGGTGAGCCAGCCTTCCAGCAGCGGCGACAGCATCACGATGCCGGCGGTGACGATGCCCTGATCGTTTTGCAGCTTGCGCGCCACCTTGGCGGCGCGGAAGCCGCCATAGCTTTCGCCCAGGAGATATTTCGGCGAACCGTCGCGGTTGTTGCGGGAGACATAGAGCGCCACCGCTTTGGCCATGGTTTCGGCATCGCCGTCCACGTTCCAGAATGCCCGGGCGTCGTCCGGTTTCACGGTGCGGCTCCAGCCGGTGCCGATCGGATCGATCAGGACGAGGTCGGTGAAGCGCAGCCAGGTGTCGGGATTGTCGATCATCTTGGCGCGCGCGGCGTCGCGCGCATGCGGTCCGAGATCGAGGATGCGCGGGCCGACCAGGCCGAGATGCAGGAAGGCGGAGGCCGCGCCGGGCCCGCCGTTGAAGGCGAAGGTCAGCGGCCGGTTGCGGCCGCCGTTCTTCTTCACATAGGCGGTGTAGAAGATCGCGGCGCTCTGCTTGCCCGAGCCGTTGTAGAGCGGCAAGGTGCCGGCGGTCGCGGTATAGGCGAGCTTGCCTTGGGCTGTGTCGATGACGTGTTGGGTGACGCTGTCGGCCGGCAATAGCCGCAGCAAGCCCTTGCCGTCGGCCGGCTGATGCTGCGCCGGGGTGCGCTTGCCGGGATGGTCCTTTTCCTGGGCGCCAACGGCGCCCAAGGTGCCGGCGGTGAACAGCGCCACCGCGAGCGTGAAGCGCAGAACCGAAGATGCTTTGGTCATCATACGTCCATAAATGTTTCGCCGCTGCCGCCGGGGCGACCCTTGTCGCCCGTTCGTAAGGTTGTGGGAGAAAGACGGCTATTGTCTGGCGGCAATCCGCAAGGACGCGGGCGGGTGGAATTGGAGCCGAAAGATAAAAAGACTCATCTCGCCAAGGTCTTCACCTGGTCGCGCGAGGAGCGGGTCGACTGGGTGACGGTCCTCGGATCGGCCTTCGGCATGGCGGGCCCGGTTCTGCTGGGCGCGGCGTTCGGCAATCTCGCCCTCGGCCTGGCCATGGCGGTCGGCAGCCTGCTGGTCGGCGGGGTCGGCGCCGGCCGCGACCGGCTTGCTCAAGTGCGTGCGCTGGCCGCCGCGCTCGTTACCGCCGTCGCGGCAGCGACCGCCGCCGTGTTGATGGCCGGCCACGGCTGGGTCAGCGATGCTTTGATGACGCTGCTCGCGGGTGCGGCAGGATTGGCGGCGGCGATGGGCCGGCCGGTTGCCCCGCTGGCGATCCGCTTCATCCTGCTCATGATCATCACCCTGGCGGTGGCCGATACGGTGCCGGCACGCGGCGGCTTGTTGCTGCTGATCGCGGCCGGCGCGCTGTGGACCTGCGCGGTCAGCCTTTTCCTCGGCGCGCTGGCGCGGTTGAGGGGCGGTGCTGCCGCCGCGCCGGAGCAAGCGCCACCGCCGCTGACGCTCAAGCAGCGGCTGACGCGTTGGCGACATGCGCTCAGGCGCCTCGCCGGCTGGCAATATGCGTTGCGGCTGATGCTCTGCCTTGCGGTGGCGAGCCTGCTGAAATGGCTGTGGCCCGACCACCACATGTATTGGGTCGCGCTCACGGTCGCGCTGCTGGCCGAATGGCAGATAGAAGCCTTCCCGGTAAAGACCACGCAACGCGCGATCGGCGCCGCGACCGGCGTGTTGGCGGCGGGATTGCTGCTGTTCGAGCCGCCGCCGCTGTGGGCGTTGGCCGCCGGCATTGGTGTGCTGGCGGGCTTAAGGCCGTTGCTCAGGGCGCGCAATTACCTCGCCTACACCGCGGCCATGACGCCGCTGATCATCGTGTTGCTGGACGCCGGTGCTACGCCCGGCATCGGCGTGCTGGTCGACCGCCTGGTTGCGACGCTGATCGGCGCCGGCCTGGTCATTGCGACCAATTGGCTGTTCGGGAAAATCCTGGGGAACAGTGCAGCCAGCTAACCTGTTCGTCCCCGCATCAGCCGGGATCGAAGGCCAGCGCTGCTCACTGTGAAATTGCCGCCCGGCGGGGTGGATGTTCGGCCGGCGCATCGACCTTGTGGCGGAAGCCAATGCGCCGCCCGCGCAGCCGCGCGCGCGCCGTCTACAGAAACCGGCTCAGCGCGCTCGCTATTCCGAGGAACGAAAAAAACCCCGCCACGTCGGTGATCGTCGTCAGGACGATCGATGAGGATTGCGCGGGGTCTTGCTTCAGTTTGACGAGAGCGACCGGCACGATCGCGCCGGCGAAACCTGCGACGACCATGGCGAGCACCATTGAGATCGCGATCACCAGCACCAGCCCCGGCGAGCCGCTCCACACATAGACGCCGAGCCCGCACGTCACCGCGATGGCCACGCCGTTGAGAAGGCCGACCTGGACCTCCTTGCGCGTGACCCGGAACCAATCGCGCACGGTAATTTCCCGCAACGCCAGACCGCGCATCGTCACGGCGAGCGCCTGCGCACCGGCATTGCCCGATTGCCCGGCGACCACGGGCAGGAGCACGGCGAGCGCGGTGAATTGCGCGATCGTGCTCTCGAACAGACCGACCACGGCCGCCGCGAGAAACGCGGTCAGGAGATTGATCTGCAGCCACGGCATCCGCTTTCGCACCGAGAATATCGATCCCGACAGGGCCCGTTCGTCCTTGCTGGCGCCCACCATCGTCTGGATGTCCATGCTCGCTTCTTCTTGAACGGCCTTCACCAGGTTGGCGTGGGTCACGACGCCGAGCAGAACGCCGTCGAAGCGGATCACCGGAAGGTCGATCAGTTTCTGGTTGTTGAGGATTTCGGTCACTTCCTCCTGCGTCGCGGTCGGCTCGACGGCGGCCGCAATCGGCTGCATCAGCTCCTCGAGACGTTGCTGCTGTCTTGCAATCGCGAGGTCTTGCAGGAAGACGCGGCCGAGCAGTCGCTTGTCCGCGTCGACGATGTAGAGGCTGCGCGCGGTTCTTATCCGCTTTTCCTTCAGCGAGCGGACCGTGGCGCTGACCGTCATGGTGCCGCGAAAGGCGTCCACGCGGGTATCCATCAGGCGGCCGGCGCTTCCTTCCGGAAACGTCATGAGCATTTCCAGCTCCGCCCTGATGGCGGGATCGACTTTGTCGAGCCAGCTCGCGCGCTCTTCCTCGGACAATTGGCCGATCAGCTGCACGGCTTCGTTCGGCGGCAGTTCGGTCAGCAAGGCGCTCGCGGTGGCCTCGGGGAGATGCGCGAGCAGCCTTGCGCCGGTTTCGGGCAGCAGCTTGCGCCAAACCGGCACCAGCACCTGGACGGGTTGTGCGGTGATCGCCGATGCGATCGATTCCGCCTTGTGGGTTTCAATTTCGATCGCGGCGTCGGCCGGGTGGTCGAGAAAGAAGCGCCGGTCGAGCGTTTTGATGGCCCGTGCTGCATCGCCGGTCATGTCAGATTCCCGAATAAGTGCCGGTTTTGTCGGTGCCGCTGTCGAACAGGCGGACCAGTCCCGCCAGGCTGACGACGAATGCTTCCCCGACCTGCTGCAGAATCGGAGCCTCTGCATCCGGCGCCGCGGACTTGGCCGTGATGGTCGTCAAGCCGAGTGTCATGTCGTGGCGTGACAGGACGCCGACCAAATGACCGTCACGGCCGATGACCGGAAGGCGAAGGAAGTGATCCCACGCCGGGTCCGGCGCTGCCTCGCGCAGCAAGGTGCGGGCGAACAACGGTTTGAGCCCGCCCTGCATGATGTCGGAAAGCCGCGTCGCCGCCGAATGTCGCAACAACGTATCCGCGCTCACAAAACCGGCCAGGCGCTGGTCATCGTCGACGACAAAGAGCACATCGCCGACCGGCTTTTCGCGCGCGATAGCGACGGCATCCTTGACGGTCGCGCCGAGCGACAAGGTCGGCGCCGACAGATCCATCCAGGCGCCGATGCAGTTGCGCGGGTAGCGCAGCGATTCACTCAGGTCGCCCGCAAGCCGCGACGGCAACCGCCCAAGAATCGCCTCGCGCGTCTCCGCCGGGGTGAGCCGCAGCAGCACGATTGCATCCTGGTATAAGACGCCCGCCACGATGGCGGCGGCTTGATCGAGCGACAGCTGCTGAAGGCAGCGCGCCGCCGGCCACTTTTCCATTTTCTCGAATATCGGCGTGACGATGCGCGTCGGCAGGGTTTCGAACAAGGCTGCCGCATCCTGCGGGCGCATTGCTTCGATCACATGGGCCGAGGCTTCCGGCAGCCGTTCGAGAAAGGCGATGGTGAGGACCGGTGCTTTAGCCATGGGATGCTTCCACGTTCACGATTGTTACCGGTTCGGCGGCAAATATGGCCGCCGGAATGCGGCGGCGGCCGTCGCCGGTTGCCAGCACGACCGCGGTCGCGGTGATTTCGAGAACTTCGCCCTCGGTTTCGCCGAAGCGGATCACTTGCCCCGGCTCGATCTCGCGCTTGAGCTCGTGGGCACCGATCAGATTGGCGACATAGCCGCGCGCGCCGAGGCCGAAGGCGATCGCAAATCCGCCAAGCAGCACGCCGGTCGCGACCGCAATGACGGCCACGATGAATGTTACATTGATGCCGATCAGATCGAGGCCGATGACCAGCGCGACAACGATAACCGCTATCTGCAGGGTCTTGCCGACCAGGAGGCCTTGGGCCGTCCGCCCCGCCGAGGTCGTGGCGGTGCTCAGATTGCGCGCGATCTCGCCGAGGAAAAAGCCGACGATGATCACCAATACACCGGCGACGATGTTCGGCAGATTGGCGGTCATCCGGTCGAGCCAGATCGCGAAGGCCGTAAGTCCGGCAGCGCGGGCGGCGATCGAAACAAATATGAATAAGGTCAACCAGAAAATGACTTCGGCGAGCGCCGACAGCGTGCGCGGCGACAGGCGGAATTGGGCAAGCCGGCCGCTCCGAAAGACGCGGTCGAGCAGACGGTTGATATTGTCGCCGGCGCCCTTGGTTCCCCCACGCAGGAGCCGCGCCACGCCCCAGCCGATGAGGAGAATAATGCAGGCGCCGAGAAGCGTGGGAAGGTAGTCGACAAGATCGGCAAGGGTGCGCGCGGCGACACCCCGGGCATTTTCGAGAACCGTCGAAATCTCGTTCATCGCGCCCTCCGCTTGGCCGGGGCTTGGCGAACCATGATACACGATAAGGCGGCATCAAATAGTCGCGCCAACGCGGCCAATCGTCCGGAATTCGCGCGATTAGGCGTCAGCTAAGCGGCAAACGGCATCGGTGCATTTCGGCGGAACCGGACGCCGGCTTGAGGCAGCGAATAGCACGCCTCGCATAAGGTTGTGGCACGCGAGCAGGCAAAGCCGCCGCGAGGCATGATCACGTTTGATTTTTTGCTTCGAAACGAGCGCTCGATTCCAAAACGCTCTCGCCCGGCGGCAGGCGGTCGCACCGCCTGCCGGTGTCGTCAGCGGCGGCGGAAGTTCGGCCGGCGTTGCTGCGGATTCGGCGACGGCGCGTCGCCCTTGTGGCGGAAGCTGATGCGCCCGCGCTGCAGGTCGTAGGGCGACATCTCCACGATCACCCGGTCACCGACGCCGGTGCGGATGCGGAACTTGCGCATCTTGCCGGCGGTATAGGCCAGCACTTCGTGTTCGTTGTCGAGTTTGACGCGGAAATTGCCGTCCGGCAGCACTTCGGTCACCGTCCCGTCGAACTCCAGCATTTCTTCTTTCGCCATCCAGTCGTCTCCAGTTGGGTCAGCGCATCCAGTTCAAGTCAGCGCGGTGCGCGGTGGCCCGCCATCCGGCGCGGCGCGCCCGAGCGCTGAATGAATGTAACATTTTCGATCGCCTTTGGCTGCTCCTTCCCGTGCTCGGGATGTCCGCCCTGCGGCCGGTTGCCATGGTGGCGCGGCTCGCCGCCGGCGGCCTGCTCGCCATAGCGTGTGCGCCGCTTGTTCTTGCCGCGCTGCGGCGGCCGGCCGTTATGGCTGCCATTGTGGCTCTTGCCGTTGCGATGTTGCGCTGCCGCATGCGGCTGCGCCGGCCGTTGGTTGCTCGGCTGACCGGTCGCCGGGATCGTCATGCGGATCAGCTTTTCGATATCGCGCAAGTAGGCGCGTTCCTCGTGGTCGCAGAACGAGATTGCCACGCCCTCGGCGCCGGCGCGCGCGGTACGGCCGATGCGATGGACATACGATTCCGCCACGTTGGGCAGGTCGTAATTGAACACATGGCTGACACCGTCGACATCGATGCCGCGGGCGGCGATGTCGGTGGCGATGAGCGTGCGCAGTTTGCCGCTGCGGAAGTCGGCCAGTACGCGTTCGCGCTGGTTCTGCGACTTGTTGCCGTGGATCGCATCGGCAGCGTGCCCGGCCTTTTGCAGGCCGCGTACCACCTTGTCGGCGCCGTGCTTGGTGCGGGTGAACACCAGCACGCGGTCGACCGGTTCGCTCTTGAGCAGTTCGGCGAGCAGCGCCGGCTTGGCGGCCTTCTCGGTGTGGATCACGCGCTGGGCGATGCGCTCGACGGTCGTGGCCTGCGGCGTCACCGCCACCCGTGCCGGGTCGCGCAGCATCTGGTTGGCGAGCTTGGTGATTTCCTGCGGCATGGTGGCCGAGAAGAACAGCGTCTGCCGTTCTTTCGGCACCATGGCGACGATCCTCTTGATGTCGTGGATGAAGCCCATGTCGAGCATGCGGTCGGCTTCGTCGAGCACCAGCACCTCGATCTGGTCGAGGCGCACGGCGCGCTGATTGACGAGGTCGAGCAGGCGGCCGGGGGTCGCCACCAGCACTTCGGCGCCACGCGACATGCCGCGGACCTGCCGGTTGATCGGCACGCCGCCGATCGCCAGCTCGACGGCCAGCGGGCGGATATGCCGGCCGTAGGTGCGGAAGCTGTCGGAGATCTGGCCGGAGAGTTCGCGCGTCGGCGACAGCACCAGCACGCGGCACGACTTACGCTCGGGGCGCACGCGCTTGTTGGTGAGGTGGTTGAGGATCGGCAGCGCGAAGGCCGCGGTCTTGCCGGTGCCGGTCTGGGCGATGCCGATGACGTCGCGGCCCTGGAGGGCGAGCGGAACGGTCTGGGCCTGGATCGGGGTGGGGGTCTCGTATTTTTCTTCGGCGATGGCGCGAAGGATCGGCTCTGCGAGGCCGAAGTCGTGAAAAGAAGTCAAAAAGTCTCTTTCTTATAAAGCGAAACGGCCGGTCCGCTGTTGCGGACGGCGGATTCGCGGGGTTTTAGACATCCCGCGTGGCCAGGGTTGTCGGTCGTTCGGAAGTCGGATGGGCGGGGCGAAATGGGTTTTGGAAAACCGGTTTCGTGCACGCGGCCCGCTGACCTTTTAGAATCAGGTCTCTATCCGCACGGATCATATGACAGCCATTGGTGGTCTTTTCAAGGCCGTAGCGGCCTAATTCCGGCGCATGATGAACGAATTGCGCGAAATCCGGCGGGTCGCCGGGGCGATAGACAAGCCGGGGTATATCGGGGATGGTGCGGCCCGCTTATTTTTCCGCTTTAAGGCCGTCCAAACCGTCTAAATCCGTCCGGAGGTCGTCTATGCCCTTTCCCCGGGCCTCCCAGGCTCTTTCCCGTTTCACCGTGCTCGACCTCACCCGCGTGCGTTCGGGGCCGACCTGCGTGCGCCAGCTCGCCGATTGGGGCGCCAATGTCGTCAAGATCGAGACCCCGCCGCATCTGGAGAAGGGCGAGGGGCCGGGCGGGCCGCGCCAGGGGCCGGACTTCCAGAACCTGCACCGCAACAAGCGCTCGATCACCCTCGACCTGAAATCGCCGGAGGGCCTCGCCGCCTTCAAGCGCCTGGTCGAGAAAGCCGACGTGGTGGTCGAGAACTTCAGGCCCGACGTGAAGAACCGTCTCGGCATCGACTACGAGAGCCTGAAGAAGATCAACAAGGGCATCGTGGTCGCCAGCATTTCCGGCTTCGGCCAGGACGGGCCCTATCGCGACCGGCCCGGCTTCGACCAGATCGCGCAAGGCATGGGCGGGCTGATGTCGATCACCGGCCTGCCGGGGCAGGGCCCGGTGCGCGTCGGCATTCCGATCGCCGATCTCACGGCCGGCCTGTTCTGCGCCATCGGCATCCTCACCGCGCTGCTCGAGCGCGAGGTCTCGGGCGAAGGCCAGTCGGTTGCGACCTCGCTCTTGCAGGCGCAGATCTTCATGCTCGACTTCCAGGCCGCGCGTTGGCTGCAGGCGCAGGAGGTGCCCAAGCAGGCCGGCAACAACCACCCGACCACCATCCCGACCGGCGTGTTCCAGACCAAGGACGGCCACATCAACATCGCCGCGGGCGGCCAGGTGATGTGGGAGCGCGTCTGCCAGGCCATCGAAGCGCCGGAGCTGGTGAACCGCGAAGGCTTCGACAGCAGCGGGGCGCGGTCCAAGAACCGTGACGCGGTCAATGCCGAGATCCAAAAACGCATGGGCAACAAGACCAGCGCCGAATGGATCGCCATCTTCAACAAGGTTGGCGTGCCCTGCGGGCCGATCAATTCCATCGATCAGGTGTTCGCCGACGAGCAGGTGAAGCATCTGGGCATCGCGCAAAGCGCCAAGCGGCCGGACGGCAGCGACGAGGTCTTCGTCGGCCAGCCGGTCACGCTGTCGCGTACGCCGAGCCAGATCGTCGCCACCCCGCCGGAGCAGGGCCAGCACACCGACGAGGTGTTCAAGGAATTCGGATTTTCCGACGCCGAGATCGCCGAGCTGCACGAGGCGAAGGCGGTGTAACGTAATCCGTCATCCTGAGGCGGCCGCGCAGCGGCCCTCGAAGGATGACGGGCAAAGAATTTCGGGCCGCCATCCTTCGAGGCTCGGCCGCATTGCGGCCTCGCACCTCAGGATGACGGAGGCAATCAGAGAAGGAATGGCACAATGAACGCAGCGACCCAGACCGACAAAATGCTGTCCCGCAAAGAGGGCGGCGTCGGCTATCTCATCTTCAACAATCCCGAGCGACACAACGCCGTGTCGCTGGAGATGTGGGAGGCGGCGAGCGGCATCCTCGACGGCTTCGCCAAGGACGATGCCATCCGCGTGGTGGTGCTGACCGGCGCCGGCGGCAAGGCCTTCGTCTCGGGCGCCGACATCTCCAAGTTCGAGAAGGAGCGCTCCAGCAAGGAGGCGATCGACCGCTACAACGTCGTCGTCGATCAGGCCAACACCGCGATCTACGAGTTTCCCAAGCCGACCATCGCCATGATCCGCGGCTATTGCATCGGCGGCGGCATGGGGCTGGCGCTGTGCTGCGACATGCGCATCTGCTCGGACAATTCCAAGTTCGCGGTGCCGGCCGCCAAGCTCGGCCTCGGCTACGGCTACAAGGGCATCAAGAAGCTGGTCGACGTGGTCGGTCCCTCGTTTGCCAAGGAAATCTTCTACACCGCGCGCCAGTTCACGGCCGAGGAAGCGCAGACGATGGGGCTGGTCAATCGCGTGGTGCCGGCGGACGAGCTCGAAACGTATGTGAAGAACTATGCCGGCACCATCAGCGGCAACGCGCCGCTCACGGTCAATTCGGTGAAATACATCGTCGGCGAGACCGTGAAGCCGGAGAGCGAGCGTAACCTCGACCGTTGCGCCGAACTGGTGGCGAATTGCTTTGCCAGCAAGGACTACATCGAGGGCCGCCAGGCCTTCATGGAAAAGCGCAAGCCGCAGTGGACGGGCGCTTGAGCGTGTTGCGTGGGACCGTCTTGACAAGTGGGCACGGCCTCTCGCTCCTCCTCCCACGCGCGCGGCGCGTGGTGGGGAGGGGTCGGGGGCGGGGGGAGCAGCCTCTCGTCACGGTAAGTGTGGTGGGTCCTCCAATCGACCCCCCACCCCGATCCACATCGCCATGGCGATGTGGATCGACCCTCCCCACCGCTTCGCGGGGGGAGGGAGGGCACTTGCGGCACCGCTCGGCAACTCGTTGAAACGCTTGGGGAGGTGAAGCGAGTGTGCGGCGCGCGACTCGATTCAATCTGCTTGAACGCGGCTCAGCCCTTGTATTCCAGAATATACATGCCGCCGTTGAAGTCGGTTGTGTAGATCAAACCGTCGGTGGTCACATAGACATCGCAGGACTGGATCACCTTGGCCCGGTTCGGGCGGCGGTCGGCGAGCTGCGTGGGCTCGGGCGGGACGAAGGCGGCGACCTCTTCGGGACGGTACGCGTCGCTGATGTCGGTGACGCGAAAGCCGGCGTTCTGATAGGTCGAGAAGATCAGGTTCGAGCTGACGAAGGCGTCCGGCCGGTTTTCGTGGATGTTGTGCGGCCCGAAATGCCCGCCCTTCTTCACGTAGTCGGCTTCGTCCGGGGTCGGGAACGTCGAGATGCTGATCGGGTTGGCCGGCTCGCGGATGTCGAACACCCAGATATATTTGATGCCGTCCTCGGCGTGGTCGAGCACCGCCTCGTCCGCCACGATCAGCAGATCGCGGTCGGGCAGGGGCAGGCAGTTATGCGTGCCGCCGCCATAGGGCGGACACCAGTTGTGATGGGTGATGAGCTTGGGGGCGGTGCGGTCGGCGACGTCGATCATCACCAAGCCGCCGTCGCGCCAGGCGCCGTAGGCGGTGTCGCCGTTGACGATGGCGTGATGCAATCCATAGCGCCGGTTTGACGGCCAGTCCGGCGTTTCGCCGGCCGCCGCGTTCATGCCGGGCAGCCAGTAGCGGCCGGCTTCCTTCGGCTTGGCGGGATCGGCCATGTCGACGGTCATGAAGATGTAATCGGTGAAGCCGTCGAGCATCGCCGAGACATAGGCCCAACGCCCGCCCACGTACCAGATGCGGTGAATGCCGCCGCCCTCGACCGGCATGAAGCCGATCTGACGCGGCTCAGCCGGGTTCGAGATGTCGTAGACACTCATGCCCGCCGTCCAGTTGCGCTTGCCCGCGCCGCCCGCTTCGGTCGTGGACTTTTCGGCGTGCGAGCCCCGGTAATATTGGTGCTCGTCCTGGAATTCCTCGGCGGCGAACATGTCGCGGGCGTTGATGACCAAGCAGCAGGTCGCCGTAGGTCTGCAGGTGGATCATCCAGGTGTTCGGCGGCGCCGGCATGTATTTGACCGGCTTAGGCTTGCGCGGGTCGCGCACGTCGATCACGCTGAACCCTTTCGAGAACATGTGGCCGACGAAGGCGTAGCCCTTGTTGATCATCAATTGCACGCCGTCCGGCCGCCCGCCCTGATCGGTATGCCCGATCAGCTTCATGTTCTTGACGTAATCCGGCTTGGGCAAATCCTGGCTGCTCATGCGTGTCGTTCCCGAGTTTGCGCGACGCCGGCGCGAAAGCCGCCGCCTGAACCTGCGCTAAAGAAATTCGCGTTCTTTGTTGAAAGGAGCGTCCATCGTATAGCCGTGCGCCGCGCGGTAACCGTCATAGCGGTAGCCCTTGTATTCCAGCACGATGGACACGACGAAGGCGATGAGCACCATGGCGATGATGAACTCCGCCAGCCCCGGTATCGGATATTGCATCAGGCCGCTGGCGACCGCGCCCGCTGCGAAGAAATAGACGAAATAGCCCGCGGTCTTGTGATAGGCCTCGAACGTGCGCCGGCGCGTCGTCATGTTGTAGTGATCGCCGAACCAGGTCGCGGGATCGTCCGGCTTGGCCGTGTAGTAGTTCTTGCCGCCGTGCTTGCCTCTGAGCCAGCCGCCCATGATCTGCAGACAGCCGAGCGTCACGGTGGTCAGGCCGAACATCGAATGCAGCGAGCCGCTGAAGCCGCCGCTGGCCGTCACCGCCACGATCGCGCCGGCGAGCGCCAGGCCGATCGAGAACATCAACCCGTATTTGTGGACGCTGAACCACCACCACTCGATGTTCTTGATGCTGACTTTTCGGTGGAGGCCGGTGAGCGTCGGTTTCGGTTTTCCGAACCGGATGACGATAATGCAGATCGGAACCAGCACGAACCAGACCGCGACCATGAGGAAGGCGTGATAATTCCAGTGAACTGGAAACGTTCTGTCGAGGAAGCCGATATAAACTTCCGTCGGAATGTGCGGATGAACTTCCATTCTCGCCTACCCCGTCCACCGGACCCTGTCGCGGGCCGCAGATGGAATGTTAGCCGAAACGCGGCGCACCGTCATAAGATTCGACGTTGCCGGCAGCGTCAGTGGCCGATTGAGATGTCATGTCAAACGCGGTGTGCGAGAACGCGTTTTCCCAATTTGAAAGCCGCAGTCGAAATACCTTGTTCTCGATTAAAAGCGCACCGATCGTTGGTTTCAAGCGATTTGCGATGCGGTGTGGCGATGGTATCGCGGAAGGCAAGCTGATAAAGCTTGCTTCGTTTTCAACAAGCGGGGCGGGGTAAAGTGACCGACAACAACGCGCTTTCCGGCAAGGTTGCCATCGTCACCGGCGCGGGGCGCAACATCGGCCGCGCCATCGCGCTGGCGCTGGCAAATGACGGCGCCGCGGTGGTGGTCAACGCACGCGCGAACAAGGCCGAGGCCGATGCCGTGGTCGCCGAGATCGAGGCCGCCGGGGCCGAGGCCGTCGCGCATATGGGCGATATCGGCGAACCGGAAACCGCGCGCGGGCTTGCCGCGCTGGCGCTCGGGCGCTTCGGCCGCATCGACGTTCTGGTCAACAACGCAGGCTTGCGCCGCGAGAAACCGATCGGCGAAATGTCTTACGCCGACTGGCGCGAAGTGATGGACGTGACGCTCGACGGCGCCTTCCATTGCGTCGCCGCCTGCCTGCCGGCGCTCAAGCAAAGCGGCGCGGGCCGCATCGTCAACATGGGCGGCATGAGCGCGCATATCGGCGCCAAGAACCGCGCCCATGTCATGACGGCGAAGGCGGCGCTGGTCGGGTTCAGCCGCGCGCTGGCGCATGATCTGGCCGACGACAAGATCACCGCCAATTGCGTGGTGCCCGGCGCCGTCGACACCTCGCGGCCGCAGTCGTCGCCGAACCCGGCGGCTCATCTCACGCATCACACGCTGACCGGCGAGCGCGCCCGTCCCGAGGACGTCGCTGCCATGGTGCGCCTGTTGTGCGGGCCCAATGGCCGCTCGATCACCGGCCAGGCGATCCACGTCAACGGCGGCGGGTTCTTGGGGTGATCGCTTTTGCCCCGAAGACGCGCAGCGCCGCGCCTGGGACACCCGCGATCATCCGCCCAGGAACAGCCGGCTAACGTCGGGATTGGCGAGCAGGTCGTCGGCGCGGCCGGCAAGCGCGAGGCTGCCGCTGACCAGCACGTAGCCGATATCGGCGAATTCCAGGCCTTTCTTGGCGTTCTGTTCGACGATGATGATGGTCTTGCCTTCTTGGTGCTGAAGGTCGCGGAGGATATCGAACACCATGTCGATGAAGCGCGGCTCCAGGCCGATCGAGGGCTCGTCGACCAGCAGCACCTGCGGCTCCATGACCAGCGCGCGGCTGATCTCGAGCAGGCGGCGCTCGCCGCCGGACAGCACCTTGGCCGCATGCTTGCGCCGTGCCGCCAGCCGCGGATATTTGTCGAACACCTTCTCCGCCGCTTGTTTGGCGTCGGCCCGGTCCATCAGATAGGCGCCCATCCACAGGTTCTCTTCCACGGTCATGCCGGGGAACACCGACTTGTCCTGCAGGATGTAGGCGATGCCGGCCGTGCGCAGCTTCTCGCTTGGTGACAGCTTGGTCACGTCGACCGGCTCGCCGTTCAGCTTGGTGATGACCGATCCCGAATAAATGTCGGTGAAGCCGAAAATCGAATGCAGCACGGTGGACTTGCCGGCGCCGTTCGGCCCGATCATGCAGAGCGATTGCCGGCTCGCCACGCGCAGGCTGAAGCCGTGCAGGATTTCCATTTGGCCGTAGCCGGCGTGCAAGTTGTCGATGCGTACATGCGGATCGTTGCCGGCAAGCGCGTCGAGTTCGTCGATTGAAATCTCGCGCGCAATTTCGGCGGCCTGCCGGGTAACTTCCTCCACCGAGATGGCGGGTGCCACTCCGCCGTGGTAGCCGCCGGCGGCCGGATCGATGCTCGCCATCAATTCTCTCCGAGGTAAGCGTCGATGACGCGCTGGTCGCGCTGAATTTCCGCCGGCGGGCCCTCCGCCAGCATCTCGCCATGCGCCATGCAGTATATTTTGCTCGCGGTATTCATGATCACGCGCATGTTGTGCTCGATGATGAACAACGTGATGCCGAATTCGGTGTTGGCGCGTTTCAACCGGTCGAGCAGTCCGTTGATCAGCGTCGGGTTGATGCCGGCGGTCGGCTCGTCGAGCAGCAGCACGGTCGGCTCGTTCATCAGCGCCATGGCGAATTCCAACAGCTTCTGCTGGCCGAACGACAGGCTGCCCGAGCGAAGATAGCGCTTATCGTAGAGCCCGACGAAAGCGAGCAGGTGCTCGGCCTTCTCGGCCACTTCGCCATCCTCGGGCGCGAACATGTCGAAAAAGCCCGCCTTGCGGTGCGGGATCGAGATCAGCATGTTCTGCATGCAGTCCATCTTGCCGTAGATGCGCGTGGTCTGAAATGTGCGCAGCAGGCCGAGCCGCGCGATCTCCGGCACCCTGAGCTGCGAGATTTCCTGACCCTCGAAACGGATCGAGCCCGAGTTGATCGGGTGATAACCGACGATGGAATTAAACAGCGTGGTCTTGCCGGAGCCGTTGGGGCCGATCAAGCCGGTGATGGCGCCGCGCTCGACCGTCAGCGACACGCCATGATTGGCCACGACGCCGCCGTAGGACTTGGTCACGTTGTCGAGTGTGATGATGGGGGTACTCATTCGGCGCCCTCGGGGCGTGGCTCAAGCCCGACGCCAGCCGCGGCTTCCGGTGCGCGCCCGGCGCCGCCGCGCGGCATGAACCAGTTTGGATATTTTTCGGCGATCCAGCCGACAATGCCTTGCTGGAAGTAGACGATGGTGACGACGATGAGGACGCCAAGCGCGATGAACTGCCAGCCGAGAAAATAGGTCCAGGTCACTTCCTTGACGGTGTGGAATATCACCGCGCCGATCACCGGTCCCCATAGCGTGCCCTTGCCGCCCAGAAGCACCATCACGACCATGAACAGATTGAAGGTGGCGACCGGAAAGGCGATGTCGCGCGGCTCGATGAAGCCGTTCATGTTGCCGAAGATTGCGCCGGAGATGCCGAGGAAGACCGCCGAAATCGCCCAGGCCGTGCGCTTGTAGCGCAGGGTATGCAGTCCCATGGCTTCCGCTTTTTCCTCGTCGTCACGGATGGCGTTAAGCGCCAGCCCGAAATTGGTGGAATAGAGCCAGCGCACGAAGACCAGCACCGCGAAAGCCAGCGCGAAAAGCAGGAAATAAAAGAATTGCCTCTGCACACCCGGTCCGGCCGGAAACACCGGCATCGAAATGCCGCCGGCGGCCCCGACCCAGGTCCAGGAGGCCATCAATTCGCCCGAGGCGACGGCAAGGCCCAGCGTGCCGATCGCGAAATAGGGACCGCGCAGGCCGAAGACGATCCAGCCGGCGACGACGGCGACCACGGCGGCGCCGATGCCGGCCGCCACAGTTCCGGCCGCAAAGCCGGTGAAATATTGCGCGGTGTTGAAAACGATATGGGTGGTGCGGGCGCCCGAGGTGTACATGCCCACGTCGTAATAGAGGCCGATCTGGACGACGGCGCAGATATACATGCCCGCGCCGAAGAACACGATGTTGCCGAGTGAGTTGTAGCCCATCTGCCCGCCCAGGATGTCCCAGGTCGAGGCAAACACGATCATCAGCCAGAGCACGGCGATTTCGTTCGTATAATCGGGGAACAGAAACGGCGCTGCGACGCCCGCCACAAGGATAAGCACGAACGGCAGATTCTGTCGGGAAGCGAGGTTCATTGCACAGCCTGTCGTACGCGCAGATATTGAATTTGCCGGTAGGACAGCACCGCAAGCAGCAGCAGCACGATCAGCGCCTGCTGGAATTGCGCGCCGAGCAGGAAGCCGCCGAACTGCTCGACGACACCCATGCCGAAACCGGCGGCGATGACGCCCGGCAGATTGCCGAAGCCGGCCGCCGTGACGATGACGAACATGCGGATCGAATAGGTGGTTCCGTAGAACGGCTGGATGTTCCACACCAGCGCCACCAGGCCGCCGGCCGCCCCGCAGATCGCCGCGTTCAAGCAGAAGGTGAACGAATAGACTTTCTCGGTGTCGATGCCGAGCACACGGGCGGCGCGCGCATCCTGCGCGGTGGCGCGGATCGCCTGTCCCATGCGGCTCTTCTTCATGAATATGATCACCCCCGTCGCCAGGAGGACCGCAAGCGCGAAGCCAAGTACACGGGTGGAAGGAACGGTGATGAGGCCGCTGGCAAACTGCCAGGTCGGCAAGCCGGAATGCGCCGATTCGGTATCGGACCCGAACGCCAGGTTCAGACTCTGCTGAATAATGATGGCGATGCCGAATGTCGCCAGCAGCGACGTGAACAGGTCGCGCGTGATGACCTTGCAGATCACCAGGCGATAGATGACCCAGCCGAGTCCCCACAACAGCACGAAGGCAACCGGCACGCCGAACAGCGGACTGATACCATGACGGCCGAGGCTCCAGGTGATGTAGCCGCCGAGCATGATGAAATCGCCCTGCGCCAGGTTCTTCACGTTCATCACGCCCCAGACCAGCGCGAGGCCGTAGGCGGCGAGCGCGAAGATCGCGCCGATCAGGATGCCATCGATCAGCAGGCCGAGGTTGATCGCCGGCGCGGCGGTCAAAATCGAGAAATTGCCTAGAATTTGTTGCATCGCGGACGCCTTCGGCGTTCAGGCAAATAACTGAGTTGAGCCGCCCGATCGCGCTGCGGCCGGACGTGCCCCGTGAATGCGTGGAAGCGGGCGCTTAAGTCGCCCGCTTCCACCATATTGCTCAGTAGTTAGTATGGCGCGGATAGTTCAGCTTGGCCGCCGCCAAGTTTTCCGGCCACACGACATTGTATTTGCCGTTCTGAATCTGCCGCAGGAGGATTTCCTTGCCGGGATTGCTGCCGTCCGCGGCAAATTTGATGTTGCCGTAGAAGGTTTTGAGATCGGTCTTGGTCAAAGCCTCGCGCAGCTTTTCCTTGTCCAGCGAGTTGGCCCGCTTGAACGCGTCCGCCCACACGTAAACCGCCGCGGAGGCCTGCGCCGTCTGGTAAGGCACGACCTTGTAGCCGGCCGCCGCCTTGATCTCCTTGTTGTACTCGGCCGCGGTGCCGAACATGTCGTCACTCGCCTTCATGGTCTCGTCCCACTGCGTGGGGCAGACGAAACCTTCGGCGACCTTCGGAAAATCCTGCGTCACTTTGCCGGCTTCACAATGCGTGAGACCGACCAGCGGCACCTGCACCTTCAATGCGCCCATCTGCCGGGCGGCCGTGACCGCACCCTTTGCGTGGCCTGACAGGATCAGCACGTCCGCCTTGATCGCCTTCACCTTGGTCAGGAAGCCGGTGATGTCGTTCAAGTCCGGCGGCATGCGGTCGTCGATGGCCGCTTTCATCTTGTATTTCTTCATCGTGTCGACGACGCCCTGGCGCACGTCGAGCGAGAACGGATCGTCCTGATATATCATGGCGACCTTCAGGCTCGACGGATCCTTGCCCTGCTTCTTGGCGAGATTGGCGGCGAGGTCGACGACCGGGGAGAGATATTTCTCGGAGGTCGCGAGGACGGCGAACTGATATTTGTAACCTTGCGTAAACAGCGAACGCGAGGCCGCTTCGGCCTGCACCAGCGGGATCTTGTTCTTCTCGATGACCGGCAGCATCGCTTTGGTCATGCCGGAGCTGTAGGGACCGAGGATGTATTGGATCTTGTCCTGGTTGATCAGGCGATCAATCAGCTGCGCTCCGCGCGCTGGCGTCGATTCGTCATCGTAGTACTTGACCTTGAAATGATAGCACTTGCCGCCGACCTTCACGCCGCCGGCGTCGTTGATTTTCTTGACCGCGAATTCGTAGCCGTTCTGGGTATTTTTGCCGTTCGAGGCATATTTGCCGGTCAACGACAACGACGCGCCGAGATTAATAGTGCCGCAATCCGCCGCCTGTGCGCTGATCGGACCCAAGGCTAATGCTGCCGTTGCGGCGATCGTCGCCAATCCTGCTCGATAGAGCATGTTTGTATCCTCCCATTGTCACTTCATCTCTCCGGCGCGAGTGTGGCGTGGTTTACCTGCCACCTTGCGGCCGGAACGGCTTTTTATTGCCCCCACCCTCCCACGGACGGATGCCCCACGGGCGGGGTACTGCGCACCTTAACACTGGAAATTCCGCACTTGCCACAGCAAATTGGGGGGTGCCGGCGGTGCGGGGCTGTCCTTGATTTTGCAGGCCGAATCTGGCCGCCCTGCCACCCGAGTGGTCGCGCCGCAGCGAAAATGCTAATCCAACGCCCGTCAGTTCTTCCGGGTAATCCCGGCATCTTTCCGGGCAATAATGAGGCTCCCTATGTACACCGATCTCGCGCTTTTCATCGACGGCCAGTGGCTCAACGGGAAAGGGCGCAAAGGCGAGGATGTCGTCAATCCCGCGACGGCCAAGCCGCTCGCGCACCTGCCGCACGCCAGCACCGCCGACCTCGACGCCGCGCTTGCCGCCGCCGCCAAGGGCTTCGCCCAATGGAAGGCGACTTCCGCCTATGACCGCTCCAAGCTCCTGCGCAAGGCCGCCGATCTCCTGCGCGAGCGTCATGAGCACGTGTCCAAGGTGATGGTGCAGGAGCAGGGCAAGATCTATGCGGAAGCCCGCGGCGAGGTGCTCGTCTCCGCCGACATCATCGACTGGTACGCCGAGGAAGGCCGCCGCGCCTATGGCCGCATCGTGCCGGGCCGCCAGCCGGGCGTGCGCCAGCTCGTGACGCAGGAGCCGGTCGGCGTGGTCGCCGCCTTCACGCCGTGGAACTTTCCGGTGCTCACCCCGGTGCGCAAGATCGCCGGCTCGCTTGCCGCCGGTTGCTCGATTATCATCAAGGCTTCGGAAGAAACCCCCGGCGCCTGCGTCGAGCTGGTGAAGTGTTTCGCCGACGCCGGCCTGCCGGCGGGCGTGCTCAATCTCGTGTTCGGCGTGCCGGCCGAAGTGTCCGAGTACCTGATCCCGTCGAAGATCGTGAAGAAGATCTCCTTCACCGGCTCGGTTCCGGTCGGCAAGCATCTCGCCGGGCTCGCCGCCAAGGGCATGAAGCGCGCCACCATGGAGCTCGGCGGCCATTCGCCGGTAGTGGTGTTCGAAGACGCCGATCCGGAAAAGGCGGCCGACACCATCGCCGCCTTCAAGTACCGCAACGCCGGCCAGGTCTGTATTTCGCCGACCCGCTTCTATGTGCACGAGAAGAACTATCCGAAGTTCCTCGCCCGCTTTACCGAATATGCCAAGGGCATCAAGCTTGGCGACGGCATGGAGAAGGGCATCACCATGGGTCCGCTCGCCAATCCGCGCCGGCTCGACGCCATGGACAGCTTCGTCCAGGACGCCAAGGACCGCGGCGGCAAGGTCGTCGCGGGTGGCTCGCGCGAGGGCAACCAGGGCTACTTCTTCCAGCCGACGATCGTCACCGATGTGCCGGACGACTCCAAGATCATGACCGAGGAGCCGTTTGGCCCAGTGGCGCCGATCGTGTCGTTCAAGACGATTGATGAAGTGGTCGAGCGCGCCAATTCGCTGGAGTTCGGGCTCGCGGCCTACGCCTTCACCACGTCGGACAAGAACGCCGCCATGATCGGCGACGCCATGCAGTCCGGCATGGTCGGCGTCAACAGCGTTGCCATCTCCACGCCGGAGACGCCGTTCGGCGGCATCAAGGAGTTGGGCTACGGCTCCGAAGGCGGTCTCGAAGGCTTGCACGCCTACATGAACACCAAGTTCATCTCGCAGGGGTGAGGCTGACGCACTTGAAATGAAGATGGCCGGGCAATGCCCGGCCATTTTTATTTGCGGGGAGGGAAGTGTGGGTGCCTCGCGGCCTTCTTCTACTTCCCCGCTGCCTGCGCCTTCTGGCACGCCTCCCACACCTTGGCCGGTGTCGCCGGCATTTCCATATAATTCGCGGCCCCGTTCGGGATGGCGTTTGAAACCGCGTTCATCACCGCCGCGATGGCCGCCGTGGTGCCGGCCTCGCCGGTGCCTTTGACGCCGAGCGGGTTGGTGGTCGCCGGCACCGGATAAAGCGCCTCGCGCAATTCGATCGGCATGATCTCGGCGTGCGGCATGCCGTAGTCCATGAACGAGCCGGTGACGAGCTGTCCGCTCCCGGCGTCGTAGACCGCGTCTTCCGTCAGCGCCTGGCCGAGCCCCTGCGCCAGACTGCCGTGCACCTGGCCCTCGACGATGGTCCTGTCGAGCGGGGTGCCGCAGTCGTCCACCGCGGTATAGGTGACGAGGTCGAGCGCGCCGGTGTCGGGGTCGATCTCCACCTCGGCGATGTGGCAGCCGTTGGGGAAGGTGAGCGGCGTGTCGGCCTTGTCCATGGTGTCGAGGCTTTCGCCCATCTCCTTGGCGCGCCGCGCGGTCTCGAACAGCGTGATCTTGCGGTCGGTGCCGACCACGCCGAAGGCGCCGTTGCGATATTCGATGTCCTGCTCGCCGGCTTCCAGCGCGGCGGAGGCGATCTTCTTGCCCTTCTCCAGCATCACGTCGGCGACGTGCACGATGGCATTGCCCGCGCACATGGCCGAGCGCGAGCCGACCGAGGCGCCGCCGGTCAGGCCCAGCGCCGTATCGCCGTGGCGGTGCTCGATCTTGGCGGGGTCGATGCCGAGGTGGCCGGCCAGCAAGTGGCCGAACACGGTGGCATGGCTCTGCCCGGTCGACTGGACGTTCAGCGCAAGCACCAGCCTGTCGCCGGCGGGGAACGCCAGCGACGCCATTTCCATCGGCGTGGCGCCGGAATGCTCCAGCATGCAGGAGATGCCGATGCCGCGGTATTTCTTGCGCTTGGCGGCCTCGCGCTTGCGCTTGTTGAAGTTGGCGTAGTCGGCGAGCTTGAGCGCCTTGTCCACGATGCCGGGGAAGTCGCCGCTGTCATAGGTGTTGATCGGCGTCTTGAACGGCATCGCCGACGGCGGGATGAGATTCTTCTTGCGCAGCCGCACCGGATCCATGCCGACGATGCGGGCGGCTTCCTCCACCGCGCGCTCGAGCGCGTAATTCGCCTCGGGACGTCCGGCGCCGCGATAAGGCGCGATCGGCACCTTATTGGAGAAATAGCAGGCAACGCCGACGTCGACCTTGGGCACCCGATACATGCCGGGAAAACATCGCGCGAAATTATTGGTGTTGATGTTGACGCCGGCGTTGGCGATGTAGGCGCCTTGGTTGCACAGGTGCCGCACGCGCAGCCCCAGGAATTTGCCCTTGTCGTCGAGCGCGAGCTCGATATGGGTCACCGCGTCGCGCGCCTGGGCGTCGGAGACGAAAGCTTCCGAGCGCGTCGACTGCCAATGCACCGGCCGGCCGACCTTGCGCGCGGCGACCATCACGGCGATGTATTCGGGATAGACCGTCGTCTTCATGCCGAAGGCGCCGCCGACGTCTTCGGTGATGACCCGCAGCTTTTCTTTCGGCACGCCCATGATGGAGGCCGCCTGGCCGCGCAAAGCGTCGGCGCTCTGCGAGCAGACGTGCAGCGTGTAGCTGTCGCCTTCCTTGTCGTAGACGCCGGTGGCGCCGCGCGTTTCCATCGACGCCACGATCAGGCGCTGATGGGTTACGCTGACGCGCGCCACATGCGGCGCCTTGGCGATGAGTTCGGCGACGTCGCGCTCGTTCTGTTCGTTCTCGGCCCATCCCGGCCAGTCGACGCAGAGATTGCCCGGCGCCTCTTCGTGGAGCTGGATGTCCCCTTTGATGGCCGCGTCGAGATCGATGACCGGCGGCAGTTCCTCGTACTCCACCTGCACCAGATCGGCGGCGTCCTGCGCCACTGCGGCGCTTTCCGCCACCACGATGGCGACCGGGTCGCCGACGTGCATCACCTTGTCGCCGGCCAGCGCCGGGCGGAACGGCAGCGCCATCTTGGCGCCGCCCCGGCCGATCGCCGGCGGATGACGCGAGATGCCGCCGATACCGGCCGCCTTGATGTCCTCGGCTGTCAGCACCGCCAGCACGCCCTTGGCGGTGCGCGCCTCATTGGCGTTCACCGACACGATACGGGCATGCGCGTGCGGCGACCTCACGAAGGCGGCATAGGCCTGGTTCGGCAGCCGCGGATCGTCGGTGAAATGGCCGGCGCCGCGGATCAACGCGTCGTCCTCGACGCGCGGGTGGTGCTCGGTGCGGGCGGGATCAGTCGCGTTCATGAAGGGAATTCCGGCATGAGAGGAGGGCAGGGGATCGGTTTATAGCCTGAAGCTTACGGGCAGACAGGGGCTTGCGTCACCCCGTCCAGTGCGGCACTCAAGCGCTCCCTTCCGGCTGCTGGCGCAACATTCATTTTCAGGTGGCGAAATGACCGACACGAGAACGATCGATACCCACACCCATGTTCTCACCGAGGAAACGATCTCACGCCTCAACAAGGAAGTGCCCAAGGTTCCGGTGACCATGGAGGCGATCGACGCCGACAACACGATCCTGACGGTGGGTAGCGTTGCCTACCGGCCCTATCCGCGCGGCGGCTTCGATCTCGATCACCGTTTACGTGACATGGATGCCGCCGGCGTCGACGTGCACGTGCTGTCGGCCACCCCGCAGACCTACATGTACGACCAGGAAGCCGCCGTCGGCGTCGCCGCCTCGGTCCTCCAGAACGACCAGATGGCCGCGCACATCGCCGCGCACCCGGACCGTTTCATGGGCATCGCCACGCTGCCGATGCAGGCGCCGGAGAAGGCCGCCGACGAGCTCAAGCGCGCCATCACCAAGAAGGGTCTGAAGGGCGCCATGTTCGGCTCCAACGTCATGGGCAAGAACCTGGACGATCCGAGCTTCGAGCCGCTGTGGGCGACCGCTGAGGAACTCGGCGCCTTCATGGTGATCCATCCGACGAGCGTCGCCGGCGCCGACCGGCTGAAGTCCTATTATCTGAGAAACCTCATCGGCAATCCGCTCGACACCACCATCGCCGCTGCCTCGCTCTATTTCGGCGGCGTGCTCGACCGTCATCCCAAGCTGAACTTCGTGCTGGTGCACGGCGGCGGCTTCACGCCCTTCCAAGCCGCGCGCTGGGAGCACGGCTGGCGCGTGCGCCCGGAGCCCAAGGTGAACGTCAAGACCGAGCCCAAGGACATCGCCAAGCGCTTCTTCTACGATACCATCTTGCATTCGGCGCCGGTGCTGGAGTTCCTCATCGGCCATGTCGGCGCCGACCGCGTGCTGCTCGGCAGCGATTACCCCTACGACATGGAGATGCGCGATTGCGCCAACCACGTGAAGGGCTTGAAGATATCGGCCGCCGACAAGACGACCATCCTCGGCGCCCACGCGGAGAAGATGCTGTCAGGAAAGGCGTAAGGCCATGGACACCAAGACCACCGCGCGTCCCTCCGTCGCCGCGGTCACCGGTCTGATCACCGACGCCATGGTGAAGGCGGGCTTGTCGCCCGCCGACGCCGCCAAGGTGGCCGGACTGATGGTGCAGGCCGACCTTACCGGCGCCGACGCGCACGGCGTGTTCCGCCTGCCGCAATACGTCCATCGCCTGAAGGTCGCCAGCACCAATCCGCGCGCCAACATCAAGGTCGAGCGCACCGCGCCCGCCACCGCCTTGATCGACGGCGACAACGGCATGGGCCATCTGGTGGTGTCGCGCGCCTGCGAAACGGCGATCGAGATGGCGCGCGAATGCGGCGTCGCCTGGGTCGGCATGAACATGTCGAACCACGCCGGCGCCGCCGGCGTCTACGCCGCGTTGATGCTCGAGGCGAACATGATCGGCGTCTATGCTGCGGTGGCCAACGCCAACCACATGCCGCTTGCCGGCGGCGCCGAGAACCTGCTCGGCACCAATCCAATTGCGTTTGCGATTCCGGCCGGCGAGGAGCCGCCGCTGGTGCTCGATATCGCCACCTCCATCGTCTCCTACGGCACCATCAAGAACCACCGCCTGCAGAACATCCCCTTGCCGGAGGGCTGGATGGTGGACCCGAAGACCGGCGAGACCATCACCGATCCGCAGAAGACGGTCGACGCGCTGCTCTTGCCCATGGGCGGCTACAAGGGCGCCGGCCTGGCGCTGATGATCGGCATGCTGGCCGGCACGCTCAACGGCGCGCTGTTCGGCCGCGACTGCATCGATTTCAACGCCGAGCCGGGCAAGGTCACCAATACCGGCCAGTTCGTGGTGGCGCTCGATCCGGCGCGCTTCCAGCCGCTCGACAAGTTCAAGGCCGAGGTGGACCGCCATTCCCGCGAACTGCGCGCGTCGAAGACGCTGCCGGGCGAAAAGGTGCGCCTGCCGGGCGAAGCGCGCGCTCAGCGCATCGCCGACCGCACGCGCAACGGCCTGCCGCTGACGCCGGAGCTGGTGGCGCAGCTCGACAAGCTGGCGGCGGAGCTGGGTATCAAGCCGTTAGGTGAACGCTGACCTCTCCGCAGTCATTGCCGGGCTTGACCCGGCAATCCATGACGCGTTTCGGCAACCACGGCCTTACGTAAGGCTGCGTTCAGCGACACTTCATCATGGATGCGCGGGTCAAGCCCGCGCATGACGCCGTATTTGTTGCGGCCGGGAGCCCTACGCCGCCGCCTTCATGTCGTCCGGGCTGAGCGGCAGCGCCACCGGTTTCTTGCGCTTGGCCGACAAATCCAGCGCCTTGGTCATCATCAGGTTGCGGTGGGCTTCCTCCACCGTCGCCGCCGGCGTCGGCAGCCCGAGCGAGACACGGTCCAGCCAGCTTTGCGTTTCAAGCGACATCGGCCCGCGCAGTTCGCCGAGCGCCATGTCGCCGGGCGGATAGCTGCCCATGAAATCGACCAGCCGCGTGGGATCGGGGTTGTAGCCTTCCGACTGCCCCTTCGACACCGCCAGCACGATGTCGCTATGGGTGTCGTCGATGGTCAATATGCCGGTGGTGCCGGAGATGCCGACCGCGAGCGAATAGACCGCCGCCGGCCAGGTCACCGGCATCGCCCACGACATGCTGAGATGATAGACGGTGCCGTCGTCGAACGTGATCATGCCGGCGGTGGCGTCGATGCCCTGGTAGAGCGGGCCCAGCACCTTGTCGATCGAGCGGGCGTAGACCTCCACCGGCGTCTTGCCTTCCAGGCACCACATGCAGATGTCGAGCGCGTGCGTGCCGGAGATCACCATCGGCGAGATGGTCGAGGGATCGTCGGTGCGCTTGTAGTTGTCGATCGCCACCAGCCGGTTCATGAACGCGCGTGAGGTCACCAGCGTGACGTCGCCCAACGCGCCCGTGCGGCATTTTTCCTTGGCCGCCAGCCAGCGGCGGCGGAAGCGCTGGGTGTAGCCGACCACGGCGTCGATCTTGGCGTCCTGGATGATCTTCATCATTTCGGCGGATTCCGCCAGCCGCGTCGCCAGCGGCTTCTCGATCAGGAGCGGCAACCCGCGCTCGACCGCGGCCTTGATCGGGCCGACGTGCAGGTGCTCGTCGGTGGCGACGATGCAGGCGGTCACCTCCGGCCGGCTCAACAGCTCGTTATAGTCCTGCGTGACAAAGTCGGCGCCGATCTTGGGTGCCACCTCGCCGGCGCGGTTGGGGCTCTTCTCGGCGAGGCCGATCCACTCGACCGAAGGGTGACGGTTGGCCACTTCGCCGCGGAACAGACCGACCCGTCCGCCGCCGATGATGGCTAGCCCGACGCCCTTTGCTGACTTCTTCATTTCGGATTGGCCCCTTGCTTGTGCTTTTCTTTGAACTCCGCGATCTGCGAAATCGTCTGGTTGGACAGCGGCAGATCGACCGGCTCGTTGATGTCGGCCGAGAGATCGGCCGCGCTGTAGGTTTCCATCACCACGCGCGCCTGTTCCCCGGTCACCATGACCGGGGTGTCGCGGATGCAGGCTTCCAGGAAATGGATGGTCTCCGGCCCCATGCCGCCGGCGAACACCTCGCCGACCTGTTCGCCCGGCATGGTCGACATCGGGAACTGCTGGCCGTCTTTCATGGTGTTCAGCCAGTTGTCGCGCTGGCTGTCGTCGAGGAACAACGAGCCCTCGGTGCCGGTGATCTCGATCCAGGTGGCGCAGTAGTTCGGATAGCTCGGCGGCAGGTTCCAGCCGCCGCTGATCATCACCGCGGTGCCGTCGTCCATGGTGACGTTGGTGAACATGATGTCGTGCGAGCCGTTGACCTTCTCCATGTAGCCGTAGGCGCCTTGGCTGTAGACGCGCACGGGCTTGGCCGGCTCCAGGAGCCAGAACACGAAGTCGAGATCGTGGGTCGATTCCATGACGACTGGCGACAGCCGCACGCGGCCGGCGATCTTCGAGCCGAGCGAGCGCGACAGATGGCGGCTCACCAGCACCGAGACCACCTTGCCGAGCGTGCCGTCGGTGATCTTCTTCTTGGCGTAGGCGACCTTGGTGTTGAAGCGCTGCGAATAGCCGATGGAGAATTTCAGGTTGCTGCGCTTGGCGAGCTGGATCAGCTCGTCGGCTTCCCACAGCTCCAGCGCGATCGGCTTTTCCAGCATCACGTTCTTGCCGGCCTTCAGGCAGTCGCGGCAGATCGGATAGTGGTTGGTTTCCGGCGTGGTCGAGATATAGACCACCGAGATGTTCGGGTTGTTGATGATGTCGTTGTAGTCGGCGGTGGCGGTCGCCGGCTTGTAGAGTTCCTTCACTTCGGCCAGCCGGTCGGGCCGGATGTCGCATAGGTGCAATTTGTCGACCAGCGCGGTGCGCGCCAGCGTTTCCGCCCGCGTGCCGCCGACCCATCCGACGCCGATTACCGCCGCTTCAACCGTTTTCACCGGACGCTTCCTTCTTCGCTGTTGTTGCTGCTGCTGTTGTTGGACCGCGCGGCCGGCCGGCGGCGCGGGCGGACACTAGCCCAGGTGTGTAGCGGCCGAAAAGGGGCGCGTGTTTTCAGCGGGCGAAAGCGGATTCGCCGATCCCAAACACCTGTGCCGCGAACTGCGGATAGACCTCGGCCAGTTGCGGCGCCACCACCTCGCGCATGAGGCGCAATGTGTCGGGCGAAGGCGCCGGCGTTTCCGGCACGGTCTCGGGGCGTGAGAAGTCGAAGCCGGTGTTCTCGATCACTTCCTCGACGGTATGGCCGGGGTGCACGCTTGCAAGCGTGAAATGCCCGTCGGCGAAGGAGAACAAGCAGCGGTTGGTGACCAGCGCGATCGGCCCGCCGGGGCGGTAGACGTTGGCTTCGCTCATGCCCGGCGCGCTGATGAAGTCGACCTTGGGCACCAGCGTGCGGCGCGAATGCTCGGTGCGGAACAGGATCACTTTCGGCACCACGTAATAGAGATAGGCCGAGCCGAACGAGCCGGGGAAACGCACCTTGGGGTGCGCGTGGTCCCCGATCTCGACCAGGTTGATGTTGCCCTGGCCGTCGATCTGCCCGCCGGAGAGAAAGAACACGTCGATGCGGCCTTGGCCTGCGCAATCGAACAGTTCACGCGCGCCGTCGGTGAAGAAATTGTGCTTGCGGCTTTGCAAGAGCGACACGTAAGGCCGGCCATTGCCGTTCTGCTCGCGCGCCAGCAGCGCGGCGGTGGCGGGAATGGGCGAGGCGTTGCCGACCGCCACGTGGCGCACGTCACCGATCAGCCGCGTGATCACGTCGGCGAGCAGTTCTTCGTCGCGGATATTCGTTGTCACGCTGCGGCCTCTGAACTACGCCACCTGCTTCTCATATACATACTTGTCCAGATACGCCGCAAACCCTTCGGGCGTCGCAGCCATCGCTGCATACTCCGCCAGGTGCTCCGCATCGGCGCCATAGGTGTCCGGCAGTGGCAGCGGCCAGCAGCCGCGCTCGGCGACCGCGACCGCTTCGACATAGAAACCGGGCAGGGTGCCGGCCGCCAGCACCGGGTCGGCGAGAAGATCGCCGTCGACAATTTTCTCCACCGTGACGACGGTCTTTTCCGCCGCATGCGCCATCATCGCCAGCTCGTGTTGCCGCCCGATCCAGACATTGTTGAAGCGGTCGGCCATGGCTGCATGAATCAGCGCCACGTCCGGCCGGATCGCCGGCAGCAGCACGATCGGATCGGAATTGCCGAACGGTGAGTCGATCACCTTCCAGTCGTCGCGGTACTTCAAGACGTCGGAGCCGATCAGCCCGCGCAACGGCATGAACGGCACGCCCTTTTCCGCCGCCTGCAGACCGGCGTGCAGCGCCGGGCAGGTGGCGTCCTTCATCACGATCGAACGGCTGCGGATGGCGTCGGAAAAGCGCGGCGCCGGGCCGAACTCGCCCAGGCTCACCGCGCTGGTCTCCAGCGTTTCCACGCAGCCGGCGCCGATCAAAAGATCCGCCTGCAGGCTGGAGGTGGGCAGCGCCACCAGATGCAGGCCCTTCACCCCGCGCCGGATCAGCGCCCGCGTCGCCGCCATCGGCACGCCGGACACCTCGCGCGGCACCACCAGGAGGCAGTTGTCGGTGATGCATGCCAGAGCTTCGTCGAGTGATATCGCCATGGGAAACGTCCCGCCTTGTCCATCCCGTCTTGCCCAATGCACGGCAGCTATGCCGTTCGTGCAATGTCTCATTGTTGCGCTTGCCAGGTCCACTGGATTTTGCGACCTGATTTCCCATGACCCTACAGGACAAATTACGTGCCGGCCGCTTCGTGCTCACCGCCGAGGTGACGCCGCCGGTATCCTTCGACCGCGCCGACTTGCTCGCCAAGGCGCTGCCGCTCAAAGGCCTCGCCGACGCGGTCAACGTCACCGATAGCGCCGGCGCCCGCCCGCACCTTGCCGCCGTCACCGCCGCCGCCATGCTGGCGGCCGAGGGCATCGAGCCCATTCTTCAATTCACCTGCCGCGACCGCAACCGCATCGCCCTGCAGAGCGACCTGATGGCGGCGGCCGCTTCCGGCGTGCGCAACCTGCTGATGCTGCGCGGCGACGACCCGTCGGCTGGCGATCAGCCCGACGCCAAGCCGGTGTTCGATCTCGATCCGCGCCAACTCTTGGAAACCGCGCGCCTGTTGCGCGACAAGGGCGAGTTGCCGTCGGGCCGCAAGGTTTCCGGTTCGGCGCCGTTCTTCCTCGGCGGTGCCGACAATCCGATCGATCCGCCGGCGGACTGGGAACCGAAGGGGCTCGAGGCCAAGCGTGCCGCCGGCGCGCAATTCGTCCAGACTCAGTTCTGCATGGATGCGGACATCGTCCGCCGCTATATGGCGCGGCTTGATGAGCACGGGCTCGCGGACAAACTGTTCCTGTTGATCGGCATCGTGCCGCTACGCTCGGCCAAGTCGGCACGCTGGATTCGCGACAAGCTCTACGGCGCCATCATCCCCGACGCCATCGTTGAACGCATGGAAGGATCAAGCGATCCGGCGGCGGAAGGCCGCCGCATCTGCGTCGAGGTTGTCCAGGCGCTCGCCGACATTCCGCACGTCGCCGGCTGCCACATCATGGCGCCCAACAACGAGGGAGCCGTGCCGCCGGTGATCATGGAAGCGCGCAAAAGCGTGAAACGGCTGGCGAACGATTAGAGCATGATCCCGAAAAGTGGGTACCGGTTTTCGGAAAAGATCATGCTCAAACAAGAATCTAAAGCGAGATGACGATTCGAAGAAAAGTCATCCCGCTTTAGAGTTGCGACAGCTCTTGCTGCGGCAATAGCGCACGGATCGCCACGAACAGCGTGCGCACCTGCGCTTCCGAAATATTGCGGGTGATGAACACCACGCGGCTCTGCCGGTTGCCGTCGGGCCAGGTCTCCAGCTCCACCGGCGGATGCGCCAGGTGCTGCACGAACTGCACCACCACCGGCCCCTGGCAGCCCTCCACGTTGAGGAAGCCCTTCACCCGTAACAGGTCCGCGCCGCGCATGGTGATCAGCACGTCCATGACGCGCGCGAACACCGGCCACGGCATGGCTGAGCTTTCCGTCAGCACGAAGCTGGCGATGCCGTCGCTGTGCTCGGCTTCCGCCACGAAGGCGTTGCGCTCGGCGTCCGCCGGCTCGACCAAGGCGCGCGGATCGAGCTCGCCGTTGACCGCTTCGAGAATATCGGCGCCGGCATTGAGCTTGCGCAATTGCGCGGCCAGCCGCTTGGCGGCGTCGGGGCCGGCAATATCGCCCTTGGTGATCACCAGCCGGTCGGCCAGGATTGCCTGCTTGCGCGCCTCCGCCGACCATTCGAGCGTGTCGGCGCCGGTCGCCGCGTCCACCACCGTCAGCACCACGTCGAGATGAAACACCTCGCCGAGCGCGCGGTCGGTGGCGAAGGTCTGCAGGATCGGGCTCGGATCGGCCATGCCGCTGGTCTCGATCACCACCCGCTGGAAGTTCGGGATTTCGCCGCGCTCGCGCTCGATCACCATCTTGCGCAAGGCCACCTGCAGGTCGGTGCGCGTGATGCAGCACAGGCAACCGTTGCCGAGCAGCACGGTCTCGTCGGCGCTCTCGCGCACCAGCGCGTCGTCGATGCCGGCGGCGCCGAATTCGTTGACCACCACCGCGGTGCCCTGGCCCTCGGGCGTCTCCAGGAAGCGGCGCAACAGCGTGGTCTTGCCGGCGCCGAGGAAGCCGGTGACCACGGTCACCGGCGTGCGCGCCCCGCGCGCGCGCCGCTGCCGGCGCCCGAAGGCGCCCGCGGCCTTGGAAGGGAAGACTTGGTCGACTGACATGCCCAACTATACCGTCATCACCGGGCCGCCGCGAAGCGGCGAGACCCGGTGATCCCGCTGATTGGAACGGGTGTGCTCGCCTAAGCGAGGTCGCCGGGATTTAAGGCGCGAAGACGGCGCTTCGCGCCTCTTGCCCGGCGATGACAAGGGCTAGAAATCCATCTCCAGCGTGTACAGCCCGCCGGTCAGGCGGTCGACGGTGTAGACGATGCCGCGCTCGTCGACGAACACGTCGTTGAGCTGCACCGCGCCCACCGGCGAGCCGGCCGGGGCCGGCGGCACGAAGGCGGCGACTTCCTTGGGCTGATACGCGTTCGAGATGTCGAAGGCGCGCATGCCGCCGTTGAAGAAGGTGCCGAACACGAGCTGGTCCGACTGGAACGCGGTCGGCACCGGCGGGTTCTCGTGGATGTTGTGGGCGCCGAAGCGGCCGCCGCGGTCCTTGAAGGCGTCGACCGGCGGCATCGGCAGTGTGGCGAACGACACCGGGTGGGTTTCGTCGCGCGCGTCCAAGAGCCAGACCAGCTTGGGCCAGTCCTTGGCGTTGTTCTCGGTCGACTCTTCGGTGACCAGGATCAGGTTACGGTCGAACAGCGGCACCGCCGTGTGCGTGAAGCCGGTGTAGGGCGGCGAGTTGGTCCAGTGCGAGATCACCTTCGGCTGCGACTTGTCGGAGATGTCCATCACGTACATGCCGCCGTCGAGGTAGCAGAGATACATGCGGTCGGGGCGCTGCGTATAGACGTTGCAGTTGTGCGCGCGGTAGCCCTTGTCGAGCGAATGGCGCGGCGGCGGCGCCACGTTGTCGCCCTTGCGCGTGCCGGAAAGCCACCAGCGGCCGACTTCCTTCGGCTTCGACGGATCGCGCACGTCGATGCAGCGGTAGAACTGGTCGTCCTTGGGGTCGGCGGCTTCGAAGTCCGGCGAGCCGGCGGCCATGTGCACGTATTCGCCGTCGCAGAACCAGAGCTGATGCACGCCGCGCGAGGTCGGCCCCGAGCAGTCGAAGAACGAGATCGATTTCGGATTTTCCGGCACCGACACGTCGAACAGTTCCAGGCCGGCCGGCTTGAGGCCCTTCTTCTGGGTCTGGTAGGCCACCGCCATGATGTTGCCGGAGCACTCCAGCGAATTGGAGCGCATGTGCGGCTGCGGAAGGTCGGTCTGCACCACCACTTTCGGGTTGCGCGGGTCGGAGACGTCGACGCCGGTGAAATTCTTCGGCGCGCTTTCATGTGCCAGCCAAATGATGCGGCGGCCGTCCTTGGCGATGGTCACGGCCATGCCTTCGCCCATGCCGCCGAAACCGCCCAGATTGTTCTGGGCGAGCAGCTTGAAATTCCAGGTTACGGGCTCACCGCTCTGGGTAAGGGGACTGTTTGCGGCGGACATTCGCGTCTCCGGTGCTTGAGCGTTGGTCGCTGAAAAGGCCGGCGCGGAACCGCGCCGGCCGGGGTTTTACTGCATACGGCACGCGCCGTCATCACTTACCGCGCCACCGGCCTTGATAGACAGAAGGACCGCTCACGATAGATCATTCGCATGGCGCGGGACTGAATCCTCAGGATTCCGCCTTCTTCATGAAGTCTTTGCGGAACGCCTTGCTCCAGTCCGGCATTTTCTTGATCTTGTGGGCTTTCATCAGCACCTCGGCGTGGTGCGTCATGTAGCCATCGAGATCGGCCGGCCAGCCCGGATGCACCTCGACCCGGCCGAGCGCGTTGGCGAAGGTGTCCTTCGACATCTTGTAGCCCTTGGAGGTGTAAAACGAGTAGATCGTGTCGGCGACCTTCTTGGGCTCTTCCTTGAAGTCCTTGGCGACCTCGATCCAGGCCTTGAGATAAGGCACGACGGCGTCGCCGTTCTTGTCGATGAAGTCCGGCGTCGCCGCCATGAACACCGGCAGCTTGTCGAAGCTGTAATAGTCGACCAGCGTATTGGCGAGGCCCTCGGCTTCGGCGATCGAGTTATAGGGCTCGACATTGGCCATGGCGTCGACGGTCTTGGCGGCCATGGCGGCCACCATGTCGTTCACGTTCATGCGCACTTCGGTATAGTCACCCTTCTTCAGGCCGGCCTTGGGCAGGATCTGGTCGACCAGGATGTTGCCGATCGACGAGCCGGTCTGGCTGGCGATCTTCTTGCCGCGCAGGTCGGCCACCGTCTTGAGGCCGAGCTCCTTGCGCGCCATCACGCGCGCGGTCTTGCCGACGTATTCGATCATGGCGACGGCGATCAGGCCGCCGCGGTCATGGCCGATGGCGAAGGAGGGACCGGCGAAGGTGCCCATGTCGACCTGGCGCGCCACCATCTGCTGCATGGTGAGGTTGCCGGACGGCACCGCGAATTCCTTGGCGTCGATGCCGTGCTTTTTCAGGATGCCGGAATGCAGCAGGTAGTAGGTGGGCATGCCCCACATGTTGGTCTGATAGCCCTGACGCACCGTCGTCGCCGCGAATGACGGACGCACGCCCAGTCCCGCCGCCAGCACGCCGGCGCCGGTGGCCGCCAGCGCATGCCGACGGGTAATCCCAGTGTAGGCTTTCGTCATCGGTATCCTCCCTGGTTGTTGATGCATGCCGTTCGCGAATTGCGGTTCCCGCTGCAACGCGGGGCCGGCGTTTCGAAACTTCATGCGGTCGTCGTCTGGCCGTTGCTCTTTGCCGGTTGCGTCTCGGCCGCGCCCGTGTCTTGGCCGAGATGACCCAGCAGGATTTTCTGCCATTCCAGGAATTCCGCGCTCAGCGGGTCACGCGGTCGTTGCAGCGGAATCCTGACCTCGGTCTTCACCGTGCCGGGATGCGGCGACATCACCACCACGCGGTCGGCGAGATAGACCGCCTCCGCCACGTTGTGCGTCACGTAAATTATCGTCTTGCGGGTTTCCCGCCACACGTCGGCGAGCAGCCGCTGCATCTCGTCGCGGGTGAGCGCATCGAGTGCCGCGAAAGGCTCGTCCATCAGCAGCACCGCCGGATTGTAGGCGAGCGCGCGCGCGATCGCGACGCGCTGCTGCATGCCGCCGGACAGATGATGCGGATAGGCGTCGGCGAACTTCTCCAGCTTCACCAGGCGCAATTGTTCGCGCGCGATCGCCTCGCGCTCCTCCTTGGGCATGCCCTTCATCTCCAGCCCGAAGACGACGTTGCCGAGCGCGGTACGCCACGGGAAAAGTTGCGCGAAATCCTGGAACACCACGCCGCGGTCCTGGCCGTGACCGGTGACCGGCTGGCCGCCGATCCGGATCTGCCCGCCGGTGGGCGTGAGAAAGCCGGCGATGATGTTGAGCAGCGTGGACTTGCCGCAGCCGGAAGGACCGACGAGACACAGGAACTCGGACTGCTCGATGGAAAAGCACGCCTCTTTAACGCCTTCCACGCGGCCGGCGGGCGTGTCGTAGGCGAGCGAAACGTCGGCGATTTCAATATGGGGCATTCTTCTCCGCCTATTATGCTTTTGTCTTCTGTGCCGGGTTCCAGCTTGCGGGACGCTTCTCGATGAAGGCGGCAAAGCCTTCCGCTGCTTCGCTCGATTGCCGCTTCGCCGAATGTGCTTCGATCAATGCGCTGAACGCCTCTTCATCGAGATCGCTCCAGGCCGAGCGCAGCGCCCACAGCTTGGTCGCGGCGACGGCCTCCGGCCCGTTCGACAGCAGATGTCCGACCATGCGCTCACCCGCGGCCTCAAGGTCGCCGGGCGCCACGAGCTCGTGCACCAGGCCGATGCGCAACGCTTCTTCGGCGTCGAAGCGCTCGCCGGTGAGCGCGTAGCGCCGCACCTGGCGCACCCCTATGGCGTCGTTGAGCTGCGGGATGATGATGGTGCCGGCGACCCCGATTTTCACCTCGGCGATCGAGAAGGTGGCATTGTGGGCCGCGATTACGATATCGCAGGCCGCTATGATGCCGGTGCCGCCGCCGAAACAAGCGCCATGCACCAATGCGATGGTCGGCACCGGCAAGAGGTTGAGCCGCTGCACGGCTTCCGCCGTCATGCGCGAGGCGTCGAGGTTTTCCTGCGGCGAGGACTGCCGCACCGCGTTCAGCCATTTGATGTCGGCGCCGGCCTGGAAATGGCGGCCTGTGCCGGCGATCACCACCGCGCGCAAATTCTGGCCGGCGAGCGCGTCATAGGTCTCGAGCAACTCGGCGATCAGCACGCCGTCATAGGCGTTATGGACCTCCGGCCGGTTGAGCGTGACATAGGCCACCCCACGCTCGTCGACGTTGCACAGAACCGGAGATGCCGTCTCGCTCATGATTCACTTACCCTTTCGCCATCCGCACCATGCCCCATTTCTGCACGGTCGCCTTTTCAATCGAGCCGAACACCAGCCGCTCGAACACGAAACCGATGACCCCGATCACCACGATCGCGGCCAGCATGATGTCGGCCTGCAGGAACTCCTTGGCGTCGAAGATCACCCAGCCCAGGCCCCAGTCGGAGGCCGCGATCATCTCCGCACCCACCACCGCGATCCAGGAGCGCAGGAACGCCTGCCGCATGCCCGTGATGATGAAGGGCGAGGCGCCGGGAATAATCACCTTCCAGAACAGCTTTTTCTCGTCGGCACCCATGGCGCCGGCCGCGCGCAGCCACAGCGGATTGACCGAGCGCACCCCCGACCAGGTGTTGAACAGCATCGGGAAGGTGGCGGCATAGAACACGATCAGGATGGTGGTGGTGTTGCCGATGCCGAACCACAGCATGAACAGCGGCACCAGCGAGAACGAGGGGATCGGCATCAGCGCGGAGACCAGCGGCAGGAAGAAATTTTCCACCGGCTTGAAGCGCGCCATCGCGATGCCGAGCGGAATACCGAGCGCCAGCGCCAGCGTGAAGCCGAACATCACCCGGTAGAGCGTGGCGCCGGCGTGCTCGAACATGACGCCGTCGGCGAGCATCGACCATAGCGTTTCCGCCACCGACTGGACGGTCGGCAGCAACACCTGCGGGAAATAACCGCTGTAGGCGACGGCTTCATAAAGCGCCAACGCGCCGATGATGGAGAGCGCGCCGCGGATGAGCGAGCGCCGGTGCTGAGCCTGGTCGAGCGTCATTCCATCGACTCCACCATGCCCCAGCGCACCACGGTGTAGTTCTCCAGCTTCTGGAACACGAACTTCTCCAGCGCCAGGCCGATCACCGCGATCACCAGCACGCCCGCCATCATGGCGTCGGTATTGAGGAATTCGCGCGCGCCGAAGATCAACCAGCCGAGCCCCCACGGCACGGCGGCGAGCATCTCCACCGCCACCAGGATGCGCCAGGCCTGTGCCAGCCCGAGCCTCAAGCCCGTGAGGATGTAGGGCAGGGCGCCGGGCAGGATGACGTGGCGGAACATGCGGTGGTTGTCGGCGCCCATGGCCTGCGCCGAGCGCACCCAGATCTCCTTCACCGCCTTCACGCCGGTCCACGAATTGTAGATCACCGGAAACATCGAGACGAAGCCGACCAGCAGCACGGCGGAAAGCTGGCCTGGCCCGAACCACAGCAGGAACAGCGGCGTGTAGGCGAGGCCCGGAATGGGCGCGAGGATGCTCACCAGCGGCAGGCAGATGTCTTCGGCGCGCCGCGAGCGGCCCATCAGCATGCCGATCGCGAGCCCCACAACCGCCGCCAGCCCGAAGCCGACAAGCAGGCGGATGATGGTGTCGAGCGCGTGGTGCGGCAGGATGCCGGATATCGTCAGCTCGACGAAGGAAGCGGCGATCTGTTCCAGCGTCGGAAATAGCTTAGGCGGCATGGCGCCGGAGCGGGCCACGGCTTCCCAGATCGCGCCCACCACGATGAATGGAAAGGCGTTGCGCGCGATCGTGCGCAAGCGCTCGCCGAGGCGACTCGGCGCTGCGGGGGCAACCGCGATGCTGACGGCATCCTGCATGGTGCCGGCCGGCGTTCTCCCAGTATGTGTTGTTTGCCGGCCTCTTCAGGGGCCTTGGCCACGTCCCCTTCCAGGCGCGGGGGCGCAAGGATACGGCTCATCGAACGTGGACCACAAGGGTATGCACCTGTGTGGCATCGGTAAGGCGCTCATTGCGGCTGGCGGATTGCGCCCAGAACCGCTAAAGCCCCGCGCAGACTTTTGAACGGCAGTCTGGTTTCAAGGAGTTTCGCTATGTCAAAGAATACGCAGAAGATCGGCTGGATCGGAGCCGGGCGCATGGGATTGCCCATGGCGGAGCGCCTGCTCAAGGCCGGCCATGACGTGTCGGTGTGGAACCGGACCCGCGCCAAGGCCGAGCCGCTCGTCAAGAGCGGCGGCAAGGTGGTCGACAAGCTATCGGATCTCGCCACATGCGACGTGGTGTTTTCCATCGTCTCCACCGGCAAGGACCTCGACCAGGTGCTGTTCGGCAAGGAAGGCGTCGCCTCCGCCGGCAAGCTGCCGAAGGTAGTGGTCGACTGCTCGACCATTTCGGTCGAGGACTCCGCCGACATCCGCAAGCGGCTGAAAGAACGTGGCGCCGAGTACATCGCGGCGCCGGTGTCCGGCAACGCCAAGGTGATCAAAGCCGGCCGGCTGTCATCGGTGCTGTCCGGCGACGAAGCGGCCGCCAAGGCGGTGATGCCGCTGGTGGAAGTGATCGCGCCGCAGGGCGTGTCTTACGTCGGCGAAGGCGAGCTCGCGCGCGTGTGCAAGATCGCGCACAACGTCATGCTCGGCGTTGTCATCGAGAACCTGATCGAGATCACGCTCTTGGTGAACAAGATGGGCGTGCCGCGCGATGCTTTCCTCGCGTTCCTCAACAACGGCGTCATGGGCTCGATGTTCACCAAGTACAAGTCGCCGGCGCTGGTCAATCTCGACTGGACGACGACGTTCACGCCGGAGCTGCTGCGCAAGGACCTCGACCTCGGTCTCGAGCTCGGCCGCGAGATGGACGTGCCGATGCCGGTGACGGCCGCCACCCGCGAAGTGCTGCAGACGCATTTCGGCGCCGCCATGCTGCAGAAGAACCCGGAGGAGTACATCCAGAAGGACTTCGCCGCGCTCATGGAGACCATGGCGCTTGCCGCCGGCATGAAGCTCGAGTCGGAAAACAAGAAGGTGCCGACCGGGCTGGAGTAGCCCTTCGGCGCTGGCCGTAAACTCTCATTTCCTTAAGAAAAAAGGGCCGCTTGCGCGGCCCTTTTGACGTGCACATTTGGAGGATGGCCGCCGTTCAGTACCTAGGGAGGATACGGCGTGCCGCGCACGATGTGGTAGTCAATCGGCCGTGCTCCGCGGGCTCAAGTAAATAGCACATAAATTCACCGGTGGGCGGGCGCGCGCGGTCTGCCCACGCGCCGCAATGGAGCAAGCCGATGACTCCGCAGATCGCCGAGCTAATGGAGAAGATCCACGTCCTGCAAGGCGAGCTGGACGCGGAACTCGCCAAGCGCCGCGCCGAATTGCGCGTCGGCCTCGAGCGCGGCCGCATCAAGTTCGAGGAAGAGCTGTTGCGGCGCCACCGCGAACTGCGCCGCAAGCTGCTGCCCTATTTGTTGGGCGCTAACCCGCTGGTGATCCTGACCGCGCCGGTGATCTACGCCGGCATCGTCCCGTTCCTGGTGCTCGACCTGTTCGTCACCGTCTATCAGGCGGCGTGCTTTCCCATCTACGGCATCGCCAAGGTCAAGCGCGCCGATTACCTGGTCTTCGACCGTCACCATCTCGCCTACCTCAACGCGCTGGAGAAGCTCAACTGCGCCTATTGCGCCTACGCCAACGGGCTGATCGGCTATACCCGCGAAATCGCGGCGCGCACCGAGCAGTATTGGTGCCCGATCAAGCACGCGCGCCGCGTCATCGGCACCCACGAGCGCTATGCTCTGTTCGACGATTACGGCAACGCCGAAGAGTATCAGGCCGAGCTGGCGAGATTGCGCAAGGCCCTGGTCAAGGATGCGTGAACCGGCCATCAGGGCAGTTGCGGGGCCGCGCCCGACAATGACACACTGAAAATTCGGGGGAGAAAAAACGCCATGGCCTTAAAGCTCTACAACGCGCCGCAATCGACCTGCAGCCAGCGGGTGCGCTTCGTGCTCAACACCAAGAAGCTGCCTTTTGACGAGGTGAAACTCAACCTGCTCGAAGGCGATCAGCTCAAGCCCGACTATCTCAAGCTCAACCCCAACGGGGTGGTGCCCACGCTCGACCACGACGGGCAGATCGTCATCGATTCCAACGTCATCATTGAATATCTCGACGAGGTCTCGCCGGAGGCGAGCTTGACCCCGGAAGACCCGGTCAAGCGCGCCCACATGCGCACCTTGCTGCACTTCATCGACGAGATGCCGGCGGCCGCGGTGCGCGTGCCCACGTTCAATCTCGCCTTCCTGCCGAAATTCCAGGCCATGAGCCGCGAGGACTTCATCGCCATGGCGGAGTCGAAGCCCCTGCGCAAGGAATTCATGATGGCCATGGGCCAGACCGGGTTTCCGCAGGCCGAGATGGACGCCGCGCTGGCGCGCCTGCGCCGCGCCTATGAGCGCATGGACAAGGAGATCGAAGCGAGCGGCGGGCCCTGGCTGCTCGGCAAGGACATAACGCTCGCCGACGTGTCGGTGATGCCGGCGCTGGTGCGCATGGACGATCTCAACATGGCCGACTGGCAGGACCTGCCCCGCGTCGTCACCTGGTTCGACAACATCCGCGCCCATCCGTCGTTCAAGCCGACCTATTACCACGGCTCGCTGTTGTCCGAGCGCTTCCCGCACCTGCGCGAGCAGGCGGCGAAAGCCGGGTAGCGTTAAGCCGCGGCCCTGCAGCGGGACACGCACGCCTTCGTCGCGCACGGGCGCGCGGCGTGAGTCGTTCTTGCTTCAGGTTCGGGATTAGCTAGCGGGCAACGTCACCGTCGGCTCCAGCTCGCCCATTTTGCGCGAGTCCTCGAAGCCGTGCATGCCGAGTTGCCATTGCAGCGCGACCACAGCGCCCTTCACCGGCTGCAACAGGCTCATGCACATCGCCGCGGCCGTCGTCAGCCACAGCGGGATCGACAGCAACATCGGCGGCGCGAAGGCGGTCTCCACCGCCAGCACGATCGGCACCAGAATATGGCCGGTGATGACGATGACGAGATAGGCTGGGAAGTCGTCGGCGCGGTGATGGTGCAGTTCCTCGCCGCAATGCGGGCACTCGTCCACCACCTTCAGATAGGCGCGGAACATGCGGCCCTTGCCGCAGGCCGGGCAATAGCCGCGGAAGCCCTTTGAAACGGCCGCGAAGTTCTCGTTGTGCAGGTCCGGCGCCTTGGCGGCGGCCTTGAACTCGAGCGGGTCGGGCTTGTATTTCGGCGTGTCCATCAGGCTTTCTCTCGGCAGGGGCAGCCCCTCACATAGCCATTCCGGGCCGGTTTCGCCACCTCGGGCCTGCACGGCTGCCCTGCGGCGCCGCCCTGTTGCCTCGGCCGGGCGGGGCCCTAGGATGCGCGCCAAAAGACGCCAACAACTCGAGGAAACGCCATGCTCAGCGCCGCCCGCAACGAAATGCTCACCCGCGTCGGGCCCGGTACTCCCATGGGCGAACTGCTGCGGCGCTATTGGATGCCGATCGCGGGGGCAAGCGAGCTCGACGCCGACCCGATCAAGCCGGTGCGCCTCATGGGCGAAAATCTCGTGCTCTACCGCGACCGGTCCGGCGGCTACGGGCTGGTCGCGCGCCAGTGTTCGCACCGCGGCGCCGATCTCTCCTACGGTATGGTGGAGGAAACCGGCATCCGCTGCTCCTATCACGGCTGGAAATTCGACCACGCCGGCGCCTGCGTCGAGCAGCCCTACGAGGACATCGCCAACCCCAATCCGAAATCGCGCGAAGGCTGCGCCATCGCCGGCTATCCGGTGCGCGAATTGGCCGGCCTGCTGTGGGCCTATATGGGGCCGCAGCCCGCACCGGAATTGCCGGTGTGGGCGCCGTTCACTTACGAAAACGGCTTCCGCGAGATCGTCACCGCCGACATCCCCTGCAACTGGTTCCAGTGCCAGGAGAACTCCATCGACCCGGTGCATTTCGAATGGATGCATGAGAATTGGGGCGCGCACCTGCGCGGGCAGGACACACAGGCCGCGCGCCATCTCAAGCTCAAGTTCGACGAATTCGAGCACGGCTTCGTCTATCGCCGCATCCGCGAGGGCGGCGACGAAAGCGATCCGAACTGGACCGTCGGCCGCGTGGCGTTGTGGCCGAACGCCTTCTTTCTCGGCATGCATTTCGAATGGCGGGTGCCGGTCGACGACGAGAACACGTTGAGCATTTCCTGGTTCTTCATGCGCGTGCCCAAGGGCCGCGAGCCTTTCGTGCAGGAAAGCGTGCCGGTGTGGCAGAGCCCGATCATGGGCGCCAACGGACGTTGGATCGATAGCCACGTCATCAACCAGGACATCATCGGTTGGGTCGGGCAGGGCCGCATCGCCGACCGCGCCAAGGAGAACCTGCGCTCGAGCGACATCGGCATCATCGAGATGCGCAAGCGCTTCTTCGCCGACATGGACAAGGTGGCGAGGGGCGAGGACCCCTCCGGCCTCATCCGCGATCCCGCCGCAGCCAAATATGTCGAGCTGCCCGACCAGTCATGCGCCAATACAGTGTCGAGGGTGTGCCGCTCGCCGACTACGACAAGCACCCATTGCTGAAAGCGCGCCTCGCCGGCTTCCGCCATCATTTCGGCCAGCCGGCCGACGTGCGCCGCGCGTTCGAAGAGGCGATGGGGATTTAGCGAAGACGCCTTTAAGGCCTATTCCGCCGCCATGCCCGGCGCGGCCTCATCGAGCGGCGCGGTGGTGGCGTCGTAGTCGTAGAGCCAGCCGCCGTCGGTGCGCCCGCGCATCCAGACATTGCGGTGCGAGGTGACCTGGATTTGTGCCGCGCGCGCCTGCCGGTGCGCCTCGAAGGTGCGGAAGGCGCTCGCGACGTCATCGAAGCCGAAACGCGCAAGACAACGCGCCATCACCATCGCGTCCTCCAGCGCCTGCGCCGCGCCTTGCGCCATGGTCGGCGTCATCGGATGCGCGGCGTCGCCCATCAGCATGATGCGGCCCTCGCTCCAGCGCGGCATCGGATCGCGGTCGGCAATCGCCCATTTGTGCACGGCCGGGCAGGCGTCGAGCACGCGCCGCACGTCCGGATGAAAGCCTTCGAATGCCGCGCGCAGTTCACCCAGATCGCCCATCGCCGACCATGAATCCAGCTTCCAGTCCGGGTCCGGCACGCTGGTGACGAAATAGAGCTCATCCCGCCGCGGATTGACGTAGTAGATCACGATGTGGCGGTCGGGCCCCCACCACTTGCAGTTGTCGTCGAGCGTCAGGCCGCCGAGCCGCGAGGCGGCGAACACCGTGCGGTAGGCGACGTTGCCGGTGAAGCGCGGCACCGCCGCGCCGAACAGGATTTCGCGCGCCCGCGAATGCAGGCCGTCGGTGGCGATCACGATGTCGGCGGCCGCCGAACTGCCGTCGGCAAACGAAAGCGTCACGCCTGGTCTCGCTCTGGCTGAGATCGGTCAGCCGCTTGTCCCGCGCGATGCGCGCGGCCGGCACGCGCGAGAGCAGCGCCGCGTGCAGGTCGGCGCGGTGGCCGAGCAGATAGGGCGCGCCATGGCGTTGCTCGGCTTCGTCGCCGAGCGTCAACTCGTTCTGCATCTCGCCGGTGTCCGAAGCGCGGTTGCGCCAGTAGCGCGGCTGGAACGCGACCGCGCGGATGGCGTGCCTCGAGATCGAGCGCACGCAGCACCCTGAGCGCATTCGGGCTCATCTGGATGCCGGCGCCGACCCGCGCGAAGGCCTTGGCCTGTTCGTACACCGTCACGTCGGCGCCGGCGCGGTCGAGCAGCGCGGCCGTCGCCAGCCCGCCCATGCCGGCCCCGAGTACCGCGATCTTCGGTTTTGCGGTCATGCGAGGCCTTGCGTTAGCTCATCATCCAGGCGATCAGCCGCAGTACCGGATAGCCGAACACGGCGTCGATGCTTTCCGTCGCCGCGCGCAAGCCGGCCGGCGCCTGGTCGGTATAGCCGAACAGCATGATCGTGATGATGACCGGCACCGCGACCGCCAACCAATAAAGAAAGCGCAGCCGCTGCGCTCGCGCCTGCGCCTTCTCTTTCGGTGACACGTAATGCGGGATGAAAGGGTTCGCGAGCGGCTTGGCCGGCGGTCCCCTCGGTTGCCTGGGTGGTTTTTTCGGTGCCATCACTTCACCAACCAGGCGATCACAACAGGCACCAGGAGAGCGGTCAACAGCCCGTTCAGCCCCAGCGCGATGCCGGCGAAGGTGCCGGCGAGCGGCGACACCTGGAAGGCGCGCGCGGTGCCGATGCCGTGCGAGGCCAGGCCCGCCGCGAAACCCCGCGCGGCGTAGTTCTTCAGGCGCAGCGCGTTCATCAGCGGCGTCACCACGATGGCGCCGGTAATGCCGGTGAGGATCACCAGCACGGCGGTGAGCGCCGGGTCGGCGCCGATCTTCTCGGCGATGCCCATGGCGATGGCCGCGGTCGAGGACTTCGGCGCCAGCGCCAGGAGCGAGGCGTGGTCGAGGCCGAAGGCCATCGCCAACAACACGGCAGACGCGATCGCGGTCAACGAGCCGATCACCAGCGCCGCCGCCATCGGCACCGCGGTGCGCCGCACATGCGGCAGATAGCGGATGAGCGGCACCGCCAGCGCCACCGTCGCCGGCCCGAGCAGGAAGTGCACGAACTGCGCGCCGGCAAAATAGGTCGGGTAGTCGGTGCCGGTCGCGAGCAGCAGCGCCGCCACCAGGATCACCGCGATCAACACCGGGTTGGCGAGCGGATGGCGCTTGAGCGCGGCGGCGAGGGTGTCGGCGGCGACGTAGGCGACCAGCGTCGCGGTCAGCCACAGCAGCGGCTGGCCCGAGAGGTAGACCCATAGCGAGACAAAGTTGCTCATGATGCGCCTGCCTTCGGCTTGCCCGCCCTGGCGCCATCGGCCTCCGTCTCGCCGGTCTCGTGGTGGTCGTCCGGGGCCTCGTCGACGCCCATGAAGCGCGCCAGATATTCGAAGGTGAGCGCGGTCACGGAAAGCGTAATGACGGTTCCCAGCACCACCACCGCGATCAGCCGCGCGCCTTCATGACCGAGGGTCGCTAAATTCTGCACCACGCCGACGCCGGCCGGCACGAACAGCAACGATAGATGTTTGAGGAGGCCGTCGGAGGTCTTGCCGATGTCTTTGGGCAGCGGCGCCCGCACCAGCATCGCCAGGGCCAACAGCACCATGCCGAGCACCGGGCCTGGCACCGGCAGGCCGATGCCACGCACGATCACCTCGCCGGCGAGCTGGCAGACCAGAAGGGCGGCGAGCGCGGCGAGCATGGCTTATTACCTCTCCCCGTCGGCAGCCGCCTTGACCTCTCCCCGCAAGCGGGGAGAGGTAACGCGCCTCAATACCTTGCCGCGATCGGCAATTCCTCCGCCGGGAACAGCGAGATCACGCGGCAGCCCTTGTCGGTGACCACCATCTCTTCCTCGATGCGCGCGCCCGAATAACCATCCGTCGCCGGGCAATAGGTCTCGAGCGCGAACACCATGCCTTCCTTGATCTCGGTCGGATGCTCAAGCGAGATCACGCGGCTGATGATCGGACGCTCGTGCAGCGCCAGGCCGAGGCCATGGCCGAACTGCAGGCCGAAGGCCGACAATTCGTCGGGGAAGCCGAACTCTTCCGCCTTCGGCCAGGCGCGCGCCACTTCGTCGGTGGTCACGCCGGGCTTGATCAGCTCGATGGCGCGGTCCAGCCATTCGCGGCACTTCTTGTAGGCGTCGTGCTGCGCCGGCGTCGCCCGCCCCACGTTGAAGGTGCGGTAGTAGCAGGTGCGATAGCCCATGAACGCCTGCAGGATGTCGAAGAACGCCTGATCGCCGGGGCGGATCAGCCGGTCGGTGAAGTTGTGCGGATGCGGGTTGCAGCGCTCGCCGGAAATGGCGTTCACCGCCTCCACGTCGTCGGAGCCGTGGCGATAGAGGAACTCGTTGACCTTGGCGACGATGTCGTTCTCGCGTACGCCGGGTTTGAGTTCCTCGTTGATCATGTGATAGGCGCCGTCGACCATGGCCGCGGCGCGATTGAGCAGCGCGATCTCGTCCTGCGACTTGAGCTCGCGCGCTTCCAGCATCAATTGCTGGCCGTCGACGACGTTGATGCCCGCCTTCTGCATTTCGAACATCATCGCCGGTTCGACGATGTCGACGCCCACCGGCATCTTCTCGACGCCGGCTTCCTTCAGCAGCGAGAACAATTCCTTGGCGTGCTTTTCCATCAGCCCGAACGAAGGCTGCACGGTGCCGCGCAGGCCCAACAGGCCGGCCCTGCAATTCTCCGGCTTGAGCCAGGGTGCGTAGAGCTTGTGGTGGACGGCGGCCGAGCCGAAGTCCCACAGGATCGGGTCGCCGTTACGGGTCAGCAGCGCCCAGCGCGAGATCTTGTCGCGCTCCCATTCGCCGATCTTGGTCGAGGTGAGATAGCGGATGTTGTTGACGTCGAAGACCAGCAGCGCGCCGCACTCGGAATTCTCCAGCACCTGCTTGGCGCGGCCGAGCCGGTAGCGGTGCAGGCGGCGGTAATCGACCCGTTCCTCGAAGTCGACGCCCATGATGCCGAGCGACGGCAGGGCGCGGCCCCAGTTGTAGCGGGGATTGATGTCTTCGGGGCGAATCTCGATCAGTTCGCGCGTTCTCTCGTCCATGGCGTCCTCCTTGTCCTCGCACGCCGCACCCTTGGCGCGGCCGCCGGCGTTTTCCGTGTGGTTATGCGCCGATTGGCGCGCGGCTCGCAAGACCATAGCCGGACCGCCTGGCGGGCCGGGCCCGGGCGGACCCCGACAACAGGAAAAGACTTATCCCCGCTCACTGGGGCGCCCTTATCGTTCTCGCGTCCGGTCCGCCGAGGGCGCTCCATCTCCCTCTCCCTCTCTCATGCAGAGAGGGAAGAGGAATACGGGCGAACCCGGCGCCCGCCAAACAAGACGCGCGGCGGAGCTATGCGCATGGCCCCGAAAAAGCCCGTCCCCGCGTAGGCGGGGACGGGCATGGGCGGAGGATAGGTTACGCCGCGCTCTTCTTGCCCCACAAGCGCTGCGAGGCAATGTCGGCGCCCTGACGGAGGGCGGCGAGCTTGAGCCACACCACCGGCTCGACCACCCACTCGCGGTTGGTGAATGTGCCGAAGCCGCAGTCGGTGCCGGCGATCACCCGTTCGCGGTCGCCGACCGCCGCCACCGCCTCTTCGATGCGGCGCGCCACGACTTCCGGGTGCTCGACGAAATTCGAGGTGGTTTCGACCACGCCGGGAATCAGCACCATGTCGGCCGGCAGCGGCGCGGTCTTGAAGGCGGCGTATTCATGGGCGTGGCGCGGATTGGAGAACTCGATCGACAGCGCGCCGACTTGGGCCTCGTACAGCGCCGGCAAGATCTTCACCAGCGGGATGTCGTAGATGTGCGGGCCCTCCCAGTTGCCGTAACAGACGTGCAGCCGCACGCGCTCGCGCGGAATGCCCTCGATGCCTTCGTTGATCGCCTTGATGTGCCGCTCCACCGCCTTGACGAAGCCGGCGTCGTCGAGGTCGCGGTACATCATGGTGCGGTCCATGGCGAGATCGGGGGCGTCGATCTGCAACAAGAGGCCGGCCTTGTGGACCGCCTGGTATTCGTTCTTCATCTCACGCGAGATTGCGCTCAGGTACTTGTCGTGCGAGCCATAATGGGCGTCGAGCATGGTCGACGAGATGATGCCGGGCGACGGTGCCGTCATGAACATCTCGGTAAAGCGGTCGTCGGCAATGCGCTTGAAGCGCGCGATCTCGTTCTCCAGCGGCTTGACGTCGAGATACTTGATCTCGGCCTGCGCCTGCGGCGAACCTTGCTGACCTTTGGTGACGTGCGGAAAGCGCCGCATCAGGCTCGCCAACAGCTCCGGAAACTCCTCGATCTCGCGAGAGCGCCGACGCTGCGACACGCCGCCGAACCCGCTCATGCGCTGCGGTATGTAGGTCTGGAAGCCGACGCGCTGTTGCTCGCCGTCATTGCCGACGTCAATGCCGGCTGCGGTCTGCTTGTCCACGACGTGCTTCACCGCGCGGTCGAGCTCGGCGGCCATTTCGGCGGGGTCGAATGTCTCGCCCGCCTCCTGACGCACCAGCAGGTCCGACAGCTTCTCGTTGCGCGGCAGGCTGCCGACATGGGTGGTCAGGATGCGTTCGCGGCTGAGGATCATGAGCGGGGCTCCCTTCAATTTTAGTCCCGGCACAGATTCGTCATGGCCGGGCATGACGTGGAGGGGCCGGATGATGTTGGCGCGAACCATAACCGCAAATGCCGCGCTGTACAGCGGTCGGCCGAAAATGAGCCACCAGGCGCCGGTTGCAGTTTGGAATTATATTCACATTGCGATAATCGGCCCCGCCTCGCATAATTCGCCCAACACGTAAGACGCTAATAAGCGGCCGTTATGCCGCTCTGGGAGGATAAATATGACGACCGCGCCTTCGGTGGCCGAGGAAGTGGTGGGCGCGATCCCACGCGATTACAACTTCGCCGCCGACGTCCTGCAAGGCAATCTTGATGCCGGCCGTGCCGACAAGCCGGCCTATATGGACGGGCACCGCACGCTTACCTATCGCGAACTCGCCGACCGTGTCGCCCGTTTCGGTGCCGCACTGCGCGGGCTTGGCGTCCGGCGCGAAGAGCGCGTGTTGATGGCGATGCTCGACACCGTCGACTGGCCGACCGCCTTTCTCGGCTGCCTGAAAAGCGGCATCGTCGCCGTGCCGGTCAATACGCTGCTGACCGAGGACGACTACCGCTTCATGCTCGCCAACAGCCGCGCCAAGTGCCTGGTGGTGTCGGAGGCGCTGTTTCCGAAATTCGAGAAGCTGATCAAGGATTGCCCGGACCTCGAGCACGTCATCGTCTCTGGCGACAATCCACACGGCTATCGTCTGTTCGAGGACGTCATCGGCGCCGACGACCCGGAGGATTACACCGCGCCGACCACCGCGGACGACATCGCCTTCTGGCTCTACACCTCGGGCTCCACCGGCAGTCCCAAGGGCGCGGTGCACGTGCATGCCAGTCTTAAATTGACCGCCGACCTTTACGGCACGCCGATCGTCGGCTTGCAGGAAAGCGACGTTGTCTATTCGGTGGCGAAGTTGTTCTTCGCCTACGGCCTCGGCAACGCCATGACGTTTCCGCTCTCCGTCGGCGCCACCACCGTGCTCAATCCGGAGCGCCCGACGCCGGACGGCGTCGCGGCCTTGCTGAAGAAATATCCGGTGACGGTGTTCTTCGCGGTGCCGACCTTCTACGCCGCGTTCCTCGCCAGCAGCAGCGCGCCGACCCGCGAGGAAGTCAAAATCCGCCGCTGCATCTCCGCCGGCGAGGCGCTGCCCGAGCAGATCGCCAAAGGCTGGGAGGAGCGCTACGGCGTGGAGATTTCCGACGGTCTCGGCACCACCGAGATGCTGCACATCTATCTCAGCAACCGGCCGGGCGCGACTAAATACGGCACCACCGGCAAGCCGGTGCCGGGCTACGAGGTCAAGCTGATCGGCGAAGACGGCGAACCCGTGCCGCAGGGCGAGATGGGCGAGCTCTATGCGCGCGGGCCGACCAGCGCCATCATGTATTGGAACAACCGCGAGAGGTCGCGCTCGACCTTCCAGGGCGAGTGGACCCGCTCCGGCGACAAATACATCGAGGATGAGGACGGCTATTACGTCTGCTGCGGTCGCGCCGACGATATGCTCAAGGTGTCGGGCATCTATGTCTCGCCGTTCGAAGTCGAGGCGGCGCTGTCGTCGCATCCGGAGGTGCTGGAGGCGGCAGTAGTCGGCTGGTTCGACGAGCAGAAGCTGATCAAGCCGAAGGCCTTCGTCGTGCTGAAACTGCCCGACAAAGCCACCGAGGAGTTGGTCGGTGCGTTGCAGGAGCACGTCAAACAGAAGCTGGCGCCATACAAGTATCCGCGCTGGATCGAGTTCCGCACCGAGCTGCCGAAGACCGCCACCGGCAAGATCCAGCGATTCAAGCTCCGGGCGGAGGATCGGGCGTAATCAGACTGGACGCGGCACAGCATTTCTCCGTCATCCTGAGGTGCCCCGCGCGCGGCGTGGGCCTCGGAGGATGAACGGCCAACGCAAGTCGGCTTTGGCCGACTTGCGCCGGGTTTGAGATGCCGATGTCGGGTTTACCCGACGTCGGGGCCGCCGTCCTTCGAGGCTTGCTTCGTTCGCACCTCTGGTCGGCGGATCAAGGCAATGCCCTGACGGAATTGAGCGACGCCGGCTTCCTTCAGACCGGCGACCTGCGCCAGCGCCTATCGCGCCGGCATGCGGACGTCGATAACGCCTTCAAGGGTTGGAACGGTGCCTGGCTCGATCCTGATTTCCGCCAATGGGATGCCACCGAGCTGCTCGCCTGTATCCGCGTACCGACCCTGATCGTCCAGGGCGAGGACGACCAGTATGGTCCCGTCGCGCAGATCGAAGCCGCCGAACGGGAGTGTTGCTGCCAGGTCGAGGTTGCGCTGCTGCCCGGGGCCAAGCATTCGCCCCAGCGCGAGGCGCCGGACGCGACTTTGAGGGCGATCTCGGCCTTGATCGCGCGCGCCCGGGAAACCAACGACTGGGTGGCCGCGGCCTGACATCCGTGCTCTATTTCCGGAATGAAAAAAGGGTTCCGCGCGAACCCGCGGTTGATTTGCGTCAATATTGGCTTGAGGGATTCTGTACATAGGTCGCGGTCTAATTTTTTAGGGGACGGCAAACATGCATCCGCTGCGCTACGTGTTGGCACTGGTCGTGGCGGTCTTGTGGACCGGCGGCGCCATGGCTCAGACCTCACCACAGCAAACCGGTGCCGCGCCCATGTCGAGTCCCTTGCCGACCGTCGCAGGCTGGATCGAAACCGTCACCTTCCCGGATCAGGGTCTCACGCTCGACGCCAAGCTCGATACCGGTGCCAAATCGTCTTCGATTGACGTTACCGACGTCGAGCGTTTCAAGCGCAAGGGCAAGACTTGGTATCGCTTCACCATGCGGGGCGCGGATGGCAAGACCGTCGCGGTCGAACAGCAGACCGGCCGCGTCGCGCGGGTCATGCGGGCCGAGGTCAAGGACACCCGGCGGCCGATCGTGCGGCTCAAGGTCTGTGTCGCCGGCCATGTGGTCGAAACCGATTTCACGCTGACCGATCGTACCGGCCAGAAATTCCCCGTGCTGATCGGGCGCAAGTTCCTCGCCTCCCGCGTGTTGGTCGATTCAAGCCGCAAGTACATTTTTGCCAAGCCCTGCGAAGGCGGGAAATGACGCGATGCGCAATCTGCAGGTCTATATTCTCGCCGCGGTGCTGACCGCCATCGGCCTCGGCCTGTTCGCCTACAAGGTGCTGGTGGCCGGCGTGCCATTGCAGGCCAAGGAAGTGACCACCGCCTGGGAGGTCGATAGCGAAGTCCGCGTCACCGCCAATGGCGGGCCGCTCAAGGTGTTGCTGTTCGTGCCGGAGGCGTCGCGCGATCTCAGCGTCCTCAACGAACGGGTGGCGGCGCCCGACTTCGGCATCACCATTGCGCCCGAGGGCCCCAACCGGCGTCTCAACCTGACCGCCCGCAACGCCAGCGGCCTGATGGTGGCGCGCCAGCGTTTCGTGCTGCATCGGACGCAAGGCCGCCCCGCGGAACAGAAGCCAGTGCCGCCGCTGCCGCAATCGATCACCCTGAACCCCAACGCGCAGACCATCGCGCGCAGCATTTTCGCCGCCGCCCACGCCAAATCGTCCGACGACATCAGCTTGGTATCGGTGATCCTGCGCGATCTGACCTCGCCCGACCGGTCGGAGAATGTGAGATTTCTACTCGGCGACAACCGCTCGCAAGCCAAGATCGCTTCGCTTGCCGTCCAGATCCTGCGCGTCAATGAGCGCATCGCACGGACGGTGCACGGCCTCGATCTCGCCAAGCCCGGCATCAAGGCCGACGAAAAAGACTGGCTCGAGGTCTACATCAAGGACCACTGGCAATGGTTCTCGGCCGCTACCGGCCAGCCGCGCATTCCGCGCAGCTGGTACGCCTGGTGGCGAGACGACCAGCCCTTCGTCAAGATCGACGGCGGCAAGCTCGATCGCCGCCGCATCAGTGTCTCGCGCGTCGAGCAGTCGGTGCTGCGGCAGACGCTGTCACTCGGCAAGATCAAGAACTCGTTCCTGACCACCTATTCGCTTTACTCGCTGCCGGTGCAGCAGCGCCAGGCGTTCCGCATTATCATGACCCTGCCCATCGGCATTTTCATGCTGGTCGTCTTACGTAACGTCATCGGCCTGCGCGGTGTCGGCACCTTCATGCCGGTTCTGATCGCGCTCGCCTTCCGCGAAACCCACCTGCTATGGGGTGTCGTGCTGTTCAGCGTCGTGCTGTCCGCCGGGCTCCTGGTGCGCCTCTATTTCGATCACTTGAAGCTGCTGCTGGTCGCCCGGCTCGGCGCCATCGTGATGTTCGTGATCCTGTTCATGGCGATGGTGACGGTGCTGTCTCACAAGCTCAATTTCGAGCCCGGCATGTCGGTGGCGCTGTTTCCGCTGGTCATCCTCACCATGACCATCGAGCGCGTTTCGGTGATGTGGGATGAAAGCGGGCCGGCGGTTGCCATCAAGCAGGCTATAATGAGCTTGGTCATCGCGTCGGTCTGCTATCTCGTCATCTCGGCGCCGCCGTTGCAGCACATCTTCTTCGCGTTCCCGGAACTGATCCTGGTGCTGGCGGCGTTGACGCTTCTGATCGGCCGCTACACCGGTTATCGCTTGAGCGAGCTGCTGCGCTTCCGGGTGCTGGCGGAGCGGCAGCCATGAATCTGTGGGGCATTTCAAAGCAGCTGCACGAAGTCGGGCTGCTCGGTATGAACGGCCGCAACGGCGACTACATCTCGCAGGTCAATGCCCGCAAGTTCTACCCGTTGGTCGACGACAAGCTGCTCACCAAGGAACTGGCGAATAAAGCCGGCCTGGCGACGCCCGAGCTCTATGCGACCTTCAGCCACTCCGTCGAGATACGCCGCGCGCCTGAATTGCTTGGCAAATACGAAAACTTCGTGGTCAAGCCGGCCAACGGCAGCCGCGGCAACGGTATTCTGGTCGTCAAAGGCCGTATCGGCGACAACCTGCGGCTCGCCAACCACCGCATGATGACTTGGTACGATCTGCGTTTCCACATGCAGAACATGCTCAGCGGCATCTACAGCCTGGGTGGCCAGGACGACCACGTCATCGTCGAATACTGCGTCGAGTTCGACCGCGTCTTCGACAGCATCACTCATCTCGGCGTGCCGGACATCCGGCTGATCGCCTACAAGGGCGTGCCGGTGATGGGCATGTTGCGGCTGCCGACCACCGAGTCCGAGGGCAAGGCCAACCTGCACCAGGGCGCCATCGGCGCCGGCATCGATCTGGCAACCGGGCGCACGCTCACCGCGGTGTCGCGCAACAGCGTCGTCAAGCAGCATCCCGACACGCTCGCCGACGTTACCGGCGTGCAGATTCCCGGATTCGACCGCATGCTCGACATCGCCGCCGGCTGCAACGAGATGACCAACCTCGGCTATGTCGGCGTCGACCTGGTGCTCGACCGCAGCAAGGGGCCGCTGATGCTCGAGATCAATGCCCGGCCCGGCCTCAACATCCAGATCGCCAACCGCGCCGGCATCGGCGTGCGGCTGGAAGCCGTCGACCGCGCCAACGCCGGCAGCTTGTCACGCCCCGAGCGCATTGCCTTTGCGAAAGAGACGTTCGGGATCGGCGGGAAACTGGACGCGTCCGCGGCGGACCGCAGCCCGCTCGTTTCCGCGTAATCGGGAATCCATCTGCCCCTAAACGAAAATGGCCGGGACGAGCCCGGCCATTCCAATTCATCGCAAGGAAGCGAAGACTTACTCGGCCGCCTTCTTGGCGGTGCTGCCGAGCTCGGCGGTGAGGTAGTCCATCGCCGCCTGCGCGCCGCCCTTCTTGATCGGCACGCCGAACAACTGCAGCGCCATCTCGGTGATGCCGAGGGCGCCGACCAGCGCGCCGTCGTTGATGTCGCCGAGATGGCCGATGCGGAAATACTTGCCGGCATAGGCGCCGAAGCTCGACCCGTAGGAGATGTTGAAGGTCTCCAACGCAAAGGCGCGGAACTTGTCGGCGTCATGGCCCTCCGGCAGCAACACCGCGGTGATGGTCGGGGACACCTGGCTGGCGTTCTTGTTGAGGTTCTCCAGCCCCCACACCTTGATGGCGCGGCGGGTGGCTTCCGACAGCCGGTCATGGCGGGCGAACACGTTGTCGAGACCTTCCTCGTGCAGCATCTCGATGCCGGTGATGAGGCCATGAATCATTTGCGTTGCCGGCGTGTAGGGGAAGAAGCCGACCTTGTTCATGTTGATCATCTCGTCCCAGGCGAAGAACGACTTGGGCAGCTTGGCGGTCTTGTTGGCGGCCAGCGCCTTGTCGCTGATGGCGTTGAACGACATGCCGGGCGGCATCATCAAGCCCTTCTGCGCGCCGCCGACCGAGACGTCGACGCCCCATTCGTCATGCCGGTAGTCGGCGGAGGCGAGCGAGGAGATGGTGTCGACCATGAACAGCGCCGGATGGCCGGCGGCATCGATCGCCTTGCGGATCTCGGCGATCGGCGCCAGCGCGCCGGTCGAGGTTTCGTTGTGCAGGACGCAGACCGCCTTGATCTCCTTGTTCTTGTCTTCGCGCAGCTTGGCTTCGATCGCCTTCGGGTCGAGGCCGTTGCGCCAGTCGGTCGGGATGAAGACCGGCTCGAGGCCGATGCGCTCGGCCATCTTCTTCCACAGGCCAGCGAACTGGCCGGTCTCGAACATCAGCACCTTGTCGCCGGGCGACAGGGTGTTGGTCAGTGCCGCTTCCCAGGCGCCGGTACCGGTGGCGGTGTAGATGATGACCGGGTTGCTGGTCTTGAAGATGGTCTTGATGCCCTCGAGCGCCCGCTTGGTCAGCTTGGCGAATTCCGGACCGCGATGGTCGATGATGGGGGTATCCATCGCCCGCAGGATGCGGTCGGGGACCGGAGTCGGACCTGGAATATGCAGAAAATGGCGTCCGACTTGACGCGAAGAATTCTGAGCCATTGAAGACGCTCCTAAACGCGCATTTTAAGGGCTTGTGGCTGAGCCACGGCACGTCCCGGCCTGGGCGCGGTGCTTGTGGCGTTGAACTATGAATGCGACATTGTGGTCAAGCGAATTCCCGCAACCCGAAAACACCCTGAATGCATAGGCTTACCAAAGCCCAACGAGGAAGCGAGCCGTGGCGGTGGTGAGGCCCGGCCTGGAACGGCGGCTGAAGGCCGAATTGAGCGGGGATGTGCGGTTCGACCGCTATACCCGCGGCCGTTACGCCACCGATGCGTCCCATTACCAGGTCACGCCGCTGGGCGTGGTCGCACCGCGCACGATTGAAGAAGCCGATCGGGCGATAGGCATCGCCCGGGCGGAGGGGGTTACCGTGCTCGCCCGCGGCGGCGGCACCTCGCAGGCCGGACAGACGGTGGGCGAGTCGCTGGTGGTCGACTGCTCGAAATACCTCACGCGCATCCTCGACCTCGACGTCACGCGCCAGCGCTGCACGGTCGAGCCCGGCATCGTGCTCGACGATCTCAACCGCCAGCTTAAAGCCCATGGGCTGTGGTTCCCGGTCGATATCTCGACCGCCTCGCGCGCCACCATCGGCGGCATGGCCGGCAATAACTCCTGCGGCGGCCGCTCCATGCGCTACGGCACCATGCGCGACAATGTGTTGTCGGTCGAAGCAATCCTCGCCGATGGCACGCTCGGCCATTTCGGACCGATCGGCGGCAACCTCAACGACGTGCCGGCGCCATTGCGCCCGCTCGCGAAAGACCTGCTGGCGATCGGTGCGCGCGAGGCCGAAGAAATCGAAGCGCGCTTTCCGAAGGTGCAGCGCCGGGTCGGCGGCTACAATCTCGATGCGCTGGTGCCCGGCAAGAACGACGTCAATCTCGCCCATGTGCTGGTGGGCGGCGAGGGAACGCTGGCGTTCTCCACCCGCATCGAATTGAAGCTTTCGCCGCTGCTCGGCCGCCGCGCGGTCGGGGCCGTGCATTTCGGCAGCTTCTATGAAGCGATGAACGCGGCGCAGGCGATCGTGCGGCTGAAGCCGATCGGCGTCGAGTTGATCGACCGCACCATGATCGAGCTCGCCCGCGAGATTGAGATGTTCCGGCCGACGCTGGAAAAATTCGTGCACGAGACGCCGGAAGCGATCCTGCTGGTCGAATTCGGCGAGGACGATCATGAGGAGAACCTGCGCCGCCTGCGCCAGTTGAAGGAACTGATCGGCGATCTCGGCTTCAGTTGGAACAACAGCGGCGCCAAATGGGGCGGCGTCGCCGAGGTGCTCAATCCCGATTTGCAGGCGGCGATTACCGACGTGCGCACGAGCGGCCTCAACATCATGATGTCGATGAAGGAGCAGGGTAAGCCGGTGTCCTTCGTCGAGGACTGCGCGGTGCCGCTCGAGCATCTCGCCGAATACACGAGCCGGCTGACGCAGGTGTTCGAGAAGCACGGCACGCGCGGCACCTGGTATGCGCACGCCGGCGCCGGCTGTCTGCACGTGCGGCCGGTCCTCAACCTGCGCCAGGACAAGGACGTCGTTGCCATGCGCGCGATCGCCGAAGAGGCATTCGCCATGGTGCGCGAGTACAAGGGTTCGCATTCCGGCGAGCACGGTGACGGGCTGGTGCGATCGGAGTTCAACGAGCCGATGTTCGGCTCGCGTCTGGCGCGCGCCTTCGAGGAGGTGAAAGACCGGTTCGATCCCAACGCGCTCTACAATCCCGGCAAGGTGGTGCGGCCTTCCAAGTTCGACGACCGCAGCCTGTTCCGCTACGCGCCCGGCTATCACGGTGAGGACATCGAGACGCAACTCGACTGGTCGGCGTTTCCCGGTTCCGGCGGCGGATTCCAGGGCGCGGTCGAGATGTGCAACAACAACGGCGCCTGCCGTAAGCTCGCCGGCGGCGCCATGTGCCCGAGCTATCGCGTCACCCGCGACGAGCGCGACGTCACCCGCGGGCGTGCCAACACGTTGCGGCTGGCGGTGTCGGGTCAGCTCGGTCCCGACGCGCTGACCTCAAACGAGATGATGGAGACGCTGAAGCTGTGCGTCTCCTGCAAGGCTTGCCGGCGCGAATGCCCGACCGGCGTCGATATGGCGCGCATGAAGATCGAGGTACAGGCGGCGCGGGTGAGGAAGCTGGGCTTGTCGCTGCACGACCGGCTGGTCGGCTATCTGCCGCGTTATGCGCCGCTCGCCGCGCGTCATGCGACGCTTGCCAACTTGCGCGACGACAGCCCGATCTTGCGGCGCGCCTCGGAAACCTTCGCCGGTTTTTCGACCAAGCGCAGCCTGCCGAAATGGCGCAAGGATATCTATCGCGACCGGTCCGATTGGCGCTACCGCACCGAGGCGGAAGATGCGCCGAAAGAACCGCGGCGCGACGTGGTGCTGTTCGCCGATACCTTCAATCGCTATTTCGAGCGCGAGAATCTCGATGCCGCCTTGCGCGTGCTCACCGCCGGCGGCTATCGCGTGCATGCCGCCTTGCCGGCGGACGGCGACGAGCGCCCCTTGTGTTGCGGCCGCACCTTCCTTTCGGTCGGGCTGATCGACGAGGCGCGGCGCGAAATGCAGCGCACGCTTGACGCGCTCGCGCCTTATGTCGCGCAGGGCATGCCGGTGCTTGGCCTGGAGCCGAGCTGCCTGTTCACCTTCCGCGACGAACTGCCGGCCTTGATGAAAGGCGACGCCGTCGACGCTTTAAGCGCCAATGCGCTGCTGCTGGAGGAATTCCTCGCCCGCGAGCACAAGCAAGGCACGCTGCAATTGCCGCTCGGGCCATTGCCCAAGAAGGCGCTGCTACACGGCCATTGCCACCAGAAATCCTTCGACGCCATGGGCGCGGTGGAAAGCGTGTTGAAGGCCGTGCCTCAGCTCGCCGTCGAGACGGTGGAGTCGAGCTGCTGCGGTATGGCCGGTTCGTTCGGCTACGACGCCGACACCATCGACGTTTCATTGAAGATGGGCGAGCTCTCCTTGTTGCCGGCGGTGCGCAAAGCGCCGGGCGACACGCTGATCGTCGCCGACGGCACCTCCTGCCGCCACCAGATCCACGACGGCGCCGACCGCGCCGCGCTGCATGTGGCGCGCGTGCTGGCGATGAGCCTGGACGCCGGCGCCTGACTTACAAGAAGCGACCCGCCCGGTCGGGGATACCGGGCGGGTCTTCAGGATCGGCGCGGGGATGGACGGGGGGCGGGCGCCGATCGAAAGGGAGGCGTTGTCGGTTAGTAGCGCTCGACGTCGCAGATCTTGACGATGCGGCGTTCGCCCCAGCGGTTGTAGCGCTTCACGTAGCGGCACTCGTAGACCGGCTCGTAGGCGTTGGAAGCGGCCGCCGCGGCGGCAATCGTTCCGATGGCGAGGCCAAAGCCGAGGCCGGGACCGAAGCCATGGTGGCCGTGATGGTGATGCCAGGCATAGGCCGGGGCGCTGGTGCCGATGACAGCGGCGGTGAGGGTGAGGGCGGCGACCGCGCCGGCGATGATCTTGGACTTGGTCATGGTGGGCTCCATCCGGTTAATTCGGGGCGGCACTCTCCGGCCGCGATACCCATGGGTCGCGGCGGTCCGGAGAAAGGTTCAAAGATTTTTTGGCGCCCGTTCGGACGGCCGCGGCGGGGGATTCCGGCCCCGCTTGTGGACCGTTGCGGGCCTTGCCGCCCGCTGCGGGCTAAATAACGGCCGAAGGGATGGAGTTTGCGGTGCCGCAATGAGACAATGCGGTGCGTCATATTCAGGGTTCTAAAAATGAAAAAAGTCGCCGCGATCGTGCTGGCCTTCGCTGCGGGGCTGACCGCCGCGCAGGCGCAAAAGCTCGACAAGGTCCGCTTCGGCACCAATTGGGTGGCGGAGGCCGAACACGGCGGCTTCTATCAGGCGCTCGCCGACGGCACCTACAAGAAGTACGGCCTCGACGTGGAAATCGTCTCCGGCGGGCCGAACATCAACAACCGCATCCTGCTGCCGGTCGGCAAGCTCGACTTCTTCATGAGCGCCAACTCGCTGCAGACCTTCGACGCGGTCGCGCACAACATTCCCACCATCGCGGTGGCGGCGAGCTTCCAGAAGGACCCGCAGGTGCTGATCGCGCGGCCCGCAGTGAAGAAGTTCGAGGACCTCAAGAAGCTGACGCTGTTCGTTTCGAAGGAGGGCATTGTCAGCTATTTCCAATGGCTGAAGGCGGACTACGGCTTCGATGAGAAAAAGGTGAAACCCTACACCTTCAATCCGCAGCCGTTCCTGGCCGACAAGAACTCGGCCATGCAGGGCTATGTGACGTCCGAGCCCTACGCCATCGAAAAGCAGGCCAAGTTTCAAGCCGCGCGTTTTCCTGATCGCCGACAAAGGCTTCAACAGCTATTCGACCTTGATCGAGACGCGGCGCGATCTGGTGGAGAAGAACCCCGACCTGGTGCAGCGCTTCGTCGATGCCTCGGCCATCGGCTGGTACGACTACATCTATGGCGACAGCCGGCCCGGCAATGCGCTGATCAAGAAATACAATCCGGAAATGACCGACGACCTGCTTGCCTACTCCATCGCCAAGATGAAGGAGTACGGCATTGTCGATTCCGGCGACACCGTAAAACGCGGCATCGGCGCCATGACCGACGCGCGCTGGAAGAATTTCTACGACAAGATGGTGCGGGCCGGCGTGGTCAAGGCGGGCCTCGACTACAAGCGCGGCTATACGCTGAAATTCGTGAACAAGGGCGTCGGCGTAAATCTGCGGCCCCAATGACAGCGCAAGGGTCAGCGATCGTCTCGCTGCGCGGCGTCGGCAAGACGTTCGAGCGCGGCACCGTCGCGCTTTACGGTTTCGATCTTTCCGTTAGAGACGGCGAATTCGTCTCGCTGCTCGGGCCCTCCGGCTGCGGCAAATCGACGGCGCTGCGCATCATCGCGGGGCTAAGCGAGCCCTCCGACGGCGCGGTGGTGTGGCCGGAGGAGGGCGCGCCAGGCGCCGGTGCAGTCGGTTTCGTGTTCCAGGAGCCGACGCTAATGCCCTGGGCGACGATCGCCGCCAACGTACGGCTGCCGCTCGATCTTACCCATGAAGACGGCGACGCCGATACCGCGGTGACCCAAGCGCTTCAGCGGGTCGGGCTTGTCGATTTCGCCCATGCATTCCCGCGTGAGCTCTCCGGCGGCATGAAGATGCGCGCCTCCATCGCCCGCGCGCTGGTGACCGAGCCGCGGCTTTTGCTGATGGACGAGCCCTTCGCCGCGCTCGACGAGATCACCCGCTTCAGGCTCAACAACGATCTTCTGTCGCTCTGGCAGTTGCTCAAGCGCACGGTGATCTTCGTCACCCATTCGGTGTTCGAGTCGGTTTATCTCTCCCAGCGTATCGTGGTGATGACGTCGCGGCCCGGCCGCGTGTTCGCGGAGATCGACATCCCCGCGCCCTATCCGCGCGACGAGAATTTCCGCACCTCGGCCGACTATGCCGGTTACTGCCGGCTGGTCTCGGAAGCGCTGCGCGGCGCCATGGCGGAGGAGGCGGTATGAGCGACCGGCTGCTTCGTCTGGCACTGCCGGTGCTGGTGTTGGCGCTCGGCGTTGTGCTGTGGGACGGGATCGTGCGCCTCAACCACATTCCGCCCTATGTGCTGCCGTCGCCGACCTTGGTGTTTTCGACGCTCATTTCCGACCGCGCGCTGCTTGGGGCTTCGCTGCTGGTGACGCTCACCACCACCTTCGAAGGGTTTGCGCTGGCGGCGATCGGCGGCATCGGGCTCGCGGTCCTGTTCAGCCAGTCGCGGGTCGTCGAATATTCGCTCTACCCCTACGCGGTCATCCTGCAGGTGACGCCGGTGGTCGCCATCGCGCCCCTCTTGCTCATCTATCTGCCGCAATCCTTGGCGGTGCTGGCCTGTGCCTGGATCGTGGCGTTCTTCCCGGTGCTGGCCAACACCACGCTGGGGCTGAATTCGGTCGATCACAATCTGCTGGCGCTGTTCCGGCTCTACAAGGCCTCGCGCGGGCAGGCGCTCTGGCGGCTGAAACTGCCGGCGGCGTTGCCGCAGACGCTGACGGGCCTGCGCATCGCCGGCGGGCTGTCGCTGATTGGCGCGGTGGTGGCGGAGATCGCGGCCGGTTCCGCCGGCGCCGGCTCGGGGCTGGCGTATCGCATCGCGGAGTCGGGCTACCGGCTCAACATCCCGCGCATGTTCGCGGCACTGCTGCTGCTGGCGATTGCCGGCATCGTGATCTTCTTTGTCCTGTCGGCGCTCTCCCATCTTGTGCTACGTCGCTGGCACGAAAGCGCCCTGAGGAGAGAGACATAGAATCCGACGCCACTCATCAGCGCCGCCAGCGGCTGATCGGCATCGCGTTGATGTGCTGCGCGGTGGCGCTGTTCGCCTGCTTGGACACCACGGCGAAATACCTCAACACCCACATGGAGGCCCTGCAGATCGTCTGGGCGCGCTACACCAGCGCTTTCCTGTTGACTCTCGTCGTCTCCAATCCGCTGACCACGCCGGGCCTCCTGCGCACCGCCAAGCTCCGTCTGCAGATCACGCGCTCGCTGCTGCTGGTCGCGTCCACCGCCCTCAACTTCATGGCGCTGCGCTACATGCAACTCGCCGACGTGCTGTCGATTATCTTCACGTTCCCCTTCATCGTGGCGATCATCTCGGGCCCGATGCTGGGGGAATGGATCGGCTGGCGCCGCTGGTGCGCGATCATGTTCGGTTTCGGCGGCGTGCTGCTGATCACCCGGCCCGGCACCGGCAGCATGCAGCCGGCGGCGCTGTTCTCACTCGCCGCCACCACCTGCTACGGGTTCTATGCGGTGACGACCCGCATCGTCTTGCGCACCGACTCCAACCAGACCTCGCTGTTCTACGGCAATATGATCGGCGCGCTGGTGATGCTGCCGGTGCTGCCCTTCGTTTGGAGCGCGCCGTCCGACGCCATCATCGCCTCCATGATGCTGGGAACCGGCGTGCTCGGCAGCCTCGGGCATTTCTGCCTGATTTCCGGCCACCGGCTGGCGCCGGCCTCGGTGCTCTCTCCCTTCATCTACACCCAGCTCATCTGGGTGACGATCCTGGGCTATCTGGTATTCGGTAGCCTGCCCACTGGCTGGACGCTGGCCGGCGCCGCCATGGTGGTGAGTTCCGGGCTCTACCTGCTCTACCGCGAGCGTAAGATGGGCCAGCGCGCCGTCAGCGAGGGGGTGCTCCAAGACCCGCCAGAGTGACCAAGACCCGCCGGAATGACATCGCCTTGCGGTGGTGCATTCATCGGCGCTAAGTTCCGCCCGCCAAAAAGAACACTCTCGAGGAAATCCCCATGGCCACAGCGAAGGACCGGGCGCAACCGTCCGCCGGCACCGGCTTGAATGACGACATCGGCGAGCAGAAGCGGCTGGCCCTGTACCGTTCGCAGGTGCGCCTGCGCGAGGCGGAGCAGCGGGCATACGACCTGTTCCTGCAAAATCTGGTCAAGGGCACCAGCCACCTGTCGCTGGGGCAGGAAGCGATTGCTGCCGGCTTTGCCGAAGCCATGGTGAAGGGCGACTTGAGCTTCTGCACCTATCGCGGCCACGCCCACACGCTGGCGCGCGGCGTACCGGTCGAGAAGGTGCTGGGCGAACTGATGCAGCGCGACAACGGCCTGATGCGCGGCAAGGGCGGCTCGATGCACCTGACGTCGGAGGAGCACGGGGTGATGGGCTCCTATGCCATCATCGGCGCGCATCTGCCCATCGCCTGCGGCGCCGCCTGGCGCGCCCAATATAAAGGCGACAAGGACGTCTCGGTCTGCTTTTTCGGCGACGGCACCACCAATATCGGCGCTTTCCATGAGGCGCTCAATTTCGCCGCGGTGTGGAAGCTGCCGGTGGTCTTCGTCTGCGAGAACAATCTCTACATGGAATATACGCCGATCGGCGACGTGACCGCGGTCGAGCACCCGGCCGCCGACCGCGCCTCGGCTTACGGCCTCGAGCGCATCGTGATCGACGGCAACGACGCCGACGTGGTCTATCGCACGGCACAGGCCGCCTTTGCCAAGGCGCGCGCCGGCGACGGCCCGTCGCTGATCGAATGCATGACTTATCGCCATAGCGGTCATTCCCGCGCCGACCCGGCCAAGTACCGCCCCGAGGGCGAACTGGAGCGCTGGAAGCAGCGCGACCCGGTCAAGATTTATCGCGAACGGCTGAAGCAATTCGGCGTCAGCGACGCCACAATCGAGGAGATTGAGACGAGCGTGCGCAAGGAAGTCGATGACGCGACCGAGGCCTGCAAGGCCGCGCCCAACCCGCCACTCGATATCATCACCACCGACGTCTACGCCGATGGCGGCTGGGCATGGAGAAACTGACATGCCGGAACTGACGTACCGCGACGCCGTCATCCGCGGCATCGCCCAGGAAATGGAACGCGACCAGGACGTGGTCTTCCTCGGCGAGGACGTGGCCAAGGCCGGCGGCGTATTCAAGGCGACCGTGGGCCTGTATGAGCAGTTCGGACCCTTGCGCGTGCGCGACACGCCGATATCCGAGCAGGCGATCCTCGGCGCCGCCATGGGCGCGGCCATGACCGGCTTGAAGCCGATTGCCGAAATCATGTTCTCGGACTTCTTTGCGGTGTGCTTCGACTATATCGCCAACGAGTTTCCGAAGAGCCGCTACATGTCGAACGGGCAAACGAAATGCCCGCTGGTGGTGCGCACGGGCAACGGCGCCGGTTCGCGCTTCGGCGCCCAGCACTCACAGAGCGTCGAGAACTGGTGCATGATGATCCCCGGCCTGAAGGTGGTGGCGCCATCGTCGCCGGCCGACGTCATCGGCTTGCTGGCGGCCTCGGTGCGCGATCCCGATCCGGTGATCTTCCTCGAGCACAAGTCGCTTTACGCCACCAAGGGCGAGGTGCCCGACGGCGAAATCCTCGACACGCTCGGCACCGCCAAGATCGTGCGTCCCGGCAAGGACGCCACCATCCTGGCGCTGGCGTTGATGGTGCCGCGCGCCGTCGAAGCGGCGGAAAAGCTGAAGGCGGAACACGGCATCGACTGCGAAGTTGTCGATGTGCGATCGCTGGTGCCGCTCGATATGCAGACGATTCTGGGTTCGGTGGCGCGCACCCACCGCCTGTTCACGGTCGAGGAGAACCCGCGGCTGTGCGGCTGGGGCGCCGAGATCATGTCGATCGTGGCGGATGAGGCTTTCTACGATCTCGATGGCCCGCCGGTGCGCATCACCACGCCGCATATTCCGTTGCCGGCGGCGGACATTCTGGAAGACATCGTGCTGCCGACGCCGGAGCGGATTGCAGAAACAGTGAGAAAATCGCTCGGAAGCTAATTTTCCGCTCGTCCCTGCGAAAGCGGGGATCCAGGGCAACAAGCTGGATTCCCGCTTGCGCGGGAATGAGCGGAGCAAATTCAGAGGTAACCGCCATGTACGACAATCTTCTCGCCAACGTGCCGACCGACCTGTGGATCGGCGGCAAGTGGCGCAAGTCTTCCGACAACGCCCGCTTCGACGTGACCGATCCGGCGACCGAAAAGACCATCGCCTCGGTCGCGAGCGCCACGGTGGACGACGCCATGGCCGCGCTCGATGCCGCCGAGGGCGCTTTCGCCGACTGGGCCGGCCGCAAGCCGCGCGAGCGCGCCGAGATCCTGCGCAAGTGTTACGAGCTGATCATGCGCGACGCCGAGCGCTTCGCGAAGCTGATCACGCTGGAGAACGGCAAGGCGCTGCCCGACTCGCGCGGCGAGGTGGCCTACGCGGCCGAGTTCTTCCGCTGGTACGCCGAGGAAGCCGTGCGCAATCTCGGCAGCTTTTCGATGGCGCCGGCGTCCGGTGCGCGCATCGTCGCGCAGCATAAACCGGCCGGCATCGCCGTCCTGGTGACGCCGTGGAACTTCCCCGCCGCCATGGCGACCCGCAAGATCGGCCCGGCGCTCGCCGCCGGCTGCCCGGTGGTGCTGAAGCCCGCCTCCGACACCCCGCTCACCATGCTGGCGCTGATGCCGGCGCTGGAGGAGGCCGGCGTGCCGCCGGGCGTGGTCAACGTCATCCCCTCGCGTTCGTCCGGCAAGGTGGTTTCGGCCATGCTGCACGACCCGCGCGTACGCGTGGTGTCGTTCACCGGCTCCACGGAAGTCGGCCGCAAGCTCCTGCACGAGGCTGCCGACAATATCGTCAAGCCGGCGATGGAACTGGGCGGCAACGCGCCGTTCCTGGTGTTCGAGGACGCCGACATCGATGCCGCCATCGACGGCGCCATGGTCGCCAAGATGCGCAACATGGGCGAGGCCTGCACCGCGGCCAACCGTTTCTATGTGCACGAGAAGGTGCACGACGAATTCGCCAAGAAGCTGACCGCCAAGATGGAAGGCCTGAAGATGGGTAACGGCCTCGACGAGGGCGTCACCCTCGGACCGCTGGTCAACAAGGAAGGCCGCGACAAGGTGATCGAGCTGGTCGACGACGCGGTCAAGAAGGGCGCCAAGGTGCTGACCGGCGGCACGATGCCGAACGGGGCCGGCTTCTTCTATCCGGCGACCGTGCTCGCCAACGTCTCCGACGACGCCAAGATGCTGAACGAGGAAATTTTCGGACCGGTCGCCTCGCTCCAGACCTTCAAGACCGAAGACGAAGTGATCAAGCGCGCCAACGACACCGAATACGGCCTGGTCGCCTATCTCTACACCAAGGACCTCAGCCGCGGCATGCGCGTGTCCGAGAAGCTCGAGTTCGGCATGATCGGATTGAACCGCGGCCTCGTCTCCGATCCGGCGGCGCCGTTCGGCGGCGTCAAGCAGTCGGGCTTGGGGCGCGAAGGCGCGCAGGAAGGCATGAAGGAGTTCCTCGAGACGCAATACGTGTCGGTGGCGTGGTGAGCGGGGAACGCAGGTCATGGACGTCCTGATGCCGCAGCTCGGCGAGACCGTCGCCGAGGGCAAGATCGTCAAATGGTTCAAGTCGGCCGGCGATGACGTGAAGCCGGGCGAGAACCTGTTCGAGATCGAGACCGACAAGACCTCGATGGAAGTCCCGGCTACCAGCGCCGGCACGCTCACCGATATCCGCTTCCAGGTCGGCGAGACCGCCAAGGTCGGCGCGGTGGTGGCGGTGATCAACGACGGCAGCGCGCCAGCAGCGAGCGCACCGGTGCCGGCTGCTGCGGCTACACCCGCTCCGGCACCGGCGGCGGCCCCGCAAGCTCAGCGCACCCCCGCGACAGCGGGGGTCCAGAGCAAGACTGGGTCCCCGCTTACGCGGGGCGAACGGGATGGAGCCGCTCCTTTGCCTATTCCAACATGAGTCCCTGGCGCGAAGTCCGCACGCCAGAGCGCAACTACGGCCCGGCCAAGCTGCCCGGCGGCGCCGTCGTCACCCCGCTGGCGCGGCGGTTGGCCGGCGAGCGCGGCATCGACCTTTCCAACGTCAAAGGCTCCGGCCCGCGCGGCCGCATCGTCGCCGCCGACATCGAGAAGGCCGCGCCCGCGGCCGGCCGCGCGCTCGCGACCGGCGCCAGCGCGGCGCAGGTCAAGGCGCTGTTCGAGGGCATCGCTTACGAGGAAGTGCCGCTCGATTCCATGCGCGCCACCATCGCCACGCGCCTGACCGAGGCGGTGCAGACCATCCCGACCTTCTATCTGATGGCCGACATCGACATCGGCCGGCTCACGGCGATGCGCGAGGAAGCGAACAACGCCGCGCCCAAGGACGCGGACGGCCAGCCGGCCTTCAAGCTTTCCTTGAATGACTTCATCATCAAGGCCTGGGCGGCGGCGCTTCTGCGCGTTCCGGCCGCCAATGCGGTGTGGGCGCAGGACCGTATCCTGCGTTTCGCGCATGCCGATATCGGCGTGGCGGTGGCGCTCGACGGCGGCCTGATCACGCCGGTCCTGCGCAACGTCGAGGCCAAGTCGGTCACCGCCATCTCGGCGGAGATGCGCGACCTCGCGGAACGCGCGCGCGCCAAGAAGCTCAAGCCGAACGAATACCAGGGCGGCGCCAGCGCCATCTCCAATCTCGGCATGTACGGCACGCGCGAATTCACGGCCATCATCAATCCGCCGCACGCCACGATTCTGGCAGTAGGCGCTGCGCGCCGCGCGCCCGTCGAGACGGAGGATGGCGGCGTGAAGTTCGTCAGCCAGATGACCGCCACGTTGTCCTGCGACCACCGCGTGCTCGACGGTGCGCTCGGCGCCGAATTGCTGGCGGCGTTCAAGAGCCTGGTCGAGATGCCGGTCACCGCGTTGATCTAAGAGGAGAGCGCCATGGCTGGCGAAAAGCCCAATGTCTTGCTGGTCGGGAAAGAAAAGTCCGTCATCATGGAAGGGCTGGCGTCCCGCGTTAATCTGCACAAGCTGATCGAGGCCAAGGATCGGGATGCCTTCCTCAAGCCGATCGCCGACAAGATCGGTGCCATCGCGGTCACCTACACCAACGAGCCGATCAGCCCGGAATTCATGCAGCGCTTTCCCAAGCTCGAGCAGGTCTCGAGCTTCGGCGTCGGCTACGACCACGTCGACGCCAAATGGGCGGGCGAACACGGCATCATCGTCACCAACACGCCGGAAGTGCTGAACGAGGAAGTGGCCGACACCGCGCTCGGGCTCTTGCTCTGCACGGTGCGTGAATTTCCGCAGGCCGATCGCTACCTGCGCGCGGGTAAATGGCCGCAGGCGCAATATCCGCTCACCAAGGCCACCTTGCGCAACCGCACCGTCGGCATGGTCGGCATGGGCCGCATCGGCAAGGCGATCGCACGCCGGCTGGAGGCCTTCGGCGTGCCGGTGGTCTATCACGCGCGCAACCCGCAGAGCGGCGTCTCTTACAAGTATTACCCCAAGCTCGTCGACATGGCGCGCGACGTCGACACGCTGATGGCGATCGTGCCCGGCGGCGCGGCGACCCAGAACCTGATCAACGCCGAGGTGCTCAAGGCGCTGGGGCCGAACGGCATCCTCATCAACATGGCGCGCGGCTCGGTGGTCGACGAACCGGCTTTGATCGAGGCTTTGAAGAACCGCACCATTTATTCCGCCGGCCTCGACGTGTTCGCCAAGGAGCCGAACGTGCCCAAGGAGCTTTTGGAGATGGATCACATCGTGCTGTTCCCGCATCTCGGCTCGTCGACCGAGGTGACGCGGGCGGCGATGGACCAGCTCGTGGTCGACAACATCCTGGCCTGGGCTGCCGGCAAACCGCCGCTCACGCCGGTTCCCGAAACCCCCTATCCGCCGAAGCGCTAGCCATCTCGCACGAGGCGTTGTCTGACAGGAGCGACATGTTTCGCGGTGTCATCATTCTCGCTGCCGCGCTCGTGGTTGCGGGCGGCGCCTTGGCGCAGCCGAAGCCCGGGCTCGACGAGTCCGCCAAGGCGATGATCGGCGCCTGGGAATTATCCAACGCCGCGCGCGACAAGATCTGCACCGTCACCTTTAGCGCAGCCGCGGTCAAAGTCGGCTACAAGATCACCTTCGCGCCGGATTGCGCCGGCCTGTTCCCGCTGGTGCAGAACATCGCCGGCTGGCGCTACCCGCAAGACGATCTGCTCTATTGGCTCGATGCCCAAGGCAAGGCGCTGGTCGAATTCAGCGAGGTCGAGGACGGCATCTTTGAAGCGCCGACGCCCGGCGTCGGTGTGCTGCTCCTGCACAATCCGGCGATGGCCGAGCCGCAGGCCGGCGAGAATCCGGAAGGCGCCGAAAGCCCGCCGGGCGGCGAGCCGCCCGAACCGCCCGAGTTGCCCGATACACCGGCGCCCAACAGCATGCCCAAGAATGCGCCCCAGAGCGCACCGAAGAGCTACGGCGGCTGACTGTCCGGGAACGTAGCCCGGATGGCGCGAAGGAAAACCGGGCCGCTCTCCGAACGCCGCGTCTACTTCTTCTTGTAGCCGCAGCCAAGGTCGCGGTAGGGCCAGCATCCAGTTCTCAGGCAATATCGGTAGCGCACGGCCATCAGTTCGGAGCAATATTTGTTGCTGCCGCCTTTCCTTCTGCACCCTGCATTTGACTTCACTTTTTGAGCGCTGCACGAAATCTTTGCGCTTGCGTGCGTCGGCATTGCCGCGACGGCAAGGCTCATTGCAGCGGCGGCGAGCAGCAATGCGGTGATCTTCATCGTTCCCCCTTCGAAAAATCGATTGCGGCCATGATGTCGGTGCATCATCCGCGTCGAGCGCGGATCAGATCAGCCGCAGCCCCTTGAAACTCGCATGGCCTTCCTTGCCGACGATGATGTGGTCGTGCACGGAAATCCCCAAGGGCTTCGCCACTTCGACGATCGCCTGCGTCATTTGGATGTCGGCGCGCGACGGCGTCGGATCGCCGGAGGGGTGGTTGTGCACCAGGATGATCGCGGTGGCGGAGAGTTCGAGCGCGCGCTTGACCACCTCGCGCGGATAGACCGGCGTGTGGTCGACGGTGCCGGTCTGCTGCACCTCGTCGGCGATGAGCTGGTTGCGCTTGTCGAGGAACAGCACGCGGAACTGCTCCTTGTCGGCGAAGGCCATGGTGGTGCGACAATAGTCGAGCACGCTCGACCACGATGACAGCACCGTCCGCTTGCGCACCTCGCCGCGCGCCAGCCGTCCGGCGGCGGCATGCACCACCTTCAGCTCGGTGATGGCGGCGTCGCCCAATCCCTTGGCCTCGGCAAGCCGCGTCTCCGGCGCCGCCACCACCTCGGCAAAGGAGCCGAATTTGGCGATCAGCGCCTTGGCCAGCGGCTTGACGTCGCGCTGGGGAATGGCGCGGAACAGCACCAGCTCCAGCAGTTCATAGTCGCTCACCGCGTCGGCGCCGGCCTCGCGAAAGCGCGCCCGCAGGCGTTCGCGGTGGCCGTGATAGTGCGGAGGGACTTCGGAAAGCCCGGTTGTTTGCTCGTTGGCGCGCTGCTTGGCCGTCATGAGGAATCCGTCCACCCGGTTACGCCCGTTATCCCGGTATGATTGTAGTTTAACCGGACGGGTTCGACGAGGGGAGGTTCTGCGGTCTCTTCAATCCACGGCCAGGCGGCCGTGGACGGCGCGCGGTGCTTGCCGTCAGCGTTTATAGGGCGGCTTGTCGAGGCCGGCCGGCGAGAAGGTGAACACTTCCACGCCGTCCTCGGTGACACCCACGCTGTGCTCGAACTGGGCCGACAGCGAGCGGTCGCGGGTGACCGCGGTCCAGCCGTCGGACAGCACCTTCACGTGCGGGCGGCCGAGATTGATCATCGGCTCCACGGTAAAGAACATGCCGGGCTTGAGCACAATACCTTCGCCCGGGCGGCCGACGTGCACGATGTTGGGCTCGTCGTGGAACAGCTGGCCGAGGCCGTGGCCGCAGAAATCGCGCACCACGCTCATGTGCTGCGCTTCCACATAGGTCTGAATGGCGGCGCCGATGTCGCCGGTGGTCGAGCCGGGACGGATGGTGGAGATGCCGCGCATCATCGCCTCGTGGGTCACCTCGATCAGCCGCTCGGCCCGGCGCGGGATATTGCCGATCGGGTACATGCGGCTTGAGTCGCCGTGCCAGCCGTCGAGGATCAGCGTTACGTCGATATTGACGATGTCGCCTTCCTTCAGCGGCTTGTCGCCGGGAATGCCGTGGCAGACCACATGGTTCAATGAGGTGCAGGTCGATTTCTTGTAGCCGCGGTACATCAGCGTCGCCGGCAGCGCGCCGTGATCCATGCCGAACTCGAACACCAGTTTGTCGATGGTGTCGGTGGGCACGCCCGGGCCGACGTGGTCAGTCAGCATGTCGAGGCAGCGGGCGACTAGTTGCCCGGCCTTGCGCATGCCCTCGAAGGCCTCGGGGCCGTGGATCTTGATCTGGCCGGTTTTGCGTAGGGGTGCCGCGGTGGCGTCAACGTAGGTCATGGGGGGCAATTTAAGGCCTGGGGCGCGGGGTGCAAGTTGGCTATTCGGCCAGGGTCACAGGCGCCGCCACCACGATTCCCTCCCGCGAAATGGCGCATTTCCAGGCAAGGGCCTCGACGCCCACTTTGCGGGCATGGTCGAAGGCCTGGCCGTAGGCCCGGTCGATGTCGCGGGCGAGCGCGAATCGCTCGGCCGAGCCGATCTGGATGAGGTACAGCATCACCGCGCGGGCGCCGGCTTCGACCATGCTCGCGAGCTCGTCGAGATGCTTGGCGCCGCGCGCCGTCACGCTGTCGGGGAATTCGGCGAGGCCGGGTGTGCGCATCAGGTGCACGTTCTTGATCTCGACATAGCAGGGCGGCTGGCCGTCACTTTCCAGCAGGAAGTCGATGCGCGAGTTCTTGCCGTACTTCACTTCGCGGCGGACCGACGTGTAATCGGCCAGTTCGGGAATGGCTTTGGCTTGCAGCGCCTCACCGACCAGCGCATTGGGATGGCCGGTGTTGACGCCGACCAGTTCGGCGCCGCTGCCGAAGTCCACCTCCACCAGTTCCCACGAGTAGGGCAGCTTGCGTTTCGGATTGTCCGACTTCGACAGCCACACCCGTGAGCCCGGCGCGTCGAGCCCGGTCATGGCGCCGGGATTGGCGACATGCGCAGTGATCTCCTCGCCGTTGGCAAGCGTCACGTCGGCCAGGAAGCGCTTGTAGCGCCGGATCAGCGTGGCGGGGATGAGCGGCGAGGGAAAGCGCATCAGTCCGCGATCTTGCCGCCAAGATCGTCCTCGATGTGCGCGCGGATGATGTCGTCGAACGTCTTCTCCACCGTGAAGCCGAGCGCCAGCGAGCGCTTGGGATCGAAGCGCTGCGGCCAGCCGGCGACGATGCGCGCCACCAGTTCGTCCGGTTGGCGGCGGATGCGCGCGACGGCTTTCTCGCCGGCGACGCGCCGGAGCGCCTCGATCTGCTCGGCCACCGTGCAGCACACGCCCGGCATGATGAGATTGATGCGCGGTCCCAACTGCTCGCGGGTCAGCCCGGCGCCGTGGATGAGAAAACCGACCGCCGAGCGTGGGCTTGCATGCCAATGCAGCACCGTGTCCGGCACCGGCAGGATCGCCTCTTGACCGCTAAGCGGCTCGCGGATGATGCCGGAGAAGAAACCGGAGGCCGCCTTGTTCGGCTTGCCCGGCCGTACCACGATCGACGGCAGGCGGATGCCGACGCCGTCGAGGAAGCCGCGCCGGGTGTAGTCGGCTAGCATCAGTTCGATCATCGCTTTCTGGGTGCCGTAGGAGGTGAGCGGCGTCAGATGGAATTCGTCGGGAATGGCTTCGGGGAAGGGCGCGCCGAACACGGCCAGCGACGAGGTGTAGACGAATTTCGGATGGTAGCCTTCGCCGGCAAGTTGCACCGCGTCGAGCAGCGCGCGGCTGCCGTCGAGATTGACGCGATAGCCTTTCTCGAGATCGGTCTCCGCTTCGCCCGAGACCACGCCCGCGAGGTGGAAGATGACGTTCGGCCGGCCGGTGATGGCTCGCACGGCGATGCCGGGCACCGAAAGATCGCTGGTGATGGTCGTCACCTCGCCGGAAAAGCCGGCGGGCTTTTCCGGCGCCACCACGTCGATGAGTGTGAGCTTGTCGATCTTGCTGCCGTTGAGCCCGCCGTCCTTGACCAGGCGGGCGGTCAGCTTGCGCCCAATCATGCCCGCGGCGCCGGTGATTAGAATGTGCATAGGGTCCCCTCACTCTTAGACTCTCACGTCTTGACGTCACGCTCGTCCGCAAACTCGTAACGGTCGATCTTACGCAAATCGGGAAACAGGAACATCCAGATCAGCGCTATCAGCAGCGAGCCGATACCGCCGATCAGTACCGAGGGCACGGCGCCAAGCCAGGCGGCGACCGTGCCGGATTCGAATTCGCCCAATGTATTCGATGAGCCGACGAACAGGTAGTTGATCGCGCTCACCCGTCCGCGCATGGCGTCGGGCGTCTCGATCTGCACCAGCGAGAAGCGGATCACCACGCTCACCGCGTCCGACATGCCGAGCACTGCGAGTGCGGCGAGCGACAGCGCAAACGACGTCGACAGCGCGAACGCGGTGGTCGCCAGTCCGAACACCGCGACCGCGGCGAACATCTTGGGGCCGATGCGGCTTTCGATCGGATAGTGCGACAGCCACACCACCGACAGCAGCGCGCCTACGGCCGGTGCCGAGCGCAGGAAGCCGAGGCCGATCGGCCCGACGTGCAAGATATCGCGGGCGTAGACCGGCAGCAGGGCGGTGGCGCCGCCGAGCAGCACCACGAACAGATCGAGCGTGACGACGCCCAGCAAGCGGCTGCGTCCGCGCACATAGTGGAAGCCCGCCAGCACCGAGCGGAAGGTCGGCGGCTCGCGCGCCGGCGCTGCCACGGCTTTGACGCGGATCAGGGTGACGAAAACGATGGCCGCGGAAAAGAACATCAGGCACAGAGCGCTCACCGCCACCGGACTGAAGGCATAGATCAGGCCGCCCAGCGCCGGCCCGGCGATCACCGCGATCTGGTTGGCGGAGGCCCAGCCCGCCACCGCGCGCGTGATCATCGGCGTCGGCACCAGCGACGGCACCAGCGCGCTGGTGGTCGGCACCTCGAAAGCGCGGGCGCAGCCGATCAGGAATACGGCGGCGAATAGAATGTTGCGGTCGATGAAGCCGCCGAGCAGCGCGGCGGTGATGACGGCAGCGGCGATGGCGGAGATGGTCTGCGCGACGCGGATGATCACGCGGCGGTCGTAGCGGTCGGCGACGTGGCCGATTAGCAGCGTCAGCAGCGCCGAGGGCACGAACTGGATCAGCCCGACCAGGCCGAGGTCGAAGGCCGAATTGGTGAGCTGGTAGAGCTTCCAGGCGATGGTCAGCGCCAGCATCTGGATGCCCATGGTGCTGGCGACCCGGGCCAGCCACATGAACACGAACGGGCGTTGCGCCATCAAGGATGATGACGTGGCGTCGGCGCTGCTCATGCGGCGCCGCCGTTAATGGCGCTGAGACTTTCGATCTGGTTGCCGCCGGCGTCGAAGTTCCCGGGCGCGAGCCAGCGCTCGAAATTGGCTTTGCGGCCCGGCCACTCGCTGTCGAGCATCGACAGCCAGGCGGTGTCGCGGCTGTGGCCCTTGGCGATCATGTGCTGGCGGAAGATGCCCTCGAAGGTGAAGCCATAGCGTTCCGCCGCCCGCCGCGAGGGCGCATTGAGCACGTCGCACTTCCATTCATAGCGCCGGTAGCCCAGCGTCTCGAACACGTAGCGCGCCAGCAGGTATTGCGCCTCGGTGGCGAGCGGCGTGCGCTGCAAGGCCGGCGCATAGATCACGTGGCCGACCTCGACGACGCGATCCTTTTCGCGGATCGCCATCAGCGCCATGATGCCGAGCGCACGGCCGGCGTTGTCGACGATGGCGTAGGAGCGGGGATCGTCGAGCGCGGCGCGCGTGGCAACCCAGGCGTTGAAAGTCGTGGCGTCGGCGAAAGGCCCGTAGCTCGGCATATAGGTCCAGAGGCGGTCGTGACCCTGCATCGCCTGCCACAGGCCGGCCGCGTGTTCGGCTGTGAGATTTTCCAACCGGCCGAAGCGGCCTTGCAGCGTGACCATGCCGGGCCGCTGTGCGGGCCGCGCGTCGACGGCCTCGCCGATCGGCTGGCCGGTCCGGGCATGAGACGTTTCACTCACGGTTTCGGCCGGCGCGGCAGGTCGTCACGAAAGAAATCGCCGATGTCGGCCATGGGCACGGCGTTGGCGAACGAGTCGAACTTTCCTTCCTCGGCGATCTCGCGCGCCGACCGCATGAAGGCGCCCCAGGCGACGCGCGCCGGCGTGGAGCCGACGCTGATCCGCCGCGCGCCGAGCCCGGCGAGGTCGGCGACCGTCAGGCCGAGCGCGCCCGGCATCAGCACGTTCACCGGCTTGGGCGCCACCGCCTTGATCACCGCGGCGATCTGTTCGCGCTCGCGCAGGCCCGGCGCGTAGAGCACGTCGGCGCCGGCGTCGGAATAGGCGCGCAGGCGCCTTATTGTTTCGTCGAGGTCGCGCCGCCCCACCAGGAAACATTCCGCGCGCCCGGTCAGCAACACATCGCCACCGGCCTCATCGATGGCCGTGCGCGCCGCGCGCATGCGCGCCACCGCGTGGTCGATGTCGTAGAGCGGCTTCTGCGCGTCGCCGGTGGCGTCCTCGATCGACAAACCGGCGACTCCGGTTTCGACGCACAGCCGCACGCTGTCGGCGACGCCTTCGGGATCGTCGGCATAGCCGCGCTCGAAATCCGCGTTCACCGGCAGGTCGGTGGCGGTGACGAGTTCCGCGATGTGGCCGAGCATCATGGCGCGCGTCACCGCGCCGTCGGGAATGCCCTGGGAAAACGCGAAGCCCGCGCTGGTGGTGGCCAGCGCCTTGAAGCCGAGGTGCTGCAGATAGCGGGTCGTGCCCACATCCCACGGGTTGGGAATGACGAAGCAGCCGCTCTGGTGCAGCGCGCGGAAGATCTGGCGTTTTTCGGTGGGGGTTGCCATGGGAAACCTCGCGGAAATCGGGCCGCGAAGGTGCCACGGCGGGCGGCCTTGGGACAATGCCGTTCCACACTAGCCCGATTTGATTTTCACCGCCCGATCGGGTGAAACTCGCCGGCAAAATTGCCCCTAGGGAGAGGCCGAAATGCTCAGAACCATCGCCGCCTTCGACCGTATCGGCGAGGAAAACGCCTTCGCCGTGCTGGCCCGCGCCAACGCGCTGGCGGCCCAGGGGCGCGACATCATCAATCTCGGCATCGGCCAGCCCGACTTCCGCACGCCGGATTTCATCGTCGAAGCGGCGGTGAAGGCGCTGCACGAAGGCCACCACGGCTATACGCCGGCGAACGGTATTCCGCCGCTGCGGGAGGCGGTGGCCGAAGACCTGCACAAACGTTTTGGTGTCGATGTCTCGCCGGACAGCGTCATGATCATGCCCGGCGGCAAGCCGACCATGTTCACGTCGATCCTGATGTTCGGCGAGCCGGGTGCGGAAATCCTGTATCCCGATCCCGGTTTCCCGATTTATCGCTCGATGATCGAGTTCACCGGCGCCACGCCGGTGCCGGTGCCGATCCGCGAAGAAAACGGCTTCGCCTTCTCGGCGGAAGAGACGCTGTCGCTGATCACGCCCAAGACGCGGCTCATCATCGTCAACTCACCGGCCAACCCGACCGGCGGCGTCACGCCGAAGAGTGAAGTTGACAAGCTGGTGGCCGGTCTCGCCAAGTGGCCGGATGTCGCCATCATGTCGGACGAGATCTACGATCACATGCTCTACGACGGCGAGGAGCATGTCTGCCTGCTGTCTTATCCGGAAATCCGCGACCGGCTGATCCTGCTCAACGGCTGGTCGAAGACCTATGCCATGACCGGCTGGCGGCTCGGCTACGCCGTGTTTCCGGGCAAGCTCTACGATTATGCGCGCAAGCTGGCGGTGAACTTCCACTCTTGCGTCAACGCGTCGGCGCAGTTCGCCGGCCTCGCCGCCTTGAAGGGCCCGCAGGACGAAGTCGACAAGATGGTCGCCGAATTCGACAAGCGGCGCAAAGTCGTGGTCGAAGGCCTCAACAAGCTGCCCGGCGTATCCTGCGCCACACCCAAGGGCGCGTTCTATGCCTTCCCCAACGTCAAGGCGACCGGCTGGAAGGCGAAGGAGCTCGCCGCCGCGCTGCTCGACGACACCGGGGTGGCCATCATCGGCGGGCCGGATTTCGGCATTCTCGGTGAAGGCTATGTGCGGCTGTCTTACGCCAACTCGACCGAGAACATCCTGAAGGCGCTCGACCGCATGGGC
>CAWHJZ010000006.1:0-139053 GCA_963829785.1 uncultured Pseudomonadota bacterium | reverse complement strand
CTCGGCCAGGTCAACGCCAGCATGATGGCGTGCATGAGCACCGCCAGCGCCAGGAAGACGACAGTGCCGAGGTTCGCCATGGCGTGGCGCATGAACTGGCGCGCGAGCGCCGGCCAGCCCATGGTCAAGGATGCGAGATCGACGCGGCGGCGGATCAGCATGGCGACGAGCGTCGCCACGGCGGCGGCGAGGATCAGCAAGCCGAACTGCAGCAGCAGATAGCCGGAGGTCAGTTGCTGGGCAGCCGCGTGCAAGTATTTGCCGGCGTCGCTCGCCAATTGATGAACGTTATCCATGCGGTTCTCTCGCGCCCTCCGCCCGGAGGGAATTAGCTCATCATGCGGATCAATATCAAATCGCGGCTTGGGTCGGCTATTTGGGCCGGATATTTCGGTCCCAAAGCGCAACGGTTATGCACATAGACGGCCACAGAGCTTGCGGGGACGCGAGCGCTTACCGCAATGCAAACCGGAAGCCAATCAGCACCACCACCAGGCCGATGAGCTGCGGGACGCTCGGAATCACACCGAGCGCGAGATAGCCGACGATCAGCGAGAAGCCCGGCACCAGCGCCGGGAAAACCGCCGCCCGTCCGGCGCCGATCAAGATCACCGCGCGTGCGAACAGGAAGATCGGCAGCACGCCGGCGAGCAGCCCCTGTACCACGATCTGAATTACGTTTTCGGCGAGGCTCATATGCAGGATGCCGCTGTAGCCGACGAACAGCGCGTGCAACGGCGCGAACACCACCACCGACACCGCGCCGACGACCGCCGCCGCGCGCGTGCCCGACACGCTCCAAGTACGAAGCAATATGCCGAAGGTGGCCCAGAACAGGCCGGCGAGGGCGAACAGGAGATCGCCGCCGATGCCTTGGTGGCCGATGGTGGTGAGCAACTCGGCGCCGAACACCATAAGGCCGGCGATGATGGTGGCGCCGCCTATGATGCGGGTCAGGCTGGCGCGCTCGTGCAGCACGAATGTCGCGAGAATGATGCCGAAAAGGGCCGCACAGGCCGGCTGAATGGTGGTGCCATGGCCGAGCGGCACCAGAATGAATCCGGTATAGGCCAAGACGGCCTGCGGCGGCCCGGCCAGAATTGCCATTACCAGCGCGCGTGGCCAGCCGATGCCGCCGAGCCGGACGACGCCCTGCCGCATGGCAATGGGCACCAGCAGGAGCCCGGACCAGAAGAACCGATGAAAGGCGAGGTCATACGGCGAAAAGCCGACGCTGACGCCGTGCTTGGCCGCCACGAAACCGGCGGCCCACCCGAGCGCCGCGCCGGCACCGCACAGGACGCCGATCAATGGGCCGGAGCGGGCCGTGCGCGCTTGACCGGTTACGTCCAAGGTGGAATTCCTCAACCAGTACGCAGGTGACTTAGGCCCGCCTGATACTCTAGGATCGCTGCCCAAGTCCAATCGCGAAATCAAAACCCCTACCTTCACCGGGAAGAAATGCTCATGGCGAAATCGCGTAAAGTCATCATTACCTGTGCCATCACCGGCTCGATTCACACACCGTCTATGTCGCCGCATCTGCCGGTCACGCCGCAGCAGATCGCCGATAACGCCATCGGTGCGGCCGAAGCGGGCGCCGCGGTCGTCCATCTGCATGCGCGCAACCCGGAAAACGGCAAGCCCGACCAGTCACCGGAGGCCTTCGCGCCCTTCCTCAAGGTGATCAAGCAGCGCTCCAACGTGGTGGTGAACATCACGACCGGCGGCGCACCCACCATGACCGCGGAAGAGCGCGTCAAGCCCGCGGCGACCTTCAAGCCGGAAGTCGCCTCGCTCAACATGGGCACGATGAATTTCGGGCTCTACCCGATGATTCCGCGCTACGAGGGCAAGTTCAAATACGACTGGGAGCAGCCGTATCTCGAAGGGTCGAAGGCGGGCATGTTCAAGAATACCTTCGCCGACATCGAATACATCCTGACCACCTGCAGCGGTAACGGAACGCGCTTCGAGATCGAGTGCTACGACATCGGCCATCTCTATACACTGCGGCACTTCCTCGACCGCGGCCTGGTGAAGCCGCCGCTGTTCGTGCAGTCGGTGTTCGGCATTCTTGGCGGCATCGGCACGCATCCGGAAGATGTCATGATGATGAAGCGCACCGCCGATCGTCTGCTCGGTGACAATTACCATTGGTCGGTGCTCGGCGCCGGCGGTAGCCAGATGCGGGTGGCGGCGATGGCGGCGTCCATGGGCGCCAACGTCCGCGTCGGCATGGAAGATTCGCTGTGGATCGGCGCCGGCCAGCTCGCCGAGTCCAACGCGCAGCAGGTCACCAAAGTGCGCCAGATCCTCGAAGGCCTCGGCCTGGAGATCGCCACCGCCGACGAAGCGCGCGAGATCCTCTCGCTCAAGGGCGGCGACAAGGTGAACTTCTAGACGTCACTGTTATCGCGATCAAAGACGTGTGATGGCCGGGCCTTCGTTATCGAAGGCCCGGCCATCTTCGTTTTGGAGGGCGACGCCCGTCTATTCACCTCCCAGGAAGTGTGTAAGAATTTAGATGGCGATGGTGAGAAGCTGTTTCGCCATACGAAATGTCCAGTAAGGACATCGTGGAGTTGGGGGGACGGGCAATGTTTGAAAAGCGTCTTGCGCTGTCGGCCAGGCCGTCAGCCTTGGTGCTTGGGGGCACCGGTATGGCCGCTGAGGCCGATACCTTCACGTCGCGCATCGCGACGGGCCAGATTTCTCCGAACCGAAACTGAAGACGCGCATCGAAGCGCGCACGATCCATGCCGATACACGAGCATGAGATTAGGAAGCGTGGGAGAGGAAGCCAAGAAAGGGAGGAATAGAATGCAAAAAAGGAAATCGGGCGTAGTCGCTGCTGCCGTCATGGTCCTTGGACTTGCAGCCGCGCTCATGCTTGGCAGCGCCGGCCAAGCGCGTGCGAAGGAGATTGTCATCAGGATTGGCTCGGGCCATCCGCCGACCGTCGTTTACGCGGGCCTGATGAAGACGTTCTTTGAGCCCGAACTCAAGAAGGCGATCGAATCCAAGACCAAACATACGGTCAAGTTCATCGAAGGCTATTCGGGCTCCATCGTGAAGGTGTTCGATACCTTTGAAGGCGTTCAGAACGGCGTGCTTGATATCGGCGGCTTCTGCTTCTGCTTCGAAGCCTCCAAGCTGCCCATGAACGCCTTCCAGATCATGCTGCCCTTCGGCACCATGAATCCGGAGCAGAGCGTGGCCATCGCCGTTGACGTCTACAAGAAGTTCCCGATCCTTGAGGACGTGTTTCAGAAATACAACCAGACCCTGATCGCGCACATCGGCGACGGCGGTTACAACATCGGCACGAACTTCCCGTGGAAGAAAGTGTCCGACCTCAAGGGTCACAAGATTCTCGGCGCCGGGCTCAACCTGAATTGGATGAAGCAAGCCAATATCGGCATCATCCCCGTCACCGACGGCTTGCCGGGCTGGTACCAGAAGATCAAGACCGGCGTTGCCGAAGGCGGCATCATGTTCCCCAGCGCTTGGGGTCCGGTGTTCAAGCTTTATGAAGTCGGCAAGTACTACACGACAATCGGCTTCGGCTCCATCACCTGGCACGGCCTGACCGTCAACAACCGCTTCTGGAAAAATCTGCCGCCGGAAGTGAGGCCGATCATCCGCGAGGTGGCGCATCGTTACGAGCTCCAGACCGGCACCTTCAACAAGATCGGCTACAAGAAGGACATGGACTGGCTGCGCAAGCACATCACGGTGAACGACTTGGGGCCGGAAGTCCGCCTCGAGTGGGCGAAGAAGCTTTCGCACTGGCCGCAGAAGATCGCCGACGAGCTCGAGGCGAAGGGCTACCCGGCCAAGGCGATCCTCAACTACACTTTGGAAGCCGCCGAAAAGCACGGCTACAAGTGGCCGGTCCGTTACGTCATTAAATAACCGGGTCTAACGGGATCTAGTCGACCGTTCAAACTTGCCGGCTGAAAATCTGGTTCCATGATTTTCAGCCGGCATTTTGAATGGCGCTACGAATGGCTGCCAAAGGGGGAAGCGATGTCGATCATCACCTTCAGTGATCGATTGTCCAAGTTTCTGATGGTTGCTGCTGCGGCCTGGTCTTTTGGGCTGGCGTTTCTCGTCATGGGAAACATCATTGGGCGGACCGTTTTCAGCGCGCCGATTTACGGCACCGCCGAAATGGTCGCCGCATCCATCGTCATTATCGTGTTCTTGCAGGCCGGCTACGCCATCCGCTCGCGCTCCATGCTGAGGGCGGATTTCCTCGTTGTCCTGCTGCCCGACAAGGTGCAGCGCGTCCTGCTGGCGGTCGGCTATCTCCTGGGCGCCGCTTTCTTTCTGATGATCATCACCGGCGGCTGGGAAGAAAGCATCAAATCGTTCGTGCAGGGCGAATACGAAGGCGAAGGCGCCTTGCGCGTGCCGTCATGGCCGGCGCGCTGGACGGTGATCGTCGGCAGTGCCCTGGCCATGTTCAACTATCTGGTCATGGCCTACATCGACGTCTTCAAGCCCCAGATGCTGGATTCCGAAGCGGATCCGGACAATCCCTTGACCACTTTCGATCATACGCGGGATTAGCCCAGTGTTCGAAGCAAACACCGCGATCCTGCTGATCGTCAGCCTCGTCGGTCTGGTCGCCATCGGCGTCCATATCGCTGTTGCGCTCGGCATCACCAGTGCCCTCGGCATTTTTCTGGTCACCGGTGCCGACGCCAACGCTTTCCACACTGTGCAGGCAATGCTGGCGGACACGGCTTACGAAGCCATTCGCGCCTATGTCTTTGCCGTTATCCCGCTGTTCATGCTGATGGGTGAGTTCATCGGCAAGTCGGGAACGGTGACCGACGTTTATCGCGGCATCAACCGGCTGCTGCACAGGATACCCGGCCGTCTGGCCATCGCCACGGTGATCGGAAACGCGCTGTTTTCTTTCGTCACCGGCGTTAGCATTGCTTCCGCCGCCGCATTTTCGCGCATCGCCTATCCGGAGATGAAGCGCCACGGCTATCACAAAGGGTTTGCTTTGGGCGCGATCGCGGGTTCGAGCTGTCTCGGCATGCTCATCCCGCCGTCGGTGCTGATGATCGTATGGGGTATTCTGACGGAACAGTCCATCGGTCAGCTTTTTGCCGCCGGCGTCTTCCCAGGTCTGATGCTGGCGGCCCTGTTCATCATTTACGTCTTCGCCTACTCGCTGTGGCGGCCGGAAGCTGTCGGCATAGGCGTAGAACACGGGCAGGTGGACGCGACCGGCGGCACTGCGGCGGATGACGAGGAAGAAGTCTCGACCATCCAATTCCTGATCAGCCTTGTCGGAATCGTCCTCGTTATTGTGGCCGTCCTGGGCGGCATTTGGTTCGGCATTTTTACGCCGACCGAAGGCGCCGGCGCCGGCGCCCTGATCGGCCTGGCGCTGGGTATCATCAAGGGCATGAGGGTCCGCGATGTCATCGATTCCATCTTGTCGGTGGGGCGGACCTCGGCACCGATCCTCCTGCTGCTGGTCACCGCGTCACTCTATTCGCGCACGCTCGCCATGACCGGCATGGCGAACGCCATTGAGGGCCTGTTCGTGGGCTCCGGCATGGCGCCCTGGATGGTTATCTCCGTCATGGTCCTGGTGTGGTTCCTGCTGGGGATGATCATCGATTCCATCTCCATCATGTTGCTGACCGCCGCGATCTTTGCCCCCATCGCCGTCAAGCTCGGCTATGACCCGATCGCCTTCGCCATCGTCGGCATCATCGCCATTGAGGCCGGTCTGTATACGCCGCCCTTCGGCCTGCTTGTTTATACGGTGAAGTCGGCGATCCAAGAGATCGAGCCGGACATGAACGTGATGACGATCTTCAAGAGTTCGACGCCTTACTGGGTCATCATGCTGATCGGTATGGTCATCATCATCAATTTCCCGCAAATCGCCATTTATCTGCCCGGCAAGCTGTTCGGGGGGTGAGTTTACGCTTCCGCCCAACAGCCATTGGTTGTAGAATATTTGAGTTCATGTGGTCGCTTGCGCCGTTGCGGTTTTGCCGGTGTTGAAACGAAGGATAGACCCATGCGCTTCAAAACCCTCGCTTTCCTCGCGACTTTTTCGCTGACCGTCATCGCTCTGTCGCCGGCACAGGCCGCGCCGCAGATTCTGGGCTTGATCGCGTCCGCTACGCCGATACCGATGACCTGCGCGGACGGGACATGCACGGCGGAGATTTCGTCCGTCTGTCTTCAGCAACACCGACCGACGCCGTTTACGGGAACGGTATACCGCCCCGCCAAAGGCACTCACATCACCCTGACGGTTGCGGGACCGAATGGCGTGGAACGCCGGCTGCCGGTGGTCGCGGCGCTCAGCTTCACATCGCTCCGGCAGTTCAGCGCGGTCAAAGTGAGCTTGCCCGAAGCGACCGTTCGCCAATTGGGCGACGGCGTGGCGAAACTTTCGGTCGGCCCCATGGCGTCGGTTATTCCCGCCGCCATAGCAGGCGACCCGAATCCGCTAAGCGCCGCCGAAATTGCGCGCTATACCGGCCCGCTGCGTGCCATGGCCGAAAGGGCGTTCGAGCGCGACAGCGCCCGCGTGAACGCCACGCGCATCCTCAACCGCATGGTCAACCGCTTGCCCGCGGACAGCAATGCCGGGATCGAAGAAGTGGGCGCGCTTTGGCGGCTGACCGTAAGCAAGAATGTCACCGGCGAGACGCAGAAATTCCTGACGCATGCGGTCAATGATTGCCGCGAGACATTGCGCACCGGCGTGATGTCCAACCTCCGGTCGTGCCTGAGTTATCACCACGACTACCTGTCCGGCGAAAATACCAACAACGCCTGGCGGGCGATGAACCCGGGCAGCTAGGCTCAAGCGGCCGCGGCGACACCCACGGCGCGCGCCAGCGGTGCCGAATATGTCGGCAAATGGCCATTTGCCGGCGTCTGCGCCGCAATTCTCATTGCCCTCGCTGCCCCGAATCTTTCCAATAGACACAGGAAGGATTCGTTGAGCCACCATGGCCGCACTCGACGTCATCAGCCTCGCCATCCTGCTCGGCAGCCTGCTTGTGCTGGCCGGCATCCTGTCGAGCCTGGTCGCCTTGCGGGTCGGCGCGCCGTTGCTGCTGGTGTTCTTGCTCGTCGGCATGCTGGCCGGCGAGGGTGGGCCCGGCGGCCTCAAGTTCAGCGACGTCGGGACCGCCTATACCGTCGGTTCCATTGCCCTGGCGCTGATCCTGTTCGACGGCGGTCTGCGCACCCGGTTCGCCAGTTTCCGCAGCGTACTGGCGCCGGCGGTGACGCTGGCGACCGTCGGCGTGCTCGCCACCACGCTGGTGATGGCGCCGGTCGCCAAATTCGTGCTCGGGATCGGCTGGACCGAGGCGCTGCTGGTCGGCTCCGTGGTGGCCTCGACCGACGCCGCCGCCGTGTTTTTCCTGATCAACGCCCGGGGCTTGCGCCTGCGCCCGCGCGTGCGCTCGACGCTGGAAGTCGAATCCGGCACCAACGACCCCTTCGCCGTCTTCCTGACGCTGCTGTTCGTCCAGATCCTGCTCGGCGGCAACGAAAGCTGGTCGCACGCGCTGCTGACGCTGGCGCGTGATGCCGTCTTCGGCTGCATTATCGGCTATCTCGGTGGCCGCCTGATCGTGGTGGCGCTCAACCGGCTCGAGCTGCCGCAGGGCCTGCATGCGCCGTTCGTGGCGGTGATGGCGCTGGCGGTGTTCGCCTTCGCCAATGCGGTGCATGCCTCCGGCTTTCTCGCCGTCTATCTGGCCGGCCTGGTGATGGGCAACCGGCAGACCCGCGCGCACAATTCGGTGGTGGTGTTTCTCGACGCCATCACCTGGCTGGCGCAGATCGTCATGTTCGTGCTGCTCGGCCTGCTGGTCTGGCCGGAGCGGTTGGGCGAAAGCTTTGGTGGCGCGGTGACGGTGGCGCTGGTGCTCATGCTGATCGCGCGGCCGGCGGCGGTATTCCTGTGCCTGTGGCCGTTCGGCTATCAGTGGCGCGAGAAGCTGTTCATGTCGTGGGTGGGCCTGCGCGGCGCGGTGGCGATTTTCCTCGCCTCGATCCCGCTCCTGGTCAATCTGCCGTCGGCCTATCTCTATTTCGACGTCGCCTTCGTGGTGGTGCTGTTCTCGCTGGCGATCCAGGGCTGGACCGTGGCGCTCTCCGCCCGCAAGCTCGACATGTCGTTTGCCCGCGCCGATCCGCTGCCGCGCCGGGTCGAGCTCGATCTGCCGGGCCAGCTCGCGCGCGAGATCGTCGGCTATCCGGTGGCCCCCAACAGTCCGTTCCTGCGCCGTGGGCTGATCCCGAACTGGGCGCGCCCGACCATGGTGGTGCGCGACGAGGAGATCCTCACGCCTTCGGAAGCGCAACCGTTGCAGGAGGGCGACTACCTCTATCTGCTGGCGCCGCCGGAAAAGGCGCAGGCGCTCGACCGCTTCTTTGTCGACATGCCGGCGCCGCAGGAACCCGACGCACGCCTGCTCGGCGACTTCTTCGTGCCCGGCACGGCGACGCTCGGCGCGCTGGCGGACATCTATGGACTGCAGGTCGCCGCCGCCCACGCCGAACTGCCGCTCGGCGACTATTTCGTAGAGCAACTCAGCCGGCCGGTGCGGACCGGCGACATCGTCGGATTGGGGCCGATCGCGCTGTTGGCGCACACGGTCGAGGACGGCCGCGTCACCACCGTGGGCCTGAGGCTGGCCGAGCCGGAGCCGCCCGAGACCTGGTCCGGGCGCGGCAAGGTGCTGTGGGCGCGGGTGCGGAAGCTGATCGGGTAGGGCCGTTTGAGGCAACGACCCCCTCGGTTGTCATGCGCGGGCTTGACCCGCGCATCCCGCTTAGGAAGGTGATGCCGTGCCTCTATAAGCGAAATGGCCGGGACGAAGGCGTTCTGAAAGAACGCCGTTCTTCGAACGGCTATTGCCCGGCCACTCGACGCGTCGGCAATTTGAATTCTTTAGTGCGCGCGGCGGCCGAGCACGGGGCCGTGCTGCACGAGCCAGGCGCCGCCGAACAGCGCCCCGGCCCAGAACAGGTCGCCGAGCACGGTGCGGTCGAGGAACGGCAGAGCCGCCACGTAGCACGCCACCAGCCCGTCCCAGGTCAGCGGATACATGCCGTTGAACGCCCACACCGCGAAATTGGTGGCGGCGAAGAAGATCAGCGAGCACGACACCATCGCAACGCCGATCGGCAGTACGCCGCGCCGGTTGCGGATCAGCATGCCGGCGAATACCGGCACCGTGACCGCGGCGTAGACCACGAGCGTCACCGCCCAGTCGTCATTGGCGAGCGCGACATTGCTCAGCAGGATGGCGGCGAGTGGCACGATCAGCGCCAAGAGCGGCATGCGCAGCGTGCGGCCGGCGAACAGCGCGGTCGCGGCTACCGGCCAGACGCCGGGGGCGTGCGGCAGCAGCCGGGCCGTCACGTCGAGGGCGACCAGAAAGGCCACGAGGGCCAGGTCCATCCAGAGCTCGTTGTGCGTCTTGGTCGGCTGCTGCATCGCGGGGAGGTCCTTTAACGTCGGTATTTGCGCGTTCTTATCACGCCCCGGTCCGGCATGGCTATGGGGCGCGAATATTCCGCTATTTCTGGGCTTTTCAGGGCGCCTTTTCAACCCAGTCGGCCACGATTCGGGCCAGCGCATCGAGTCCGTCGGTGAGCGCGGCCGGGCCGGGCTGCAGGATGATTGTGGATTTGACCTCGTGCAGGGAACCGGTGGCGACGGCGGCAATCTGGGCGAAGCCGGGACGGGCGGCGACTTTCGCGGGCACGAACTTCTTGCCGCACCAGGAGCCGATGATGATGTCGGGTTTGGCCGCGATCACGGCCTCGGGCGTCACGATGCGGTCCTTGGCGTTCTTGGCGCTCGCGATGTCGGGGAACACCTCGATGCCGCCGGCCGCCTCGATCAATTCCGACACCCAGTGGATGCCGGAAATCATCGGCTCGTCCCATTCCTCGAAATAGACCCGCGGCCGCCGCGGCAGTTGCGCGCTTTGCGCGCGGGCGGCATCGACGCGGGCGGCGAGCGACTGCGGCGAGCGCGTCCGCTTTCTCCGCCGCGCCGACCAGCGCGCCGAGCGTGCGGATCATGGCGAGGATGCCGGCGATGTCGCGCTGGTTGAAGGCGTGCACCGCGACATTGGCGCGGATCAGATCGGCGACGATGTCGGCCTGCAGGTCGGAAAAGGTGAGCACCAGGTCGGGTTCGAGCGCCAGGATCTTCGGCACGTCGGCGGAGATGAAGGCCGCCACGCGCGGCTTCTCCTTGCGCACACGGGGCGGGCGCACGGCATAGCCCGACACACCGACGATGCGGCGGTCTTCGCCGAGGAGATAGAGCGTCTCCACGGTCTCTTCGGTGAGGCAGACGATTCGTTCAGGCGGGAACATGACCGCATCATACACTGGCGCTGGCCAGCAGGTCCGTCTCGTTCACAGCCGCCACGCGCCCGGCCTCCAGCATCACCACCCGGCTGGCGATGCGCTTCACTTCGTCCGCCGCGTGACTGACATAGATCAGCGGCACGCGGGCGTCGTCGCGCAGCCGTTCGAGATACGGCAGGATTTCGCTCTTGCGGGCGGCATCGAGCGAAGCGAGCGGCTCGTCGAGCAGCAACAGCCGCGGCTTGGAAAGAAGCGCGCGGCCGATCGCCACCCGCTGGCGCTCGCCGCCCGACAGTTTGCCGGGCCGGCGCGCCAGCAGATGGCCGATGTCGAGCAGCGCGACCACGTGGTCGAAGGCGGCCGGGTCGAAGGCATGGCCGTTCATCCAGCGGCCATAGTCGAGATTGTGCTTCACCGACAGATGCGGAAACAGCCGGCCTTCCTGGAACACGGTGCCGATGCGCCGCCGCGACACCGGCACGTCGATGCGCGCTTTCGAATCGAACAGCGCCTCGCCGTCGAGCACGATGCGGCCGCGGTCGGGCCGCGTCAGGCCGGCGATCATGGAAATAATGCTGGTCTTGCCGGCGCCCGACGGCCCGAACAGCGCGGTGCAGCCGCCGGCGGCCTCGAACGCGGCAACAAGCGAGAATTCGCCGAAGGTTTTTTCGATGTCCACGGTCAGCATGTCTATGCTCTGTTTTGTTTGCGCATGATCTTGTCCGAAAACCGGTTTCCACTTTTCGGGATCATGCGCCGTGCAACCGTGCGGTGGCGCGGCGTGCCAGCCATTCCGACATCATGAGCGCGGCCAGCGAAATGAAGATCGCGACGACGACGAGATGCAGCGCGGCGGCGTCGCCGCCCGGAATTTGCGTCAGCGTGTAGATCGCCGCCGAGATGGTCTGCGTCTCGCCCGGGATGTTGGATACAAAAGTAATGGTGGCGCCGAATTCGCCGAGCGCGCGGGCAAAGGCGAGCATGGCCCCGGCGATGATGCCCGGCAGCGCCAGCGGCAGCGTCACCGTGACGAAACTCCAGAAGCGGTTGGCGCCGAGCGTCGCCGCCGCGTCCTCCAGCTTGCGGTCGATGGCCTCGATCGACAGCCGGATGGCGCGCACCATCAGCGGAAACGCCATCACGCCGCAGGAGATCACCGCGCCGGTCCAGCGGAACGAAAACACGATGCCGAAATGCTGGTCGAGAAAGGCGCCGACCGGCGCCTTGCGCCCGAGCGTGATCAGCAGCAGATAGCCGGTCACCACCGGCGGCAGCACCAGCGGCAGATAGACGACCGCCTCGACCAGCGACTTGCCCCAGAAATCTTTGCGCGCCAACAGCAGTCGCCAGGGCGATGCCGAACGGCAGCGTCACCAGCGTTGCGACCACGGCGATGCGCAGCGTCAGCGCGATGGCGGTCCAGTCCTGGGGCGTGAGGTTGAGCACCCGTCGGTTTCCGCTACGACACTGGCTTGATCAGGAAGCTGAAGCCGTATGTCTCGAAGATCGCTTTGGCTTCAGGCGTGCGCAGAAAGCGCAGATACTGCGTGACCGCCTTGCTCTTGGCGTCCTTCAGCGCCGCCACCGGATAGGTGATGGCCGGATGCGAACCGGCGGGAAACACGCCGATCACCTTCACCTTCGGCTCGATCTTGGCGTCTGTCGCATAGACGATGCCGAGCGGGGTCTCGCCGCGCGCCACATAGGCGAGCGTGGCGCGCACGTTTTCGGCCTGCGCCAGCTTCGGCGCCGCCGCCTTCCAGGCGCCGAGCGATTGCAGCGCCGCCTTGGCGTAGAGCCCGGCCGGCACCGCCTTGGTGTCGGCGACCGCGATGCGGCCCTGGCCCGCCAGCTTGGCGATGTCGAAGCCCTGGCCGATCGTCACGTGATCGAGCTTGGAAGATTTCGGTGCGATCAGCACCAGCGCGTTGCCGAGCAGGTCCACGCGCGTCGCCGGTACGATCAACTCTTCCTTCTGCAGATAGTCCATCCACTTGACGTTGGCCGAGACATAGACGTCGGCCGGTGCGCCCTGCGCGATCTGCTTGGCGAGCGCGGAGCTCGCCGCATAGCTCGCGGTCACGCGCACGCCGGTCGCCTTGCTGAAGGCCTTGTCCACGTCGTCGAGCGCGTTGCGCATGGAGGCGGCGGCGAACACGGTCAGCGTGTCCCGCGCCGCCGCAGGTTGTGGCGCGGCGGCGAGCATGAGCAACAGGCAGAAAGCGGCAATGAGCCGGGCAAGCATGGCGGTTCTCCACGGGCGCGCTGAGGCGCACCACAGGGGCGTCGGTTCAGAATGGAAGATGACCAGACGCCGGAACCGCCGTTCCGGCTTAAGAGCGGCGCATGCACAATGCGCCGTGGGTCGAAAGTGAGGTTAGCAAGATTTGATCGGCGCGGTAAAGTCCCCGCCGGGAGGAAACAGGATGAACCAAGCGGCGCCCATCGAAGGCGAATTCGACTACATCATCGTGGGCGCGGGCTCGGCCGGCTGCGTGCTGGCCAACCGGCTTTCCGCCGATTCGGGTAAGCGGGTGTTGCTGCTGGAAGCCGGCGGCCGCGACAACTGGATCTGGTTTCACATTCCGGTCGGCTACCTGTTCGCCATCGGCAACCCGCGCGCCGACTGGATGATGAAAACCGAGCCCGAACCGGGCCTCAACGGCCGCAGCCTCAACTACCCGCGCGGCAAGGTGATCGGCGGCTCGTCGGCCATCAACGGCATGATCTACATGCGCGGGCAGGCCGCCGACTACGATCTCTGGCGCCAGCTTGGTCTGCCCGGCTGGTCGTGGGACGACGTGAAGCCCTATTTCGACAAGCACCTCGATCACTTCCTGCCGAACCAGGCGCATGGCGGCGAATGGCGCGTCGAGCCGATGCGGCTCAACTGGGAGATCCTGGAGGCATTCCGCCAGGCCGCGATTCAATCCGGTATTCCGGCCACCGCCGACTTCAATACCGGCGACAACGAGGGCGTCTGCTACTTCCACGTCAATCAGAAGACCGGCCGGCGCTGGTCGGCGGCGCGCGGCTTCCTGCAGCCGGTGCTGCACCGGCCAAACCTGCGTGTGGAATCCGGCTGCCTGGTGGAAAAGCTCGATATGAACGGCAAGCGCGTCACCGGCGTGCGCTGGCGGCAGAATGGCGTAGCGCGGAGCGCGCGTTGCCGCGGCGAGGTGATCCTGTCGGCGGGATCGATCGGCTCGCCGCAGATCATGATGCTGTCGGGCATCGGCCCGGCCGAAGAGCTTGCGAAGTTCGATATCCCGGTGGTGCTCGACAGGCCCGGTGTCGGCGGCAATCTGCAGGACCATCTGCAACTGCGCACGATCTACAAGGTCTCCGGCGTCAAGACCCTGAACACCACCTATGCCTCGCTGATCGGCCGCGCCGGCATGGGGCTCGATTATCTGTTGCGCCGGCGCGGGCCGATGACCATGGCGCCCTCGCAGCTCGGCGTCTTCACCCGCTCCGATTCCACGCAAGACCGCGCCAACATCCAGTATCACGTGCAGCCGCTGTCGCTCGACAAGTTCGGCGAGCCGCTACATCCGTTTCCGGCCTTTACGGCGAGCGTCGCCAACTTGCGGCCGACCAGCCGCGGCACTGTCACGTTAACGTCGAAAGACCCGGCTGCGCCGCCGGCGATCAGGCCGAATTACCTTTCGACGCCGGAGGACCGCCGCGTCGCCGCCGACTCGATCCGCGTCACCCGCAAAATCGTCTCGCAGCCGGCCTTGCAACGATACGCTCCGCAAGAATACCTGCCGGGCGGCGCCATCCGCGACGAGGACGAAGCCGCTCTGGAGAAGGCCGCCGGCGACATCGGCACCACCATCTTCCATCCGGTCGGCACCGCCCGCATGGGCCGCGACGACGACGCGCGCGCCGTGGTCGATGCCCGCCTGCGCGTGATCGGCACCGAGAACCTGCGCGTGATCGACGCCTCCGTCATGCCGTCGATCACCTCGGGCAACACCAATTCGCCCACCATCATGATCGCCGAAAAGGGCGCGGCGATGATTCTGGAAGACGCCAAGGGGTGATCTGGAGCGTTCCTAGGCGAAGTGGGAACCGGTTCGCCGTCCGGAAACGCGACAGCATAATAACTGAGCGTTAAGCGAAGCGTTGATCGTCAGGACCCAGCAAAGGAGGGGTGACATGAACCTCGTCGAGCGTGTCAAAGCGATCCTGTTGCAGCCGAAATCCGAATGGCAGGTCATCGAGGGTGAGCCCGGCGACCCCGGCACCCTCTACCCGAACTACGTGATGATCCTGGCCGCCATCCCGCCGATCGCCACCTTCCTCGGTGCGATGCTGTTCGGCTTCGGGCCACTCCGCATCGGCGTCGGCAGCGCTCTCTGGCACGCGATCGTCAGCTATGGGCTGGCGCTGGCCGCCGTCTATGTAATGGCCCATGTCATCAACTTTCTCGCCGGCATGTTCGATGGCCGGAAGGATCTGGACAACGCCATGAAAGTGGCCGCGTTCGCGCCGACCGCCGCTTGGGTCGCCGGCGTATTCGGCATCGTTCCGATGCTGTCGATCCTGACCCTGCTCGGCCTCTACAGCATCTATCTGCTGCACACCGGCATTGCGGCGCTGATGAAGCCGCCGGAAAACAAAGCGGTGCTCTACACGATCGCGGTCTTCGTGGTGATGACCATCGTATGGCTGGCGATCGGCAGCATCATCTTCGCCATCTTCGGCATGGGCGCGATGATGTAGCGCGCCACATACTCACTTTCCCTCTCCCCGCGTGCGGGGAGAGGGAAGCTACGGCAGCGCCTTCAAATGCCTTATCGGCTTTCCCGGCGCGATCGCTTGCGCGGCGGCGACGATGGCGTTGGCATCGATGCCGTAGTGCCGGTAGAGGTCGGCCAGCGAGCCGGTCTGGCCGAAATGCTCGACGCCGAGCCCGCGCGTGCGGTGGCCGTTGACCGCGCCGAGCCAGGCGAGCGTCGCCGGATGGCCGTCGAGCACCGTGACGATGCCGCAGTGGGGCGGCACGTCGGCAAGCAGCCGCTCGATGTGCGAGCGCGCATGCACCAGGCCGCGCTCGCGCGCGCGCTGCGCCGCGGTCCAGCCGGCGTTGAGCCGGTCGGCCGAGGTAACGGCCAAGAGGCCGACGTCGCGGCGGTCTTCCGCCATCAGCCCGACCGCGGCGATCGCTTCCGGCGCGATGGCGCCGGCATAGGCCACGATCACTTGCGCGTTCGGTCCAGGTTCACGCAGCCAATAGGCGCCGTCGACGATGTCGCGCTCAAGCTCCGGCGTCATCTGGCGCGCGATCTGCTCGATCGGCCGCGTCGATAGGCGCAGGTAAACGGAGCCGCCCGTTTCATCACGCAGCCAATTTTTCTCGGAGGGCGCAGCGTCGCCATCCTTTTGCATGTAGTCGAAAGCCCAGCGCATGATGATGGCAAGCTCATCGACATAGGCCGGCTCGAACGCCGCCAGCCCGTCCTGCGCCATGCCGATCAGCGGTTCCGCGATCGACTGATGCGCGCCGCCTTCGGCGGCAAGCGTAATGCCCGACGGCGTCCCCACCGCCATGAAGCGGGCGTCCTGATAGCAGGCGTAATTGAGCTGATCGAGGCCGCGCGCGATGAACGGATCGTACAGCGTGCCGACCGGTAAGAGCCGCACGCCGTTGATGGTGTGCGACAAGCCGAGTGCTGACAGCAGGATGAACAGGTTGGCCTCGGCGATGCCGAGCTCGATGTGCTGGCCCTTGGGCGAGAACTCCCAATTGAAGGTGGAGGGAATGCGCTCGTTGCGGAACGTGTCCGGCATCACCTCGTGGGCGAACAGCCCGCGCCGGTTGACCCAGCCGCCGAGGTTGGTGGAGACGGTCACGTCCGGCGACGCCGTGACGATGCGCTGCGCGAAATCGTCGTCGTCGCGCCCGATGTCGTTGAGGATCGAGCCGAATCCCGATTGCGTGGAGTTTACCGCCTGTTGCGGCGTTGGCAGCTTGTTGGGCACCGGGATCGGCGGTGCCTTCAGCCGGCGCTCGCCGGTGCCTGCGAATGGCACGCGCTTGAGGAACGCCTCCACGTCCTTGGCGTGCGCGATGCCTTCGAACTTGTCCCACTCGTGGCCGGGCCGGACATTGTTGGCCTTGCGGAACGTGTCCATCTGCGCCGGCGTCATCAGTCCGGCGTGATTGTCCTTGTGGCCCGCCATCGGCAGGCCGAAGCCTTTCACCGTGTAGCAGATGAAGCAGGTCGGCTTGTCGCCCTTGACGCTGTGGAAGGCTTCCAGCACCGCCGGCAGGTCGTGGCCACCGAGATTGTTCATCAGTGCCGCGAGCTCGTCGTCGCTGCGCTTTTCGATCAGCTTGCTGACGTCGCCCTGATCTCCGATGTCGTCGTTGAGCCGCTTACGCCAGGCCGCGCCGCCGGCGAACACCAGCGCCGAATAGAGCTGGTTGGGGCAGGTGTCGATCCAGGCTTTGAGCTTGTCGCCGCCCGGCTCCTCGAAGGCGGCGCGCTGCAGCGAGCCGTATTTGACGATCACCACGTCCCAGCCGAAATTCTGGAACAGTTGCTGGTAATGCTCCCACAGTCCCTCGCGCACCACGGCGTCGAGGCTCTGGCGATTGTAATCGACGATCCACCAGCAATTGCGCAGGTTCTGCTTCCAGCCTTCCAGGATCGCTTCGAAGATATTGCCTTCGTCGAGCTCGGCGTCGCCGACCAGCGAGATCATGCGCCCTTCCGGCCGGTTCAAGCCCCAGCCGTGCGCGCGCACGTAGTCCTGCGTCAACGAAGAGAACAATGTCTGCGCCACGCCCAGGCCCACCGAGCCGGTGGAGAAATCGACGTCGTCGATGTCCTTGCTGCGTGAAGGATAACTCTGTGCACCCTTGTAGCCGCGGAACGCTTCCATGCGCTCGCGCGTCTGCTGGCCGAGCAGATACTGGATGGCGTGGAAAATGGGCGAGGCATGCGGCTTCACCGCCACGCGGTCGGCGGGCTTGAGCACGTCGAAATAAAGCGCGGTCATGATGGTGGCGAGCGAAGCCGACGAAGCTTGGTGCCCGCCGACCTTCAGGCCGTCGCCGCTCTCGCGCAGATGGTTGGCGTTGTGGATCATCCAGCTCGCCAGCCACAGCACCTTCTTTTCGAGTTCGCGTAGGGTTTCCAGCGTATCGGCCATTGTCTCAGTCTAGCGCGCGACGGTGGGCGCGTGAACACGTTCGCCGATGGGGAACTTTGGCGCCAACGCATAATCCTGATCGACCGATCAGCGGAGGCGATGGTTCGGCCCGCGCTTTTCAGCGCGTTTCGGATGCCAGATGGCTCTTCTTGGCCGGCGCGTTGAGCACGAGTTTGCAGGCGGCCGGGAGGTCGGAGAGCATGATCTGCTTGCGCGGCTTCGGGTGCTTCGCCGGCCTGGGATGCAGCACGCGGTCGGAGAACCAGAAGGCCAACGCCTTCTTGCTGCATCCGTCGCCGCCCGGCACCGCCGGCTGATGGCGGCAGTGTGGGGAGTCGGCCGGGCATTTCAGCCGCACATGGATGTGGTCGTCATGCCCGTACCAGGGCCGCACCTTGGCCATCCAGGACCAGTGGCTCTTGCCCTTGAGCCGGCACAGCTCCTTCTTGATCGCCGCATTGACCAGCACGCGCTCGACCTCGGGCTGCTGGGCGGCGACGCGGATGAATTTGGCGGTTTCCGGCGTCCAGGTCTTCCGATTGAGTTCCTTGCCGTTGGACGCGACCAGGTGGGTTGCCGATATCGTCTCGCGTTGCTTGCGGCTCAGGCGATGGTCGGGCATCGGCATGAACCAGATGTCGACGTCCAGGCCGATCTGGTGGCTCCGGTGGCCGAACGGCAGCGGCCCGCCGCGCGGCTGCGCCATGTCGCCGACCAGGATGCCGGGCCAGCCGGTGGCCTTGGCGGCCGCCGGCGCGAAGCGTTCCAGAAAACGCACCAGTTCGGGATGGCCCCAATTGCGGTTGCGCGACAGCCGCATCACCTGCCAGGTCGGCCCGTTGACCGGCAATTCGACACCGCCGGCGAGGCAGCCCCTCGGGTAATAGCCGATCGCCCGCGCGCGGCTGTTGCTCGGCAGCTTCTTGGCGCCGAACAGATATTTTGCCGGCGAGGTCTTTTCGATTGTGGCCTTGCTGATCGCCGGCCGTTTTTCCGGCAGCGGCGTCATGACGATGCTTGGTTTGGGCGTGGGCTCGGGTGTCAGTGCCGCGACCACAGGTGCGTGCGCTGGCGCCGCCGCGGCAGCGGGCTTTTCGTTTTGCGGCGCCGGTGCGGTGACGACCGGAGCCGGTTTTTGTTGCGGCGGTTCGGTTGCCGCGGGTTTCTCTATGGCCGGCGGTGACGTCGTTGCGACCGGAGTCGTTTTCGTCTCCGGCGCTTCCGTCTTGGCCGGCTTTTCGGTGACCGGTGGCGTCGTGGTCACGACGGGAGCCGGCATTCGTTGCGTCGGTTCGGTTGCCGCGAGCTTCTCGGCGGCCGGTGGCGATGCGGTTACGACCGGAGTCGTATTCTTCTCCGGCGTTTCGGCCTTGGCCGGCTTTTCGGTGTTCGGCGCAGGCGTCGCGACGGCCGGCGCCGGTTCCTTAGCCGGCGTTTCCGTGGCGGCCGGCTTCTGGGTCTCCGCCGGTGCGGTGGCGACCGCAGGCGTGTGCTCTTTCGCCGGTGAGTTCGGCGCGGGCGGCGCTGCCGCGGCAGGCTTTTCAGGCTTCGGTGGCGTTGCCTCAACGACCGGCGTCGGCTTTTCGTCCGCTGTCTTGGGTTCTGTCTTGGGTTCCGTCAACGTGGCGACATCGACCTTGCCGTCCGTCGGCTGCTTCGCCGTGGCGGCGGGTGCCGGTTCGGGCTTGGGCGTTTCCGTTTGTATCGTTTGCTTGGCTGCGGGAGATGGCGATCTGGCCTGCGCGCGCAGCGCCGGCGTCGTGGCGGCCGGCGGCGCGGCCGAACTGATCACACGGGACAATTGGGATTCGTACCGCCAGATCGCGAATGCGCCGGCGGCGAACGCGAGCACAACGACCAGGAGGAGCGTCACGCGGTTGTTCATGACTGTCCCGTCTAGCGGCTTCCACTTCGCCTGTCAGGTAAATTGCACCGCGGTAGGTTAACCCGCCCGCCGCCGACCCCTGCAGGGCGCCGTCGGTTCCCGGCGGCGCTCGGAAAACTACGCCAAATCAACGGCTTACTACCAAAGCACCACTGTCCCGGCGAAATTTGCGGGCGCATGGCCCATCCTCGGCCGTTGGGCAAATTAACTTCATATTTTTGCTTCGGAGCACGGTGTACCGGCCCGGAATTTGTATTAACCTCTCGTTAAGTCTGTGTGGTACCCGAAAGTTTCCAATGTCGCGTTTTGTATTTGCGTGCGTTGCCGTCGGTCTCCTGTTTGCCAGCCTGGTCCGTGCCGAGGCAGGCGTGGTCGTCACGGTCAACAAGTCGACCCAGCGCCTGTCCGTCGTGATCGACGGCGCCGAACGCCACGAATGGCCGGTGTCGACCGCGCGCTGGGGCTACCGCACTCCGAACGGCACCTACCAACCCGAGCGGCTGGCGCGCAAATGGTTCTCGCGCAAGTACGACATGTCGCCGATGCCGTACTCGATCTTCTTCCATGGCGGTTACGCCATTCACGGCAGCTATGAAATTCGCCATCTTGGCCGGCCGGCCTCCCATGGCTGCATCCGCTTGCAGCCGAAGAACGCGGCGGTGCTGTTCAAGATCGTGCAGGCCAACCGCGGCAACACCAAGATCGTGGTGACCGGCGAGCGTCCATCCTATCGCGCCGTGGCGCGGCGAGCCCGCCGCGAGGAGACGAGCGCGCGGCGTCACCGTCGTGAGCGCGCCGTCGAGCGGCGCCATCGTGAGCGGGTTGCCGAGCGGCGCATACCCCGGCGCCAGGCGGATTTCGGCGATGTCTTCGCGCCTCCACCGCGATACGTCCATCGTGATGGTCCGTACCCGGACTGGCGCGATCCACCCAATGGCCCATCGCAGCGCGCGCTCAGGCGCTGGTGGTACAACCGTTAGCAGGCGATAAAGACGGGAAGGGCTGACGTCTGCGCCGCATGCGCGGTGCGCTCACCCGCGCCTGACGTTTCCGATGCCGCCCAGCCGTCCGATCAGCGCGTTGGCGCCGATGGCAATCACGAACAGGATAATGAGCAGCGCGTACATTTCCGGCATGCGGAAGAAATCGTAGGCCTGGATGACCAGGAACCCCATGCCACGGTTTGACAGCTTGGTCTCGGCCAAGAGCGTGCCGATGAGCGCGACACCGAGGCCGAGACGGACCCCGTTGATGACCGGATAGCGCATGGCCGGCAGATAGATCTTGGTCACCATCTGCCAGGTGTTGGCGCGGAAGCTGCGTCCGACGCGGATCAAGACGGCGTCGATTTCGCGCATGCCGCCGGCGGCGTTGAGCGCGATCGGAAAGAAACACGAAATGGCGCCCATGGCGGTCTTCGAACCGGGACCGATACCGAACCACAGGATCATCAGCGGGAAGAAGATGATCTTGGGGCAGGGCCCGAGATAGTAGAGATAGACTTCGTAGGCTTTCGACAGCAACGGACTGCCGCCAAGCAACAGCCCGACGACGAGGCCGCTGACGCCGCCGAACAGCATGGCCAGCGCGATTTCGTAGGACGTCGTATAGAGGTGGAAATAGAATGACGGATCCGCCAGCGTGTCGATCAGGGCGGCGCCGATCGCCAGCAGCGACGGCACCACGTCACGGTAGAGCAGCCCCAACTCGGCGATAGCCTGCCAGAGGGCCAGCACGCCGACGATCAGCGCGATGCGCAGCAGCGTGACCGGCCGCACCCATGGCTTGGCCGGGGTGTCCGCGCGCGCGTTGACGGCTACGGCCTTAGCCATCGCTCCAGCCTCTCGATCACGATGAACGCCAGCACGCTGACCAGGACGACGAACAGAATGGCGGCATAGGTTCCCGGCACGTCGTAGCGGTCGGCCATTTCGTTGATCAACTGCCCGAGACCGCCGAAATTGACCAGGAATTCAACGCCGACGATGTTGAGCATGGTGAAGATCAGGCCGATGCGCAGGCCCACGAACACGGTCGGCAGCGCGGCCGGAAACAGGATTTTCCAGAACTGCTGGGAGGGCGTCAGGTTGAGGCTGCGCCCGACATTGATGAGCACGGCCCGCGTGGCGCAAAGCCCTTCCAGCGTCTTCAGGATAACGGGCGGCAGCCCGGCGATGAAGCCCATCGCAATGATGGTCGCGCTATTGCGGCCGAAGATCACCAGAAACAGCGGATAGAGCAGGACGGTCGGCGCCGAGGCTACGGCCGCGACCCAGGTTTCCGTCGCCTCGCGCAACAGCGCGAACCGGTAGAGCAGGGCGCCAAGGGCGATGCCGGCGCCGGCGACCATGACGCCCGCCGCCAGCGCCTCGCTGGCCGTGAACAGGAAGCGGGGGAAGGCGCCTTCTTCGATGACGATGCGTGGCAGCGCGGCCAGCACGTCGGTAGGCAGCGGCACCACGAAGCGGTTGAGCAGACCGGCGTATATTACGCCTTGGAGCACGATCAGAAAGCCGGCTAGTGTCCCGGCGCCGAGGACGGCCGGAAACGCCGCCGACCGGGCGATGGCCGACGGGGTTCTCATCGATGGTCGCCCTGCAGCAGATGCGCCTCGTCGTCGCGCATGCCCTTGGTCGCTTCCTCGCGCAAGTCGCTCCAGATCCGCGCCACGTAGTGACCGAATTCGTCGCTGGACACGATGGCGGAACTGCGCGGCCGCGGCAGCTTGATCTCCACCGTCCGTTTCAGCGTGCCCGGCCGGTAGGTCATCACCAGGATGCGGTCGGACAACTGCACCGCCTCGGTGATGTTGTGGGTGATCAACAGCGTGGTCTGCTTCAGTTCCTGCTGGATCTGCAGCACCTTGTCGCCGAGCAGAAGCCGCGTCTGTTCGTCGAGCGCGGCGAACGGCTCGTCCATCAGCATGATTTCAGGCTGGGCGGCGAGGGTCCGCGCCATTGAGACGCGCTGGCGCATACCGCCGGACAGTTCCGAAGGGTAGCGTTTCTCGAAACCGTCCAACCCCACAAGTCTGACGAAACGTCGCGCCCGGTCATGGCGCTCCGATTTCGGCACCTTGGCGATCTCGAGCGGAAAGGCGACATTGTCGATCACGGTGCGCCAGGGGAAGGTCGACTCGTCCTGGAAGATCATGCCGATCGACGGGTGCGGGCCCCTGATCGTTTCGCCGTCGACCGTGACGGTGCCCTCGTCGGCTTCGAGCAGGCCGCCGATGACGTTGAACAAGGTGGACTTGCCGCAGCCCGACGGTCCGATCACGCTGACGAACTCGCCCGGCGCCACGGTCAGCGACATACCGTCGACCGCCGTCAGCACGCCGTCTTGCGTCTCGAAACGCTTGACCAGGTTGTCGACGACGAGGATGGAGTCCGCCTTCGCGACGGACGCTCGCTCGCTGCCATCTCGTGCTGTCGAAGCCATGGCGGCTGTCGCGTCCACGTCGCTTCTCCTGTGCGCCGGGGCGGCCGGGTGCGGGAGCAATTCAAAGGCCGCAGGCCGCCCAATAAACGCGGTTCCCCGCCGCACGCAAGCAGCGGGGAACGCGCAGATTGAGACGAGTTATGAGCCGGGCTTGTAGACGATGTCGATCATGCCTTCGGCGTCTTTCACCGTCTTCTTCTCCTTGATGCGCTTATATTTCAGCGCCTCGTCGAGCGTCTTCTGCAGGCCCTCGATCTTGGTCATCTGCAACGCCGACTTCGGGTAGAACTCCTCGACCGTCGTCTTGGCGACCGCCGGCGAAATCTTGGCGATTTCGCCGTACATCTTGTAGACCTCCGGGTCGCCGGAATAGGCCCAGTCGATCGCCTTCGAGACCACCTTCATGAACTTGGTGATCGCCTCGCGCTTGGTCTTCAGCGCATTGGCGTTGGCGACGTCGACGCGGATGGTCTGACCCTGCATGCCCTTGATGTCGCCGGCCTTCACCACGATGCGGATCTTACCCTCGCTGACCTCCTTCAGGCCGAACGGCGCCACCGTCCAGCCAGCGTCGATCTGGCCAGACATGACCTGGGTGTGCGTGGCCGGCGGGCCGCCGGCGGCGACCGGCTTGGCCTTGATGTTGTTCTCGGCCAGCAGGTTGAGCAGCATCAGGTTGGTCGACGAGCCGGGGCGCGAGTAGGCCACGGTCTTGCCGGCGAGGTCCTTGACCGTCTTGATCGGGCTGTCTGCCTTCACGTACCAGTAGACCTCGTGGACGCCGGTCATTTCGGCACCGATGATGCGCACCGGCGCGCCCTTGAAGTAGGCGCCGACCACGCCCAGCGTGCCGTTCGACATGGCGATATCGGCTGAGCCGGAGATCGCCGCCTGCAGCGTTTCGGAACCGCCGTGGGTCCAAAAGACCTCGATCTCGAGACCTTCCTTCTTGAACCAACCCTTCCTCTGGGCGAACTCGACGAATTCGCTGTCCCAGAATCCCTTTTGCGGAATGGCGATTTTCAGCTTTTCGGCAAAGGCCGAAGTCGTCATCGCGGCCAGCAATAGGGCCGCGAGTGCAGTGACGCGTGTGCGCATGTTATTCCTCCCATTTTGCCGTATTTTTATGTGGCTTATTCGGCAGCTTGCCGCGAAATGGGGGGGCTGGCAAGGTTGGGCGCGGGCGGTTCGCGCTGTGTCGTTGGCGGTGGTGGTGGGCAAAGGCAGGCGTGCGCCGCGGCGCCCTACACGCCCACCTTCCATAGTCTGACGCTTCGCGTCAGACGTCTACTTTAAGCGCGGCAATGAACGCCTCCTGCGGGATGTCGACCTTCCCGTACTGGCGCATCTTCTTCTTGCCCTTCTTCTGCTTCTCCAGCAGCTTGCGTTTGCGCGTAGCGTCGCCGCCGTAGCACTTGGCGGTGACGTCCTTGCGCAGCGCCCGCACGGTCTCGCGGGCGATGATCCTGCCGCCGATGGCGGCCTGGATCGGCACCTGGAACATGTGCGGCGGGATCAGTTCTTTGAGCTTCTCCACCATGCCGCGGCCGCGCGTTTCCGCGCGCGTGCGATGCACCAGCATCGACAGCGCGTCGACCGGCTCGTCGTTGACCAGGATCGACATCTTCACCAGATCCGACACCTTGTAGTCGGTGAGGTGATAGTCGAACGAGGCATAGCCCTTCGACACCGACTTGAGCCGGTCGTAGAAGTCGAACACCACCTCGTTGAGCGGCAGGTCGTATTTGACCATGGCGCGTGAGCCGACATAGGTCAGCTCCTTCTGCACGCCGCGGCGGTCCTGGCACAGCTTCAACACGGCGCCGAGATATTCGTCGGGCGTCAGGATCGTCGCTTCGATCCACGGCTCTTCGATTTCCAGAATCTGCATCACGTCCGGCATGTCGACCGGGTTGTGCAGTTCGATATGGGTGCCGTCGCGCAGGTTCATCTTGTAGATCACCGAGGGCGCGGTCGCGATCAGGTCGAGATTGAACTCGCGCTCCAGCCGCTCCTGGATGATTTCGAGATGCAACAGGCCGAGAAAGCCGCAACGGAAGCCGAAGCCAAGCGCCGCCGAGGTTTCCATTTCATAAGTGAAGCTCGCGTCGTTGAGCCGGAGCTTGCCCATCGCCGCGCGCAGATCCTCGAAGTCGGCGGCGTCGACCGGAAACAGACCGCAGAACACGACCGGGATCGCTGGCTGGAAGCCGGGCAGGGGCTCGTCGACCGGGTTGCGCTCGTCGGTAATGGTGTCGCCGACGCGGGTGTCGGCCACTTCCTTGATCGAGGCGGTGATGGCGCCGATCTCGCCGGGGCCGAGTTCGTCGACCGGCGTCAGCTTGGGCAAGAACACACCGACGCGATCGACTTCGTACGCGGCATCGATGCCGATCATGCGGATGCGCTGGCCCTTCTTGAGCACGCCGTCAACGACACGCACCAAGACGACGACGCCGAGATAGGGGTCGTACCAACTATCGACCAGCAACGCCTTGAGCGTCGCGTCGTGGTCGCCTTTCGGCGGCGGCAGGCGGGTGACGATCGCTTCCAGCACGTCGGGCACGCCGAGGCCGGTCTTGGCCGAGATCTCAATCGCGTCGGAGGCATCGAGGCCGATCACGTCCTCGATCTGCTTTTTGATTTTCTCGGGCTCGGCCGCCGGCAGGTCGACCTTGTTCAAGACCGGCACGATTTCGTGGTTGGCGTCGAGCGCGTGATAGACGTTGGCGAGCGTCTGCGCCTCCACGCCCTGGCTGGCGTCGACCACCAGCAGCGAGCCTTCGCAGGCCGCCAGCGAGCGGTTGACCTCATAGGCGAAGTCGACGTGGCCCGGCGTGTCCATCAGGTTGAGGATGTAATCCTTGCCGTCCTTGGCGCGGTATTTCAGGCGCACGGTCTGCGCCTTGATGGTGATGCCGCGCTCGCGCTCGATGTCCATCGAGTCGAGCACCTGCTCCTTGCCCGCCATTTCGCGCGCGTCGAGGCCGCCGGTGAGCTGGATCAGCCGGTCGGCAAGCGTGGATTTCCCGTGGTCGATATGGGCGACGATGGAGAAATTGCGGATATTTTGAAGGGGGACGGCCGTCATGGCGGGCAGATAGCACTCGCCCCCCTTACCTTCAAGCGCACATAACGCGCAATAGACGCCTGACGAGCCGCCGTGCCATAAGGCGGCTTCCATGCGCCTTTCAGCACCGATTCAGGCGGCTCAGCGGGCGGCCGGCGCCCTGCGCGGCGCGTTCGTCGCGCCCGAAGGGCGCGAGCGCAACGTCGTGCTGGCGCTGGTGGTCTATGCGCTGGTCTGGGCGGCCTATGGCACCGTCGCCAAGGGTGCCCAAGGCCTGCACCCGGATATGACCGAGCTGATCGCCTGGTCGCGCGAGCTGGCCTGGGGCTACGACAAGCACGGGCCGGTCTCCGCCGTGCTGGTATGGGCCTGGTTCAGCGTGTTTCCGGTGGCGGAGTGGTCCTATTACCTGCTCGCCATGGCGATGCCGGCCGGCGCGCTGTGGATCATGTGGCGGCTGTCGGCGGATTACCTCGCGGTCGAAAAGCGCGTCGCCGGCCTGGCTTTGATGACCTTCGTGCCGTTCTTCAATTTCCACGCCCTCAAATACAACGTGAACACCGTGCTGCTGCCGATGTGGGCGCTGACCACCTGGTGGTTCCTGCGCTCTTATGAACGGCAGAGCCTGGTCTACGCCGCGCTCGCCGGGCTGGCGGCGGCGGCCGCCATGCTGACCAAATACTGGTCGGTGTTCCTGCTGGCGGGCCTGGCACTCGCCGCGCTCAACGATGCCCGCCGCGTGCGCTATTTCCGGTCGCTGGCGCCGTGGGTCACGATTTTAGCCGGCTTCGCGTTGCTGACGCCCCATCTCTATTGGCTGACGCAGCACGACTACGCGCCGTTTTCCTATGCGGTCGGCGTGCACGGCAAAGATCCGTTCCTGATGAGCGCCAAGAGCGCGCTCGGCTATCTCGCCGGTTCGCTCGGCTACGTGGCCGTGCCCATCATCGTGGTGTTGGCGATGGCGCGCCCGGGCCGCGCCACCCTCGCCGACATGGCGTGGCCGAAGGAGCCGAACCGCCGGCTGGCGGCGGCGGCGTTCTGGGCGCCCTTCCTGCTGCCGGTTCTGGCGGCGCTCGGCGGCGGCGTCGAGATCACCTCGCTGTGGTCGATGTCGGCCTTTTCGCTATTGCCGGTGCTGTTGTTGTCACCGCCGTCGGTGACGCTGCGCGCGCGCGACAGTGAGTTCATTCTCATAGCCGCGGTGGCCTTTCCGATTGTCTTGCTGATCGCCTCACCGTTCATCGCCATCGCCGGCCAGCGCAAGGGCCCAGCCCCGGCCTCGGCGTTAGCCGCGCTGCTGGCGGCGCGCGTCGAACATGACTGGCACGCTCTAACGCCCAAGCCGCTGCATTACGTCGGCGGCCCGGCCGATCTCGCCTACGGGGTCGCGGCTTACGCCGCCGACCGGCCGCTGTCGCTGCCGGATCTGCCGCAGCCAAGCCTGGCGCAGCTCAAGAAAGACGGTGTGGTGTTCGTTTGCTTTGCGGAAGACAAAAGCTGCCGCAGCAATGTCGCCGCGCATGCTACCCGCGTTGGCGCACACCGCATCCTCGAGTTCACGCTGACGCGGACGTTTCTCGGCATCAAGGGCCGGCCGCAACGCTACGCCGTTACGGTGGTGCCGCCGCAGTACTGAGGCAAGGGCCCAAAACGAAACGGCCGGCGCTGTGGCCGGCCGCTCGTTCGCGCCTTTGGGCAGCAGCGCTTAGTAGCGGTAGTGATCCGACTTGAACGGGCCTTGCTGCGGCACGCCGATATAGTCGGCCTGTTCCTTGCTCAGCTCGGAGAGCTTGACGCCGATCTTGGCCAGATGCAGCCGCGCGACCTTTTCGTCCAGCGACTTCGGCAGCACGTAGACTTTCTTCTCGTACTTGCCGTCCTTGTTGTTGGCGAACAGTTCGATCTGCGCCAGCGTCTGGTTGGTGAAGGACGCCGACATCACGAAGCTCGGATGGCCCATGGCGTTGCCGAGGTTCACCAGGCGGCCTTCCGACAGCAGGATGATGCGGTGCTTGTCCGGGAAGGTAATCTCGTCGACCTGCGGCTTGATGTTGTCCCACTTCAGGTTCTTCAGAGCGCCGACCTGGATCTCGTTATCGAAGTGGCCGATGTTGCACACGATGGCGCGATCCTTCATCCCGCGCATGTGGTCGATCGTGATGATGTCCTTGTTGCCGGTGGTGGTCACGAAGATGTCGGCCTGCGGCACGGCGTCTTCCATGGTCACGACCTCATAGCCTTCCATCGCCGCCTGCAGCGCGCAGATCGGATCGATTTCCGAGACCATGACGCGGCAGCCGGCCTGGCGCAGCGAAGCGGCCGAGCCCTTGCCGACGTCGCCGAAGCCGGCGACCATCGCGACCTTGCCCGACATCATGACGTCGGTGCCGCGGCGGATGCCGTCGACCAGCAATTCACGGCAGCCGTAGAGGTTGTCGAACTTCGACTTGGTGACCGAGTCGTTGACGTTGATGGCGGGCCACAACAGCGTGCCGGCCTTCTGCATGTCGTAGAGACGATGCACGCCGGTGGTGGTCTCTTCCGAGACGCCTTTGATGTTCTTGGCGAGTTCGGCGAAGTAGCCCTTCGGCTTTTCCTTCAGGATGCGCTTGATCAGCGCGAAGAAGACTTCTTCCTCTTCGCTGTTGTGCTGATCGAGGAACACGGTGTCGCCTTTCTCGGCGCGCAGGCCCTGATGCACGTACATGGTGGCGTCGCCGCCGTCATCGAGGATCATGTTGGGGGTGCCGCCGCCGTGCCAGTCGAACAGCCTGGCGGTGTAGTCCCAGTAATCCTTCAGGCTCTCGCCCTTGACCGCGAACACCGGAACGCCGGCGGCCGCGATGGCCGCGGCGGCGTGATCCTGGGTCGAATAGATGTTGCACGAGACCCAGCGCACGTCGGCGCCGAGCGCGACCAGCGTCTCGATCAGCACCGCGGTCTGAATGGTCATGTGCAGCGAGCCGGCGATGCGCGCGCCTTTCAGCGGCTGCTTCGGGCCGTATTCTTCGCGCGTCTGCATCAGGCCCGGCATTTCGGTCTCGGCGAGCGAGATCTCCTTGCGGCCGAAATCGGCGAGCGAGATGTCCTTGACGATGTAGTCCTGGGCCGGTGCGGTTTTCTTGGCGGTCGCAGTCATGACAATCCTTATGCAACTGACGGAAATGGATGGGTGGGCTGGCCGTGCCTATAACAGGCCTCGGCGGCAGCCGCAACGCATATATAAAGATTTCTTTATGTGGCTTCCAGGGCACCGTGTAGGACAGCAATCCGCTCCCGCCGCGGCAGCAGGAACCCGGTGCGGATATTTTCTGGATTGCTGGCGGAGGCGGTCCCCGTGAAGGCGGGGAGGGGCATGAACGGGCGCGCGTAGCCGCCGCTACTCGTCCTCGCCGAAGCGGTTGGCCACCAGCTCACTCAGCGCGTCGAGGGCGGCCGCCGCCTCTTTGCCGGTCGCCGAGATGGTGATGGTCGAGCCCGGTCCCGCCGCGAACATGAGCAAGTCGAGGATGGAGGTGCCGTCGGCGCTCTCGTCGCCGCGGCTGACCGTAATGGCAGCGTCGAACTGCTCGGCGGTCTGCACGAACTTCATCGCCGCGCGCGCGTGGAGGCCGAGCTTGTTGATGATCTCGACTTCGCGCACCACCGGCGCGGCACCATCCCCCGAGGGACCGTCCGCTGGGGCCACGCCGTTCATTTACCGTTGAGGACCCGGCTGGCGATGGTGCAGTACTTGCGGCCCGCTTCCTGGGCGGCAGCGACCGCATCCTGCAAGCCGCAGGTCTCGCGGACCTTGGCGAGCTTGATCAGCATGGGCAGGTTGATCCCCGCCAGCACCTCGACCTTGGGCTGGCTCATGACCGAAATCGCCAGGTTGGAGGGGGTGCCGCCGAACATATCGGTGAGGATGACGACTCCGTCGCCGCTGTCCACCCGTTTCACCGCATCCAGGATGTACTTGCGGCATTGCTCGATGTCGTCGTCGGGGCCGATGGTGATCGCCTCGATCTGACGTTGGGGACCCACTACGTGTTCGAGGGCCGAGCGAAACTCGACGGCCAGCCGGCCGTGGGTCACAAGAACGAGGCCGATCATACCGGACTCCACGCGGCGCCTACGCTGCACCGCAGAATAAGGCGCGCATTCAGGCCCATTTGAAGCCCCATGGCAAGGGCCTGAATCGCGATGTTGGCGTTCTGCTGCACTGCGAATTGAAGGTACCAAGGTAAGGCTCGCCTGGTCAATTCGGGCGGCCGCGATCCTAGGGCGGTTATGGTTAATTTTTCCAAGATGGCGTCGCGGGGGCCGGGATTAGCCCAAGTCCCTGGGCGAGGTCAATCCGGCCCTATCTGGGTGCGCCGGCCCGCCGACGCCAGGGGGCCCCTCGGTCCGGCTGCGGCGGCGGGCAGGGACGGGTGGGAGGCTACTCCGCGGGCAGGCGCACCACGAAGCGCGCCCCGAGCACCTTAGGCTCCGCGCCGGACACCGCGGGCGCGGTGCGGTTCTCCGCCCAGATCTCCCCGCCATGGGCTTCCATGATCTGCTTGGAGATCGACAGGCCGAGCCCGGAATTCTGCCCGAAGCCCTGGTCGGGGCGGTCGGTGTAGAAGCGCTCGAAAATCTTTTGCATGGCGTCGGGCGGAATGCCGGGCCCGTTGTCGTCGACCAGGATTTCGATTTCGTCCTTCAGCTTGCGGCCGGTGACGTGCACGGTGCCGCCCGGCGGCGAGAACGAGCGCGCGTTGTCGATGAGGTTGCTGACCACCTGGCCGAGCCGTGAGTCGTGGCCGGGCACCTTGAAGTCCTCCGGCTTGCCGCCCTCGAAGCTCAAGGTGACGTTGACGTCGTCGGTGCGGATCTCGTTGGCGGCGGCGACCAGCGCCTCCAGCAACTGCGCCATGTCGACTGGCGCCGCTTCCTGGCGCTGCAGTTCGGCGTCGAGGCGGCTGGCGTCGGAAATATCGGAGATCAGCCGGTCGAGCCGTTTGACGTCGTGCTCGATGACTTCCAGCAGGCGCTTGCGGCTTTCGTCGGTCTTGGCGAGCGGCAGCGTCTCCACCGCCGACCGCAGCGAGGTGAGCGGATTGCGCAGTTCGTGCGCGACGTCGGCGGCGAAGCTCTCGATCGCCTCGATGCGGGTATAAAGCGCGTTGGTCATGTCGCGTAGCGCGCCTGACAAGTGCCCGATCTCGTCACGCCGCCGGGTGAAGTCGGGGATCTCGACACGGCTGCGGATACGCCGGCGCACGCGTTCGGCGCCGTCGGCGAGCCGGCGTACCGGGCCGGCGATGGTGCCGGCGAGCAGCATCGACAGCACCACCATCACGCCGGCGGCGACCAGGAACACCTTGACGATGGCGAGCCGCTCGGCCTCCACCATGTCGTCGATGTCGGCGCCTTGCGTTGACAGCATGAGCGCGCCGCGCACGGCGCGGAAGCGCTGCACCGGCACCGCCACCGACACGATCACCTCGCCGCGGCTGTTGACCCGCACCATGCTGGCGTGTTGGCCGCGCAGTGCCTGGCCCACTTCCGGATAGCCCTTGCCGTTCTCCGGTCCGAGCTCGCGGTAAAGCGGCAGGTCGCCGCGCCCGAACCAGCGCCTGAGCGCGATGAAGGCGCGCTCGATGATACCCGGCTTTTCCGTGTTGGGCGGCGGCAGGTCGAAACGCAGCACGTCGCCGCGGCCGTAGAGATTGCGGCTGTCGAGGATCAAGACGCCGTCGCGGTCATAGATGCGCGCGCGCGTCTTGGTCGGTGACACCAGGCGGCGCAGCACCGGCGCGACGCGCTCCGGATTGATCGGGAATTCAATGCTCGACATCGAATTGTCGGTCGGGCCGAAGCTCTGCCCGGTCTGCAATTGCAGCAGCCGGTCGGGATCGATGGTGATGGTATCGGTGTCGGAATCGGCGGTCGCCGAGGCCGCGATGGCGCCGGCGATGATCTCGCTCTGCACCAGCAGGCTCTGCACGCGCGCGTCGATCAGCCCGGCGCGGAACTGGGAGAGATAGAGCACGCCGGTGACCAGCGCCACCAGGCCGGCGAGATTGAGGATGACGATGCGGCGGGTGAGGCTGGAGAAGCTCTGGCGCACGAAGAACTGCCAGGCCCGCTGCAAGGTGCCGCGCACGGCGGCGGTGAGGCGCTTGCGCGCGCCACGCCACTTCGGCTCGCCGGGCCGTTTGGCGTCGGCGGTCGGCTTCGGTGCGGTGATCTCTGCGGTTCGATCGAGCACGTTGGCAGCCAGCCGGGTTAAAGTGGATCACCACTCCGCTCGTCCCCGCGAAAGCGGGGACCCAGTATAGCTCGCTCGGGCTTCGCGTTCTTGGCCCTGGGTTCCCGCTTGCGCGGGAACGAACGGAATTTGGATGTCGCCCCCCAGGAGACTTTACCGCAACCCGGGGCGCTCCGTCAGTCAACCATCCGCGATGGCCGCATTAAACCTAGTGTCCCGAATCCGAAGTTCGTCAAACTATTCAGCACGCTCCGTACGAACTTCGGATTCGATAAGGACACTGGCAACTTTATGATTCTAGTGCGGTTTTGGATTTGAAGTTCGTTTTCGGACGTGCTGCAAGTAATGTAACGAACTTCAAATCCACCGCACTAGCGTCATCATTCCTTGAAGCGGTAGCCGACGCCGTACAGCGTCTCGATCATCTCGAAGTCCTGATCGACCACCTTGAACTTCTTGCGCAGCCGCTTGATGTGGCTGTCGATGGTGCGGTCGTCGACATAGACTTGGTCGTCGTAGGCGGCGTCCATCAACGCGTTGCGGCTCTTCACCACGCCGGGGCGGGCGGCCAGCGCCTGCAGGATGAGGAACTCGGTGACGGTCAGCGTCACCGGCTCGTTCTTCCAAGTGCAGGTGTGGCGCTCGGGGTCCATGCGCAACAGCCCACGCTCGAGTACCTTGGCGCTATCGGTTTCCTTGACCGGGGTGCCGTCCTTGGCGCCACTGACGCGGCGCAGCACCGCCTTCACGCGCTCGACCAGGAGCCGCTGCGAGAACGGTTTGCGGATGAAGTCGTCGGCCCCCATCTTGAGGCCGAACAATTCGTCGATTTCCTCGTCCTTGGAGGTGAGGAAGATGACGGGAATGTCGCTCTTCTGGCGCAGCCGGCGCAGCGTCTCCATGCCGTCCATGCGCGGCATCTTGATGTCGAGGATGGCGAGATCCGGCGGCGAGGTCTTGAAGCCGTCGAGGGCCGAGGCCCCGTCGGTATAGGTCATGATGCGATAGCCCTCGGATTCGAGGGCCATCGACACGGAGGTCAGGATATTGCGGTCGTCGTCGACGAGAGCGATTGTTGGCATGAGCCCCTCTGAAAAAGCCCCACTTGGCTGACGTCCCGCGTGTTTGAACCCCATAAACGGGGTCTGAAATGTGGCCTCTTTGCAACAACTATGTGATTCGGTAGCCAATTCAAGGGTCAGGCACCTGGGGCCCCGGCGCCGCCAACGGTAACGATCGGAATGCCATGACACCCGCCAATCCGCCGCTCCCCGGGACCATGCCCGGCCGCACACCGGAGAATGCGCCGCAGCCGGCGGATTTCGTCCCGCGGGACGTGGCGAAGGCCCTGCTGCATGCCACCCGCGCCGGCACCCTGGCGACGCTCGACCGCAATACCGGTCATCCGTTCGGCTCATTGGTTAACGTGGCGACGGACGCAAGCGGCGCGCCGCTGATCCTGGTATCCGGGCTGGCCACCCATACCGCCAACCTGGAAGCCGACCCCCGCGCTTCCCTGCTGCTGGCCGAGACCGGCAAGGGCGACGCGCTGGCGCATCCCCGCCTCACCGTGCTCGGCAGCCTGATCCAGGTCGCTCACGACAGTGCCGAGGAGCCCGCCATCCGCCGCCGGTTCCTGGCCCGCCATCCGAAGTCTGAGCTCTATGCCGGTTTCGCCGATTTTTCGTTCTGGCGCATGGACGTGGTCTCGGCGCATCTCAACGGCGGCTTTGCCCGCGCCGCGGATCTGACGGCAGCCGACGTGCTCACCGATCTTGCCGACGCGCAGGCGCTCGCCGATATCGAGGACGAGGCCATCGCGCACATGAACGCCGATCATGCCGACGCACTCAGGCTCTATGCGACCAAGCTGCTCGGCGCGCGCCGATGGCAACTGGACGTGCGTCGGCCTCAACCCCGAGGGCATCGAATTGCAGCAAGGGCAGAGCGCGCTTTGGCTTGCCTTTCCACAGCGCGTTACCGCGCCGGGGCCGTTGCGCGCCGTGCTCAAGCAACTCGCGGATGAAGCACGCGGGCGCTGATGCCGTAATCGCATCGCTCGGCGTGACGGCTCACACATCGCCGTCATGATGGCTCAAGCATCAGCCGCGTTTTTTTGCACTGCGGCAAAGCTAATTGCGCAAAGCACTACGCGCTGTTTGCATGGCATTTAACCTTGGCTTTCAAGGCGCTGCTGACTATGGTCGCGCGCCGTGAGACGAGGGGCTATACTAACGTCTTAGGTACACGGACCCGGATGGGTCCGCGCGGGGTTCAGGTCAAGGCGTCCCGCCTGTTGGGAGGAATTGGTGCAAGAAACGGGTGTGCGGAACGGTGCCTATGGCGCCGACAAATTCGGTTTTAAAGATCTCGCCGAGGTGAATTGGAATCTGAACGAGGCGCCGCTCTATGAGCACGCCGTCGCCGCGGGGGAAGGCTCGATTGTTGCCGGCGGCGCGTTCTGCGCGGAGACCGGTCATCACACCGGCCGCAGTCCCAAGGACAAGCACACGGTCGTCGACGACCTCACCCGGGACTCGGTGTGGTGGGACGGCAATCGCAAGATGTCGCGCGAGAACTTCGACACTCTGCTCGCCGACTTCATCGATCACAGCAAAGGCAAGAAGCTGTTCGCGCAGGACCTCTATGGCGGCGCCGATCACACCTATCGCATCAAGGTCCGCGTCTTCACCGAATACGCCTGGCACTCGCTGTTCATCCGGCAATTGCTGATCCGTCCCGAGCTCAAGGAGCTCGCCGGCTTCGTGCCCGAGTTGACGATCGTCGATCTGCCGTCGTTCAAGCCCGACGCCAAGCGTCACGGCGGCCGCGAAGGCTCCGACACCATGGTGGCGATCGACTTCACCCGCAAGATCGTGCTGATCTGCGGCTCGTCCTATGCCGGCGAGATGAAGAAGTCGGTGTTCACCACGCTCAACTTCTATCTGCCGGCCAAGAACGTCATGCCGATGCACTGCTCGGCCAATGTCAGCCATGACGGCGAAAGCGCGCTGTTCTTCGGCCTCTCGGGCACCGGCAAGACGACGCTGTCGTCCGACCCGAACCGGATATTGATCGGTGACGACGAGCACGGCTGGGGCCCGGACGGCATCTTCAACTTCGAGGGCGGCTGCTACGCCAAGTGCATCAAGCTCAGCCAGGAAGCCGAGCCGCAGATCTGGGACGCCACCAACCGCTTCGGCGCCGTGCTGGAGAACGTGGTGTTCGATTCGGTCACCCGCGTGCCGGACTACGACGACGGCTCCAAGACCGAGAATACCCGCTCGGCCTATCCGCTCGACTTCATCCCGAATTCTTCGGAAAACGGCCGCGCCGGTCACCCGAAGAACATCATCTTCCTGACCGCCGACGCTTTCGGCGTCATGCCGCCGATCGCCAAGCTCGACCCGAACCAGGCGATGTACCACTTCCTCTCCGGCTATACCGCCAAGGTCGCCGGCACCGAGAAGGGTCTCGTCGGCGTAGAGCCGGAATTCTCCACTTGCTTCGGCGCGCCGTTCCTGCCGCGCCATCCGTCGGTCTATGCCGACCTGCTGAAGGAATACATCAACAAGCACAAGGTCGACGTCTGGCTGGTCAATTCCGGCTGGACCGGCGGCAAGTACGGCGTGGGCCGCCGCATGCCGATCAAGGCCACGCGCACGCTGCTCACGGCGGCGCTCGACGGCTCGCTCAAGGAAGCCGACTTCCGCACCGATCCTTATTTCGGCTTCTCGGTGCCGACTTCGGTGCCGGGCGTCGAGCCGCATCTGCTCAACCCGATGAAGACCTGGAAGGACAAGGCCGAGTTCGACAAGACCGCGCGCGGGCTGGTGGCCATGTTCCAGAAGAACTTCACCAAGTTCGAGAGCCACGTCACCGCCGACATCAAGGCGGCGGCGCCGGAAGTGCGCATCGCGGCGGAGTAAGCTGCTTTCACTCCCTTCAAGCGGTGGGGTAAGACGGAAATCAAAAAGGGCGGCCAAAGTGGTCGCCCTTTTCGTTTTCATTGCTTGATCAGCTCTTCCTTGGCCATGGAAGCCATAGAGCGGCGGATTTGCGGATAGTCCGGACAATGATCCCGTTTGCTGGAGGCAGGCCAATCGGCCCGGTTCCTATTTTTTAAGCCGGACGCCGGATACGCAACACGTATTGCGGTGCGGCTGCGGCGCAGCCGCCTTCAACCAGCAATTGGGTTTTGGCCCCTGTACCGTGTTTGGCTTGACATAAGTCCAGGCCTTGCACTTGTCGTCATCCTGACAAGCCTTCTGACACAAGGCAGGGTCGTCGTTTGCCGGCGAAAAATGGCGGAGGTCCCTACCCGGACGATCGCTATTTTGCTCCATGCCGTTGGCATCGGCAGTGATTGATCCGCTCACGACCGAGATCACCTTGTTGGTCATCTTTCCGGCGTCAATCTCGACCCCTTTGACGCGCCGCTCCGGAATATCCTTGCCGCCAGCCTGGGCAACAATGTCAACCTTCCCGACGGCCAGACCGATATTCACTGGCGTATCGACCCCAAAAACCGACGACTGATAAATCCATTTGTGGCTGACTGGATCTTCAACATGAACCAGCGCATGGGCAGGCTTGCCATTCACCGAAACCGTCAGTTTCAGCGTCCCTTTGTCGAAGTTCAACGTTCTTTCGAGCATCTCGCCCGACTTGATGGTGACGTCGAGCGTCTGCTCCCTGGCGCCATGTACACCGGCGGGTGAAACGAAAACCTTGTAGTGGCCGTCAGCCAGCCGGATACCGACACCGGACGGCGCCGCCAGGACAGGTTGATGAATCACTTTCCCGGTTTTGGCATCTTCAACGCGATAGCCCAGATTTGCTGCCTTTCCATTCACCCTGGCGACCACTTTCAGGATGCCTGCGGCCTGCACCGCCGAACGAGCGGACTTCAGGAGCGCTTCGGCGTCATTGGCCTGGAAATATCGGCCATTGCCGGCCTTCGCCATGCACCTTAATTGGTCGCTCTCATGCTTGGTGAGGCCGAAGCCGACCGTGTGCAACACAAACTTCACGCCGGAGGCCTGCGCGGCTTTGACCGCCGCACAAGGATCGCCGCCGCAGCTTTCGATGCCATCGCTCACCAGCACGACCGTGGATGCATTCTCCTCCCCGCGCAGCATGGCGATGGCCTGATTTACCGAACGGGTCAGAGGGGTCTTGCCCTTGGCGTTCAGGCCGGCGACGGCCGTCAACAAGGCCGGTTTGTGATCGGCGCCGAGCTTCACCAGCGTTTCGACATCGTTGCAATCGCCCTTGCGCCGGTGGCCGTAGGCAATCAGACCGATGCGGGCATTGTCAGGCAGTTCCGGCACCAGCTTTTTCATGACGCTCTTGGCAATGGCTATCTTGGGCACGCCGTTTATCTGCCCCCACATGCTTCCCGACGCATCGAGGATAAACAGGGTGTTCTGACTGCCTTGGCTCGCCTTGCCCGCCTTGGAACCGCTGTTGCCGGAACCATTGCCGGTTTCGGCCGCGAGTTTCACGCGGCGAGCTGTATGCTGCGGAGTGCACGAAGCCGCTTTCTCGGCATGGGTCACACCGCAGGCATCCGGTAACCTCGACTCCACCCCGGCGGTCTTTCCAGCCAGTGCCGGCGGCGCCGTCACGGCTGCGAACATCAAAATCGCAGCCATTGTTACGCGCGATAGCGCCCGGTCGAATTTCATGGTGCCCCCTGGCATCGCTGCCCGTTATTTCTTTTCGCTCGGCCAGCGAAATTCCAAATTCTTTTGCAGAACTTCTCCTGCGGCGATTTTCACCCCTTTCAGGGTTTGCATCAGGTCGCGATGATCTCTTGGCCAAACCGAGATATCGTAAAGTCCTGCCGTCAAATGGACGAGAGACGGATCGATGTTGAGATAGGACTTATATTTGTTGCCCGATGGTGCGCTTATAATTTTGGCGATATTTCCATCGTTGCGCCCGGGGCTGGAAATCCAAGCCGCCATATAAACGACCGGGCTCAGGCATTTCCCCCTGGATACCGAATGGCCGCCCATAAGCGCTCCCAAACGAGCGGGGTTAAGGGGATTATAATAGCGCGCGCATGCAACGATATTGAGCGGCTGATGAGTCCATTTAGCGGTAATTTTCAGAGTGCCCGGCTGGTGAATGTTGACGCGGCGAACGACGCTCTTTCCACTATCGATGCGGACATTTTCAAACTTTCGGTCGCCGCTCCCTAACGCCGACATATGCACGATGACATCGTACATGCCTGATGGCAGAACCGAGGGCTTCCCGTAACCGCCCGAGAGCGGGCGCACCTGTTTTTGGGTCGTTGTGGAGTTGATGGTGACCGTCGCGTATTGGTTAAAATCCCTTGGCGCGACGGGCTTGCCGTCTTTCACAATATTGACCTCAAGCGTTCCCACTTCCGCTTTATCGAGCACCACGATTTGGTCGAAAGCCTGCCCGGCTGCGACGTCGATGCGCACCTGCTTTCTGGTTCTGGTTTCTGGGCTTTCCACAACGACAGTGTGTTTGCCGGGTGCGATCGCAAACGCGGCAGGCATCTGCCGATTGTGGAGCGAAGGAGGCTTTATGGGCTCCCATCCTTTGCCGATGCCAATTCCCGCATTGCTGAGGCCGGCACCACCGGCCTGGCGCGCCGAAACGGTCAAATGCGCCACTTGAAAATTGATCGTTTCACGTCGCTGTTGGCCCGCTTCGATTGCCAGGGAGATGACCTTCTCTTCCAGCATCGAAAAAGTCCGGCGATCGAACACGGGCTTCACGTAAACGTCATAGGCGCCGGCGGGCAGCGGAATATCCAGAGGCGTCTGCAGGGCCGGGCCACCCTTCTGATAGATCGTCCAATAGACATAGCCGGCGGCACCATGTTTGGTGACTTTCACCTCGGCCACGGTCGGCTTGTCATTGGCCGCGACCGTAATATGCAGACTGCCCGAAACATCATCTGCCCAGACAGATGTTGTGCCTGACCACACAAGCAGACAAAGCAGCAAGCAGCGTTTCAATATTGCTATAACGCTCTGAGGGCGATGTTGGATTGGCCGATATCTCCCAGACGTGGTTATTTCACCGCGTGATATTTTTTGGCGTTTATTGCGTGGGTACGGGAGGAATCTCATGCGTTGGTCCGCAGATGGGCGATGTCGCATGACTGCCCCGATATGCCAATGGGTGTAATGCATCGCAAATGGCAAATGCACATTCCGTAATGAAGTTGTCCGAATCTCATCGTCCAGCGGGGATCGGGCGCCCGATATCATCCAATGTCTCTGCTTGACCCGCAAGAGGCCCTTGAACCGGCCTTCAAATGAGTGCCGGCCAACCAGACACTGGTACCGAGGCCTGACCTCTCCTCAAAAACTGGGCCGCCCAAAGTGGAAATTTTCTCGTGATGGATTTGCATCCCGATGCTGGGCCACGCTGAGGGGCTTCCTTGCCATTGGTCGCGAATGGTGGCTTCGGGTCGTAGGCGGGCATAACGACACGTCCGCGCCGTGTTCGCTTTATCTCCGACAAAGAACATCAAGGCGGCGCCGGAAGTGCGCATCGCGGCGGAGTAGGCGCGCACCTCAGGGCGACGGCGACAATCAAGAGGCGGTCCCGCGGGGCCGCCTTTTTCGTTTCGCGCAAGCGCCCTGAATTCAAGCCCCCTGGATTGTGACAGCGCCCTGCGGTTGGATAGTTCCGGGGCAGGGGAGTTGCGCATGCGTACCGTGAAACTTGGGAATAGCGATCAGGCCGTTTCCGCTGCCGGTCTCGGCTGCATGGGCATGTCGGGCGGCTATGGCGCGCCCGACGACGCCGAGAGCATCGCCACCATCCACGCCGCGCTTGAAGCCGGTGTCACGCTGATCGACACCGGCGACTTCTACGGCATGGGCCACAACGAAATGCTGATCGGCGAGGCGCTCAAAGGGCAAAAGCGCGAGCGCGCCTTCCTGTCGGTGAAATTCGGCGCCTTGCGCAGCCCCGACGGCGCCATGACCGGCTACGACCTGCGTCCCGCCGCGGTGAAGAACTTCCTCGCCTATACCTTGCGCCGGTTGGGGACCGATTACATCGACCTCTATCAGCCCGCGCGCTACGACCGCACGGTGCCGATCGAGGATACGCTCGGCGCCATCTCGGACCTCATCAAGGCCGGCTATGTGCGCCACATCGGCCTGTCGGAAGTCTCCGCGCGCACCCTCAAGCGCGCGGCGGCGAGCTTCCCGATCGGCGCGCTGCAGATCGAATATTCGCTGGCGAGCCGCGGCATCGAAAAGAGCATCCTGCCGGCCGCGCGCGCCTTGGGCATCCCCGTGGTCGCCTATGGCGTGCTTTCGCGCGGACTACTCAGCGAAGCGACGCTCAATGGCGGCGCGGGCGGCGCCATCCGCAGCCGCATGCCGCGTTTCACCGGCGATAATTTCGAGCGCAACCGCGAACTGGTCGCGGCGCTCGGCAGGATCGCCAAGGTGCGCGGCGCGAGCGTCTCGCAACTCGCCTTCGCCTGGCTGCGCACGCGCGGGGAGGACATCGTGCCGCTCATCGGGGCGCGCACGCGCGCGCAGCTCGCCGACGCGCTGGCCGGGCTCGATCTGACGTTGACCGATTTCGAACGCGCCGCGATCGAACGCGCGATGCCGAAGGACGCGATCGCCGGCGAGCGCTATGGCCCGCTGGCGATGAAGCATCTCGATAGCGAGTTGGCGGGTTAGCCCCCGCGCAGCTTGGCGAGCAATTCAGGAGTCGGCCACGAGTCGGCGGGCATGCCGATCTTGATCTGCGCCTGCTTGACCGCTTCGCGGGTGCCGCTGCCCAGCTTGCCGTCGGCCTCGCCGGCATCATAGCCGTGACGGTTGAGCAGCGCCTGCAGCTCCTTGACCTGCGGAATCGACAGCGACTGCACCGTCTTGGCGCCGGAATGGTCGACCACCGGCGCGCCCGCCAGACGCGTCGCGAAATAGGCGACCGTGGTCGAATAGATGAACGACCTGTTCCAATCGAGGAACACCTTGAAGTTCGGATAGGCGAGGAAGGCCGGTCCCTCGCGCCCCATCGGCAACACCAGCGACGCCGGCAGGTTCTTGCGCGGCAGCCGGCCGTGCGCCGCGCGCACGCCCCATTTCGCCCATTGCGACACCGGGTGCTGGATGTCGAGGTCGGCCTCGCGCCAGGGCATGCGGGCGGGCACCTTCACTTCCTGCAACCACGGCTCGCCGCGCTTCCAGCCGAGGTCGGCCACGTAATTGGCGGCGGACGCCAGCGTGTCGGCGGTGCTGCGGATCAGGTCGGCGTGGCGGTCGCCGTCGAAGTCGATGCCGTATTGGATGTAGCGCGAGGCGGTGAACTGCATGCCGCCGAATTCGCCGGCCCAACTGCCGACCATGTCGGCGACGCGCTGGTCGCCGCGCTGCACGATCTTGAGCGCGTCGATGAGCTCGGGGCGGAAATGCTCGGCGCGCCGGCAGTCATACGCGAGCGTGGTCAGCGCAGGCAGGATCTTGAACTTGCCGAAATTGCCGCCGTAGTCGCTTTCCAGTCCCCAGAACGCGGTCAGCACCGGCGCCGGCACGCCGAAGCGCTTTTCGATGCGCGCGAACAGCCGGGCGTTCTCTTTGATCTTTTTCTGGCCATTGGGGATGCGGTAGCCGCCGAGCAGGCTGTCGGAGAATTGCAGGAAGGTCTTCTGGAAGATCGCCTGGCCGCGGTCGCGGCGGATGACCGCCGGGTCGTAGACCAGTTCGGGCGCGGCCTCCGCCAGCGTGCGTTGCGAGATGCCTTGCGCCAGCGCGTCGCGCTTGAACTTGGCGAGCCAGCTCGCGAAGTTCTCGGTGTTGCGGCAGCTCGCGGCCAGCGCCGGTCCCGCCAGAAGAACGCCGAGCAGGGCTGCCGCCAGTGTCTGGGCCGTCTTGCGCATTGCTGAAAGCTCGCCTGTTTCGAGGGGTTTGGGGGCGAATTTGCCCGACCGCGGCGCCGGGTCAAGCAAGATTAGCGATAAGCGTTAAAGCCAGTGTTTACGCGCATTCTTTTGCGGATATTTTGGGCAAATGATGGTTCAAAAATGTCGCCGTTAATGCTTCATTGCCGCCGGTTTCCCCTAGCGCCCTAGTGCCCCGCAAGACAGAAAGTCGCATGCAAGTCCTGGTGATTGGTGCCGGCGTGGTCGGCTTGGCCGTAGCCCGCGCCGCCGCGCGTGCCGGCCACGAGGTGGTGATGGCCGAGCAGACGGCGGGCATCGGTAACGGCATTTCCTCCCGCAACAGCGAAGTCATCCACGCCGGCCTTTACTATCCGACTGGCTCGCTCAGGGCGCGCCACAGCGTGCGCGGGCGGCACATGCTTTACGAATTCTGCGCCTCGCACGGCGTGCCGCACCGCAAGTGCGGCAAGCTGGTGGTGGCGTGCAATGACGCCGAGCTCGAACGCGTCCAGGCGATCATGACTCAGGGCCGCACGAACGGCGCCGAAGGCCTGGAGATGATCGACGGAAAAGCCGCGCGCGCCCTCGAGCCGCGGTTGCATTGCTTCGGCGCGATGCGCTCGCCGGAAACCGGCATCCTCGACGTCCATGGTTACATGCTGGCGCTGGAGGGCGACTTGGAAGACGCCGGCGGCGCCATCGCCTTCAATACGCCGGTGCTCGGCGCGGCGCGTCAAGACGGGCAATGGTCGGTGCGTTTCGGCGGCGCCGAGGCGGACACTTTCACCTTCGACGCGATCATCAATTGCGCCGGGCTTGGCGCGCAAAGCGTGGCGCGCGCGATCGAGGACTATCCGGCCGACCGCATTCCGCGCCAGGTGCTGGCCAAGGGCAACTATTTCACCTTCACCGGCAAGCCGGCCTTCACGCGGCTGATTTATCCGACACCGATGCCGGGCGGCTTGGGGGTGCACGTGACGCTCGATCTCGCCGGCCGCATGCGCTTCGGCCCCGACGTCGAATGGATCGAGCGCGAGAACTACGAAGTCGATCCCAGGCGCGCCGACATTTTCTACGAACGCATCCGCACCTATTGGCCCGACCTGCCCGACAACTCGCTGGCGCCGGACTATGCCGGCATCCGGCCCAAGCTCACCGGCAAGGGCGAGCCGGCGGCGGACTTCATGATCGATTCACCGGCGCAGCATGGGCTGCCGGGTCTGGTGCAATTGTTCGGGATCGAGTCGCCGGGGCTGACCAGCTCGTTGTCGCTGGCCGAAGAGGCCGTTCGATCGCTGTCGGCTTGAGTGCTCTTGTCATCGGACCCGATGTTGGTACGCTTAACCGCGTTGGGCGCCGCCACCGGCATTTGAACGTGCACTGCATTTTGACAAGCGGCAGAGATCATCGATGTCCGCCGAAACGACATCCGCCAAACGACACGCCTATGCGTTGCTGATCGTCATGGAGACGCTGGCGGCGCTGGTCATCTTGACGGGTGTCATTCCGATCTACGGCGCGATTCTCGCGGCGCCCGGCCATCCGCTGACTGCGCTTCCGCAATCGCCGGTTCTGCTGGTCGCGGCGGTGGCGCTGTTTCAATGCGTCTATTGGTTCCGTATCCTGCGCGTGCCCGTCGCCGTGCACCGCCATAGCCTCGTGCTCAGTCACCTCACCTTGTTCGCCAGCCGCCTTTCCTTCGTTTTCGGCACGGCGCTTTTCGTGCTCATCATCGTGCGCCACATACCCGCACTGCAGACGCAGTCGGAGGCGCTGCCATCCGCGACGGTCCTTGTCGCGCGGGCCGTCGGGGTGCTGGTGATCATGTTTTCGCTGTATTGTTATTCGACCGAGCTGGAGCGCCTCGGACTCGCCTTGCAGCCGGCGCGGCACCGCTAGGGTTCGATCCAGTTCGCGAGGGGCCTGTCAGTCTGCTTCCGCCCCCGTGAAAGGTCGGCTATCTCTGAGCGGTATATTTGCCGCGGAAGTCCCACACGGCGGAGAACGGCGACATCGCCGGCGTCTGCGCGGTGCCGGGCTGCGAAGGCGGCGTCACCTTGAGCGCCGAAAGCTTGGCACGCTCGATTTTCGAAATGCCGCCGTAGGACTGCACCGGCGTGAAGTTCGTCGCCTGGTCCCGGCCGCCGTTGAACACCACGAGCCCGTTCGCCGTTGCCACCACATCGCCGCGGCGCAGCGTCGGATCGCTTGTAGGCGTGATTGTCGCCAAGCCCGCCGTGCCATGGCCGTTGCAGCTACAGCCGGCGACGAGCTTCTTGCGATAGAGGAAGGCGTTGGGCAGATCGGCATAGCGGCTGCCGTTACGCGCCACCGCATGGTCGATGGTGCTGCCGTAATAAAGCCGCGTCTCGCAGGCCGGACAGAAGGAATGGCAGGCGTCCGCGGCGCTCAAGCCGGCATGGGCGCGCACCGGAAAATAGCGGCCGTCGCAGGTGCGAACGCAGAAGGCATGGCGCGCACCGGCCGGCGCGCTGTCGATGACGCGCTCCTGGTGGCGAAATACCTGTTGTGGGGCGACGGGATCTGCATAAGCGCGCGCCTGCGGCGGCGGCGCGCTGTCGAAGGCGCGGCCAAGGCCGCCGAAAATGCTTTCGAAAAGGCCCGCCGCGGAAGCCGGCGACGCAGACAGCATGGCGGCGGCGGCCAAAAGGCCGACCGTGGCACGCAGGACTGCACGTCCGTTTCGCCTTGCCATCACCCGTATCCCATACCGCGCGGTTCCGGTCGTGGAGCCGCCCCTATCCAACGTTCCAGCGCCCCGAAAGGTTGCGCACAAACGGTTGGTCGCGGCGGCTGCCCGCGCGGTTCACCCAGCAAAGGCAGGATTTTGTAAAATACCGGTTATGGACGGCCGCCGGCGCCGGCCGGCGGCTCTTTTGACGCTTGCGATGGCTAACGGCGGGTTAGCGGCGGCGCTAGGAGCGTTTCCAAGCGAAGTGGGAACCGGTTCGCCGTCCGGAAACGCGACAAAACATAATTCAGAAGAAGCGCCACCAGACGTAAAGGTTACAGATCGCCACCGAGACGATCATCATCGGCGCGGCATAGAGCGTATAGGTGAGGAAACGGAACGGCACCCCGTCACGCTCGCCGATGCCGGCCACCGTCAGGTTGGCCGAGGCGCCGATGAGCGTGCCGTTGCCGCCGAGACAGGCGCCGAGCGACAGGCACCACCACAGCGCCTGGATGTGCTCCGGCCCGCCGAAGGACGGCGCCATGTTCTTGATCAGCGGAATCATGGTGGCGACAAACGGGATATTGTCGACGATCGCCGACAGGATCGCCGACGACCATAGGATGGCGTAGCCGGCGGTGGCCAGATGGCCGCCGGTGGCGGAGACCAGCTCGCGCGCCAACAGGCCGAGCAGCCCGCCGACGTCGACGCCGTGCACCACCACGAACAGGCCGATGAAGAAGAAGATGGTGATCCACTCCACGTCGCCGAAGGTCTGGTGGATGTTGTGGGCAGCCTTCTCGGAATGATGCGACCAGTTGTCGAGCAGCATCAGGATGGCGGCGCCGAACAGCGCGATGGTGGCGGGCTCCAGATGAAGCTGGCGCGCCAGCACGAAGGTGACCATCACCAACGTGAGGATGGTCAGCGCCTGCTTGAGCAGCACCCAGTCGGTGATCGCCTCGGTCGCATTCATTGCCATGACGCGCTCTTCGGCGTCGTGCGAGGCGCGCAGGTCCTTGCCCCACAGGATGTGGATGATGACGTGCCTGCACCGCCATTACCACCAGGACCACCGGCGCCAGGTTGAAGATGAAATCGTTGAAGGTGAGGCCGACCTGCGAACCGATCAGGATGTTGGGCGGGTCGCCGATCAGGGTGGCGGTGCCGCCGATATTGGAGGCGAAGATCTCGGCGAACAGGTACGGGTAGGCCGGGACTTCCAGAGTCCGGCAGATCGCCAGCGTCACCGGCACGATCAGCAGCACCGTGGTGACGTTGTCGAGCAGGGCCGACAGCAACGCCGTGGTGAGCTGCAGGATGATGAGGATGCCGGCCGGGTGCGCCTTGGCGAATTGCGCCGACCGCACCGCCAGATACTGGAACATGCCGGAGCGGCGCGAGATCGACACCAGGATCATCATGCCGGTGAGCAGGCCGATGGTGTTGAAGTCGATGCCGTGGATGGCCTCGTGCTGGTCGAGCACGCCGACCAGGATCATCATGCTGGCGCCGACCAGCGCCACGATGGCGCGGTTGACCTTCTCCGACATGATGGTGGCGTAGGTGACGGCCAGGATGCAGGTGGACACCCACATCGGATTCAAGCCGAAAAAGACATGCGAAACCGCAGGCGCGGTCATGCCGAGCTCCCCCAAGTTCGATGGGCGCCCGGCCTTGTTCCGGCCTAACGCACCCCTGCCCCCGTACTTATGACCGGGAAGCTCCGGCAACGGGGGCGGGGAGTCAAGATGCCATGGCGATTAGGGGATAACCCGCGTCAGAAGTAGCGCCACCATACGTAGACGTTGGCGATGGCAATCGAGACGACCGTCATCGGAGCGGCGTAGAGCGTGTAGGTGAGGAAGCGGAACGGCACGCCGTTACGCTCGGAAATGCCGGCCACCGTCAGGTTGGCCGACGCGCCGACCAGGGTGCCGTTGCCGCCGAGGCAGGCGCCGAGCGACAGGCACCACCACAACGGCATGATGTTATCGGGCCCGCCGAAGGCCGGTGCCATGCTCTTGATCAACGGGATCATGGTGGCGACGAACGGGATATTGTCGACGATCGCCGACAGGAAGGCGGAAGCCCACAGCACGGCGTAACCGGTTGCCGTCATGTCGCCGCCGGTCGCCGCCACAAGCTTGTTGGCGAGCAGGTGCAAGAGGCCGCCGACCTCCACGCCATGCACCACGATAAACAGCCCGAGGAAGAAGAAGATGGTAATCCACTCCACGTCGCCGAAGGTCGTGTGGATGTTGTGCGAGGCCTTTTCGGAATGATGCGACCAATTGTCGAGCAGCATCAGGACGGCGGCGCCGAACAGCGCGATGGTGGCCGGTTCCAGATGGAGCTGGCGTGCCAGGACGAAGCCGATCATCACCAGGGTCAGAATGGCCAGCGCCTGTTTGAGCAGGACCCAGTCCTTGATCGCCTCGATCGGGCGCATGGCCATGACGGCGGCTTGCGATTCCGCGGTGGCGCGCAGGTCCTTGCCCCACAGGACATGGATCATCACCATCTGCACCGCCAGGATGACGACGATGATGGGCGCGAGGTTGACCACGAAGTCGTTGAAGGTGAGGCCGACCTGCGAGCCGATGATGATGTTGGGCGGGTCGCCGATCAGCGTCGCGGTGCCGCCGATATTCGAGGCCATGATCTCGGCGAACAGATACGGGTAGGGCGGCACCTTCAGCGTCTGCGTCACCGCGATGGTGACCGGCACCATCAAGAGCACGGTGGTGACGTTGTCGAGCAGCGCCGACAGTACCGCGGTCGCGAGTTGCAGCAGCAGCAGGATGCCGCCGGGATGCGCCTTGGCCGCCTTCGACGACCACACCGCGACGAATTCGAACATGCCGGAGCGCCGCGAAATCGACACCAGGATCATCATGCCGGTGAGCAGGCCGAGCGTGTTCCAGTCGACGCCCTTGATGGCCTCTTCCTGGTCCAGCACGCCGACGATGATCATGATGCTGGCGCCGGCCAACGCGACGATGGCGCGGTTGACCTTTTCCGACATGATGGTGGCGTAGGTGATGGCCAGGATGCAGGTGGCGACCCACATCGGGCTCAAACCGAAATAGACGTGAGACGCCGCGTGTGCGGTCATGGCCTGCGCTCTCCCCCTCGGACGCGCGCGGCCGATGGTGGCTTTGCGGTAGTCCAGATCCTTGTCGCCGCGGGAAATTTGTCGATGGCGGGGGTCGTGTCAACTTGCCGCGCCGCGACCTAACCACGCAGTCTCTTAGGAACTAGCCCACGAACGCGAAAGTCACAAGCGCCGGCGGTGGCACCGGTGGAGGAGGTGAGATCGTAGCGCTGCGTTGCGGATGTCGAGGGCGGCGAAGCCCGCCGGTCCCTGCGCGCCCGCGAACGGGGACGACGTCCACAGGTATTGCGGAGACCGGGCGAATTTCATGCCGTGCGGGAAAACGACAATGCTGGCGATCACCGCGCCCGGGGGCTATGAAGAGCGGATCGCCCGCGGGCGCCGCATTCTGGAGACGACGCGATGGCTGGCCAGTCCAACGCCAAAGATGAATCGCTCGCGACCACCGCGCGCGATGCGCTAGCCGATTTCTTCTATCACAAGGCGGCCGGCGGCGTGGTGCTTGGCATCGCGACGCTGGCGGCGCTCGTGATCAGCAATTCGTCCTGGCGGGACTTCTACACCACGTTCGCGCATGCCCCGGGCACGGTCAATATCGGTGGCGTTCTGGTGCTCACCAAGCCGTTGGTGCTGTGGGTCAACGAGCTTTGGATGGCGGTGTTCTTCTTCTACGTGGGTTTGGAGATCAAACGCGAATTCGTCGAGGGCGAACTGGCGTCGCGGAGTCAGGCGATACTTCCAGCCGCCGCCGCGCTCGGCGGGATGCTGGCCCCCGCCGGCATTTATGCCCTGATCAATGCCGGCGATGCCGCAGCGCTGCGTGGCTGGGCTATTCCGGCGGCAACCGATATCGCTTTCGCCATCGGCATCGTCATGTTGCTCGGCTCTCGTGTGCCGGCGTCGCTGAAGGTGTTTCTGACCGCGGTCGCCATCATCGACGATCTTGGGGCCATTGTGGTGATTGCGGTCTTCTACACCGCCGACCTGTCGCTACCCGTTCTGGGTCTGGCTGTAGTCGGGATCGCGTGCCTGGTTATTCTCAACCGCGCCGGTGTCCGCCGTGCGGATGTCTATATTGTCGTGGGCTTGGCGATCTGGGTCTGCGTTCTGAAGTCGGGGATCCACGCGACGCTGGCCGGCGTGGCGACGGCCTTGGCGATTCCCATGAGAAACCACGACGGCTCCTCGCTCGCCGGCAAGCTCGAGCACGGGCTGCATCCATGGGTCGCGTTTGCGGTTCTTCCGATGTTCGCTTTTGTCAATGCCGGCGTATCGTTGGCGGGAATTTCCCCGAGCAGCCTGCTCAGCGCGATACCGCTCGGCATCGCCGCCGGCCTCGTCGTCGGCAAAGCGGTCGGTGTCTTCGGAACCTCTTGGGTCATGATCCGCTTGGGGCTGGCGACGGCGCCGGCCGGTGCGACGTCCTTTCAGCTGTTCGGGGTATGCGTGCTTTGCGGCATCGGTTTCACCATGAGCCTGTTCATCGGCTCGCTGGCCTTTGAAGGGTTAAGCTCCGGCTATGAGACGCAGCTCAAGATCGGCGTCCTCGCCGGTTCGCTGATAGCCGGCACGCTGGGCACGCTGATTCTGCGGCGCGGCTAGCTTTGTTCTTGGTGACAGCCTCGCGTCTGTCTCCTACAATTGTTTCCGGAAACGCCCGCAAGCCGGGTGGGACAAGCTCGGCAGGCCAAGCTCAGTAGGCTATGACCGGGGGCCGCTTGTTGGCGGTGGGGGACCCGATGCGTATTCGCGTCGCGTGTGCGTTGGCGAGCATCGCGCTTGCGCTTGGCGGCTGCGCGAGCGTGCACAATATTCCGCTCAACAAGCCTTCCGCTAATCCCTTTGCCGGCACGTTCATACAGGCTGCGCAGGCGGCTGAGCGCAAGGACCGCGACGAGACGGACGGCACCGTCGTCGGGCTGGCATTTTCCGGCGGCGGCACGCGCGCGGCGGCATTCTCCTACGGCGTGCTCAAGCAAATGGAGCGCACGCCGACACCGCATGTCGGCGGACGCGATCTGCTCGATCATATCAAAATCGTTTCCGGCGTTTCCGGCGGCTCGGTCCTCGCCGCCTATTACGGGCTGAAGGGACGTGCGGCGCTCGCCGATTTCCGCCAGCAGTTCCTCACCCAGGATGTGATGGCGGCATTGAACACCAATGTTAATCTCTTAAATATCAATCGGGCGCTCGGCGGCGGCGTCAACACCGACAACCGGCTGCGCGACTGGTTCAACGCCCATCTCTTCCACGACGCAACCTTCAGTGCGCTGATCGCGCGCCGGCCGATCGTGCTGATCAACGCCACGGACATCTACAACCGCACGCCGTTCCTGTTCGCGCCGGTGACCTTCGCCGCTATGTGCAGCGATATCGCCGAATATCCGGTGGCCGGCGCGGTGGCGGCGTCGGCGGCGGTGCCCGGCGCGTTTGCGCCGGTCGTCATCAAGTCGTTCCACGGCGAATGCAAAACGCCGTTGCCGCCGACGATGGCGAAGGCAGCCAAGGCGCCGGGCGACTCGCCGCTCGTGTATGCCTTCGCCAAGGGGCTGGAGCGCGCGCGCTCGGGCCAGGTGAAATACGTCAAGCTGCTCGACGGCGGCCTGGTCGACAATTACGGTTTAAGCGGAATCACTATCGCACGCGCTGTCTCCGGTACGCCTTACGGGCCGCTGCAGCCGAAAGAAGCGGTCAAACTACGCCGCCTCTTGTTTGTCGTGGTGGATGCGGGCGTCGGACCGCAGGGCAATTGGGACCAGACGGTGGAAGGGCCCAGCGGCAAGGAGATGGTCGGCGCCGTAATGGATGCCATGCTCGATGCCAACAAGCGCTCGAGCTATGCCGCTTTCCAGGCCACCATGCAAAACTGGCGCAGCCAGTTGGTCCGCTGGCGTTGCGGTTTGAAGAGCGCCGAGGTGGCGCGTTTGCGCGGCAAAGGCGGCCGCTGGAGCTGCCGCGATGTGAAGTTCACCATCGCGCGGGTGTCATTCGAGCAATTGGACGCCGCGCGGGCCAAGAAACTGAACGAGGTGCCGACCTCATTCACATTGCCGGCCGCCACCGTGGACGAGTTGACCCAGGCCGGCGCCGACGCACTTAAAGCCAATCCGGCCTATATGGGCTTCCTGCGCGGCCTGTAGCGGCGGCGGCACGGGATACCGGCGGGCCACTGGCGTTTGCGCCCGCCCGGCGTTAAGGGAGGTGGCCCCGGACCCCCGCGTCGAGTTCCTTGAATGCGCATCACCAATATCGTCGATATCGTCGTTCCGATCTCGTCGGCGATCCGCAACGCCTATATCGATTTCTCGCAGATGACCGCGAGCGTGGTCGCGATCTTCACCGACATGGAGCGCGACGGGAAGCCCGTGGTCGGCTTCGGCTTCAATTCCAACGGCCGCTACGCGCCGCAGGGCCTGTTGCGCGAGCGTTTCATACCGCGCCTCAAGAACGCCAAGCCGGAAGAGCTTGTCGACGATAATGGGCTCATCGACCCGGTCAAAGCCTGGGTCGCGATGATGCGCAACGAGAAGCCCGGCGGTCACGGCGAGCGCTCGGTGGCGGTCGGCGTGCTCGATATGGCGCTGTGGGACGCGCTGGCGAAGGCCGAGGGCGTGCCGCTGTGGCGGCTTCTGGCCGACCGCTACAACCACGGCCAGGCTGACGAGACCGCCTGGGTCTATGCCGCCGGCGGCTACTACTATCCCGACGATGACGTCAAAGCGCTACAGGACGAGATGAAGCGCTATCTCGATGCCGGCTACACCACCGTAAAGATGAAGATCGGCGGTGCCGATCTGGTGACCGACTTGAAGCGCATCGAGGCCGTGCTCAAGGTCGTCGGCAAGGGCGAGAACCTGTGCGTCGACGTCAACGGCCGCTACAGCATCGACGAGGCGCTCGCCTGCGGCGACGCCATCGCGCCGCTCAAGCTGCGCTGGTACGAGGAGCCGCTCGATCCGCTCGACTACCTGATGCACGCCGCCCTGGCGTCGCGCTACCGGCCACCGCTCGCCACCGGCGAAAATCTGTTTTCCATGCAGGATGCGCGTAATCTTATTCGTCATGCGGGCTTGCGCGCCGATCGCGACTGGCTGCAGTTCGATCCGGCGCTCTCTTACGGCCTGGTCGAATACTTGCGCACCCTCGACATGCTCTACCAGCACGGCTGGTCGCGGCGGCGCTGCGTGCCGCACGGCGGTCACCAGTTCGCGCTCAACATTGCGGTCGGCCTCGGGCTCGGCGGCAACGAATCGTATCCTCAGGTGTTCGCGCCGTTCGGCGGCTTCGCCGACGCCTGCAAGGTCGTCGACGGCCGCGTTTCGATGCCGGACGTGCCGGGCATTGGCTTCGAGGCCAAGAACGACCTCTATGCGGTGATGAAGCAGCTGTTGGACGAGAACGAAGCGCCGGTGATGAGTTTCCCCTCGCGCAAGCGCAAACCGGGTGGGGATACACGCTGAGCTGAAACGGCGGCGGTATTTAAGGCAATAGTGGATACTTTTCGCTAAGGCTGCCGGCGATGCGGGGGTGACGGCTCGCCAGCGCGCACCTACGATACGCATGCCGGCAATTTGCCGGCAGACAATACCACAGGCGGGCGGCAATGCGGCAGAGGCGCTATATGCGGATCAAATACGGCCGCTTCGGCCTCGGCGTGTTGAGTCTCGCCGCCGCGTTCGTGCTGGCGGGATGCGCGAGCGTCCATAACCTGCCGCTCAACGTCCCCTCCGCCAATCCGTTCGCGGCCACGCCCGCGGATGCTGCGGAAGCGGTTGCCGGCGGCAAACAGTCCGACACCGCCGCCATCGGACTTGCTTTTTCCGGCGGCGGCATGCGGGCGGCTGCTTTCGCCTACGGGGTGCTGGCGGAATTGGCGCGCGCGCCGTCCCGTGACCGGCGCCATCACGACCTGCTCGAGCACATCGGCATTGTCTCCGGCGTATCGGGCGGTTCGGTCACCGCCGCTTATTTCGGGCTGCGCGGGCGCGCGGGGCTGGCCGATTTTCGCCGGCGCTTCCTCACCCAGGACCTGATGTCGCAACTCAACACCGATATCGATCTGATCAATGTCGGACGGGCGTTGTCCGGCGGCATCAACACCGACAACCGGCTGCGCGACTGGCTCAACGCGCACCTGTTCAACAATGCCACCTTCGGCGATCTGTTGGCGCGCAAGCGCCCGGTGGTGCTGATCAACGCTACCGATGTTTACAGCCGCACGCCCTTCATATTCACCCCGCAGACCTTTGCTGCGTTTTGCAGCGACCTGAAAGCCTATCCGGTGGCGGGGGCGGTCGCCGCCTCTGCGGCGGTGCCGGGGGGCTTCGCGCCGGTCATCATCCAAACCTATCCGGGGAAATGCACGACGCCGCTCCCCACCTGGGTGACGCGGGCGCTCCAGAACCGGGACGCGTCGCCGCTGTTGTCGGCCTACGCCAAGGCGCTGGAGCGCGACCACACGGGCGCGGTGAAGTACATCAAGCTGTTCGACGGCGGCCTGGTCGATAATTTCGGGCTGAGCGGTCTGACCATCGCCCGCGAATTGGAAGGCACCCCGTACGGGCCGTTACGGCCGCGGGAAGCGATCAATCTGCGGCGGCTGTTGTTCCTGGTCGTGGATGCCGGACGCGGGCCGGAAGGGAAATGGGCGCAGACGCTGGAAGGCCCGAGCGGCGCGCAATTGATCTCCGCCGTCGTGGACGCCGCCATCGACGCCAATACCCAGACCAGTTACACGGCTTTTCAGGCCACCATGCAGAACTGGCACGATAAGCTGGTGCGCTGGCGCTGCGGGCTGAAGCCGGCGCAGGTGGCGCGCCTGCGCGGCGGCCGGCGCGGCCGCTGGAACTGCCGCGACCTGAAGATCATCGTGGGGCGCATCGCGTTCAATCAACTGGACGCCGCGCGCGCCAAGCAGCTCAACGCCATTCCCACCTCGTTCTCGCTGCCCGTGCAGACCATCGACGCGCTCACGCAGGCCGCCGCCGACGCGCTCCGTTTCAACCCCGCCTACAAGCAGTTCCTCAAAGAGATGTAGTGGGCGGCGGGGCGCTCAATGCGCCTCGTCCCAATTATCGGCGGCACGGGCCTCGACCTGCAGCGGTACGCTTAAGCCGACCGCCGGGTGCGGCGCGTCTTCCATCACGCGTTTGACCACCGGCAGCGTCTTGTCGACTTCTTCCTCCGGCACCTCGAAGATCAATTCGTCGTGTACCTGCAATAGCATCTGTGCCCGCAGCTTGGTTTTATCCAGTTCCGGCTCGATGCGGATCATGGCGCGGCGGATGATGTCGGCGGCCGTGCCTTGCAGGCGCGCGTTGATCGCCGCGCGCTCGTTGAAGGCGCGGATCGACGGATTTGAGTTCTTGATTTCCGGGTAATGGCACTTGCGGCCGAACAGGGTGAGCACATAGCCGTGCTCGCGGCAGAACGCCTTGGTTTCTTCCATGTAGTCGCGGATGCCGGGGAAGCGCTCGAAATACTTCTTGATGTATTCGCCGGCCTCGCTGCGTTCGATGCCGAGCTGGTTGGCGAGCCCGAAGGCGGAGATGCCGTAGATGATGCCGAAGTTGATCGCCTTGGCGCGGCGGCGGGTCTCCGGCGGCATGTCCTTCACCGGCACGCCGAACATTTCCGACGCCGTCATGGCGTGGATGTCGACGCCGTCCTGGAACGCTTTACGCAGTGTCGGCACCTCGGCCACTTCCGACAGCAATCGCAACTCAATTTGCGAATAGTCCGCTGACACCAGCTTCATGCCGGGGGCGGCGACGAAAGCCTTGCGGATCTTGCGGCCGTCCTCGGTACGGATCGGGATGTTCTGCAGGTTCGGCTCCGACGACGACAGCCGGCCGGTCGAGGTGGCGGCGAGCGAGTAGGACGTGTGCACGCGGTGCGTCGTCGGGTTCTCGTAAGTCGGCAGCGCTTCCGTATAGGTCGAGCGCAGCTTGGACACGCCGCGCCAATCGAGAATCTTGCGCGGCAATTCGTGCTGCTCGGCGAGGTCCTCCAGGGCGCGGGCGCCGGTCGACCATTGCCCGGTCTTGGTCTTGGTGCCGCCGGGCAGGCCGAACTTGCCGAACAGGATGTCGCCGATCTGCTTGGGCGAGCCGGGGTTGATCGGCTCGCCGGCGATCTCCGTGATCTCGTCGGCCAGCCGCGCCTGCTCCTGCGCGAATTCGCCCGACAGCCGCGAGAGCACCTGACGGTCGATGGAAATGCCGCGCCGCTCCATGCGCGCCAGCACCGCCGGCATGGCGCGCTCCAGCGTCTCGTAGACGGTGGTGACGTGCTCGGCGGGCAGCCGGCCTTTCAGCGCGTACCACAGGCGCAGGGTGACGTCGGCGTCCTCGGCGGCGTATTCGGTCGCCTTCTCGATGGTGACGCGGTCGAACGTCACCCGGTTCTTGCCGGAGCCCGCGACGTCCTCGAAATGGATGGTGTCGTGATTGAGCCAGCGCTTGGCGAGATCGTCCATGCCGTGGCCGCCCTTGCCGGCGTCCAGCACGTAGGAGATCAGCATGGTGTCGTCGTAGCCGTCGATCTCGATGCCGCGTTGCGCGAACACCAGCCAGTCGTATTTCATGTTCTGCGCGATCTTGAGGACGGCACGGTCTTCCAACAGCGGCTTGAGCAGGCCAAGCGCCTTGTCTTCCGGGATCTGGTCGGCGCAGAGCTTGGCCTCCGGCGCGAACAGGTCGGTGCCGCCGTCGCCGCCGCCCTCGCGGTGGCCGAGCGGCACGTAGCAGGCTTCGTTGGGCGCCACCGCCAGCGAGATGCCGCACAGCTCCGCCTGCATGGCGTCGAGGCTGGTGGTCTCTGTGTCGACCGCCACCACGCCGCTGTCGTGCGCGCGCGCGATCCATGTCTTCAGGTCATCGAGCGTGCGCACGCATTGGTATTTGCTGCGGTCGAACGTGGCGGTGCGCGCCGCCTCGCCACGCGCATTGGCGAGCGCGATGGGGGCGAGGGCGCCGGGCGCTTCCTCTTTCTTCGCGCCGCTTGCAGGCTTGGACTGGGGAGCCGGCGCTTTCGCTGCCGGCGCATCGGGCGCGGATGCAGGGCCGGCCGAAAGCGACGCATCCGCTTCGATGGCACTCGCATCGATGCCGCTCTTCTCGGCGACACGGCGGGTAATGGTCGAAAACTCCATCGCCTTCAGGAACGCGATCAGATGCTTGTAGTCGGGCTCGTGCACGGCGAGTTCGTCGACCGGGACGTCGAGCGGCACGTTCTGGTCGAGCGTCACCAGCCGCTTCGACAGCCGCGCCAGCTCCGCGTTGTCGATCAGGTTCTGGCGGCGCTTTTCTTGTTTGATTTCGTGCGCGTGCTTGAGCAGCGTTTCCAAGTCGCCGTATTTGCCGATCAGTTCCGCCGCCGTCTTGGGCCCGATGCCCGGCACGCCCGGCACATTGTCGGAGGAATCGCCGATCAACGCCTGCGCCTCGATGACCTTCTCCGGCCCGACGCCGAATTTCTCCATGACTTCGGCGGCGCCGATGCGCTTGTCCTTCATGGTGTCGTACATGGTGACGCCGTTGCCGACGAGCTGCATCAGGTCCTTGTCGGATGAAACGATCGTCGTCGTCGCCTTGGCCTCGCAGGCGAGCCGTGCGTAGGTGGCGATCAGGTCGTCGGCTTCGAACCCGGCCTGCTCCAGGCAGGGGATTTCGAAGGCATGCACCGCGTCGCGAATGAGCGGGAACTGCGGGCGCAGATCCTCGGGCGCTTCCGGCCGGTGGGCCTTGTATTCGGGATACAAATCGGTGCGGAAGGTCTTTTCCGATTTGTCGAACACCACCGCCAGATGGGTCGGCTTGTCGTCCTTCATCTCGGCCAGGAGCTTCCACAGCATGTTGCAGAAGCCGAGCACGGCATTGACCTGCAGGCCGTCCGACTTCCGGGTCAGCGGCGGCAGCGCGTGATAGGCGCGGAAGATGTAGCCGGACCCGTCGACCAGGAAGAGGTGGTCGCCTTTCTTCAGCGGCCGCGCGGCCGGATTGGCTGTCGCGACGGCGGCTTTGGCAGCCGTCTTGGGTTTGGTGGCGGACTTAGACTTGGCTTTGGTGGTTGCTGGCATGCCTGCAATTTGGTCCCGGGCCGCTCGTTAATCAATCCGGCATTTGCGGCTCACCACAGAGAATGGGCCTCTCGTGCCGCTCTCGCCATGTGTGCTGCTGTCTGCTATGGAACGGTCCTGCCGGTAAGGGGCAAAATCCGCGACGAAATAGCCAAGTTATGACGGAGTATCTATGCGCGTTGCCATGATCGGCACCGGCTATGTCGGCCTCGTTTCCGGGGCCTGCTTCGCCGACTTCGGCCACGAGGTCATCTGCGTCGACAAGGACGCAGGGAAAATCGCCGCCCTCGGACGCGGCGAAATGCCCATCTACGAGCCCGGCCTCGACGAGCTGGTCGCCAGCAACGCGAAAGCGGGACGGCTCAAATTCACCACCGAGCTTGCCCCCGCGGTGAAAGCGGCTGATGCGGTGTTCATCGCCGTCGGCACGCCCTCGCGCCGCGGCGATGGTCATGCCGACCTTTCCTACGTCTATGGCGCGGCGCGCGAGATCGCGCAGGCCATCGACGGCTTCACGGTGGTGATCACCAAGTCCACGGTGCCGGTCGGCACTGGCGACGAGGTCGAGCGCGTCATCGCGGAGACGCGGGCCGATTGCGACTGCGCGGTGGTGTCGAACCCGGAATTCCTGCGCGAGGGCGCTGCCATCCGCGACTTCAAGCATCCCGACCGCATCGTCGTCGGCAGCGATGATAAGCGCGCCCGCGAGGTGATGAGCGATCTCTATCGCCCGCTTTATCTCAACCGTTCGCCGCTGCTGTTCACCGATCGCCGCACAGCGGAACTGATCAAATACGCGGCCAACGCGTTCCTCGCCACCAAGATCACCTTCATCAACGAGATCGCGGATTTGGCGGAAAAAGTCGGCGCCGACGTGCAGGAGATCGCGCGCGGCATCGGCCTCGACAACCGCATCGGCTCGAAGTTCCTGCACGCCGGTCCAGGCTACGGTGGCTCGTGCTTCCCGAAGGACACGCTGGCGCTGATGAAGACCGGGCAGGACCACGCCGCGCCGCTGCGCATCGTCGAGGCGGTGGTGGCGGTCAACGACCAGCGCAAGCGCGCGATGGCGCGTAAAGTATCTGCCGCGCTCGGCGGCGAATTGCGCGGCAAGACGGTTGCCGTGCTGGGGCTGACTTTCAAGCCGAACACCGACGACATGCGCGAGGCGCCGTCGCTCCCGCTGATCACCGCGCTGCAGGACATGGGCGCCAAGGTGCGCGCTTACGATCCGATCGGCATGGAGCAGGCGAAGGCGGTGATCGAGAACGTGACGTTCTGCACGGACGCCTACGACTGCGCGGAGGGCGCCTCCGCGCTGGTGATCGTCACCGAGTGGGAGCAGTTCCGCGCGCTCGACTTCGCGCGGTTGAAGCAGACCATGGTCGAACCGGTGCTGGTCGATCTGCGCAACGTCTATAGCGCTGACGAAGTCGCCCGCCACGGCTTCGCCTACGAGAGCGTGGGGCGGGCGCGGAAAGCGTGAGCCGGCGGCGGCCGCATCATCTTCCGGCTGTCATGCCCCGCGCAGGTGGGGCATCCAGTAAACGCCGGCATTGCTTTCATAGCGAGCGTTTGTGATTACTGGGTCCTCCGTTTTCGCGGAGGACGACAGGCAATCACTGTGGCTCGCACCTTCGACACACCGCTCCCCATCGACGCCGCGCTGCCGGAGCTCACCGCCGCGCTCGCGAAGAACAACGCCGCCGTGCTGGTGGCGCCGCCGGGCGCCGGCAAGACCACGCGCGTGCCGCTGGTGTTGCTCGACGAGGCCTGGGCTGGGGCCAAGAAAATCCTGGTGCTGGAGCCGCGGCGGCTGGCCGCCCGCGCCGCCGCCGCCCGCATGGCGTCCACTTTGGGCGAACAGGTCGGCGACACCGTGGGCCTGCGCGTGCGCTTCGGCTCGAAGGTGTCCAAACGCACGCGCATCGAGGTGGTGACTGAGGGCATCTTCACCCGCCTGGTGCTCGACGACCCTTCGCTTGACGGCATCGCCGCCGTGCTGTTCGACGAATTCCACGAACGCTCGCTCGATGCCGATCTCGGGCTCGCTCTTGCCAGAGATGCGCAAGCCGGTCTGCGCGAAGACTTGAAAATTCTCGTCATGTCGGCGACGCTGGACGGCGCCCGCGTCGCCGCGCTGCTCGATGGCGCGCCGGTGGTCGAAAGCGAAGGCCGCGCCTTTCCGGTCGAGACCCGTTATCTCGGCCGCGATGCGCGCGCGCGCATCGAGCCGCAGGTGGCCGACGCGGTGACGCGGAGCTTGCGCGCCGACAGCGGCTCGCTGCTGGTGTTCCTGCCCGGCGCCGGCGAAATCCGCCGCACCGAGACGTTGCTCAAGGAACGCGTCAGCGATCCGGACACCGACATCGTCGCGCTTTACGGCGCGCTCGACGCGCGCGAGCAGGACCGGGCGATATCTCCGTCGCCGTCCGGCCGGCGCAAGGTCGTGCTGGCGACCTCGATCGCGGAAACCTCGCTCACCATCGAGGGCGTGCGTGTCGTCATCGACAGCGGGCTGTCGCGCGTGCCGCGCTACGAGCCGGACGTCGGCCTGACGCGATTGGAAACGGTGCGCGTTTCGCGCGCCGCTGCCGACCAGCGCCGTGGCCGCGCCGGCCGCACTGAGCCCGGCATCTGTTATCGCCTCTGGGACGAGCCGCAGACCGGCTCACTCGAAGCCTATACGCGGCCGGAAATCCTCTCCGCCGATCTGTCGTCCTTCGTGCTCGATCTGGCGCAATGGGGCGTCAGCGATCCGTCGACGTTGTCGTTTCTCGATCCGCCGCCGCAAGCCGCGCTCAACGAAGCTAAGGCATTGTTGCGTGAGCTCGGCGCCATCGACGCAGAAGGCCGCATCACCGACGAAGGCCGAAGCTTGCGCGCACTGCCGCTGCCGCCGCGGCTGGCGCGCATGGTGGTCGATGCCGGGCGCGAGGGCGCGGGACGGCTGGCGGCGGACATCGCCGCCGTGCTCACCGAGCGCGGCCTCGGCGGCGACGATGCCGACCTGCGTCACCGGGTCGATCAGTTCCGCCGCGACCGCTCGCGCCGCGCGGAAGATGCGCGGGCGATGGCGAAGCGCTGGGCCGACACGGCGGGCGCTAAGCGGGGCACATCGGATTTATCGCCCGGCGCCATTCTGTCGCTGGCATATCCCGACCGCATCGCGAAGAATCGCGGCGGCGGGGCGGGCGCTTTCCTGCTCGCCAACGGCCGTGGCGGTCATGTCGATCCGGCATCGGCTCTGGCGCGCGAGCCGTTCCTGGCGGTCGCCGAATTGACCGGCGCCGCGGCGGCAAGCCGCATCGTGCTGGCGGCCGCCATCACGCTGGACGAAATCGAAGCGCGCTTCGCCGACCAGATCGAAGACCGCGACGCGGTGACCTTCGATATCGCCTCCGCGTCCTTGCGTGCGCGGCGCATGCGCCGGCTCGGCGCGCTGGCGCTGGCCGAGCAGACAAAATCCGTTACGCCCGATGCCGATACCGCGCACACCTTGGCGCAAGGCATCGTAGGCCTCGGCCTCGATCGCCTGCCGTGGAGCAAGGCGGCGTTGCAATTCCGCCAGCGTGTCGGCTTTTTGTATCGTTCGGAAGGCGACGAGTGGCCCGATCTCTCCGATGAAGGCCTCGCCAAGAGCGCCGCCGAATGGCTCGAACCCTTGCTCATGGATAAGACCGCGCTTAGCGCGATTTCCGCCGGCGAACTCTCCGACGCCATCATGAACCTGGTGCCCTGGAACATGCGCCGCCGGCTCGACGCCGAGGCGCCGACCCATTTCACCGCACCGACCGGTTCAAGCGTGCCGATCGATTACGAGGCAGAGCAGGGGCCGACGGTTTCGGTCCGGGTGCAGGAATTGTTCGGGCTCGCCCAGCACCCCACCATCGCCGGCGGCCGCGTGCCGCTGGTGATCGAGCTGCTGTCGCCCGCCCACCGCCCGGTACAGGTGACCCGCGATCTGCCCGGCTTTTGGCGCGGCAGCTACGCCGCCGTTCGCACGGACATGCGCGGGCGCTATCCCAAGCATCCCTGGCCCGAGGATCCGCTCACCGCGCCGGCCACCCGCCGCGCCAAGCGCCGCGGCGAATAACGGCGCGCGGGCGATAGCTCGACTTGTCGCGATCCGCTTAACCCGCCGCTCACCACGGCTGAGCGCAGTCGCAGTGCGTTAAGGTCGCATTGGCCGTGTTCGTGCGAGCTTTGTCACATGCGACAGATCTTGCTCATTGCCGCTGTGGTGATGATCGGCGGCGGCTACATGGCCCGCTTCGCCGATAAGGAAATCGCGGCCAAACCGGCGCCGCAGGCGGCCGCCGTGCAGCCGGCCGCGCCAGCGCCGGAGCCGAGCGGCTATGGCCGCAGCCTCACCCTCGATGCCAACCGCCGGGGTCACTTCCAGACGCAAGCCCGCGTCAACGGAAGCCGCATGGGCTTCATGGTCGACACCGGCGCGTCGCTGGTGGTGCTGCGCGCCTCGGCCGCGGCGCAGGCCGGCATCCGCCCGATCCGCGCCGACTACACTGCGACCGTCTCCACCGCCAACGGCAAGATCAAGGCCGCCCCGGCCAAGCTCGACCGCGTCGAGATCGGCGACATCACCGTCTTCGACGTGCCGGCGCTGGTGCTGCCCGATGAAGTGCTGTCGCAGAACCTGCTCGGCGTTTCCTTCCTCTCGCGCCTCAAGCGCTACGAAGTCGCCAACGGGAAGATGCTGCTCGAGCAGTAGGCGTCTGCCTTTTCCGCGCCCATAATGGCCGCTATGGACCGCTTTGCGGTCGTCCCGCGTTGGGGTATCTGAACCCCGCCGCGACCCTCTTTTTTTCGAGGACTTGATGTTTCCCAAGCCGAAATCCGACCTGAAGCCCAACACTTACGCCTATGAATCCTCGCCGCTGGTGAAGCCCACCGGCTTTCGCGAGTACGACGCCCGTTGGCTCTTGGAAAAAGAGATCAACCTGATGGGCGTGCAGGCGCTCGGCATGGGCCTCGGCACGCTGATCCGCGAAATGGGCGTGAAGCCGGAGATCGTCACCGGCCACGATTTCCGCAGCTATTCGGCCGCGGTGAAGGTGGCGCTCACCGCCGGCCTGATGGCGGCCGGCTGCAAGGTCTACGACATCGGCCTGGCGATCACGCCCATGGCCTATTTCGCGCAGTTCGCCCTCGACGTGCCCTGCGTCGCCATGGTCACCGCCTCGCACAACGACAACGGCTGGACCGGCGTGAAGATGGGCGCCAACCGCCCGCTCACCTTCGGCCCCGACGAGATGACGCGGCTGAAGGAGATCGTGCTCAACGCCCAGTTCAAGACGCCCGGCGGCGGCGCCTACGAATTCGTCGAGAATTTCCCCGAGCGCTACATCGCCGACGTCACCAACCGCCCCAAGCTCAAGCGCAAGCTGAAGGTGGTTGCGGCCTGCGGCAACGGCACCGCCGGCGCCTTTGCGCCGCGCGTGCTGGAGGCGGTCGGCTGCGAGGTGGTGCCGCTCGATTGCGAGCTCGACCACACGTTTCCCAACTACAATCCCAACACCGAAGACATGAAGATGCTGCACGCCATGCGCGACGCGGTGCTCGCGCATAAGGCCGACGTGGGCCTCGGCTTCGACGGCGACGGCGACCGCTGCGGCGTGGTCGACAACGAAGGCGAGGAGATATTCGCCGACAAGGTCGGCGTCATGCTGGCGCGCTGGATGTCGGAGACGCACAAGGGCGCGACCTTCGTAGTCGACGTGAAATCGACCGGGCTGTTCCTCACCGATCCGGTGCTGAAGGCAAACGGCGTCAAAGCCGACTACTGGAAGACCGGCCATTCCTACATCAAGCGCCGCGTCAACGAACTGAACGCGCTCGCCGGTTTCGAGAAATCGGGCCACTTCTTTTTCAACAAGCCGTTCGGCCGCGGCTACGACGACGGCATGATCTATGCGCTGGCCGTCTGCGACATGCTCGACCGCGCCCCCGACAAGAGCATGGCCGACCTGCGCCGCGCCTTGCCGAAGACCTGGGGCTCACCGACCATGTCGCCGCACTGCGACGACGAGAAAAAATACGGCGTGGTCGACGCCGTGGTGAAGCACTTCGAGGACGCCAAGGAAAAAGGCGGGAAGGTCGCCGGACAGCCGATCCGCGACCTCAATACCGTCAACGGCATCCGTGTCACGGTCGAGGACGGCACCTGGGGCCTGGTGCGCGCCTCATCGAACAAGCCCGAGCTGGTGGTGGTGGTGGAAAGCCCGGTGTCGGAGGCGCGCATGCGCGAGATGTTCGCCGCCGTTGATGGCGTCCTGCGTACGCATCCGGAAGTGGGTGAGTATAATCAGAAGATTTAGCCGCTCGCACGGAAGCAAGTTATCCGTTCGTTCCCGCGTAAGCGGGAACCCAGTTCTAAAATGAACAAAATTCTGGATCCCCGCTTTCGCGGGAACGAACGGGAATCTACTTGCGCGATTTCGCGGACCGCGCCGGCTTGCTCGGGCGTTTGCCCGCATCCTCCCGCAACACCTCCACCAGCGCGTCGATCTTCGGCGAGCGCGCGCCCTTGCGCCAGATCAGGATCGTCGGGGCGTGATTGACCTCCGCCGGCAGCGGATGGGTACTCAGGTATTTCGAGTCCGGAAATGTCGACAGCAGCATGCGCGGCATCACCGCGATTCCCATCTGCGCCGCGGCGCAGCCGAGGATCGCGTACCATGACGTCATCTCAATAATGCGCGTCGGCACCGCGCCGGCGCGTGCGAACCACTGCTGCATCCGCAGGCGATAGGGACAGCCGTGCTCGAACGCCAGCACCGTCTCCGATGTAACGTCGCGCGGCGAGCGGATCGGCGGATGACCGGCGCCGGCGACCAGCACCAGCTCCTCGTCGTAGATCATCGTCTTTTCGAACGCCTCGTCGGACACCGGCTCGGCCACCAGCGCGGCGTCGAGCGTGCCGGCCAGCACCTCATTGCGCAGATCGTGGACGTCGCTGGAATACAGATCGAGCTTCACCTGCGGATAGCGCCGGTGGAATTCGGCGAGCGGCGCCGGCAGGCGCATGGCCGCCGCGCTCTCCATGGCGCCGAGCTTGAGCGGTCCGCGCGGCGCGCCGTCGTGCAACGCGTCGCGCGCTTCCTGCGCCAGATCGAGCAGCCGGTCGGCGTAGCCGAGCAGTACCTGGCCGGTCGGCGACAGGTGCAGCTTCTTGCCCTCGCGGATGAACAGCGCGACGCCGAGGTCTTCCTCGAGCTGGCGTACCCGCGTCGTCACGTTGGACTGCACGCGGTTGAGCTTTTCCGCCGCGCGCGTGATGCCGCCTTCCGCGACCACCGAGCGGAAGATGCGCAGATCGGCGAGGTCCATGGCGCCCTCCTGTAATTCTCTATTTGAGAACCAAAATATCTTAATTATTCATTTTATGAGATTATCGGCCGGGCGTAAACCCCCGCCATCGAGATCGTTCGAGACCGATGGAGAGCGTGATGCGGAACCTTCAGGACATCGACTTTTCGCGCCTGGACTACGCGGCCTTGGGCAACAGGGAGCGCGCGCTGGTGCTGCGGCGGGCGATGGAACGGGCCCATGTGGAACGCAGCCAGGCGTTGTGGCGGATGATCGCCGCGCTGGCCGTGGGCCTTCGCCGGATGGCGGCGGCAGCGGTGCAGTGGCATGCCGATTATCGCCAGCGCCGCCGGCGGCAGTCGGAGGCTGCCACGCTCAACGCGCTCAGTGACCGCACGCTCAAGGATATCGGCGTCGCGCGTTGCGAGATCGATCGGCTGGTGGTGAGCGGCCGGCGCGCCGCCTAGAGCATGATCCCGAAAAAGCCTGTCCCGGGCTCGACCCGGGATGGGTACCGGTTTTCGGAAATGATCATGCTCAAACAAGATTTAAAGCGAGATGACAATTCGAAGAAAAGTCATTTCGTTTTAGAACGCCCAGTAGCGCCCGGTGCCGCCGATGAACACCACGATCAGCCCGATCGGCAGGTTGATGGCGATGATGCGGCGGATGAGGTTGAGTTGGGCGCCGGCGGCCGGCCAGTCCTGCGCGTCGACCGCGCGCTTGAACTTGAGCCACGGCCCGTGGAACAGCCCGACGAAGAGCAGGATCATCACCCAGCCGAGCGCCTGCATGTAGTTGACGTAAGGCGGCGCGTGGGCAAAGCCGCCGAAATAAGTGAGCTGCATCCAGTAGCCGGTCGCGACCAGCAGGATCACCGAGGCCCACACCCAGGGAAAGAATTTCTGGAAGAAGCCCCGCCACAGCAAGAGCCGCTGCGGCGGCTCCAGCGGACCGGCCGCGGGCCGCAGGCACATATAGGCGGCGAACATGCCGCCGACCCAGACGACGGCGCTCAGGACATGCAAGGTGAGAGCGAGGGTGATCGTGATCATGGCAGGCTCGTGGCTTCAACAGTGAATCAGCACGCAACGTAGCACGCTTTCAGCGGAACGATAATTCTGGCCATACCGGCTGCCGCGCGCTTCCGCCTCTGCCGGCACTCTGCAACACTGCCGCCATGCGCATCGCCATTCTCGGCGCCGGTCCCGCCGGCCTCTACCTCGCCTATCTGATCAAGCGCCGCGATCCCGCGGCCGATCTCACCGTTATCGAGCAGAACCCGGCCGACGCCACCTTCGGCTTCGGCGTGGTGTTCTCCGACCGCGCGCTCGAATTCCTGCGCGCGGACGACGAGGAGACCTGTGCGGCGATCCTGCCGCACATGGAATCCTGGAACGACATGACGCTGAACCTGCGCGGGGAGCGCATCGTCATCGACGGCATCGGATTTGCCGCCATCGGCCGCCTGCATTTGTTGCAGCTCCTGCAGGCGCGCGCGGCCTCGGCCGGCGTCGCGCCGGTCTATGAGCGCACGGTGAAGGACCTCGGCGAGCTTGACGATTTCGATGTCGTGGTGGGCGCCGACGGGGTCAATTCGCTGGTGCGGCGCACTTATGCCGAGGAGTTGGGCGCCCGCGTCGGCGCCCTCAACAATCGTTTCGCCTGGTTCGGCGCCGCCAAGCCATTCGACACGCTGACGCAGACCTTCGTCGAAACCGGGCAGGGCGCCTTGAACGCGCACCACTATCGCTACGCGCCGGACTGCAGCACCTTCATCGTCGAAATGCATGCGGACACTTTCGCGGCGATGGGATTCGCGAATATGGATGACGGGGAATCGGCTACGGTCTGCGCGCGCCTGTTCGCCGAAACGCTCGATGGCCAGCCGCTCATCTGCAACAACTCGATCTGGCGGCAGTTCCCCCTCGTGCACAACGAGCGCTGGTCGCACGGTAAATATGTGCTGCTCGGCGACGCGTTGCACACCGCGCATTTCTCCATCGGCTCCGGCACGCGGCTCGCCATGGAAGACGCGATTGCGCTGGACAAGGCGCTGGCCGCGCAAAAGGACGCGCGCGAGGCGTTTGCCGCTTACGAAGCCGCGCGCCGGCCGGTCCTGGAAATGCTGGTCGCCGGCGCTAACACGAGCGCCGACTGGTACGGCCATTTTGCCGAGCACATGAAGCTCGCGCCCGCCGATTTCGCCATGAGCTACCTCACCCGCTCCGGCCGGGTCGATCTCGAGCGGCTGCGGGGGCTCTCGCCGCGCTTTGTGGCGTGGTACGAGAACCAGTTGAAATAATGCGCTAGATCAAAAACCGGCGTGTCGGCGCGGGGTAGGTTGCCCTCAAATCGGCTCCCTACCGCGTCCGCCCCGCCGAGAGACGCACCGAGTAACGACCAATCAAGGACATGCCCTATGAGCCACTATCACGCCGTCGTCTGGATCGACCATCGCGAGGCGAAGGTGTTCCATTTCAATCCGACCGACGTGGAGAAGCTGGTCCTGCATCCCGACAATCCGACCAAGCACCTGCACCACAAGGCGGGCTCGGTCGGCGGCGGTCATGCGGAAGCGGACCAGGCGTTTCTGCATGCCGTGGTGGAGTCGGTCGCCGACGCCGGCGCCGTGCTCATTTGCGGGCCGGGCCACGCCAAAGATGAGCTGGTCAAGCACATCGACCGGCACGATCCCAATCTCACGAAGATCATCGCGGGCGTCGAGACCGTCGATCACCCGAGCGACGCGCAGTTGGTTGCCCATGCCCGGCACTATCTCGCTGCGGCCGACCGCATGCGGCCTTGAGACGGCCGCGCGCACCAAACACGGGTGCACCGGCGTCGTCATGAGCGATACCACTCGTTTCAGTAGAAACGACCCTCGAATGCCAGCGCCGGCCATCGCGACGTCTTGTGGCGCGTTAACGCGCAGGAATGCCGGGTCTCCGCCTGACCCGCCGGCCCTCGGATTAACATCTAATAAAAGGTTGCCGTGTACCGTCTGCTGATCCAGTGGATAGGTTGCCGTGGTCCAATTTGCCGTTCCGATCTGGCTGCTTTTCGCAGTTGCGGGTGCCGTGCTCGCCGCCGCCGGCTTCGCTTATTGGTGGCGCCGGCGCCCCACCGTGCGCAGTCGCGATGGCGCCTTGTTGTCGATGGCGCTCAACAACATGACGCAGGGCGTGGTGTTGGTCGACGACAACGAAATCGTGCTGGTGTGCAATGAGCGATACCTCGCCATGTACGGCTTGTCACCGGAGATCGTGAAGCCCGGATGTACGCTGCGGGACCTGATCAAGAATCGGATTGAAACCAGCAGCCTCGAACTCGACCCAGAGAAATACCGGGTGGAAATTCTGGATGCGGTCGGTATCGGCCAGGCCATGAGCCGGATCGTGGAGACGCCCGATGGGCGCGCGATATCCGTGGCCAACCGACCGGTTGCGGGTGGCCGCTTCTGGATCGGCACCCATGACGACATCACCGACCGTATCCAGGCCGAACGCAAAGGCGCCGCCCTCGAGGAGCAGGAGCGCCGTCGCGTCACCATCGAAAAAGAGATCGATGCGTTCCGTGAAAGCGCCGCGGCCATTCTGGCGACGGTGAACGGTAGCACGACGTCGCTGAAGTCGATCGCGCTGGCGCTGTCGAAGTCCTCGGGCGAGACGTCGGAGCGCGCCGCCGGCGCCGTGCAGACGTCGAACAGCGCAGCGGCGAGCATGACTGCGGCGGCCGGCGCCGCCGAAGAGCTGCTCGCCTCGATCGCAGAGATCCATCGGCAGATCAGTCAGGCCGCCGACTTGGTTTCGAATTCGGTGGAGGAAGCGCAGGCGACCAACGACCAGATCGTCAGCCTGAACGCCACGGTGCAGGAGATCGGCGACGTCGTTGGCCTGATCCGTAACATTGCTGGTCAGACCAACCTGCTTGCCCTCAACGCCACCATCGAAGCCGCGCGGGCGGGCGAGGCGGGACGCGGTTTCGCCGTGGTCGCCCAGGAAGTGAAATCGCTCGCGGTGCAGACCGCGAACGCCACCGAGAAGATCGCCGGTCAGATCGAGGCCGTGCAGAATTCGACGCGCTTCGCCGTCGAGGCGATCCGGCGTAATACTGACCACATGCTCGAGATCGACGGCTACACGTCGGCGGTGGCGCGCTCGCTCGAACAGCAGAACAGTGCGACCGACGAAATTTCCAGCAACGTGGCGAGCGCGGCAGGCGGCGCCAAGGGCATGGTGGACGTGCTCGACGAGGTCACCGGCGCGGTCGGCGAGACGCGCAAGGCGGCCGCCGAGGTGCTGAAGGCGTCCGAGTCCGTCGAGGCCGCCGGCTCCGGCCTGCAACGCCGCATCGAAGACTTCCTTGGCCGCGTCGCGGTTTGATCGGCGCCTTGAGTCTGACCCATTCGGTCTTGCGCCCGGCCGGAATGGCAAGACGGAAGTCTAATCCTCGAAAACCGCGACTGCCCGGATCGGCGAGCCGGTGCCGCCGCGCCATTTCAGCGGCAAGCCGATGAACTGGAATTCGCCTTTCCCAAGCAGGCTTTCGAGGTTGCACAGGCTCTCGATGTGCGTGATGTCGAGTTCGAGACAGGCCTTGTGCACCAGCGAATTCACGTCGCCATCCGGTCCCGGCCGCATCGAATCGATGCCGAAATGCACGATCCCCTGTTTGGCCAGCCACTCGGTCGCCGCGACGTTCACCCCCGGATTGTCCGTCGAATAGGCCTTGGTCGGGAACGTGCGCTCATGATGGCCGGTGCAGAGCAGCACCGTGCCTTTCTGTGGGATCGGCACGCCGGCTTTCTTGACCGCGGCTTCCAGATCGGCGGGCGTGATTTCCGCCTTCGGCGCGATATGGCGCAGGTCGATGCAGATGCCCTGCACGATGCAGTTTTCGAGCGGGTATTCGTTGATCGGGGTCGCGTCCTTGCCGAAGTGACGCGGCGCGTCGATGTGCGTGCCGCCGTGGTCGGACATGGAGAAGTACATGACGCTGTTGCCGTGCACGTTGCCGGAGTCGATGAAAGCCTCTTCGTGCGTCTTCCAGACGCCGTGGATGACGGGAGGCTGGCCCGGATAGCTCGGGGTGCGGTGGTAGAGCTCGCGGCTCAGATCGACGATGCGCATTTTGCTTCCTCCGTTTTTTCGTTGGCGCGGCGGTGCCACAAGCCCCGCGTTTGCAGCGCAATCAGTCCAAAGCAAAAAATTCTTTATCCGTTCTTGCCCAACTCGCGCAGCGACGGCAGGCCGATGCCGGTGGCTTCGAAGCCGCCGTCGACGGCGAGCGTCTGCCCGGTGATGTAGCTCGCGCGCTCGCTGCACAGAAAGAAAATCGCCTCCGCCAGCTCTTCTTCCAGCCCGTAGCGGTTGAGCGGAATGGCGTCATGATAGGCGGCGCGGATATCCGGCGTGTGCACGGCTTTCGCCATGGCGGTGTCGACCGGGCCCGGCGCCACCGCGTTGACGCGGATGCCGAGGGAGGCGAACTCGATCGCTTGCTGTTGCGTCAGATGCGCCAGCCCCGCCTTGCTGGTGCCGTAGGCGGTGCGCAGCGTCGACGCGCGCAGGCCCGAGATCGAGGTGATGTTGACGATGGCGCCGCCGCCCGAGTCGCGCATCAAGGGCGCTGCGGCTTGCGCGCATAGGAACGGGCCGGTGAGGTTCACGGCCAGCACCCGCGCCCAATCCTCGGGCGTTACCTCGAGGATCGGCTTGAAGATGGCGATGCCGGCGTTGTTGACCAGCGCGTCGAGCCGGCCGAAGCGCTCCTTGATTGTCGCCATCGCGCGCTTGACGCCCTCGCCGTCGGCAACGTCGCAGGTGATCGCCAGCGTGTCGTCGGGCCGCGCCAGCGCGGCATGGGTGCGCGCCAAGTTCTCGCCGTCGATGTCGAGCAGCGCTACCCGCCAGCCGTCGGCGAGGAAACGCTTGGCGGTGGCAAGCCCGATGCCGCGCGCGGCGCCGGTCACCAGCGCGGTCTTCGATTTCCCCTGGTTCATGCGATCACGCGGGCGCCCTGGTCAGACGTCGGCCAGTTGGCTGTGCGAGTGCTTCTGAAGCTCCCGCGCCGGAGAACCGCCGCGGTAGTTCACGCCGGTTGGGATCCATGTGCAGACCTTGGAGGTATCGATCCACTCGGTCGCAACCGCGCTCGGCACAAAAAATTCCGAAAAGATCATGTCGCCATCGGGTCCGCCCTTCACCCAGTGCCGCTCGAGATCGTCATAATAGACGACGTCGCCGGGCCGCACCTGCATGGCTTGGTCGTCGCCGGCGTAGCAGGTTCCCTCGCCGGCCAGGAAGTACATGAAATGGGCGCCGCCCCGGTGGAAGTGCACCGGACATTCGGTGTTGGGCGGATAGATGATCATTTCACCGCGGATCGCCCGCATCCCGAACATCTTCGGGGTCACGAGATAGATGCGCTTGCGGGCGTCGTGCTCGGACTGGAGCAGCGGCTCGTCGCGCCAATCGATGACGCGGAAGGGGGGCGGATTGGTTGCGATGGCCGGATCAAGTTTCTCCGCGTCCGGCACGGAAGCGAGCAGCAGTGTCGCGCCGGCATCGGTGGTGAGATATCCCTCGAAGCCCGGCGGCAGCAAGCCGATATGGTTCGCCGACAGCGATGTTTCATGCCCCTTGCCGTGCAGCGTCGCGGTTCCGGCGAGCATCTGGAACCAGGCAAGATCGCCCGGCGCAATCGTTAGCGCCTGACGGCCGCCCGGTGGGATGGTCAGGCGATCGAGCTCGAACAGGATATCGGGCACACGGTTCTTGTTCAGCAGCGTTTGGCGCGCGACGCCGTCGGGTGAGACGGTTGCCGCGACGGTCTTCTCGTTGAAATGAATTGCCATCACCCAGTTCCTTCCCCAGACGGACTTCCGACGGCGCGACCACGTTGTTTCGGCTATTGGGCGCTTGCCGGCCTTGCAGTGTGCGGCAATTCGATGCCGGTTTCCAGATACCCTGGGCACAACCCTTTCCGCGGCTTAACGCGCCTCAAGCTTGGTCGCCGGCTTGCGCGTCAGCCGCCGGATGTCCGGCTTGTTCCAGCCCAGGCCCATGAAGACGAGCCCGAGCAGCGCCGCCGCGATCACCACGTAAAACGGCATGCGGATATCGACGCTCATCATTTCACCCCCGATCAGCGACATGACGCCGCCGGCGAGGGTGAATACGGCGATGGTCACGCCCATCACCCAACCCTGGTCTTCCTTGCCGACGCTGCCGGAAAAGAGCCCGAGCATGGTCGGATAGGAAACACCGAAGAGAAGATAAAAGGCAAAGACGGGGACGTAACACAAGACGGCAATCGGCGAAGCGATATAGGCGATGGCGCTGACCGCCATACGGCCAAGCTGGCGCCGATGATCCAATGCTTGTCGAACCGCTGCTGGGCGGGCCCCACCAGGAACGTGCCGGAAAAGGCGACCGCAACGCCGATCACCAGGAAGGCGACGCTGCCGCCGATGGTGCCGTAGCCGAAGGCGCTGGTCAGGTAATTGTCCACGAAGATGTAGAACGTGACGTTCGCCACCATGAAACAGGCATAGGCGGGCATGAGTTTCAGCACCAGCGGATGCTTGGTGACGCGCCACAGGCCCTCGAATATCTCGGCCGGACGAAAGGCGAAGGGCTCGCGTTCCGTCCGGATGTCCTTGAAGAACGCCAGCACCATCGCAATGGCGACGACGACAAGCGCGAGCGCGCCGTAGAACGGCATGTCGAGGCTGGCGACGCCGCCGAGCAATGTCTTGTCGGTCAGTACGCCGCCGATGATCGGGCCGGCGACCAGGCCGGCGCTCACGCCGATCATCAGATATCCCATGTTGCGGTCGCGGTCGGCGTCGTCGACGCTGGCGTCGATCATGGCGGCTTGCGCGACCGGCTGATTGCCGGCGGTGAAACCGGTGACCGCCCGGCCCAGGACCAGCAGCCACAGGCTGTTCAGATAGAGCGAGACGATGGTCAGCGCGTAGCCGGCGAGCGCGCCGCCCAGGCAGACCAGCAGCGTATTCTTGCGTCCGATCGAATCCGACAGCTTGGCGACGTAGACCACGCCCAGGAACCAGGCGAGAAAGAAGCTGCCGATCACGAGCCCGTAATCGACGTGGCGGACGGCGTCCGAGGCGCTCTTCGGCAGGAAGCCGCCGGTCGGCTCCATGATCAGGCTGTTGATGATGGGAAAAACCAGGCCCTGACCGATGAGGTCGACGAACACGACAAAAAGCAGCGTGATCTTGGCGATCGTCGACATCCGCGCGGCCCCCCGTTGGGCCCCAGAATAAACGGGGTGGCGGCGGAGTGCCTAGAGCATCATCCCGAAAAAGCCTGTCCCCGACTTGATCGGGGATGCGTATCGGTTTTCGGAAAAGTTCATGCTCAAAGAAAAATCTGAAGCGGGATGACAATTCGAAGAAAAGTTATCCCGCTTCAGTCCTTCTCTTCCTTGAAGGTCTCGCGGAACGGATGCGACGGGTAGACGCCGAGCACGCGCAGTTCCTTGGAGAAGAACGCCAGCTCCTCCAGCGCGAACACCAGCGCGCGGTCGTCGGGGTGGCCCTCGACGTCGGCATAGAACTGGGTGGCGAAGAAGTTGCCGCCGACCATGTAGCTTTCCAGCTTCGTCATGTTGACGCCGTTGGTGGCGAAGCCGCCCATCGCCTTGTAGAGCGCGGCCGGCAGATTGCGCACCCGGAACACGAAGGTGGTGATCACCTTGCCGTTGCCGGGCTCCGCCCATTTCTTTTCCTTCGACAGCACGACGAAACGCGTGGTCGAGTGCGACTCGTCCTCGACGTTCTCTTTGAGGATGTCGAGGCCGTAGATTTCCGCCGCCAGCCGCGAAGCGATCGCCGCACGGCTGATGTCGTTGGATTCGGCCACCTCGCGCGCGGCGCCCGCGGTGTCGGCGGCGACGATCGGCTTCAGTTTCATCTCACGGATGATGCCGCGGCACTGGCCGAGCGCCATCACGTGGCTTTCCACGCTCTTGATGTTTTTCAGGCTCGCGCCCTTCGGCGCCATCAATTGATTGCGGATCGGCAGGAACCACTCGGCGACGATATGCAGGCCCGAATCCGGCATCAGATGATGGATGTCGGCCACGCGGCCGGCGACCGAATTCTCGATCGGGATCATGCCGAGATCGACTGCGCCGGAGGTCAGCGCGGTGAAGCAGTCCTCGAAGGTCGGGCAGGGCACCGGCTCGCAGTCGGGATAGGCCTCGCGGCAGGCGAGGTGCGAATTCGCCCCCGGCTCGCCCTGGAAGATGATCTTTTTCCGGCTCATGACCTGCCCTTAACGCAAAACTTGGGGTTGGTTACGCGCACCACCCTAGGCCGTCAACCGGAGAGCAGCGCGCGCGCCTTGGCGAGCTCCTCCGGGGTGTCGACGCCGAGCGGCACGCCGTTAACCAGCGCCACGTCGATGCGCATACGAGCATCGAGCGCGCGCAACTGCTCCAGCTTCTCGCGCTGCTCATTGGCCGACGGCGGCAGCTTGACGAAGCGTTCGAGCGCCGCGCGCCGGTAGGCGTAGAGACCGATGTGGTGGTAGTGCGGCCCCGGGCCGCTGGCGTCGGCGCGCGTGAATGTGGTGGCGTGCAGCCGTCCGGGCGAAACGAGCGGGCCGATCGCCTTCACGATGTTCGGGTTGGTGAGCTCCGCCGGATCGCTGATCTCGGCGGCCAAGGTCGCGATGTCGACCGCGGGGTCGGCGAGGGGGCCGAGCGCGGCACGGATCTCGGCCGGGTCGATGGTCGGCAGGTCGCCCTGCACGTTGACCACGATCTCCACCCGGTGCTCGGGGTCGAGCGCCTCCAGCGCCTCGTAGATGCGGTCGGAGCCGGAGGCATGGTCGGAACGGGTCATCACCGCCCGGCCGCCGGACTTTTCCACCGCCGTGGCCACCGCCTCCGAATCGGTCGCCACCACCGCCTCGCCGATGCCGGCGGCCTCCGCCCGGCGCAGCACGTGCACGATCATCGGCAGACCGCCGATATCGGCCAGCGGCTTGCCGGGCAGCCGGGTAGAGGCCATGCGGGCCGGGATCAAAATGAGGGTCTTGGTCGGGGATTTGGGCATCGAAAAACGCCGCCGGAACGAGTGGTCCGATTTCGACATTTGCATCCCTTAGCTGCAAGCGCCAAGCAAATGTCGAAATCAAAGGACCACTAGTAACTATTTAAATCTAGTGGAGCTTTGAATTTGACATTTGAAAGCGGTCGCTGCGAGTGGGTATCAAATGTCAAATTCGCTCCACTGGCCCGCCGGATGTGACGATCGGCCAATTATGGCGGCGCTTATACGGGTTGCCAGGGCTGAGGCAAAACGGTATCTCTCGCCCGCCGCCGGAACCCCGGCGCCAGTCCATCCCAAAATCTGCTTTGTCCCGCTCCGGGAGCCCACCTTCGATGAACTCGTTCGAACTCAATAAGGTCCTTGGCGCCGTTCTCGGCACCTGCCTGGTCTTGCTCGCGCTGAATATCGGCGCCCACTCCCTGTTCGCGACCGAGACGCCGGAAAAGCCCGGCTACAAGATCGTGGTAGCCAAGGCCGAGGGCGGCAAGCCGGCGGCCAAGGAGCCGGAAATCCCGCTGCCGGTGCTGCTGGCGAAGGCCGACGTGAAAAAGGGCGAGCGGATCGCCAAGCAGTGCGGCGCCTGCCATACCTTTGCGAAGGGCGAACCCAACAAGGTCGGTCCCAATCTCTACGACATCGTCGAGAACCATCGCGGCAAGGGTCGCGGCGGCTTCAACTTCTCCGCGGCGATGAAGAAGAAGGGCGGCGAGTGGACCTACGAGCAGCTCTTCGAGTTCATCAAGGATCCGCGCGGCTTCATTCCGGGCACGGCGATGACCTTCGCCGGCATCAAGAACCCGCAGCAGCGCGCCGACGTGATCGCCTATCTGCGCACCCTGTCCGACAGCCCGAAGCCGCTGCCGAAGGCGCAAGCCGCCGCCGCGCCGGCGGAGGCGCCCAAGGATGCGCCCAAGGCGGCGCCGGCCGCCCCGGAGAAGAAATAACCGAAAGGCGTCAGACGCCACGACAATGCGCGGCCGGGCCTCATGCCCGGCCGTTTTCATTTGGGGCGCCTTTAACCCCCGCCTCGCGAATTCCGCCGGAGTGGGGGGTGGCGCGTCAGCGGGTCACTGGTGGCGGACCGAAAAACCGACATAATCGCGGTTGATTGCGGTATCCTGCGGGGCGCCGTTTGTTGGAGCATATTTCATGAAATTGAGCCGCCGGTCCCTCATCCGCGCCACCGCCGCGACCCTGGCTGCGCCTGCGTTCGAGATCCTGGCCCCGCCGCCGCTGGCGCGCGCCGCGCCCGGCAGTGAAGCGCCGGCCGGCGCCTGGAAGCACGGGCTGTCGCTCTTCGGCGAGCCGAAATACCCCGCCGGCTTCAAGCATTTCGACTACGTCAACCCGCAGGCGCCGGTCGGCGGCACTTTGCGGCAGAGCGCCTTCGGCACCTTCGACAACTTCAACCAGGTCGTTTCCGGCATCAAAGGCACGCTGGCGAGCGGGCTGGGGCTCATCACCGAAAGCCTGACCACCCCGGCGCTCGACGAGATTTCCACCGACTACGGTCTGCTGGCGGAAGCCGTCACCTATCCGCCCGACCGCACGTCGGTCACCTACCGCCTGCGCGCCATCGCGCGCTGGCAAGACGGCAAGCCGGTGACGCCGGAAGATGTGGTCTGGTCGTTCGAGAGCTTCACCAAGAACTCCCCGCTCTACGCCGCCTATTTCCGCCACGTGAAGAAGGCCGAGAAGACCGGCGAGCGCGAGGTCACCTTCCACTTCGACGGCCCCGGCAATCGCGAGCTGCCGCAGATCGTCGGCCAGTTGCCGGTCCTGCCCAAGCACTGGTGGGAAGGCACCGACGCCAAGGGCCGCAAGCGCAACGTGACGCAAACGACGCTGGAGCCGCCGCTCGGTTCCGGCCCGTACCGGCTGAAGGACTTCTCGCCCGGCCGCACCATCGTCTACGAGCGCGTCGCCGATTATTGGGGCAAGGACCTCAACGTGATGATCGGCACCAACAATTTCCAGACCATCCGCTACGAGTACTACCGCGATTCCACCGTCGCGTTGCAGGCGTTCAAGGGCGACCAGGTCGACTGGCGGAGCGAGAACAGCGCCAAGAACTGGGCCACGGCCTACGATTTCCCGGCGGCGCGCGAGAAGAAGGTGGTGCTCGACAAGTTCGCCATCCGCAACGTCGGCGTCATGCAGGCCTTCGCCTTCAACATCCGGCGCGACAAGTTCAAGAGCCCGCACCTGCGCCGCGCTTTCAATTTCGCCTTCAATTTCGAGGAAATGAACCGGCAGCTTTTCTACGGCCAGTACCAGCGCATCGACAGCTATTTCGACGGTACCGAGCTTGCCGCGTCCGGCACGCCCAAGGGCCAGGAGCTCGACATCCTCAAGGCGGTCCAGAAAGAGGTGCCCGCCGGCTTCATGCCCGCGGAAATGTTTACGCAGCCCTACACCAATCCGGTCGGGGGCAACGCGCAGAAATTGCGTGAGAACCTGCGCCAGGCGCTGCGGCTTCTGCGCCAGGCCGGTTACGCGGTCGAAAACACCAAGATGGTCAATATGAAGACCAAGGAGCAGCTGACGGTCGAATTGCTGGTCAACGATCCGTCGATGGAGCGGGTGATGCTGTTCTACAAGCCGTCGCTGGAACGGCTCGGCATCAGCGTCTCGGTGCGCACGGTCGATACCGCGCAATACGAGAACCGGCTGCGGCAGTGGGACTTCGACGTCATCGTCGCCTCCTGGGGCGAGTCGCTGTCGCCCGGCAACGAGCAGCGCAGCTATTGGAGCTCGGCCGCCGCCGACATTCCCGGCTCGCGCAATCTGGTCGGCATCAAGAATCCGGCCGTCGACAAGCTGATCAACCGCATCATCTATGCCAAGGACCGCGCCGAGCTGGTGGCGACGACGCACGCGATGGACCGCGTCTGCTGTGGAATTTCTACGTCGTGCCGCAATGGAATTATCCGTTCCAGCGCACGGCACGCTGGGATCGCTTCGACCACCCGGCCAACATGCCGAAATACGGGGCGGCGGCCTTCCCCTCGATCTGGTGGTGGGACGCGGCCAAAGCCGCCAAGCTGCCGCAGCGGACCTGATCGCCATGGACCTCAGCCGCCGCCGAACGTTGACTCTGATCGCGGGCGCGGCGGCTGCCGGGGCCGGCGGCCGTTTGGTGCAGGCGGCCGCCCAGACGTTTCCCGCCGGCGAGCGCCACGGCATGTCGTCCTTCGGCGACCTCAAGCTGTCGGCGGACTTCAAGCATTTCTCTTACGTCAATCCGCAGGCGCCCAAGGGCGGCAGGTTCTCGCAGATCGGCCCCAACGCCCAGTTCAACCAGAACTTCCTCACCTACAACTCGCTCAACAGCTACATCCTCAAGGGCGACGCCGCGCAGGGCATCGAGCTCACCTTCGCCACCATGATGGTGCGTTCGGGCGACGAGCCGGACGCCATGTATGGCCTCGCCGCGCGCAGCGTTCGCATCACCGACGACGGGCTGACCTACACCTTCCTGCTGCGGCCGGAGGCTAAATTCCACGACGGCACGCCGCTCACCGCCCACGACGTCGTATTCTCGCTCACGACCCTGAAGGACAAGGGCCACCCGCTCATCACCTTGCTGCTGCGCGACATGGCGGGCGCTGAAGCGGCCGACGACCATACGGTGGTGGTGCGCTTCGCGCCCAAGCGCGCGCGCGACGTGCCGCTGTTCGTCGCCGGCCTGCCGATTTTCTCGCGCGCCTATTATTCAAAGCGCAAGTTCGACGAATCGACGCTCGACATTCCGCTCGGCAGCGGCGCCTACAAGGTCGGCAATTTGAGCGCCGGCCGCTTCATCGAATACGAGCGCGTAAAGGACTGGTGGGGCGCCGACCTGCCGGTGTCGCGCGGACAGAACAATTTCGACATCGTGCGCTACGAGTATTACCGCGACCGCGAGGTCGGCTTCGAAGGCTTCACCGCCGGCAGCTACCTGTTCCGCGAGGAGTTCACCGCGCGCACCTGGTCGACGCGCTACGAATTTCCCGCCATCAAAGACGGCCGCGTCAAGCGCAGGATGATCCCCGACGACACGCCCTCCGGCGCGCAAGGCTGGTTCATCAATACGCGGCGCCGCCAGTTCAAGGACCGGCGCCTGCGCGAGGCGCTGATCGACGCCTTCGACTTCGAGTGGACCAACAAGAATATCATGTACGGCGCCTACAAGCGCACCCAGTCGGTATTCGAGAATTCGCCCATGAAGGCGGTCGGCATGCCGAGCCCGGCCGAGCTGAAGCTCTTGGAGCCCTATCGCGGCAAGGAGCTGGATGAGGTGTTCGGCATGCCCTACCTGCCGCCGGTCACGGACGGGTCCGGCCACGATCGCCGCTGGCTGCGGCGCGGCGCCGCGCTGCTCGACCAGGCCGGCTGCCATCTCAAGAACGGCAAGCGCGTATTGCCGGACGGCACGCCGATCACCATCGAGTTCCTCATCGACGAGCCGAGCTTCAAGCCGCACCATCTGCCCTACATCCAGAACCTCGCCATCCTCGGCATCGACGCGTCCCTGCGCATCGTCGATCCCGCGCAATACCGCTCCCGCGTCAATAGTTTCGACTTCGACATCACGGTCGACCGCCTCAGCTTCTCCTCGACGCCGGGCGATTCGCTGCGCACCTATTTCACCTCGGAGGCGGCCACCACCAAGGGCTCGCACAATCTCGCCGGCATCGCCGATCCGGCCATGGATGCGCTGGTCGACGATGCCATCGCCGCCAAGACGCGGGAGGAGCTCACCGCCGCCTGCAAAGCGATCGACCGGGTGTTCCGCGCCGGCCGCTATTGGATTCCGCACTGGTACTCGGGGGCGCACCGGATCGCCTACTGGGACGAGTTCGGCTTTCCGCCGGTCCAGCCGCGCTATTTCCGCGGCATTCCGGCGACCTGGTGGTACGACCCCGCCAAGGCCGCCAAGCTGAAGCAGAAGGGCTGAACGGGGCCTCAAGGACCCCGGAGGCGGGGTTGATCCGCCGTTCAGGGCTTAATATTGCCGATATGTCATAAGACGAAGGCCCTCTGATATGGCATAAGCCTCGCGGCCCGCATCCGGCGCGGGTGCGATTCGAACCGCGGCAATGCCGCCCCCAAGATCGCCCAGCTCATGACCGCCTATATCGCCCGCCGCATCCTGCTGATGATCCCGACCATGTTCGGCATCATGCTGGTCGCCTTCGTGGTGGTGCAGTTCGCGCCCGGCGGCCCGGTCGAACAGGTGATCGCGAAATTGACAGGCTCCGGCGGCAGCGCGCTGTCGCGCGTGTCCGGCTCGCCCGGCGGCGACTTCGCCCCCGGCGCGCTGCAGGGCGGCGCGCAGATGGATTCGGTGTCGTCGAAATACCGCGGCGCCCAGGGCCTCGATCCGGAATTCATCAAGAAGCTGGAGAAGCAGTTCGGTTTCGACAAGCCGGCCTACCAGCGCTTCGGCATCATGCTGTGGAATTACATCCGCTTCGATTTCGGCAAGAGCTATTTCCGCGACGTGAGCGTCTTGCAACTGATCAAGGAGAAGCTGCCGGTCTCCATGTCGCTCGGCATATGGATGACGCTGATCACCTATCTGATCTCGATCCCGCTCGGCATCAAGAAGGCGGTCGATGACGGCTCGCATTTCGACGTGTGGACCTCGACCGTGATCGTGATCGGCTACGCCATTCCCGGCTTCCTGTTCGCCATCCTGTTGATCGTGTTGTTCGCCGGCGGCTCGTTCTTTTCGATTTTCCCGTTGCGCGGACTGGTGTCGGAGAACTTCTGGCAATTGCCGTGGTATGCCCAGATCGGCGACTATTTCTGGCATCTCACGCTGCCGATCGTGTCGATGGCGATCTCCGCCTTCGCCACCATGACGCTGTTGACCAAGAACTCCTTCCTGGACGAGATCCGCAAGCAATACGTGCTCACGGCGCGCGCCAAGGGCTGCACCCGCAACCAGGTGCTCTACGGCCATGTGTTCCGCAACGCCATGCTGATCGTGGTCGCCGGCTTCCCCGGCGCCTTCGTGAGCGCGTTCTTCACCGGCTCGCTGCTGATCGAGACCATCTTCTCGCTCGATGGTCTGGGCCTGCTCGGCTTCGAAAGCGTGCTCAACCGCGACTACCCGGTGGTGTTCGCGACGCTCTATATCTTCTCGCTCGTCGGCGTGGTGGTGAACCTGATCTCGGACCTCACCTACACGTGGATCGATCCGCGCATCGATTTCGAGACGCGGGAGGTGTGAGTGGACGACCGCACCGGCATCAAGTCACCCGACACCAGCGCGATCGGCACCGTGGAACTGGCGGTGCCGCCGGAGGGGCGCTGGATTTCCATTTCGCCGATCAACAAGCGGCGCTGGCAGAACTTCAAGATCAACCGGCGCGGCTACTGGTCGTTGTGGATATTTCTCTTCCTGTTCCTCGTCTCGCTGTTCGCCGAGTTCATCGCCAACGACAAGCCGATCTTCATCGAGGTCAACGGCCATTCGTATTTCCCGGCGGTGATGACCTATCCCGACACCGCCTTCGCCAAGACGCCGGACCCGATGCTGTTCGGTACCGCCGCCGACTACCGCGATCCCTATTTGATGGACCTCATCAAGAAGCAGGGCGGGCTCGTGATCTGGCCGCCGATCCGCTTCTCCTACAACACCCAGGTGAGCAAGCCGCCGTCGCCGTTCCCGTCCAAGCCGACCTGGCTGCTGACCCAGAAGGATTGCGCATTCGCCGCCAAGAACGGCTTCGCCAAATGCGGCCACCTCGAATACAACTGGCTCGGCACTGACGACGGCGGCCGCGACGTGATGGCGCGGCTGATCTACGGCTTTCGCATCTCGGTGCTGTTCGGCCTCTGCCTGACCATCGTGTCGTCGATCATCGGCGTCGCCGCCGGCGCGGTGCAAGGCTATTTCGGCGGCTGGATCGATTTGCTGTTCCAGCGCTTCATCGAGATATGGACCTCGATCCCCTCGCTCTACCTGCTGCTGATCATCTCCTCGGTGCTGGTGCCGGGCTTCTTCGTGCTGCTCGGGATATTGCTGCTGTTCTCCTGGGTGTCGCTGGTCGGGCTGGTGCGCGCCGAGTTCCTGCGCGGGCGCAATTTCGAATACATCCAGGCCGCGCGCGCGCTCGGCGTCTCGAACGGCCGCATCATCTTTCGCCACCTGTTGCCCAACGCCATGGTGGCGACCATGACCTTCCTGCCGTTCATCCTGTCGTCGTCGGTGATGACGCTGACCGCGCTCGACTTCCTCGGCTTCGGCCTGCCGCCCGGCTCGCCCTCGCTCGGCGAGCTGTTGAGCCAGGGCAAGGCCAATGTGCAGGCGCCCTGGCTCGGCCTCACCGGCTTCTTCTCGCTGTCGATCATGCTGTCGCTATTGATCTTCATTGGCGAGGCGGTGCGCGACGCCTTCGACCCGCGCAAGACGTTCAGGTGACCGCATGAGCGAACCTCTCCTTTCCATCACCGATCTGTCCGTCGCCTTCGGCCTGGGCGATCGCCAAGTGCTGGCCGTCGACAAGGTGTCGTTCGACATCGCCAAGGGCGAGACGCTGGCGCTGGTCGGCGAGTCCGGTTCCGGCAAGTCGGTCACTGCGTTGTCGGTGATGAAGCTGTTGCCCTATCCGCCGGCGCATCACCCGTCGGGCTCCATCCGCTTCAAGGGCGAGGAGCTCCTGACCATGCCGGAATACGAGATCCGCAAGGTCCGCGGCAACGACATCACCATCGTGTTCCAGGAGCCGATGACCTCGCTCAATCCCCTGCACACGATCGAAAAACAGCTCGCCGAAATCTTGACGATCCATCAGGGGCTATCCGGCGCCAAAGCGCGCGCGCGCATCCTCGAATTGCTCGACCAGGTCGGTATTCCCGACCCGAAGACGCGGCTCGGCAGCTATCCGCATCAATTGTCCGGCGGCCAGCGCCAGCGCGTGATGATCGCCATGGCCTTGGCGAATGAGCCCGATCTCTTGATCGCCGACGAACCGACTACCGCGCTCGACGTCACGGTGCAGGCGCAGATCCTGCAACTGCTCAAGGACACCCAGAAGCGGCTCGGCATGTCGATGCTGTTCATCACCCACGACCTCGGCATCGTGCGCAAGCTCGCCGACCGCGTCTGCGTGATGAACGGCGGCAAGATCGTCGAGCATGGGGCCGTCGAGCGCGTGTTCACCGCGCCCGAACACCCGTATACACGCGACCTGCTCGCCGCCGAGCCCAAGCCGGACCCGGCGCCGCCGCGCCCCTCGGCGCCGGTGGTGGTCAGCACCGATAATCTCAAGGTCTGGTTCCCGATCAAGCGCGGCCTGATGCGCAAGGTGGTCGGCCACATCAAGGCGGTGGACGGCATCAGCGTGGAGGTGCGCAAGGGCGAGACGCTCGGCGTGGTCGGCGAATCCGGTTCCGGCAAGACCACCCTCGGCCTCGCGATCCTGCGGCTGATTTCCTCCGACGGGCCGGTGGTGTTCATGGGCCACAGCCTCCAGGGCCTCAAGTTCAAGGAAATGCTGCCCTATCGCCGCAACATGCAGATCGTGTTCCAGGATCCCTACGGCTCGCTCTCTCCGCGCATGTCGGTGTCGGACATCATCGAGGAAGGTCTGTGGGTGCACCATCCGAAGCTGACGACCGCCGAGCGCGAGCAGCGCGTGGTGGCCGCGCTCACCGATGTCGGGCTCGACACCGACACCCGTCACCGCTATCCGCACGAATTCTCCGGCGGCCAGCGCCAGCGTATCGCGCTCGCCCGCGCGCTGGTGCTGGAACCGACCTTCATCGTGCTCGACGAGCCCACCAGCGCGCTCGACATGCTGATCCAGGCGCAGATGGTCGACCTCTTGCGCGACCTGCAGAAGAAACGCGACCTCACTTACATGTTCATCTCGCACGACCTGCGCGTCGTCGCGGCGCTGGCGAGCCGCCTGGTGGTCCTGCGCCACGGCAAGATCGTGGAGGCGGGCGCGGCAGCCGACTTGTTCAAGAGCCCGAAGAGCGATTACACGCGCGCGCTGTTTGCCGCCGCCTTCAATCTCGAGACTGCGCCGGAAGGCATTGTTGCTCAGTAGCGCATGATCCGACAAAGCATGCCCCCGACCTGATCGGGGGTGGGAACCGGTTTTCGGATAAGATCATGCGCAATAGAACAATCTGATGGCGGATAAATCCAAGCTCGCCGATCTGCCGGCCAATGTCACCGTGTCGCCGCCCGAGCGCCTGGCCAAGGCCTATCGCGACTATGAGCGCTATCACGTGACGCTTGCCGGTGCCGATGGCGCCCCGGTCGAGCAACAGCGCGACATCCTGCGTGCCGGCCAGGTGGTGGCGGTGCTGCCGGTCGATCTCGCGCGCGATGAAATCGTATTGCTTCGCCAGTTCCGGCTGGCGGCGCATCTCGCCAATGGCCGCGGCGATCTGGTCGAAGTCGTCGCCGGTCGCGTCGAAGCCGATGAGGCGTTGATCGACGCCGCGCGGCGCGAATGCGGCGAGGAGATCGGCATCGTTCCGGATCGCCTGGTCGACGTCCTCAGCTATTTGACCACGCCCGGCCTGACCGACGAGGAGGTGACGATCTTTGTCGCCGCCGTCGATGCGGCGCGGGTCAAGGAAGGCCCCGTCGCGACCGTGGACGGCGAACAACTCCACATCCTGCGCGTGCCGATGGCGGCAGCCATCGCCGCGCTCGGCACCGGCGCCGTTCGCGAGGGCCCGTTGCTGATCGCGCTGCAATGGCTGGCGCTCAACCGCAATCGCCTGGCCGCATTGCTGGTATGACGCGGTTCACGCGTTCTTGATTCGCTTGCGGTTCTCGGCCATGACAGCGCTTGTTTGCCGGACCCGCCTCGTTCCAACGCAAGCGAATTACAGCAATGCCCCGTCTTTTCCGCCTGGTCGTCTGTCTTCTTGTTGTCATGTTCGTGCCACTCGCGGCCCGCGCCGACGAGGGTTGGTACCCGATCAAGGCCGACGACGGCACGACAATCGCCAACCACCGCGTGCCGGTGGAACTCGAAAGCCAGATCGAGAAACTGCCCGGCGTGGTCGTGCTCGGCAATCCGCGCGGCGAGGTCACGCTCAACGAGTTCTACGACCTCAATTGCCCCTATTGCCGCAAGGCGGCCGCCGACATCGAAAAGCTCCTGCGCACCGACAAGGAATTGCGGCTGGTGCTGGTGCCGTTTCCGGTGCTCGGCATTCCCTCGATCCAGGCCGGCAAGGTCGAGCTCGCCGTGCAGCAGCAGGCGACGCCGCAGCAATTCTACGAATTCTACCGCAAGGCCATGGCCAGCCGCGGCGTGATGGACGGCAAGCGCGCCTTCGCCATCGCCCAGGCCATCGGCCTCGACGACGCCAAGGTGGCGAAGATCGCCAACGGCAATGGGCTTGCCGACACCATGATCGCCCATGTGCGGCTCGGCAACGCGCTCGGCATTCAGGCGACGCCCGGCTTTGTCATCAAGGGCGTGGCGATCAACGGCTATCCGGGGCCCAAGGCAATGGAGCGCCTCATCAAGTCGGTCGAACGCTGCGACCAGGTGGTGTGCGGCGGCAAGACAGCGCGCTAGCGCGCGGCCAGGCGGTTGCCGCGGGCGGCCTGCGCCGCCGCCGTGAACAAGCGCCGGGCCACCGGCGGCAGCGCGGCGGCATCGCGCGTGGCCTGCGCCAGACGGCCGGGATAGGCCTGCGCGATGCGATAACCCGCCCGCGCCGCCAGCCACGGATCGATCGCCTGATAGCCTGTGGCGTCGGCAAAGGCCGCAAGCAGCGTACCGCCCGAACTCAGGTCCGCGCCCGAGCCCAATCCCGAACCTTTGTTCAAAACGATCGCCAGCCGCAGGTCGGGCCGTCCCTCGCGTTCGAGCAGCGCAACCGCCCGCCGCATCAGCGCCGGATCGTTGGCCGGCAGCGGATCCTCCAGCCGCAGCAGCAGATCGCCTTTCACGGTCAGCGTGCGGATGCCCGGCCCCGCCGGCAGCGGCCGCGGCTTGCCGGCAAGCCGGTCGAGCAAAGCCACGTAGAACGGGCGATAGCCGGCCGTGCGGCCGAGCTGCGCCACCATCGTCAGCACGGCGGGTGCGTCGGACCGGCGCAACAGCGCCGTGGCGGCCGCCATGATCGTGTGCGTCCGCGCGGGCGCCCGCGTCATCGCGTTGTCGAAACGCTCCGCCGCAAAGCGCTGGCCGCGGTTCTGCACGAAATGCCCGAGCGCCCAGCGCGTCATCTCGGTCTGCAGCGCCGGGCCGGCGAGGTCGTGGCGGCCGCTCGGCAGCAGCAAAGTGCTCTTGGTGGGACGCGGCGCGCATTTGGGCCAATGCTTGACCGGCGGCGGCACCACGTTCTTGAAGCAGGCATCCGCCTCGCGGCGCGCCTTGCGCACCTCGCGCACGATGCTGGTCTGCTCGCGGCCGAGGCGCTCGGTGGCGGCATCGGATCCCTGCGCCACCTTGTCGAGATTCACAGAATAGGCATCGACCGACACCTTCTCCTTCAACGATTTTGTGATCGCCTTGGTCATCGCGCGGGTAACGATGGTGGCCTGCATCGAGCTTACTTTGGAAATGCGGATGTCGTCGTGATTGAACGCCTCCTCCGCCCCGCCGCCGGTCGCCGCCGGCCGGTCCGGTGGCCGCTGCACCCACAACGGGCTGAGCATGCCGTCGAACGAGACCGGCCGCACCAGCACCGAGCCGCGCGCCAGGTAGTTCATGTTCACCAGCCCTTCCGGATACCATTCCGGCGCCAGCGACAGGATGCGGCAAAGGCTGAAGAAGTCATCGGTGCCTTTCGTGCGGTCCGGCGCGGTCGGAATCGCTGCGCGCGCGTTCGGCGTCAGCCACGACAGCGCCGGCATCGCCAGGCTGTGCGGCATCAGCATGTCGGTCGAAATGTCCCGGCCGTTGGTGACCGCGTCCTCCCAGGCGGCGCGTACCGCCTCGGAACCGGGCGCCACCGGCATGCCGCGCTCTTTCGACAGTTTTTCGGCCTCGGCCTTCTTCCAGTTGTCGGAGACGTTGAACCTGAAGAAGTTCATCGCGCTGGTGACGTGATAAAGCCGTTCGAACGTCGACTTGTAGATGGGCCCGCGACCCTTCATGGCTTTGCCGGCGGTCTGCATGACGCCGTACATCACGGGCGTGCCATTGGATGGCGGCGGCGCGTCCAGCGCGCTGCGATAGGCAACCCCGGTGTGCGAGAAGAACGTGGGAACGTCGTTGACCACGCAGGCATCGCTCTCGCGCTGCACCTCCAGCATCTTGCGCGAGGCGGTGCTGACCACCTCCCATTCGCGGGCGGTGCCGGCAGCCGGTGTCACCGGCGATGCCGCTTGCGCGGGCGCGCCTTGGGTCAGCAGGAACAGTGCGCTCAGCGCGGCGCACGCGAGCTCGGTCGATGTCCGTTGCATGCGGCGATCTCCCCTCGATCCCGCAGCAATGTTAGTCGATTGTGCCGGTGGCCTCAATCAATGCGAGCAATAATTTATGGCTACAATCTTCTGACGCTGGTGACGTCGCTGCCCGCTTTCTTGATGCGGGCGACCGCTTCCGCCACCGGTTCGAGCGTCACCGCCATGTGATGCGCATTGGCGTGGATCAGCGTGTCGCCGTCGCGGGCAATCGCAACGTGGCCCTTCCAGAAGATCAGATCGCCGCGCCGCAGGTCGGAAAACGCCAGCCGGCTGCCGAGCGCCTGTTCCTGCAGGTCGCTGTCGCGCGGGCAGGGGAGGCCGGCGGCTTGCAGCGCCACCTGCACCAGCCCCGAGCAATCGATGCCGAGCGAGGTCTTGCCGCCCCACAGATAGGGCGTGCCGAGGAATTTCTCGGCCACCGTCACGTAGTCCGGCGCGGCGGCGTCGATTGCGGCGAGGTGCATCGCCGGCAGATAGAGCCCTGATGCAGTGACCGCGAAGCGTTCGTCGGCTTTCACGATGGCAACCCGCGCGCCCAGCGGCAATGCCGTGAGCGGCGGCAGCTTGATGTCCGGCCCCGGGAAGCCGAGCGTGCGCAGCGCCGAAACCTTGTGGGTTGCCGCCGGTCCGGGTGCCGCCAGTGCATTGTCCGACAGCCAGCCGACATAGCCGTCGTTTTCCAACTGCCCCCAGGCCCAGCCTTCCTCGGTCGTTTCGTAGACGGTGAGGCGCTCGCCCATCAGCGCCTGCGTGTCGAGCGCCGCGTCGTGCGTCGGTGCCCGGCGCAACGCCGTCAACGGCTCGATCACCTCATAGGGAGCGCCTTTGACGAAGCGCGCCGCCTCGACCTGGCCGCGCAGATGTTCAGCCGCCAGATCGGGACGATACGGGTTGAGGCGCGGGTCGAGCTTGCTCATTCATCATCCGTTCGTCCCCGCGAAAGCGGGGACCCAGGGCCACAATGCACTCGCGTCAAAGAAATTCTGGTTCCCGCGGGAGCCTGTCCCCGCGCAGGCGGGGACGGGAATGAACGGAGCTTGTGGTACCGCTCACGCATAACTCAAGAGTAGCGCGCCTTGAACAACGCATAGAGCGCGCGCGCCGTCATCAGTTCGCCACCTTCCGGCCGGCCTGGCTTGGCCGAGGCGGTCCAGGCGAAGATATCGAAATGCAGCCACGACTTCGCCTCCACGAAGCGGCGCAGGAACAGCGCGGCGGTGATCGCCCCGCCGTGCCCGCTGGAGCCGACATTGTTGAAGTCGGCCACCTTGGAGTTGAGCATGCTGTCGTAAGGCTTCCACAGCGGCATCCGCCACAGCGGATCGAATTCGGCCGCGCCCGCCGTCATCAGCTCGCCGGCCAGCGCGTCGTCGTCGGTGAAGAACGGCGCCAGTTCCGGCCCCATGGCGACGCGCGCAGCTCCTGTGAGCGTGGCGAAATCGGCGATCAGCGCCGGCTTCTCCTCGTCGGCCAGCGCCAGCGCGTCGGCCAGCACCAGCCGGCCTTCGGCGTCGGTATTGCCGATCTCCACGCTCAGGCCCTTGCGCGACACATAGACGTCGCGCGGCCGGAAGCTGACGCCGGAGATCGAATTCTCCACCGCGGGCACCAGTACGCGCAGGCGCACCTTCAGGCCGCCGGCCATGATCATGTGCGCCAGCGCCAGCGCGGTCGCCGCCCCACCCATGTCCTTTTTCATATTGAGCATGCCGCTTGACGGCTTGATGTCGAGCCCGCCGGTGTCGAAGCAGACGCCCTTGCCGACCAGCGTCACCTTTGGGTCGCTGTCCTTGCCCCACGTGATATCGATCAGGCGCGGCGCGCGCGTCGAGCCCTTGCCGACGGCGTGGATGAGCGGAAAGCCTTTTTCCAGCGCCGGGCCGCTGATGACGTTGATTTTCGCCTTGTGTTGTCCGGCGAGGTTGCGGGCGGCGTCTTCCAGTTCCGCCGGCCCCATGTCGTTCGACGGCGTGTTGATGAGATCGCGGCAGAGCGCCACGGCTTCCGCGATGCGGCTGACGTCCTCGCCGTCGACGCCGTCCGGCACCACCAGCTTGATATTGCGTTCGTTGCCCTTGCGGTAACGGGTGAACTGATACGTCCCCAAGGCAAAGCTAAGCGCCGCCAGCCGCGCGTCGTGCGGCGCATTGGCGAAACGATAGGTGCCCGCCGGCAGCACGCCGACCAGGCCCGCCGGCCGGAACGGGTCGCGCACCGGATCGTCGGCCGCCTCCAGGCCGAACAGCACGCAAGCGAGATTGCCGTCCGCGTCCGGCACCATGAGATGCTTGCCGGCCTTGGCCTCGAAGCCGGCCGCGCGCACGAAGGCGCGCGCGCGCTCGTCGAGGGCTTTCGTGACATCGTCGAAATTGGCTTTGGTGACGAACAGGATGGGGACGGCTTTCGCCGCCTCGGCTCTTGCGAAAACAGGATGCATGATCATTCCGCGGCGTGGGGGAGGGCGTCTTTCGGGCGGTAGCCGTCGCGCGTCTGCGGCAGCTTCCAGCCCAGCATCTTACCGGCGACCAGCGTGCGCAGCACCTGCGCGGTGCCGCCGCCGATGGTGAACATGCGCACGTCGCGCGCCATGCGCTCCAGCGGCAGGTCGCGCGAATAGCCGCGCGCGCCGAAGAACTGCAGCGCGTCGTTGACAATTTTGATGGCGCTCTCGGCGGCGACGATCTTGGCCTGCGCCGCCAGCATGGGGTCGGGGAAGGCGCTGCCGTCCGGCCCGCGCGAGCGCGCCGCCTGGTAGAGCATCAGCCGCGAGGCGGTCAGCTGCGTCTGCATATCGGCCAGCATCCATTGCAGGCCCTGGAACTCGCCGATCGGGCGGCCGAACTGTTCGCGTTCCTTCGCCCATTGCAAAGCATGATCGAGCGCGCCGGCGGCGATGCCCATCGCCACCGTGCCGGCGCCGACGCGCTGGCTGTTGTAGGCGTTCATCAGGTCGGCGAAGCCGCGCTTGAAACCGGAGGGCGGCAGCACCACCATGTCCGCCGGCACTTCCAGGTCCTCGAACGTGAGCTCGCCTTCCGGTATGCCGCGCAGGCCCATGGTCTTTTCGCGCTTTGAGACGGTGAGGCCTTTCGGCGTGCCCTTGTCGGGATCGCGCACGGCAAGGAACCCGCCGATGCCGAGGTTCTCGCCCTTTTCATCGAACACGCGCGCGAAGATCAGATGCAGCCGTGAGACGCCGGCGCCGGTGATCCAGTGTTTCTTGCCGTTGATGACGTAGCTGTCGCCGCGCTTGTTGGCGCGCGTGCTCATGGCCGTGGCGTCGGAGCCGGCATCCGGCTCGGTGATGCAGATCGCCGGCTTGTCGCCGGCGAGCACCAGCTTGGCCGCCAGCTTTTTCTGCGCGTCGCTGCCATAGGCCATCACGGTCGAGATCGCGCCCATATTGGTCTCGACCGCGATGCGCGAGGTCACCGTGCAGGCCTTGGCCATTTCCTCGATCACCAGCACCGCGTCGAGGAAGGAGCGGCCTTGGCCGCCGAGCGCCTTCGGTATGGTCATGCCGCAGAAGCCGGCTTCCGTCAGGGCTTTGACGATGTCCCAGGGGTACTGCTCGTCACGGTCGATGGCTGCCGCGCGTGGGCGCACGACCTTGTCGGCGAAGTCGCGGGCGCGCGCCTGTAAGGCCAGTTCGTCGGTGGAGAGTCCTAGGTCCATCGTAATCGATCCTATAGCGGAATTTGCCGGTCCCGGTCAGGCCGGGCAGGGCCGGATTTGACGGCGAGTTTACAAGTTAACCGCTCGTTAAGGTTAACGTTTTATTGCTCAGGATGAGCTGTTGGAACGCCAGTCACCGGGGTCCCATGCGTCCTGAAAGCCTCTCTGTCGCCCGCATTTTCACCTCGGCCGCGCTTGCTGCCGCCCTGGCCCTGTCGGTTGCCGGCTGCAAGACCACTGGCAACGACATTACGGGCTCAATCGGCCGCTCCAGCACGCCGCACACCGAGGCCGACTGGCGCGAATACACCAAGGTCTGGGGCGCGCGCTACCGCGAAAATCCCGCCGACCCCAAGGCCGCCTATGCCTACGCCCAGGCGCTGCGCGCGACCGATCGGCGCGCCCAGGCCGTGGCGGTGCTGCGCCAGGCCACCATGCGCAATCCCAACGACATGCCGCTGCTCGGCGCCTATGGCCGCGCGCTGGCCGATGCGGGCAACTACCAGGACGCGCTCAACGCGCTGAGCCGCGCCCATACGCCCGACAATCCCGACTGGCGCATCCTCAACGCGCAAGGCGCCGTGCTCGACCAGATGGGCCGCCACAAGGAGGCCCAGCGCTATTACGCCTCGGCCCTCAAGATGGTGCCCAACGAGCCGTCGGTGCTGTCCAATCTCGGCCTGTCCTACGCGCTGGAGAAGAAGCTGAAGCGCGCCGAACGGACGCTGCGCAAAGCGGTGGCCCAGCCCAAGGCGCGGCCCAAGGTGCGCCAGAACCTGGCGCTGATCGTCGGCCTGCAGGGCCGCTTCGCCGAAGCCGAAAAAATCGCCCGCGCCGACCTGCCGGCCGACCAGGCCGAGGCCAATGTGGCTTACCTGCGCCAGATGCTCGCGCGCCAGAAGCAGTGGTCGAAGCGCGACCATGGCCGCCGCGGCCGACAGCCGCCGCCTTACGTTCCGCCCAAAGCGGGTTCCTGATCGATCAGGTGGCCGGCCAGCCTCGCGCGGCGTGACGCGGCGGGAGGGCTAGTGGTCCTTTGATTCCGACATTTGCTCGCGAGCTTGCAGCAGCGGGATGCAAATGTCGGAATCGGACCACTAGTGTCCCGAATCCGAAGTTCGTCAAATTATTCGGCTTGCTCTGTACGAACTTCGGATTCGAAAGGACACTAGCTACTTTATGAATCTAGTGCGGTTTTGGATTTGAAGTTCGTCTACGGACTCGCGGCAAGTAATGTAACGAACTTCAAATCCACCGCACTAATGCATGATGCCCATGACCTTGATGGCGGCGGGGCCGAGAATCACCACGAACAGCACCGGCAGGAAGAACAGGATCATCGGCACCGTCAGCTTGGGCGGCAGGCCGGCGGCCTTCTTCTCGGCTTCCGACATGCGCATGTCGCGGTTTTCCTGCGCCATGGTGCGCAGCATGGTGGCGAGCGGCGTGCCGTAGCGCTCGGCCTGCTGCAAGGCCATGCAGACCGATTTCACGCCGTCGAGATCCGTGCGCTTGGCGAGGTTCTCGTAGGCCTGGCGGCGGTCCGGCAGATATGACAACTCCGCCATGGTCAGCGTCAGCTCTTCCGCCAGCGGCACCGACTGCGAACCGATTTCCTCGGAGACCTTCTTGAACGCGGCCTCGATCGACATGCCGGATTCCACGCAGATCAGCAGCAGGTCGAGGCTGTCGGGAAAGGCGCGCTGGATTGACAGCTGCCGCTTCTGGATTTTGCTCTTGAGCAACAGCAACGGCAGTTGCATGCCGAGATAGGCCGCGCCGATGCAGATGCCGAGCTTGACCAAGATCGACTGCTTGAGGTGCAGCACCACGAACACGTAGAAGGCCGCGAACAGGAGCGCCGCCACCGGCGTCACCATGCGCACGAACAGATAGGTGACGTAGGGCGCCTGCCCCCGGTAGCCGGCCTGCACCAGCTTCAGCCGCGCCTCTTCCTGGCCGACCCATTTGCTCAGGTTGAAGCGGTCGACGATGTTCTGCACGTATTGCTTGGGCGACTGGCGCAGGCTGACCTTCTGCTGTTCCTTGGCCATGCGCTCGCGTTCGCGCTGGCGGATCTTCTCGCGCTCGACCGCCACCGCCTTCATGCGCTTGTCGAGCGGATTGGCGAACACGAACGGCATGGCCAGCGTCAGCACCGTTGCCGCCGCGGCGACGGCGGCCAGCACCATCGTCATGGTCTGGGCGTTGAGCGCATTTTCCAAGGTTTCGAGCATGGGCCGCCGTCTTCTAGAAATCGAAGTTGATCATCTTCTTCATCACCATCACGCCCATGAACATCCACAGGGCGGACCCCGCCAGCATCAGGTGGCCCATGGGCGTGGTGAACAGCACCGACATGTATTTCGGGCTGGTGATGTAGACGAGCGTCATCACCGCGATCGGCAGCGCGCCGATGATGGCGGCGGAAGCTTTGGCTTCCTGCGACATGGCCTGGATCTTGGCCTTCATCTTCTTGCGGTCGCGCAGCACGCGCGACAGGTTGCCGAGCGCCTCGGCGAGGTTGCCGCCGGCTTTCTGCTGGATGGAGATCACGATGCCGAAGAAGTTGGCTTCCGGCACCGGCATGTCCTCGTAGAGCTTCAGGCAGGCTTCGCCCAGCGGCATGCCGACGGCCTGGGTCTCCATGATGGAGCGGAACTCTGACTTCAGCGGCTCGGGCGCTTCGATGGCGACCATCTTGACGCAGTCGCCCAGCGGCAGGCCGGCCTTGACGCCGCGCACGATGATATCGACCGCGTCGGGAAAGTTGTCGAGAAACTTGGTTTCGCGCCGCTTCTTCAGAAACGACAACAGCCAGAACGGCACGCCGAAGGCGCCGGCGAAGGCGAGCCCGAGGCTGCCGAGCAGGTGGGCCCTGACCACCATGCCCACCAAGAAGCAGAGGATGCCGACGGCCGCCGACGCCAGCACGAATTGCCGCTTCGACCATTTCAGGCCGGCCTGTGCGAGGCGTGCCGACAGCGGCACCCGGCCCTTCTTCTTGTGCCGCTCCTCGAATTCCTTGAGCGTGTCCGCGACCGCGTCGCGGCGCGAGCGCTGATTGCGGGCGACGCGCTGGACCGGCTCCGTCCTGGCGACGCTGGCCATGCGTTGCTCGGTCTTCTTCTCCCCCGACAGGATCGGATAGACGAAGACCCACGCCACGCCGCCGATCGCGACCGCGACGAGGAAGAATAAGGCGATCGATTGGATCGGCATCGGGTCAGACCCGCATTGATTCGTTGGCGGCTTCCGCGGCGTCGAGCGCGGCCGCCAGGCGCTGTTCCTCGCCGTAATAACGCGCGCGGTCCCAGAAGCGCGGCCGGCCGATGCCGGTCGAACGGTGCGTGCCGAGGATGTTGCCCTGCGCGTCCTCGCCGGTCATGTCGTAGACGAACAGGTCCTGCGTCACGATGACGTCGCCTTCCATTCCCATCACTTCGGTGATGTGGGTGATCTTGCGGGTGCCGTCGCGCAGGCGTGAGGCCTGGATCACCACGTCGACCGAGGCCACGATCATTTCGCGGATGGTGCGCGAGGGCAGCGAGAAGCCGCCCATGGTGATCATCGATTCCAGACGCGAGAGCGCCTCGCGCGGATTGTTGGCGTGCAGCGTGCCCATCGAGCCGTCGTGACCGGTGTTCATGGCCTGCAGCAGGTCGAAGGCTTCCGGTCCGCGCACCTCGCCGACGATGATGCGTTCAGGACGCATGCGCAGGCAGTTGCGCACCAGGTCGCGCATGGTGACCTGGCCTTCGCCTTCCAGGTTGGGCGGCCGCGTTTCCAGGCGCACCACGTGCGGCTGCTGAAGCTGCAATTCGGCGGCGTCTTCGCAGGTGATGATGCGCTCGTCGTTCTCGATGAACTGGGTGAGACAGTTGAGCAGCGTGGTCTTGCCGGAGCCGGTGCCGCCGGAGACCAGCGTGTTGACCCGGCTGCGGCCCGATGATCTGCAGGATCTCGGCGCCCTGCGGCGTGATGGTGCCGAACTTGACCAGCTGATCGAGCGTCAGCTTGTCCTTCTTGAACTTGCGGATGGTGAGCGCCGGCCCGTCGATCGCCAGCGGCGGCGCGATGACGTTGACGCGCGAGCCGTCGGGCAAGCGCGCGTCGCAGATCGGCGAACTTTCGTCGACGCGGCGGCCGACCTGGCTGACGATGCGCTGGCAGATGTTCAGCAGTTGCTGGTTGTCGCGGAAGCGGATGCCGGTGCGCTGAATCTTGCCCTGGACTTCGATGTAGACGGTGCCGGAACCGTTCACCATGATGTCGGAGATGTCGTCGCGCGACAGCAGCGGCTCGAGCGGGCCGAACCCGAGGACGTCGTTGCAGATGTCGTCGAGCAGCTCTTCCTGCTCCGAGATCGACATCACGATGTTCTTGATCGCGATGATCTCGTTGACGATGTCGCGGATTTCCTCGCGCGCTGAATCGGCGTCGAGGCGGGCGAGCTGGGCGAGGTCGATGGCCTCGATCAGCGCGCCGAAGATGATGGTCTTGACCTCGTAATAGGCTGTCGGAGCGGCGCGAATCGACCGCGGTCGGCACCATCGGTGCCGCGGCCGGGGTCCGGCTCGGTGTCGGCGCCGACACCAACGGCGCGCCCAGGCCTTCGGAGGGAAACGGCGTACGTCCGCTTTCGCTGGCGCCGTTGTCGGCGGGACGCGCCGGTGCCGCCGGCTGCGCTGCGCCCGCGCTTTCCGGCGCCGGCGCGGCCGGCTGAAGCGGCGGCGACGGTGTAGAGACTTCTTTGGCTCCGCTGCGCTTACCGAACACGGCGTACTGCTCCAAACTCGAGTGTCAGTTCGTCAACCCATCAGCTTGGCGAGCAGCGGGCTGAACATGCCGCCGCGCGGGCGCTTGGCCTCGGCGCGGCCGGTGAGGATCTGCGCCAGTTGGCGGAACATGTCCGCCGTCTTGTGGGTCGCCGATACCTCGGCGATCATCTGGCCGTTGTTGGCGGCGGTGCCGAAGATCTGCGGTTCGAATGGGATCACCGCCAGCGGCTGGTCTTCCAGCGCCTTGGCGAAATCCGCCGCCGAAATCTCCGGCCGCTTCGGCACGCCCACCTGGTTGAGGCAGTAATAGGGGCGGTGGTCGTTCGGGCGCGCCGCGCGCAAGAGATCGACCAGATTCTTGGCGTTGCGCAGGTTGGCGAGGTCGGGCGCCGCCACCACCAAAATATCGTCGGCGGCCACCAGCAGCCGCTTGGACCAGCCGGACCAGATGTGCGGCACGTCGAGCACCACGCACGGGATCGAGGTGCGCAGCGCGTCGATGGTCGAATCGAAAGCGTCGGGGCTGAAGTCGTAGGCGCGGTCGAGCGTCGCCGGCGCCGCCAGCAGGCTCAGATGCTCGGTGCACTTCGACAGCAGCCGGTCGACATAAGCGGTGTCGATGCGGTCGGGCGAGAACACCGCGTCGGCAACGCCTTGCGGCGGGTCCTGATTGAAGTCGAGGCCGGCGGTGCCGAAGGCGAGATCGAGGTCGGTCACCACCGAGTCGAGCGCCAGATCGCGCGCAATCGCGAAGGCGATATTGTGCGCGACCGTCGAGGCGCCGACGCCGCCCTTGGCGCCGATCACCGCCAGGATGCGGCCCACCGGCTTGGCGTCCGGCGCCACGAACAGCCCGCACACCGCGCGCACCACGTCGAGGGTGGCGACCGGCGCGATCAGGTAGTCGCTGACCCCGCGCCGGGTCAGCTCGCGATAGAGCGTCACGTCGTTGATGCGGCCAATCACCATGACGCGGGTGCCGGCGTCGCAGACCTCGGCGAGCTGGTCGAGCGCCTCGATGATTTCGTCGGCGCGCTGGTCGGTTTCGATTATGATGACGTTGGGCGTTGGCGCGCTGCGATAGGCCTCGATGGCGGCGGTCGCTCCGCCCATCTGGATTTTCACGTGTGCCTTGACCAGCCGGCGGTCCTCGCCGGCGGCTTGCACCGCGGCGGCGGTTTCCACCGTCGTACAAAAAGCCTGCACCGAAACGCGGGGCGCCGGCGCGATATGTTCTTCGGCGGCGGCCTCTTCGGCCGGCACCATGGGCACTTCGTCTTCGGCGACGGCGGCGACTTGTGAAGCGTGCTTTATCATTTTCCCAGATCGCTGATCTTGGCTTTGTCGTAATCGCGATACTCACCCGAGGGCTTTTGACCCTTGATGTACTTGTCGATCGCCACCGAACGGCGCGCTTCGGAGGCCGGCGTCGTGCCGCGCGGCTGCACGAGGTCGGCGGGATTGGCGACCTGGGCGGCGATGTTGTGCTGCATGGAGCAGCCGAAGTTCCAGTAAGGACGGTTTTTCATGTAGTCGGACCCGCTGCTCGGGCCGATATCCTTCGGCCACTGGCCGCAGGGGCCGGCCGAGGCGACCATCTTGGCGTAGTTGAGCCTGATGCTGGCGAGCGCGGTGCCCGCCACCCGGTAGTTCCGCGCATGGACTGCGTTACGCGGAACGCGGGAGGCGGCAAAGATCGAATAGATCTGGCGCAGTGCATCCGAAGCCGACCGCGCGGTCGCCTTGTTCGTCGGCACGTCGACGATGATGCCGCTGGTGGCGTCATGCCGCCAGCTTTGCGCGAATGACAGCACGTCGGCGCGCTGGCTGGGGGTGAGCCCGCCGCGATAGCGGCCGAGGAAGACCTCGACCGTCTGCCGGCCTTCCCGCAGGGTGATCGGATGGCGTTGGCGGATGTCGACCGGGTAGGTGTCGCGCGCTTCCGTGTGCTGGTTGCAGCCGGCGAGCGTGACGACGAGGCCGCCGAGCGCCACGAGATGGAGCGCGGCGCGGCCGCTGAGCCTGACGATCGTCCGATTGGAGGTGGTCATCGATCGTCTCCGCTCAATCCAATATGAAGCCGTATTTGCCGTGATAGGCGTGTTCGGTCTTGACCGGCGCCTGCGGCTTGCTGCCGTAGATGCGGTTCAGGCGGCCGAGGAACACCGAGTTGGGATCGCTGGGGTCTTCGAAGCCGTCGTCGGGACGCGCCAGCTTGTTCTCGGCCACCGCGCGCACGATGTAGGGCGTCACCAGGATCATCAATTCGGTCTTGTGGTTGATGTAGTCGCGGCTGCGGAACAGCGTGCCCAGGATCGGCAGTTGCATCAGGCCCGGGAGGCCGTTGATGGTCTGCTTGGTCTGGTCTTGAATCATGCCGGCCATCGCCAGCGAGCCGCCGGAGGGAATCTCCACCGTGGTCTCCGCCCGCCGGGTGCGGATCGACGGCACCGTCAGCGCGGTCGTCGAGCCCGGTATCGTCAGGGTCATGGCGTTTTCTTCCGACAGGTCGGACACCTCGGTCAGCACCTTGAGGCTGATGCGGCCCTCCGACAGCGCTACCGGCGTGAACTTCAGGCTGACGCCGAACTTCTTGAAGGAGATTTCCGGCTGGCAGACCGGCGGCGACTTGGTGGTGTCGCAGGACAGGCCCTTCGGAATTGGAAACTCGCCGCCGGCAACGAACGTCGCGGATTCGCCGGAAACGGCGGTCAGCGTGGGCTGGGCGAGGGTGCGGATCACGCCGGCGCGCTCCATGGCCTTCAGCGTCGCGGAGACGTTCTTGAAGGTGCCGTCCAGATAGGTGTTGGACAGCTCCTGTCCGGAAGCGGAAAACGGATTGCTGGTGTTGAAGTTCACCACCGCGGTGCCGTAGTTGAGGCTGCCGGCGAGGTCGATGCCGAGCTGCTTGACCACGTCGCGCTGCACTTCCGCGACCGTGACCTTGATCATCACCTCGTCGCGCCCCTCGACCGTGATGGCGTTGACGACGCCGTCGCCGACCAGCCGCTTGGCCATCTCGAAGGCCTGCTGCGCCTGCCCGGCGTTGGGCGCGGTGCCGGAGAGGATCAGCCCCTTCTCACCCATGCCTTCGACCTGGATCTTGCTGTCCGGCAGCACGCGCTTGATCGCGGCGCGCAGGCCGTTGAGGTCGCGGGTGACGGCGATGTCGAAGCCGGCGATCTGGTGGCCCTGGGCGTCGAAGAAGAAGATGTTGGTCTGCCCGACCTTGACGCCGATCATGTAGACCCGCCGCGAGGAGCGGATCACCGCGTTGGCGATCTTGGGATCGGCGACCAGCACGTCCTTGATGTCGCGCGGCAGGTCAATGGCGACCGACTTGCCGACGCCGAGCGGAACGAAGCGAGAGACGGCGTCGCTCGCCGCCACCCGGATGACCGGCACGCTGCCGTGGGCGTCGGCGGCGGTGGCCGGCGTCTGTGGCGCCAGTCCGGCCGCGAAGATCAGGGCCGCCAGCGAGGCGGTGCGGATCAGCGTCATTGTCGGCATGTCCCCTTCGTCCCCTCGATCGCTCAGCGCGGTGTAGTGGTGGTGGTCACGCCGAAACGGACGACGTTCACGGCATCACGTTGCGTGCGGTCATCGCTTTCGGCCTTCGGCGCTTTCCGGCCGATGTCGGCGATGCTGCGCAGCGCCAGCGACAGCGAGCCGATCTGGCGCGATAATTCGACGGTTTCGACCTGCCTGGGCGTGAGCTCGAGCGTCGCCGTCTTGCCGATGACGACCTTCTTGCCTTCCTTCTCGGTCACGTGCTGGTCGATGGCCAGCACGCGCACGTCGGTCAGGATGGTGCGGCTGGTGTAGGTCTCGGTGCCGGTGGCCTTTTCGGCCTGACGGTCGCGGCGCGTCAGAACGATGTCGACGTGGTCATTGGGCAGGATAAAGCCGCTGGCGCCCGACTGCGCCGACACGCCGATGGAGATCGCGCGCTTACCCGACGGCAGAATCGCGGCCATGTAGCCGGAGCCCTTGGCTTGCACCAGCTTGGCGTTGCGGATCGGCTCGCCGGCGACGAACGGCGCGCGTGCGATCCAGCCGGTAAGCCCTTCGATGGCGGTCGGATGCTGCTTGCGGCGAATGAAATTTCCGGTATTGGCCTCGGCCGGCCAGGGCTGCCAGGTGACGTCTCCCGGCGAGATCTTCTTGCCGACGGCGATGTTCGACTTCGCCACCAGAACGTCGACGGTGGTGACCTTGGCGACCGGGGCGACCTTTGGCGCGGATTGCTTTGCCGTCCGGCCTGCCAGCAAGGCGGCAACACCACCCGCTGCTAAGGCGACGGTCAGCACGACGAGACGCGCGGCTTTCATACGCTCAACTCTCTACCGGCGGCCGACTTGGCCGCGTAAACCCACTTCACCCACATGGCGGCCTGCACGGCCGCATGCACCGCATTTGACCAGCCAAACGTCAAAGCATGGTTAAGGAGCGGTATCTAAATCGAGTTAATAGTGGGTTGCGCGTGTGATCGGCGCCGGCCGCTCATGGGTGTGCAAGAGATCGGCGCCGGCGCTAAGGCGCGGTAACAAACCGGCAAGACTTGCGGCCATCAAAAGACGGTCGCCGGCATCCAGGGCGTGTGGGGATAGACCATCAATGCCGCGGCGGCGAGCGCGATGCCGTAGGGCACGCCGGAACCGGCGCCATGCAGACGCGCAATCCACGGCTGGCGGGCCAGCACCGGCGGCAGCACCAGCCTGCGGAATTGCAGCAGCAGCAGGGTGAGCGCCCCGCCGAACAGGGACGCATAGATCAAGTAGTCGAACAGATGGGCGAAGCCGAACCAGAGCGCGGTCGCGGCCGCCAGCTTGGCGTCGCCGCCGCCGATCCAGCCGCGCGAGAAGCAGATGAAGGCGATTATCAGCACCAGCGTGGCGGCGGCGAGATGCATGCCGAGCGCCGGCAGGCTCATGCCGGTGATCAGCGCCAGCAGGAAGAAGCCGCCGGTCAGCGCCAGCGAAAGCCGGTTCGAGATGGTCATTGTGAACAGGTCGCTGGAGGCGGCGAAGGCCATCAACGCGGGAAACAACAACAACCTGATTACGTCGGCCACCGGGATCGATCCTGTACTGATACGATGGGGCACATTACGGCGGCTAAGCTTGCCGTTCGGTTAGCGCGGACGGCAGCGCCGAAATGAAAAAGGGCCCCGGCCGGACGGCCGGGGCCCTTTTCGCAAATCTTCGGAAGCTGATTCCGCTTATTTCAGAGCGGTGCTGACGCTCGTGAAGGTCGTGTTCAGCGCGGTGCCGAGACCCTGCACGACGGCGATGATGGCAACCGAGATGCCGGCCGCGATCAGGCCGTACTCAATAGCGGTCGCGCCGGAGTCGTCCTTCATAAAACGCACGAAGAGGTTCTTCATCGGTAGCTCCATATTGATCCACACGTGGCTGTCTGAGCTGACTCAGGCGACTGCCTTTTGGTGCGCAGCTCACCGGGGCCATGGCGCACGCTACCGCCAACGTCTTGCGCGCGGGTTAATATGATTGCCGAATTTTCATGTATTCGCCGTCCAATTTAACGTAGTTAACAAGTTGTTCCTCAAAGTATATTGCGGTTAATGAAACGTTTCTTCGCCGCGATTGCAGTACTTATTGTCAGTTCCGCAAAATATACATTGCTTCTGCGCTTGAGAACTGTGAAATACGCGACGGCCCTGTCATTAAATCTGCTTGGTCCCGGACCGGCAATACGTTAGGCCGCCCCTGCTTCTGCCTTGCGGGAACCGCGCCGGCGGCTGCAAAGCCGCGCGCGGGTCAATTCAACACAAGCTTTTCACGTGATCTTAACGGCGGAGGGCCGATAGAAATCGCAGTCGTATCCGCGTATCGGGCCCCCGAGATGTTCATCGAATTGTTTTCTGTCCTTGAGGTCGCCGGTCACACCCTGCTCAAGCTGGTGCCGGTTTCCATCGCCCTTGGCGTCGTTTTCGCCTTGCTCGAGCAATGGAGCGCCTGCAACCCCAGCCGACCCTGGTGGAACAAGCGCCAGATCGTCACCGACGTCGTCTACTGGTTCATGATCCCGTTGATGGCGCGGTTTGTGCGCATCGGCCTTTTGGTGCTCGGCGCCGCGCTTGTCTTCAATATCCACGGCGAGAAGCAACTCGTCGCGTTCTACGACCATGGCTTCGGGCCGCTCTCCAAGATGCCGCTCTGGTTGCAGGCGGTGACGTTTCTGGTCGCTGCCGACTTCATGATGTACTGGATTCACCGCGGATTTCATGGCGCCAAGCTCTGGAAGTACCACGCCATCCACCATTCCTCCGAGGACCTGAACTGGATCTCGGCGGCGCGCTTTCATCCGGTCAATATCTTCCTGGGTTCCGTCCTGGTCGATGTCGTGCTGCTGCTCGCTGGCATTTCGCCGAACGTGATGCTGTGGGTCGGGCCCTTCAACACGGCGACGTCGGCGCTGGTGCATGCCAATCTGAATTGGACCTTCGGGCCGTTCAAATACTTCTTCGCCAGCCCGGTGTTCCACCGCTGGCACCACACGGCGCTCGACCGTGGCGGCAACAGCAACTTCGCCAGCACCTTCCCGTTCATCGATTGGCTGTTCGGCACCTTCTACATGCCGGAAGGCGAATTGCCCGACGACTACGGCATCGGGGAACCGGATTTCCCGGCGGGCTTCGGCGGCCAGATGCTCTATCCCCTGCGGCGCTGACCAGGCCGCATGATCACGGAAAGGCCTGTTCCCGGCAGAATCGGGGACGGGAACCGGTCCTCGGAAGAGATCATGCGGAAGGAATAGGAGCGGGTGCTGGTTAACCGCTCTTTGCACTTCGTTCATGAATTTGCAGTCAACTTAAGCCGTCCCGCGGCCCCGCCGTGGTTAGTTGTGTTCGCGTAGCGTAAGCGTATTGGAGCGTATGATGTCGGCCGTGTTCGGGCGCCGCAAGCGGTGCTTGCGTATGTTGTCTGCGACGTTGTTGGCCGCCGTCGTGTTCGGTGGTGCCGCCGCGCAAGCTGAAATCCTTTACCGTCTCGGTCGACGATGCGCGTGTCATGCGCCTGCCCGAGCGCGTCGCCACCGTCGTCATCGGAAACCCGCTGATCGCCGACGCCAGCCTGCAGCGCGGCGGCGTTTTGGTGGTCACCGGCAAAGGCTACGGCGCCACCAACCTGCTGGCGCTCGACCGCGACGGCCAGGTGGTCCTGAGCAAGACCGTGCAGGTGCGGGGCTCGTCGCAACGCAATCTCGTGGTGGTCTACCGCGGCGTCGATCGCGAATCGTACAGCTGCGCGCCGGAATGCCAGCCGCGTATCACCCTCGGCGACGCCAACAAGTATTTCGGCGGCACGCTCGGCCAGACGACGGCACGCAGCGGCAACGCCCAGCGTGGCAGTGGCGGCTCGTCCGCCGCGCGCTGAGCGGCGCGTCGCCGGCATGGTTAGCGGCCGGTTAAGACGAGGCCCCGGCGTCTCCGCAATGGCGGAAACAATTCGAAAAGATCGCTCTGCTATTGACGAGGCGAGGTGCCACGGCACCGGCCTTTATCGAGTTGCCAAACATGTTTGACGTCGCGCGAACCAAGATCGTAGCAGGTCTGTGCCGGCTGCTCCCGGCGCGCCTGGCGCGCCGCTTCGTGCGCCAACAGGACGGCGCGGCGGCGGTCGAGTTCGCCCTGGTCGCGCTGCCGTTCCTGGCGCTGACCTTCGCCATCCTGGAGACCGCGCTGGTGTTCTTCGCCGGGCAGACGCTTGAAGCGGCCGCCGCCGATTCCGCCCGCCTGATCATGACCGGCCAGGCGCAGACCGGCGGCTTCGACAAGGCCGCCTTCAAGGAGGCCGTCTGCGACCGCATCTACGGCCTGTTCGATTGCGAGAATAACGTCTACGTCGACGTCCGGACCTATAGCGACTTCGCGTCGAGCTCGACCGCCGTCAACACGTCGGCGATCGAGGACGGCAAGTTCGACTCCTCGAAGGTGCAATACAATCCCGGCGGGGCCGGCGACATCGTGGTGGTCACGCTCTACTACCAGTGGCCGATCTACGTGACGCTGCTCGGCAACAACCTCGACAATCTCAACGGCGGCAACCGCCTGCTGGTGGCGACGTCCGTCTTCCGCACCGAGCCCTACGAATGAGTTTGCGCACCATGCATGCGATGACGTTGTGGCTGCCGCGCCTGATGGCGCGCTTTGCCGGCGACCGCCGCGGCGTGTCGGCGGTTGAATTCGCGCTGCTGGCGCCGGTCATGATCGCGCTTTACCTCGGTCTGGTGGAGATATCCGACGGCATCGGCATCGACCGCAAGGTCAGCCTGACCGCCGCGACGCTCGCCAACCTGACCGCGCAGGCCACCACCATCACCACGAGCGAGATGAGCAATATTGTCGACGCCTCCTCGGCGATCGTCGCGCCCTATTCGGCCTCCAAGCTCAAGATGACGGTGTCGTGCCTGAATATCGACTCCGACAAGAACGTGACGGTGAAGTGGAGTTATACGCGCAACGGCACGGCGCTCAGCGGCGCGGTGTCGATCCCGACCGACCTGCAGGTGGCGGATACGCAGCTGATCCTGGCGACGGCCTCTTACGACTATACGCCGGTCATCGGTTACACCATCACCGGCACGCTGACCCTGTCGGACCGCATGTATATGGGCCCGCGCATCACCGCGCCGAGCTACGACGGCACCGCCTGCGCCTCGTAAGGCGGGCGGCCTCGCGGACAATCGAACGGCGTTACTGCGCCGCCGGGATCGGCAGCGCGGTGGTCGATTTGATGCGCTCCATGGCGAAGCGCGAGGTGACGTTCTTCAGCGGCACAGTGGCGATCAGCTTCTTGTAGAAGGTGTCGTAGCCGGCGATGTCCGGCACCACCACGCGCAGCATGTAGTCGACGTCGCCGGCCATGCGGTAGAACTCCATCACCTCCGGCATGGCGCCGACCGTCTCGGCGAACTGTTGCAGCCAGTCCTCGGAATGGTCGCCGGTTTCGATCGACACGAACACGGTGATGCCGAGCCCGATCTTGTCGGGGTCGATCAGCGCCACCCGGCGGGTGATGACGCCGTCGGCCTCCAGCCGCTGCAGCCGCTTCCAGCACGGCGTCGACGACAGGCCGACACGCTGGCCGATTTCGGCCACCGAAAGCGAGGCGTCGTTCTGCACTTCGGCGAGGATCTTGCGGTCGATGGCGTCCATTTCCTCATTCCTTCAGATCTTGCAACTTCAGCCTCGCAGCGCGTGAAAAAGTAGAATATTTTTCTTTAATGCGTGCGACCTGAATGAATATAGAGAAATTTTTTCTAGATCAAGCCCCGGTTGCCCTCAAAAAGGGATGCCTCCGGTGGCGCCGGTGCCGCCGGCGACCCCGAGGGGATCAGTCGCCTTGTTGTTGCAAAAAGCGATCCACTTCGGCCCGCTGCGGCGCGCCGGCGGCCCCGCCGAAGCGGGTGCATTTGAGCGCGGCGGCGGCGCTGCCGAAGCGCATCGCCTCGACCACGTCGCCGGTCTCGGCCAGCCGCAGCGCGAAGCCGGCGTGGAAGACGTCGCCGGCGCCGAGGGTGTCGATCGCCGCGATGGAAAACGCCGGCATGTGGCGCACGGCGTCCCCGTCGCGCCAAGTGACGCCCTCCGGGCCGTTGGTGACGGCCAGGAAACCGTCAAAGCCTTTGCCCAGCGCCTGAAGCCCGGCGCCGAGGTCCTGCGCGCCGGTGATGGCGCGCAGCGCGTCGGCGGAGGCGATCACGTGGCTGGAAAGCGCCAGCAGCGGATCGCCGGCCGGATCGCCGTGGTCGATGTCGAGCACGCGCGGTATGCCGCGCGCCGCCGACGCGCGGGCGATCGGGATGTTGAAATCCGGATAGCGGTTGTCGAGCAGCACCGTGTCGGCCGCCTCGACCATGTGTGCCGCGTCGGCGGGCACGATGCGGGTGAGCCCTTGCCCGCGCCGGAACGAAACCAGTTTCTCGCCGCTGTCGTCGACCATGATCAGCGCCGCCGAGCAAATCCCGCCCGGCACGCGTATCGCCCCGCTGCAATCGACGCCTTCGCTTTGCAGGCTGGCGACGACCCAGGAGGCGATGTCGTCCTGCGCGCCGCCGAGCGGCCCCGCGTAGCGCGACCGGCCGCCGAGCCGGGCGACCGCCAAGGCGGCGTTGCCCGACTGTCCGCCGATGGTCGTGACGAATTCGGAGGCCGGCTGCTTGGCGCCGGGTTCCGGAAACCGGTCCACCCGCATGATGAAGTCCTGCACCGCGCCGCCGGCGCACAGCACGGCCGGCGCCGCGCCTGCCGCGCGCTCAGTCAAAGGCGCACGCGCCGTCGAGCCAGGCGCGGATGATGTGGTAGGCGATCGCCATCGGCGGCGGCGTGGTCAGGCCGCCGTCGTGCCGGCGCAGCAGCATCGCCGTCACTTCATCCTTGCTGAACCAGCGGGCGTCCTCCAGTTCGGTGCGGTCGACCACCACGTCGTGGGTGGTCGCTTCCGCGAAGCAGCCGATCATCAGCGACATCGGAAACGGCCACGGCTGCGAGCGGAAATAGGTGACGCGGCCGGTGGCGATGCCGGCTTCCTCCCAGGTCTCGCGCCTGACTGCGTCCTCGATCGCCTCGCCCGGCTCGATGAAGCCGGCGAGACACGACCACATGGTCGGTGCGAAGCGCGGGCTTCGCCCGAGCAGACAGCGGTCGCCGTCGACCGAGAGCATGATCACCACCGGGTCGGTGCGCGGAAAATGCATGGTTTTGCATTGCGGACAGTCGCGCCGCCAGCCGGCCTGAACCACGCCCGTTTGCGCCCCGCAATTGGAGCAGAAGCGATGGCGCGCGTGCCAATGCAGCACCGCCTTGGCTTCCGCGATCGCCGGCAGATGCTCAGGCTCGCACAGGCCCTGCACCGCCACCGAGCGCAGGTCGGTGACATGGAAACCCTCGCGCGTCTTCAGGGCTTCCGCCGTCGCCGCCGGCAGGCCGATGCCGAAGCGGGCCGTGCCGTCTTCGAGGCCGAGAAACACGGTTTCGGTCGCGGGCCCGAGCGCGCGCGCTTCGTCGAGCGTGAACGCCGGCTCGCTCAGCGGCGCGCCCGCCTTCATCACGATCCAGTCGACGCCGATCACATAGGCCCGCGCGCGCGGGTCGGCGGCGAGCGCGTTGAGCGCGGCCTCATCGGTGCGCCGGTCGGCGGCACGGTCGATGCGGCTGTCGGTATAGCCGAGGTGAGGATGGGGACCGAGGTCGAGGCGGGGCGACATGCGGCTCCGAAAATCGCACGGACGCGAAAGCCGCGCAATGCATCACATTGTCGTCATTCATGGCGCTTTGGACGCGCCCAGCGCCTGGTCCACCGCCGCCAGCACCTGCGCGGGCGCGAGTTCGTCGAGACAGGCGCTGGCGCTGTCGATATGGCGCTCGCAGCCTTCGAAGGTGCAGGGCAGGCAGGGCAGGGGATTCTGCACCAGCAACACGTTGCCGCGGCTCTGGAGTGTGCCGCTCGCCTGCCACGGCTCGCTTAAATCCCCGACTGGAAACGGCCCCCACACCCGCGGGTCCATCGGTCCGAACAGCGCCACCGTCGGACATCCCGATGCGGCGGCCAGATGCGTCACCGACGTGTCGGGTCCGATATAGACGCGCGCGCGCTTCAACAGCCACACCGTGTCGGCCCAGCCGGTTTGATGCACTTGCGCGACGCCCTGCCACACGTCTTCCAGATAGCGCCGTTCGTTCTCATCCGGCCCGCCGATGGCGACCACCGCGAGCCCGCGTTCTTTCAAGCCGGCGGCGAGCGCGCGCCAGCCGGCACGCGTCCATTCCTTGTAGCGGAACATGGGCGCCGCATGGATGACGGCGAAGTTGCCGCCGGGCTCGAACGACGCCGGCTTCTCGGCCGGACACACCAACTCCGGCACGCGCGCGATGCCGAGGAGATCGGCAAGCCGCAGCATCTGTTCGACGCGATGCAGCTTCTCCATCATCGGCGTGTGGCGTTTGAGCGCGAAGCGTTTGAGCGCGCCGCTCACCGCCGGGCCGTCGACATCGACAAGACCGGCAGGCGTGCGCCCGGCTACAGCCGCAAAGAAAGTCGGCCGGTCGCCGCTTTGGGTCGAGACGCTGAGATCGTAGCGCTTCCACAGCCGCGCCATCAGCTTGGCGCTCTCCACGAAACCCGGCCGCGCCGGCATGGCGATGATCTCGTTGATGTCCGGGTTGCCGGCAAGGATCCTGTCCGGGCCCTTGAACGCCAGCACGTCGATGCGAGCATCCGGCCAGGCGCGGCGCAGGCTGCGGATCAATGGCGTGGTCAGCAGCAGGTCGCCGATGCGGCGCAGGCTCACCACCAGGATGCGCGGGCGCGCCGGCAGCGCCAAAGGCGTGCCCATGTGCGCGCCTGAGCTCGTTCCGCTGCCTGCTGCCGGCCCTGCCACTGTTCAAGCTCCAGCACGGCCGAAGCCGGTGAAAACCAAGGATTTCCGGGTTGCTAGCAGAATTTCCCGCGCGCCTCCACGCACGCCTTTGGCGTCAACTTGATCCAACTTGATCCTTGGGCCCCGCCCCGATAAGGAAGCCCGGCGCTATAGCGTTTCCAGGCGAAGTGGGAACCGGTTCGCCGTCCGGAAACGCGACAAAACAAATACTCTTCCACCGGAATGGACCCGAATGAGCGCCGCGCCGACTGTCGAAGTGTCCTGGGGCGAGCTCGTCGACAAGCTCACCATTCTGGAGATCAAGGAACGCCGCCTCTCGTCGCCCGCGGCGGTCGAAAACGTACGGCGTGAGCTCGCCGCCCTGAACAAGGTGCTGAGCGCGCTTACGCCGCCGCAAGGCTTCGCCGCGCTTAAAGACGGTCTGGTCGCGATCAATGAAGCCTTATGGGAGATCGAGGACAAGATCCGCGCCAAGGAGGCGGCGTCTGCGTTCGATCAGGAGTTCATCGATCTCGCCCGTGCCGTCTATTTCAATAACGACAAGCGCGCCGCCTTGAAGCGCGAGATCAACCTGCTCTTGAAGTCGGACCTGATCGAGGAAAAGCAGTACACGGCCTACAAGGCTTGAGGCCCAACCGCCGCCAACTTCAGGCGCGCGCGCACTTTCTCGAGCAATCCCTCCATCGCCGCCGCGTCATATTCGCGCGGTTCCGCCGCGCCCCACACCGGCTTCGGCCAGGCGGCGTCGTTCTTGGTGCGCGCGATCACGTGCACATGCAGCTGCGGCACCATGTTGCCGAGCGCGGCGATGTTGAGCTTGTCGCACGGCACCGTTTCTTTCAGCGCCTGCGCCGCGGCGGCGATCTCAGCCGTCAACCGCACCTGCTCGTTTTCTGCGAGATCGATCAGCTCGCTGACGCCGGCGCGCCGCGGCACCAGGATCAGCCAGGGGTAATTGGCGTCCTTCGCCAGCAGCACGCGCGACAGCGCCAAGTCGCCCACCGCCACGGTGTCGGCGGCGAGCTGCGGGTGGAGGGTCCAGGAGGAGATCATGTACAAAGCCGTTTGCATTCTGCGCGTGAGGCAATCTCTCGTCCCCTCTCCCCTTGTGGGAGAGGGTGGCTCGCGCGGGAGCGATAGCGGAGCGCGAGCCGGGTGAGGGGTCAGAGCCCGACGTCGTTCGCTGACCCCTCACCCGCCCTCGCTCGGCTTCGCCTCCGCTCGGGCACCCTCTCCCACAAGGGGAGAGGGGACAAGTGACCTCGCCGTGCCCAAAATCTCACGCAATCGGCGGCGATGCACAGCCACCAGCGCCCCCAACTTGCTTTCCGCGGCCGTTCGCCCGATATAGGGGCCGGGAGGTTGGCGGTGGACGAACCACTCGCCAACCGGGTCAGATCCGGAAGGAAGCAGCCCTAACGAGCACGGATCGGGTCGCTCGTCAGCCTCCCACCCAATTTCCACGCTTCGCTTGGCGACAGGCGCGCCCTGAGGGGCGCGCAAGGGACGAAAGGTGCGCCCCAGCGGGCGCATGTGAGCGGATGGCACGATGAGCGAGCCCGCGAACCCGGCCGGTCCCGGTTCCGCCCCGGCCGACGCGCCGGCGGGCGGCTACCGCGTGCTCGCGCGCAAATACCGCCCCGCCTCGTTCGACGACCTCATCGGCCAGGACGCCATGGTGCGCACGATCTCGAACGCGTTCGAGACCGGCCGCATCCCGCAGGCCTGGATCCTCACCGGCGTGCGCGGCGTCGGCAAGACCACCACCGCCCGCATCCTCGCCCGCGCGCTCAACTACGAATTGCCCGACGGCTCGGTCACCGCGCCCACCATCACGATGCCGGCGATGGGCGTGCACTGCCAGGCCATCATCGAGAGCCGCCACATCGACGTGCTCGAAATGGACGCCGCCTCCCATAACGGCGTGGACGACGTGCGCCAGATCAACGACGCCGTCCGCTACGCGCCGGTGTCGGCGCGTTACAAGGTCTACATCCTCGACGAAGTGCATATGCTGTCGCCGGCGGCCTTCAATGCGCTATTGAAGACGCTGGAAGAGCCGCCGCCGCACGCCAAGTTCATCTTCGCCACCACCGAGATCCGCAAAGTGCCGGTGACGGTGCTGTCGCGCTGCCAGCGCTTCGACCTGCGCCGGGTCGATGCGTCGGTGTTGGTGCAGCATCTTCAAGGCATCGCCGACAAGGAAAAGATCGAGATCGAGCCGGCGGCGCTGGCGCTGATCGCGCGCGCGGCGGAAGGCTCGGTGCGCGATAGTCTCTCGCTGCTCGACCAGGGCATCGCCCACGCCGCCGGCGCCGTGCGCGCCGAGGACGTGCGGCAGATGCTCGGCCTCGCCGACCGCGTGCGCGTGGTCGACCTGTTCGAGGCGGTGATGAAGGGCGATGCCGCCGCCGCGCTCACCGAATTGCGCGCGCAGTACGACATCGGCGCCGATCCGGCCGTGGTCTTGAACGACCTCGCCGAGTTCACGCATTTCGTCACCCGCGTGAAAGTCGTTCCGGCAGTGGCCGACGACGTCTCGCTGTCGGAAGCCGAGCGCACCCGCGGCCGCGATTTCGCGTCCAAGCTTTCCATGCGCGTGCTGTCGCGCACCTGGCAGATGCTGCTCAAGGGCATCGGCGAGGTGCAGGCGTCGGGCCGTCCGGTCGCCGCCGCCGAGATGGTGCTGGTGCGCATCGCTTATGCCGCCGACTTGCCGACGCCCGACGAAGTGATCCGCGCGCTGGGCGAGGGCGGGGGAGCGCCCGCGCCGCAAGGGAATGGTAATGCCAATGGCGGCGGCACGGTGACGCAAAGCGCGCCGCAAAGTTTCGCGCCGCGTTACGACGCGCCGCGCGGTTCCCCGCGCGCGTCGGCCGCCGTTTCGCCGCAGCCCTCGTCCGACCCGGTCGCGCGCGCCGATCAGGCGCCGACGCTCACGCTCAACACCTTCGCCGATGTGGTGGCGCTCGCCGCCGAGAAACGCGACATCTCTATGAAGCTCGCGCTCGAACGCGACGTGCGGCTGGTGCGTTGCGAGGACGGCCAGCTCGAGATCGCGCTCGAGCAGAACGCGGCCAAGGGCCTGGTGCACGAGCTGCAACGCAAGCTCGACCAGTGGACCGGCCGGCGCTGGATCGTGGTGGTCTCGAAGGAGCAGGGCGAGCCGACCCTGCGCGCGCAAGCCGAGGCGCAGGAAGCCGACCTGAAACGCGGCGTTGAGGCCGACCCGCTGGTGCAGGCGGTGATGAAACGATTTCCGGGCGCCACCATCGAAGCTGTCACGGTCCCGAAGCCACCGGAGGCCGAGGCCGACGCCGACGCCGATTTCGTGCCGGCGCCCGATGAAGAAGAAGAGGATTAGCGCGTGATCCCGAAAAGCTGACCGACGATGGGCACCGGTTTTCGGACAAGATCGCGCGCAGAAAGGAAGACTCATGGCCGACTTCATGGGCCTGATGAAACAGGCCGCCGAATTCCAGTCCAAGATGCAGGAGATGCAGGCCGAGCTCGACAATGTCGAGGTCGAGGGCACCGCCGGCGGCGGCATGGTCACCGTGCGGCTCACCGCCAAGGGCGATCTGAAAGGCATCAAGGTCGACGACTCGCTGATGAAGCCGTCGGAAAAGGAAATCCTCGAAGACCTGCTGGTCGCTGCCCACGCCGACGCCCGCCGCAAGGCGGAAGAGGTGATGCAGGAGCGCATGAAGGCGCTCACCGGCGGCTTGCAACTGCCGCCCGGCATGCCTAACCCGTTCGGGTGAGAGGGGCCGAGTGATTCTCAGTCGTCATGCCCGGCCCTGTGCCGGGCATCCACGTCTTGAGGGTCGCAAAAAGAAGCACGTGGATGGCCGGGACAAGCCCGACCATGACGAAATAATGTAGCTCCTAAATTCAGTTCGAATGAACCATGCCCACCGCCGTCGCCGGACCTGAAATCGAGCGCCTCATTCAGCTGCTGGCGCGGCTGCCCGGTCTGGGCCCGCGCTCGGCGCGGCGCGCCGCGCTGCATCTCATCAAGAAGCGCGAGGCGCTGATGGCGCCGCTCACCGCCGCGCTCGAGACCGCGATGGACAAGATCGAGGTCTGCAAGGTCTGCGGCAACATCGACACGCAAAACCCGTGTACGGTGTGCACCGACCTGCGCCGCGATCCGTCCATCGTCGTCGTCGTCGCCGACGTTGCCGATCTGTGGGCGCTGGAGCGCGCGCACGCGGTCAACAGCCGCTATCACGTGCTCGGCGGGACGCTGTCGCCGCTCGACGGCGTCGGCCCGCAGGACCTCACGATCGATCAGCTCATCACCCGCTGCCACGAACCGGAGGTGAAAGAGGTGATCCTCGCGCTCAACGCCACGGTCGACGGCCAGACCACCGCGCATTACATCACCGAGCTGTTGCAGGACGCCGAGGTGAAGGTGACGCGGCTCGCCCACGGCGTGCCGGTCGGCGGCGAGCTCGATTATCTCGACGAAGGCACGCTCGCCGCCGCCATCAAGCAGCGCACGTTGTTTTGACGCGGACTCGCCGGTTGGACGGCCCGCTCACCTGGCCGAATAGATCCGGTCGCGGAATTCGCTCGGAGACAGGCCGGTCGCGTTCGAAAAGATGCGGCTGAAATAGGCGGGATCGTCGAAGCCAAGGGTATAGGCGATCGTCGAGATGGGCAGGTTCGTATAGACGAGGTTGCGTCTTGCCTCGCGGACGATTCGATCGCGGATCATGTGCGTGGCAGGGCAGCCGAAAGCATCCCGCGACAGCCGGCTGAGATGCGTCGGCGTTATCTTGAGCGCCGCGGCATAGCGCGCAACCGGCCAGTGCTCGACGAAATGGGCATCCAGCAAGGCCTCGAACTTTCCGATGATTTCGGATTCGCCGGCGCTGCCGCCCGCCATTTTTCCCGCCGCCAGCGTCCGCGCGACATAGCCGAGCAGCGTCGCCGACAAGCCCTTGAGCACATGCGCGCGGGCAAACTGGCGCGCGCCGTATTCGATGAAGATGTCCTTCATCAGCCGACGCATCTGCGGCGTGCCGCGAAATAGGGCGGCTTCCGACAGCGCCCGGCTCAGACCCTCTTGCGGCGTCAGCACCTCGTCGAGGATTTCGGTGGCCAAGGTGACCACCCACCCTTGCGTTCCCCGCGTGAAAGCAAATCCGTGCACCCGGCCGGCGGGTATGTTGACGGCGTCCATCGGCCGCAGCCGGCGCGATCGCCCTTCGAGCGTGGTGCGGCCGCCGCCGCGCGCAATGAGCAGAACCTGATGCAGACGCGCATGCCGGTGCGGCGCGAATTCCCAGTCGTGCAGCACCGAGCGCGCGGCAATCGTCTCGCAATGCACGACGTCGGGCAGGTCGCGCACCTCGCCGAAGAGGTTGTACGACTGGATCGCGGGCTTGAGCGGAATTCGCGCCATGTTCGATTTGTACAAGACAAAGTGCGCTCAATCCATTCCCCGGATCGCGCCGAGGCCTAAATTATCGTGCGGAAACGCATAAATCCCGAGGAGATAGCGCTCATGAAGACGCAGGTCTGCATCATCGGTGGCGGCCCGTCGGGTCTGCTGCTGTCGCAATTGTTGCACCTCAAGGGCATCGACACGGTTCTGCTCGAGAAATACAGCCGCGAATATGTGCTGGGCCGAATCCGGGCGGGGGTGCTGGAGCACGGCTTTGCCGAGCTGATGCGAGAGGCGCAGTGCGGCGAACGGATGGATAGCGAAGGCGAGATTCACGAGGGCATCTTTATCTCGCACGACAAGGGCGTGGACCGGATCGATCTGCACAAGCATTCCGGCGGCAGTTCGGTGATCGTCTATGGCCAGACCGAATTGACGCGCGATCTCTACGAGGCGCGCGCGCGCATAAAGGGCAACGTCATTCACAACGTCGAGGACGTGGCGTTGCATGATCTGACCTCGGACGCGCCTTACGTGACCTACCGTGAGGGCGATCAGATCATTCGCATCGATTGCGACTACGTCGTCGGTGCCGACGGCTTTCACGGCGTCAGCCGCAAAGCGATTCCGAAGAATATCCTGCGCGAATATGAGCGCATTTATCCGTTCGGTTGGCTGGGCGTGTTGTCGCGGACCAAGCCGGTTTCGCCGGAGCTGATCTATGCCAAGCACGAGCGCGGTTTTGCCCTGTGCTCGCTGCGGTCGCAGGTGTTGAGCCGCTATTATATCCAGGTGCCGCTGGAGGATAAGGTCGAGGATTGGTCGGACGATGCCTTCTGGGAGGAGCTGAAACGGCGGCTGCCGGCGGAGGCCGCGGCGCGCCTGATCACCGGCCCGTCGATTGAAAAGAGCATTGCGCCGTTGCGCAGCTTTGTCGCCGAGCCGATGCGCCACGGCCGCCTGTTTCTTGCCGGCGATGCGGCGCATATTGTGCCGCCGACCGGTGCGCGCGGCCTCAACAGCGCGGCCTCCGATATTTACTATCTGTATCACGCCATGCTCGATCACTATCAGAAGCATGACGACAGCGGCCTCGACGGATATTCGGAAAAGGCGCTGGCGCGGGTCTGGAAAGCGCAACGGTTTTCATGGTGGATGACGATGCTGCTGCATCACTTTCCGGAACAAAGCCCTTACGAACAGAAACTGCAAGATACCGAATTGGCGTATCTGCTCTCGTCGGAGCGGGCGCAGCAGTCGCTGGCTGAGAACTATGTCGGCCTGCCGTTCTGAACGGGCGCTGTGGCCGGCCTGACGCGAGGGGCGTGAGCGGACGCCAGCGTCTTGAAATGCCCGCTCGCCTGCAGCCAGGCGAGCAGCAACAGGCTGGGGATCGCCGACAGCGCGGTGATGGCGAAGAACCACACCCAGCCGGTCGATACCGCGATGTAGCCGCCGCCCGACGCCAGCACCGTGCGTCCCACCGCGGCGATCGCGGTGAGCAGCGCGTATTGCGTGGCGGTGTGGGCGCGGTCGCCGCAGAGCGCCGAGAGGTAGGCGACGAAGATCACGGTGCCGATGGCGCCGGTGAAATTCTCCACGATGATGGTCACCGTCAGCGCCGGCACGCTGGCGCCGACCAGCGCCAGCCATGAGAACGTGAAGTTCGACGCCATCTGCAAGAAACCGCCGATCCACAGGCTCGCCGACATCGGCATCGTGCGCGCGATGGCGCCGCCGGCGAAGCCGCCGATCAGCGCGGCGGCGAGCCCCACGCCCTTGACGATCTCGGCATAGGTGGCCTTGTCGAAGCCGATCTTGATGACGAAGGCCGCGGTCAGCGCGCCGGCGAAGGCGTCGCAGAACTTGTAGAGCAGCACGAACAGCAGGATGACCAGGGCGCCGTTGCGCGAGAGGAACTCGCCGAAGGCGCCGGTCGCGGTCTCGATCAGCCGCGCGAGCGGCTTGTGCGCGGCGTCGTGCGGCGCGAGGCCGGGCGCGTCCGGCTCGTGCGCCAGGAACGTCGCGATCAGGCCGACGACCATGCAGGCGGCCGCCGCGGCATAGCCCCAGCCCCACACCGCGCTGCGCGCGAGGCCGAGGTGCTCGAACCACGCCACCAGCACCAGCACGCCCGCGCCCGACACCAGCATGCCGATGCGGTAGGCCGCGACGTAGCCGGCCATGCCGGCGGCCTGCTCGTTCTCGGCGCCAGGCTTTCGACGCGGAAGGCGTCGATGACGATGTCCTGGGTGGCCGAGACGGTCGCCACCATCACCGCGCCGAACACGATCAGCGGCAGCGACTTGTCCGGGTCGTTCAGCCCGAGGAAGACGATCGCCGCCATCAGCAGCAGTTGCGTGAACACCAGCCAGCCGCGCCGGCGCCCGAACCAGCGCGACAGCAGCGGCACGTCGAGCGCGTCGATCAGCGGCGCCCAGAAGAACTTGAAGGTGTAGGGCAGGCCCACCAGCGAGAACAGGCCGATGGTCTTGATGTCGACGTCGCGCTCGGTCAGCCACACGGCCAGCGTCGAGGTGGAGAGCGCCAGCGGCAGGCCGGAGGAAAAGCCGAGCAGCAGCACGATCAGCACGCGCGGCTTGAAATAGACCGCCAGCGCCTCCAGGCGGGTGGGCGGGGCGGATTCGATTTCGGCGTCGTCCGGCGCGGTCATGTTATTCCTTCGTCATTCCGGGGCGCGGCCGTTGTCACCTCTCCCCGCAAACGGGGAGAGGGAGCCGCGCCAAGCATGCCGCGCCGCTCCGCCATGACCGCAATGTTCCGCAAGTTCACTCCGCCGTCCCGAGCTTGCGGATCGGCGCCGGGATCACCTCGGCGCTTGCCCGCGGATCGCCGTCGAATTCGAGCGCTTCGATCTTGCCGCCGCGCTTCTCGATCTTGCCGGTCGAGATAAGAATGTCTTCGACATCTTTCGTGGTTTGACCGAAATGGCTTTGCAGCTTGCGCACGCGGTCGCCGAGCAAGCCGACGTCCTTCATCATCAGCCCGACTTCGGTGCGGATCTGGTCGGCGGCCTCGCGCATCGCGGCGTCCTTGCGCACCTGCTTGATGACCTGGATCGCCAGCACCATCAGCGTGGGCGACACGATCATGACGCGGGCGCGGTGCGCGCGCTGCACGACGTCGTCGAAGCGCTCGTGCAGGTCGGCGTAGACCGACTCCGAGGGAATGAACATCAGCGCGATATCCTGGGTCTCGCCCGGGATCAGGTATTTGCCGGCGATGTCCGCGACGTGCTTGGCGATGTCCTGCTTGACGCGCGCCGCCGCCTGCTTGCGGTCTTCGTCGTTCGCCGCGTCGCGCCATGCCGTCATCGCTTCCAGCGGAAACTTGGCGTCGATGATCAGCGGCCCGGAGTCCGGCATGAAGATCACGCAGTCCGGCCGCGTCTTGTTCGACAGCGTGTACTGGAATTCGTAGGCGCCTTTCGGCAGCACGTCGGCGACGATCGCCTCCAGCTGCCCCTGCCCGAAGGCGCCGCGCGATTGCTTGTTGGCGAGCACGCCCTGCAGCGAACTGACCTGGGTCGCGAGCTCCGTGATGTTCTTCTGCGCGCTGTCGATCACCGCCAGCCGCGCATGCAGTTGTTGCAGATGCTCGGTGGTGTGCTTGGTCGAGGTCTTCATCGACTCGCCGAGGTTCTGCGTCACCGCGTCGAGCCGCTGGTTCACCGTCTGCTGAAGCTGCGTTTGGGCGCTGGCCAGCATTTCGCCCATGGCCTGCACCCGCGCGTTGAGGTCGGCGACGCGCTGCTCGGCGGCCGGATCGGTCACGGGCGGCTTCGGCCGCAGCAGCAGCACGATGATGGCGGCGACACCGGCGGCGATGGCCAGCGCGAGGACGAGGAGGACGGTTTCCGGCATGGCCTGCTTCTAGCCCGATTCGGGCGGCGCGAACGAAGAGCGAACGGTAGGGCGCTCCGCCAGCCGGCTCAAGTCTGCATTTGAGGCGCGTTTCGCGGTGGTAACGGGTTCCATTGACCCCCGCCGCCCGACCCCTTAAATCGCCAGCATGGCCAAACGCGAGATTCTCATCCTCCCGGATCCAAAGCTGCGGCTGAAATCCGAGCCGGTGACGGCGGTCGACGCGTCGGTGCGCGCGCTCATCGACGACATGTTCGAGACCATGTACGACGCGCCCGGCATCGGGCTTGCCGCCATCCAGATCGGCGTGCCGCAGCGCGTCGTCACCATGGATCTCGCCAAGAAGGACGAGCCGAAGGCGCCGCAGGTTTTCATCAACCCGGAGGTGGTCTGGTCGTCCGACGAAAAGTCCACCTACGAGGAAGGCTGCCTGTCGATCCCGGAATATTACGAGGAGGTCGAGCGCCCCGCGGCGGTCAAGGTCAAATACCTGGACGCCGACGGCAAGAGCCACGAGATCGAGGCGGACGGCCTGCTCGCCACCTGCCTGCAGCACGAGATCGACCACACCAACGGCGTCCTGTTCATCGACTACATCTCCAAGCTCAAGCGCGACATGGTGATGAAGAAGTTCAAGAAGGCGCAAAAGCGCGGCGAGACCACCCGCGACGCCTACAAGGAAGACACCCCCGAGCACCGGATCGGGTAAACGTTCGGCCTCGCGGGCGCGCCCGCGGCGTGAACATCACGGGGCCTTCTTGATGCCCCTCCGCCTCATCTTCATGGGCACGCCCGATTTCGCGGTGCCGACGCTGCGCAAGCTTGTCGACTGCCGGGCACGAGATCGCGGCGGTCTATACGCGCGCGGCCAAGCCCGCCGGCCGCCGCGGCCTGGAATTGCAGCCGACGCCCGGTCGAGCGCGAGGCGCGAGAGCGCGGGCTTCCACGTGCTCACGCCCAAGACGCTGAAGACCGAGGAGGCGCAAGATCGAATTCCGCGCGCTCAACGCCGACGCCGCGGTGGTGATCGCCTATGGCCTGATCCTGCCCAAGCCCATTCTCGACGCGCCCAGGCTCGGCTGCTTCAACGTGCATGCTTCGTTGCTGCCGCGCTGGCGCGGCGCCGCGCCCATCAACCGCGCCGTCATGGCGGGCGATGCCGAGTCCGGCGTCACCATCATGCAGATGGACGAAGGCCTCGACACCGGCGCCATGGCGATGATCGAACGCACGCCGATCGCGCCGGACATGACCGCCGGCGAACTGCATGACGTGCTCGCTCCGCTCGGCGCCGACCTGATGGCGCGGGCGCTCGCCGCATCTGGAGCGCGGCTCGCTCACGCTGACGCCGCAGCCGGAGCAGGGCGTCACCTACGCCGAGAAGATTGCGAAGGACGAAGACGCGCATCGATTGGGCGAAGCCCTGGCACGACGTGCACAACCACATCCGCGGCCTGTCGCCGTTTCCCGGCGCCTGGTTCGAATTGGACGGCGTGCGCATCAAGGCGCTGCGTTCGACGAAGGGCGAGGGCAAAGGTGCGGCGCCCGGCACCGTGCTCGACGATAAGCTCACCATTGCCTGTGGTGACGGCGCCGTGCGCCTCGTCCAAGTGCAGCGCGCCGGCGGCAAGCCGATGGGCGCGGAAGAATTCCTGCGCGGGACGAAGGTGGAGAAGGGAACGCGCGTCGCGTAATTCTCACGCCGCGTGGAAACCCGCCCAGTGGTGCCGCCGCGCCTCGACGAATTCGGCCAGGTCGGCGTCGGTCACCTTCACCAGGTCGCTGTGGCCGAAGCCTTTGGAATAATCGATCACCGACACGATTTCCGGCGTCAGCCGCAGCGTCGGCACCGCGGCGGGGTCGGGGCGCGGCATCACTTTGTATTCGGGGTAGCGGGCGAGCAGGACGTCGGCGGCGTGGTCGCGCTCGCCCTGGTCGGTCACCTCTTCGACGCGCGCGGCGATCGACAGGCCCCTGATCTGCAATGGCTGCGGCGCGTCATTGGCAATGGCGAGCGACACCCGCGGATCGCGCATGACATTGGCGTATTTCTGGCTGTCACGGGCGATCTGGCAATAGACGATCAGCCCGTCGTTGGCGTAGCTGACGACGGTCGCTTGCGGCCAGCCGTCCTCCCGGTTGGTGGCGATCGACATGATCCGGTGCTGCCCCAGAAGATCGACGATCTGCTGTTTGAACTCTCTTTTCATGGCCTTAGCCCTCGCTTCGTTCCTCCTGTATAGAGGGCCCGCCCCGGGCGGGAATTGAGGTGAATCAAACGTGCCGCGTTACAAGCTGACCATCGAATATGACGGCGCGCCGTTTTCCGGCTGGCAGATCCAGGCCGAGGAGACGACCGTGCAGGGCGTGCTCACCGCGGCGGTGGCGGCTTTCGCCGGCGAGAGCGCGCTGGTGCAGGGGGCGGGGCGCACCGACGCCGGCGTGCACGCGCGCGGCCAGGTTGCCCATGTCGACTTCGCCAAGGAATGGGACACCGACACCGTGCGCGACGCGCTCAACGCGCATCTGCGCCCGCATCCGGTGGCGGTCCTCGCCGCCGAGCGCGTTCCTGATGACTTCAACGCCCGCACGTCTGCAACGAAGCGCCATTATCTCTACCGCATTATCAATCGCCGCCCCGATCTCACCCTCGATGCCGGTCATGCCTGGCGGGTGCCGCGCCCGCTTGACGTTGCCGCCATGCACGAGGCCGCCCAGCGCCTTGTCGGCAAGCACGACTTCACCACGTTCCGCGCCGCCGAATGCCAGGCCAAGTCGCCGGTGAAGACGCTCGATGCGCTCGACGTCGTGCGCGCGCGCGACGAGGTGCACGTCCTCGCCGCGGCGCGCTCGTTCCTGCATCATCAGGTGCGTTCGATGGTCGGTTCATTGGCGCTCGTCGGCGACGTCAAGTGGAACGCCGACGACATGGCGGCCGCGCTTGCCGCGCGCGACCGCACCGCCTGCGGGCCCGTCGCGCCGCCCGACGGGCTTTATCTGATGCGGGTGGATTATTGAACGCCGACGCCCGAGGCTCGCCTATGCGAGCCGATGGACGTTAGGCCGTGGCCGATGCCGAGGCGGTGGTCCGCCGCCTGATTGTCAGATAGAGAGAGCCGACGATCAGCAGATTGACGATGCCGGCAAGCGCCGCGTTCGCGAAGCTGACGTTGTAAGCGCCGGTGACGTCGAAGAAGAGCCCGCCCTGATAGCCGCCGAGGCCGTGCCCCAGCCAGGCGAACGCAGTGATCACCCCCGTCGAGACGCCGCGCCGCGATGCCGGCGTCAGGGCACGGATGGTGATGAGCACGCCGGTCATCACGCCCGCATAGCCGAACCCGTAGATCACGGCGAACACATACAGCATGTTCAGATCGTTGATCTGCGTGAACCCATACACCAGCGCGGTCTGCCACAGGGACGCCGTCATGTAGGCGGGGATTGCGCCGATCAGATCAGCCAGCTTGCCAAAGGCGATGCGGCCCAGAATGGCGACCAGCAGCAGGAGGAACAGGACGCTGCTCGCCTCCGGCGCGGAGATTCCCTTGCCCTGAATGAGCGGTACCAGGTGCATCAGCGGCACCGCCATGCAGGTGCAGCAACAAATCACGGCTGCGCTCATCCAGATCACGACAGCATTGGGAGACAGCGGAACGGCCGTATCGGCATCGGCCGTTGAAGCCCCGGCGGGTCGGCCGGGCGGGTCCCGCGTCAGCAGGGCCAGTGGAATTAATGTGGCCAGCACGATCGCGCCGAGCGCCGCCACCGCGCCGCGCCAGCCGAGCGCCTCGATGAGGAAGGTGGTGCCGAACGGCACGCCGCCCTGACCGACCGCCTGGCCTGCCGAGGCAATGCCGATCGCGAGGCCGGCGCCGGTCCGGAACCAGTTTCCCACCAGGGCGATCAGTGGCGCGAACAGTGAGCCGCCGCCCAGGGCGCCGGCGAGGAAGAACAGCAGATAGAACTGCCAGAGCTGGTCGGCCCACGCCGCCGCCAGCACGCAGACGCCCAGCATGGTCGCGCCGAAAACGCAGACCTTTCGCTTGCTGGTGCGGTCGGCGACGCGCCCCATGAGAATTCCGCCTACCGCAAGCCCGATGAGACCCGCCGTATTGATGAGCGCGATCGATCCGCGCGACCAGCCGAACTCCCGTTCCAGGGGAATGAAGAACACCGACAGCCCGTTCACCAGCAGGCCCATGGCGATGGCCAGCATTGCCGCCGCGGTGAAGACGAGTACCCAGCGGTAAGCCGGCTCGGCGTCTGCGTGTCGCATGTCACCCACGGCATCAACCTCGTCTGCGTCCAGCGTCACACATAGAACGCCGCATTCTCTGCAAGGCGGTCCGGTCACGACGGCTTCGGACTCGTCGCGAACGGCATTCAAGTTGGGCCCCGATCCGCGCCAAGGCTACGCCCTATTCCAGCTTATCAAAACTCACTAGTGAGTATACATTGAGGCAGCGCCGCCCGGCATGCGCCAAACCGTGCGTGCGCATTCCAGGTTGCGTCGGAAATGTGTTTTATCCGCCGGTATCCGGATGCCTCGAAATTCCGCTGTTACATGCAAGAAGATTCTGAATGCCGCCTATCGGTTGCTCTACCGGCGGGGCTTCGCGCGCGTCAGCATGGATGACATTGCCGAGGCGGCGGGCGTCACCAAACGCAGCGTCTACTATCATTTTAAAAGCAAGGACGATCTTGTCCGGGCCGTGCTTGAGGAGCAGCAGGCGCAGGCGCTGGCGATGTTTGAAACCTGGGGTCGCCAGGCCGCCTCGTCGCCGGACGCATTTCTTCAAAACCTGTTCATTCAACTGCAGCGATGGGCCGAAAGCCCACGGTGGCAGGGTTCGGGCTACACGCGCCTGACCATGGAGCTTGCGGATTTGCCGGGACATCCCGCACGCAAAGCCGCCCACAAACACAAGTCCGCCGTGGAAGAATGGCTTGCCGCCAAATTGGCCGGATTGGGCGCACGTGACCCCCGGCAACTGGCGCGGGAGACTGTGTTGCTGACGGAAGGTTGTCTGTCATTGATGCTTATTCACAACGACCCAGGCTATGCATCGGCTGCGGCGGCGGCCGCGAGGAAGTTGGCCGCGCCGGGTGCGCGCCGCGTCCGCTCAAGGCGCGCGTGACGCACTCCGCCGCACGGTGCGTTCGACGGTCGGTTCATTGGCGCTGGTCGGCGACGCCAAGTGGAGCGCCGACGATATGGCGGCCGCGCTTGCCGCGCGCGACCGCACCGCCTGCGGGCCCGTCGCGCCGCCCGACGGGCTTTATCTGATGCGGGTGGATTATTGAGCGACTGCGGTAACGGCAGCCTAGCCCGTCAAAATTGACTTCATCGCATCGCGCTCCGCGACGATAAAATCGAAAAACGATGCGATGCGCGGCACACGGCGCAGGTCGGGATGCGTCAGGAGGCGCCAGCTTCGGGCGAGCTCGGGTATCGGTCCGAGCACGCGCACGAGGTCCGGCTCCGTATCGGCGATCGCGGTCGGCAGCGGGCCGATGCCGATGCCCGATTTCACCGCGTACATCATGCCCAGAACGCTGGTGTTGCGCGCCGCCACCTTGGCGTCCGGCGCCACGTCCTTGAGCCATTTCGCCACGCGGTGGTTGCTCATCGATTCATCCAGACACACCAGCGGATGACGATTGAGGTCCTCGACATGCTCCGGCTTGCCGTGACGTTCGATGTATTCACGGCTGGCGTAAACAGCCCAGAACGAATCCGCGATTTTGCGCCCGATCAGTTCGTCGTCCGTATCGCCCGAGCGGAACGCGACATCGGCCTCGCCTTTGGCGAGATCCAGATAGCCGTCGCTCATGACGAATTCGACGCGCAGATTGGGATGGCGGGCGTGAAAGCGCTCAATGAGCGGCTTCATCCGGTTTACGATCGGCTCGGGACAGGTCACGCGAATGGTACCAATGCTGTCGCGCCCGGCGCCGCCCGCCTGCCGCTCGAGGTCCGCGACCGCGGCTTCTATTCGTTCCGCATAAGGCTGTAGCTCTTTACCGAAATCGGTGAGGCGATAGCCATTGGCGGTGCGCGTCACCAGCTTGCGCCCGATCTTCTTTTCGAGTTCGGAAAGCCTCCTGTGGACCGTCGATTGACTGAGGTGCAGCGCCTTTCCGGCCGCGGTTGTGCTGCCGTGGCGGGCGACGGCCAAAAAATACCTGCAGGTCGTTCCAATCGAACATATGCCCATTATGCACTTTTGAGGCGTCCACCGGCAAACTTGCGGCTGCCGGAAGGCGGTCGCTTGGGCCTATTGCTTGTTCCCGAGCCTCGATGGTGAGGCCAATGGAGCAACGCCATGAACGCGCCTTTCGAAGCGGAGAAGTTCAAGTCGGCCATGCGCGAGCAATGGGACCAGCACGCCAAAGGCTGGAACGATCATGGTGCGCAAATCGCGGACTGGCTACGCGAACCGACCGACGCCATGCTCGCCATGGCCGAGGTCGCGTCGGGCGCGCGCGTGATCGATATCGCCGCCGGCGCCGGCGACCAGACGCTCGCGATTGCGAAGCGTGTTGGCACAACCGGTTCCGTCCTGGCGACCGATCTGTCGCCGGCCATATTGGCGTTTACGCAGGAAAACGCCCGCCGCGCGGATTGCGGCAATGTCGAGACGCAGGTCGCCGATGGCGAAGATCTCAAAGTCCAGGATGGCGGGTTTGACGTCGCGATCTGCCGGCTGGGCGCGATGTTCTTTCCCGATCCGGGCAAGGGTTTGCGCGAGATGTTCCGCGTGCTGAAGCCCGGTGGCCGGGCCTGCACCATGGTGTTTTCGACGCCCGCGATGAACCCGTGCGTCAGTATTTTGGTCGGCACGGCGTTCAAACATGCCGGCGTGCCGCCACGCGATCCCTATCAGCCGGGTGGACTGCTCAGCCTTGGCAAGCCGGGCCTGATCGACGAATTGTTCCGCCAGGCCGGGTTCACGCGGGTTGCAACGACCCGGGTGATGGCGCCCTTCCAGCTGCCTGCGGTGGAGAACTATCTCGACTTCGTGCGCACCTCGGCCAGCCCCATCCTGCAGATCCTGGGTCGGCTTGGCGCCGCCGAAAGAGATGCGGCGTGGGCCGAAATTCGAGCGAAACTGGGCGAATTCAACACCCCCGCCGGATGGGAAGGGCCCAACGAATTGTTGCTGACTGTCGGACACCGGCCTTGAATGATCGGTGCGGCTTCGGGCCAAGTCCGGCCACCACCAAGTTATCGCAAAAACCTACTCCGCCGCCGCCACCCGCAGCACTTGCCGCGCGCGAGCGCACCGCCTGCGGGCCCGTCGCGCCGCCCGACGGGCTTTATCTGATGCGGGTGGATTACTAAGCCGTCTACAAAAAAGCTGTCCTGGCGATCTTTCTTAACGACGCATCGTGTTTTCGGTGGCCGTCCGTATTTTTACAGATTGGCAGCCAACATCGCGCCATTAAATTGACGGTTGTTATGACCGGCATTTGAGCGCGGCAATGGCAACACGCTTCAGCCTCGTCGATCAATTCAAGGCGCGCCGCAGCGCAAAGGACGCGCGCAAGTCCTCGCGCCGGACCGTTCAATCGCGAGGGTGGATCCGCATGGCTGGCGATTTTGCGGTGCAGCCCTGCACGGTCGTCGACATGTCGCACACCGGCGCAAGACTTCGCGTCGATTCGTCAAATCGTGTAACGGACCGGTTCACGTTGATGCTGTCGCGTCATGAGTCCGGCGGCCTTCGTTGCCAGGTGAAATGGCGGCGCGGCGCCTCGCTCGGGGTCATGTTCGAGTAGGATCAGGCCGTCAGGATCAACCTATTCCGCCGCCGCTACCCGCAGCACGCGCCATTGCGCCAGCAGCGCGCGCAAGGCCGCCGGCTTTAGCGGCTTGTGCAGCACCACGATGTTCTGCCTGCGCGCTTCCTCGCGCACCGCCGGCGAGCGGTCGGCGGTGATCAGGATCGCCGGCAGCTCGCCGCACACCCGCCGCAGCGCCGTGATCGCCTCGATGCCGTTGCCGCGGTCGAGATGGTAGTCGACCAGCAAGCCGTTCGGCATCGCCGGGCCGGCGGCGATCATCGCCAGCGCGGCGGGGAGGTCGGGCGCGGTGATGACGTCGCAGCCCCAGCCGCGCAGCAGCGTCTCCATGCCGTCGAGCACCGCCGGCTCGTTGTCGATGCACAGGGCCATGGTGCCGGCGAGTTGGCCGGGATCGACGCGCGCGTCGTCGCGCGCCGGCAATTCGATCGGCACCGCGCTCGACAGCGGCACGCTGACCGCGAAATGCGAGCCCTGCCCGGGCGCCGACTGAAGCTCCACCGTGGCGCCGAGCACGCGCGCGACGCGCTCCACGATTGACAGGCCGAGTCCCAAGCCGCGCGCGATGCGCGCACCCTGGTCGAGCCGGTGGAACTCCACGAAGATATCGCGCTGTTTCTCCTCCGGAATGCCGAGGCCGGTATCGTAGACGTCGATGCGCAAATGGTCGCCGCGCCGCCGGCAGCCCACCAGCACGCGCCCCTGCGGCGTGTATTTGATGGCGTTGGAGATGAGATTCTGGATCAGCCGCCGCAGCAGCCGCCGGTCGGAACGCACCACCAGCGAGCTTGGCACATAGGTCAGCTTCAGCCGCTTGCTCACCGCGATCGGCGCGAACTCCACCGCGATCTGGCGCAACAGTTCGTCGATGCGGAAGCTGGCGAATTCCGGCCGCAGCACGCCGGTGTCGAGCCGCGAGATGTCGAGCAGCGCGCCGAAGATTTCCTCCACCGCTTCCAGCGAGGCGTCGATATTGTCGATCAGCGGCCGATCGTCGGTGCCGCGCTGGCGCTCGATCAGGCTGGTGACGTAAAGCCGCGCCGCGTTCAACGGCTGCAATATGTCGTGGCTGGCGGCGGCCACGAACTTGGTCTTGGAAATGTTGGCGGCGTCCGCCTCGCCCTTGGCGCGCGCCAGCGCCGCATTGAGCTTGGTCAGTTCCTCGGTGCGCTCGTGCACGCGCCGCTCCAGCGACTCGTTGGCGCGCTCGAGCGCTTCGGCGGCTTCCACGCTGGCGGTGATGTCGGTGAAGGTGGTGACGATGCCGCCGTCCGGCATGCGGTTGGCGCGCACTTCGATGGCGAGGTCCGGCTCGGCGAAGCGCTCGCGGAACGGCTCGCTGCCGCTGACGTAATGGGCGAGCTGATCGTGCACGAACTGATCGACCAAGTGGGCGGGCACTTCGCTGCGTTTGGCGTTGAAGCGCATGATGTCGGCCAGCCCGATGCCGACCCGCATCAGGCTCGGCGGCAGATCGAGGATGTCGCCGAACTGCCGGTTCCAGCAGATGAGCTGCAGCTCCTTGTCGAACACCGCGATGCCCTGGCGCACGTGGTCGAGCGCGGTCTGCAATATCTCGCGGTTGTACTGGATGGCGGCGTTGGCGTCGTCGAGCAGCTTGAGCGCCGACTTGGTCGACAGCGTGCGCTTGCGCAACAACAGCGACAGCACCAGCCGCGACGAGGCGGCGCCGATGGCCGACGCCAGGATGTGCTCGGCGTAGCGCACCAGCCGGACGTCGGCCTCGTCGTTGGGCTCGAGGCTGATGCGGTTGGCGGCGGCGAAGCTTTCGAAGGCGATGCGCGTGCGCTCCTCGCCGAGATAGCGCGCCACCGTCTGGCTCAGCTCTTGCACCGTCACCGAGGAGCGCCACAGCCGGAAGCTCGGCGCCATCGGCGCCAGTTCCGAGGGCACGAACAGGTTGGCCTGCAGCCGCTCGATCGGCGAGGGCGCCCGCCGCAGCGACACGCCGACATAGGCGAGGATGTTGATGCTCAGGCTCCACACGATGCCGTGCACCAGCGGCGCCATGTCGAGCCCGAGCAGATGCTGCGGCCTGAGCAGGGCGATACCCCACGGGCCGTCGGTCAGGATGTGCCCGCCCACGAAGCCGATATCGGCGAAGCTCGGCAGCAGCAGCGTATAGCCCCACACCAGGATGCCCGCGCTCATGCCGGCGATGGCGCCGGCGGCGGTGCCCTGCCGCCACAACAGGCCGCCGAAGAAGGCGGGCGCCAATTGCGCGATCGCCGCGAATGACAACAGGCCGATGGCCGCGAGCTGCGCTTCGCCCGCCGAGCGGTAATACATATAGGCGAGCGCGACGATGCCGAAGATCGCCAGCCGCCGCACGATCAGCAGCAGCGACCCGACGTTCTCGCGCCGGCTGATCAACGCCTCGCGCCGCTGCAGCACCAGCGGCATCACGATGTCGTTCGACACCATGATCGACAGCGCCACCGATTCCACGATCACCATGGCGGTCGCCGCCGACAAGCCGCCGACGAAGGCGGCGATGGTCAGGATGCTGGAGCCGGCCTGCAGCGGCAGCGCCAAGACGAACATGTCGCTGTCGACCGCGCCGGAAGGGAAGGTTATCAGGCCGGCGAGCGCGATCGGAATCACGAACAGGTTGATCAGCACCAGGTAAAGCGGAAACAGCCAGGCCGCGCGCTTGATCTCGGTCTCGCTGTGGTTCTCCACCACCGCCACGTGGAACTGGCGCGGCAGCATGACGATCGCGATGAACGACAGCAGCGTGGTGGCGAGAAACGTGTCCAACGGCGGGCTGCGGGTAAAGATCGCCGCCGTGCGCGGATGCGCGCTCGCCGCCTCGAGCAGCGCGCCGGGGCCGCCGAACATCCAGAAGGTCACGAAGATGCCGACCGCCAGGAACGCGAACAGCTTGACGAGCGACTCGGTGGCGATCGCCAGCATCAGGCCGTCCTGGTGCTCGGTGGCGTCGATGTGGCGGGTGCCGAACAGCACCGCGAAGATCGCCATCGCCGCCGCCGCGAACAGCGCGATGTCGCCGAACACCGGTTGCGGGGCCGCGTCGCCGAGCCGGATCTGCGCCAGGATCGTCTCCAGCGACGCCGACACCGCCTTGAGTTGCAGCGCGATGTAGGGAACCGTGCCGATGATGGCGATCAGCGCCACCGTCGCCGCCACCGCCTGGTGCTTGCCGTAGCGCGCGGCGATGAAGTCGGCGATCGAGGTGATGTTCTGCGCCTTGGCCAGCCGTACGATACGCACGATCAGCGGCGAGAACAGGCCGACCATCAGCACCGGCCCGATATAGATGGTGAGGAACTCGTAGCCGGTGCGCGAGGCCGAGCCCACCGAGCCGAAGAAGGTCCAGGAGGTACAGTAGATCGCCAGCGACAGCGGGTAGATCAGAAGCCGCGTGCGGCCTTCGCCCCCGAAACGGCGGATACGGTCCCCGTAGCTCGCCACCAGGAACAAAAGGCCGATGTAAACAAGGGCCACCGCGATGACGACCCAGCCGTGCAGCATGCGCGCTCCAGGACGCGGGCGTTGAACCCCCCGCCGTTCAAGCCGTAACGGCCGTTAGGTCACCATATTACGGGACAGCGGTCCATGCTCGCCGCACCCGCGCCGAGGGTAAACGGCCGCGCCGCCGCCTTGCGGCCTATGGCTGATTCTACAACTCGGCAGTTGTGGAACCAGTACCAGGGTAGCGATGAACCATCCTCTGATACCGAACAAGATATTGATTGAACTTATCTTTTTAACGGAATCCGAGGGACTCCCGTTGCACGCTTAGGCGGCGACAGTCGTTAGACCGCTCCGAAGGGAGGCGCGGACATGCCGACATCAGCTTCGACCCGACACGTGCATATCGTCGACGACGACCCGTCGATGCGCGGTGCGCTCGCGGTCGTGTTCACGCTCAAAGGTTATCGGGTGAGCCTGTTCCCCGATGCCGAGTCCTTCCTTGCCACGGCGCCGGTGAAATCGCCGGCGGCGCTTCTGCTCGATGTGCACCTGCCGGGCCTGTCGGGCATCGACCTGCTTCAGCGGCTCGACGCCCCGCGCTACGGCGCGCCCATCGTCATGATTTCCGGCGACGCCGACGTCGCCCACGCGGTCGAGGCGGTGAAGCGCGGCGCCTTCGACTACATGGTCAAGCCGCTCGACGGCCGCGACCTGGTCGCGCGCATCGCCAGCGCCATCGCCAGTTTCGAGAAGCGCGCGGAAGCGTGCCGCCCGGCACGCCCGCTCGCCCGCGACTTCCCCGGTCGGGCCGCGTTGACGCCGCGCGAGCGCCAGGTGCTCAATGAGATCGCCGGCGGCGCCTCCAACAAGGAGGCCGGCCGCCGTCTCGGCATCAGCTCGCGCACCGTCGAGGTGCACCGCGCCCGCATCATGGACAAGATCGGCGCCCGCAACGCCGCCGACCTGGTGCGCATCGTGCTCGGCGGCGGGCATAACGACCACGACGACCAGGCGCCGTCCGGCATGGTGGCGTAGCTTGGCCTTACCCAGCGGCAGACTCTCTTCACCGCCCCCTCAAGGAGAGGGTGAAGCGTGCCCGCATTGACGATTGATAAGACTTACTCCGCCGCTTGCGCCTGGCGGTTCTTCGGCAGTTGCAGCCGCTCCCATACCTCGACCAGCGCCTCCGCCAGCGCGTCGACCAGCGCGTCGTCGTGATAGGGCGACGGCGTGATGCGCAGGCGCTCGGAGCCGCGCGCCACGGTCGGATAGTTGATCGGCTGGATGTAGATGCCGTGGTCGGCGAGCAGCATGTCGCTCGCGGTCTTCACCTTCTCCGGATCGCCCACGAACACCGGCACGATGTGCGTCGACGACGGCATCACCGGCAGGCCGGCGGCGTTGAGCACGGCCTTCACGCGCGCGGCGCGGTCCTGGTGGCGCTCGCGCTCCCAGCTCGACGTCTTCAGGTGTTTGATGGCGGCGGTCGCCGCCGCGCAGATCGCCGGCGGCAGCGCGGTGGTGAAGATGAAGCCCGCCGCGTAGGAACGCACCGCGTCGACCATCTCCTTGCTGCCGGCGATGTAACCGCCGAGGCAGCCGAAGGCTTTCGCCAGCGTGCCTTCCAGCACGTCGACGCGGCTCATGGCGTCCTCGCGCTGGCAGATGCCGCCGCCGTGCGCGCCGTACATGCCGACCGCGTGCACCTCGTCGCAATAGGTCATGGCGCCGTATTTCTCGGCGAGATCGCAGATCGCATGCACCGGCGCCACGTCGCCGTCCATCGAATACAGGCTCTCGAACGCGATCAGCTTCGGCCGCTCGGGACCGGCGGCCTTCAGCAGCTCTTCGAGATGGCCCATGTCGTTGTGCCGCCAGATCTGCTTCTCGCAGCCGGACTGGCGCACGCCCTCGATCATGGAGTTGTGGTTGAGCGCGTCCGACAAGAGCAGGCAGTTCGGCAGCAGCTTGGCGATGGTGGCGATGCCGGTCTGGTTCGACACGTAGCCGGAGGTGAACACCAGCGCGGCCGGCTTGCCGTGCAGGTCGGCGAGCTCTTGCTCCAGCTCGACCAGCGGATGGTTGGTGCCGGCGATGTTGCGGGTGCCACCGGCGCCGGTGCCCATGCGGGTCGCGGTCTCCACCATGGCGCCGATCACCTTGGGGTGCTGGGCCATGCCGAGATAATCGTTGGAGCACCAGATCACGACTTCGCGCGGGCCCTGCGGCGCGTGCCAGATGGCGTGCGGAAAGCGGCCGGCGATGCGCTCCAGGTCGGCGAACACCCGGTAGCGGCGCTCATCCCGCAACTGGTTCAAGGCAGATGCGAAAAAGTCGTTGTAATTCATGGGGTTATTCTTCCGGGCAGGGTACGCCCCACTGCTTTCTTTACTTAGAAGAGTTAGAGCCGTTTTGTCGAGCCAAGATTCGTCGCATTGGCGGGCCGTCCGAGCCTTGATCGAGGTCAAGCGGCGGCGGTTTCCCAGCCATCCGCAAGGGCTTCCGGCCGCCCCCCGGCTTGCATTCGCCTCGGCGCCCCGCCACAAAGTCTCCCCATGACGTCCGCCAAGACCGACCCCACCGGCATCGCCCACGGCCTCACCAATTACGGCGACCGCGATTTCTCCCTCTATCTGCGCCGTTCCTTCGCCGCGTCCATGGGCTATTCGCGCGCGATGCTGGAGAAGCCGGTGGTCGGCATCGCCTATACGCCCTCCGGTTTCAACAACTGCCACCGCCATTTTCCCGAGATGCTGGACGCCGTGAAGCGCGGCGTGCTGGCGGCCGGCGCGCTGCCGATCGAATTTCCCACCATCTCGCTCGGCGAAGTGTTCCTCAATCCGACCAGCCTCAAGTTCCGCAACCTCATGTCCATGGACACCGAGGAGATGATCCGCGCCCAGCCCATGGACGCGGTGGTGCTGATGGGCGGCTGCGACAAGACCGTGCCGGCGCAATTGATGGGCGCGGTGTCGGCCAACAAGCCCGCCATCGGCCTGGTCGCCGGGCCGATGATGACCGGCCGCCATCACGGCGAACGGTTGGGCGCCTGCACCGACTGCCGCCGCTTCTGGGCGCAGTACCGCGCCGGCAAGATCGACGACAAGGAAATCAACGAAGTCGAAGGCAAGCTCGCCACCACCGCCGGCACCTGCGCGGTGATGGGCACCGCCTCGACCATGGCCTGCATCGCCGAGGCGCTGGGCATGATCCTGCCCGGCACCGCCGCCATCCCCGCCGTGCACGCCGACCGCCTGCGCGCGGCGGAAGCAACCGGCGCCGCCGCGGTCAGGCTGATCGGCTCCAAGCTCACGCCGCAGGCCATCGTCACCCAGAAGTCGGTCGAGAACGCGCTGCGCGTCTTGATGGCGATCGGCGGCTCCACCAATGCGGTGATCCATCTCGCGGCCATTGCCGGCCGCGCCGGCCTGCCGGTGTCGCTCGAACGGCTCAACGAACTCAGCGACACCACGCCGGTGCTGGTGAACCTGAAGCCGGTCGGCAACGGCTACATGGAAGACTTCTTCGCCGCCGGCGGCATCGGCGCGCTGCTGCGCGAACTCAAAGACCTGCTGCATCTCGACGCCATGACCGTCACCGGTGAGACAATCGGCGACCGGCTGACGCACGAAGATGCCGACACCGCGCGCGACACCTGGGTCGACCGCACCATCATCGCCGAACGCAAGAAGCCGCTGGAGCCGCAAGGCGGCCTGGTCGCGCTGTTCGGCAACCTGGCGCCGCAGGGCGCCATCCTCAAGCGCTCGGCGGCAGACGCCAATCTGTTCGAGAAAGAGGGCAGGGCGGTGGTGTTCACCTCGCTCGAAGATCTCTCCGCCCGCATCGACGATCCCAAGCTCGACGTGACCGCTGACGACATCCTGGTGTTGCAGAACGCCGGCCCGCATTCGGTCTCGGCGATGCCGGAGGCCGGTTATCTGCCGATCCCGAAGAAGCTCGCCGCGGCAAACGTCAAGGACATGGTGCGCGTCTCCGACGCGCGCATGAGCGGCACCGCCTTCGGCACCATCGTGCTGCATGTCACGCCCGATAGCGCGTCCGGCGGCCCGCTCGCGCTCGTGCGGAATGGCGACCGCATCAAGCTGTCGGTGAAAGAGCGCCGCATCGACCTCCTGGTCGACGCGGCCGAGCTCAAGCGCCGCGCCGCCGCGCAGCCGAAGGCGGAAGAGGCGCCCGCGCGCGGCTATGCCGCGCTTTACGCGCGGGAGATCACGGGCGCCGATCAGGGCTGCGACTTCGCCTTTCTTAAAGGCCGCTGAATACCAACGGCGCACGGCTTTGCACGAGTCCAAACGTTCGTAGACCGCGCTCGATGAGTCGTGCGCGGTCTATGTTTACGTTGCCCACATGAGCGGGCTCATTGACCGTTGCCGCGGAAGGTCAGCTATCGGCTGGGAGGCGCCATAGCCGCGCAACGGCTCAGGCTGACAAGCCGGGCATGATCATGTTCGGCGCCGATCGGAGCCCCGACGCCGCCCGCGTGAAAGACCGCCGGCCGCAGTCGGCGCCTGTTTTCGCAATTTGATGCAACCTTTGGCGTGGCGTCGCGTCATCTTGTTGACGACTCCGTAGTCCTAACGGCCGATTAACTACCTTTTCGCCCGCCAATTAACTCGCGGAAAAAAATACCTCCCTACGTTGCAAGGAGCAATTCGGCTGCCGCACTTCTTACGCGCCTCACGTACCTGGGGCCGAGGTTATGTTTAGCATCGTCAACAGTTTGCACCTCACGCACGATTGGCACCTGGTCATGCTGGCCGGGGTGGTCTGCTTTCTGGGCAGCCTCACCGCCGTCAGCCTGTTTCACCGCGCCTGCGCCCTGAAAGACCGCGCCCGCCTCGCCTGGCTGCTTGTCGCCGGTGTCGCCACCGGCTGCGGCGCGTGGGCGACGCACTTCATCGCCATGCTGGCGCTCAAGTTCGGCTTCCCGGTCAGCTACGATCTCGTTCTCACCATGCTGTCGCTGGCGGTCGCCATTGCGGCTAGCGCGCTGGGCTTGGCCTGGGCGATCTACGCCACGTCATGTTGGCGCGCGGCCGTTGGCGGCGCCGTCATCGGCCTCGGCGCCGCCGCCATGCATTACATCGGCATGGCCAGTATGCAGATGCCCGGCACCATCGTCTGGTCCCCCGGTCTGGTAGTCGCGTCGGTCGCCCTCGGCGCGGTATTCGGCGCGCTCGCGCTGACGGCCGCCGCGCGCGGCGACGGCATGAGCGCGCTCGGCAGCGGCGCGCTGTTGCTCGCAACCGCGATCCTGTCGCTGCATTTCACCGGCATGGCCGCCGCCACCATCGTCCACGACAAGACTTTCCGCCTGCTCGGCGCGTTGTCGCTGTCGCCCGAGGCCATGGGTTTCACGCTCGCCGCGGTGGTCGGCTCGATGCTGGCGACGTGCCTCATCGGCTCGCTCTCCGACCGCAGCACTCGCCGCAAGCTCGACGCGCAGAACGCGCGGCTCGACAGCGCCCTCAACAACATGAACCAGGGCCTGTGCATGTTCGATACCGACAACAAGCTGGTGGTCTGGAACCATCGCTATGTCGACATGTACGGCATCGATCCGAAGCGCATCTGGCTCGGCTGCAGCCTCCGCGACCTGCTCGATGCGCGCACCGCCGCCGGCACGTTCGCGCTCGACTCCGCGCGCTACGACAACGAGCTAAGCGCCGCGATCAAGCACGGCAAGTCGTTCACGCTGACCACCGAGCTCCCCGACGGCCGCATCATCGCGGTCGTCAACCAGCCTTCGCCCGCGGGCGGCTGGGTCGCGACGCACGAGGACATTACCGAGCAGAAGCGCGCCGAGCGCGAGCTCGAACACACCCGCGCCTTCCTCGACACCATCATCGAGAACGTGCCGTCGCCGATCCTGGTCAAGGCCGCGCCCCGCCTCGAATACGTCTTCGTCAACCGCGCCGCCGAGGCCTATCTGGGCATCAGCCGCGAGACCATGCTGGGCAAGACCGTCTACGACGTCGTGCCAGAAGCGAGCGCTAGACTGATCGACGCCGAAGATCGCAAGGTGCTCGCCTCCGGCGAGCCCATCTTCACCGACGAGCACACGGTCACCACGCCCGGCAACGGCATCCGCATCACCACCGAGACCCGGCTGGCTGTCACCGCCACCGACGGGCAGCCGCAATACGTCATCGCCGTGGTCAACGACCTCACCGAGCGCAAGCGCAACGAGCAGCGCCTCGCCCACCTGGCGCACCACGACACGCTCACCGACCTGCCCAACCGCGTCGCCTTCAACGAATGCATCGGCGCCACCATCGATCTCGCCGCGGTCGAAAGCGAAAGCTTCGCCGTCCTGTCGATCGACATCGACCGCTTCAAGGCGGTCAACGACGTGTTCGGCCACACCGTCGGCGACGCGCTCCTGCGCGAGGCGGCCCAGCGCATGGCGACCGCCTGCGAGGGCGCCTTCCTGGCGCGCACCGGCGGCGACGAGTTCGTCGTCATTTCGCCGTCGGGTCCGCAGCCGGCGGGCGGCGCGGCGCTCGCCGCGCGGCTGCAGGAGGCGCTGGCGTCCGATATCGAGATCGACGGCCGCGCGCTCAAGGTCGGCCTCACCATCGGCGTCGCGCTCTATCCGCAGGACGGCGCCGACGCCGCTACGCTGCTCGCCAACGCCAATGCCGCGCTCTACCGCGCCAAGTCGCAGGCGCGCGGCGCGGTGCGCTTCTTCGACCAGACGATGGACACGCAGTTGCGCGACCAGCGCGCGCTGCAGCAGGACCTGCTCAGCGCCATCGCGCGCGACGAGCTCACGCTTCATTACCAGCCGCAGGCGCGCATCGACGGCACCATCACCGGCTTCGAGGCGCTGGCGCGCTGGCAGCATCCGCGCCACGGCATGGTGCCGCCCTCGACCTTCATTCCGCTGGCCGAGGAAAGCGGCGTCATCATCGCGCTCGGCGAATGGGCGCTGCGGACCGCCTGCCGCGAGGCGGCGAGCTGGCCGAAGCCGCTCACCGTCGCCATCAATTTGTCGCCGGTGCAGTTCCGCGAGGCCGACCTGCCCAAGCTGGTGCACGAGGTGCTGCTGGAGACCGGGCTTGCCCCGGCGCGGCTCGAGCTCGAGATCACCGAGGGCGTGCTGATCGGCGACTTCACCCGCGCGGTGGCGACCCTGCGCCGGCTGAAGGCGCTCGGCGTGCGCATCGCCATGGACGACTTCGGCACCGGCTATTCCTCGCTCAGCTATCTGCAGTCGTTCCCGTTCGACAAGATCAAGATCGACCAGGCCTTCATCGCCAACGCCACCGACAACGGGCAGTCCGCCACCATCGTGCGCGCGGTGATCGCGCTCGGCCGCGGCCTCGGATTGCCGGTCATGGCGGAAGGCGTGGAGACCGAGGAGCAGCTCAAGTTCCTGGCGGAAGAACACTGCGACGAGGTGCAGGGCTATTACATCGGCCGGCCGCATCCGATCGCCGACTACGCCGAGATGGTCGGCCGCGCGCCCTTCGGCCGCAAGGACAAGAACAAGAAGAAGCCGCGCATCGCGATCGCGGGATAAGGCCGTCAAAGGCCTGGTGCTGCCGGAAAGGATTGAACTTTCGACCTCTCCCTTACCAAGGGAGTGCTCTACCACTGAGCTACGGCAGCGATTAGGGCGCGGAACCGGCCCGCAAGGGGGGTCCGAACGCGGGCGGAAACTGCCACAAGGGCGGCCGTTGGCGCAAGCTTGAGGCTTGAAAACCAAGCTTGCCGGCCGGCGGCAGGCGCCGGTATGACGAGCCTATGGCACGCGACAGCCACGATGACAAGAAATCGGCGCCTTCCGGCCGCGACGCGCGGCTGAAAGCCGCCCTGCGGGAGAACCTGCGCCGCCGCAAGGCCCAGGCGCGCGGGCGGGCGTCGTCCGATGCTGCATCTGAGCCAGAATCCGACGTAGCGGACGAAAACGGACGTTAAGGCACTCACTCTTCACCTCCCCCTGGAGGGGGGAGGTCGAGCGCGCGATAGCGCGGTCGGGAGGGGGTGAATCGCCAACGGGTCCGCGCAAAGCGCGGCCCGATGACAGGCTCCGCGACCGGGCAGGCAAAACACGACGGCGCTGCTGTCACCCCACCCCGTCAGCCTTCGCTCCGCTCGGCTGACGACCCTCCCCCTCCAGGGGGCAACGTTACACTTGACGAACCCGGATACTTGCTCTAGTGTCTCAGGCATAGGAGCAATTCCCCATGGCTAATTCCGTTCTCAATGCCCCGCATTTTCAGTCTGAAACCGCCGCATTTGCCTATGTGGAGGCTGCGCTGTGGCCGAATGGCCCGGCGTGCCCGCACTGTGGCGAAACGGCGCGCATTGGCCGCCTGAATGGCAAAGCGACCCGTCCTGGCCTGCACAAGTGCTACGCCTGCAAGGGCCAGTTCACGGTGCGCGTCGGCACCATCTTCGAGGACAGCCACCTGCCGCTGCATCTGTGGCTGCAGGTCATCCACCTGATGTGCGCCAGCAAGAAAGGCATCGCGACCCGCCAAATCCAGCGGATGCTCAATTGCAGCATGAAAACCGCGTGGTTTATGGGCCATCGCATTCGTGAAGCGATGAAGGACGGCCTTGGCCCGCTCGGCGGCGAAGGCAAGATCGTTGAAGCCGACACCACCTATATCGGCGGACAGAAGCAACAAGCACCGCAGCAAGCGCAAGTCCCGCAACATCGGCGGCATGGGCAAGCAGATCGTCCACGCGCTTGTCGAGCGCAACGGCCGTGCGCGCTCGCACCATATTGCCGAACGTCAGCGGCAAGACGCCTTCGCCCTCTCATGTCACGCACGTCGACCGCAAGTCCGCGCTGATGACCGATACCGCCGGCGGCTATCATGCACGTCGGCAAGGATTCTGCGCGCGGCACGAAATGGTCGATCACGGCAAAGACGAATACGTGCGCGGCGACGCCCACAGCAACACCGTCGAAGGCTATTTCTCGATTCTGAAGCGCGGCCTTATGGGCGTTATCACCACGTCAGCGAAGCCCATTTGCACCGCTATCTTGCCGAGTTCGATTTCCGGTATTCGAACCGCCAAGGACGCGGCGTTGATGACGTGAGCCGCGCCGATCTTGCCTTGCAGGGCGTGAAGGGGAAGCGGCTCACCTATCAAACAATTGATCGCGCCTCGCCCCAAACCGAAGCCTGAGACTTGGGACGAGTTTGTCGCGCGTTGGATTAAAAGGCTGGAGACCTCGCCGGAATGCATCGATTAGCCGCGTGAGACATCATTGCGGACTGTTCTATTCCGGCTGCTGACGAGGGCCCCATAGGCCCATAAAGGACGGCAACTCGATATCAAGACGGGCTTTTTCGCGTGCTAACTCTCGGCAAAACTGGCCGCCCGAAAAAAATGGCAACGGTTCTTAGCGACATGCGACGCCTATGAGGCGAATTGAGCATACGCTGACAGCCAGTCTGGAAGCTTTTGGCTTATCAAAGCGCTTTACCCACTTCTCCCCACACAAAGCCGGGCGAAGTGGACGCCGGAATTCGTTGCGGCTGCAGCGGGCGCTGAAGCTTGCAGATGCCAATATCCGGAAATTTTCAGTTCAACTCGGATTGCCAGTACCCGCCACCGATGATGTTCGCGAAAAGGAAACGCAAATACGTATCGTTCGGCGTGAGGCCACAAGGAAATTTTAGTCCCCTCTCGATGAAGCGACGATTCGCTAGGATCACCGACCACGATTTGGTAGGACGCCGCTATGGCCAAATCAGAGCAACGCACTAAACTGCGCCCAAGCCCAAACTGACCGACGCGGAACGCCACGAGCGTTTCGTGGACATGGCGCGCGAGGTCGGCGCATCCGACAATCCGAAGGCTTTTGACAAGGCGTTCAAAAGTGTTGCTCCAAAGAAGCGTTAGCCGATCAGCTTTTCTACTTGTGACTTCGGAAGTTTCTCAGCAACACGCATTACGAAGCGGCGTGTAGCGGTATAATTTCTTCTGCTTCTTCCGTGTTGTAATGCCTGACGATGTGCATGGTGGGATTTCGCCATGCGGTCTTTATCGCGTGCAGATCGCCAAGAACGTCCCTGAAAAACGGTTCGTGCTTTTTCCATTTTCTGCTTTTTGAATTGTGTTTCGCGCTGATTTTGTCGGTTATCTGCTTGATATAAGACTCCCACGACGGGGCGTATGGAATTTCCAACAACTTTGCCAATTCTTTGAATGCCGCCTCCGTAACGCGCATCAAGTGAAATATCGCAGCAGTGCCACGCTCCAATGCAATACACTTTCCAGCCTCTTCAATATCTCGCGTTGCCGCTGATATCCTGTATTCGACCGATTCTCCAAACTGATGTTTATCCTTGAAAAACTTGATGCGCTCAGGTCGAACATAAAAAAAGTTTATCGCGTCGAGATCGTCTTCTAATCGTCGCAATAATTCGGACAACTGCTCAGCGACAATGCGTGGGTCAAAATCGTTTTGAAGGGTCTGTTTGATTCGATCACATTGGGCGCTGAAGCTTTTGCAGGGCACATGCTGGGCGTGCTCTTTGAGCAGGTCTATATCACTGAGGAGCGAACTACCGGCTTTGGGCATTCCGTCGGCGTTTTTAAGCACACTAACCAAAAAGCCTTTACCGGCTGGATTGCGTGTTTCTGCGACCGTTGTAATTCTCCGCTGCACTCAATCGTCAGCCGGGTAAGGGAGACAAACCCAAGAGCATATTTTTCCAGCATGTCCCACAGGCTCCACAGCCCGTGAGAGACCGGATGCTGACGCGACGGGCGGCGCGGATCGGCGGCGCTCATTGCGCACCCCCGGAATTCCCCGCCAATACTAGGCTTTGGGTCTGAGTTTGTGAAGTGTAACGTTGCC
>CAWHJZ010000005.1:0-320967 GCA_963829785.1 uncultured Pseudomonadota bacterium | reverse complement strand
AGCGTTCCTCCCAATCATCGCACTCAGGTTACCGAGACTTGGGCGATGCACCTTACCGGGCGCTCCTCACGGAGCGCCCTTTTTCTTTCTTTTTCTTCGCTTGAGCGGATTTTACGACAGCAGGTCCGACAGCGCGGCGGCCGCCTTGCGCAAGGCCGGCACATGCCGGCGCGCGGCTTTCAGCGACAGGCGCACGACCGGGCCATGCACCGCCAGCGCCGCGAAAGCGCGCTGGTTGCGGTCGAGCACGGGCACCGCGACCGCGACCATGCCGGCGGCGAATTCCTCGTTGTCGATGCCGACACCCTCGGCGCGGATGCGCGCCAATTCCGCGATCAGCTTGTCCGGGTCGGTGATGGTGCGTTCCGACGTGCGCGGCAGAGGCGCCGCCCGGACCATCGTCTCCATTTCTCGTTCCGGCAGCAGGCTGAGCAGCAGCTTGCCGGTCGCCGTGCAATGGGCCGGCACCCGCGAGCCACGGCTCAGATGCATGCGCAGCGGCCAGTGCGTCTCCACGCGGTCGAGATAGACGACGTCGCCGCCGCTGAGCGTGGTGAGGTTGCAGGTCTCCCCGACTTCGTCGACCAGCCCCTGCAGCACGCGGTGGCGCGCGCCATGGCGCGTGGAGCTGGTCAGCGCCGCCATCGCGAGATCGGAAAGCCGTTCGCCGGCGGCAAAGCCGCGGCCGCCCGGCTCCGGAATCACGATCTGCTCCTGCTCCAGGCGCGCGAAAATGCGATAGGCGGTCGCGCGCGGGATGCCGAGACTGGCCGCCAGATCCGCCGCCGTCACCGGCTCTTTCGCCTGGGCGATGAACTCGAGCGCCGTCAGCAGACGCGATACGACGTCATGCGGCCGCTTGGTTCTTGCCGGCCTGGCGCGCGGGCTTGCCCCGGCCTCACGCTTGGCGGCTCGCTTGCGCGGCCGTCCGGTCGGCGCGGCGGCGGCCTTCTTCGGCCCGGCCACCCTCTTTCGCCTGTTATCGGGCATCTTCGAGAATCATGTCAGATGCTTTTTCCGCGATCATGATCACCGGCCCGTTGGTGTTGCCGGATACGAGGCTGGGCATGACCGACGCGTCAACAACCCGCAAATTCGACACACCGCGCACCTGCAAGCGCGCGTCGACCACCGCCATGTCGTCCCCGCCCATCTTGCACGTGCCCGAAGGGTGGAAAATCGTGGTAGCGGATTTGCGGATATAATCCAACAATTCCGCGTCGGTCCCAACCGTGGGCCCGGGAACGAGCTCGCGCTCGATGAACGCGGCGAGCGCCGGTGCACTGGCCACTTTGCGCGCGACCTTGACGCCTTCGATCATCACGTAACGGTCGTACTCGTCCTCGAGATAATTCGGACGCATCTTGGCCGCTGCCTTCGGGTCGGCGGACGCGATCTCGACCGTGCCGCGGCTGAGCGGCCGCAATTGGCACACCGACGAGGTGAAGCCCGAAAAGTCGTGCACCGGTCCGCCCGGCACTTCCGAACTGATCGTGCCGAAATGGAATTGAATGTCGGGCCGCGTGGCGTTCTTGTCGGCGCGGGTGAAGATGTAGGCCTGATTGATGCCGACCGCGATGGGGCCGACCTGCTGCAACAGGAACTGCAGCCCCATGCGAATCTTGCCGATCGGGCTGCGCAGATAATCGTTGGTGGTCACCGGCTGGCTGGCCTTATAGGTCAACCTGATCTGCAGATGATCCTGCAGGTTGGCGCCGACGCCCGGCAGGTCGCGCACGACCGAAATGCCGTACTGCTGCAACAGCGCCCCCGGCCCGATGCCGGACAATTGCAGGAGCTGCGGCGAATTGATCGCGCCGGCGGCCAGGATCACCTCTTTGCGTGCGCTGACCTCGACAACCTTGCCGTCTCGCTCATAGCAAACGCCCGTGGCGCGGCCATCCGAAGAAAGAACGCGCAGGGTGCGCGCGTCGGTGCGCACGTCGAGATTCGTCCGCGCCTTGATCGGCCTGATATAGGCGGCGGCGGCACTGCAGCGCAGGCCGCGATGGGTCGTTATCTGGAAATAGCCGGCGCCCTCTTGGCTCCGGCCATTGTAATCGGGATTGGCCGGAATGCCGCTCTGCACGGCGGCGCCGATGAACGCATCGCACAACTGGGACGGCGCGATCGGCTGGATATGCAGCGGCCCGTGCTGGCCGCGAATCTGGTCAGGCTCGGCGTGATAATTCTCGAGCTTTCGGAAATAGGGTTCGACGTCAGACCATGCCCAGCCGTCGTTTCCGCCCTTCGCCCAATCGTCGTAGTCGTCCGGCTGTCCACGCACATAGAGCAGGCCATTGATGGAGCTCGATCCGCCCATCACCCGGCCGCGCGGCCAATAGATGCGCCGGCCCGCCAAACCCGACTCCGGTTCCGTGTAATAGCCCCAGTTCAAGCGCGGATGAAACATGGTCTTGGCGTAGCCGATCGGCACATGAACCCATGGATTGCGGTCCCACGGCCCCGCTTCCAGCAACAGCACGCGATACGCGCCGTTTGCGCTCAAGCGATTCGCCAGCACGCATCCCGCCGACCCCGCCCCCACGATTACGAAATCGAAAATTTCACTCGTCACCGGCTTGCACCCGTCCACTTCCAATTTGCGGCGCCGCGCGCGCCGCAACGCAACGCGCGAGTCTCATGCGGCGGACCCGCGCTTCGTTTGCGACTTCGCCATACGACCCCGCATCAAACTGCGCTGTTGTCGCGAAATGGAATTCGCTTGACAGCCTCTCGCGCGGGAACCTAGCATCAAAAAGTGAGATAAAAAAGTCTCAAAATTGAGACCGCTTGTGAAGCACCGAAGCGGTTCGAATTTTGGGCAAACAAAAAGCGCTCACCGATCGAGTCGAACGCGCCATCTTGCGTGGCGGTGTCCGATCGAGCACGGTTGAGTCATTACGGGGAGGAGACACAACATTCGTGCCTCCAGTAAACGCCGCGGGACTCCCGCACCGGGCTCGGCACCGTGCCGGCGCGCGGGCGCTGCGTGCGCGCATGCCGCGCCGGCGCACGCCGTTCGGGAGTGTTAAGCCATGATGGCCGAAGCTCCGACGCCGTCGCCGGCATTGCTCAAGACCATCAGGGTGCTGGAATTTCCCACCGTCCTCGTGGCCAAGACCGCCGCCTGGCTGATCATCCCCATGACCTGCGCGTTGGTCTACGAAGTGGTGGCGCGTTACATCTTCAATGCGCCGACCATCTGGGCCTATGACGTCACCTATATCCTGGCCGGCAGCCTGTTCATGCTTGGCGCCGCCTTCGCGCTGCGCCAGGGCAGCCACGTGCGCGCCGATTTCCTGCTGAGCTCGCAGAATCCGCGCTGGCAGGCGCTGATCGACGTCGTGCTCTATCTGCTTGTCTACTTCCCGGCGATGGCGCTGTTCTTCCAAACCAGTTTCGTTTTCGCCTCCCAATCCTGGATGCAGGGCGAGACCTTTCCGCAAAGCCCGTGGATGCCGATCATCTATCCGCTGAAGACGGTCATGCCGATGACGCTGGCGCTCCTGTTCATTCAGGGCATCGCCGAATTCCTGAAGGCGCTTTGGACGTTCCGGACCAACGTCTCGTTCAGTAAAAGCGAATAACAACCATGGCGAATGACATCCTCGGTCTGGTCTCGCTGCTCGTCGCCGTCTTCGGCGTGCTGTCGGGATTCCCGATGGCGTTCATCTTCATCTTCGTCGCCCTGGTGTTCGGCTATGTCGGGATCGGCCACCAGGTCTTCTATCTGCTGACCTATCAGTTCTTTTCGCTGATGACGAACGTCGAGCTCGCCTCGATCCCGCTGTTCCTGTTCATGGGCTACGTGCTCGAACAGTCGGGCCTGATGGACCGCATGTTCTCCGCGCTGCGCATGTCGCTGGGCAACACCAAGGGCTCGCTCTATGTGATCGTGATGATCGTCGCCACCGTCTTCGCGGCGGCGACCGGCATCGTCGGCGCCTCGGTGACGGTGCTGGGCGTCATGGCGGCGCCGATGATGATCCGCAGCGGCTACGACACCCGGCTGTCGGCCGGCACCATCGCCGCCGGCGGCACGCTCGGCATCCTCATTCCGCCGAGCATCATGCTGATCGTCATGGGCCCGCTGGTCGGCGTACCGATCTCGGACCTGTTCGCGGCCGCGATCATTCCCGGCCTGATGCTCTCGGGCACCTATCTCATCTACACGCTGATCCGCTGCCACCTCAATCCGGCGCTAGGCCCGGCGCTCGGCCATGAGAGCGCCAAATATTCCACCGCCGAAAAGGCGCGCGAGTTGATGCTCGGCGTCATCCCCATCGCGGCCGTGATCATGGCCACCCTGGGGCTGATCCTCGCCGGCGTGACGACCCCGACCGACGCCGCCGCCACCGGCGCCTTCGCCTCGGTCGCTCCTGGCGCTCGCCTATGGCCGCATGAATTGGGCGCGGCTGAAGACGGCGGTGTTCCGCACCATGGAAACGACAGCCTTCATCATGTTCCTGATCGGCGCCGCCAATTTCTTTGGCGCCGTCTTCGCGCGCATGGGCAGCGGCCGGCTGATCACCGAAACACTGACCAGCCTGCCCGTCTCGCCGATGGTAATGCTGGTGCTGATGCTGGCGCTGATCTTCGTCCTCGGCGGTCCGCTGGAATGGATCCCGGTCGTGCTGGTGATCGTCCCCATCCTGCTGCCGGTGGTCAAGCAGATGGGCATCGACATGCTGTGGTTCAGCATCCTGGTGGCGGTGACGCTGCAATCCTCGTGGCTGACGCCGCCGATGGCGCTGTCGTCCTACTTCCTCAAGGGCGTAGTGCCGCAGTGGGGCATGAAGGATATCTATCTCGGCATGCTGCAGTTCGTTTTTCTACAGCTCCTTATCGTCGCCGTTCTGATCAAGTTTCCGTTCTTCATCACCTGGCTGCCGAGCGTCTCGGGTCAATGATGTTCGACAACCGGCAACCGCTCACGAAGAGCACTTAAAGAAGTCAACCCAAGGGAGGACATGATGAGTAAAACTCGAACTTTGCTGACCAGCATGCTAGTCGCATGCGGTCTGCTGTTCCTGTCCGCGTCGTCGGCGACCTACGCCGCGGAAAAGGTCTATACCTACTCGATCCAAACCGCCGTGCCGTCTGCCAGCCTCTACTTCAAGCTGCTGCAGCGGTTCACGAAACAAGTCGAGACCATGTCAGGCGGGCGCCTCAAGGGCGAGGTGCTGCCGGCCGGCGCGGTGGTCGGGCCATTCCAGATTCTCGACGCCGTCAGCAACAACGTCGTGAAGGCCGGCTACGCCTGGGGCAACTACTGGTCGGGCAAGAATTCGGCCTTCGTGCTTGTTCGCCAACGCGCCGGCGAGCACCGGCCTCGACCAGCGCAGCATCGTCGCCTGGTACTATCGCGGCGGCGGCGAAAAGCTCTACGAAGATTTCCTGAAAGACACCATGCATCTCAACTTGAAGGCTTTCTTCATGCAGCCCATGGGTCCCGACCCGCTCGGCTGGTTCAAGAAGCCGATCAAGAACATGCAGGAGTTCACCAAGTTCAAGTACCGCTCGCCTCCGGGCATCCCCGGCGAGACCTACAAGAACATGGGCGTTGCTGCGGTCGCGATGCCGGGCGGCGACATCGTTCCGGCGGCCCAGCGCGGCGTGATCGACGCGGCGGAATGGATCGGCCCCGCCGACGACCGCAATCTCGGCCTGCAGAAAATCTGGAAGTACTACTATCTCCAGGGCCTGCACCAGCAGACCGACATCGGCCAGATCATCTTCAACAAGGATTTCTGGAACTCGTTGCCGGCCGACCTGCAGGAAATCGTCAAGGTTGCGGTGATGGCGAACGTTGCGGAGACCTTCAACGCCGACATCTACGACAACTCGGTGGCGCTGCACGAACTGCAGACGAAGTACGGCGTGCATATCGAGAACACGCCACTTGACTACTATCCGAAGTTCATCGCCGAAGAGAAGAAGGTGACTGCGGCCTATGCCGCCAAGAACCCCGTCTTCAAGAAGGTGTTGGAGTCGCAGATCGAGTTCGCGAAATCGGTCTATCCCTATCGCGTGCGCATCCTCGAGCTCTACTACAACATGGTGAAGACCGCGCACGAGAATAAGTAAGCAGCGCACCAGTCTTTAAGCGCTCCCAGCGCGCCCCACGGGCGCAGGACGGCAGCGGATCGGGCGGAGCGAGCCCGGTTCGCTGTCGTTTTTTATTGGATCGGGGTATCCGCCGCGCCCGGCTCGATCAGAGAATCAGAAACGCCAGCACGGTGAGCCCGGCAGCGATCGCCGCGGCCGCGGTCAGCATGTGGCGGCGATGGCGGCGCGGCCCATAAACGCCGGCCGCGCGGCGGTCCGCGATCAGAGCAGCGTCGAACTCGGCCGAATTGGAATAGGTGCAGGCCAAGGCCAGACCCGCGCGCGCGGCTTGCGCCTCGAGCGCCAGCGCGTCTCCCTGGGAAGTCCCCCGGTGCGGCCATTGCGACATGCCCGCATGGTACGGCCGGGATGGTAAACGAGATGTTGCTTTCTTGACCCGGGACGGCCGCTCAGCCGACGCGCTCGGGGCGCAACGAGGGCAATATAGTCGTGTCGGCCATCGTCGTGCCCTCGTCGTCGGCAAAGGCGGCATGTTCGGTTATGGGCAAGGCGTCCTCGAGCGCCGCAATGGCCGGCCCCGCCTCACCCGGCAGTTCGCCGTCGGCGGCGCGCACCCGGTTTCGGCCCGTATTCTTGGCGCCATAGAGCGCGTCGTCCGCGCGCGTCAGCAGTTCATCGACGTTGACGGCCGGCGCCAGCGCCGAGGCCGCCCCGATACTGACCGTCACGCCCACCGGCCGGCCGTCGATGGTGACGCCGGCGCGCTCGAAGTTGACCCGCACGCGCTCGGCGATCTTGACGGCGGTGTCGATCGCCGCCGGCACGATGGCGGCAAATTCTTCGCCACCGAGGCGGGCAATGATGTCGTCGGCGCGCATGCTCGAACGGGCGACCTCGGCGAAGACCTGCAGCGTGGCGTCGCCGATGGCGTGGCCGAAGCGGTCGTTGATCGACTTGAAATGGTCGAGATCGAACATCAACAGGGTCACCGGTTCGCCGCGCGCGGCCTGACGGACGCACAGGGCGTGCGCTTCCTCGCGGAAGGCGCGGCGGTTGGGCAGCCGCGTGAGGAAGTCGGTTTCGGCCGCGTTGCGATAAATGCGCACCTGATGGTCCTGCACCATCATTAACACGATAAAGGCGGCACCGACCGCATAGATCAGCGTCTCCAGCGTGAACACCGTCAGCCAACCATTGGCCAGCAGCTCGGGCATGAACGCGTGCAGGACCAGCGGCAGCAGGAAGATGCCGGCGTGCAGGCACGGCACCACGATCATGCGGGTCGGTGAATAGAGGGCCTTGCGCCGCTCACGGCCGAGTTCGAAGGCGATCGCGAATGTGTAAGCTGCGACGACCACGGCGCCGAGCGCGATGCGAGCGTTGCTGCCTTCGGCGAACGCGGGAAACGGCGAGACCAGCAGCCAGACCACGGCGCCGGCGAAGACGGCGAACGGCAACAGGCGACGGCCCTGGAACAGACGGACGCCGTTCCAGATCATGCCGCAAGCGATGAACATCAGCGCGGAGGAGACTTCCGGCGGTACCCGGAACAGATTCGCCGGCGCGCTCCACAGCGCCATTGCCGAGGCGCCGATCAGATAGGCGGCGCCCCACCAGGCGAGCGCCCGCACGTCGCGCTGCTGCATCCAGGTGACGGTCAGAAACAGGCCGAGCAAAGCGGCGATGCAGACCGCCACAAAAGACAGTGTGGGGACGTCGAGAGCCGCGAGTGCCAGTGCGCTGTTGGCGTGCATGTCCTCTCCATGCGCGGCCCGATGAGCACTTACCCGTACGCCGCACGTCGTAGAAATACGCACGAGTTCTGGTGAAAGCGTTGCGCAACTGCACGCCCTTCGAGGAAAGCTTTGTGACAATTGAACTAAAAATGGGCGGCGCCGGCCGCGCCCAGTGCCCAACGAAAAAGGGCGCACCAACCGGCGCGCCCTTCTCCGTATCCGTTGTTTTTCGTTCGATCAGCGCTTGGAGAACTGGAACGAACGCCGCGCCTTGGCACGGCCGTACTTCTTGCGCTCGACCACGCGGGAGTCGCGGGTCAGGAAGCCGGCGCGCTTGAGCGTTGAGCGCAGTTCCGGCTCGAAATTGGTCAGCGCCTTGGCCAGACCATGGCGCACCGCGCCCGCCTGCCCTGACAGACCGCCACCGGAAACGGTGCAGATCACGTCGTATTGGCCGTTGCGGTTGGTCGCCACCAGCGGCTGCTGGATCAGCATGCGCAACACCGGGCGGGCGAAGAAAACTTCGATTTCCTTGGTGTTGACGACGATCTTGCCGGCACCCGGCTTGATCCAGACGCGGGCGACCGCGTTCTTGCGCTTGCCGGTGGCGTAGGCGCGGCCCTGGGTATCGATCTTCTGAACGTAGACGGGCGCGTCTGCAGCCGCCGGTTTGAGGGCGCCCAGGTCTTCCAGCGACTGTACGGTCTCTGTCACGGTCAGGCACTCCTCACGTTCTTGCGGTTCATGGCGCCGACGTCGAGCTTCTCGGGCTTCTGCGCCTCATGCGGATGTTCGGAACCGGCATAAACACGCAGGTTTCCGAGTTGCACGCGCCCCAGCGGCCCGCGCGGCAGCATGCGCTCGATCGCCTTCTCGACGATGCGTTCCGGAAACTTGCCTTCCAGGATCTGCTTGACGCTGCGCGTCTTGATGCCACCGATATAGCCGGTGTGATGATGGTAGACTTTCTGATCGCGCTTGCGGCCGGTGAACACGGCCTTGGCGGCATTGATAACGATGACGTTGTCGCCGTCATCGACATGCGGCGTGTAGGTCGGCTTGTGCTTGCCGCGCAGGTGCAGCGCCACGATCGAGGCGAGACGGCCGACGACGAGCCCGGTGGCATCGACGGTGACCCATTTCTTTTCGACGTCGGCGGGCTTGGCCGAATAGGTCTTCATGACGAATTCCTTGGAAACTTGAGGCGCGCGAAACAGCGCCCCGATGTGGGCGGTTCTCTAGCGGAGCGCAGACGCGCGGTCAACGCTGTTGTTTGGATATTTAACACGTTCAATCAATATGTTACATAAAAGGTATCTCGGCACCTTTGGCTAATTGCCGGTATTCGGGATTGAATAGGTCGAAGTCACATGGGCGACCGGCTCGTCCGATCCTTCCGAATAGATCGCTACCGCCCCCACGGCTAAGCGCTTGCCGACCTTCAACAATTTGGCCTCGGCCAGGAGATCGGCCTGGGCCGGCTTGCGCAGGAAATTGATGTTCAGATTGGTGGTCACCGCCAGCGGCTGCGCGCCGACCGCGGAGAACACCGCCACGTACATGGCGAAATCGGCCAGTTCCATCATGGTGGGGCCAGAGATGGTGCCGCCGGGACGCAGGAAATCCGCGTGATAGGCCCGGCGCACGCGCACGTTCCCGTAGTCGACGTGTTCGATCGTCAGCCCGCATCCCGGGTAAAAAGCCTGCGGGAATTCCGCCGCAAGAAGTTCGCCGATCTGTTCGGCGTTAAGCGCTGGTGCCGGCATGGGCCACTCCCCGTCGTTGCCGGCACACTCGCATTCCCGGCACATTCCGTCATAGAGCCGCGCGGGGCGCGGTCAACCGTTCAATTCAGGCTCCCTTGCGCGGCCGGCCGTAGAGCGCGCGCAGCTCGTCCTTGGCCTTTTCCAGCTTCTGCTTTTCCGCCGCTGAAAGCCCCTTGCCGGCGCGGTTGATGTAGAACGCCAACATCGACATGGCCGAGCGATAAGGATCGGACTTGCGCCGCCGGCTGCGGTCGGCGGAGCGCTTGAGCGAGAGCGCAACGGCGCGAGGCGTCGGTTTTTTGAACACGCCCTCTTCCAGGGTGAGGGCGTCGCTCTCCTCGGTGACGCGCTGCGACCAGCGCGTCGATTGGGTTGCGCGTTTGGGCGGTTTGCGTTTCGCCATGATGGCAGGCCCCCCGGCGCCGACCGCCGTTTCCGCAAGCACCTTCCCCCAAGCCTTGCACGGACCGGGCGGCCGGTTAAATATCTCCGAGACAGTGGAGTCGGCCATGAACGTCCAGACCCGTACCAATGAGGCCACTGCCCCCGTGCTCAAGCGCGAGCGCGACGGCGAGATCGCGCTCGTGGTGCTCAACCGGCCGCGCGCCCGCAACAGCCTGTCCGAGGACCTGCTGAAGGCGCTGTCGGCCACCTGGACCGAGATCGCCGCCGATAAAGCCGTGCGCGCGGTCGTTCTAGCCGCCGAAGGTCCGGCTTTCTGCGCCGGCCACGACCTGAAAGAGCTGACCGGGCGGCGCAGCGACGCCGACGGCGGCCGCGAATACTTCCGCCACATCATGACGACCTGCAGCGCAATGATGCAGCAGATCGTCGCCCTGCCGCAGCCGGTGATCGCCTGCGTGCAGGGCACGGCGACCGCCGCCGGCTGCCAACTGGTGGCGAGCTGCGATCTGGCGATCGCCTCGAGCGCGGCGCAATTCGCCACACCCGGCGTCGACATCGGTCTCTTCTGCTCCACGCCCATGGTGGCGCTGTCGCGCAACGTGCCGCGCAAAGTTGCCATGGAAATGCTGCTCACCGGCGAAATGCTACCGGCCGAACGCGCCGCCCAAATGGGCCTCGTCAACCGCGTGGTAGCGCCGAGCGAAGAGCGCGCCGCGGCGCTTACGCTGGCGCGCACCGTGGCGTCGAAATCGTCCTATACGCTCAAGGTCGGCAAGGAGGCGTTCTACCGCCAGCTCGAAATGGGGCTGGCCGACGCTTATGCGTATGCTTCCGAAGTGATGACCGAAAACATGATGGCGCGCGACGCCGAGGAAGGCATCTGCGCCTTCATCGAGAAGCGGAAACCCACCTGGGAAGACCGGTAAGGCATTGGGCCGTACCAACGTACCCAATTTTCACCAGCTTTCCTGTCCTCGCGGCTTCATCTATCTTCACTCCCTTCACTTCCCTGCCTTTGCTTCCTTCCCATTGGCAAACTCATCAACGTCAACAGGGGCACACCCATGATCCGGACGACATTGCTGGCCGCGGCGCTCGCGCTGACGGCGCTGGGGCCTGCACTCGCGCAAGACATCACGGCCTCCGAGCGCGCCGCCTGCAAGGCAAATTACGAAGCCTTCTGCCGCGGCACGTTCCCCGGCGGCGGCCGCATCATCAAATGTCTCGCCAGCCACTACGCCAAGCTGACACCGGCGTGCAAGAAGATCGTCGACAGCAAGAAATAGGCGCGACGGGCAGCGCTGGCATGCCCGGATGAACGGACCCAGCCCTTTCGGACCCGGCGATGGCCGCCTATGTTGGCGGGCATCTTCGGGTAAGCCGGGTTGCCGCTCATGAATAACGCCCCCCTCGTCTTCACGCCGGCCGCGCAACAGGCACAAGCCGAACGCGGCTCGGCCAAGGCCTACGCCGAGCGTCTGGCCGAAGGCTTTCCCGATACTGTGACGCCCGAGCTTGCCGCCTTCATCGCCGAACAGGACACCGCCTTTCTCGGCACCGTCAGTGGCGACGGCGCGCCCTATATCCAGCACCGCGGCGGTCCCAAAGGCTTCATCAAGATCGTCGACGAGCACACGCTGGGTTTTGCGGATTATCGCGGCAACCGGCAGTACATCACGCTCGCCAACCTGTCCGAGAACGACCGCGCGTTTCTGTTCCTGATCGATCCGGCACGCCGCCAGCGCATCAAGATCTGGGGTCGCGCGCGCATGGTGGAAAACGACGCCGCGCTCACCGAGCGGCTGTTCGACGAAGGCTACAAGGCCAGGCCCGAACGCGCGCTCTTGTTCACCATCGAGGCCTGGGACGTGAACTGCTCTCAGCACATCGTCACCCGTTTCACCGAGGCCGACATCGACGAGGCTCTCAAAGGCGTGCAAACGAAGATCGCGGAACTGGAAGCGGAGAACGCTCAGTTGCGCGACGAACTGGCACAGGCCAAAGGCAACTCTTCCACATAAAAAAGGCCGGGGCGAACCCCGGCCATGACGCATGTGCGAGAGCGCGACGCGTGAACGCCGATTAGGCGACTAGCTGCCGAGCCGCTCTTTCAGGAAATCGGTAAACGCCGCCCACGATTTCTTGTCGGCGTCTTCACGGTAACGGTCAGAGCCGATCACCGTGAAGGCGTGCGGCGCGCCGGAATAGACCTCGATCTCGTATTTGACGCCGGCCTTCTCCAATTGCGCGGAGAGCGCCGCGACGTCCGACATCTTGACCGAGGTGTCGGCGCCGCCGTGGGCGATCAGCATCGGCGGCGTGTCCTTGGGATAGCTCTGGCCCTGCGGCGTCGCCAGCCCGCCATGGAAGGTCGTGTAGCCGACAACCCTGCTGGCCTTCCCGGAGCGGGCGAGCTCGAGCGCCGCCGCGCCGCCGAAGCAATAGCCGATCACCACGGTATCGCCGCTGCTCTGCTTTTGCGCCGCCGCCAGGCCACCCAACAAGCGGGTGCGCATCGTGGCGCGGTCCTTGTAGAGCTTGGCGGTCTCGGTCTTGCGTTTCTCGAGCGTCTCCGGCCGGTTGCCCTTGCCGTAGAGGTCGATGGCGAAGGCGTCGTAGCCCATCTTGGCCAGCATATCGGCGCGCTTCTGCTCGTAGGCGTCCAGGCCGTCCCAGTCGTGGACGATCAAGATCAGTCCCTTGGACGTCCCATCGGCTTTGGCGAAATAGCCTTCGTAGTCCGCGCCGCCGACCTTGTAGGTCACGTTGTCACCGGCAAAGGCGGCGGTCGTCATCAGAGCCGCGAACAGACCTACGGCTAGAGCCTTCATCTTGGTCTCCCTTTGATTTCCATATGCGTTGATATTGCTTAGTCGCCCGCGCGGCGCGGCGGCAGCCGGCGCCGCAGTGTCTAACACAAAAGTCTAGGCGATATTCCGCACGGTTAGAACGGGCCAAACCCGCGCTGCGACATCGTGGCCGGCGCACCCGGCACAAATCTGCGTGAGCCGCGGGGGATTACGGAAAATTTACGCGCCTCCGGACGGACCGGGCGCACTGCCCCCACATTGCAAAAAAGTGTCGAATGTCCCATGTCTGACCGGAACAGGGCCGGCCCGCGCTCCACCCGAACAGACCGATGAACCACGACTCCTACCCCGACAGCTATATCCGCGGCATCCTCAATACCGTGAAGACCATCGCCATGGTCGGCATCTCGCCGAAAGAGAACCGGCCGAGCTATTTCGCGTTCAAATATCTGCTCGAGCGCGGCTACCGCATGATCCCGGTCAATCCCGGCCAGGCCGGCAAGGAGATCCTCGGCCAGACGTGCTACGCCAAGCTCTCCGATATCCCCGAGCCGGTCGACATGGTCGATATCTTCCGAGGCGCGGCGCACGTGCCGCCGATCGTCGAGGAGGCGCTGGCGCTCAAGCCGAAGCCGCAGGTGATCTGGATGCAGCTCACCATCCGCAACGAAGAGGCCGCCAAGCGCGCCGAGGACGCCGGAATTAAGGTGGTGATGGACCGCTGCCCCAAGATCGAATACGGCCGGCTGTCGTCGGAAATCTCCTGGATGGGCATCAATTCGCGCACGCTTTCGTCGAAGCGCGCGCAAGGCCTTGGCACGGGCGTGCAGCGCATGGCGCTCGGTCCACGAAATACCCCAGAAAACAACGATTGAGCCGCCCGCTGCCGTTGCAACCAATGGCCGCGGTTGAGCCGCCGGCAAGGCGCGGGCTTGCGGCCCGGCCGCCGTGCCGGCGCGCCGCCTTGACGGCCTCCACGCCCGACCCGTTTAATCGCCGCAGATCCGCCGGGCCAAACGGCCGCTACAACTGAACAGGGATGGAAACAATGGCCGATGCCGACCACGTTCCGGGCTTTGCAACGCTATCGATTCACGCAGGCGCCAAGCCCGACCCGACCACCGGCGCGCGGATCACGCCGATCTACCAGACCGCCTCTTACGTCTTCGACGACGTCGACCATGCGGCATCGCTGTTCGGCCTGCAGGCATTCGGCAATATCTATACTCGCATCGGCAACCCGACCTGCGCGGTGCTGGAGGAACGCGTCGCCGCGCTCGAAGGCGGCACCGCGGGGCTGGCGGTCGCCTCCGGCCATGCCGCCCAGGTGATCACCCTGCACGCGATGATGACGCCGGGCGACGAGGTGGTCGCCTCCACCAAGCTCTATGGCGGCTCGATCAACCAGTTCACCCATTCGTTCAAGAATTTCGGCTGGAACGTCGCCTGGGCCGACCCCGACGACATCGGCTCATTCGAGCGCGCCATGACCGACAAGACCAAGGCGATCTTCATCGAGTCGATCGCCAACCCGGGCGGCGTCGTCACCGACATCGAGGCCATCGCCAACATCGCGCGCAAGGCGGGCGTGCCGCTGATCGTCGACAATACGCTGGCGACGCCTTACCTCTGCAAGCCGATCGACTATGGCGCCGACGTCGTGGTGCATTCGCTCACCAAGTTCCTCGGCGGCCACGGCAACTCCATCGGCGGCATTATCATCGACGGCGGCAGCTTCAACTGGTCGCGCGGCGGGCGCTATCCGATGCTGTCGGAGCCGCGCCCCGAGTATCACGGCATCGTGCTGCACGAGACCTTCGGCAACTTCGCCTTCGCGATCTGCTGCCGCGTGCTGGGCCTGCGCGACCTCGGACCGGCGATGTCGCCGTTCAACGCCTTCCTGTTCATCAACGGCATCGAGACGCTCAGCCTGCGTATGCAGCGTCATTGCGACAACACGCAAGCGGTGGCCGAATGGCTGGTAAAGCACGACAAGGTGGCGTGGGTGAGCTATCCGGGCTTGCCGGGCGACAAGTATCACGCGCTCGCCAAGAAATACGTACCCAAAGGCGCGGGCGCGGTGTTCACCTTCGGGCTCAAGGGCGGCTACGATGCCGGCGTCAAGCTGGTGTCGAACGTGAAGTTGTTCTCGCATCTCGCCAATATCGGCGACACCCGCTCGCTGATCATCCATCCGGCCTCGACCACGCACAAGCAACTGTCCGACGAACATAAGATCAAGGCGGGCGCCGGGCCCGACGTGGTGCGGCTGTCGATCGGCATCGAGGACAAGGAAGACATCATCGCCGACCTGGAGCAGGCGCTGAAGGCGGTGTGAGGCGCGACACCGTCGCAGCGCTGAACAGCCTCTCCGCTCATACCCGCGAAAGCGGGCATCCAGTGCTTTGTCGCGAAAGGGCCGGGTCCCCGCTTCCGTGGGGACGAGCGGTTAGGAAATCGTGCCGCGCTCCGACGGGAGCCGCGGTTATTTCTTCTCCAACACCCGCGCCACATAGGCGCGGATGCGGTCAAGCGATCTCCGGCGCGGTCCAGATGTCGGTGACGGCCTTGTCGGTCGCGGCGCCGGTCGCCGCCATGCGCTCGCGCACCTGTTCGCGCAATTGCGCCTTGGTCTGCGCGAAGGCCGGCGGCGACAGCGCGGCCAGTTCCTGCGCCACCGCGATGGCGTCCTCCAGCAACTCTTCCGGCTCGGCGAGCTCGTCGATCCAACCGCGCGCGAGCGCGGCGTCGGTCTCGTAGGTGGCGCCACTCAGCGTGAACTCCGGCAGATAGCGCGGCGGTACCGCAAAGCGCAGCACTTCGAACGCCAGCGCGGGGAACGGCAGGCCGACCAGCAGTTCGGTGACGCCGATGCGGCCGGCGCGTTCGGCCATGATGCGGCGGTCGGCGCAGGCCGCGAGCACGGCGCCGCCGGCGATGGCGTGGCCGTTCACCGCCGCCACCACCGGCAAGGGACAAAAGAACACCGTTTCGTAAAGCCGGTGCAGCGACGGCAGGAAGGCGCGGATGTAGTCGGCGCCGCCCTCGCTCAGCCGCTTGAGATCGACGCCGGCGCAAAACATGCGTCGCTCACCGGTCAGCACCACGGCCCTGGCGCCGGACGCGCGCAACGCGGCAAAGCGCGCGCTCAGCGCCTCGCAGAATTCGATGTCGAGGGCGTTGGCCTTGCCGTGGCGCATGGTGATGAGGGCAATGCTGCCGCGCGTGTCGGTCTCGAACATAGCCCCTACTCCGCCGGCATCGGCTGCGGCAGCGCGACGAAGCTCTCGCGGTGCCACAGCTTCTCGGCGTGCACGATCGCCACCGTGAATGTCAGAACGCCGACCATCTGGTGCGCGAGCGACAAGTCGATCGGCACCTGCAACAGCAGCGTGGTGATGCCGAGCACGACCTGGAGCGTGGCGATGCCGGCGAGGATGAGCGCGCCGCGCACTTCCGTCTGCGCGCGCCATGCGTCGTTGGCGTGGAACATGATGGCGAGCCACAGCACATAGGCCATCATGCGGTGATCGAACTGAATGGTGAGGGTGTTCTCGAAGAAATTGCGCCAGGCCGGCTGCATGAAGAACAGGTCCTTGGCGGCGGGAATGAAGGCGCCGTCGATCAGCGGCCAAGTGTTGTAGATGAGGCCCGCGTCACTGCCGGCGACCAGCGCGCCGAGATAGATCTGCGCCAGCACCATGAAGGCGATCACGAGCGCCAGCCAGCGTAGCCGTCCGCCCGCCTCGCTGCGGCGTTGCGGGGCGAGCTGCTGCGCGGTCCACAAGACGGCAAAGTAAATCGCACAGGCGAGTGTTAGATGGAACGCGAGGCGATACTGCGACACGCTGACGCGTCCGGAGCCGGCCAGCCCCGACGACACCATCCACCAGCCGACCGCGCCGAGCGCGGCGCCGGCGCCGAAGATGGCCCAGAGCCGGACGCGCAGGCGCTTGGGGACCCAGCCGCGCCACAGAAAAAACAACAGCGGCAGCAGAAACACCATACCGGTGGTGCGGGCGAGCAGCCGGTGCGTCCACTCGTACCAGTAGATCACCTTGAACTGGTCGAGCGTCATCCCGCGGTTCAGCTCTTTGTATTGCGGAATGGCCTGGTAATCCTTGAATTCCTGCTGCCAGGCGGATTGCGAGAGCGGCGGCACCACGCCGGTGACCGGCTTCCACTGGGTGATCGACAAGCCGGATTCGGTGAGCCGTGTCGCCCCGCCGACGATCAAGGTCAGGAAGATCATGGCCGCCACCGCGAGCAGCCAGAGCCGCAGCGCGGGTGCGTGGGTTTCGGAAGCGTCCATCAATTCAGGCCTGGAATCCAACGCTCCCGACAAGGGCTTGAGCGACAAGTGCTTGAGCGACAAGTCCTTGCAGGAGATGGCGCGGACCATATAGTCAGGTCGCGGCGACTGCAAATGACCGATAAGAAAGGCTCCCATGCGCATCCGAACCCGCAAGCTGATCGGCGCCTTCGCCCTGCTCGCCCTGGTGACGGTGTGGAGCCTGCTGGCCATGGCGCTGGCGCAATCGGCGCTGACCAACATCAACGGCTGGGTGGCGACGCTCTATTACGTCGTCGCCGGGCTCGGTTGGGTGCTGCCGGCGATGGTGCTGGTGAAGTGGATGGCGCGGCCGGATGCGCCAGACACGCATTGACCCACCCTCCGCTCATTCCCGCGCAAGTGGGAAACCAGCGAAATAAAATACATGGATGAGGTGATGTCCTGGGTCCCCGCTTGCGCGGGGACGAGCGGGTTCGTTACGCCGCGTTCACCCGGCGGAAGCCGTTCCACATGGCGGTGGCGGCGCCGGACATCAGAACCTTCAGATAGCGCGAGCGCTGGAATTCGCCGTTGACCGAGATGCGCGGCAGCGCCGTCAGATGATCGCGGTGCGCCTTGAACAGCACGCCCGGCCGCGTGGTGACCGCGGTCTTGAAGCCGAGCTCGGCGGCGATGCGGAATTCGCGCGGGCCGGCCGAGGTCGGATCGCCCACCGGATAGGCGAGATGCTCGGGCCGCTTGCCGAGCGCGGCTTCAAGGACCGCGCGGCTCTGCTCCATTTCCGCGCGCACGGCGGCGTCATCGGGAAGCTTCTTCAGCATCGTATGGCTCACGGTGTGCGCGCCGATGGTCACCAGCGGGTCCTCGGCCATCTCGGCGATCTCCCCCCAGGTCATGCAGAGATCGCGGCAGAACGCCGCCATGTCGACGGCGTAGCGGGCGCACAGCTCGCGCACGACGGCGCGCAATTCCTTCTCGGTCTTCAAGCTGCGCAGATAGCCGTAGACCTCGTCGTAGAGCTCGCGCTTCTGCGAGACGGTGGCGCAGTCGAAATGGCGGTTCTCGCCGTTGATGGCCAGGCCGATGCGGTTGTTCTGCGCGATCACCGCTTCCAGCCCGAGCCACCACAATTCGCCGAGCTGGTCGGGGAAGCTGGTCGGGATATAGAGCGCGAACGGCAGCTCATATTTCTGCAGGAGCGGATAGGCCCACTCCTTGATGTCCTTGTAGCCGTCGTCGAAGGTGAGGACGACGAAGCGGCGCTTGAATTCGCCGGCGACGAAGCGGCGGTGCATCTCGTCGATCGAAATGACGTCGACGCGCGTGCGCTTGAGAAAGCGCAGGACCCGCTCGAAGAACTTCGGGGTGATCTCCAAAAGCCGGTTGGGCTGGAAGGCGTCGGGCCGCGCCGGACGCACGTGGTGCAGGGTCAGGATGGCGCCGACCCCGCCCAGCGCCGGCCGCATGAGATGATGCGCCCCGCTGAAATAGAGCGTCTCCAGGCCGCTGCGGATGATGGTCTTCTTCACCGGCGCTCCCCTGCCAATCCACCGTCAATTGCAGCCGAATATTCCAACTCTTTATTGATATTTCTTTGCGATCCTATCGCCCATCGCATTAACCAAATATCCGTGACAACCCATGACCGTGCATGCCCTGCGCGACTTTCCGGCCCTCGACCGCAGCCTGGCGCCGGTCGACGGCCATATTGCCGACGTCACCGTGTTTACGGACATGGCGGCGGCCGAGCCCCATTGGCGCGCGCTCGAGCAGGCTTGCGTGCTGGCCACGCCCTACCAGCACTACGATTTCCTCAAATTGTGGCAGCGCCATGTGGGCGCGGTCGGCGGCGTTTCGCCCTTCATCGTGGTCGGCTTCAACCCGTTCGGCACGCCGCTGTTCCTGTGGCCGCTGGGCCTGCCGCCACGTGGCGGGCCTGCGCGTCGCCGAGTTCCTCGGCGGCAAGCACGCCAATTTCAACATGGCGCTGTGGCGCAGCGACGTCGCCGCCCATCTCGAGGCCGGCAACGTCAAGGCCGTGCTCGCCCGCCTCGGGCGCGAAGCGGATCTCCTGAAACTGATCAACCAGCCGCTCACCTGGGGCGGCGCCACCAACCCCTTCGCGCTGCTGCCGCACCAGCGCGCCGCCAATTACGCCTTCAGCGGCGGATTGATCCCGGACTTCGACGCGCTGTTGCGCGCGCGCACCAACGCCGCCGCGCGCAAGAAGATGCGCAAGAAGGAGCGCACGCTCGCCGGCTATGGCGCGGTACGCTTCGAGCGCGCCGAGGGACAGCGCGACGTGCGCCAAGCGCTCGACGTGTTCTTCAAGCAGAAGAGCGCGCGCATGCGCGCGCAAGGACTGCACGACGTGTTCGCCGATCCCAACGTGCGGCGCTTCGTCGAGGACGGCGGCGATCGACCCCCCGCCCGACGGCATGCCGCTGATCGAGCTCTATGCGCTCTCGGTCGACGACATGGTCGTGGCGACCATGGGCGGCATCGTCGGCGCGCGGCCGCTTCTGCGCCATGTTCAATTCGATCACCAGCGGACGCTATGCGGTCGAGAGCCCGGGCGAGCAGTTGATCGTGCAACTGGTGCGGCAATGCTGCGAGCGCGGCCTCGACACTTTCGACCTCGGCATCGGCAGCGCGCGCTACAAGAACCTGTTCTGCAACGACGCCGAGCCGCTGTTCGACAGCTTCCTGCCGCTGAACGCCGCCGGCCGGCTGCCGGCGGTGAGCTACCGCGCCGCCGCCGCGGGCAAGCGCATGATCAAGCAGCGCGCCTGGTTGTGGAAGCTGGTGAAGATGGCGCGCCGCCTGCGGGCGCGGCTGTCGGCGGCGCCCTGAGCCTAGCGCCGCCTCTTTCCGTTACGCCGCTGCCGCCTGGGCGGCGCCCGCGCACACGCTGACATTGGCGAAGCCCGCCATCTGCAGCCGATCGTGCGCGGCGCGGGTCGCGGGCTGCGCGGCATCGCCGGTCACCAGCACGGCGCGCGGCGACAATGCCGCGAAGTACTCGACCGGGACATCGGCGGCCGAGCCGAGATCGATCACCACGTGATCGTAGCTCTGCGCCAGCGCCTCGATCACCGTCGCCAGCATGGGCGAGGCAGCGAGCGCATCGGCGTCGTTGCCGACCTCTCCGGTCGCCACCAGATTCACGTTGGAATACTGATCGCGGGTGATGATGTCGCCGAACGAGGACACCGTACCGCGGATCAGTTCGGCAATGCCGGCCGCTTCCGGTTCGGTCGAGATCACCGACAGATTGGGGGCGCCGAATGCGAGATCGACCAGCACACACCGACGCGTCCTCGGCGAGCGCGCGCGCCAGCGTGATGGCCGAGTACGTGGTGCCGACGTTGCGACCGGTGCCGATGACCGCAATGCGGCGGGCATCCTCGCCGCCGAGCCGGGCGGCGATCTTGGCGGCGCCCGCGATCTCCTCAATGCTGCTGGCGTGCAGCGGTGCCATGGGAGCCATCTGAGCCATGGGAGCCGTTGGCGCCAGTGGCGCATCGGGCGCCATGCCGACATTCCCGGCAAAGGGCTGGGGCGCGGCGGACTCCGGGGCCCCGTCAAGGTTCGGCGGCATGGCGTAGCCGGGCGGCGGCGCGCCATAGCCATGCGGTGGCGGCGCATAGCCGGGCGATGGCGCCGGCGCCAAGGGCGGCGAAGCCATTCGCGGCACGATCGGCGCGTCCATGGCCGGCTGCGGCGCGTAGCCCGCCGCGGGGTATTGATAAGGATAGGGCGACGGCAGCGGCGCCAGCAGCGCGCCGGTCACCGTAAAGCCGGTCGACAACACGAAACCGGCGAAGGCGACGATCAGCACGGTCGGCAGCTTCTTCGGATAGGCCGGATTGATCGCGGGCGAGGCGCGCGAGATGATGCGCGCTTCCGGCGGCGCCGCGCTGATGCTGTCGCGGGCGCTGGCCTCGCGATATTTCTGCAAATAGGACTCGAGCAATTCGCGCTCGGTCTTGGCCTCGCGCTCGAGCGCGCGCAACTTCACGTCCTGCTCGCTCGACTGCGAGGCCATCTTCTTGACCTGGTCGAGGCTGGCGGTCAGCGTCTTGATGCGGTCGCCGGCGACCTTGGCGTCGTTGTCGAGCTGGCGCGCCAGGCGCTTACCCTCGGCCTTGATCTGGCGGCCGGTCTCGGCGATCTGCGCGTTCAGTTCCTTGATGCGCGGATGCTGGCTGAGCAGCGTGGTGGACTGCTCGGCGAGCTGCGACTGCAAGGCGATACGCTGCTCGATCAGGCGGCGCATGGTCTCCGAATTGGCGAGATCGGACGAGTCGATGGGGCTGCCGGAACGCAACTGGGCGCGCAATTGCTGCGCCCTCGCCTGCAGATCGGCCTGCTGGCCGCGCGCGGCCGCGATCTGCGCGTTGATATCGGTGAGCTGCTGGGTCGGCAGCGAGGTGTTGTTGGCGCCGAGGAACAGATTCTTGTTGGCGCGATATTCTTCGACCTTGGATTCGGCGTCGGCCACCTTCTTGCGCAGCTTCTCGATCTCGCCGGCGAGCCAGGTGCCGGCGGCGCGAGTCTGCGACTGCTTGTCGACCTGCTGCATGCGCAAATAGGTCTCGGCCAGCGCATTGGCGACGCTGGCGGCGAGCTGCGGATCAGCCGAGGTGAAATCGATGACGATGACGCGCGACTTCTCGATCGCCTGCACGTTGAGCCGGTCGTAATAGGCCTCGAGAATGCGCTCTTCCTTGGTCATGGAGCTGAGGTTGCGGCCCATGCCGAGCACGCTGAGCAGCGTGCGCATGGGCGAGCGGCCGGCGACGGCGGGATCGAACTCGGGCTTGCTGGCGAGATTCTCTTTCTTGATCACTTCGCGCGCGAGATCGCGCGAGAGCAGAACCTGCACCTGGCTCGCAACCGTTTCCGGGTCGATGGTGGTGCGGTCGACGTTCTTGTCGGCGTCGGCGCGCAGGAACACGTTCCGCTGTGCTTCCAAGAGCACCCGCGATTCGGAGCGGTATCGCGGCGTGATGGCGTTGACGACGACAAAGGCCGCCGCCGCGCAAATCAGCGTGAAACCGAGGATCTTGGTCTTCTTCTGCCACAACAGGCGGCCCAGGCCGCGCATGTCGGGCTCGCCATCGGCGCTGACCGATACAACCACCGGGGCCGGCGCAGCCGGACTATTCGACTTCTTACGAAACACCATCCCTACTCCACACACGCCGACTCTGTGGCATTGGCGTGATTACAAACCATTATGGTTTCAGGCTCGTTAATTTGGCGCTCCGTCCGCGCAAGTGAGACTTTGTTAACCATACGCGCCCCTAATCGGCTTGAGGTTTCCGTCGCCAGGGGCTCGATTCCATGCGCCACGTCCGTCTGCTGCTGCCGATCCTGCTCGCGCTCACCGCCGCCGCCTGCGCGCGCCAACAGCCGGCCTATTACGTGACGGATGCGGCGACCGGGCAGCGGGTGTCGACGGCGCCGCAAGGCGCTTCTCATGGGCAGCGCGGGTTGATGGCGTCCGGCGCGCCGCAGGCGAGCACTTACGGCCGCAGCGCCTTTGCGGCGCAAACAAGCAAGGCGAGCAGTGGCCGCGGCCTGTTCAATTCGGACCTGTTTGGGTCGCGTTCATCTGGACCGGTCTACGCCTACCAGCCGCAGGCGCAATCGTCGCAGACTTATTCATACCGGCCGCCCGCGCAGCAGGCCTACACGCCACAGCCGGCAACCACCATGCAGTACCGCCCGCCGCAACCGGCCCCACAGACCTATGCTCGGCCGGTCTACGCGCAACAGCCGTACTACCGCCCGGCGCAACCGCAGCCGGCCGGTCATTATGCCGAAAGGTATCGGTGGTACTGAGAGCGCGCGCCGATAAGGCCGTTCTCAACCCGGTTGCCGCGCGTGGCAGCCGCCCTGCTCCTCCGGTATCGATCTAAAACGGCCGCCGCCGATGTCTGCGCTGAATATCCTGCACGTGTTCCGGGCCCCGGTCGGCGGACTGTTCCGCCACGTCCTCGATCTCGCGCGTGAACAAGCCGCGCGCGGCCACCGCGTCGGGGTGATCTGCGACAGCGGGACCGGCGGCGCGCGCGCCGAGGCGGTGCTGGCAGAACTCGCGCCGTCGCTGGCGCTCGGTCTCACGCGCTATCCCATGCACCGGCAGCCGCACCCGAGCGACGTGTTCGCGCTGCGCCACGTGATGAGCCGCATCGCCGCGACGCAGGCCGACGTGGTGCACGGCCACGGCGCCAAAGGCGGCGCCTATTCGCGCCTCGCCTACAACCGCCCCGAAGCGGCGCGCGTCTATATCCCGCATGGCGGCAGCCTGTTGTTCACCCACGACACGCTCGCCGGCAAAGTCTATCTCGCCACCGAGCGCTTCCTGATGCGCCGCGGCGACCTGTTCCTGTTCGAAAGCGAATTCAGCGCCGGCACCTTCCGCCGCAAGATCGGCTCGCCAAAAGGCCTGGTGCGGGTGGTGCACAACGGCGTGCCGCCCGCCGAGTTCGAGCCGGTGGCGCCGTTACCCAACGCCACCGACCTGGTATTCATCGGCGAGATGCGCATGCTGAAAGGCGTCGATCTGTTGATCGATGCGATCGCGGCGTTGCGCCGCGACGGCCGCGCCGTCACCGCCACGCTGGTCGGCGACGGGCCGGACCGAGAAACCTTCATGGCGCAGGCCGAACGGCTGACGCTGAGCGATCTGATCACGTTCAAGCCGGCGACGCCGCAGCGGCAGGCGCAGGCCTTCGGCCGCGTCATGGTGGTGCCCTCGCGGCTCGAACTCGCTGCCCTATGTGGTGCTGGAGGCCGCCGCTTCCGGCAAGCCGCTGATCGCCGCCAATGTCGGCGGCATTCCCGAAATCTACGGGCCGCTTTCCGGTCACCTGGTGCCCAAGGATGACGCGAGCGCACTGGCGCGCGCCATTGTCGCGGCGCTCGACGATCCGCAAGGCGCAGCCGAGCTCGCCCTGCGTTTGCGCGAGCGGGTGGCCGCCGGCTTCACCATCGAGAGCATGGTCGACGGCGTGCTCGCGGCGTACCGGGAAGCGCTGCAAGTTTTAGAAAAATTTGGCCGGCGTTAACCGCATTTTCAGCAAATCGCTAAGCCTTTTTTGACGATCCTTCCCTAGGATTATCTCGAAATAATGGGGAGTTCCGGCTCACCGCGCGGCCAATCGCGTGAGCGGACAATTTGTGGCGTACAAACATGAGTGACATCGATCTTCGCCCCACGCGACAGGCAACGGCTGCCGCCGACGTGCTCGACCGGCTGAAGGCGGGGCCGATCAAGACGCCGAAAACGCCGACGCTCTCCCCCGAAGCGCTGGCCGTCGCCGACAAGCCGACGCCGCAGCCCATCTCGCCGATCGTGCTCGCCGGCTTCGTGCGCATGGCCGAATTCGCGCTGGTCGTGCTGGTGGGCCTGACGATCTACGCCACGTATCTCGGGCCGACGTCCGGGCTGATCCTGCGCTATCTCCTCGCCACATTCGGCATCGCCACGTTGTCGATGCTGGCGTTCCAGATCGCCGACATCTACCAGGTGCAGGCCTTCCGCGGCCACGAGAAGCAATACATGCGGCTGGCCTCGGCCTGGTCGGTGGTGTTCCTGATCGTGATCGGCGCCTCGTTCTTCGCCAAGACCGGCGAGATGTTCTCGCGCGTCTGGCTCGGCACCTTCTACGCCTGCGGCCTGTGCGCGCTCATCGTCTCGCGCAAAGCGCTGTTCTACGCCGTGCGCCGATGGACGCGCGAAGGCCGCCTCACCCGCCGCACCGTGATCGTCGGCGGCGGCGAGCTCGGCGAGAAGGTGATCGAGGAACTGCGCCGGCAGAAGGATTCCGGCGTCGAGATCATCGGCTTCTTCGACGACCGCAGCGACGATCGCGGCGGCGGCGAATGCGCCGGCGAGCGCAAGCTCGGCAGCGTCGACGAGCCTGGTCGAATTCGGCCGCCGCACCCGCGTCGATCTGGTGATCTTCTCGCTGCCGATCGCGGCGGAAGGCCGCATTCTGCGAGATGCTGAAGAAGCTCTGGGTGCTGCCGGTCGACATCCGGCTCGCCGCCCACACCAACAAGCTGCAGTTCCGCCCGCGCTCCTACTCCTACATCGGCAAGGTGCCGGTGATCGACGTATTCGACCGCCCGATCGCCGATTGGGACGTGGTGATGAAATGGCTGTTCGATAAGATCATCGGCAGCCTGCATCCTGCTCTGCGCTGTCTGCCGCTGATGGCGCTGATCGCGCTCGCCATCAAGCTCGACAGCCGCGGGCCGGTGTTGTTCAAGCAGAAGCGCTACGGCTTCAACAACGACCTGATCGAGGTCTACAAGTTCCGCTCGATGTATGTCGAGCAGTCGGACGCCGCCGCCAACAAGCTGGTCACCAAGAACGACCCGCGCGTCACCCGCGTCGGCCGCTTCATCCGCAAGGCCAGCCTCGACGAGCTGCCGCAGCTGTTCAATGTCGTGTTCAAGGGCAACCTGTCGCTGGTCGGCCCGCGCCCGCACGCGGTCAACGCCAAGGCCGAGGCGCGGCTCTATGACGAGGCGGTGGATGGCTATTTCGCCCGCCACCGCGTCAAGCCCGGCATCACCGGCTGGGCGCAGATCAACGGCTGGCGCGGCGAGACCGACACCCACGAGAAGATCCAGAAACGCGTCGAGCACGACCTCTACTACATCGAGAACTGGTCGGTGCTGTTCGACCTCTCCATCCTGGCGCGCACGCCGTTCGCGCTGCTCAAGACCGAGAACGCGTATTGATCACGTCCGAGGACATGAGCCGGGATTTGGCGCGCCCGCGTGGGGCCGCGCCGGCCCGGCCGCACCCGGCACGCATCGAGCCCGCGAGCGCGCCGCCGCTCTATGCCTCTCCCCTTTACGCGCCGCCGGTTGCGTCGCCGCCGCTGGCCGCGGCAATGCCGGGCGCCGACGCGGCGCCGTTCCGCGAGCGGTTGCTGCTCATCGTCATCTACATCGCGGTGCTGGCGAGCTCGGTCGCCTTCATCGAGCCCTCGCCCCATGACGCGCTGATGGGCTTCTTGGCGGTGAGCTGCCTGATCGCCGGCGTGCGCTTCGACCGCAAGATCACGGTGCATGTTCCTCCTGCTGCTGCTGTTGAACGCCGGCGGGCTATTGTCGCTCGCCAACGTGCCGGAGCGCGAGAAGACGGTGCAATACGCCGCCACATCGATCTATCTGGCGGTCGCCGCGATCATGTGGGCCTGCATCCTGGCCGACAACACCATGCAGCGGATGGCGGCGCTGCGCTCGGCCTATATCCTGACCGCGGTGCTGGCGGGGATTGCCGGCATCCTCGGCTATTTCAACGTCGCCGGGCTGGCGCATCTCTTCACCGACAACAACCGCGCCATGGGCGCGTTCAAGGACCCCAACGTCTACGGGCCGTTCCTGATCTGGCCGGCGGTGGTGGTGATGCAGCGCATGATGGTGCGCCGTATCGGCGTCATCGACATCGGGGCGCTCGGCATCATGGTGGTGGCGCTGCTGCTGTCGTTCTCGCGCGGGGCCTGGGCGCATTTCGCGCTATCGGCCGCGTTGATGATCACGCTGTCGTTCCTCACCGCCCGGCAGACCTCGACGCGCATGCGCATTTTCGTCATGAGCGCGGTGGCGGTGGCGTTGTTGATGGTTTTCGTCGCGATCCTGCTGTCGATCCCGGCGATCCACAAGATGTTCGAGGTGCGCGCGCACCTGATCCAGTCCTACGACGTCGGCCAGGGCGGCCGCTTCCGCTTGCAGGAACAGGCCGTGTCCGAGGTGCTGCGTTATTTCAACGGCATGGGCCCCTTCGGCTTTGCCGCCCACCACGCCCAGCAGCAGCACAACGTCTATCTGCAAGCCTTCCTGGTCTATGGCTGGGTCGGCGGCGTGAGCTACATCCTGCTGGTGCTGACGTCGCTCTGGGTCGCCTTGCGCACCGTGTTCGTGGCGACGCCCTGGCAGGGCTACGCCATCGTCGCGTTCGCCGTGTTTGCCGGCGAAGTGGCGGAAAGCTTCATCATCGACAGCGACCACTGGCGGCACTTCTTCCTGCTGCTCGGCATGGTGTGGGGCTTGTGGGCGGCGACCTGCCGCTATAAGCGCCGGCGTGCCGCAATGGGACCCGCTGGCTGGCCGGCCACGCCGGTACCGGCGCAAGCGCGCTAGCTGGCGGTTGCGTCTTGCGCGGCAGGTACAGCGACCCCGCTCCCGACAAGTGTTGCGCCGCGAAAGACGCATCCCTATAGTCCGCGCCGTTCCGGTCGGGGCGTGGCGCAGCCCGGTTAGCGCGCTTGTCTGGGGGACAAGAGGTCGTGGGTTCGAATCCCGCCGCCCCGACCAGAAAATCCATCGAAAACAAATAGATACCAGAAACTCCTCGCACCCGGCGATACGGCCGCGCGGTCCGGTCGAGATGCGCCACGATCGCCGGGTAGACATCGCGCGCGGCGTTCTTACCGAAGATGCAATCGATATGGCCGGTCTCTGCGATTTCACGCCGGTCGCAGAGATGCGCGCCGTTGACCTGCGCCAGCATGGCCGACCTGCAAAGGCTTCAGGCGCAGCACGGCTGCGTTTACCGGATAGGTATCGGTCCTTCGATCAGATGCGGTTCGAGCGGCGGATTTTTCGGCGAATCGGTGCTGTCGTCGCGCGGCGTCTTGGTCAATCCGACCGGATAGATCTCAAGCTCACCGTCGGGCTTGATGCGCAGCCGTAGAAAGTTCTTGTAGTCCGCGATGCGCAGCGCGGAGAACGCTTCGTTCCAGTGAGCCTTGAAGACGTTCAGGCAGAGGAGGAAATAAGTACCGAGGATGGTGGCCGCGAGGAAGCCACCGACAGCGCCGATCAACAGGATGAACAACCAATCGGGCCAATTCGTCAGCCAGCGGGCCAGCACGATAGTCGCCAGCATGACGACACCGGTCTGCACCGCCGCGTGCAATCCGCCGACCGCAAGGCGCCGCTGCCAGGGCTTGAAATCGGCGAGATAGTAATAACCGCCAACGGCACCACCCACGAGGAGAGCAGGCCACGGCGAGACGAATACCAGACCAACGTAAGCGCAGACCGCGCCCCAGAAATCGGCCGGCGCGGTGAGATTCTGCAATAGCGTGGAACCTTCAAAGCGCGCGTTGGCGTCGAGCAGCCAGGCAAACACGCCACACGCAACCGCCAGGGTCAGCGTGTATTGCCAGTTCAGCAGGGCAAACAGCAGATCGCGATAGCTGAGTTTGCGCGAGGTCGCCTGGTCGGGAAAAGTCAGCGGATTGTTGTCCGCATCCTTGATGAGCGTGAACTTGCGCTCGAATGGCGGCCCGGGCGTGCCAGCCGGCGCGTTCGGCGCCGAATACTGCCAGTCGAATTTCTTGTCTTCGAGATGATGGGTCGGATGCAGGAAGGCGCCGCCGCCGCCGGCGGTGATGTAGTGACACCCGGCCTGACCCTCGCCTTCCGTGTAGCGCGAATAATGATGGCTGTCGCCGGTCAGCACCGCGCACAGCCGATGGCCCTTGTTGGCAAGCCGGGCCAGCCTTTCGAGATAAGAGAAATTACGAAAGGCCGGTGTCGGGTCGTCGACGTCGACATAGGCCCAGCTCGGCATGCCCGTGCACAGGATCAGGCGCGAATTGTCGTCCATCCAATCCCGGGCAACATGGGTGAAAAAATCGATCTGCGGCTGATCGATGTAACCGGCGAGCTGGACGTCGGCCGCCCACAGCCACCAGCCCCGCGGCAAAGCGAGCGCGAAATAGCTGCGCGTCTGCTGCGTCTCACGGCCGCCGATGGTGCGGCCCCGGCGGCCCACGTTCCACGTGCCTTGCTTGCGACGACGGCAGAACAGACTGAGGAAAGTCAGCAGCCCGTCGTACCAATCGTGGTTGCCCGGAATGGCATAGAGATGCGGCGGCTGGTCGGGATCGATTTGCCCCTTCGCCGCCGCTTCGAACGGCACGATCAGCCGCTCCTGGTAAGCCTCGCGGGATGGTGTCGGATAGACTTGGTCGCCGCCCATCACCAGGATGCGGCCCCGCGGCAACGGGGTATCGGCCTCAGCGACTTTCAGCACGGGTTCGGCGAGCAGCCGGGCGACCGCGTAGGTCGAATTCCAGCCGTCACCCGTGTCCGCGAAGAAGTCGAACCAGAAGTCCTGCCCGGCGAGCGCGTCGCGATAGTCGTAGGCGTCATCCAGCTTGTCAGGATCGATCTTGCGCCCCGCCGCTTCCATTTCGCGCCGATCGGCAAATTGACCGAAGGCGGTGGAAATAGCGACGCTAACGGCCGTCGCGATTAAGCGCGGCGTGTACCAACCGACCATTTTCGGTCGCTGCACCATTGAGATCCCCTGGCCTCAAAAGTGTAGTCTGCGCGCACTGCAATTCCAAGGCGAAATCATCGCGGCCCGTGCCGGTAACCCTCACGGCCCGCGCCGGCGCGCCTCAACGTCGGCCAGCGCCTGCACCGCCGTCAGCGCGTCGATCTCGCCGGGAAAGGTCTTGCCGGAAGCATTGCGCTAATCGGCGCGCGCGACCGCGGCCTCGATCAGCTTGCGGCACTCGCCGAGCTCGTTGAGCGCGGCCTGCAGCTTGCTCATCGCCTCGCCCCCGAGGCCGGCGCGGCTTGCGTCCGTCGGCTGCGCCGCCGGCGGGAGCGGCCTGGCCTCGGCGGGCGCCGCACCGGCGTGGGCCGCGCGGTCACCCGGCTCGATGCGCGGCATCGGCACGCTCTCGAGCGGCGGCTCGGGCCGCTCGGCGGCATCGTCCTGGCGATCGCCGAGGTCGCGGCCGATCAGCGAAGCGAGACGTCCGCCCAGGCCCCGCCCTTCGTCCACCGGTTCGACGGCCTCGACCGCCTCATCGGATTCTGTTTCCTCCTCGCGCGTGCCATGGGGCGGCTGCGGCGCGCCGTCCTCCCAGACGGCCTGCACGAAGCGCACGCCCTGCTCGCGCAAGATCCGCTGCACGCCGCGGATGGTGTAGCCCTCGCCGTAAAGCAGATGGCGAATGCCGCGCAACAGATCGATGTCGTCGGGCCGGTAATAACGCCGGCCGCCGCCGCGCTTCATCGGCTTGATGTCGCGAAAGCGCGTCTCCCAGAAACGCAAGACGTGCTGGGGCAGATCGAGCTCGTCCGCCGCTTCACTGATGGTGCGAAATGCGTCCGGCGCCTTGCTGTCCAAAGCGGCCCTCCTGATTGGCGGGTTGAACGCGTTACTTGAACAAATGTGTAAGGGGCGCGCCAGACCGAAATAGGGCGATTAGGCCCCTAATTCACTGATTCGGCTTAGTTTTCCCCAAGCCGCTCAGGCCTGATCGTGGCTTTCGCCGGCGCCGTTAATGCGCTGCTTGAGGATCGCCGACGGCTTGAACACCATCACCCGCCGCGGCGAGATCGGCACTTCTTTACCGGTCTTGGGATTGCGTCCGATCCGCTGTCCTTTTTTGCGGACGACGAACGAACCAAACGACGACAATTTCACGGTTTCGCCACGCTCGAGACAGTCGGTGATCTCTTTGAGCACCAACTCCACGAGCGAGGCGGACTCCGTTCGTGAGAGTCCGACCTTCTGATAGACTGCCTCGCAGAGGTCAGCCCGCGTTACCGTCTTTCCAGTCATCGCCTGCCCTGCCCCCGGCGAAGATATCCCGCTGAATTATCAACGATATTCGCTAGATGGGGGCTGGTCAACGGGTCGCTCTGCAAAATGTGAGTGGCCAAATTGGGGGCAAACGGTGGCGTTGGCCCGCTCTTGGGGTGAGTCTCACCAGCGCAGCAGAGCGGAGCCCCAGGTAAAGCCTCCGCCCATGGCTTCCAGCAGGATCAAATGCCCGCGCTTGATGCGCCGGTCGGCGACCGCGTCCGCCAAGGCCAGGGGAATCGAAGCCGCGGAAGTATTGCCGTGGCGGTCGACCGTGATCACCACCTTGTCCGGCGCGATGCCGAGTTTGTGGGCGGAACCGTCGATGATGCGCTTGTTGGCCTGGTGCGGCACAAACCAGTCGATGTCGGCGGCGGCGGTGCCGGTGGCCTTGAAGGCGTCGTCGATCACGTCGGTGATCATGGCGACCGCGTGCTTGAAAACCTCCCGTCCCTCCATGCGCAGATGGCCGACGGTCTGGGTCGAGGACACGCCGCCGTCCACGTAGAGCTTGCTCTTGTGGCGGCCATCGGAACGCAAGTGCGCGGTGAGGATGCCGCGGTCCGCGACCGCGCCGGCCTGCGGCTGCGCCTCCAGCACGAGCGCGCCGGCGCCGTCGCCGAACAGCACGCAGGTGGTGCGGTCGCTCCAGTCGAGGATGCGCGAGAAGGTCTCCGCCCCGATCACCAGCGCCCGCTTGAAGGCGCCGCTCTTGAGCATGCTGTCGGCGACCGAGAGCGCATAGACGAAGCCGGAGCAGACCGCCTGCAGGTCGAAGGCGGCGCCGCCGGTGATGCCGAGCTTGTCCTGCACGATCACCGCGGTAGCGGGGAATGTTAAATCAGGCGTCGAGGTGGCAAGGATGATCAGGTCGATCGAATCGGCCTCGACATGGGCGTTGGCCAAAGCCGCGCGCGCCGCGTGCACGGCGAGATCGGAGGTGAGCTCGCCCGAGGCCGCGATATGGCGCTCACGAATGCCGGTGCGCTGCACGATCCACTCGCCGGTGGTGTCCACCGAGCGCGCCAGATCGTCGTTGCTTAAGATTCGGCTGGGCAGATATCCGCCGCAGCCGAGCACCACCGAACGCAATACCGTCACGAAGCCGCTCCGCTCGCCAGTTGGGCCGTCGCATTGGCTTGCCGATCGCGTTCCACCGACTCGCCGATCTTGGCGAGCAACTCGTAGCGCACCATGTCGAAACCGATGTCGATAGCCGCGGCAATCCCTTCGGAATCGGCGCCGCCGTGGCTTTTGATAACAATGCCGTTGAGGCCGAGGAAGACGCCGCCATTGGCCCGGCGCGGGTCCATCTTCTCGCGCAAGGTCCGGAAGGCCTGGCGCGCGAGCAAGTAGCCGAGCCGAGCCATCCAGGTGCGGTTCATGGCCGCGCGCAGATACTCGGCAATCTGGCGGGCGGTGCCCTCGGCGGTCTTGAGCGCGATATTGCCGGCGAAGCCCTCGGTGACGACCACGTCCACGGTGCCCTTGCCGATATCGTCGCCTTCGACGAAACCGCGATAGTCGAAATGCGCGAAATTGGCCTCGCGCAGGATACGACCGGCTTCGCGCACCTGCTCGAGGCCCTTGATCTCCTCGACCCCGATATTGAGCAGGCCGACGGTCGGCCGCTCGACGTCGAACAATACGCGGGCCATGGCGCTGCCCATGGCGGCGAGATGGACCAGGTGCTCCTCGTCGGCGCCGATGGACGCGCCGACGTCAAGCACCACAGACTCACCGCGGATCGTCGGCCACAGCGCCGCGATCGCCGGACGCTCGATGCCCTCCAGCATGCGCAGGCTGAAGCGCGCCATCGCCATCAGCGCGCCGGTGTTGCCGGCCGAGACCGCCACGTCGGCGTCGCCCTTGCTCACGGCGTCGAGCGCCAGCCACATCGATGACTTCCAGCGGCCGTGGCGCAGCGCCTGGCTCGGCTTGTCGTCCATGCGGATCGCGACGTCGGTATGGATCACCTGCGACCTGGCCTTGAGCCGCGGCAGACGGTCCAGCAGCGGGTCGATCTGGGCGCGGTCGCCGAAAAGCAGGTATTCGAGCTCCGGGTGGCGGGTGAGCGAAAGCTCGGCACCCGGCAGCACGACCGAAGCCCCATGGTCGCCGCCCATAGCGTCCAATGCGATGCGAATCTTATCCGCCATGGGGTGACCTTGGCGGCGTCAAAGGGCGCGCCGACGGCATGGTCCTGGGAAAGCGAAGCACGGCTGGGACCATAGCCATTGAGGCGCGGCAGACAAGACGGTTGTCGACGCGTTCCACCGCTTGGTTCCGGTCAGGAATTGCCGCCGCCAAGGCGTTTCTTCAGGGCTTCCAGCCCGGCAAACGGGTGCTCGCCGGCCTCAGCCGCCGCGGGCGGGGCAAATTCGGCGCCCGGCTTGCGCGGATAGGGGTCAATGCCGAGCAGCAGGAATTCGCTCGCCAGCGCGCCGAGGTCGACCTTGCCGTCCTGCAGCGGTTCCGGCGGCTCCTCGTCTTCATCCAATGTGTGAAGATCGCGGGTGGCCGCAGCGGCCGCCTCGGCGCCCGGTATAAACACGACGTCCACCGGCTCGTCGATCTCGCTTTCGACCGGCTCCAGCGTCACCACGCAGGTCTGGCCGACCCGCGCGCGCACCCGACCGCTGACGTGCACGCCCGCGCCCTGGCGCGTGAGATCGAAGGCGGCAGCGAGCTGCGGCACCTCGCGCACGCCGGCAAGCGCCGCCAGCGCCGCCCGGGTCTCCGGCGCAGCGTCGAGGTCCATATGCAGGCCGGTGTCCGGGATATCGTCCAAGGCCACCGGTACGGGCCAGGGATTGCCGGCTTTTTCCATCAATATCAGGCTCTTACTTCGTCAGGCTTGGAAATCGCATGAGGATCGGGGAAACGCAAGCGGCCAGCCGCCAAGGCGCCGGTCTCCTGGCCCGCGAGGTCCCGCACGATTTCCCGCATATAGGCTGCCAGGCGCTCTGGCGCACCACCAGCCGCACCGGCATAGACATTGCGGGCCACGGCTTCGACCAGCGCGTTTGGCTGGTCTTCCGCAAGTGCGTCCCGATAGGCCCCGGCGCGCCCGTAGAAGGCCTCACCCAGGCTGCGCATCCGCTTCGGCACGGCCAGATCGCCGACCCCCATTTCACGCAGGTTATGGTCCATATCCTGCCAAAATTGGTCGAAAAGCCCCTGCCCCAGGTCGCGCAAGGACGGCTCGGCGGCGAACCGCTCAAGCACCGCGGCAAGATGCAGGACAATGACATCAAAACGGCCGTCGACGGTGTCGGGAACGGCATAGTCCTGGTAAAAGCAGGGCATTCGCGCCTGCGCCACGATCGTGCCATACAGGGCCGGAATGGTGTCGGGCCGCGCGCCGCGGCGAAATCGGGGAAAAATCATCGGTTTGGCTAGGGGGTTTTGGGCGGTTCGCCGCCGCGTACGTCAACGCCTCCGCCGATGCAAGACGAAAATGAGGATGCCGGGTTTGCGATCGAGCTTGTCCTATCACCGCCGCGGCGCCCGCCGCACCTTGGCCGCGCTGGCGCTTACGGGCGCGCTCGCGCTCGCCGGCTGCGGCCGGTTTTCGGAGAACTTCCAACGCGGCTACGTGCTGCAGCCGGGGGCCCTCGAGCAGATCCCGATCGGCGCGACACAGGAGCAGGTGCTGCTGGTGCTCGGCACACCCTCCACGGTCGCCACCGTCAATGGCGACGCCTTCTATTACATTTCGCAGAAGGGCTACCGCAGCGCTGCTTTCATGAAGCAGGAAGTGGTCGACCAGCGGGTGGTCGCGATCTATTTCGACAAGGACCGGCGCGTCACGCGGCTCGCCAATTACGGGCTCAAGGACGGGCACGTGTTCGACTTCCTGTCGAAGACGACGCCGACTGGCGGCGAGGAGCTGAGCTACCTGCGCAAAGTCTTCAAGGGCCTCGGCTCGCTCTGAGCGGCAGCGACAGACAAGCGGCGATCAACAAAAAGGGCCCGCGCGGAACGCGGGCCCTTTGTCGTTTCGGCGTGTGGTGGCGCGATCAGCCGTGCGAGAGCACCGCCAACAGCAGCAAGGCCACGATGTTGGTGATCTTGATCATCGGGTTCACGGCCGGACCGGCCGTGTCCTTGTAGGGATCGCCGACGGTGTCGCCGGTGACGGCGGCCTTATGGGCCTCCGAGCCCTTGCCGCCGTAATGGCCGTCCTCGATGTACTTCTTGGCGTTGTCCCAGGCGCCGCCGCCCGAGGTCATCGAGATGGCGACGAACAGGCCGGTGACGATCACGCCCAGGAGCATCGCGCCGAGCGCCGAGAAGCCGGCCGACTTGCCGCCTGCCCCGCCGCCCGCGACGAAGTAGATCACGAAGTACCAGACGATCGGCGACAGCACCGGCAGCAACGACGGAATGATCATTTCCTTGATCGCCGCCTTGGTCAGCAGGTCCACCGCACGGGCGTAGTTCGGCTTCGACGTGCCCTTCATGATGCCCGGGTCATCCCGGAACTGACGGCGCACTTCCTCGACGATGGCGCCGGCAGCCCGGCCGACCGCGGTCATACCCATCGACGCGAAAAGGTACGGCAACAGACCACCGAATAGCAGGCCGGCGACGACGTAGGGGTTGGTCAGCGAGAAGTCGAGCACCACGCCTTTGAAGTAAGCGTGAGCCACGGTGTCCTTGCTGAAGTACAACAGGTCCTGGTTATAGGCGGCAAACAGAACCAAAGCGCCAAGGCCAGCCGAACCGATGGCATAGCCCTTGGTGATCGCCTTGGTGGTGTTGCCGACGGCGTCGAGCGCGTCGGTCGCCTTGCGCACGTCCGCCGGCAGACCGGCCATTTCGGCAATGCCACCGGCATTGTCCGTGACCGGACCGAAGGCGTCGAGCGCAACGATCATGCCGGCGAGCGCCAGCATGGTGGTGACCGCGATGGCGATGCCGAACAGACCCCCGAGATTATAGGTGATCAGGATGCCGGCGATGATGACGATCGCCGGCAGCGCGGTCAACTCCATCGAGATGGCCAGCCCCTGGATCACGTTGGTCCCGTGGCCGGTCACCGACGAGGCCGCAATCGACTTGACCGGACGATAGTCGGTGCCGGTGTAGTATTCGGTGATCCAGATGATCAGACCGGTGACGACCAGGCCGACGACGCCGCAAGCAAACAGCGTCATGCCGGTGAAGCTCTGGCCGGCAATCGCGCCAAAATGGCCAGGCAACACGTAATATATTACGCCGCCGATGCCGATCAGCGACAACACGCCGGTCATCAGCAAGCCCTTATAGAGAGCGCCCATGATCGACTGCGAGGCGCCCAGCTTGACGAAGAAGGTGCCGATAATCGAGGTGATGATGCAGACGCCGCCAATGGCGAGCGGTAGAATCATCATCGGCATCAGGAGGGCGGTGTCGCGGAAGAAGATCGAGGCCAACACCATGGTGGCGACGATGGTCACCGCGTAGGTCTCGAACAAGTCGGCCGCCATGCCGGCGCAGTCGCCGACGTTGTCGCCAACGTTGTCGGCGATGGTGGCCGGGTTGCGCGGGTCGTCTTCCGGAATGCCGGCTTCGACCTTACCGACCAAGTCGCCTCCGACGTCCGCACCCTTGGTGAAGATGCCGCCACCGAGACGGGCGAAGATCGAGATCAGCGAAGCGCCGAAGCCGAGCGCGACGATGGCATCGATCACCGTGCGGTCGCTCGGCGCCATTTTCATGGTGCCGGTGAGCAAGCCGAAGTAGAGCGTGACGCCGAGCAACGCCAGGCCCGCGACCAACATGCCGGTGATGGCGCCGGCCTTGAAGGCGACGTCCAACCCGCCGGCGAGCGACTTGGTCGCGGCTTGCGCGGTGCGCACGTTGGCGCGCACCGACACGTTCATGCCGATAAAGCCGGCCGCGCCCGACAGGACGGCGCCGATCGCGAAGCCGACCGCAACCAGCCAGCCCAGCGTGAAGCCGATGATGACGAAAATCACCACACCAACCATACCGATGGTGGTGTATTGGCGCTTGAGATAAGCCTGCGCGCCCTCGCGCACGGCGGCGGAAATCTCCTGCATCTTGGCGCTGCCGGCATCGGCGCCCAGCACCGACATGGTGGCCCAGATGCCATAGAGGATCGCGAGCACGCCACAGCCAACGATCATCCACAATGTAGTCATGGTGGCCTCAACCTCGTTTATGAGAACGGAGCTTGGCGGGAGTTAACGCCCCCTGCCCGGCGCCAGGGACGTCGAGGATGGCCGCCAGAATCGCGCTTCACCCCGACCGGAAAGCGCGCGGATATAGCCAAAAACGGCACACAAACGCAACCGCCGCCGCGCATTTCAATTGGCGTTGTGGGCGGACGGCAAGCAAGGAAAACGGTAGAAAATGGCCACTCTCGCGCGGTGGCGAGCCGCATGCGTCGAATTGTTTAGGAACCTGCGGCCCGCCCCGGCGCGCCAACGGCCCGGTCTCTTGGCGGCCGTCTGGGCGCCGCAACGCGTTTAGATGGAATATATCCCGCAGGTGACCGGCCGGCAGGCCGCCGCTCACACCGGCTCACGCTCGCGCCGGACGGCCAGCCAGACCAGCAGCGCGCCGGCGACCAGGATGGTCGGGAATAGCACCGCATTGATGGCGAACCAGCCGAAGTACGCCAGGAGCTGACCGGACGAGAACGAGGCCACCGCCATCGCGCCGAAGATCAGGAAGTCGTTGAACGACTGCACCTTGGTGCGCTCCTCGGGGCGATGGCATTCGGTCACCAAGGTGGTGGCACCGATGAAGGCCAGATTCCAGCCGAGACCGAGCAGCACCAGCGCGGTCCAGAAGTGCGCGACCGACAGGCCGGTGATGCCGACGATGCCGGTCAGCACCAGCAGGCCGAGGCCGATGGCGGTGATGCGGATCACCCCGAAACGGGCGACAAGCGTACCGGTGACGAAACTCGGCCCGTACATCGCCAGGACGTGCCACTGGATGCCGAGGGTGGCGTCGGTGACCGAATGGCCGCAGCCGACCATGGCGAGCGGCGCCGAGGTCATCAGCAGGTTCATCACTGCGTAAGCGGTGACGCCGCAGGCGACCGCCACGATGAAGCGCGGCTGGCGCGCGATTTCGGACAACGGCCGCATGGTGTGGGCGCGGGGCGCGGCGAGCCTTGGGATCTTGACGAAGTGCAGCACCAGCATCGCCACCACCGCGCAGGCCGACTGCGCCATATAGCTGGCGGCGAAGGTGAAGGGCGTCAGCAGGTCCTTGGTGAAGATCACAATCTGCGGCCCCAGCACGGCGGCAAACACACCGCCCGCCAGCACCCAGGATACAACCTTGGGTCGGTACAATTCGCTCGCAGTATCGGCGGCGGCGAAGCGGTACGACTGGAAGGCGGCGGCATAGAGCCCGCCGCAGAAGGTGCCGAACAAAAGCAGCCAGAAATTGCCGGTCACCACCGCGTAGTAGGAGATCAGCCCTGACGCGACGCCCAGCAGCGAGCCGATCTGCAGCGCGGCGCGGCGGCCAAAGCGCCGCGCCAGCATCCCGACCGGCAGCGTGCCGAGCCACATTCCGATCACCATGCACGTGATGGGCAGCGTGGCGAGGCCCTTGTCGGGCGCAATCACCGCGCCGACGATGCTGGCGGAGGAGAAGATGATGGTGTTGTTGGCGCCGCCGAGCGCCTGCGCCGCCGACAGCACCACGGCGTTGCGGCGCGCGAGCGCGTCGTCAACGGTGGCGTGGCGGACGGGTTCGGCGACGGCCGACATGGGCAGGATTCTCCGGCAGAAAGCCGCCCCTTGTAACGATGCTCCGGGGGGCTGGCTACCGCCCCAGCGCAGAGCAGCGTTGTGCCACAGACCCCTTCATTCAAGGGCATTTACGCCCGGAATGACGGAGGAAAACGTGCAGGTCCCTGCCCTAAAACTTGATCGCGCCCGGGTGGCGGATGGTGGCCTCACGCGCGCCGTACGGCGTCAACGCGCCGATTTGGCCCAGCGAGGCGCGCAACTCGTCCATATAGAGCTCGATGAGGTAACCGGGGCCCTCGTCGCCGAGCGCGCCCACCGCCCACAGGAACGACTTGCCGGCAAACGCCACGTCGGCGCCGAGCGCCACCGCGCGCATGATGTCCTGGCCGGAGCGGATGCCGCTGTCGAGGATGACGGTGGCACGTTTTCCCACCGCCGACGCGATCGCCGGCAAAGCGTCGATCGACGGCATCAGCGCCTCGATCTGACGGCCGCCATGATTCGATATCCAGATCCCGTCGATACCGAGGGCTACCGCTTTCTCGGCATCGGCAGGATGCAGGATGCCCTTGAGCGCCATCGGTCCCTTCCAGCGTTCGCGATAGCGCGCGACTTCTTCCCAATTGAAAGCACCGCCCATTTCGTGGCGCGCGAAGCGAATGGTCTCGTTGGTCGAGGCGTTCTTGCCGACATAAGGGCCGATGGTAGCGAAGCGCGGATAGCCGTTGCGCAATAGCGCCATCAGCCATTTCGGCCGCACGGCCATTTCGTAGATCATGCGCGGGGTCGGCTTGAAGACGCCGCCAAGGCCGGCATAGCTCTCGCGCGAACGCGTGGTGCGCACCGGTACGTCGAGGGTGAGCGCCAAGACCTTGACGCCGGCGTCTTGCGCGCGGCGCACGAGATCGAAACCAATCTTGTGATCGTTGAGCGCGAAGCGATAAAGCTGCAGCCAGAAAACATCGGGCGCGATCTTGGCGACATCCTCGATGGTGGCGCCACCGGCGACGCCCAGCGTATAAGGCACGCGCGCGCGTTGTGCCGCTTTTGCGAACAACAGATCGGCGCCCGGCCATACCAGCGACGGCCCGCCCATGGGCGCGATGCCGAACGGCGCCGCATAACGCTGGCCGAACAGTTCGACATCGGTCGGCGGCAGCGCATTGGTGACGCCGTAACGCGGCAGCACCTTGACCGCGTCGAAGGCCGCCCAGTTATGGGCGACGCCAACGTCGTCGCCGGCGCCCGTATCACCGTATTCGAAGGAGAAACGCGGCACGTTGCGCGGCGCGGCCCGGCGCAGATAGGCCGAGGTCGGGAACGAACGGTGCAGCCGCGGGTAGTTTTCGCTGGCCCCGACCGGCGTTACCACTGCGGTCTTTGCCGTCACGTCGTGCATGGCATTTCCCCCAATCGAATTCTTTGCGCGCATTATAGCGGCGGCGAGGCCCGCTTGTCCCCCGCCGGTCAGAAATGGCTAAACGAGGCGTGTCGGAAAGCGAGCGGCTCGCCAGCGGGATCAATGAAGCGGGCGCCCTCGCCTTCCGCAATAGCGCCGATTTCGCTGACGGTAACGCCGGCTGCTTTCGCCGCCCCATTAAAATCCTCGGCCTTGTCCGGCGGCACGGTGCAGACGATCTCGTAGTCATCGCCACCGGTGAGCGCGGGCTCCCGCAATCCGGGTTCCGCGGCGGTCAGCGCACGGGCGGCCTCCGACAGTGGAATGCGCTCGACCTCGATATTGGCCGCGACCTGCGACACCCGGCAGAGCTTGGTGAGATCGCCGACGAGACCATCGGACACATCCATGGCGGCGGAGGCATGCGTGCGCACCGCCTCGGCCAGCGCATTGCGCGGTTGCGGCAGGAGATAACGGTCGGTGAGATGCTGCGCTTGCGCGGCCGTGAGTGGCCAGTCCCTGGCCGGGTCGTTGCGCAGCGCGAGGCCGAGCGCGGCGTCTCCGATGGTGCCGCTGACGAAGACACGATCGCCGGGCTTGCCGCCGGCGCGGCGCACCATCGTGCCGGTCGGCACGCTGCCGAACATGGTGACCGCGATGGTGATCGGACCGGGAATGCGGTCGGTGTCGCCGCCCAAGAGCGGGCAGCCATAGTGCTGAGCGTCGCCGCGCAGGCCCTCGGCGAATTCAACAAGCCATTCCTGGCCCAAGTCCTGCGGTAGCGCCAGCGACAACAGGTAACCGAGGGGCGCCGCGCCCTTGGCGGCGAGATCGGAGAGGTTCACCCGCAACGCTTTGCTTGCCACCGCCTGCGCGGCGTCGTCGGTGAAAAAATGGACGCCACCGATGATGGTGTCGGTGGTGAGCACGAGGTCGCAACCCGCGGGCGGGGTGATGACGGCGCAGTCGTCGGAAAGACCAAGCGCGCCCGGATGCGTCGCCAGCGGCGCGAACACGTTGGCGATCAGCCGCTCCTCGCCCGAAAGATGATCGTCGCGCCCCGCCATTGTCTTACCCCGCGCCGGTGCCGAATTCCTCCGGCCGCGCCTGCCGCGCCAGCTGGTCAAGCACGGCATTGACCATGCCGGTTTCGTCGCGCTCGACGAAAGCGGCGACGACGTCGGCATATTCCGACACCACCACGCGCGCCGGCACGTCGCGGCGGTGCGTCACCTCATAAGCGCCGGCGCGTAGCGCAGCGCGCAGAATGGCTTCCACGCGTTTGAGCGGCCAGGTCTTCTGCAAGGCGGCGTCGATTAGCGGATCGAGCGCGCGCTGCTCGCGCACCACGCCGGAGACGATATCGCGGAAGAAGGCGGCTTCCGCCGGCAGATATTGCGCGCCTTCCACCTCGCGGCCGAGCCAATGGCTTTCGAATTCGACGAGGATCTCGTTCAGACCCGTACCGGCAAGGTCCATCTGGTAAAGTGCCTGCACGGCGGCGAGGCGGGCGGCGCCGCGCTTGTTGGCCTTGCGCGGGTCCTTGCCGGCGAGCGGGACGTTACCGGCCATCAGGCCCCCGCGAGCGTCTGTTTGAGTTCGGCCAGCGAAAGCGCGGCACGCGCGGCCTGGGCGCCCTTGTGGCCGTGGTCGCCGCCGAGGCGGGCATAGGCCTGGGCTTCGTTGTCGACGGTGAGGATGCCGTTGCCGAGCGGGATTTGCCGATCCAGCGCGAGGTCCATCAGACCGCGGGCGGATTCGTTCGCCACCAAGTCGAAATGGTAGGTCTCGCCTTGGATGACGCAGCCGAGTGCCACCACGCCGTCATAGGGCTTGCGCTTGGCCTTCGCCATGTCGAGCGCGATGGCGATAGCCGGCGGTACTTCGAGCGAACCCGGTACCGTGATGCGGTCATAGGTGGCGCCGGCGCCTTCCAGCACCGCGACGGCGCCCGCGAGCAGTTTGTCGGCAATGTCCTCGTAATAGCGCGCCTCCACGATCAAGATGCGCAGCGGCGCGCGCTTCGTCTTGTCGTTCTTGGTCGTGGCGCCCTTGGCGCTCTTGGCGGCAACGCGTTTCTTGGCCATCGGTCTGTTTTTCCCTTGTTAAGCCGGGGTCGTAGCAAGCGCCCGCGGGCCGAACAAGGGCTACCTTCCGAAGCCTTCACCGCGTCTCCATGAGCCGGGCGGCATAGCGGGCCATGGTGTCGATTTCGAGATTGACTTCGTCGCCCTTGGCGAGCGCGCCGAGTGTGGTCACCTGCAAGGTGTGCGGGATGATCAGAACCGAAAAAGTGTCGCCCTCGACCGTATTGACCGTGAGTGAAACGCCGTCGAGCGCGACCGAGCCCTTGGCCGCAATGAAGCGCGACAGCGACGGCGGCGCGCGCAGCACGAAGCGGGCCATGTCGGTCATGTCCTCGCGCGCGACGACGGTGGCGAGGCCGTCGACATGGCCGGCGACCATGTGGCCGCCGAGCTCGTCGCCGAGCTTCAAAGCGCGCTCGAGATTGACGCGGGCGCCCTTCTTCCAGCGGCCGACGGTGGTGAGGCGCAACGTCTCGTCGGCGGCGTCGACCGCGAACCAGGTGCGCCCGCCGTCCTCGCCGGTATCGACCACGGTCATGCAGACGCCTGAACAAGCAATCGACGCGCCCTGATCGATGCCGGCGCGCGGATAGCGGCACAGGATCGTAATGCGGCTGAGGTTGTTGGCGCGCGCCGTGACGCTGCGGATTTCGCCGAGGTCGGTGACGATGCCGGTGAACATCTATGGGCGTCCGTAGTTTTCAAGTGTGTCGGCGCCAAGCCTCTCGCTGCCGCGCGCGTGCAGGCGTTCGGTGAGCATGTCGAGCGGCATACCTTCGAGCGGCGCGATGCCGTCCTCGCCGATCAGCTTGTCGGAAAAGATGAGGGCGGCCTCGTCGACCTTGTCGGCAGCGACGAACGAAGCCGCCACGGTCGGGCCGCCTTCCACCATCAACCGGCTGATCCCCTCCTCCGCGAGCGCCTTGAGCACCGCGTAGAGATCGAGGCGGCCCTCGCTGTCGTCGACGCGGAACACGCGGCAGCCCTTCTGCTCGAGGATGTCCTGGGCGATGTCGGAGGCGCTGCGCGCGCAGAAGACCCAAGTCGGCGTCTCGCGCACGGTCGCGACCACGGCGCTCGCCAACGGCAATTGCAGCCCAGCGTCGAGCACCACCCGCACCGGCGAGCGATCCTCCATACCAGGCAGCCGGCAGGTGAGCTGCGGATTGTCGGCCAGCACGGTGCCGATGCCGACCAGGATGGCGTCGCTCTGGGCGCGCATCTGGAACACGCGGGTGCGCGCGGCTTCTCCGGTGATGGCCACCGGCTTGCGCCCCGCGGCGCCGACCTTGCCGTCGGCGGAGATGGCGAGCTTGAGGGTCACGTGCGGGCGGCCCAGCGTGACGCGGGCGATGTGGCCGGCGTGGGCGCGGCGCGCATCTTCAGCGGCGAGCCCGGCCTCGACCGCGATGCCCTTGGCGCGCAGGCGTTCATGCCCCTGTCCGGCCACCTCCGGATTGGGATCTTCCAGCGCCGATACCACACGCTTGATGCCCGCCTTGATCACCGCGTCGGCGCAAGGCGGCGACTTGCCCTCGTGCGAACAGGGCTCGAGCGTCACGTAGAGGGTCGCGCCGCGCGCCGCCTTCTTGGCGTGACGCAGGGCTTCGGCCTCGGCGTGGGGCCGGCCGCCCGGCTGCGTCCATCCGCGCGCGACGATCACGCCGTCCTTGACGATCACGGCGCCCACCGCCGGGTTCGGCCATGTATTGCCCAATCCCCGCCGGCCGAGCGAGAGCGCCAGCGCCATGAAGCGCGCGTCGTCCTGAGCGGCATCGCCGGCACGATCGGCCGCGGGCGCGCCGGCAGCCGCCGTGTCTGCCGGTTCGTCCGTCATTTCTGCAGCGGGACCGGGCGACCGTCCTCGACCTGCAATTCGTCGAGGGCGGCTTGGAAATCCTTGGCCTCGCGGAAATTGCGGTAAACGGAAGCGAAGCGCACATAGGCGACGTCATCGAGGTCGCGCAGGTGCTCCATCACCAACTCACCGATGGTTTCCGAGGTGACCTCGTTCTCGCCCTGGCTTTCCATTTCGCGCACGATCTTCGAGACCATCTTCTCGATGCGCTCTGGATCAACCGAGCGCTTGCGCAGCGCGATCTGCACCGAACGCATCAGCTTGTCGCGGTCGAACGGCACGCGGCGGCCATTGCGCTTGATCACCGTAAGCTCGCGCAACTGCACGCGCTCGAAGGTGGTGAAGCGGAAATTGCAGCTCAGGCAAACGCGGCGGCGGCGGATCACCGCCGAATCCTCGGTCGGCCGCGAATCCTTGACCTGGGTATCGAGGCTTCCGCAACTCGGGCAACGCATCACGCCCCCCTATCTCCCCTTGTCCGGCATGGCCGGACTCGTCCCGGTCATTTACGTCTTCCAGGTTTTCTTCTTCTGTCTTTCTCTTCGTCTCACCTTGCCTGCCCGCGCCCACAAGCCAGGGCGGGAAAGGAAGGTTACTGGTAGATCGGAAAGCGCTTGAGCAGCGTCTTTACTTTCTCGCGCACGGTCCCTTCGATGAGCGAATCCTCGTCGGCGCCCTTCTGCGATAGCACATCAAGCACTTCCGTAATCATCCCGCCAACTTCCTTGAATTCGGCGATGCCGAAGCCGCGGGTCGTGCCGGCGGGCGTGCCGAGCCGCACACCGGAGGTCACGGTCGGCTTCTCCGGATCGAAGGGAATGCCGTTCTTGTTGCAGGTGATGTGGGCGCGGCCCAAAGCCCCCTCCGCCACCTTGCCGGTGAGGCTCTTGGGGCGCAGGTCGACCAGCATCAGATGGGTGTCGGTGCCGCCGGAGACGATGTCGAGGCCGTGGCTTTTCAGCGTTTCGGCCAGCGCCTTGGCGTTTTCCACCACGTTCCTGGCGTAGGTCTTGAAGCTGGGCCTGAGCGCCTCACCGAAGGCCACCGCCTTGGCGGCGATCACGTGCATCAGCGGGCCGCCCTGCAGGCCGGGGAACACGGCCGAATTGATCTTCTTGGCGAGCGCTTCGTCATCGGTGAGGATGACGCCGCCGCGCGGACCGCGCAGCGTCTTGTGCGTGGTGGTGGTGACCACGTGCGCATGCGGGAATGGCGACGGGTGCGCGCCGCCGGCGACGAGACCGGCGAAGTGCGCCATGTCCACCATCAGGTAGGCGCCGACCTCATCGCAGATCTCGCGGAAGCGCTTGAAGTCGATGATGCGCGGATAGGCCGAACCGCCGGCGATGATGAGCTTCGGCTTGTGCTCCTTGGCCAGCCGCTCGACCTCTTCCATGTCGATGCGGTGGTCGTCCTGGCGCACATTGTAGGGCACCGGCTTGAACCACTTGCCCGACATGTTGATTGCCATGCCGTGGCTCAAGTGGCCGCCGGCGGCGAGGTTGAGGCCCATGAAGGTGTCGCCGGGCTGCATCAGCGCGAAAAACACCGCGGCGTTGGCGGAGGCGCCGGAGTGCGGCTGCACATTGGCGAAACCGCAGCCGAACAGCTTGGTCACCCGCTGGATCGCCAGGTTCTCGGCGATGTCGACGAACTGACAGCCGCCGTAATAACGCTTCCCCGGCAGGCCTTCGGCGTATTTGTTGGTGAGCACCGAGCCCTGCGCTTCCAACACGGCGCGTGAAACGATGTTCTCGGAGGCGATCAGTTCGATCTCGTCGCGCTGGCGGCCGAGTTCCTTGCTGATCGCGTCGGCGATCTCCGGGTCGGTCTCGGCGAGTGGGGCGGAAAAGAAGGCCGTTTCTTCGGATGCGTTTTTGGGGCGGGACGTCGCCGACATTTCAATCTCCTGACGCCGCAAACAAAATCGGCGCCGAACTGTGGGAAAATCCAGGATTAACGCCGAAATAGCATATCGGCGGCAAAGCGCCAAGCTGTGGGATAATTGGGCTTGGCGGGCGCAATATATGGGGTTTTGGGCCCGCTCAGCCCTTGACGGTGTCGGCGACCGGGCTGAGGCCGTCCTTGTGGTAGATGTCGTCGCGGAACTGGACCACGCCGTCGGGCGTCGCCCAGGCGGTTATGTAGACCCAGTGCACCGGTACCGGCCGCCTGAGCTTGGCGTCGATGCGCTCGCCGGAGCGAATAGCCTCGTCGATGTGCTGCCGATCCCAGTCCGGCGTGTCCTTCAACAGCCAGTAAACCAGCTCGCGCACGTTCTGCACCCGCACGCAGCCGGACGAATGGAAACGCATATCCTCACCGAACAGGCCCTTCTCCGGCGTGTCGTGCATGTAGACGCCGTCGCGGTTGGGCATGTTGATGCGCAGGGAACCGAGGGAATTGAAGCTGCCCGGGTCCTGCTTGAAGCGATAGTCGACCGCTTCCGTCGAGTACCAGTTGATCTGCGACGGATCGAGCTCGTCACCCTTCATATTGAAGATGCGGATGTGCTCTTCGGTCAGGTAATCCGGGTTCTTCTGCATGACCGGGATGAGGTCGCGGCGCACGATCGACACCGGCACGGTCCAATACGGATTGAAGTTGATCTCGACGATCTTGCGGTCGAGCTCCGGCGACGGCCGGTCCGGCTTGCCGACCACCGCGGTGTGGCGGCTGACCACGACGCCGTCCTCGACCGCCTCGACCTGCGCGGCCGGAATGTTGACCATGACATAGCGGCCCTTGAGATGCCGGGTCGCCTTCTTCAGGCGCGCGACATTGACCTTGAGCTGGGCGAGCCGCTCTTCGCACGGCACGTTGAGGCGGTCGAACGTCTGCTTGCGTACGATGCCGTCGACGGTGATGCCGTGGCGCGCCTGGAAACGGCGCACCGCCGCCTCCACGTAGGAATTGAAGATGTCGCTTTCGCCGACATTGGACGCGAGATCGCCGCCTGCAATCAGCCGGCGGCGCAGCGGCACCACGCTAGGGTGCCGGTTGCCGAGACGCAGGCGCTGAGTTGGTGGCACGACCGGCCAGCCGCCATGGGCCAGGATTCCTTCGTATTTGCCGACCGCGAGTTCAGTGGTGTGCACGGTCGAGGGCGCGAGCGTCGGCAGCGAGGCCTGCGGCATGCGGATGGTGCGCGAAGCGCTGTCGAAGTCCTGGCTGAGCGCCCGCTTCTGGTTCTGCTGGATCAACGACTGCAGGATGTTGTCTTCGGCCAAGGCGGAACGCGCCATGAGCGGTGCCGCCACGCCGGCGCCGAGCAGGCTGAGAAAGCCGCGGCGATTGGGGCCACCCTTGGCCCGCGGGGGAGCTTTTGCCATCGCGACCTCGAACCGAAGGCGCATCGAAGCGCCTGACGACCCCGTCATGCCCCGGTTCGCGCCGTCTGGGCAAGCGCCGCGACGGAATCGAAGCTCAATTTTCCGCTAGTCGCCCGAGGGGGCGATATTGTGGCCGCACGAGTGTCCCGCTTACGAAGGCCCTTGGTGAGATTGCGGCAAGTGGCGCGGGAGCTTCAAATCGGCGGCACTGGCCCAGACCAACGACAAAACCCCGGCCGGGAGGCGGCCGGGGTAAGTCTCACCAGCAGGGATGAACGCTCAGAGCCGATAGAGGATCTGGTCGGTCCAGAACCGCTCAAGCCGGTGCAACGATTTATTCAGCGTGGAGAACTCGTCGGCGTTGATGCCGCCGACCTGCTCGACCGTCCGCACATGCTTCTGGTAGAGCCCCTCGACGATATCGCGCACCTCGCGACCCTTGTCGGTCAGCTTGATGCGCACCGAGCGGCGATCGACACGGCTACGCTGATGGTCGAGGAAGCCGACTTCGACCAGCTTCTTCAGATTGTAGGAGACGTTGGAACCGAGATAGTAGCCGCGCGTGCGCAGCTCGCCGGCAGTCAGTTCCTTGTCGCCGATATTGTAGAGCAGCAGCGCCTGCACCGAATTGATGTCGGCGCGGCCACGGCGATCGAATTCGTCCTTGATGACGTCGAGCAACCGGCGATGCAGCCGCTCGACCAAGGTCAATGCCTCCAGATAGAGAGGTCGGATATGGTCGAAACGCGCCTCACGCTCGGCGGGCTCGACCGTCTTTGCAACGGCTTTCATGTTCAACGCCCCATATGGGTTATTTTATTTGGTCCTGCACCGACAACGCGGCCCTGTTTTCCCCGCTGCCTGATACGACCACACTAAGGGGAGCAGTCTAAAAACGGCTTAAATAACACCATAAAGATTAGGTTTATTTGCAACGGTGAACACTTCGTTGAACATGCAAATTGCAGCGAACGGCGTTACCTTTCGTTCACCACGGTTTTCGCCGTTTGTGGAAGACGCCGCGACAAAAAGTTGAACGCCTCAGTCGAATTCGGAACCGCCGCGGATATAGCGGATGATTCCTGAGAAATCGCGTCCCGCCTCCCCGCTCTCGGCGTATTGCGAATAAATCCTTTCCGCGTCGGCGCCGAGTTCGGTCTTGGCGCCGCTCGCCTTGGCGGCGTCCTGCGCGAGTTTCAAATCCTTAAGCATCATCGCCGCGGTGAAGCCGGCCTGATAGTCGCGGTTGGCAGGCGAGGTCGGCACCGGCCCCGGCACCGGACAATAGGTGGTCATCGACCAGCACTGGCCGGACGACTTCGAGGAAATGTCGAACAGCTTCTGGTGCTCGAGGCCGAGCTTCTCGGCCAGCACGAACGCTTCGCTGACCGCGATCATCGACACGCCGAGGATCATGTTGTTGCAGATCTTGGCGGCCTGCCCGTTGCCGGCGCCACCGGCGTGCACGATGGTCTTGCCCATCTTCTGCAGGATCGACTCCGCGCGGGTGAAGGCCTGCGTAGAGCCGCCGACCATGAAGGTCAGCGTGGCGCCCTGCGCGCCGCCGACGCCGCCGGAAACCGGCGCGTCGATCATCAGCAAGCCTTTCTTCTCGGCTTCGGCGGCGACCACGCGCGCGCTTTCGACGTCGATGGTCGAGCAATCGATCAGCAGCGTGCCTTCGTTGGCGTTCTCGATGATGCCGGATCGGGCCGAGGTAGACCTCGCGCACGTGCTGGCCGGCGGGCAGCATGGTGATGACCACGTCGGCGCGCGCGGCGGCGATCTTGGCGGTTTCGACGCCCGTGCCGCCCGCGGCCTTCAGTTTCTCGACCGCGGCCTGGCTGAGGTCGACGCCCTCGACCGTGTGGCCCGCCTTGATCAGGTTCTGCGCCATCGGCAATCCCATGTTGCCGAGCCCGATGAAACCGATCCGCGCCATCGCTCCCTCCCCTTTTTATTTGCGCATGACCTTATCCGAAAACCGGTTCCCATCCCCGGTCGAGCCGGGGACAGGCTTTTTCGGGATCATGCGCGCACGCCCCCGGTCAAATCCTCACGCCGGGTGTTCCTGTGCCGCCTTCAACGCCAGCCACAGATAAAGCGCCAGCAGGCCGCCGTCGACAATGGCGATCAGCCAGCCGCCGCCGAACACCTGCGGAAAGAACATGTCGACCGCGAGCATGGAAGCGACCGCCATCAGCCAGATCACCGCGCCCCAGGCCGCCGCCAGCCAGAGCCCGACCGCGGCGACCAGATCGATCACCGCGAAGAACACGGTGGCCGTCTGCCAGGCGACCGAATGCAATTCGAACAACTGGCTTTGGCTAACGCCGATGCCGCACACCCACGACCAGTGATAGAGCCCCTTCAACATTGAAATGCCGGCCATCACGCGCAGAAACAGCACCAGCCGCCGCGTCCACTGCCCGGCTTCGGCGGTGCCCTCGCCCTCGTGTACGGGCTCGAGGCTTCCGACCTCGTAGCTATCCACCGGCTCGCTGACGAAGGGCTCGCTCATGGGTGCGATCCTGGCAGCACCAGTTCGTCACCGGGGCGCGGCTCGAAATAATGCGCGACGTCTTCGTCGCCGACCGCGGCGAGCGTCGCCGGGTTCCATTGGGGCTTGTTGTCCTTGTCGACGATCACCGCGCGCACGCCCTCGTAGAATTCATGGCCTTCGATTATGCGCGACACTATGCGGAATTCGGCGCGCATGCACGCCTCGAAATCCCACGCCTTGCCGCGGCGCATCTGTTGAAGTGCGATCTTGAGGCTAAGCGGCGATTTGGTTCGCACGGTGGCGGCCGTTTTGGCCGCCCATTCGGCGTCGGGACCAGCGGCGGCCGCTTCGTGGTCGAGCGCGGCGAGAATGCCCTCGACCGTGTCGTGCGCGAAGAGCCGGTCGATGGTCGCACGTCGCGCCAGGACCGGCCCCTCCCCGGCCGGCTCGGAAAAGGCAGCCAGCGTCGCATCGACCGAGACCGTGCCCATCAGCCCTTCAAGCAGATCGGGGAACCGCGCCGAGGGCACCCGGTGGGTGGCGACTCCAGCGGCGACGCCATCGGCGGCGTTGAAGCGCTCGCCGGTGAGCGCGCAATAGGTGCCGAGCTCGCCCGGCAGGCGCGGCAGGAACCAGGTCGCCCCGACGTCGGGAAAGAAGCCGATGCCGACTTCCGGCATGGCGAAGGAGAAACGGTCGCCGGCCACGCGGTGCGAGCCGTGCACGGAGACCCCGACGCCGCCGCCCATGACGATGCCGTCGATCAGCGCCACGTAGGGCTTGCGGTAGTTCTTGATCAGCACGTTGAGCGGATATTCGTCGCGCCAGAACGTCAGCGCCTCGGCCTGCCGGCCGGCGATACCGAGATCGTAGAGATTGCGGATGTCGCCGCCGGCGGAGAAAGCGCGGTTTCCCGCGGCGGTGATGACGACGCGGGTGATGGCCTCGTCATCCGCCCAGGCCTTAAGCTGCGCATGCAGCGCCAGCACCATGTCATGCGTGACCGCATTGAGCGCCTGCGGACGGTTGAGGGTGATGACGCCGGCGGCGCCGCGCTTTTCGAAGAGGATTTCGGACGTACCGCTCGCCATGCGCACCTGGATCCCTACACCTTCTCCGGCCATACGCCGGCGTCCGCCAGCCGCTCCATGGCCTCGTCGCTGAATTCGGCGCGCGGGCCGTCGCCGCCGATCACGAACATGAGGATCGACTCTTCGTTCGGATCGCCTTGTGTGACGTTCTCGAAGCGGCGGATCATGCCGGGCGGGAACGACACCACGTCGAGCGGACCGAGATCGACGTGTTCGACGTTGCCGTTCTCGTCTTCCCAGCTCGCGCGCCAGGTGCCGGTCATCGGGATGAACGTCTCGTTGGTGTCGTGATTGTGCATTTCCGGGCCGTGACCGGGCTTGGCCTTGCAGTAGCCGAGATTGAACCCCTCGCTGATCTTGATGGCGGCGAGCCGTGCGGCGTCCGCGCCCACCGGCGACGTCACGCCGCCCTCGCCGATGCCCTTCGGCGGTTGGAAGCCGATGACGTTGAACAGCGTGCGCTCGCAGCCCGGCATCTTGCTGTCGGGCAGGCCACCGTCAAAGCCTTTCAGGTCCTTGAAGCGGGCGACGCGCTTCATCATCTCGTCGCGCGACAGATACAGCCTCGGGATCTGCTCCATTTCGTTTTCCTCCTCGTTTCTTAGTTTTCAAGCATGGCACGGCTGATGATCAGCCGCATGATCTCGTTGGTGCCCTCAAGTATCTGGTGCACGCGCACGTCGCGTAGCACGCGCTCGATCGGATGATCGTGCAGATAGCCGTAGCCGCCGTGCAATTGCAGGCACCCGTTGACCACGTCGAAGCCGGTGTCGGTGGCAAGGCGCTTGGCCTGCGCGGCGAGACGCGTGGCGCCCGGCTCCTTCTCGCCCACCGCCACCGCGGCGCGATGCAACAACAAGCGCGCCGCCGCGATCTCGGTGGCATAGTCGGCGATGCGGAATTGCAGCGCCTGGAAATCGGCCAGGCGCGAGCCGAACTGGCGGCGCTCCTTCATGTAGTCGACGGTGCGGTCGAGGCAGAACTGGGCGCCGCCGAGCGAACAGGCGGCGATGTTGAGCCGGCCGCCGTCGAGCCCGGCCATGGCGATCTTGAAGCCCTCGCCTTCCGCGCCGATGCGGTTCGAAACCGGCACACGGCAGTTCTCGAAGTTGACCATGGCGGTCGGCTGCGTCTTCCAGCCGAGTTTCTTTTCCGGCGCGCCGAACGAGAGGCCCGGCGTCCCCTTCTCCACCACGATGCAGGAGATGCCGCGCGGCCCGGCCTCCCCCGTGCGCGCCATCACCACGTAGATGTCGGAAGCGCCGGCGCCGGAGATGAAGGCCTTTGCGCCGTCGAGCACGTAAGCGTCGCCGTCCTTGCGCGCGCGGGTCGCGAGGCTCGCCGCATCCGAACCCGCGCCCGGCTCGGTCAGGCAGTAGCTCGCGAAGTGTTCCATCGTGCAGAGCTTAGGCAGGAATTTGCGGCGCGCTTCGTCGCTGCCGAAGGCGTCGATCATCCAGGCCGCCATGTTGTGGATCGACATGTAGGCCGCGGTGGAGGTGCAGCCTTGCGCCAGCTCCTCGAAGATGATGGCGGCGTCGAGCCGGCTTAAGCCTGAGCCGCCGACGTCGTCCTTCACGTAAATGCCGCCGAAGCCGAGCGCGGCGGCTTGCCGCATGCAATCGACCGGAAACACCTCGCCCTCGTCCCAGGCGCGCGCGTGCGGCATCATCTCATCGTGGGCGAAGGCCCTGGCGGTTGCCTGGAAAGCCCGCTGCTCCTCACTGAGATTGAAGTCCATGCTGGCGACCGATAATGGCGGGTCCGGCGGAGGTCAACGCGCCCATCGCGGCGCCGTCAGGACATTGATGGCGTCCAGATGGTCACCTGGTTTCGGCCGGCGTTCTTGGCAGCGTAAAGCGCCTTATCCGCCCGATCAATCGACGTTTCGACCGGAACATCGGGATCAACCAGGGTGAGACCGATCGAAACGGTGACGTGAAACGGCGGCCCGCCATTGGATTCGTAGAGCAATTCCGCCAGTCCGCGCCGCACCCGGTCGAATATCTCTTGCCCGGCGTTGAGATCGCTGTCCGGCGAGCAGATCAGAAACTCCTCGCCGCCATAGCGGAACAGCATGTCGTAGGGCCGCATGTGCGCGAGGATATGCTTGACCACCGTGACGAGGACGCGGTCACCGGCGGAATGCCCGTAGGTGTCGTTCACCGCCTTGAAGTTATCCAGGTCTATCATCGCCAAGCAGCAAAAGCGCATCTTGCGTTGCACGAAAGCCTGCTCCTCGCGCAGCTTCGTCAACATGCCGATGCGGCTGGCGGCGCCGGTCAACGGGTCGAGATTGTAGATGGCGTCTTCGAGTTCGTGCTTCATAGTTTGAACTTCGAGGCGCATTTGCTTGAGCGAGGTGACGAACCGCTCGTACACCTCGGTCTTGATCGCTTCGCCAGCCGCGGACGTCAGCAGCATCTCTCTGACGCAATGATGCATGCGCTCATGCGAGACCTCGATCGCGGCAAAACCGGGATGTTCCATCAGGCTCTTGGACGCGCTGCCGTACAGCCACTGGCCGAACCGGCAATGGCGATGCGCCTCATCCGCGGTGTCGCGCTGATCCGGCGCGATCTCGCAAATCAACGTCCGGTTGACCCCCTCATACCACTGGTCGTGGTGAAACAGCGCCTGTTCGAGATGCGATAACGCCGCCCGCATCTCGTCCTGCGACAGACCCGCAAATCCCATGCGCCGGCTCCTGGGACCACAATACCCCGCGCCCGAAGCGAGCGGCGGCAAGCACGCGAAAGCTAGCACAGAGGCCGAGGCCACAAAAGTCGACCGGCCGAACAGAGCCCCCAACCGCCCGCCAGGACCGTTCGAGGCCGGGTAGTCAGGCCAAATTGGAACGGCTAAAACATGCCCCACCATCGTGGAGTTGCCCATGGCCATCAAATACGGCCGCCCCTTGGAGCGGAAGATCGGTTTCGTGCCGGCGGAAGCGGACGCGCGCGAGATCAAGGCCGACCCGCTCGACCTCACCGTGCGCATGCGCCGCAACCGGCAGCACGACTGGACGCGCCGCATGGTGCGCGAGAACGTGCTCACCACCGCCGACCTGATCTGGCCGCTGTTCATCATGGAGGGCGAGAACGCCCGGGTCGCCGTGCCATCGATGCCGGGGGTCGAGCGGCTGACCGTCGACCAAGCGGTGCGCGAGGCCGAGCGCGCCGCCAAGCTGACCATCCCCTGCCTCGCCCTCTTCCCCTATACCGACCCGCAATTGCGCGACGAGATGGGCAGCGAGGCGATCAACCCGGACAACCTGGTCTGCCGCGCCATCCGCGCCATCAAGCAGGAAGTGCCGGAGATCGGCATCCTCTGCGACGTGGCGCTCGATCCCTTCACCAGCCACGGCCATGACGGGCTGATCCGTGACGGCGTCATCCTCAACGATGAGACGGTGGCCGTGCTCGTCAAGCAGGCGCTGGTGCAGGCGGAAGCCGGCTGCGACATCATCGCGCCCTCCGACATGATGGACGGCCGCATCGGCGCCATCCGCAAGGAACTCGACCGCAACGACTTCACCGGTGTGTCGATCATGGCCTATGCGGCGAAATACGCCTCCGCCTTCTACGGTCCGTTCCGCGACGCGGTCGGCTCGACCAAGACGCTGACCGGGGATAAGCGCACCTATCAGATGGACCCGGGCAATAGCGACGAAGCGATCCGCGAGGTCGCGCTCGACGTCGACGAGGGCGCCGACATGCTGATGGTCAAGCCCGGCATGCCCTATCTCGACATCGTGCGGCGCGTGAAGGAAACCTTCGGCATGCCCACCTTCGCCTACCAAGTGTCGGGCGAATACGCCATGCTGACGGCGGCGGCGCAAAACGGCTGGCTCGACGGCGAGCGGGCGATGTTTGAAAGCCTGATCGCCTTCAAGCGCGCGGGCTGCGACGGCGTGCTCACCTATTTCGCGCCGCGGGTGGCGGAGGCACTATTGAAGGCGCCGTCCGGCGCTTGAGCGACAGACGGCAACGGGGCATTTCCTTTCGGCCACCCGCGTTCGGTGGCTTTCACTTCAGCAAACGGCGTGAGAGAGCCGCTGGCACCAGCAGAGGCGTGATGAGACATGGGTGAATTCGCAATCGGCCAAGGCGTATCGCGCTTCGAGGACCCGCGCCTGGTGCGCGGCGCCGGCCACTACGTCGACGACATCCAACTGCCCGGCATGGCGCACGGTGTCGTGCTGCGCTCGCCGCACGCCCATGCCAATATCAAATCGATCGACACCGCCGCGGCCAAGGCCGCGCCCGGCGTGCTGGCGGTGCTGACCGCCGCCGACGTGAAGGCGGCGGGCTGGGGCGACCTGCCCGTGCCGGGCGGGCTCAAGAAGCGCGACGGTTCGACCGCCTTCAAGCCGCGCTACCCGATCCTCGCCGACGGCAAGACCCGCTGGGTCGGCGATTACGTCGCCTTTGTCGTGGCCGAAACCCAGGCGCAGGCCCTGGACGCACTCGAGCTGATCGAAGCCGATTTCGAGGAACTGCCCGCGATCACCTCCACCGCCGCGGCTTCCGAATCCGGCGCGCCGAAGGTGTGGGAGGAATGCCCCGACAATATCGGCTTCGTCTATCTCATTGGCGACAAGGACAAGGTGGATAGCGCGTTTGCAAACGCCGCCCACGTGGTCAAGCAGCGCTTCGTCATCAACCGCGTCACCGCCGTCACCATGGAGCCGCGCAACGCGGTCGGCCATTACGACATCGGCGACGACCGTTACACCGTCTACACCGCCATGCAGCGTCCGCAGCCGGCGCGCGCCGATCTCGCCAAGCTGATGAACGTGCCGGAAAGCCAGGTGCGCCTTGTCACCGGCGACACCGGCGGCAGCTTCGGCATGAAGTCGCCGATCTTCAACGAGGTGCCGCTGGTGCTGCTCGCCTCCAAGCTCACCGGCCGGCCGGTGAAATGGGTCAGCACCCGCACCGAAGCGTTCCTCTCCGACGCGCAGGCGCGCGACCACGTCACCGAGGCGGAGCTGGCGCTCGACAAGGACGGTCAGTTCCTGGCGCTGCGGGTGAAGTCGTCTGTTGCGATCGGCGCGTATCTGCAGAACGCGATGCCGGCCTTCATTCAAAACGCCGGCACGCTCGCCGGCGTCTACCGCACGCCCGCCATCCATGTCGACTACAGCTGCGTGTACACCAACACCAACCCGATGCGGCCCTATCGCGGCAACGGCCGGCCCGAATTCGCCTTCGTCATCGAACGCATGGTCGACATCGCCGCCGATGAGCTCGGCATCGACCCGGCCGAGCTGCGCCGGCGCAACTACATCCCGGCGAGCGCCATGCCATTCAAGACCGGGCTGACCTTCATCTACGACAGCGGCGAGTTCGAGAAGAACATGGACATGGCGCTGGAGATTGCCGACGCCAAAGGCCTCGCCAAGCGCAAGGCGGAGGCGAAGAAGCGCGGCAAGCTGCTCGGCTTCGGCCTTTCCAACACCATCGAGCGCGCGGGCGCGGCGAGCCTGGAAGGCGCCGAAGTGCGCTTCAGCCGCACCGGCACGTTGACCCTGTTTTCCGGCTCCAACAGCCAGGGCCAGGGCCACGAGACCGTGTTCAAGCAATTGGTCTGCGACCGGCTCGGCATCGACCCCCATGAGGCGCACTACGTGCAAGGCGACACCGACGAGATCTTCTTCGGCGAAGGCACCGGCGGCTCGCGCTCGATGACTCTGGCCGGCTCCGCCTTCCACAACGCCACCGATAAGGTGGTGGAGAAGGCGCGCGCCATTGCCGCCCATATGCTGCAGGTTTCGGAAGACGACCTCAAATTCGAGGATGGCGTCTTCTCCACCTCGAAGACCAATCGCACCTTGAGCGTCAAGGAGATCGCCATCGCCGCGATCAACCCGGCGAACCTGCCGGCCGGCATGGAGCCGGGGCTGATGGCGACCGCGGTCTACAACCAGCCGGTCGCCAACTACCCGAACGGCTGCCATATCTGCGAAGTGGAGATCGACCGCGACACCGGCGAGACCCAGATCGTGCGCTACAGCGTGGTCGACGACGTCGGCACGGTGATGAACCCGATGCTGCTGCACGGCCAGATCCACGGCGGCATCGCGCAAGGAGCAGGCCAGGCGCTGATGGAGGACATCCATTTCGACGCCTCCGGCCAGTTGGTCACGGCCTCGTTCCAGGACTACGCCATGCCGCACGCGCACAACTTTTCGGCCATGAAGGTGGAGAGCAACTCGGTGCCGACCAAGACCAACCCGCTCGGCGTCAAGGGCGCGGGCGAGGCCGGCTGCGTCGGCGCCCTGCCCGCGGTGGTCAATGCGGTGGTCGACGCGCTCTCCGAGTTCGGCGTCAAGCACATCGAGATGCCGGCGACCTCCGAGCGCATCTGGCGCGCGATGCAGGGTTGAATGGGCCGCGGTTTACATAGAGTGGCCGCGTTTTAAGCCGCGAGAGACGGTACAAAGCGCCCAGAAACACCTACACTATCGGTGACTCCGCATGATTCGATTCGTGCGGCGTCGCATTTGTGATGCGTTCGACCGCGTATCGTTGCCCGTTGTTGGCGCGTATTCGACCACCCACCGTCCGAGGAGACTGCGCATGCGCAATGTTGGGCGCAAGCTGGCGTTCGTGCTCGCCGCCACCAACCACGGCTCGATGATCGTCAATCGCTTCGACCATCGCATGCTCGATACCGACCGCGGCTACGGCGTCGGCCACCAGCTCCTGGAGACGGGGGCCTGCGATTCGCTCGAGGTCGAGCTCGCCACGCAACTGCTCGAATTGCGCCGGCGCTACCACGGCGACGGGGTGCTGGCGCTCGATTGCGGCGCCAATATCGGCGTGCACACGGTCGAATGGGCCACCGCCATGAGCGGCTGGGGCTCGGTGATGGCGGTCGAGCCGCAGGAACGCCTCTATTACGCGCTGGCCGGCAATATCGCGCTAAACAACTGCTTCAACGCCGTCGCCATGCACGCGGCGGTCGGGGCGGAGAACGGCGTCGTCACGGTGCCGACGCCCAACTATCTGACGCCGTCGAGCTTCGGCAATCTCGAATTGCAACAGCGCGACGGCAATGAATACATCGGCCAGGACATCGACTATTCGGCAGAAAACGGTGTTCCCGTGCAGAAGGTCGCGATCGACTCGCTCGAGCTTCCGCGCGTCGACCTGATCAAGCTCGATATCGAGGGCATGGAAATGGATGCGCTGGCCGGCGCTGCACAGACAGTCGAACGCTGCCGGCCGATTGTGCTGGTCGAGACCGACAAGGTCGACCGAGAGGAATTGCGCGCCTGGCTGGCGCAGCGCGATTACGTGGTGGTCGACGCCGGCCCCAATCTGCTCGCCATCCACCGCGCCGACGAAACGCTGACCCAGTTGCAGCTCGACGTCCTGGCGCAGTCGGCAGCCTGACCGACCTTTTCGCTGACGCAAATTGCCGTGGGCACCCGTGAACGGTGCAAGCGACGGCGCCGGAACGAAACAATCGTCTGCGCCCGTCACTCCAACGTGGAGCCGGCGGTGAGCCTCACCGGCTGATAGCCGCCGGCGTCGAGCGCCGCCAGGATCTCCTCGGCGTGCGCGGCGTCGCGGGTCTCGATGGTGACGTCGAGCTTGGCGCCCTTGGCCGGCACGTCGAGAAACAGCCGGCGGTGATCCACCTCCAGAATGTTGGCGCCGAGTTCGACCGAGCAAGGCGGCGATCGGCCCGAGCACGCCCGGGCGGTCCGGAATGGTCAGGCGGAATGAGACGATGCGGCTTTCGCGCTCGAGCTCGCGCACCATGATGGAGGCGAGGATGCGCGGGTCGATATTGCCGCCGCACAGGATCAGCCCCACTTTGCGGCCGCGGAAATGGCCCGGCTTGGCCAGCATGGCGGCAAGCCCGGCGGCGCCCGCGCCTTCCGCCATGGTCTTCTGCAATGTGAGATAGGCGTTGACCGCGCGCTCGAGCTGCGCCTCGTCGACCAGCATGACCTCGCTGACCAACGCGCGGATGATCGGCAGCGTCAGCTTGCCGTAGTTCTTGACCGCGATGCCTTCGGCCAAAGTCGGCCCGCCGATCGGCCGGTCCTCACCGCTGAGCGCGTTCCACACCGACGGATAAAGCGCCGCCTCGGCGCCGACGATCTCGATGTCGGGCCGGATCGCCTTGGCCGCGATGGCATTGCCGGCGATCAGCCCGCCGCCGCCGATCGGAATCACCAGCGCGTCGAGGTCGGGCTCCACTTCCAGCATTTCCAGCGCGATGGTGCCCTGGCCGGCAATGATCTTGGCGTCGTCGTAAGGGTGCACCAGCGTCAGCCCGCGCTCGTGCTGGATGCGCTCACACACCGTCCAGCACTCGGCGATGGTCTCGCCGTGCAGCACCACCTCGGCGCCATGCGAACGCGTCGCCGCCACCTTCACGAATGGCGTTGTCTCCGGCATCACGATGGTGGCCGGAATGCCGAGGCGCGCCGCGTGATAGGCCACCGCCTGGGCATGATTGCCGGCCGACATGGCGATGACGCCGCGCGCGCGCTCGGCTTGCGACAAGGAGGCGAGCTTGACCAGTGCGCCGCGTTCCTTGAACGAATTGGTGACCTGGAGGTTTTCGTACTTGACGAAAACTTGCGCCCCGGTCAGCGCCGACAGCTTGGGCGCCGGCAGCATGGGGGTGTGCAGCACCGCGCCGGCAATGACGCCGCGGGCGGTTTCGATGTCAGCCAGGCTGATGGTCACGAATCTTCTCCTGAGCCCGGCACCATGCCGCAGGCGCCGCCGCGGTTCCAGCCGCAGGGAACGTCCCTTGACGCCCTCTTGCGCGCAACCGATTCTTTGGCCATCCCGGTCATGGTCCATGCTGGGAATGGACAATTCATTGGGCCCGTAAACCGCTTCCAAAGGGGTGCCACCATGTCGATCGACATCAAGCCCCATGCCTACGACCCGCTGACGCAGCCGGAACTGTTCGACGGCGTGCTGGCGCGCCGGGTGATCGCTTTTGTCATCGATTTCGTCATCCTGGCGGTGCCGGTGATCCTGGCGGCCATGTTCATCTTCGCCTTCGGCATCGTCACCCTGGGGCTCGGCTGGGCCCTGTACTGGCTTCTGCCGCCGGCAACCGTGATATGGGCGCTCGTCTATTTCGGGGTAACGCTGGGAAGCGAGGCCTCCGCCACCCTCGGCATGCGTGTCGTGGATCTCGAAATGCGCACCTGGTACGGGGCACCGGCCTATTTCGTGCTCGGCGCGGTGCACGCCATCGTATTCTGGATGACCATCTCGGTCCTGACGCCGTTTATCCTGCTAGTGGCCTTCTTCAACGACCGCCGGCGGCTGTTGCACGACATCCTGCTCGGCACTGTGGTCATTAACAATGCCGCACGGACGTCGTATTTGCGTGGCCCCATGCGCGGCGGCGGGGCGGTATAAGGGCTTTGACGAAAACAGAAGGGCGAGCGATGCTAAGGGCGAATCGGGAGCCGACTGAAGGCGTGACCTAAGTGACCCAGCATTCCCGCGACACGCCGCAATTCTATCTGACGGCGCCTTCGCCCTGCCCCTATCTGCGGGGGCAGGAGGAGCGCAAGGTCTTCACGCATCTGGTTGGGGAACGCGCCGGCGAGCTCAACGACCTGCTTACCCATGGCGGCTTTCGCCGCAGCCAGTCGATCGCCTATCGCCCGGCCTGCGAGAGCTGCCGCGCCTGCGTGTCGGTGCGCGTGGTGGTGGCGGACTTTGCCCCCTCGCGCAACATGCGCCGGGTGGCCGAGCACAACGAAGATGTGATCGGCGCCATGCGCTCGCCGCACCCGACCTCCGAGCAATACTCCGTGTTCCGCGCCTATCTCGACGCCCGCCACCGTGACGGCGGCATGGCCGATATGACCGTGCTCGACTACGCCATGATGATCGAGGACAGCCATGTCGACACCAAGATCGTCGAATACCGCCGGCGCGGGCCCGACAGCGGCATCAACGGCCGCGGCACCGGCGATCTGCTGGCCGTGGCGCTCACCGACGTACTGAGCGACGGGCTCTCGATGGTCTATTCGTTCTTCGATCCTGACGCCGGCGACCGCTCGCTCGGCACCTTCATGATCCTCGACCACATCGAGCGCGCGATCAGCATGGGGCTACCCTACGTCTACCTCGGCTATTGGGTGCCGGGCTCGCGCAAGATGGACTACAAGGGCCGCTTCCTGCCGCAGGAGCGGCTGCTGGCCTCGGGCTGGACGCGCGTGGAGCGGTAGAGTATGGCCAGCGCGCCCTTGCTTGCACCCCCTATTGTGCCGCGACCTGGCTCTTGTCGGTGTAGCCGTCGAGTTCGCCGTTGATCACATAGCGCAGCATCGCGACCACCTGTTCGGGCGTTTGCGCCACCGCCAATGCGGCGGCGTCGACCTCTTTCAAGGCATGTTGGTGTTCGGCCTGGTGGATGACGATGATGGGCTTGCCGAGTGCCGCGGCAAAGCCGGCGTCGAACGCCGCGTTCCATTGCTTGTATTTCTCGCCGAAGCGCACGACCACAAGGTCGGCCTGCTCGATCAGCGTGCGGGTGCGGACGGCATTGAGCTGCGCGCCCTTGTGGTCATGCCAGAATTTGTTGGGCTCAGCGCCGAGGATTGCGACGCCGCAGTCGTCGGACGCCTCGTGATGCGTGACCGGCGCGGAAAATTTCACGTCGAGATTGGCCGCGGCCGCGCCCTGTTCGATGCGTTCGCGCCAATCGGTGTGAATTTCGCCAGAGAGATAGACGCTCCAGGTCATGGCAAACTCCTTGGCTGTACGCGATGTCCTCTCGTCCTCGGCAACGGACATTGCCCGGGCATTCATGTAGCCGCGCAGGCCCACTTCGACAACCCAAGTCCAGAGCCTAGTTCAGCCCCGGAATCGCGATACCGAAGGTATCCAGGATCAGCACCGTATTCAGCGTCAGCACGATCATCGTGCCGGCAACGGCGACGAGACTGGTCAGCCGGCCGTTGGCGAACGGCCCCATGATGTCCCTCCGGCGGGTGAACGTCACCAGCGCGATCATCGGCGCCGGCAGCGCGATGCTCAGGATCACCTGGCTGACCACCAGCGCGGTGGTGGCGTTGACGCCGAACCCGACCACGACGAAGGCCGGGATCATGGTCACCAGCCGGCGCACCCAGATCGGGATGCGGAAGCCGACGAACCCTTGCATGATCATCTGCCCGGCCATGGTGCCGACGACCGACGAGGAAACGCCGGATGCGATCAGCGAGACGAGAAAGAAGCCGGCCGCAGCAGCGCCCAGCAGCGGTGCCAGGGTGTGGTAGGCGGTTTCGATCTCGGCGACGTCGCTGTGGCCGGCATGGAAGGCGCTCGCGGCCATCATCACCATGGCCATGTTGACCAGTCCGGCAGCGGCCAGCGCGATCAGCACTTCGCGGTTGGAGATGCGCACCACCATGCGCTTTTCGCGCTCGTTGTGCGCCGGGATGCGCGCCTGGGTCAGGCCGGAATGCAGATAGACCGCGTGCGGCATCACGGTGGCGCCGATGATGCCGACCGAAAGCAGCAGCGCGCCGGCATCGGGGATTTGCGGCGTCACGGTGCCGAGTGCGGCGGCGCCCCAGTCCACCGGTGCAATGAACATCTCGATCAGATAGCAGAGCGCGATGATGGCGACGAAGCTGCTGATGATGATTTCGAGCGGCCGGAAGCCGCGGCCCTCGACCATCAGGATGCCGTAGGTGACGATGGCCGTAACCACCATGCCGGCGAACAAGGGCATGTTGAACAGCAGCGCGAGGCCGATGGCGCCGCCCAGGAACTCGGCCAAGTCGGTCGCCATGGCGGCGATTTCGCTCACCACCCACATGGCCCAGACCAGGGGCCTGGGAAACTGATCGCGGCACATCTCCGCCAGATTGCGCCCCGTCACGATGCCGAGCTTGGCGGACAGCGCCTGGAACAGCATGGCGATCAGATTGGCCCCCAGCACCACCCAGAGCAGGCTGTAGCCGTATTTGGCGCCGGCCTGGATGTTGGTGGCGTAGTTGCCGGGGTCCATGTAGGCGATTGAGGCGATCACCGCCGGCCCGCCGAAGGCCATATAGCCGCGCCAGTTCTTCGGTCCCCCACCCAGGAGCGCCTCCGCCGCGCCGACCGTGCGCTCGGAGAGGGATTTTCGTCGCGGAGGCCTGGCGTCCATCAAACCTGGGTCTTTCCGGCAAAGTCGAACTGCAGCGCCACACCCGGAGCGTCGCTGCCGGACGGGCGTAGGTTACATCCGTAACAGATGGAAGCCTATCCTTGTTGCGAATAATTTGCAATTGCATTTAGTGCAAGGAACCTACCCGATCACGGAGGATTGGTGCATCTTGCGGGGAACGTTCAGGGGGCCACTCATCCGAAAATCGACCCGAGACACTGAAGCCAAGGCCAAAACCCGCCCCCGTTGGCCCTGGATCGCGGCGGGAGCCGTTGCCCTGCCGGTTGCGGCCCTGGCGGCCACCGGGGACACCCACGGCCCCTCCGAGCTCGTGTTCGTGGCCCAGCTCATCATGCTGATGCTGGTCGGCCGCCTGCTCGGCGAGGTCATGCTGCGCTTCGGGCAGCCGGCGGTGATGGGCCAACTGATCGCCGGCCTCGTGCTCGGGCCCTCGGTGCTGGGCGCCCTCCTCCCCGATTTCCAGCACGCCCTGTTCCCGGCCGCCAAGGAACAGAAGGCGATGCTCGACGCGGTGGCGCAGGTCGGCATTTTGGTGCTGCTGCTGCTCACCGGCATGGAGACCGACCTCAAGCTGGTGCGCGAAAGTGGACGAGCGTCATTCTCCGCCTCCATCGCCGGCATCGTGGTGCCGTTCCTGTGCGGCGTCGCGCTCGGCGAGGCGCTGCCCGACGCCATGCTGCCCGACCCGTCCAATCGGCTGATCACGTCGCTGTTCCTCGGCACCGCGCTGTCGATCGCATCGGTGAAGATCGTGGCGACGGTCATCCACGAGATGAATTTCATGCGCCGAAGGGTCGGCCAGGTGATCCTGGCGTCGGCCATCATCGACGACACCGTCGGCTGGATGATCACCGCGGTGATCTTCTCGCTGGCGTTGCAGGGCCACATCGACGCCGTCAGCGTGGCGAAGAGCGTCATCGGCACGCTGGTGTTCATGGGGCTGAGCCTCACCGTCGGCCGCCGGCTCGTGTTTTTCATCATCCGCTGGGTCAACGACACCTTCATGAGCGACTTCGCGGTGATCACCGCCATCCTGTTGATCATGGGCGGCATGGCGATCGTCACCGACTTGATCGGCGTCCACACGGTACTCGGCGCCTTCGTCGCCGGCATCCTGGTGGGTGAATCGCCGATCCTCACCAAGCACATCGACGAACAACTGCGCGGGCTGATCATCGCGTTCTTCATGCCGGTGTTCTTCGGCACCGCCGGCTTGCACGCCGACCTCACCATCCTCAAGGACCCTGCCCTCTTGGCGCTGACCATCGGGCTGATCCTGATCGCCAGCCTCGGCAAGTTCGGCGGTGCCTTCATCGGTGGCCGCTTCGGCGGCCTGACGGCGCGCGAGTCATTGGCGCTCGGCACCGGCATGAACGCGCGTGGCTCGACCGAGGTGATCGTCGCCACCATCGGTCTCACGATGGGCGCGCTCAATCCCAACCTTTTCACCATGATCGTCGCCATGGCGGTGATCACCACCATGGCCATGCCGCCGACCCTGCGTTGGGCGCTGGCGCGGCTGCCGATCAGCAAAGAGGAAAAGCAACGGCTCGACCGCGAGGAGATGGAAGCCAAGGGCTTCGTGCCCAATCTGGAGCGGCTGCTGCTCGCCGTCGACGACAGCGCCAACGGCCAGTTCGCCACCCGCATCGGCGGCATGATCGCAGGCAGCCGCGGCATGCCGACCACGGTGCTGCAGATCAAGACCGACCGGAAAACCAGCAAGGCGGCCAGCGACGCGCAGAAGGAAAAGGCCAAGGAGTCCGGCGAAACCGTGCAAGCCGTGGCGCAGGCCGCGCAGCCGATGGAAGAGATCAAGAAAGGCGAAGAACAGCCGGAGCCCAAGAAGCTCGACGTCACCACCAAGACGGAAAAAGGCCCGACCCACGAAGCCGTCGCCAAGGAAGCCGAGAAAGGCTACGACCTGCTGGTCATCGGCCTCGGCAAGACCGTGGTGCGTAAAAGCGAATTCCACGACGGCGTCACCGAGGTCGCCGCCGGCTTCGAAGGTCCGCTGGCGGTCGCCGATGCGCGCGGCCTGCACCTCGAGGAACCGATCGAGGGCCGCCTCAACATCCTGGTGCCGATCAACGGCACCGCCACGTCACGCCATGCCGCCGAGGTCGCCATCGTGCTGGCGCGCGCCAGCAAGGCAACGCTCACCGCGCTCTACGTCACCGCCGGCGGCAAAAAAACGCGCTCGCGCCATTACGAGGAGGCGATCCTCAAGGACATCGTCAAGCTGGCTGAAAGCTATGGGCTGCAAATCCGCACCGCGGTGCGCGCCGACGACGACCCGGAAGACGCCATCCTTAAGGAGATGGGTCGCCGGCACGCGACGCTCGTGGTGATGGGCGTCGGCCGCCGTTCAAGCGAGAAGCTGTTCTTCGGCGACACTGCTTCGGCGTTGATGGAGAAATCGCAGAGGTCGCTGCTGTTCGTGGCGAGTTGATTACACGTCGTCGCAGAGCGTCGCATGACGCCAACCCAGTTTTGAATTGTTATAATTATAATGTTTGCGCGGCTTATTGCTTTTTCCAAAACAAACGAGTTAGTGCGTTGGATGTCACGCAGGTGTTTCATGCCAGCGTTACATCGTCTCGTCCTCATGCGCACTTGTCGAGGTTTATTCAATGCGTCGGCTCGTTACGATCATCGCAGCAACGGCAGCGCTGGCTGCCACTGTACTCGTCGGCAGCGACGGGCACTCGTGGGCTGCGGGCAAGACGCGCACCTACTACATCGCCGCTGAAGAAACGATGTGGAATTACGCTCCCGCGGGCCGCGACCTCATGATGGGACGGGATTTCGGCGAAGCGGCCAACGTCTTCGTCAAACCCGGCAACGACCGTATCGGCGCGACCTATAAGAAGGTGCAATACATCGAATACACCGACGCGACATTCAAGACGCGCAAGACGCGCCCAGCGGAGGCGCGCTATCTCGGCAACGTCGGACCGATCGTTCACGCCGAAGTAGGCGATAAGATCCGCATCGTCTTCCGCAACATGGCGTCACGGCCGTATTCGATCCATCCGCACGGCGTTTTCTATACCAAAGCCAACGAAGGCGCGCCCAGCAATGACGGCACTTCGGGCGCCGACCGCGCCGATGACGCGGTCGCGCCAGGCGCGACCTACACCTATCAATGGGATGTTCCCGCGCGCGCGGGCCCCGGCCCCAACGACCCCAGTTCGGTGGTCTGGCCTTATCACAGCCACGTCGATCCGGTGCGCGACACCAATTCCGGCCTGATCGGCGCCATCGTCATCACGCGCAAAGGCGCCGCCAAGCCCGACGGCTCGCCCATCGGGGTGGACCGCGAGTTCGTGACCTTGTTCAAGATATTCAACGAGAACCTATCGTGGTATCTCGACGACAATATCGCGGCGCTACCCGGCGAGCCGGCCAAGCTCGACCGCGACAACCCGGACTTTGTCGAATCCAACCTGATGCATTCAATCAATGGCTACGTCTACGGCAGCATGCCGATGCCGAAGATGAAGGTGGGCGAGCACGTGCGCTGGTATCTGTTCGCGCTCGGCACCGAGGTCGACCTGCACACACCCCATTGGCACGGCAACACCGCGGTGGTCGGCGGCCACCGGCAGGATACGGTCAGCCTGCTGCCGGCCACCACCATCGTCGCCGACATGGTGCCGGACGATCCCGGCATCTGGATGTTTCATTGCCACGTCAATGATCACATCACCGCCGGCATGACCGGCCGCTATGAGGTGCTGAAGAAGTAGCGCGCGTCAACCTTCGCCGGGACGCCCGCCCGATTACTCTTCCCCGTTCGCTTTCCCGTTACCTAGCGGCGCCCGGAACTTGTTGCTCTTGGGGAATCCCTTGGGCGCGATGCGGCCGGCGGCGGCACGATCGCCCCGCCAGTCTTTCAGTTCCTTCAGCGGCAGGTTGAAGGCGCGGCCGGCGCTGTCGGTCCAGTTCAGTCCTTCCTTGCCGTCGAAGGTGACGATGTCCGAAAGGCCCTTCTGCAGATAGCGCTGCAACCGCACGCCACGCCCACGCGTCATCTCGGGCACCTGGTCGAGCTTGAAAATCAGCATCTTGCGGTTTTCGCCGATGGTCGCGATGTGGTCGCCCTCGATCACGGTGAGCCCCGCCGCCTTGTCGGGCGCCTTCAGATTGAGCACCTGCTTGCCCTTGCGGGTGGTGCCGAGCACTTCGTCTTCCGGCACCGTAAAGCCGTTGCCGTTGTAGCTCGCCACCACGAACTTGCGCCCGCCGGCATAAGCGAGCGCGGCCACCACGTCGGCGTCCTCGAGATCGATGAATAGCCGCACCGGCTCGCCATGGCCGCGGCCGCCGGGAAGTTTCGACGCATCAAGGGTATAGAAGCGCCCGTTCGAGCCGAAAAGAAGCACCTTGGCGGTGGTTTCGGTGGGGAACGCGAACTTCAGGCTGTCGCCGGCCTTGAAGGACACGCCGGACAAATCGGTCACGTGGCCGCGCAGCGCGCGGATCCAGCCCTTGTCCGAGACCACCACGGTGATCGGCTCGCGCACCACCATGGCTTCTTCGATGGCCGCCACGTCGTGTTCGGGCGCCTCGGAGAAAGCGGTGCGGCGCCGGCCGAGCTCGGTCTTGGGCCCAAACGTCGTCTTCAGGTCCTTGATCTCGCCCGCGACCGTCTTCCACTGTTTGTCTGTCGAACCGAGCAGGCCCTTCAGCTCGGTGCGCTCCTTACGCAGGTCCTTGTCCTCGCCGCGGATCTCCATTTCCTCCAGCTTGCGCAAGTTGCGCAGACGCATGTTGAGGATGGCGTCGGCCTGCACGTCGGTCAGCTTGAAGGTCTTCATCAGGACGGGCTTGGGCTCGTCCTGGGTGCGGATGATCTTGATGACCTTGTCGAGGTTCAAATAGGCGATCAGATAACCGCCAAGCACTTCCAGGCGGTGCTCGATCTTGGCGAGACGGAACTTGGAGCGCCGCACCAGCACGTCGCGGCGATGGTCGAGCCATTCGCGCAAGGCTTCGGCGAGACCGACCACCATCGGAATGCGGCCGCCCTTCATCAGCACGTTCATATTGAGCTGGATGCGGGCTTCGAGATCGGTCAGCCGGAACAGCGATTCCATCATCACCGCGGCGTCGACCGTGCGCGCGCGCGGCTCGATCACAAGGCGGATGTCCTCCGCCGATTCATCGCGCACGTCGGCGACCAGCGGCAGCTTCTTCTCGTTGATGAGCTCGGCGATCTTCTCGACCAGGCGCGATTTCTGCACCAGCCAGGGGATCTCGGTGATCACCACCACATAGGTGCCGCGGCCGGTGTCTTCGCTCTCCCAGCGCGCGCGCACACGGAACGAGCCGCGGCCGGTGTTGTAGGCCTCGGCGATCGCTTCGGCTGAATCCACGATGATGCCGCCGGTCGGGAAATCCGGACCCTTGACGTATTTGAGCAGCGTCTTGCTGCGCGCATTCGGCGTGTCGATCAGATGCAGCGCGGCGTCGCACAGTTCGGCAGCGTTGTGCGGCGGGATGGAAGTCGCCATGCCGACGGCGATGCCCTGGGCGCCGTTGGCGAGCAGATTCGGGAAGGCCGCCGGCAGCACCACCGGCTCTTCCGAGGTGCCGTCATAGGTGGCGCGGAAATCGACCGCGTCCTCGTCGATGCCGTCGAGCAGCAGCCGCGCCACTTCCGTGAGGCGCGATTCGGTGTAGCGCATGGCGGCGGCGTTATCGCCGTCGACGTTGCCGAAGTTGCCCTGCCCGTCGATCAGCGGATAGCGCTGGGCGAAATCCTGCGCCAGCCGCACCATGGCGTCGTAGATCGCCTGGTCGCCGTGCGGGTGGAAATTACCCATCACGTCGCCAACCACCTTGGCCGACTTCTTGAAGGCGGCGCCGGGGTCGAGCCGCAAGAGCCGCATGCCGTAGAGGATGCGCCGGTGCACGGGCTTGAGGCCGTCGCGCGCGTCCGGCAGCGCCCGGTTCATGATGGTCGAGAGCGCATAGGCGAGATAGCGCTCTTCCAGCGCCTCGCGCAGCGCGACCTCTTCGACGTTGTCTTTATCGGGGGGAATCAGTCTGGGGCCCATGGCACCTAGCTAATCCCTGGAGCCCTCGGGAACAAGCGAGGAACGCCGGTTTGGGGCCCCTTCCGGGCGGCGCTCAGGCGGCGCCCGGCAGCGCGCGGTCGAGCGCGGCGATGAAATGCGCGCGCTCGTCGGCGAGTTCCAGCCCGCGCGGGGCCAACACGTGGCGGCTGAGAAAATAGCCGGTGAGCGCGAAGCCGTTGGCGAGATCCGCGCCGGACGCGACCACCGCCTCGTCCTGCAGGAAGGCCGGCAGCCGCAGCATGCGGTCGGCATAAGGGAGGCCGGCCTCCCGCGACACCGCGCGGCCGGACCGCGGCGAGACAAAGGTGAGGTCCTCGGTGCCGCCGGTCGCCGCGCATTCAGTCAGATCGAGGCCGAAGCCGAGTTCCGCCAGCAGGCGCAGTTCGAACCGTACCACCTGAGGCGCCGCCCAAACCGGATCGTCGAGCCGGTCGAGAAGACCCACGAACACCGCATAGAGGCTTTCGTGCGGGTCGCGCTCCGGCAACAGCCGCATCAGCGCCGCCAGATGGCTGATGCCGTAGATGGCGTGCGAGGCCGAGAAATAGCCGGCGGCGCGCAGGTTCAGCGCCTCCACCGTGTAATTGCCGAGATGCTCGTCGAGCCGCGCCCGCCACGTGGCGGTGACGCTGTTGCCCGGCTGCAGGATCGGCTTCAGCCGGGTGCCGAAACCGCCGCGCACCATGCCGAGATGACGGCCGTGGTCGCGCGTCATCAGCTCGAGGATGCCGCTCGCCTCCCCGTGCCGCTTGACGCCGAGCACGATGCCTTCATCGGTCCATTGCATTTCTTGTTGCTGTCATTCCGGGGCGCGAGTGAAACGAGCGAACCCGGAATCCATACTCCCAGAATCGGAGAAAATCACGACGACAGGGGCTATGGATTCCGGGTTCGTCCGCCTACGGCGGACGCCCCGGAATGACCAGGGGCTATTCCTTCGGAAACTCCAAGCCCATTGCCCGGTAGCGCTCGGGGTCGTCGCCCCAGCCCTCGCGCACCTTCACGAACAGAAACAGGTGCACCTTGGCTTCCGCGATCTCGGCAATCTCGCGCCGCGCCGATTCGCCGATCGACTTGATGGTCGCTCCGCCCTTGCCGAGCACGATCTTGCGCTGGCTTTCGCGCGTCACATAGATCGTCTGTTCGACGCGCACGGCGCCGCCACGCAACTCCTTCCAGGACTCCGTTTCGACCGTGGCCTGGTAGGGCAGTTCCTGGTGCAGGCGCTCGAACAGTTTCTCGCGCGTGATCTCGGCCGCCAATTGTCGCAGCGGCGCGTCCGACATCTGATCCGGCGGATAAAGCCACGGCCCCGGCGGCATGTGCGCGGCCAGCCAGGATTTCAAATCGGCGACGCCGTCACCCTTGAGCGCCGCAATCATGAAGGTCGCCTCGAATTTCGCCTTGTCGTTGGCGGCCTGCGCCAACGTCAGCAGCGCTTCTTTCGCAACCAGGTCGATCTTGTTGAGGATCAGAATCTTCGGCGCCCTCACTTCCTTGAGCTTGGCGAGGATCACGTCCGCCTCCTCGTCCAGACCTTTGCGCGCGTCGATCAGCACGCCGACCAAGTCTGCATCATGTGCGCCGCTCCAGGCCGTGGTCACCATGGCGCGGTCGAGCCGCCGCTTGGGCGCGAAGATGCCCGGCGTGTCCACGAAGATAAGCTGCGATTTGCCGTCGACCGCAATGCCGCGGATCAGCGCGCGCGTGGTCTGCACTTTACGCGAGACGATGGTGACCTTGGAGCCGACCAGCGCGTTGAGCAGCGTCGATTTGCCGGCATTGGGCGCGCCGATCAGCGCGACAAAGCCGCAACTGGTGTCGCCCGCGGGCGAAAGCATGTCAGGCATCCGGTTTGTCCGCGGCGACGCCGACGCGCGCCAGCATCTCGGTGGCCGCGGCCTGCTCGGCGGCGCGCTTCGACGAGCCCATACCCTCGGCCGGCGATTGGTCGGGCAGCACCACCGCCACGCGGAATTCCGGATCGTGATGCGGGCCCGTGCGCGCCAGTTCTCGATAGACCGGCGTCGGCAGCCCGCGCGCCTGCGCCCATTCCTGCAGCATGGTCTTGGCGTCGCGTAGGGGTCGCAGCGGCTTCAGCATGCGCTCTTTCCAGAAGCGCACGACGAAGTCTTCCGCCGCCTGATAGCCGCCATCCAGGAACACGGCGCCGATCAGCGCCTCGCAGGCATCCGCCAGGATCGTCGTGCGCAGGCGACCGCCGGCGCTGGATTCCGAACTGCCGAGCCGCAGCGCCGGACCGATGTCCATCTCGCGCCCGACGTCGGCGCAGGTCTCCTTGCGTACCAGGTCTGCCAGCCGGCGCGACATCTCACCTTCGTTGGCACGTGGAAATTGGCGGTAGAGCATGTCGGAGACCACCAGGCCGAGCACATGGTCGCCGAGGAACTCAAGCCGCTGATAGCTGTCGCCGCGCTTGTGGGCACCGCCGGAGAGCGCCGAGATATGCGTCAACGCGCGTTCAATCAGCGTCTTATCGGCAAACTGATAGCCGATCCTGTCCTCGAGTGCGGCCCTGTCCTTCGCCTTATTGCGGCTCATCTGACGATCGTGAACAGCCGGTCCCAGCGCACCGAGAATGGCCAGCGCCAGAACTCCCAGGCGTGCTCGCCCTGGTAAACCGAAAAGAAGATGATCTGCGCCTTGCCGACGATATTCTCGAACGGCACCGTGCCGACCTGGGAGAAGCGGCTATCGGTGGAGTTGTCACGGTTGTCGCCCATCATGAAATAGTGGCCGGGCGGCACGGTGTAGACCTGGGTGTTGTCGGCAAAGCCGTTGTCGACGAGATCGAGCGTGTAAAAGGTCTTGCCGCTGGGCAGCGTTTCCTTCCAGCGTTTCACCGGCTGCTCGCGCACGCCCTCTTCGACGTCGACCCAGGGCTTGGCCGGCTCGCGCTTGACCGCAACACCGTTGATGTGGACGTCGCCGTCGATCACCTGGATCTTGTCGCCGGGTAGCCCAATCACGCGTTTGATGTAGTCGATGGAAGGATCGCGCGGCAGGCGGAATACCACTACGTCGCCGCGCTTTGGCAGCCAGTCGCCTGGAAGGCGCCCCGAAAACAGCGGCAGCGAGAGCGGGAAGGAATACTTGCTGTAGCCGTAAGAATATTTCGAGACAAACAGGTAATCGCCCACCAGCAGCGTGTTCTTCATCGAGCCGGACGGAATATTGAACGGCTGAAACAGGAAAGTGCGGATCACCAGCGCGATGATCAGCGCATGGACGATCACGCGGATGGTTTCACCAAAGCCGCCTTCTTTCCGCTTCGTTCCAGATGCCACGCTCATCGGCCTTTCATCCACCCGTTCGCGCTCCCGGCGGTCTTGTAACGGCTGCACTTCCGGCACGCAATCAAGATCGACCGTACCGGCGCATAACTGCTTGGATAAATTGAGATTTTTCGCGCCTAATCCGACCTTTCGGGCGGACTTTGAGGAATCGCCGTGATGATGACGATGGCCTGGGCGGTCGGCCCCTCGTCGGTGAGTGAGACGCTGATCGCGGCCTCGCAGCCGGCCGGCGTGATCGCCTTGAGGCGATCGAGCGCGCCGCCGGAGAGCTTCATGGTCGGCGCGCCGGACGGCAGATTGACCACGCCCATGTCGCGCCAGAACACGCCGCGGCGGAATCCGGTGCCGAGCGCCTTGGCGCAGGCCTCTTTGGCGGCGAAACGCTTGGCGTAGGTTTCCGCCCGGTTGGCGCGCCGCTCGGCCTTGGCGCGCTCGGCGGGCGTGAAGATGCGATCGAGGAAGCGCTCGCCATGACGCTCCAGCACCGCCTTGATGCGGCGCACATCGCAGATGTCGGAGCCGAGACCAATGATCATGCGGGTTTCTCCTGGCGCATGATCTTATCCGAAAACCGGTTCCCATCCCCGATCAAGCCGGAGGCATGCTTTTTCGGGATCATGCGCCCGCCCTCTTGCGTCCGCGCTCCATCGCGGCGCGCATGAATTTCACCGTTTCGGCCAGCCCTTCGAACACCGCCTCGCCGATCAGGAAATGGCCGATATTGAGCTCGACCACTTCCGGCAACGCGGCGATGGTCTCGGCGGCGGCATAGTCGAGGCCGTGACCCGCGTGAACCTCCAGATCGTAGCTCTTGGCCAGCGCCGCGCCGGCCACGATGGCTTTCCACTCGGCATCGGCTTTTGCGGTCTCGCCGTTGGTCAAGGCATCGCACCAGGCACCGGCGTGAATCTCGATAACGTCAGCGCCGAGGCCTACCGCCGCTTCGATTTGCCTCGGCTGTGCGGCGACGAATAACGACACTCGGATGCCGGCATGTTTAAGCGTGCGTACGAATGGCACCAGGTGATTATGTTGGCCGGCGGCGTCGAGGCCGCCTTCGGTGGTGCGCTCGCTACGCTTTTCCGGCACCAGGCAGACCGCGTGCGGCTTAGTCGCAAGCACAATGCGCAGCATCTCGTCGGTCGCCGCCATTTCGAAATTAAGCGGCTTGTCGATCTCCGCCTTCAGCCGCGCCATGTCGTCGTCGCGGATATGGCGGCGGTCTTCGCGCAAATGCGCGGTGATGCCGTCGGCGCCGGCGCTGATCGCGAGCTTGGCCGCGCGCACGGGATCGGGATGGCCGCCGCCGCGCGCGTTGCGAATGGTGGCAACGTGGTCGATGTTGACGCCGAGGCGCAAGGGAGGAACGGTCATTTACAATCGCATCCGTTGGAATCGCATCGGTTCACAATAATCAATCGCGTCAGCCGTTCACCCGTTGCGCCTTGGCCACGATCGGCTTGGCGCGCAGTTGCGCCAGAATGGCGGTGAGGTGCTTGAGGTCGTAGACCTCGAGGTCGATCAACACATCCGTAAAATCAGGCGCCCGCCGTGTCATGCGAATATTATCGATATTACCATCATGCTCAGCGATGATTTGGGCGATCGTCGCCAGCGAACCCGGCTCGTTCGCCGACTGCACGGTGATCTGCGCCGGGAAACGCTGCGGCGCACCCTCGTCGGAATCCCAACGCAGGTCGAGCCAGCGCTCGGGCGCGTCCTCGTACTCGCTCAGCGCCTTGGACTGGATCGGATAGATGGTGATCCCCTCGCCCGGCGTCAGGATGCCAACGATACGGTCGCCCGGCACCGCGCCGCCCTCCGGCGCAAAGCGTACCGGCAGGTCGCCGTTCATGCCGCGCACGGGGATCGCCGGGCCCTGCTGGCTCGCACTCGGCACGCGGAACTTGACCGAGGTCAGCCGCTTCAGGCCGAACCAGCCGCTTTCCGGCTTGCGCTTGACCGCCATGGCGGCGGCGCGCTCCTCCTTGTAGTCGGGATACATGGCGCGGGCGACGTCGGAGGCCTTGAGCTCGTTGCGGCCGACCGCCGCCATCACGTCGTCGACCGACGCACGCGCCAGCCGCGACAGCGCGGCCGTCAGGCTTTCGTCCGAATAGGCGATCTTGGCGCGCTGGAACAAGCGCTCGACCATGCGCCGGCCGAGCCCGGTATATTGCTCGCGCACGGCGACGCGGGTTGCACGCCGCACCGCCAGCCGCGCCTTGCCGGTGACCACGATCGATTCCCAGGCCGCCGGCGGCGATACCTGCGCCTTGGAGGTGAGGATTTCCACCTCGTCGCCGTTGACGATTTCCGACATCAACGGCGCGATCTTGCCGTTGATCTTGCAGCCGACCGCCGTGTTGCCGACGTCGGTGTGCACCGCGTAGGCGAAATCGATGGCCGTCGCCTTGCTCGGCAAGGCGATCAGCTTGCCCTTGGGCGTGAAGCAGAACACTTGATCGTGGAACAGCTCGAGCTTGGTGTGCTCGAGGAATTCCTCCGGGCTCGAGCCTTCCGCCAGGAGCTCGATGGTACGCCGCAGCCAGGCATAGGCGCTCGACTCGCGCGACAAGAGTTCGGTCGGCGTTCCCTCGTGGTCCTTATAAAGCGCGTGCGCGGCGATGCCGTATTCGGCGAGTTCGTGCATCTCGGTGGTGCGGATCTGCAACTCGACGCGCTGCTGGCCGGGCCCGATCAACGTGGTGTGGATCGAGCGATAGTCGTTTGCCTTGGGCGTGGAGATGTAGTCCTTGAAGCGGCCCGGCACCATCGGCCAGGTGGTGTGCACGATGCCGAGCGCCTGGTAACAGTCGGCCAACGTGTTGACCATGACGCGGAAGCCGAAAATGTCGGACAACTGTTCGAAGCCGACCGACTTGCGCTCCATCTTGCGCCAAACCGAATAGGCCTTCTTGCGCCGCCCCTGCACCTTGGCGGCGATGCCGCGGTCGGCGAGCTTCTTGGTGAGCTGCTGCTCGATCTCCTCGATCAGCGCCTGGTTGCGCTCGGCGATCGCATTGAGCCGCGCGCTCACCACCTCATAGCCTTCCGGATTGATCTCGCGGAACGACAGGTCCTCGAGCTCCTCGCGCATCTCATGCATGCCCATGCGGCCGGCGAGCGGCGCGTAGATTTCCAGCGTCTCCTCGGCGTTACGACGGCGCGCCTCGGCCGGCATGAAATGCAGGGTGCGCATGTTGTGCAGCCGGTCGGCAAGCTTGACCAGCAGCACGCGCACATCGTCGGCGATCGCCAGCAAGAGCTTGCGCAGGTTCTCGGCCTGCTTGGCTTCCTTGGTGACGAGGTCGAGCCTCTTCAGCTTGGTCAGCCCCTCGACCAGCGCGCCGATGTCGGGGCCGAACAGACTATCGATCTCGGCGCGGGTGGCTTCGGTGTCCTCGATGGTGTCGTGCAGCAGCGCCGCGGCGACAGTGGCGTCATCGAGCTTGAGGTCGGTGAGGATCGCCGCCACCTCGAGCGGGTGGGAGAAATAGGGATCGCCGGAGGCCCGCCGCTGCTCGCCATGGGCCTTCATGGCGTAGACATAGGCGCGGTTGAGCAGCGCCTCGTTGGTGTCCGGATTGTACCGCCGCACGCGCTCGACCAGCTCGTATTGCCGCATCATGGGCGGGCGTACGTGGGCCGGCCGGTCATTGACCGGGGCGACCGCAAGGGCGGCAGCGGCGGCGCGCTCCAGCGGCGCCCGGGTCGGCGACTGGCTCTGCATCCGCGGCAAATGGTCCGATCTTGCACGCATCCGAACGCCTGGCGGCCGCCCGGACGGGGGTGGAATGGGATGCCGGCGGCCAATTCGTCATAGATATCACGACGAACGGCTTGAGCCGCAAGAGCTTAACCGGGCGGCCTTAAACGTCTGGTTGACGAAAACAGCAACGGCCCGGGGCTAGTGTCCCGAATCCGACGTTCGTCAAGCTATTCAGCTTGCTCCGTACGAACTTCGGACTCGAAAGGACACCGGCAACTTCATGATTCCAGTGCGGTTTTGGATTTGAAGTTCGTTTGCGGGCGCGCCGCAGGTGATACAACGAACGTCAAATCCACCGCACGGGGACCGGGCCGTGGCAACAAATTCAGGGTCGAAATGCGAGGCTTTGAGGCCGAAAGGCCAGGCCGCCGGCGTTACTCGGCGTCCTCTTCCGGCGGCTCTTCGGGCGGGGTCAGGCCTTCCAGGCCCTTGAGCAGCTCTTCCTCGGTCATCCGCTCGGCGGTGACGTCGGTATCATCCACGTCGACCCCACCGGCGCCGATCAGCGGCACTTCCGGCTCGGGCTCGTCGACTTCGACATATTTCTGCAAGGAATGGATCAGGTCTTCCTTGAGGTCGCCCGGCGACACCGTCGTCTCCGCGATTTCGCGCAGCGACACAACCGGATTTTTGTCGTTGTCGCGGTCGACGGTAATCTGCGACCCGGACGAAATCATGCGCGCCCGATGGCTCGCCAACAGCACAAGATCAAAGCGGTTTTCGACCTTGTCGATGCAATCTTCTACGGTGACACGGGCCATCGGCTCGGCACTCCTTCGGGTGGTACTCGGTCCTGGGTGGGAACGAGCGGTAGGTATCCCCTCACGGTCAAGAATTCAAGCTTTTTTGTCTTGGTTTGGCCGCAACCGTCTGTTACCCGGTAAGCAATCGCGAGCAAGCTGGCCCGACCGGATATTATCAATAGCCCTGACGGGATATTTAATCGGCAATTGTCCGCGATTTGCGCGGGTGCAAACCTGACCCAACTTAACCAAGTTGAATTGAGCGACGTGCCGTCAACCCTACTTTACCGTCGACCCCTGGCCGGTGCGCCGCGCGTTCCGCCGGACCGGGACTCCAAGATACCCATTGCGTGACAACGAGAGAGCAAGAAAGATGACCGTTCCGGGTGAAAAAATCGCATTGTTTATTGATGGGGCAAATCTTTACGCCACCGCCAAGTCGCTGGGCTTCGATATCGACTACAAGCGCCTGCTGCGCGAGTTCCAGTCGCGCGGCTATCTCTTACGCGCCTTTTATTACACCGCCGTGATCGAGGATCAGGAGTATTCCTCGATCCGCCCGTTGATCGACTGGCTCGACTACAACGGCTATTCGGTCGTCACCAAGGCGACTAAGGAATTCGTCGACCAGACCGGGCGCCGCAAGGTCAAAGGCAACATGGACATCGAACTCGCGGTCGATGCCATGGAGATCGCGGGCTCGATCGATCACATGGTACTGTTTTCCGGCGACGGCGACTTCCGCTCGCTGGTGGAAGCGGTGCAGCGGCGCGGCGTGCGGGTGACCGTGGTGTCGACCGTCTCGACCCAGCCGCCCATGGTGGCCGACGAGTTGCGCCGCCAGGCCGACATCTTCACCGACATCGTCGAACTGCAGGGCAAGATCGGCCGCGACCCGGCCGAGCGCGCCGCGCGGCCCCCGCGCGAGGACCGCGAGGGACGCGGCCACACACCGCAATTCCTGCAACGCCCGGCAACGCCGCAGCGCGCCGGCGCCGGTGCGCCAGTCGATGACGACGACGACGAGGGTTACGAGTAAGCCTCACCAGAGTCTGCGCATGATCTTGTCCGAAAACCGGTTCCCATCCCCGATCGAGCCGGGGACAGGCTTTTTCAGGATCAGGCGCTGATGGCGCAGGGGGGCGCCGCGGCCGCAGCGACAAAGCCCGGGCCTGCGACGCCCGGGCGTGATTGTCCGCGCTGCCCGCGCCTGGTCGCGTTCCGCAAAGAGTGGCGTAAGAAAGAGCCGGCCTGGTTCAACGCGCCGGTCCCCTCCTTCGGCCCTGTCGATGCACGGCTGCTGATCGTGGGCCTGGCCCCTGGCCTGCAAGGCGCCAACCGCACCGGCCGGCCGTTCACCGGCGATTACGCCGGTGTGCTGCTTTACGAAACGCTCCTGCGCTACAAGTTCGCGCGCGGCGACTACGCCGCCCATCCCGACGACGGGCTGACGCTGACCGACTGCCGCATCACCAACGCGGTGCGCTGCGTGCCGCCGGAAAACAAGCCGACCACCGTCGAGATCAAGACCTGCCGCGATTTCCTCATTCCCACCATCGCGGAGATGAAGAAGCTCAGCGTCATCCTGGCGCTCGGCAAGATCGCCCACGACAGCGTGGTCACCGCGTTCGGCGCGAAGAAATCCGCCACGCCGTTCAAGCACGGCGGCCGGCACGACATCGGCGGCTACGCGTTTTATTCGAGCTATCACTGCTCGCGCTACAACACCAATACCGGCGTGCTGACGCCCGAGATGTTTCGCAAGGTGTTCGAGGACGTCCGCGCTTACTTGGGCAATTAACGCCCCTCACCCGTTCGTCCCCGCGGAAGCGGGGACCCAGCGCAAAGAACTGGATTCCGGCTTCCGCGGGAATGAGCGGAGAATTACTTCGACGCCTGCAACCAAGCGATGACTTCTTCCGCGCTCTTGTCGGGCGGGAACACCGGATAGAACACCTTGGTGATCACCCCGTCGTCGATCACCAGCGCCATGCGCTTCAGCAGCGTCATGCCGGCGGCCGTGAAGGTCGGCAGCTTCAGCGCCTTCGTCAAAGCCAGCTTTTCGTCGGAGAGGATCGCGAACGGCAGATGCAGGCGGCTCGCCGCCTCCTGCTGATAGCCGGTGTCCTGCGTCGACAGGCCGAACAGGTGGGCAACGCCGAGCCGCTTCAGGTCGGCGAAATGATCGCGGAAGCTACAGGATTGCGGCGTGCAGCCGCGCGCGCCCGGGATCAGGTCCCAGCCGTCCGGCGGGTCGATGCCCGGCACGCCGGTGCGCGGATAGATGTAGACCACCGTGCGGCCTTTGAGCTTGGCCAAGTTGACCGCTTCGCCTGACGTCGCCGGCAGCACCAGGTCAGGCATTTTCATGCCGGTGAGATGGCGGGCGGCGCCGTCGTCCTGCGGCACCGGGATATCTGGCGGCAGGTTCTGCGGATTATGCGTGCCCGGCGCTTCGGTCATCTCCCCCTCATTCTCTCTTAATTCACCTCGGATACGAGCATGGTCACACCGCCGGCCGCGAAATTGGTAAGGTCGGCGACGGTCGCTTTGGCCTCGGGCGTCGCCATCACACGTTTCATCTGCTCGGTGTCATCGAAATAGAGATCGGCCATGCGATAGAAGGCAGGTGCGCCGCCGTCGGGCGTGCCAACCACTTTCGCCACCTCGAATTTGCGCACGCCCTGGACCTCGGCGGCGATGGGCATGTGGGTTTCGGCGTAATATTTTTCGAAGGCGGCTGTGTCTTTGGGATGGCCATAAAGGACGCTCAGTCTCACCATAGTTGTTTCTCCCCAGTTCAGCCGCTCCTCATTCTTACCCAATATCCTGATACGACATGAACTCCATCAGCGAGCCATCCGGGTCGCGGAAATAGACGCTCGTCCCCGCCCCCTTGGCGCCGAAACGTTGCAGCGGGCCGCGTTCGACGGCGACGCCGTGCCGTTCGAGATGCGCGACGGCGTCAGCAATCGGGCCGCGCCATTCGAAGCAGAGATCGCTGTTGCCGGGCTGCACCGGCAGCCGCGCCACCTCCGCCGGCTTGACGCCCGGCCCGTGCACGTTGAGCTGCCGGTCGCCAAAGCGGTAGGCGAAGCCCACCGGCCGCGCGACCAGCTCGGCGCCCATGACGTCGCGGTAGAAGGCATTGGAGCGCTCCCAGTCGGAAACATGGATCACGCAATGGTCGAGACTGGTCGGCAGCGCCATGGTCCCCTCCCCCTTATCGTTTCTCTCAGGCGCCGCCGGACGGTGCCACGCCAAGCTTACGCGCGGCCCGCAGCGCCGCCTCCCGCCGCGCCTCGCGCAAGGGCGCCATGCGCGCCATCAGCGTCGCTACCGTCTCCGGCGCCGCGGTCTTGGGCGAGCCGGAATTGAACGGCGGTTGCGGATCATATTCGATCTGCAATTGGATCTCGCGCGCGGTCTCCTCACCGTCCAGGAGGGCGGCAAGAGACAGCGCGAAATCGATGCCGGAGGTGACGCCGGCGCCGGTGACAACATTGCCGTCGACCACCACCTTCTCGCCGACCGGCACGGCGCCCATCAGCGCGAGATATTCGAGCGCCGCCCAATGGCAGGTGGCGCGCTTGGCCCTCGAGCAGGCCGGCCGCTGCCAGCACCAGCGAGCCGGTGCAAACCGAGGTGATGAATTGCGCCTGCGCCGCCTGCTGGCGCAGGAAGCCGAGCGCCTCCTCGTCCTCCATCAGGTCCTGCTGGCCGGGGCCGCCCGGCACCATGATCACCGTCAGCGGCGGGCAATCGGCATAAGTCGTGGTCGGCAGGATCTGCATGCCGCGGTCGGTGGTCACCGGTTCGCGCGTCGCCGCCACCAGGTCCACCGTGGTGTTGGGGAGCCGCGCCAGCACCTCGTAGGGCCCGGTCATGTCGAGCTGGGTGAGCCGCGGAAAGATCAGCATGCCGATGCGTCGCGTCATCGTGGTCACCTTCCTTTGCGCATGATCTTTTCCGAAAACCGGTTCCTATCCTCGATCAGGCCGGAGACAGGCATTTTCGGGATCATGCGCATCCCTATCCCTTTTCCCGCAACAGCCGTCCGCGCTCGCGTTCCCACGAACGCTTCTTCTCCGTCTCGCGCTTGTCGTGCAGCTTCTTGCCCTTGGCGAGCCCGATCTCGACCTTGGCCCGCCCGCGCTCGTTGAAGTAGAGCTTGAGCGGCACGATGGTCATGCCTTCGCGGTCGACGCCACTCGCGAGCTTGGCGATCTCGCGCTCGTGCAGCAGCAACTTGCGCGGCCGCTTCGGCGCGTGATTATTGAACGGACCCGCCTGCTTATATTCGGGGATGTTGGCATTGACCAACCAGATCTCGCCGCCGCGGGCGTCGGCGTAGGATTCCGCGATGGTCGCCTTTCCCGAACGCAGCGACTTCACCTCGCTGCCGGCGAGCGCGATGCCGGCCTCGAAGGTCTCGCCGATCTGATAATTGAAGCGCGCCCGACGGTTGTCGGCGACAACCTTGATGCGGCGCTCGGTCTTGGCGGCCATGACAGTATTCTTTTCTCCTTCGCTTGAGCTATGGCACGCCCGGGCCACCGCCGGAAGCCGGCGGAAACATCAAATTTCCCAATGCGATAGATCAGGCGCGTTGCTGCTTGAGCAGATCACGGATTTCCGTCAGCAGCACTTCCTCAGCACTGGGCGCCGGCGGGGCCTCAGGCTCGGCCGCCTTCTGCTCGCGCATCCGATTCATGCCTTTGACCACCAGGAACATCACCCAGGCAACGATGATGAAGTTTATCACGAGGGTCAAGAAATGGCCCCAAGCCAATACAGCACCTTGCTTTTTCGCCTCGACCACCGTGGCCGCGGTGACCTTGGCCGAGAGCGGCAGGAAGTAGTTCGAAAAATCCAGTCCGCCGGTGATGGCGCCGACCACCGGCATGATGATGTCGGCCACCATGGATTGCACGATCGCCCCGAAGGCGACGCCGATGATGATGCCGACCGCCAGATCGACCACGTTGCCGCGCATGGCGAACTCGCGAAATTCTTTGAACATATCCGGCGCTCCGCATTTGATGAACAGGAACGGATATCGTCCGCGCCGGCGCGCAAAGGTCAAGCACCCGCCGGTTACCGGCGGGTGGGCGGTTCGCAACTCGCTAGAGGGAAAAGCGCCGGCTCAGTTGATCAGGCCGGCATGCACCATGGCGCTGTGCACCGCGGCCTTGGTCTTGTCGGAAACCGGCACCATCGGCAGCCGCACGGTGTCGGCGCACTTGCCGAGCACCGAGAGCGCGTATTTCGCCGGCGCCGGATTGGTCTCGACGAACAGCGCGTGATGCAGCGGCATCAGCTTGTCCTGGATCTTGAGCGCGGCGGCATAGTCGCCCTTGAGACAAGCGCCCTGAAACTCCGAGCACAGCCGCGGCGCGACGTTTGACGTCACCGAAATGCAGCCGTGGCCGCCGTGCGCCATGAAGCCGAGCGCGGTCGCGTCCTCGCCCGACATCTGGTTGAAGTCCGCTCCCATCGCCGCCCGCTGGTCCGACACCCGCACGACGTTGGCGGTGGCGTCCTTCACGCCGGCGATGTTCTTGCACTCCCACAACCGCTTCATGGTGTCGACCGACATATCGATGACGGATCTGCCGGGGATGTTGTAGATGATGATCGGAATGCCGATGGCGTCATTGACCGCCTTGAAGTGCTGATAGAGCCCTTCCTGCGTCGGCTTGTTGTAATACGGCGTCACGACCAGCACCGCGTCGGCGCCCGCCTTTTCGGCATGCTTCGAAAAGTCGATGGCTTCGGCCGTCGAATTGGAGCCGGCACCGGCAATTACCGGCACGCGCCCCTTGGCTTCCTCGACGCACCACTCGACCACGTGCTTGTGCTCGTCATGACTTAGCGTCGGGCTTTCGCCGGTGGTGCCCACCGGCACCAGGCCGTTGGTGCCCTCCTCGATCTGCCAGTTAACCAGACCGCGGAATGCCTTTTCGTCGACCGAACCGTTTTTGAACGGCGTGACCAGCGCAGTGAAGGAGCCCCGGAAGCTCGTCTTGGCGGTCATGACACGATTTCTCCACGACAGAAACGCTTTGGCCCAATCCATATCGGTTCGGGGCCGGCGATGAAAGACCAAAACCCGCGGCAGGGGGTGGTACCCGCCCTGCCCCGGTTTCGCCTCCCTCGGCACCTATCGTCGCAGGGGCGGCAAATGAGGGTACCCTTCTCCGGCAAGACTGTCCTAATGGGGGTAGACGGCGCCCCGGCTGAGTTGGGGGTGTGCCGATTGAGAGCAAAGGCTTCGAATGGGCGTGGTGAAGCGAAACCCGCTTAATCGGCGGGCGGTGCCGGGCGCTGCTGGCCTAGGAGGCATTGGCATCCTCGGGCTGAGCGCCCTGGGGCTGGGTGCCCTAGGCGCCGGCATCTGCGCCGGCTGGGCGCTGGCGGCCCCCGAGGCCGTCCCCATGCCGCGGCCGCGGCCGGCCATGGCCGCGCTCCCGAAGGCCGCGCCGCCCCCACCCAGTCAAGTGCCGCTGCCGCGCAAGCGCCCGCGCGCCGCCAAGATGGCCACCGCCTACGCCGACGCGTCTCTCGGCTTGCGCGGTCCCGTGTTCACCACGCATCCCAAGCTCAAGTCGAAGGACCGGCCGGCCAAGGGCGCCTTCTCGGTTGCCCCCACAACCGAAACCTCGGCCGCCGATCTCGCCGCCCTCAAGGAGGTCATCGACGCTGCCAAAAAAGGCAAGGACGGCGACGCCGACAAGGCGAAAGAGACCATCAAGGATCCAGTCGCCAAGAGGCTTGCCGAGTGGGTGATCCTGCGCAGCAACGACACCAGCCCCGGCTTCCAGCGCTACGCCAACTTCATCAATGACAACCCGGAATGGCCGCACGCGGGGCTATTTGGCCGCCGCGCCGAGAACGCGCTGTGGGACGACGGCATCGAGGACGCCACGGTGCTCGGCTTCTTCACCCATCACCAACCGAGCACCGCCAAGGGCCGCTACGTGCTCGCCCACGCGTTGCTTGCAAAGGGCGACAAGGCCGGCGCCACCGCGCTGGTGCGTTACGCCTGGCGCTATCAGGATTGCAGCGAGGCGGTGGAGGAAAAGGTCATCGCGATGTTCGGCAAGCTGCTCACGCCCGCCGACCACAAGGCGCGCATGGCGCAACGCTTCTATCAGCACGATATCGAGGCGGGCATGCGCGCAGCGAAGCGGCTTGGCGGCAGCGATCTCGCCATCGCGCGCGCCTGGGCTGCCGTGCTCAAACAGTCCCGCAGCGCCCACGCACGGCTCAACGCCGTACCGAAAAGCGCCCGCCAGGATCCTGGCTACATCTTCGCCCGCGCGCGTTGGCTGCGGCAAAAGAACAAATTCGAAGAAGCGGCGCGGCTCATGCTCAGCGCCCCACGTGAACCGAGCCCGCTGATTGAATCCAATAAATGGTGGCGCGAGCGGCGCATCCTCGTGCGCGCCCTGCTCGACAAGCACGATCCAAAAACCGCTTACCGTATCGCCGTCGAAGCGGTAACCCCGACCCGCAACGTCTACCGCGTCGGCAAGTACTTCACCGCCGGTTGGATCGCGCTGCGCTTCCTGCACGATGCCAAGACCGCCGCCCCACTGTTCGCCCGCATCCCGCAGGGCACCCAGAATCCGCACGCGATCGCCCGCGGCCGGTACTGGCAGGGGCGCGCCGCCGAGGCCATGGGCGAGAAGGCGAAGGCGGAAGCGTTCTACAAGAAGGCATCAAAATATACCGTCACGTACTACGGGCAGTTGGCCCGCGCCAAACTGGGCTTGCGCGATGTGGGCCTGCGCGGGCCGCCGAAATTCACCGCCGAAATGCGCAAGGTGCTCGCCAATCTCGAGATCGTGCGCGCGGTCAAGCTGCTCTATGCGCTCGACGAGCGCAGCATCCTGGCCTCGATGTTCGCCGATCTCGGCAACAGCGGCCATGATGTCGCCGGCATGGCCGCGCTGGCGGAAGTCGCCGGCAAGAACAAGGACGCCCGCGCCATGGTGCTGCTGGCTGAAAGCGCCGTGCGGCGCGGGCTGCCGTTCGACTATTACGCCTATCCGGTAACGGGTCTCCCCGATTACAAGCCGATCGCCCCGCCGGTCGGCCGCGCCGTCGCCTATTCGATCGCGCGCCAGGAAAGCCGTTTCTATCAGAACGTCGTTTCCAGCGCCCACGCCATGGGATTGATGCAGGTGACGCCGGCGGCCGGCAAGGACACCGCCAAGCGTTTCAAGGTCCGTTACAGCCGCCATCGCCTGCTCACCGACCCGGTCTATAACATGCAGATGGGCGCGGCCGAGCTGTCGCGCCTCTTGCGTTATCTCAAGGGCAACTACCTGCTCACCGCGTCCGCCTACAATGCCGGGCTCGGCCGCACGCGGCAGTGGATGGGCATCTTTGGCGATCCGCGCGACCCCAAGATCGATCCGGTCGACTGGGTGGAGCGCATCCCCTTCTCCGAGACCCGCAATTACGTGCAGCGCATCCTGGAAAACCTGGAGGTCTACCGCGCGCGCTTTGCCGGCAACGCCAAGCTGCTGATCGAGGCCGATCTTACGCGCGGCGACGCCAGGTGAGCGCACGGCGCGTGCCACCCGTTCCAGCTCACGCGCAGCCCTATGCCAGCACGAATGCGGCGTGGTAAGTTGCGCTGACGATGCAAGAAAGCGCCACGTCCACCTTCATCTCGGCTTCCGACGGCCTGCGGCTGCATGCGCGCTGCTACGGGCGCGGCAGCCTGCCGGGCTTGCCGGCGATCTGCCTGCCCGGGCTCGCGCGCACGGCGGCCGATTTCGAGACACTGGCGATTGCCTTGTCGGGCCATGCCGACCACCCGCGCCGCGTCATCGCGCTCGACTATCGCGGGCGGGGCCAATCCGATTACGACCGTGATCCGGCCAATTACGCCTTTCAAACCGAGCTTACCGACATGCTGGCGGCCGCGACCGCGCTCGATGCCCTGCCGGCTATCATCATCGGCACCTCGCGCGGCGGCATCCTGGCCATGCTGCTCGCCGCCTTGCGGCCGACCGCCATCGCCGGCGTCGTGCTCAACGACATCGGCCCGGTGATCGAGCCCAAGGGGTTGATGCGGATCAAGGGCTACGTCGGCAAACTGCCCGAGCCTCGCAGCTTCGATGAAGGCGCCGAGATTCTGCGGAGGCTGTTCGACGCCCAGTTTCCCAAGCTCACGAACGAAGACTGGATGGCCGCGTCCTTACGCACCTTCAAGGAGGAAAAGGGCCGCTTGGTGCCGACTTATGACGTGCGTCTCGCCAAGACGCTCGAAGGAATCAATTTCGAGCGGCCACTGCCGCCGCTGTGGGCGGCATTCGACGCCCTCGCCCGTGTCCCGCTGATGGTCGTGCGCGGCGCCAATTCGGATCTTCTGTCGCCGGCCACGGTGGAGGCCATGCGCGCGCGCCGCACCGACATGGAGACGATCGAGGTGCCCGATCAGGGCCACGCGCCGCTGTTGACGGAAGACGACGTGGTCGCGCGCATCGCGAATTTTGCGGTCGCCTGCGACCGCCGGCACCGGCGCGAGACACATGACGCGCAACAGCCCGCGGCCGCGGACGGCTGATGGAATCGGATCGCTTGAATTGAGAGGTGTCGGTTCGGCCGACGCCTAAGTCAGGCGCGACAGGCGGGCGCGAACAGGAAATGACGTTCGAGCAGGTGCGCGCCTTCATCGAGACGGCGCTGGCGCTCGAGCGCGACGGCAAGATTCCGGCCTTCCGCGGACTTTACATCGCGATCGGCGTGGCCGCGCAGTTCGAGCTGGCGCTGCGCCAGAAGGACGTCATCGGCGAGCGGCCTAAGACGATCGCCGACCGCGAAACGGCGGTGCGCCGCGGCGCCAGCGCAATTCCTTACGGCGGCCAGGTGTAGGTTGGCTCGTTTACCTGGGAGAACATCCCGGGCTGGACCTGGCGCGTGCGCACCTCCAAATCGAAAATCGCACCCGCGCCACCTTCCACCTCGAGATCTACACGCTGCTATTCCCGCTGCTCGAGGCCGTGCCGCAGGACCAGCGCACCGGCGCCGTCGTGAAGGGCGAGCACGGGTTTGCGATGCAGGAGCGCAGCTACCGCGGCTGGTTCCGGGCGATCGCGCGCGTGGCCGAAATCCCCGACGACGTCTGGCTCATGGACACCCACGCCGGCGCCGCCACCGAGCTCGAGGAGGCCGGCGCCGAGCTCGGCGCCATCCGCAATCTGCTCACCCATTCGGAGCGCCAGGAGGCGACCAGCGTGCGCTACCTCCGCCGCCAGGACCGCCAGCGCGTGGCGGCCCAGGCGCTGCGCAACAAGGCCCGTGTGGCGGAGGGAGGGCGCGGCGAAGGCACAGCCGGCGGCAAGCAAAACCCAAGGTCATCTCGCATGAGCGCCCCGGAACAAGGTCGGAACCGCATGTCGGAATCGCCGTTCAATTGTCGGAATCGCCCCGAGCAAAATCAGGGACTTAGATGGTCGGGGCAGCAGGATTCGAACCTGCGACCTTCTGGTCCCAAACCAGACGCGCTACCAGGCTGCGCTATACCCCGCCAGCAAGCTCAACCGCGCCCAGCGGGCACGGCTCGCGTTCGATACACGCTGGCGCCCGGGCCAGCAAGCAGACCTCAGCGCCGGTCAAAGATCGGAAAAGCCACGCGGTCGCCCGGCGCGATGCCGAGCCGGGCGGCGGTGCCGCCGGCGACCTCCAACACCGCGCGCACCGGCGACACCGACGGCACAATGGTGGTCGACATCGGAGTCGTGTTCTCGGCGATGCGGGCGATGCGGCCGTCGCCGCGGATGAAGATCATGTCGAGCGGGATGTAGGTGTTCTTCATCCACATGGCGATGGTCTGTTCGCCCTCAAAGTCGAACAGCATGCCCTGCCCGTCCGGCAGGTGCTTCACGAACATCAGGCCCTTCTCGCGCTCGTCCGGGGTATCGGCGATCTCGACCGAGAACACGTGCACGCCGCTCTTGGAGACGATCTCCAGCGACTTGAACTGCGCCGCCCGCAGCGGAGCGACGGCCATCAGGAGCCCAACGAGAAGCACGGTGGCGAAGCGAGAAAAATGCATGTTGGCGGATGTACGCGCCCGCGCACCCGCCCGCAACGAAATTTACCGTGAAGGAGAAATTCGCCGCAAGCCGGCGGACGTCAGTGCGACGCGGGGCCGAGCGCGCCGCCGTCCGGACGTACCTCGGCCGCCATCAGGCCCTTGGGCCCCGGGCCGAAGCGGACCAGCACGGTCTGCCCGGGCCGCAACTCGGCGATGCCGTAGCGGCGCAGGGTCTCCATGTGCACGAAGATATCCGGCGTACCCTCGCCCCGGGTCAGAAAACCGAAGCCCCGCAGGCGGTTGAACCATTTGACCTGGGCCCGCTCGAGGCCGCTGGTCGGGGTCACCGTGACATGGGTGCGCGGCGGCGGCATCTGCGCCGGATGCACCGCGGTGGTCTCGTCCATCGAGATCACGCGGAACGCCTGCAGGCCCTTCGGCCGCTGCAGCACCTCGCACACGATGCGGGCGCCCTCATAGGCGGTCTGGTAGCCGTCGCGGCGCAGGCAGGTCACGTGCAGCAGCACGTCGGGCATGCCGTTGTCGGGGACGATAAATCCAAAGCCCTTGGAGACGTCGAACCACTTGATGACGCCGGCCATTTCAATGAGATTGGCGCCAGTCTCGTCGCTAACATCGGCGAACGTCTCGATCCGAAGATCTGTCCCAGACATTTTTGAATCTGTCCCGTCCGACGCCATGAGGCCGTACGCCGCTGTTTCTCTGGCGCCTCTTCAAGGGCGCTTCTACGAATCTCTTAAGCTAAATCGAAGATAACACCGGCGACCGGATGGCAAAGAGCAAAATTTGCTTGCACACAGCCTGTGCACAGCCGCAAGAACCCAACGAATCAGTGCCCGATGAAGGGTCCGAGCACGTCTCCGATGTCGTAATGCACAACGAGATCAGCGATTTCGTCGAACTCGGTCGGCTCGCGGTTGATGATCACCAGGGCGGCGCCGTTGCGCTTGGCAAGCAAAGGAAAACCGGCCGCCGGCCACACCACCAGCGATGAGCCGATGGCGAGAAACAGATCGCACCCCGTGGTCAGCGCCTCGGCGCGCTGCATCGCATCGGCCGGCATGGCCTGGCCGAACGAGATGGTGGCGGTCTTAATGTACCCACCGCAGTCGCAATCGGGCGCGCGCCCACCGGCCTCGAATTTCTGGCGCACCCAGGAAAGCTCATAGCGCCGCGCGCAGTCGAGGCAGTGCGCATAAGTGGTATTGCCGTGCAGTTCGACGACGTCATCTGCGGCAAAGCCGGAATCCTGGTGCAGATTGTCGATGTTCTGGGTCACCAGCCCGGGCACCTTGCCGGCGCGATAGAGGCTGGCGAGCGCCAGATGTCCGCGCCCGGGCTTGGCACCGCCGAAACTGTCCTCCATGGCGAAGCGTCGGCGCCAGGATTCGTCGCGCATCTCGCGGCTTGAGACAAAATCCTCGAACTGGATCGGCTTGTTCTGGGTCCACAAGCCCCCGGGCGAGCGGAAATCCGGAATGCCGCACTCGGTCGAGATGCCGGCGCCGGTGAAGGGCACGATATTCCGTGCGCCCTCGATCAGGTCGCGCAGGCGGTTGACGGCGGTGTCGAGGTCGGGAGCGATCATGGCGTTTGCGTACTATATAGTCTGCCGTGAAGACTGCGACTGTTGAAGCGATGAGGTTTTTTCCATGCGATATCTGCACACCATGCTGCGCGTGCGCAATCTCGATGCCGCGCTCGATTTCTACTGCAACAAGCTGGGCTTGAAGGAAACCCGCCGGCGGGTCGACGAAAAGGGCCGCTACACCCTGGTGTTCCTGGTCGCCCCCGGCGACGAGAAGCGGGTCGAGGAGACCAAGAAGGAGGGCCGCCCCGGTCTGGAAGTGGAACTCACCTTCAATTGGGACGGTGACGAGGATTACGGCGAGGCGCGCTATTTCGGCCATCTCGCCTACGAAGTGGACGACATCTACGCCACCTGCGAGCGGCTGATGAAGGCGGGCGTGACCATCAACCGGCCGCCGCGCGACGGGGTGATGGCCTTCGTCCGCTCACCGGACCTCCACTCGATCGAGCTCCTGCAGAAGGGCCCGGCCAAGCCCCCGCAGGAACCCTGGAAATCCATGCCCAATACCGGGCACTGGTAAGCTTGCCGCTGGCGGCGAAGCTCTTTATACCTCGCCGCCGTCGCGGCCGGCCGGTTCGGCCGGCCGCCGGTGAGCGCCCTTCGTCTAGTGGCCTAGGACACCGCCCTTTCACGGCGGTAACAGGGGTTCGAGTCCCCTAGGGCGCGCCACTCCTCTCGGAATGGCGGCTGTAGGAGTTGAGTGGTCCGACCTTCGTTCGGTTGGGCGCGCCATCATGCCGCGGCACGAATGGCGCCAAACGGCCGGCATGCGAAGTTGTGCCGCATTTCCTATGCGTTCCAGCGTCGAAATGATGCGCCATATGAGTCCGGGGCGGGCCCTCTGGCAGGGGCCTGCCGTTAGCTCCCGAAAGGAGCGTCAGGGCATGTTCAAAAACAAGAACCTGGTGGCGGCGCTACGGCGCGACGCGTCCTTCATCTGGCACGCCGTGATCGCCGTGATGTTCATCGGCTTTGTCAGCCTGGCGGTGGCGGCCGCGCTGCTCGACTTCTTGTCGATCCATAACTAGTTCCACCCGTTGCAATGGCGCATCGGGCGTCTCGCTCGGCACCGCTGGATAGCGGTGCCGGTGGCCGGTGAAATCGTCGACCATGAAATGCGCGCCGCCATTGACGCCGACGCGGGCGGCGTAGCTCGGGCCGACCGGGGACTTGCCGTGTCCGCCAGGGATATCGAGCATATAGGTCGGTTGGCACAGACCCGACAGCCGCCCCCGCAATTGCCGCATCAGCGCCTGCCCGGTTTCGATGTCGGTGCGCAGGTGCGCGGTGCCGGGGGCGAGATCGCCGTGGTGCAGGTAGTACGGTTTGACCTGGCATTCGACCAAGGCCCGCATCAGCGCGCCCAGCACTTGCACGTCATCGTTGACGCCCTTGAGCAGCACCGACTGGCCGAGCAGCACCAGTCCGGCGTCGGCCATGCGCGAGAGCGCCGCGCGGGCCGCCACGGTCAACTCGCGCGGATGATTGACATGCACGGCGACGTAGACCGCCCTGCCCTCGTCCTCCCCCTTGGCCTTCATCGCGCGCACCAGATCGGGCGTGATGCGCGCCGGATCGGCGACCGGCAAGCGGGTGTGGATGCGCACGATCTTGACGTGGTCGATGGCGCTCAGACTTTTCATCACCGCGCGCAAGCGGCGCGCCGACAACACCAGCGGATCGCCGCCGGTGAGGATCACTTCCCAGATATTCGGGTCATTGCGAATATAATCTAGCGCGCGATCCAAAGCCGCGGGCGACAGCGCGCCCGGTTTGCCGGGACCGACCATTTCGCGGCGGAAACAGAAGCGGCAGTAGACCGCGCAGACCGGCGTAAGCTTGAGCAACACCCGGTCGGGATAGCGGTGCACGATGCCTTCGACCGGGCTGTGACTATCATCGCCGATGGGATCGGCGTCTTCTTCAGGACGTTGATCCAACTCCGCGATGTTAGGAATGAATTGGCGCGCGATCGGGTCGTCGGGATCGGCGCGGTCGATGAGCGCGGCGAGCGCCGGCGGCACCGCCACCGCGTAGCGCGCGGCCACCGCTTCCAGCTCGGCGCGCCGCTCGGGCGCGATCAGGCCGTGCTCGCTGAGTTGCTCGGGCGTGCGCAAAGTTTGCGAGGTGATTTGTGATGTCATCGCGTCGCTCATTCTATTCGGGGTCTGTTTCCACCACCGGCGTCCAGATCACCTGATCGATGCGGGTGGCGCCGGCCGCCAGCATCACCAGCCGGTCGAAGCCGAGCGCGATGCCCGATGCCGGCGGCATTTGCGCCAGCGCCGCGAGGAAATCCTCGTCGATGGGGTAGCGCTCGCCGTGGAGGCGCTCCTTCTCGGCCATGGCCGCTTCGAAGCGCGCCCGCTGCTCGTTCACATCGGTCAATTCGCCGAAGGCGTTGGCCAGCTCGACCCCGCAAGCGTAGAGTTCGAAGCGCTCGGCAACCCGTGGGTCGCCGGGTTTCGCGCGCGCCAGCGCGGCGTGTGGCATCGGATATTCATAGAGGATGGTGGCGCGACCGAGGCCGAGATGGGGATCGACACGCTCGACCAGGATGCGGCTGAAAATATCGCCCCAGGTGTCGTCCGCCGCGATCGCGACGCCTGCGCTTCGCGGCTTCCGCACCAAGCCGCGCACGGTCGCCCTCGCCTTTCTCGGTCACGCTCGCCAGCAGATCGACCCCGGCGTGGCGCGCAAAGGCCTCGGCCACCGTCAGCCGCTCCGGCGCGGCAAAGGGATCGATGGTCTTGCCGCGAAACGTGAACGCTTTCGTGCCGGCCGCGCGCGCGGCCTCGGATAGCAGCGCCGCGCAGTCGTCCATCAGCGTCTCGTAGGAGGCGTCGGCCCGGTACCATTCCAGCAGGGTGAACTCGGGGTGATGCAGCGCGCCGCGCTCGCGGTTCCGGAACACGCGGGCGAAATCGAAAATCCGCTCGTTCCCCCGCCGCCAGCAGCTTCTTGCAGGCGAATTCCGGCGAAGTGCGGAGGTAGAGCGTCCGCCGCTCCCCGCCCGGGCCGATCAGGTCGGTGCCGAAGGCGTGCAGATGGGTTTCGTTGCCGGGCGAAACCTGAAGGGCCGCGGTCTCGACCTCGAGGAAGCCGGCGCCCGCGAACCAGGCCCGCAAGGCGCTCGCAATCCGGCCGCGCGCCACCAGATAAGGCCGGCGCGCGCCATGAACGCCGGGCAGCCAGAACGGCACCGTTTCGGCCACGTTTACCTCACGCTCCGGTAAGCCCCGAAAGGCTAGTGGTCCGATTCCGACATTTGCCCTCCCGCTGCTGCAGGCTCCGGAGCAAATGTCGGAATTGAAGGACCACTAGCAACCATTTGATTCTAGTGGAGCTTTGAATTTGACATTTGATAAATGGCCTGCTGCAAGTGGGTATCAAATGTCAAATTCGGTCCACTAGTATCCCCCGTCAAGATGGGTATGGTGCGCCCCGAAACCGCGGCTCCAAGCCCGCCTCAAACCCGTTCTCCATCCAAGGACTGTTAACGTGAAGGTCATCGCCAGCCAGCTCCGCAAGGGCAACATCGTCGATATCGACGGCAAGCTCTATGTCGTCCTCAGCGCGGAAAATTTTCATCCCGGCAAGGGCACGCCCACCACCCAGGTCGATATGCGCCGGATTTCCGACGGCGTGAAGACCCAGCAGCGCTACAAGACCACCGACCAGGTCGAGCGCGCTCACGTCGAGGACCACGACTTCAGCTATCTCTACCAGGACGGCGACGGTTTCCACTTCATGAACCAGGAGACCTACGACCAGGTGCAGGTGCCGGCCGACGTGGTCGGCGACTACGAGAAGTACCTGCAGGAAGGCATGGTGGTCAGCCTCGCCATCCACGAGGGCGTGCCGGTGTCGATGGAGATCCCGCAGAAGGTGACGCTGGAAGTGGTCGACACCGAGCCGGCGATGAAGGGCCAGACGGCGTCCGGCTCGTTCAAGCCGGCAATGCTGTCGAACGGCGTGCGCACCGGGGTGCCGACCCACATCACCACCGGCACCCGTATCGTCGTCAACACCGCCGACGGCACCTACGTCGAGCGCGCGAAGGACTGAGCGGCCGACGGCTTATTCCTGCCGCTTATGAAATTACCTCCCGGCTTGCGCCGTGCGCTCGCAAGGCACGGGCCTTGTGTGCCGCTTTCCGATGCCTTTTAGTTCGGGGTTCCAGGTGCGATCAGCCGGGGCCGGCGGGCGGAAGGTAAGGAAGCCGATTTGAAGCGTGCCATTGTCGCGGCCCTCGCTGCGTTATTCGCAGGCGCCGCCACCGCTCAACAAACCCCGCCGCCGGAACCTGCAAAAAGCGGGATGGAGAGTCCGCGGCTAGCACCGGTGGCCGTCGATTGGGATGCAGCCGCGGCCGCCCTAAAGGCGGCGCCGGGCACGTCCCCCGCGCAGACCTTCGCCCCGCTCAATGCCGCCGCCGACGTGCGTTTTCCCGGCATCGCCAAGAGCGCGGTCCCGGTCCTGCTGCCCTTCGACGTGGAGGCTTATCGTAAGGCGCGGGCCGCTCACCCGGACCAGACGCAAGACGCCACGCGTGAGGCCGCCGACAATTTCGTACTGGCCGATTTCCACGCGTCGAAATTCTTCCTCGCCGGCCCCGCCGGCTACGATGCCGCCTTCTCGCTACGCGTCGCCAATGTGCCGGGCCTGACCGACATCGACTACCGCAAGCCGGTGCATCTGCTGCTGTCGGGCTTCGCCCTGCTCTACGATCTCGGCGGCCCGGCGTTGCCGGAAGGCGAACCGGTCAAGGAACTGCAGGACAAGTTTCCCGGCATCCGCCGCATCCTTTTTGAATCCTACGTGCGCTACGTCTTCCAGCGCTATGGCGTGACCTATGCGGTGGCGACCTATTGCCAGGATCGGCCGCCGCGCGCGCGCTATCTCACCTGCCGCCAGGCCGACCGCATCATCACGCGTCTGCTCGGCGCGCTGCATCTGGCGGGCGGCGGACCGGCGCCGCAACGCACGGCAGTCACGCCGCCGCCGCTCGAGCGGCCGGCGCCGGTGGCGCCGTCGTTCAGCTATTTCAGCCCCGGCTTCCTCATTCCCGGCACCGGCTTCAAGCCGGGCCTCGGTGGCCGCGCCGATTACACCGTCTACGGAAACCTGCGGTTTCCGATGAAGAGCGCGCCCGCCTTCGCCAACTCTCAGTCGTTCAACAACTGGGGCAACTGCGACACCGTCGGCCGCTCGCCGCGCCGTCTCGGCAAGAAAGGCATGCGCTACAGCTGCAAGGTCAACGACCGCACACTCGTGTTCGATGAATTGGCCGGGCGCAATTATTCGTATCCCTGGCGCGATAATTTCTGCGAGCACCGCCGCTTCTTCGCCGGCCAGTGCCCGGGCGGCCAAGGCCATCAGGGCCAGGACATCCGCCCGAGCTATTGCAAGATGTTCAATGCAGGCGCCGACCGCTGCCTGCCCAATCAGCACGACGTGGTGGCGCCCGGCGACGGCATGATCCTGCGTTCGCGCAAGCTGGAAGCGCTGCTGATGTTCATCAACTCGGCCGACACGCATCTGCGCGTGCGCTACATGCACATGGACCCGCGGCGCATGGACGCCGACGGCCTGTTGAGCGGGAGGCGCGTCAAGCGCGGCGAGGTCATAGGTCAGGTCGGCAACTACAACGACTACGCCAATGGCACGACCTATCACCTGCATTTCGACCTGCAGGTGCCGACCAAGGCGGGCTGGGTGCTGGTCAACCCCTACATGACGCTCGTTGCCGCTTACGAGCGCCTGCTCGGCGCGCGCGGCACTGAGATCAAGCCGGGCGCTTCCGTACCGGCCATCGCGCCCGTGCCCCCGGTCCTCGGCCATCCCGACCATAGCGCGCGCGCGGCGCAGACCGAGGAAGCCGCCGCCACGGCGAAAAGCCGCGTCGTCCTGCCCCCGCCGCGCCCGCCTATCAAGGCCAAGAAACACAAGCGGCCGCGCGCGAAGGCGAAGAAACACAAGCGGCGGCACGTACGCCGCGACAAGAGCAAGCGCCGCACCCGCCAGGATTGACCGCGGACGCGGCCTTTGGCCGCGCGGCAAAAACGCCGCGCCGTTAGCCCTAATGCCCGGCGCGGCGGCGCCGCCAATTGTCTGCCGCAATGCCCCCGATACAATGCCGCCATGGCGCGAATCCTTGACAATGCCGACGACCCCTTTTCGGCTGCGGCTTTGAGCATGCCTTCGAGCCGGCGCAGCGTGCTGACCGCCGCCTTCGGGGGCGCGGTCGCTCTTGCATTTGGCGGCGAGGCCTTCGCGAAGCCCTCGCGCGCCTTCGAGCATTGGGTGGCGCGCTTTCGCCCTTATGCGCTCAAGCGCGGCGTCTCCGCCGGCACCTACGACCGGGTGATGCACACGATCTCGCCCGACATGAGCGTGTTCGAGGCGCTGCACAAGCAGCCCGAGTTCACCGAGAAGATGTGGCAGTACATCAACCGCCGCTGCTCGGACTGGCGCGTGATTACCGGCAAGGAACGCGCGCGCGAATACGCCGGTCTGCTCGACCGCATCGAGAAAGAATACGGCGTCGACCGCTACATCATGCTCGGCCTGTGGGGCATGGAGTCCTCGTTCGGCGACGTCGTCACCAACATGAAATACATGCGGCCGATCATCCCGGCGCTGGCGGCGCTGGCCTGGCGCGATCCGCGCCGCCGCCGCTACTGGCAAGCCGAACTGGTGCATGCGCTGATCATCGTCGACCGCGGCTGGGCCAAGCCTGACCGAGATGATCGGCTCCTGGGCCGGCGCCATGGGCCACACCCAATGGATGCCGGAGGTGTGGCTCAACATGGGCGTCGACTTCGACCGCGACGGCCGCGTCATGCCCTTCGGCAAGCCCGACGACGCCTTCGCCGGCACCGCGCGCTATCTGCTCAAGCGCGGCCATTATCGCCGCGGCGAAGCGTGGGGCTGCGAGGTCACGCTGCCGCACCGCTTCAACATGCGCTATGCCGACAACCGCACCTGGCGCACCTACGAAGCCTGGCACAAACACGGCATCCGGCGCGCCGACGGCAAGCCGTTCGCGCGGCCGCACGACCGGGTGAAGTTGTGGGTGCCGGTGCGCGGCGGGCCGGCCTTTCTGGTCGGACAGAATTTCCGCGCGGTCTATTCCTACAATCCGTCGCGCAGCTATTCGCTGGCGCTGGTGCATCTCGGCGATCTCATTCGCGGCGATCCGCCCTTCCACAAGCAGTTCCCCGGCGGCGAGCGCGTGCCGACGTTGGCCGAGGTCAAGGAAATCCAGCGCCGGCTCACCGAGCGCGGCTTCCCCACCGGCGGCATCGACGGCCGCACCGGCAGTCAGACCATCAAGGCGGTGCTCGCCTTCGAGAAGAAGGTCGGCATGCATCCGGCCGATGGATATATCGGCCTCAAGGTGCTCGCCCGATTGCGCCAGAAGCCGTAATCCTGTTGGATGCCGTCCGTCGCCCGGCCGGGCAGTACACATACAGGAAAGTCCCGTGAAAAATTCCAAACGCGAAAGCGCCGCCGCGGAGCGTGCTGCCCACCCGACTATCGCCGCCCTCGACCGCCCGGTCGCCGCCGGCGTCAACGCGGCCCAGTTCGGCAGCGACGTGGTGGCCGACGCGCTGCGCGCAACGGGCGTGCCCTATATCGCGCTCAATCCCGGCGCCAGCTATCGCGGCTTCCACGACAGCATCGTGAACTACCTCGGCAACGAGCAGCCGCAGATGCTGCTCTGCCTGCACGAGGAGAGCGCGGTCGCCATCGCGCACGGCTACGCCAAGGTGACCGGCAAGGCGATGGCGGTGGCGGTGCATTCCAATGTCGGGCTGATGCACGCCACCATGGCGATGTTCAACGCCTGGTGCGACCGCATGCCGATCGTGATGCTCGGCGCCACCGGGCCGGTCGATGCGGCCAAGCGCCGGCCCTGGATCGACTGGATCCACACCGCCGCCGACCAGGGCGCGCTGATCCGCGGCTACACCAAATGGGACGACCAGCCGGCCTCGCCGGCTGCGGCGCGCGAAGCGGTGCTGCGCGCCAACTGGATCGCCAACACCGCGCCCTGCGGGCCGACTTACGTCAATCTCGATGCCGGCATGCAGGAAGCCAAGCTCGACGAACCGGTGCCGCCGATCGACGCCGCGCGCCTCATGCCGGAGGTCGCCGAGCGCGGCCGCGCCGGCATCGGTCGCCGCCGCCGCCGACCTGCTGCGCAAGGCCAAGCGTCCGGTGATCATGGCCGGCCGCGGCTCGCGCGATCTCGAGGCCTGGAACGCGCGCATCGCGCTCGCCGAGCGCCTGGGCGCGCGCGTCGTCACCGACCTGAAAGTCGCCGCCGCTTTCCCCACCGATCATCCGCTGCATGTCGGCCCGCCCGGCGTAACCGCGCCGGTGCCGGCGACCATGGAGGCGCTGCGCGACGCCGACGTTATTCTCAGCCTCGACTGGCTCGACGTCGCCGGCACGTTCAAGAATGCCGGCGACGTCACCGCCAAGGTGATCCAGGTCTCGCTCGACCATCAACTGCACAACGGCTGGAGCATGGACTACCAGGGCCTGCCGCCGGTCGACGTGCTGCTCGCCTGCACGCCGGAAGTGGCGGTGCCGGCGCTCATCGAAGCGCTCGGCCCCGGCAAGGCGACGCTGCCGAAGGCGGAACCGTTTTCGTTCACGCCCACCGGCGACAAGCTCACCGTCGATCAAATGGCGGACGCGCTGCGCCGCGCAGTCGGCGAACGGCCGGTATCGCTCACCCATATCTCGCTGTCGTGGAACGGCGCGAGCCTGGCCGTTCCGCCATCCGCTCGACTATCTCGGCTCCGACGGCGGCGGCGGCGTCGGCGGCGGTCCCGGCATTTCGGTGGGCGCGGCGCTGGCGCTGAAAGGCTCGGGCCGGTTGCCGATCGCGGTCTGCGGCGACGGCGATTTTCTGATGGGCGTCACCGCGCTGTGGACGGCGGTGCACTACAAGATCCCGCTGCTGTTCGTCATCGCCAACAATCGCTCGTTCTTCAATGACGAACTGCACCAGGAGCGCGTCGCGCGCATGCGCAGCCGGCCGGTCGAGAACCGCTGGGTCGGCCAGCGCATCAGCGAGCCGGACATCGACCTTTCGTCGATGGCGCGCGCGCAAGGCGCGCAAGGCTTCGGGCCGGTGAAGTCGATCGAAGACCTGGCGCCGACCTTGGAAAAGGCCATTGCCGCGGTCGAGGCCGGAGAGACGGTGGTGGTCGACGTCTGGGTCGAGCCCGGCTATGCCGACCCCGCGGCCTTGGCGCCGAAGGGGCGGTAAGCGTCTTACAACTTGAAACTCTCCAATGTGCCGGGGTGGAACAGCTCCTCCGGCTTGACTTCGCGCGACGACAGGCCCTGCCCGTGGTGATGCTTCAGGAAGTTTTCCAGCGTCTTGCGGTTTTCCTCGACGCCGTAGGACCAGAAGTCCTCGCCCATCAGCGCACGCGCTTCGGCAAGGCGCTCCTCCACGAAAGGCAGCGTCACCTTGGTGGCTGACGTATCGCTGAGGAATTGCGAGCGCCACGTCCTTGGCTTGCGAGAACGCCTTGAACACCGCGCCCGGCAGCCACGGGTGCTGCTCGGCAAGTGTGCGCCGCACGCCAACGATATGCATGATCGGGAAAATGCCGGTGCGCTTGAAATAATCCTGCCCGGCGGCGACCGGATCGGGAAACAGCCAGCCGACATTCGGCGTGTTCTTAGGGACCGACGGCGGCCGCGGCGCGATGAAGCCGTCGATGTCGCCGTCGGCCAAAAGCCGCGAGATCGATTTGCCGGGCGGCCCGTTCTCCAGCTTCACGTCCTTCGGGAGGGTGATCGTGATCTTTTCCGGCCGGTCTGCGTCCTCGATACCGCCACGGATCCAGTGAATGTCGGAGGGCTTGACCCCATAATCGTCTTCCAGAATAGCGCGCGCCCAGACGTTCGCCGTCAATTGATATTCCGGCACGCCCACCTTCTTGCCCTTGAGGTCTTCCGGCTTCTTGATGCGGTCGGTGCGCACATAGATCGAGGTGTGGCGGAAGGCGCGCGACACGAAGGCCGGCACGCCGACGTAAGGACCGCCGCCCTGTGACGTCTTCACCGTGAAGCTCGACAGCGACAGTTCGCAGATATCGAACTCGGCGTGACGCAGCGCGCGGAAGAAGATTTCCTCCGGCGAAAGCGTCATGCCGATGGCGTTGACGCCGTCGATCTGCACGGTGCCGTCGATCAGCGCGCGCGTGCGGTCATAGGGGCCGACAGCGAGAGAAAGGTTGAGCTTGGCCATGGAGCGTCCCGGTTCCCTTCAAATTTGCGGGAACGTCATAGGGGAAAGGCGGCGCAATGGCAAAGCGGCCGGCTCAGCTCGGCTGGCTCTTGAGGAAGTCGCGGAAGCTGCCCTTCTCGTAGGCCTTCTCGCGCACAAAGCGGAACATGGCGAGGAAGTCGTTGGGCCGCAGATATCCGGGCGCACGCGCCACTTCGCGCTTCCGTGGTGGCAGCGCCTTCATCGCAGCCAAATCCGACTGGAAGAACTGGAAGGTCGGCGTGAAGCGCACGCCGTATTTGGCGGCCAGCTTCTTTTCCGACAATTGCTCGCCGTCGAAATCGGTCACCGGCAGCGAACCGATAATGTTAAGCTGCAGGATCTCGAAATTGGCCTTGATGTAATCCGAGATACGCTTTTGAGCGAAATTGACGAAATGGGTTTCCTTGCAATAGGGGCAGCCCTTGAGCTCCCACATGATGACGAAGCGCTTGTCTTCCTTGGTGGTGGATTGCAGGTCGTCGCGGAGATCAAGGAAGCTTTCCAGGAACCAGGGCTCGCGGTAGAGGCCATCGGCGGTCAGGGTTGGTTCGGCGCGGGCCGGGACAATCCCGGCAGCGCCAGTCGCGGCCGCCGCCAGCAGCAGGCTTCGACGTGAAATCAGCATGGGCAGGATTCCCGGTGGTAGGTTCTCGCGAACCTTAAGCTAGTATTCGGCCAAAACAGGACAAGACAGAAAAAGGCGCCCTCGCCGGTTCAGCCAGGTCCGTTTATATTCTAAGAACACTATATCTTAGCCTCACAGTCCGGTGAACAACCATGCGGCTTATTTTCGTTCGCTCTGCCCGCTCCGCCCTTTTGGCCGCCGCCCTCTGGGCGGGGGTTGCCGGGGCAGGCTTTGCCAGCAAGGCAATGGCCGGCGACCTTGCCGATTTCAACGCGGCGGTCGAAGCCGTGAGCAGCCACAACCGGGTGGCGATCGGCTACCTGCGCACCGGCAATACCGATTTCGCCTCGCTCGAAATCGACCGCATGCGTGACGCCTGGCGCAAGCTGGCCGCGCGCTTCGCCGGCCACCCGCCGGACGCCTTCGCCGGCAACCCGCTCTACCCCACGCTGTTCACGGCCGTCGACGCCCGCCTGGTCGGCGCCGACATGATGCTCAACAGCCGCCGGCCAAAGGTGGCGCGGCAATCGCTCCAGGACATCCGCGCCGACCTGCACAAGCTGCGGCAGCGAAGCGGCATCGTGGTGCTGGCCGACTGCATCGGCGACTCCCGCGACGCGGCCGCCGCGCTGCTGGCCTATAACAAGCGCAATCTCGATTTGAGCAAGCCGGAGGCGCGCTACACCATCGCCGGCAAGGCAGCGGTCTACGGCTACGTGCTCACGCGTTGCGATGCGATGGCGAGCGAAGCCGTCCGCAAGGATCCCGAATTCCGACGCCTCATCGACGCCGCGCAGAACAGCCTCGCGCAGGTTCCGCAGGCGATGACGACGCGCGACGGCAATCTCCTTCATCGCTTGCTAATCGAGATGCGCGCGATCGACAGCCTGCTGTCGTTCCGTTACGGGTGACATGTTTGCGCATGGTCTTATCCGAAAACCGGTGCCCACTTTTCGGGACCGTGCGCTAGCCTAACCGGCTGAATACCGGAAAGGTCTCGATCAGCCAGAAGGCGATGTTTGCCATCTGCCCAGTGAAAATCAGCACGCCGGCGACGACCAGGAACGCGCCCATCGCTTTCTCGATCAGGCCGAGCCGCTTCTTGAAACGCGCGCTCCAGCGCATGAAGGCGGAGGCAAAGCCCGCCGCCACCAGGAACGGCACGCCGATGCCGAGCGAATAGATCAGCAAGAGCCACGCGCCCTCGCCCACGCTGTCCTTGGCGCTCGCCAGCAGCAGGATGGCGGTGAGCACCGGACCGACGCAGGGGCTCCAGCCGAAGCCGAAGGCAAGCCCGATGACGTAGGCGCCGATCAGGCCGGCGGGCTTCTGCGCCACGCCGACCTTGGCGGTGCGGTCGCAGCAGCGGGATGCGGATCACATGCAGGAAATGCAGGCCCATGAGGGCGATCAGGATGCCGGCCAGGTAGCCCAGGATGCCGAGATGGGCGCTGACCGCCTGCCCCAGCCAGGACGCGGTGGCGCCCAACGCCACGAACACCGTGCTGAAGCCCGCCACGAAGCTCAGCGCGGCCGCCAGCACCCGCCCCCGCACCGGATTGCCCGAGTTCTCCCCCTGCGGGCCCAGTTCCTCGATGGAAACGCCCCCGATATAGGCGAGATAAGGCGGCACCAGCGGCAGCACACAGGGCGACGCAAAGGACAATAATCCGGCCAAGAAGGCCCCGCCCGCGCTTACGTCCAGATCCATGACCGGCTCCACCGCATCGACACATTCACTTTGTGTGATATATTATCGGACAATTCAACATGCCCGCCGCCGCTCCCGCGTTCCCTCCCGGTGCGCGCCTGCAGGAATGCGGAGAAGGATGTTCACGGCCATGCGACGACTCGTGGAATTATCTTCTTTGCTCGCGCTCGTCAGCGCTACGTTTATCACGTTGGCATCGGCGCCGACACGCGCTGCCGAACTGGTGATGTTCGAACAGGCAGCATGCCCATGGTGCCAGATGTTCAACCGTGAGATCGCACCGACCTACAAAAAAACCGACGAAGGCCTGCGCGCACCGTTGCGGCGAATCAACATCGACAAGCCGCTGCCGCCCGACCTTGCCTTCATTCAGGTTGAACGGTTAACGCCGTTGTTCGTCCTCGTCGACAAAGGCCGTGAAATAGGCCGTATTCGCGGCTACCCGGGCGAAGAAAGCTTCTGGATGCAACTTAGCGTGCTATTCGAAAAACTCGGCACCGCCGGAACGGGAGGGGAACGCACGCAAGTCCTTGAAAAAACAATGCGCAATGGGGGCTAATCGTCTATATGTCGATCCCGGCGCAACGCAACACTTGGTGCTTCGATGGAATTGAACCTGCCTCGTGCCGAGGTGCACAGTCACACAAGCGAGCTTGATCGCATGGCCGACAACGCCAAGCGCGCGAGCGCGTTTCTCAAGGCCCTCGCCCACGAGAGCCGGCTGATGATTCTCTGCATCCTGGCCGACGGCGAGAAGTCGGTGAGCGAGCTCGAACAGGAACTCGGCTTGCGTCAGCCGACGGTGTCGCAGCAACTCGCGCGCCTGCGCGCCGACGGCCTGGTCGCCACCCGCCGCGACGGCAAGGTGATCAACTACAGCTTGGCGAGCGAAGAAGCGCGCGTCGTCATCGGCGCCGTCTACGAAGTGTTCTGCAGCAAGCCGAAAGCCAAGCGGTAAGGCACGTACGTTTTCATCGTGCACTGAGTTGCTGATAGGTGGTGGTCGGGCTCGCCCCGGCCATTTTCGCTTTTCGGGACTGACGGCTCAGGCCACCGAGCGTGTGGTGTCGCCCTGGTCGGGCGCTCGGCGCAGTTGCGCGGTCAGCCCCGATTCATAAGCGAGCGTTCCGCGGGATGCGGTCCCAATCCGACTCTTGGGCGGCTCGGGCGTTGCACGCTCGGATTTGGCGCACTCGCGCAATTCAACGTTGCCCGTCTCCGTCTCGGTCGTGCTCGCCATGGCGGTCGCCGGCAGGCCGGCCAGGTCGCCGAGCCCGGAGCGCAGGCTGGCGACCTCACTTTCCAGGCGCGCATTGGCCTTGCGCGCGGCTTCCAGCGCATTCTCGATCTCAACGCGCGGTTGGCGCTCGCCCGCCGGCAACGCCACCAGGACGTCTTCGGTCGCCTTCCAGGCGCCGGCGCGCGGGCCCTGGCTGTCCGCAGTCAGATTGCGTTTGCGCTCGGTCAGCGCCGCCAACCTTTCGGCGGAGCCTGCCAACGCCATCTCGCGCGATCGCAAGTTGAGCGCCCGCAAGAACTCCGACAGCGCCGTGCGCGTTTCGGTGGGATCGTCGACGGCCTCCCCGCCCGCGCCTTGCGAGACCTGCAGCGCCAGCAGCCGCCGCTCGGCCGTGGCGCGCGCGATGGTGGCTTCGGCGGCCTTGCAGATGAAGGCGCGCGCCTCCTCGGTGCGCTCGATCAACCGTTGCCGCATCTCCGCCACCAGCCGGTCGGCGGCGGCAGCGCGCGCTTCCAGCGCCTCGATGCGTCCGCTGAACCTTTGCCGTTCGACCTCTTGTCGCTCGCGCAGGTCGTCCACGGTATCCGCCAGCCGGCTGCGCTCGGCGCAGACTTCGACATGGCGGGCCTCGACCTTGCCCAGCTCGACGCGGATGGCACTCAACATGACCTCGCCTTCCGCCACACGGCGGCCCATGCGCTCGGCCTCGTCGCGCGCTTGCTCGGCGGACCGCCACAGCGAGCGCTTGTCCTGTTTGAGCCCCTCGCATGCCTGCCCGGCCTCCACCAGGGCGTCCTGCAATTCGGCGATGCGTGTTTCGGCCTGGAAGGCCTGCTCCTGCACGCTACGGAAGCCTTCGCTGAGATGACGGCGCTGCGCCGCCTCTTGTTCGAGCTGCCGCTCGAGCGCGGCGATTTTCGCGTCGCGCCGCCTGATCTCGTCGCCCAGCAGGGCGCGCGCGCTTTCCGTCGCGTAGCCGGACTCGCGGGCCTGATCGAGTGCGTCCCGCAAGGATTCCGTTTCGGTTTCGAGCACGCGCGTCTTGTTCTCGACGTGCAGCAGCTCGTCGCGCAGCTTGTCGCAGGCGGCCGCCTTCTCGCCCAATTGCCGCGACAGATTGCTCGACAGCGCCCGCTCCTGGTCGAGTGCGCGCATGGCGCCGCGGAACGGCAGCACCATGTCGTCGAGGGCGCTCTTGAGTGTGTCGAGATCGTCGATCTTGCGGCTGGTGTCGAGCAGCAGCCGATGCAGCGCCTCGCCTTCTTCGCTGCGATGGACCGCGGCTTCGTCGATAGGGACAACCGCATCATCCTGACGCGGTGCGCGGTTGCGCGCGGCGCCGTCATCCCAGGCCATCCCGCCGGCCGCCGTATTGCCCGCTCCCCTGGCCTTCAAGGATACCCGCGGCATGGGAACCACCACGCCGCCACCCGCGGTCTCTTGACCCTTAGGCCGGAAAATATCCGCCAGCTTCGACATGCACAGGACCACGCGACAAACGAGGTATCACAATGTTAGTGCACCAACGGGGCTTTAAGTTTGCAAGCAAAGGCGGGGGCGCCACTGGACTTTTCCACCGGTTGCTCACACCCCCTGCGGTCCTTGCCGCGCAAGCGTCGCGCTGTATTGCCAATCAGATCAAGAGATTGCAGCCGCAGAAGGCGCGAGGTAGCGCCTCAGACCGCCGCCACGTCGCTCAAGCGCAACTGCACCCGCGCCTCGCCCTGCCAGCGGTCGAGCGCGAGATGGCCGGCGGCATGCACCGGGCGTCCGCGGCTGTCGAGCAAGGTCTTGCCGAGCGGCTGTCCCATGGCACGAAAGGCGATGGCGTTGATCAGCTTGCCGTCGCCGGACCGCAGCCGCGCGCGGATATGGTTCTCACCGACCGGATCGGCATAGACGAGCGTATGCGACGGCAGCGCCAACATCGGCTCAGGATTGCCGGCACCATAAGGCCCGGCGCGCGCCAGCAATTCGACCAGCTCGCGATTGGCGCCACCTGCGCTGACCGCGCCATCGATCATCAGCGCACTCTCGCGCCGCGCCAATTCAACGCTGTCCGCCAGCGCGTCTTCAAGAAAGGCGCGGAAGGCGCCGAGCCGGTCTTTTTTGAGCGTCACGCCCGCCGCCATGGCGTGGCCGCCGCCCTTGACCAGCAGGCCCTCGGCCACGGCCCGCCGTACCGCGCGGCCGAGATCGACGCCGGGGATCGAGCGGCCCGAGCCGGTGCCGATGCCGCCCGGTCCGAACGCAATGGCAAAGGCCGGACGGCCGTAACGTTCCTTCAGCCGCGCCGCCACCAGGCCGACCACGCCGGCGTGCCAGCCTTCCGCGGCGGTGACCACGACGGCGCCCTTCTCTTCCAGGCCGAGCGCGGCCAGCGCTTCGGCTTCCGCCTGCTCGAGCGTGGCCTGCTCGATAGCGCGGCGCTCCTGGTTGAGGCGATCGAGTTCGCCGGCGATGCGTGCCGCTTCGGAAACGTCTTCCTCCAGCAGCAACTGCACGCCGAGATCGGCGCGGCCGATGCGGCCGCCGGCATTGATGCGCGGCCCGAAGAGAAAGCCGAGATGCCAGGGCTCCGGCGGGCCCGACAGCCGCGCCACGTCCATCAGCGCGGTGAGGCCGAGATGCTCGCGGCGGCGCAGCGCGAGCAGGCCCTTGGCGACGAAGGCGCGGTTGAGGCCGGTGAGCGGCACCACGTCGGCCACGGTGCCGAGCGCCACCAGTTGCAGCATCGACAGCAGGTCCGGCTCCGGCCGCGTGCCGCTCCAGAAACCGCGTTGCCGCAGCGTGCGGGTCACCGCCACCAGCGTCATGAACACCAGCCCGACCGCCGCCAGATGGCCGAGGCCCGACAAGTCGTCGGCCCGGTTCGGGTTGATGATGGCGACCGCCTGCGGCAGTTCCTCATCGGCCTGGTGATGGTCGATCACCACCACGTCGAGGCCGAGCTTGTTCGCTTCGGCAAGCGTCTCCTGGCTGGTGGTGCCGCAGTCGACGGTGACCAGCAGTTTCGTCTTGCGATCGGCAAAAGACCTGATGGCGTCGATGTTTGGGCCGTAACCTTCAAAGATCCGGTCAGGAATATGGACGATCGGATCGAGCCCGCATTGGCGCAGATAATTGCAGAGCAGCGCCGCCGACGGTCGCCCCGTCCACGTCATAGTCGCCGAAGATGGCGACCGCCTCGCCCTTCCCCACCGCATCGGCGATACGGCCGGCGGCCGCCTCCATGTCGGTGAGTTGATGCGGATCGGGCATCAGCCGGCGGATGGTAGGATCGAGGAAAGACTCGACTTCATCGGTACTTACGTCACGGCCCGCAAGCACTCTGGCAAGAAGCTCGGGCAGCCCGTGGCGCTGCGCGATGGCGAGCGCGTTCGCCTGGCCGCGGGCATCGAGCCGGTCGCGCCAGACCCGGCCCGTGGCCGAGCGCTCGACGCCGAGAAAGCCGCGCTCGTCCGATTTCAATGCCGTGGCCGGCAACGCCGCCATCACTCCCCCGCCGGTTCCAACGCCGCAAATCAGCCGTCCAAACTGTCAGCCAAGGCGGGCATATTGAAGGAGGCCGGGATGGCGCACCAGCAGGCCGGTTGAAAACTGGGCTCAGGCGGCGATTTCGGCGTGGATTTTGAGCAGTTCGGGGATGGTGCCGGGATCGCGCCGGCCGAAACCGCATTCGGTGCCGATTGAAAAGTGCTGCACATGCCGCTCGGCGGTGGCGAGGCGCGCCCGCGTGCCGGAAACGCCATCGGTGTAGTGCACCAGGCCGAGGCACAGCTCTGTTTCGGGATGCAGCTTCAACCCGGCAAGCGGCGCGAAATAGCCGTCGTCCGAGCGGTCGCGCGGCACCGGCATGTGGATGAGCGCGATCGGCCGCTTGATGTCGGTTGAGAGACGATTGGCCATGGCGACCATGTCGCCCATGTCGATGGGCTCGACCGCGTGCTTGTGGTTGGCGTCGCCGTAGCAGAAGTGGAACATCAGCTCGATGTCGGCCGGCACGTGCGCGGCGAGATCCGTGAGGATCGCGGAAAAGCGCGCCAGCATTTCCTTGCGGTCCTGGCCGTAGGCGTTGGGCTCGTTGCGTTGCAGGCGCGCGAACACCGCGGACGCGACGTCGAACTGGATGGCAATCTGATCGTGCGGCAGGTCGCGCGCGATCTTGTCGATTTCGCGTTTGAGCGCGGCGTTGAAGACCGGATCGAGCGGCTGATGCAGATCCTCCTGCAGGAACAGCCAGATCACCGAATGCGCCGGCACCAGATCGATCTGGAATTTGCAGCGCGCCGGCACCACGCCCTGCTCTTTCAACGCGGCGAACTCGGCATAGGACCGCTTGGCGATGTCGGCATAGAACAGATTGTCGAAGCGGACGTCGGCGGCCGTCTTGCCGGGCTTCAGGCGATAGCGGGTATGGGCGCCGGCGCCGGCGTGTACGCGGAAGACTTCATCCGATTTCTCAAGCGCGGGATCGTTGGCGAAAATCGGCTCCAGCCAGGTGATCCAGTCGCCGCGCTCGCCGGTTTCCCCGTCCGGAATACGCCGGAGATGGGGGCCGAGCGCGCGGCTCACCGTCGCGAAAACCTCGCGGGCGTCGGCCAGCGGCACGCTGCCGACAAGATGAACGTCACGCATGGACACTCTCCACAAATTGCGATTGCGGAGCTTAGAAGTCATGGACGGAAATCAACAAGCTTCTCCGCGCATCCGCGCGCAAAAATCGCCCCGGATGGCAGGACACACTTCGATTGGCGCCGCTAGTCCAGGTAGAACTTGTCGAGTTGCCGGTGCTCGGCGAAGACGCGGCGCACGGTGCCGGTGGTCGAGCGCATCACCACCGTTTCGGTCTCGATGGTTTCTCTGTTGTACTTGACGCCTTGCAGCATCGGACCATTGGTGACGCCGGTGGCGGCGAACAGGCAGTCGCCTTTCACCATGTCCTCGATCTCGTATTTCTTCTTCGGATCCTTGATGCCCATTTTCTGGGTGCGGGCCCGCAACTCGTCGGTGTCGATGACCAGGCGGGTCTGCATCTGGCCGCCGATGCAGCGCAGCGCCGCGGCCGACAACACGCCCTCCGGCGCGCCGCCGACGCCGAGATAGATGTCGATGCCGGTCTTGGGCTCGGCACAATGGATCACGCCGGCGACGTCACCATCGGTGATCAGCGACACCGAGGCGCCGAGCTTGCGGATCGCGGCGATCATGTCGGCGTGGCGCGGACGGTCGAGCAGAATGGCGGTGATTTCCGACGGCTTGACGCCCTTGGCCTTGGCCAGATTGACGATGTTTTCTTCCGCCGGCGCGTCGAGATCGATGGTGCCTTTGGGGTAGCCCGGCCCGATGGCGATCTTGTCCATGTAGCAGTCGGGTGCATGCAGCAGCGTGCCGCCATCGGCCATGGCGATGGTCGCGATCGCGCCCGGCATGTTCTTGGCGCAGAGCGTCGTGCCTTCCAACGGATCGACCGCGATGTCGACCTTGGGCCCGTTCTTGTTGCCGACCTTCTCGCCGATATAGAGCATCGGCGCCTCGTCGATCTCGCCCTCCCCGATGACCACCGTGCCGTCGATGGGCAGCCGGTTGAGTTCGCGGCGCATGGCGTCGACCGCGGCCTGGTCGGAACTCTTCTCCAGCCCGCGCCCGCGCAGGCGCGCCGCCGAGACCGCCGCGCGTTCGGTCACCCGTACGATTTCCAGCGTTAGAATGCGCTCCAGCACCAGTTCCGGCTGGACGGTGATCGACGGCATAATGACAGCTCCCCTCACAAGGCCGGTTGGCCCCGGCCCACAGCGGCCCTTTTATATATCCCCGCCGCCGATCAGTTCTTCTCGATCCGGATCACCTGCGGCCGGCCAGAGATGACCCTATCTCGGCCCACCGCGGCAAGGGCCTTGCGCACGGCATCCTCGGTCGTCGCATAGGTTACCAGAATAACGGGGACGGCCCGCCCCTTGCCATCGCTCGACGGCTGCGCCTGATGGTGGCGCTGCACGATCGATTCAAGCGAAATATCCTGCTCGGCCAGGCGATGGGCGATGGTCGCCGCGGTGCCGGGCTTGTCGCGCGCCAAAAGGCGGATGTAGTAGCCGCCCTCGTGGCGCTGCATCGGCGCCTTTTTGACGCTGGCGAGCCGGCCGGCGGGCCGGCCGAAGGGGATCGGGCAGACGCCGCAGGCGATATCGGCCAAGTCGGACAGAACAGCCGAGGCGGTCGCCATGCCGCCGGCGCCGGGGCCGATCAAGGTGAGCGGGTCGAGCCCCTCGGCGTCGATGGTGACGGCATTGGTCACGCCCATCACCTGGGCGATGGCGGAATCCTTGCGCACCATGGTGGGGTGCACGCGCTGCTCGATGCCGTTGGCGGTCCTGACCGCCACGCCCAACAGCTTCACCCGGTAGCCGAGCTCGTCGGCGGCGGCCAGATCGGCGGGCTGCAGCGAGGAGATGCCCTCGACATAGATCGCGCGCTCGTCGACCTTGGTGCCGAAGGCGAGGCTCGCCAGGATCGCCAGCTTCTGCGCGGTGTCGTGGCCCTCGATGTCGAAGGTCGGGTCGGCTTCCGCGTAGCCGAGCCGTTGCGCGTCGGCGAGGCAGTCCGCGAAGGACAGGTTCTCCTGCTCCATGCGCGTGAGGATGTAATTGCAGGTGCCGTTGAGGATGCCGTAGAGGCGATTGATCGAGCTGCCGGCGAGCCCCTCGCGCAGCGCCTTGACCACCGGAATGGCGGCGGCGGCCGCCGCCTCATAGTTGAGCGCCGCGCCCTGCTTTTCGGCCAAGCTCGCCAGCGCCACACCATGCTTGGCGAGCAGCGCCTTATTGGCGGTGACCACCGGCTTGCCGGCCTTGAGCGCGGCCTCGACGGCTGCCTTGGCCGGATTGCCGGCGCCGCCGATCAGTTCAACGAAGACGTCGATGTCGGGCGACTTGGCCAGTTCAACGGGATCGCTGAACCATTTCATCTTCTTCAGGTCGACGCCGCGATTCTTGTTGCGCGAGCGCGCGCAGACCGCGACGACCTCGACATGACGGCCGCAACGGGCGGTGATCGCCTCGCGCCGGCGCGCCACCTGGGCGACCAGAGCCGCGCCGACAGTGCCCAAACCGGCGACGCCTACTTTCAGGGGAGCGGACATGGAAGGTGCTTGATATCCGAATTGAAGCGATGATCAGCGCCGGGTGGCGAGCGGAACGACGTTGTGCAACTGCTCCGGCGCGGTTTCAAGGAAGCGGCGGACGTTGCGCGCGGCCTGGCGGATGCGCTGCTCGTTTTCAACCAACGCAATGCGCACAAAGCCTTCGCCGTATTCGCCGAAGCCGATGCCCGGCGACACCGCGATGTCCGCCTTCTCGACCAGCAGCTTGGAGAAGTCGACGCTGCCCATTTCCTTGAACGGCTCGGGCAGCGGCGCCCAGGCGAACATCGAGGCGCATGGGCTCGGCACATCCCAACCGGCACGGCCAAAGCTCTCCACCAGCACGTCGCGCCGGCGCTTGTAGGTCTGGCGCATCTCCGTGATGCAGTCCTCGGGGCCGTTGAGCGCAGCGGTGGCCGCGACCTGAATCGGCGTGAAGGCACCGTAGTCGAGATAGGACTTTACCCGGCCGAGCGCGGCGATGATGCGCTCGTTGCCGACCGCAAAGCCGATGCGCCAGCCCGGCATCGAAAAGGTCTTCGACATCGAGGTGAACTCCACGGCGATGTCGTTGGCGCCGGGCACCTGCAGCAGGGAGGGCGGCGGATTGCCGTCGAAATAGACTTCCGCGTAAGCCAGATCCGACAGCACCAGCAGGCTGTGCTTTTTCGCGAAAGCCACCAGGTCTTTGTAGAAGTCGAGCGTCGCGACATAAGCGGTCGGGTTGGCCGGATAGCAGACCACCAGCACCTGCGGCTTCGGAATCGAATGGGTGATCGCGCGTTCCAGCGTACGGAAGAAATCCGGCGTCGGTTCCGACGGCACCGAGCGGATCGCGCCGCCCGCCATCAGAAAGCCGAAGGCGTGGATCGGATAGCTCGGGTTGGGCACCAGCACCACGTCGCCCGGCGCTGTGATCGCCTGCGCCACGTTGGCGAAGCCCTCTTTCGAGCCGAGGGTGGTGATGACCTGTGTCTCGGGATTGAGCTTCACGCCGAAGCGGCGGTCGTAATACGCGGCCTGTGCGCGGCGCAGGCCGGCAATGCCGCGCGAGGCCGAATAGCGGTCGGTGCGCGGCTTGCCCAGCGTCTCTTTCATCTTCTCGATGACATGCGCCGGGGCCGGCAGGTCCGGGTTGCCCATGCCGAGATCGATAATGTCCGCTCCGGCATTGCGGGCCTTGGCCTTGGCCCGGTTCACCTCTTCGAACACGTAGGGCGGCAAGCGGCGGATTCTGTAAAATTCTTCCATCAGTTCGGACCTTCAAGTCGCCTGCCGTGACCCTCTCCGGACGCAGGCCAGTGTCCCTCTTCGGGCGTTCGTATCCCCTTGCGGCATGCTCGTCTACGAACGTCAAATCCGCTGCACGAGGCACCGGCTGGCTTTTATCACGGCCTGCTGGCGGCGCCAGCTTTGTCACTCATTTGGCGCCCCCGGTCTTGCCGGACTGCGCGTCTTTCATGTCGCCGGCCTGGCTTTCCTGCTTTTGGCGGGCGTCTTGCAGCCGTTTTTCCAGCTCAAGCTGCTGCTCGGCGGTCAGCGGGGCCGTGGCGCGCGGCGCCGGGGTGTCGTGCACCGCTGGGTAGCTATAGCCGGTTCGCGGCGCCGCCGGGGCGCCGGACGGCATGCCGCCCATTGCGGTCGGCAGCCGCTCCATCACCGGGGCGGGCGAGCAGCCGGCAAGCGCCAGCCCGACCCCCAAGACGACCAGACATGATCCCACAAAGGCTTTCGCCATGACCCCGCTCCGGTCCCCGAAGACCTGAGAAAGTTACGAAGACTCAATGAATTATAGCTTAAACTGGCTATCCGACTAATATGGCTGCAGCAAGGAGCCGCGCGCCCGCGGGCGGGGAACCGGCACAATTCATGCCTCGTGAGGGCCTGTGGCGACGCGCGCCTTGCACCGGTCCGCGGTCCGCGCCACTTGTGGAGCGGGGATCGACGATATGCGCATGGACAAACCCACAGCCGGACCGCCCGAGAAGCCGCTCAAAGAGGCGCGGACGCAGCCGCCCGGCGCGCCGGCCCGTCAGTCCGCGGCCAGCCCGCCGGCGGACCAGGAGCCGGCCAAGCTGAAGGCCGTCGATATCGAGGCCTTCTCGCGCAACCTCGCCCGCCTGGTCGAGGAAGGCGGCAAGGCACTTGCCGCCTATCTGAAGCCGCGCGAGGAAGGCAAGATCAAAGGCGACATGAGCGACGATGTGGCCGACATCGTGCGCACGCTCGCCCAGGTGTTCGAATATTGGCTTGCCGACCCGCAGCGGGTGGCCGAACTGCAGGTCGGCCTCGGCCGCCGCCTATCTCGACCTCTGGGCGAGCGCCGCCCGGCGCCTGGCCGGCGAGCCGATCGCCCCGGTGGTGTCGGCCGATCCCAAGGACAAGCGCTTCGCCGACCCGGAGTGGTCGCAGAACCAGTTCTTCGATTTCCTCAAGCAGGCCTATCTGCTCACCAGCCATTGGGCCGAGCATCTGGTCCAGAACGCCGAAGGCCTCGACCCGCACACCCGGGCGAAGGCCGAGTTCTACGTCAAGCAGATCGCCAACGCGATCTCGCCCTCGAATTTCGTGCTGACCAATCCGGAGCTGTTGCGCGAGACCATGGCGTCGAACGCGGAGAACCTGGTGCGCGGCATGCACATGCTGGGCGAGGACATCAAGGCCGGGCACGGCAATCTGCGCATCCGCCAATCCGACGGCTCGACCTTCGAGGTCGGCCGCAATCTGGCGCTCACCCCCGGCAAGGTCGTGTTCCAGAACGAGCTGATGCAGCTCATCCAGTATGAGGCGACCACGGAAGAGGTGCTGAAGGTTCCGCTGTTGATCGTGCCGCCCTGGATCAACAAGTTCTACATCCTCGATCTCGTCCCGGAAAAATCCTTCATCAAGTGGTGCGTCGACAATGGCATCACGGTGTTCGTGATCTCCTGGATCAATCCCGACGCCAAGCTCGCCGAAAAAAGTTTCGAGCAGTATATGCGCGAGGGCGTCATTACCGCGCTCGACAAGGTCGAGGAGGTCACCGGCGAAAAGAAGGTGCACGCCATCGGCTATTGCGTCGGCGGCACGCTTCTGGCGATCACCCTCGCCTGGCTCGCCGCCAAGCGTAAGTCCCGCGCGGTGTCCGCCACGTTCTTCACGGCGCAAGTGGACTTCACCTACGGCGGCGATCTTCTGGTGTTCGTCGACGAAGAGCGCATCAGCCAGCTCGAAAAGCACATGAAAGAACAGGGCTACCTGGAGGCGTCGCGCATGGCGACCGCCTTCAACCTGCTGCGCTCCAACGACCTGATCTGGCCTTACGTCGTCAACAACTACCTGCGCGGCAAGACGCCCTACCCGTTCGACATTCTGTTCTGGAATTCGGACGCCACCCGCATGCCGGCGGCCAATCACGCGTTCTACCTGCGCAACTGCTATCTTTCCAACCGGCTGTCGCGCGGCGAAATGGAGATCGCCGGCACCAAGCTCGACCTGCGCAAGATCAAGGTGCCGGTCTATAACCTCGCCACCCGCGAGGACCACATCGCGCCGGCCAAGTCGGTCCTGTTCGGCTCGCAGTATTTCGGCGGGCCGGTGACCTACGTGCTCGCCGGCTCCGGCCATATCGCCGGCGTGATCAACCCGCCCAGCAAGTCGAAATACCAGTACTGGACCGGCGGCGAACCGACCGGCTCCGACGTCGAAAAATGGATGGCCAGCGCCGAGGAACACCCCGGCTCCTGGTGGCCGAACTGGCTCGACTGGATCAAGGCGCGCGACGCCAAGACCGTGCCGGCGCGCGAGATCGGCGGCGGCAAGCTCACCCCGATCGAGGACGCGCCGGGATCCTATGTGAAGGTGAAGAGCTGGGAGTGAGGCGCCGCCTCAAGACCCAAAAAAGGCCGGATCGCTCCGGCCTTTTTCGTTGTCATTGCTAATACTTACGCCACCAGCTTCACCGGCACCTTCAAGTAGCGCACGCCGTTGGCCTCCGCCGGCGGCAGCTTGCCGGCGCGCATGTTGACCTGGATCGAGGGCAACAGCAGCAAGGGCGCGGCCAGCGTGGCGTCGCGCTTGGTGCGCATGGCGACGAACTCGTCCTCGCTCACGCCATCGTGCACGTGCACATTGCGCGCCCGCTCCTCGCCCACCGTGGTCTCCCAGGCGTACTGGTCGCGGCCGGGCGCCTTGTAGTCGTGGCATATGAACAGTCGCGTCTCCGGCGGCAGCGACAACAAGCGGTGAATCGAGCGGTAGAGCGCGTGCGCGTCGCCGCCGGGAAAGTCCGCCCGCGCGGTGCCGAAGTCGGGCATGAACAGCGTGTCGCCGACGAACACCGCGTCGCCGATCTTGTACGACACGCAGGCCGGCGTATGGCCGGGCGTGTAGATCACCTCGGCCTCAAGCGTGCCGATCTTGAAACGCTCGCCGTCCTTGTAGAGATGGTCGAACTCGGAGCCGTCACCCGACACGTCCATAGCGTTGAACACCGGCCGGAAGATTCTCTGCACCTCGCGGATGTGCTCGCCGATGCCGACCTTGGCGCCGGTCTTGAGCTTGATGTAGGGCGCACCCGACAGATGATCGGCGTGCGCGTGGGTCTCCAGCACCAGGCCGATCTTGACGCCGAGCTTCTCGGCCTCGGCCAGCAGGGCGTCGGCGGACTCGACCGTGGCCTTGCCGCTGCGGTGGTCGAAGTTGAGCACGGGGTCGATCACGGCCCCCTCCAGGGTGGCCGGATCCCACACCAGATAGCTCACCGTATTGGTCGGCTCGTCGAAAAAGGCGCGAATTTCGGGTTTTGCAGACATCTTTTGCGCTCCCTCTATCATATTCACTTGACTATATATTAGCGATCACTAATTTAGCAATATCTAATTCAGGGAGAGCCACTCCATGGCCGTCCAGACCGCCCGTTGCGCCCCCGCCAAGCCTGGCGCCGGCACCGACGATTTCGAGCGCAAGGCAGCCGACGCCGCGCAACTGCTCAAGCTGCTCGCCAACGAGCACCGGCTGCTGATCCTTTGCCGGCTGGCCGAGACCCGCGAAATGTCGGTGAACGGCCTCGCCGAGGCGGTGGGCCTGAGCCAGTCGGCGCTCTCGCAGCATCTCGCCAAGATGCGCGAGGACGGCCTGCTCGGCACGCGGCGCGAGGCGCAGACCGTCTTCTACCGCCTCGCCGATCCCAACGCGACGCGCCTGCTGGCGCTGTTGCGCGACATCTACTGCCCCTAACCCGGTTCGACCTACCGCAAGACGAACCGCAAGACCAAACGCAAGACCAAACGCAAGACAAGGACAAGAGACGCCATGAGCAAAGTCGAGACCATCACCCCCGAGCGCGCCAAGAAGATGATGGAGGACGGCGCGGTGCTGATCGATATCCGCGAAGCCAACGAATACGCGCGCGAGAACATCCCCGGCGCCCGCCATCACGCGCTGTCGCAGATCGATGCCCGCCATCCGGCGCGCGAGGGCGACACCGTGCTGATCTTCCACTGCAAGTCGGGCGCGCGCACCAACATGAACGCGGGCAAGCTCGCCGCCCGTGCCGGCGATTGCGACGTCTATCTGCTCGGCGGCGGCATCGAGGCCTGGAAGCGCGCCGGCCTGCCGACCTCCGCGCGACCCGCCGGCAGCCCGGCCAACGCGAATGACGGCGGCATCCTCAGCCGATTGTCGGGCCTGTTCCGCTAACCGACGACGAAGGACCGGCCATGCTCGCGCTGCATTACCTGCTTTCGGTTCTGTCAGGCGGCCTGGTCGGTTTCACCCTCGGCCTGGTCGGCGGCGGCGGCTCGATCCTGGCGGTGCCGCTCCTGGTCTATGTGGTCGGCGTGCCCGGCACCCATGTCGCCATCGGCACCAGTGCATTGGCCGTGGCGGCCAGCGCCGCGGTCAATCTCGCCGGCCACGCCCGCAAGCGCACGGTGAAATGGCCGTGCGCCATTACTTTCGCGCTTGCCGGCATTGTCGGCGCGGCGACCGGCGCTCATCTCGGCAAACTGGTCGACGGCCAGAAACTGCTGCTGCTGTTCGGCATCCTGATGGTGGTGGTGGGCGCGCTCATGCTCAAGCCCCGCAAGTCGGGCGGCGACCCGGACGTCAAGCTCACCGGCATGAGCGCTCCGCGGCTGTTGCCGTTCCTGATCGGCACCGGCTTCCTGGTCGGCGCGCTCTCCGGCTTCTTCGGTATCGGCGGCGGCTTCCTGATCGTGCCCGGCCTGATGGCCGCCACCGCCATGCCGCTGATCAACGCTATCGGCTCGTCGCTGGTGTCGGTGACCGCCTTCGGGCTGACCACCGCGGCGAGCTATGCCTGGTCGGGCTTCGTCGACTGGCAACTGGCCGGCCTGTTCATCGCCGGCGGCGCGCTCGGAGGATTTGCCGGCATCAAGCTCGCGCACCGGCTCGCCGGTCATAAACACGCTTTGTCGCTGATCTTCGCCGGCGTGGTGATCGCGGTCGGACTTTACGTGATCGCCCGCTCAGTCTGGCTCTAGTTCCCAGAAGTCGATGGTCTGATTGGCCGGCGTTTCCTTGCGGTGATGCACGGTGGCGTATTTGCCGCCGTGAAACGCCAGCGGCGGCCGCTCGTCGTCGCGTAACCCGAGAATGTGGCCGACGAAGAGGCTATGATCGCCGCAATCGTGGCGCGCCACGATCTCCGCCGCGATCGCCGCGCAGACGCCGGCCAGCACCGGCACGCCGCCGATGTGCTCGAACAGCAGGTCCGGCTGCTCAACGCCCTGCCCGGCAAAATGCTGGCTGATCGCCTCCTGCCCCTGCGCCAGAATGCTGACGCCGAAATGGCCGGCCTCGTTCAAGGCGTCGTGCAGGCGCGCCTTGGTCGCCACCGAGATGATGCAGAGCGGCGGCGTCAGCGAGCCCGACATGAAGGCATTGGCGGTCATGCCGCGCACGCCGCCCTCCGCCTCCGCCGTGATCACCGTCACGCCGGTGGCGAAGCGGCCCATGACGCGGCGGAACAGCTTCGACGTCGACAGGCGCGATCTGGTCTTGCACATTCATCGAAACGGTCCGCGTTCCTTACGTTATTCCCGGCGCCCCGTTGCTCACGGGCCCCCGCGGGTGGCGTGATAGCTGAGCTCGCCGGGATCGGTCAGATCCGGCACCCGCCAGCCGTCGAGGTCGTATTCCGCCATGCACTCTTCGGCAAACCCCTTGAACTTGTCGGCATTGCCGGAAGCCTGCGCGCCGAACAGGCAGTAGCGGCGGATTTCCTCGGTCGAGCCGCCGTAGTTGATCTCGTAGAGCTCGTGGCGGCCGCCGAACTCGGTGCCGAGGCAATCCCACAAGCAGCTTCATCAGCTTCACCCGCTCCTCCGCCTTGTAGCCGTTGGAGCCGCGCAGGTACTGGTCGAGATAGGGCCGGATCTTCGGGATTCTTGAAGTCGCGCGCGTGCGAGTTGAGATAGATCAGGCCCGAGGCCACCGTCTGCTCGATGATGTATTTGACCTTGGAGTAGGCGATGGTGGCGATGATGGCATAGGCGTTGCCCGGCTCCATGTTGGGCAGCATGTAATCGCCGATCCACGGCTTCGGATCGCGCACCATGGCGTCCGACAGCGCCCAGAACAGATTGCGCCAGGCGATCACCTCGCCGACGTTGGCCTGCACGCCGCGGAAATCCTTGGTGCCGGCGGCTTCCGTCGCCTTCAGCAACAGGCCGGCGATGAAGTCGAGCTTGACCGCGAGCCGCGTGCAGCCGTGCACCACGAAGCGCGGCAGGAAGCCGGTGCGCGGGAAGAAGTTGTTGGCCTTCTCCACGTCGCCGTAGACGAACACGTTCTCCCAGGGCACCAGCACCTTGTCCATGATGAACACGGCGTCGTTCTCGTCGATGCGGCTCGACAGCGGATAGTCGAACGGGCGAGCCCATCACCGTGGAGGTCATCTCGTAGGAGGTGCGGCAGATGAACTTCACGCCCGGCGTATTGGTCGGCACCATGAAGACGCAGGCGAACTTCTTGTCGTTCACCGGGATCAGGCCGTGGTGGGCGACGAAGGTGTAGTTGGTCAGCACCGAGCCGGTCGCCACCACCTTGGCGCCGGAGACGATCAGGCCCTTGTCGGTCTCCTTCTCGACGTGCGCGCAGACGTCGCCAACCTCGTTCGGCGGACGGTCGCGGTCGACCGGCGGATGGATGATGGCGTGATTGACGAAGGGCACGCGCTCCTGGCTGTACTTGTACCAGCGCTTGGCGTTGTCCTGATAGGGATCGTAGAAGTCGGAATTGGCGCCGAGCGTGGCGAGGAACGCCGCCTTGTAGTCGGGCGCGCGGCCGAGCCAGCCGTAGCCGATGCGCGCCCATTCGGCGATGGCGTCGCGGCCGGCGATGGTCTCTTCCAGCGTCTTCGGCGCCTTGAAGAAGGCGTGGGTCATGCCGCCGTTGCCGGTGTCGGTCGGCACCAGGATCTTGTCTTTCTTCTTGGGATCGTGCAGCGCGTCGTAGAGCCGGGCGACCATGCGCGCGGTGTTGCGGAAGCCGGGATGCGTGGTGACGTCCTTGACGCGCTCGCCGTAGAGGAAGACCTCGCGGCCGTCCTTGAGCGACTCCAGGTATTCGGCGCCGTTCTGCGGCCGGCTCACCGCCTCATTGCCGATGGTGGTGGGTTCGGCGGCGAACGCCTCCGGATTGGCGCGCACGGTCATGGCCCCTCCTCCCTAAGGTTTTGATCCTGCCCCAGATTTGGTATTTGTTCGATATTGCGAACTTGTGTACGATGTTCGAACTTAGTTTAGACGTTACGTCGCCCGCCCAAGCGCCGCAAGTAGTACGCGTCAGCCTTCGTGAAAATCACGCCGGCGCACCGCGCGTCACGCCACCGACACTCGCATTTGCTCGGCAGTCATTCTCAGCGCCGGCAAGAAACGATCGCGCATTTCGTTGCGCGTGGTGCGGCCGGTGTGGGTCGAGAGATTGATGGCGCCGATCGGCGTCGCCATTGCGGTCGAGCACCGGCACCGCGAGCGCGCGCAGGCCGCGCTCGAGCTCTTCGTCGACGATGGCGAAGCCCTGCTCGCGGTCGGCGCGCACGCGGTCGAACAGCGCCTGGCGGTCGGTGATGGTCGAGGGCGTGTAGCCCTCGATGCGCGTCGTCTTCAAGCCGCCGCCAGATCTCGGCGTCGTCGAGGTAACCGAGCAGCACGCGGCCGAGCGCGGTGTGAAACGCCGGCAAACGGCTGCCAACGGCAGATGCTCGCCGACATGATGCGCCGGGTCGGCACCCGCACCACGTAGACGATCTCGTCGCCTTCCAGGATCGCCGCCGACGCCGACTCCTGCAGCCGCTCGCTCAGTTCCTTGAGCAAGGGTTGCGCGCGCTCGATCCAGCTTTGCGTCGCCAGATACGCGAAGCCGAGCTTGAGGATGTTGGGCGACAGCGAAAAGTCGCGGCCCTGCTGGTCGACGTAACCGAGTTCGGTGAGCGTGCGCAAGATGCGCCGCGCGGTGGCGCGCGACAGGTTGGCCGCCACGGCCGCTTCCGACAGCGTCATGGTCGGGCGTTGCTTGCCGAAGCAACCCAGCAAGGCGAGGCCCTTGGCGAGCGTCGCCATGAACTCCTTGTCGTCGGGCGCCTTGTCGTCAGGCGCGCCGCGCGGCAGTTTATCGACTGTGAGCATGAACCGATGCTCGAACAACGGACTAATGTTCGATAATCGAACCAATTATTTGAAGCGTCAAGGCGGGGCGCCTCATCGCGCATTGAGAGCCTCACAGCGCCTAGAAGCGCAAGCCGCCCTTGGATCGGTCGCGCAATAACACACTCGTGACGGCCCACGCGCCCGACAGGCTTCCGACTCAAGCTAGAGTCCGCCCGCCAAACGTCCGTGCGCACGCCTTCAAGGATCGCCCGCAAATCGGTCGGTCCGTTGATCTTTTTGAAGCCGCGCGCGCCAACCGCCGGGGGACGCGATGTCCAGTGAACTTTATTGGCTGACGCTGACGGTGATCCTCACCGGGCTCATGTGGGTGCCCTACGTTCTCGACCGCGTCATGGTGCGCGGGCTGATGGGGACGATGGCGAACCCCTCGCCCGACGCCGCGCCGCAGTCGGCCTGGGCGCAGCGGCTGCAACACGCCCATCAGAACGCGGTCGAGAACCTGGTGATCTTCGCGGCGCTGGTGCTGACGCTGGCGGTCATGCAGCACGCGACCGCAATCACGGCGCTCGCCTGCGCGGTCTATTTCTGGGCGCGGCTCGCGCACGCCATCATCTATTGGGCCGGCATTCCGGTGCTGCGCACGCTGTCCTTCGCGGTCGGCTTCGTGGCGCAGGTGGCGCTGGTGCTGGCGGTGTTCGGAAAACTGTAAGAGCTCAAGAAACCGGCGCCGCACGCTCGACGATCGCGCGCGCATCCAGCCCGCGTGGCAAGAGGCCGAACGCCGAACCGCCGTCGCCGGTCAGCCGCGAGACGCAGAAAGCGTCGGCCACCGCGGCCGGCGCGTGCTTGATCAGCAGCGCCGCCTGCAGCGCGAGCACCAGGTCGCGCACCAGCGCGCGGGCTTGCGATTCGTCATTGCGCTCAGCGCCTTGCAGCCGCTCTTGCAAGCGCTCCACGAAGCCGGCGAGGCGCTGGTCGCCGCCGCCGTCGAGCTCGGCGGCCAGCATGTCCGCGGCGTTGGGCATGCGCGCCAGCGCCCGCAGCACGTCGAGGCACATGACGTTGCCGGAGCCTTCCCAGATCGAGTTGACCGGCGCCTCGCGGTAGAGCCGCGGCATGATGCTCTCTTCGATGTAGCCAGAGCCGCCCAGCACCTCCATCGCCTCGCAGGTCACCGTGGGCGTGCGCTTGCAGATCCAGAACTTGGCGGCCGGCGTCACCACCCGGCGATAGGCGAACGATGCCTCATCGTTCTCGTCGTAGGCGCGCGCCAGCCGCATGGCGAGCACGGTGGCGGCTTCGGTTTCCAGCGCCAAATCGGCGAGCACGTTCTCCATCAGCGGCTGGTCGATCAATTTCTTCTGGAAGGCGGTGCGATGCCTCGCATGATGGACGGCCTGCGCCAGCGCCTGCCGCATCAGACCGGTGGAGCCGACAGCGCAGTCGAGCCGGGTGTAATTGCCCATCTCGATGATGGTCGGGATGCCGCGGCCCTCCTCGCCGATCGGCTGCGCGTAAGCGCCGTCGAACTCGACTTCGCTGGAGGCGTTCGACTTGTTGCCGAGCTTGTCCTTGAGGCGAAGGATGTGCACGGCGTTGCGCTCCCCGTCCGGCGTCCAGCGCGGCATCAGGAAGCAGCTCAAGCCTTTCGGCGATTGCGCCAGCACCAGGAAGGCGTCGCACATGGGCGCCGACATGAACCACTTGTGGCCGTAAAGCCGGAACGTGCCGTCGCCCGCCGGCTCGGCGCGGGTGACGTTGGTGCGCAGGTCCGAGCCGCCCTGGTTCTCGGTCATGCCCATGCCGATCAACGCGGCACTCTTTTCCCGGACCGGGCGAAAGTGGCGGTCGTAGCTGCGGCCGTAAATCTTCGGCAGCCACGCCGCGGCGATCTCAGGCGCCTGCCGCAAGGTCGGCACCGAGCCATAGGTCATGGCGAGCGGACAACAGACCCCGCTTTCGATCTGCATGAACTGGTAGAACCCGGCCGCGCGCGCCACGTGCGCGCCCGGTTTCGGCTCCGCCCACGGGCTCGAATGCAGGCCCGCGCGCAGCGCGATCGCCAGCAGTTCATGCCAGGCCGGATGGAATTCGACCTCGTCGATGCGATGGCCGTAGCGGTCGAGGGTGCGCAGGGTCGGCGTATGTTTGTTGGCGTCGAAGCCGAGCTTGACTGTCTCCGGCTTGCCGAGCGTCGCGCCCAGCGCCTTCAAGCCCTCTTCCGCCCAGCCCGCCTGCTCGCGCGCGACCGCCTCGCGCAACACCGTGTCGCTTGAGAACAAGTTATAGGGCTCGAGCGGCGGCGGCTGGTTGGTGACCTCGAACATGCTTGTCCCCGTCATTCCGGGACGGCGTGTCAGCGCCGGACCCGGAATGACAAGTCTTACGCTACCCGCCGATTTACGGAAACAGCGCGACCTGTTCCAGCCCCATGGTCTCGGGATAGCCCATGACCAGGTTCATGTTCTGGATGGCCTGGCCGGAGGCGCCCTTCACCAGATTGTCGAGCGCCGAAATGATGATGGCGCGGCCTTCCTGGCGGTCCTTGGCGACGCCAATAAACGTCATGTTGGAGCCGCGCACGTGCCGGGTCTGCGGCGTCTCGCCGAACGGCAGCACATGGACGAAGGGCTCCTTCGCGTAGACCTTTAAAAGTATCGCATGAAGCTCTTCCGCCGTCCGCCCGCGCTTGCCGCGCACATAGATGGTCGAGAGGATGCCCCGGTTCATCGGCACCAGATGCGGCGTGAAGCTGACCACCACCTCCCGGCCGGCGGCGAGCGAAAACTCCTGGTCGAGCTCAGCCATATGCCGGTGGCCGCCGACACCATAGGCGTTGAAGCCTTCCGAGACTTCCGAGAACAGCATCGACTCCTTGGCCGCCCGCCCCGCCCCGGTCATGCCCGACTTGGCGTCGATCACGATCTCGTCGAGGTCGATGGCCTTGGCCTTGATCAGCGGCACCAGCGGCAGCTGCGCGCACGTGGTGTAACAGCCCGGATTGGCGACAAGCCGAGCCTTCTTGATGTCGCGCCGGTGGATTTCGCTCAGGCCGTAGACCGCTTCGGTCTGCAGCTCCGGCGCATGATGCTCATGGCCATACCACTTGGCATAAGCGCCGGTATCGGCGAGCCGGAAGTCCGCCGACAGATCGATCACCTTGGTGTCCGCCGCCTTGGCCAGCAGCTCCTTCAGCACCTTCTGGGTGGTGGCGTGCGGCAGCGCGCAGAAGACGACATCGAGCCCCGCCGTGGCCCAATCAATGCCGTCAAGCGCCACCAGTTGCGGCAGCGGAAACGGCGAGAAGTGCTGGAACACGCTGCGCATCTCCTGCCCGGCGCGCCGGTCGGCGGTCAGCAGGGCGAGCTCTGCGCGCGGATGGCGCAGCAGCAGGCGCACCAGCTCGGAGCCGGTGTAGCCGGAGGCGCCAAGCACGCCGATTTTCGCTTTTTGAGCCATGAGTTCGATCCTCATCCAGTGTCTTAACGGACTACCGGAAGAAGGCCAATCGCGGAAGGTTTTTACGAAAAACGTGCCGCGGCCCTCGTCCGGCAGCACGGGTGACGGCTTAACGCCAGGCCCGTGCCGGGGTGGCACGGCGGCGGCGGAGTTGCGCTGTCACGGTTCGTTTCATGGGCGCGCGCTATAGGCCGCCCATCCCGGCCCGTCAAGCATCCGCCCATCCGGCCCCGCGCAACAAGCGCCGCGCCCCGGTGAACCGTCACCACAGCCACCGCACGACATAGGTGAGACCGTCGCCGAGGGTGAGCAGCACCGCCGCCCACAGCAGGGCCGAGGTGACGTTGGCAAGCTGGAAGCGCCAATACGGCATCTCGAAAATGCCGGCGACCAACGGCACCGAGGCCCGCAACGGCCCGAAGAAACGGCCGATGAAGATCGCGAGAATGCCCCAGCGCTTCACGAAACGCTCGCCGCGCGGGATCAGGTCCGGATGGCGCGACAGCGGCCAGACGTGCGCCACCGAATGCTCCAGCTTGAGCCCGATCCAATAGGAGAGCCAGTCGCCGGCCGCCGCGCCCAGGGCGCCGGCGATCCAGACCGGCCAGAAGCTCAAGTTTCCCGTCTCGATCAGCGCGCCCATCGCCACCAGCGCCGCCCACGCCGGGATCAGCAGCGAGATGAAGGCGAGCGATTCCCCGAACGCCAGGCCGAACACGACCGGCGCCGCCCATTCCGAATGCAAGCGGACGAAGGCGACGATCTCTTGCACATAGGCGTGGAGAAAATGCATGGGACGTTCCGGCCTAGTGCGGTAGATTTGAAGTTCGTTCCATTTTTTGCGAGCCGAGTCCTCAAACGAACTTCAAATCCAAAGCCGCACTAGAATCATAAAGTTGCCAGCGTTCTTTCGAATCCGAAGTTCGGACAGGGCAAGCTGGATAATCTGACGAACTTCGGATTCGGGACGCTAGCGGGCGCCGCTATCTAGCCCAGACCTCAGCGCCGCGCCAGCCGACCGGCGGTCGCGAAGCCTAGTCGGGCAAGTCGAGTTCGTGTTTCGGAAAAAGATGCACAAACGCTGCCAAGCCCATGATCAGCAAGGGTGCGGCCAGGAACGCCCCGACCGGTCCCCAGAGCCAGGCCCAGAACACCAGCGCGAGGAACACCATGAGCGGGTTGAGCGTGAATTTGCGTCCCACCGCGCCGGGCGTAATGAATTCGCCCTCGATTGTCGCGCAGGCGAGATAAAGCAGCGGTGCGACGAGCGCATGGGTCAGGGTCGGAAAACTGACGAGACCGACCATGAACATCGCCGCCTCCACCAGTAGCGAACCAAGATAGGGAATGAAATTCAGCACAAAGGCGAGCACGCCCCACGCCACCGGATCGGGCAACCCGACCGCCCAGGCGATGAGGCCGGCAAGCACCCCCATCGAGAGGTTGATCACCGCCACCACGCTAAGGTAGCCGGTCAAATTGCGCTCGATCTCGTTCAGGATCTTCAACACCCTGAGGCGAGCGGAACGGGTGCGGAACAGCGCCACCGTCTCGTGGCGGATGCGCGTCCGCCCCAGCAGCATGAAGAACAACGCACCGAAAAAGGTCACCAATTGTCCGATGGCCGGCGTCACCATCGACACCGCAGGCTGCACGATCGCCATGAGGTCGAAGCCGCCGATACTCTTGCCCGTCTCCGACGGCAGCAATGCGTTGCGCAGATCGCGCAAGGCCGTCAACGGCCCGTCGAGCAGGCGCAGCTTGTCCTGGATGCTGCGGCCGATCTCCGGCGCCTTGCCGATCCAGTCGACCACCGGCGCCGACAACAGCATGATCAGCCCATAGAACACACCGGCGACCAGGAGCCACGACACGACGGCCGTCACCAGCTTGGGCACACCGTAGCGGTCGGCGCGGACCGCCAGCGGACCCAGCATCATGGTCACCACAAAGGCGGCGGTGACCGGCAGCAGCACCGGCCGCGCCAGGCTGAGCGCGGCCACCAGCAGGATCAGGAATATGCCGAGGACCGCGAACTGCGCCGAAGCCTGCCGCAGGCCGGGTTCGTCCGGAAACGGCAGCGACATTGCAGCGGCCAAAGTGCGCGGACGGCCGACATCGCTGTCAGGGCCCTCCACAGACGCCGATTTCGGGTTGCGGACATCCATCAGGCAAATAACGAATCAAGTTCCAAATGGTTGCCCGCGCGGCACGAACGCGCCGAATTTACCGCCACCCCGCCTTTTCCTGGTGATTTTGGGCCGTCCAGGAGCCATGGCCTCGGCACCGTTCGTGGCATAGTGCTGGCAAATGATTCGGCTCCTCCCTATCTGAAGGGGCCCAACTGAACGTAAGCAATGGCCAAAACCGCAACCAAGAAGAAACAAGCTCCTCAAGCCGATCTGTTTGCGGCGCCCGCCCGCAAGGCGCCGGCGCGCGCCAAAAGCGCGCGCGAGAAACCGGCCAAGGCCGCCCGCGGCGGCAGCGCCGAAGCCGGTTACAGCGCCAAGCACATCGAGGTGCTGGAAGGACTCGAGCCGGTTCGCCGCCGGCCCGGCATGTACATCGGCGGCACCGACGAGAAGGCGCTGCATCATCTCTTCGCGGAGGTGATCGACAACGCCATGGACGAGGCGCTCGCCGGCCACGCCGACTGGATCGAGGTCGAGCTGGAAGCCGACGGCTTCATCGCCGTCACCGACAACGGCCGCGGCATGCCGGTCGATGCGCATCCCAAGTTCAAGAACAAGTCGGCGCTGGAAGTGATCATGTGCACGCTGCACGCCGGCGGCAAATTCGACTCCAAGGTCTATGAGACGAGCGGCGGCCTGCACGGCGTCGGCGTGTCGGTCACCAACGCCTTGTCGGACCGCCTCGAAGTCGAGGTCGCGCGCGGCCAGCAGCTCTATCGCATGGCTTTCGAGCGCGGCAAGCCGAAGGGCAAGCTGGTCAAGGCCGGCCGCGCCCCCAACCGGCGCGGCACCAAGGTGCGCTTTCATCCCGACCCGCAGATCTTCGGGCCCAAGGCGGCCTTCAGGGCCGACCGCGTGTTCAAGATGACGCGTTCCAAGGCATATCTGTTCGGCGGCGTCGAAATCCGCTGGCATTGCGCCAAGGAATTGTTGAAAGGCCTCGAGGACGTTCCCGAAAAGGCGACTTTCCATTTCGCCGAGGGCTTGAAGGACTATCTCGCCGACAACCTCGCCGGCGCGACCTTGGTGCATCCGGAAATCTTCACCGGCTCGTCCGGCAAGACCGGCCGTCACGGCGCCGCCGAATGGGCGATCGCCTGGACCGCCGACACCGACGGCTTCATCAACTCCTACTGCAACACGATCCCGACGCCCGACGGCGGCACCCACGAATCCGGTCTGCGCAGCGCGCTCCTGCGCGGCCTCAAGGACCACGCCGCCCGCGTCGGCCAGGAAAAGCGTGCGGCGCCCATCACCAGCGACGACATCATGACGGGCGCCGGCTGCATGCTGTCGGTGTTCGTGCGCGAGCCGGAATTCCAGGGCCAGACCAAGGACCGGCTCGCCACCGCCGAGGCCCAGCGCATCGTCGAGCAGGCGATCCGCGATCCGTTCGATCACTGGCTCGCCGGCAATCCGGCGCAGGCCAACAAGCTCCTGGACTTCGTCATCGAGCGCGCCGACGAGCGCCTTCGCCGCCGCCAGGAAAAGGACATCGCCCGCAAGTCGGCCGTGCGCAAGCTGCGCCTGCCCGGCAAGCTCGCCGACTGCAGTTCGTCGGCTTCGGACGGCTCGGAGATTTTCATCGTCGAGGGCGACAGCGCCGGCGGCTCGGCCAAGCAGGCGCGCGACCGCCGCACCCAGGCCGTGCTGCCGCTGCGCGGCAAGATCCTGAACGTCGCGTCCGCCGGCAAGGACAAGCTCGCCCAGAACGCCCAGCTCGCCGACCTCATGCAGGCGCTCGGCTGCGGCACCGGCGCGCATTATCTCGAGAAGGATTTGCGCTACGAGAAGGTCATCATCATGACCGACGCCGACGTCGACGGCGCACACATCGCTTCGCTCTTGATCACCTTCTTCTTCCGCACCATGCCGAAGCTGATCGAGGCGGGCCGGCTTTATCTTGCGGTGCCGCCGCTCTATCGGCTGAGCCACGGCGGCAAGATCGCCTATGCGCGCGATGACAAGCACAAGGACGCGCTGATGAAGAGCGAATTCCACGCCAACGCCAAGGTCGAGGTTTCGCGCTTCAAGGGCCTGGGCGAGATGATGGCGGCGCAGCTCAAGGAAACCACCATGGACCCGAAGAAGCGAACTTTGCTGCGGGTGATGCTGGTGGACAAGGAGATGAAGCCCACCGCCAAGGCGGTCGAGCAACTGATGGGCAACAAGGCGGAATCGCGCTTCGCCTTCATCCAGGAGCACGCCGAGTTCGCCAACGAGGCCTTGCTGGACGTGTGAGGCGAGCCAGCCGGCGCCAGGCTACCCTACTCGCACTTCCTCAGCGTCGGCGTCTTCACCCCGGCGATCAGCGCGACGCCGTTCTCGACCCGCACCGCGCCGCCCTGCGGCTGGTTGAACAGCGTGCGCCGCCGTCCATCGCGCACGCGCATGACCAGTTTCTGCCGCTGCGCCGCCTCGCTGCCGGGCTGGAACATCACCGCCAGCGCCACTTGGGAATCCGAAAGCCGGGTCGCCGACAACACGCTGTAGTGGTTGACGGCATAGTCGGGGCCGAGATGGTGCTCCTCCACGACCGCGCCGGTATCCTGCAGAATGTCGCTGACATAGGGGTTCTGCGGCGAGGCCGGCCGGCTGCAATCGACCGCCCAGGTGCCGAACAGACCGAATTGCCGGAACACGTCGGCGGTGGTCGGCGGCGCGGCGGCGGCGGCAAGCGTCATCGACAGCAAAAACGCCACACCCGCCACACTACGCATGACACCTCCTACCGCCCCTGACGCGGCACCAGCATAACAGCCAACAGCGCCGCGGCAATGATTACACAGCGGCTGTGCTATGGTCTTGCATTGACCTTCGTCAAAACGGCTCGGCGACCTCCGAAATGCACGATGCACCCGCCAGCCTGACCGCCGGTTCCGCGCCCGCGGGCGGCGACCGCTTCGGCCACCCGGCGGGCCTGTCCTATCTGTTCGCGACGGAGATGTGGGAGCGCTTTTCCTACTACGGGATGCGCGCGCTGCTCGTGCTCTACATGGTCGAGTACCTGCTGCAACCGCAGCATGCGGACAGCGTGCTCGGACTTTCCGCCTTCCGCGCCGGCCTGGAGGCCGTGTTCGGGCCGCTCGCCGCGCAACCGCTGGCTTCGCAGATCTACGGTTTCTACACAGGGCTGGTTTACCTGACGCCGATCTTCGGCGGCCTGCTGGCCGACCGCGTGCTCGGCCAGCGCCGCACCGTCGTCCTCGGCGCCGCGTTGATGGCCGCCGGCCATTTCATGATGGCGTTCGAGGGCCTGTTCCTGTTCGCGCTGCTGCTGCTCATCCTCGGCAACGGTTGCTTCAAGCCGAATGTCTCGACGCAAGTGGGCGCGCTCTACGCCCCCGGCGACCGGCGGCGCGACCGCGCCTTCTCCATCTTCTATGTCGGCGTCAATCTCGGCGCGTTCTTCTCGCCGCTGGTGTGCGGCACGTTGGGCGAAGAATGGGGCTGGCACTACGGCTTCGGCGCCGCCGGGGTCGGCATGACCATCGGCCTCGTTATCTATCTGTGGGCAACGCCTACCCTGCCAAAGGATGCTCTCGTCAAGCGTGCGGTATCAAACGCACCACTGAGCGGCGACGATTGGAAGGCGATCCTGGCGCTGATGGTTCTGGTGCTGCCGGTGAGCCTGTTCTGGGCCACCTATGAGCAACAGGGTAACACCATCGTCCTGTGGTCGAGCGACTACACCGACCGCCACCTGTTCGGCTTCGACATTCCGGTCACGTGGTTCCAGTCGCTCAACCCGTTCATGATTTTCGCCTTCACGCCGTTCGTCGTAGCGCTGTGGCGGCGGCAGGGCCGGCACGAGCCCTCGAGCGTGACCAAGATGGCGATCGGCTGCTTTCTGAACGCGGTCTCCTGGCTGATCATGCTGGGCGCGGTGCGGGTGACGGGCGACGGGCCCGACCACGGCCAGGCGAGTTGGCTGTGGCTGTTCGCATTCTTCCTCGTCCTCACCGTGGGCGAGCTTTATCTGTCGCCGATCGGCTTGTCGCTCGTCACCAAAGTGGCGCCGCTACGCGTGCTGTCGCTGATGATGGGCGTGTGGCTGGCGAGCAGCTTCTTCGGCAACCTGCTCGCCGGCTATCTCGGTACCTATTGGTCGAGCATGGGCAAGAGCGATTTCTTCCTCATGCTCGCCATCGTGTCGGCCGCGGCCGGGGTGGTGATCGCGCTGTTGAACTGGCCACTCAAGAACGTGCTGCGCGACTAATCCAACGGCAACCCGACATATTGCTCCGCCAGCGAGCGCGAGGCCGTCTCTGACGACGTCAGATAATCGAGGTCGGAGAGCTGGCGCCGGCGGTCGAAGGCGGTCTCGTTGGGGAAGCGATGCATGATCTGCGTCATCCACCAGGAGAAGCGCTGCGCGTACCACACCCGGCGCAGGGCCTTGGCCGAATAGCCGTCGAGCAGGTCCGTGCGCTTGTGTTTGTAGCATTGCTCAAACGCGCGCGAGAGATAGACCACGTCGGCGAAGGCGAGGTTCATGCCCTTGGCGCCGGTCGGCGGCACGATGTGGGCGCTGTCGCCGGCGAGGAACAGCCGGCCATGTTGCATCGGCTCGACCACGTAGCTGCGCATCGGCGTGATGCTCTTCTGTAGCATCTTGCCCTCCTGCAACTTGAGGGAGCCGCCGAGTCGCTTGTGCAGTTCCTCCCAGACGCGGTTGTCCGGCCAGTTCTCGATGTCCTCGTCGTGCTCGACCTGGAGATAGAGCCGTGCCAGCGTCGGCGAACGCATGGTGTAGAGCGCGAAGCCGCGATCGGTATAGGAATAGACCAGTTCCTCGTCGGGCGGCGGGCTTTCCGCCAGGATGCCGAGCCAGCCGAACGGATAATCGCGATCGAACACGCTGAGCACGCCGTCGGGAATGCTCGGCCGGCAGATGCCGTGAAAGCCGTCGCAACCCGCGATGTAGTCGCAGTCGATCTCCTGCGCCTTGCCCTCGTGGGTAAACTTGATTTTCGGCCGCCCGGACGTGAAGTCGTGCACGGTGACGTCGTCGACCTCGAACAGCAGCGGGCCGCCGTCGGCGCGCCGCTGCGCGACCAAGTCCTTCACCACTTCCTGCTGGCCGTAAATGGTGACGCGCTTGTCGACCAGCTTCTTGAAGTCGAGCCGGTGGATGTCACCGTTGATGCCGATATTGATTCCCCAATGCGGCAGGCCTTCGCGCTTCATGCGCGCACCGACACCCGCCTCAACCAGCAAGTCCGCCGCCCAATGCTCCATCAGCCCGGCGCGGATGCGGTTATAGATGTACTCTTCGCTACGGTTCTCGATGACGACGGACTCGATGCCCTGCAGATGCAGGAGGCGCGCCAACATCAGGCCGGCGGGACCCGCTCCGATGATGCCGACCTGCGTACGCATAAATTGTTCTCCCCGCGATTGGTCCTGACGCGGCGCTTATAGGAGCCGGTTCTCGAAATCGCAAAGGGACGAAGGCCGGATTGGCTGGAACAATTCTGCGGCCGCCTTCGCCGCTCAGCCGGACAGCCAATCCGCGAGCGCGGCATTCACCGCCTCGGGCTGCTCGAGGGTGGAAAGATGCCCGCAATCCGGAACGATGGTGAGCTTGGCGCCGGGAATGCCGCCGGCAATCTCCCGCGCCAGTTCCGGCGTGGTGAGATCGTCGTTGTCGCCGGTCAGCACCAGGGTCGGACAGCCGATCTGCGGCAAGAACGGCCGCGAATCCGGCCGCGAGATGATGGCCTTCTGCTGCCGCACGAAGGCGGCCGCGCCGACGTCGGCGGCCATGGCATGGAGGATTTCCTTGAGCGCCGGCTCCTCGCGGCGGCTGGGCTGCAGGAAGCGTGGCGTCAGCGTTTCGACCACTTCCGAGAAGCGGCCCTTCTCGGCCATCTCGATGAAGGCGTAGCGCGCCGCGGTCTGCTCCGGCGTGTCGGGGCGGGCCGAGGTGTCGAGCAACGCCAGCCGCGCGATGCGCTCGGGCGCCTGCCGCATCAACTCGAACGCGAGATAGCCGCCGTAGGACAGGCCGGCGAGCGCGAAGCGCGGCGGTGCCTCACCCAGAATGCGCGCCGCCACGGCGCCGATGTCGTCGTCGTGCCGGTGATCGGCCACGATCACGGGCCCGAAACGCCACAAGGATGCGACTTGCGGGACGTAGAGCCGGGCGCTGCACAGGAGCCCCGGAACCAGGACCAGCGGTAACGGCGACGGCATTTTCGACCTCCAAGAGCGTTCCGGCCGGTCCGCGGGCGGCGCCGGCCACCGTGTCAAAATCCCGGAAACACCGCAGAAACATTAAGAATTAATGCGGTTTGGGGCCTCCGACCATTGACTTTGCGGTCGTCCTCCCTATGTTCCGGGCAACCGGTTCGCTGAAACAAGATTCGAACCGTTCCCCCGCGCAACGCAACCCGTTTTTTCGTCCGGCGGCGCGGCCCCAGGACTTCTCTGAGGTTATATGTCTTTTTCCCATCTCGGCTTATCCGCCAAGGTTCTCGCCGCCATCGAGGCGGCCGGCTACAAGACCCCCACCCCCATTCAAGAACAGGCCATCCCGCACGTACTCGCCCACCGCGACGTGCTGGGCATCGCGCAAACCGGCACCGGCAAGACCGCCGCCTTCGTGTTTCCGATGCTGACCATGCTTGAGAAGGGCCGCGCGCGGGCGCGCATGCCGCGCACGCTCATCCTCGAGCCGACGCGCGAACTCGCCGCTCAGGTCGCCGACCACTTCGAGAAATACGGCAAGAACCACAAGCTCAACGTGGCGCTGATCATCGGCGGCGTGTCGTTCGACAACCAGGACGCCAAGCTGTTGCGCGGCGTCGACGTCTTGATCGCCACACCGGGCCGGCTGCTCGACCATTCCGAGCGCGGGCGCCTGCTGCTGTCGGGCTGCGAACTGCTGATCATCGACGAAGCCGACCGCATGTTGGACATGGGCTTCATCCCCGACATCGAGCGCATCGGCAAGCTGGTGCCGTTCACGCGCCAGACGTTGTTTTTCACGGCCACCATGCCGCCGGAAATCCAGCGCATCGCCGACACCTTCCTGCACAACCCGGTGCGGGTGGAAGTCTCCAAGCCCGCCAGCACCGCCGTCACCATCAACCAGATGCTGGTCGCGACCGGGCACGACCCGCACGAAAAGCGCGAGACCCTGCGCCAGCTCATCCGCTCGGCGGACAATTTCAAGAACGCGATCATCTTCTGCAACCGCAAGCGCGAAGTGGCGCAACTGCACCGCTCGCTGGTGCGGCACAAATTCAATGCGGTCGCACTGCATGGCGACATGGACCAGTCGGCGCGCACGGCCGCGCTCGAAGCCTTTCGCAACGGTGACGCCAAGCTGTTGATCGCCTCCGACGTCGCGGCCCGCGGCCTCGACATTCCGGAAGTGAGCCACGTCTTCAACTTCGATGTCCCGCACCATTCCGACGATTACGTCCACCGCATCGGCCGGACCGGCCGCGCCGGCCGCGCCGGCACCGCCATCTCCATCGTCGCGCCGATCGACAAGAAATCGGTGGCCTCGATCGAGAAGCTGATCGGGCAGACCATCCCGTGGATGGGCGCGCCGGCGACGGCCGACGAAGGCCAAGAAACCGTTGCCGACGAAGGCGAGCGCAGCCAGCGCAACGGACGCGGCCGCGGCCGCAGCCGGGGTGGCGCCGAACGGCGGCCGTCACGCCGCCCAGAAAACCGCCAAGAAAACCGTCAAGACGCCCGCCAAGACGGCCGGGAAACCCAAGACCAGCAGCCCAAGGAGCCGGTGCGTGCCGGCGACCAGCCGCGCCCACGCGCCGCCCGTCAGGCGCCGGCCGAGGATGCCGACCTCAGCCACCTGCCCGCCTTCCTGCTGCGGCCGGTGCCGATCAAGGCCTGACCACAACCAGTTACAACCGCGATTTTCTGCTGCAACGCGGCGAAGAAGCCCGTTTCGCGCGCAATAGCACTACATTTCGAGGCATTTCCGCGCATTGGCGGTCCTCATTTACCGGCGATTCATATCCCTCGCATAGGTTGCGGCGCGGGCGATGCGGTGCCGCCACCTAGCCGCACCGCCGCGCATGGCAAAATGCCGCCAGATGGGGGGTTCGATGAACGTGCACGCCGACGAGCACGAACGCACTTTGGTGTTCGCAGAGATTGCTCTCGGGCAGATCAAGGCGCTGCATCAGCCGGCAACGCCGCGCAACTATGATATTTGGTATGCCTACGCGACCGGCTATCACCCTTCTCTCAATCAGAAGATCAACGAGACGCTGAAAGAAAAAGGCTCGCTGTCCGACAGCGATCTCGACGAGATCTATGGCGCGTTTCTGGCGCCCACCCATCTTTCCGAACGCATCGATAACGTCAGCAGCCTGGTCAAGGGCGAGATCGAACAGGTGATGGCGATGATCGACGCCGCCGCCGGCTCGGCTTCGAACTACACCGAGAGCCTCGCCGACATGACCGCGAAGCTCGGCAACTCGAAGGACCGCGAGGGGCTGCGCGCCATCGTCGAGAGCCTGGTGCAGACGGCCAAGGATATGGAGGCGTCCAACCAGAAACTGGAAGCGCGGCTCAACGCGTCCAAACAGGAAATCGACCAGCTGCACGAAAACCTGGAGGCGGTGCGCACCGAGAGCCTGACCGATCCGCTGACCCAGCTCTCCAACCGCAAGTTCTTCGATTCCTCGCTGGAGGCCGCGATCATCGATGCCCGCAAGAAGAACGAGCCACTGTCGCTGTTGATGACCGATGTCGACTATTTCAAGAAATTCAACGACAGCTTCGGCCACCTCACCGGCGACCAGGTGCTGCGGCTGGTGGCCATGTCGGTCAAGCAGAACGTCAAGGGCCAGGACACGGCAGCCCGCTACGGCGGCGAAGAATTCGCCGTCATCCTGCCCAACACCGTGCTGCGTTCGGCGATCACGGTCGCCGACCACATCCGCCGCGCGGTGATGACGAAGGAACTGATGAAGCGTTCGACCGGAGAGCATCTCGGCCGGGTCACGATTTCGGTCGGCGTCGCCTGCCTGCGCAAGGGCGATACGGCGCAGATGCTGATCGAGCGCAGCGACGCCTGCCTCTATGCCGCCAAGCGCGGCGGCCGCAACCGGGTGATGTGCGAGACCGACCCGGAGGTCAGCGGCGGCGCGGCGGAAACGCAGGTCGCGTAAGCGGGGCGGCGGTCCCCTCGCCTTCAAAAATCGAATTCTGAAAACAGATAGCCGGTCAGCTGGTCGCCGCTGCCACCCGACACGATTCCGGCCGTGCCGTTTGGATCGATGGCGCCATGGAGATAGCCCACCTCGGCGCCGATGCTGAAATAATCCACCGGCGACCATTTCACATTGGCGGCAAGCCGCGTGGTGCGCAGCGTCGGCGCGGCGCTGGAAAGGCTGATGTCGAGCGCCAGCCGGCTGACGAAGAAATTAGATTCCCACTGATCGGACCAGGCGCGATGGTAGGAGGCGACCGCGCTCCAGCCGCGCGTGTCGACCTGGACGGGGATCACGCTCGCCAGCGTCGATAGGTCCGAGCTGGTGCCAAGATAAGGCGAGGCATTCACGGCATAGGTCGCCTGCAGGCTCACCTCGTCGTCGTCGCCGATGAAAGGCACGGCGACAGTCGCGCCGGCCGTCACGGCCCAGCCGATGACGCTGCCTGACTGGCTGACCAAGCGCGGCAGAGACGTGCCGCCGCCGTATTTCAGCTCGTGCACCATGGCGGCCAGATCGAGCGTCAAGGGATCGGTTTCGTAGAGCCAGCGCCCGGCAAGCACCGGGTCGTCAGTGTAGATCGGCGCAAACTCGGTCGACGACGTGCCCGAGGTTGGCACGCCGGTCTCCAGCGACAGGCCCAGCTTCGAATGCTCGAAAATCTCGTGCTCGTAGCGCACCACCCCGACCGTGCGTGACGGCGCCGTGGCGCTAAACTGGAAGTCGCCGTCCCAGAAATTCATCACGCTGTCGGTGTAACCGATCGTTCCGCCGCCGAGTGCCGCGGTTCCGTCCGACAGGGTGGTGACAATGTTCCCGTCGTCGCTGCTGTACTGGATCGAGAGCTCGACCGACGTCTTGAAGTCCCCGACCGCCGTGGGCGTGGTGGTGGCGAGGTTCGGCTTATAGGTGAAGGTGGTGACGTCCGGATTGTTGCTGGAAGCGGACCCGCGCTGCGCCGGCGCCGGCAAACTGCCGCTCGAGCTTATCTGCTTCTGATAGACCGCCGTAAGCGTGTTGGAGAATTCGACGCAGGTTTCTCCGGCCTTGAACTGCTGCCAGGGAAAGTTGGGCTTGTCGTCGCTGTCCGCGCAGGCGGCCTCGCCGGAGGCCTTCTTCTTGGCGGCTTTAGCCGCGGCGGTGGCGGGCGCGGCCAGGATGGCGGCGATCAGGAGCACGCCGGCTGCAGCGCGCCATCGCCCCAATACGCCCCCTTGCACCGGTTCCACCTCCCCGTCGGCCCATTGGGCGGGAGGGGCGATGCGCCGTCAAGATGACGCGCGCCGGCGCGGCGGCTTGGTCCCAGATTTCTTGGCCGCAGGTCTCTTGCCCGCAGGCTTTTTGGCCCCGGTTTTCCCGGCGCGGGTTGGCCGTTTGGCGGGCCCGGCCTCGGCCTTGCGCCGGGCGACGGCCAGCGCCTCCCGCGCCCAATCGGCGAGTTCGTCGGCGTCGTCGTAGAGCCGCTCGGGCAATTTGCGGAACGAGGCGATCGCCCGCCGGCCGGTCTTGGTGCCGTATTCGAACGGCCCGCAGCCTTCCGCGTCGTACCGCGGCGCGGTTTCGGCATCGGCTTTCAGATAGATCTCGCCGCGCGATACCAGCCCGAACATGAGGCCGTCGGCGAACAGGCCGGCGCCGCCGAACAGGCGGCGCACTTCGACCGTACCGAAACCGGCGAATAGCTCGTGAATGAAATCGGGGTCCACGGCGACCGCTCCTCCCACCCGTCATTCCGAGGCGCGCACGCGGTGCGCGAACCCGGAATCCATAACCCCGGTTTCGCCGAGACCTTCAGCGCTGCGGCGCATGGATTCCGGGTCCGGCGCTATCGCGCCGTCCCGGAATGACCATAAGTGAGCTATGAGGCGCCGGCTATTGCGGGGCCTACTCCGCGTCCAGCTTGGCCGGGGTGAGTTGAACGGATTCGCCGCACCCGCAGGCCGAGGTCTGGTTCGGGTTGTTGAACACGAACTGGGCGGAGAGCTTCTCGGTCTTGAAGTCCATCTCGGTGCCGAGCAGGAACAGCACCGCCTTGGGATCGATCAGGATCTTGACGCCCTTGTCCTCCACCACTTCGTCGGTGGGAGCGACCGCGTCGGCATATTCCATGGTGTATTCCATGCCGGCGCAGCCGCCGTTCTTGACGCCGACGCGGACGCCCACGGCCGGCGTATCGGCGCGCGCCATCACGTCCTTGATGCGCGTTGCGGCGGCCTCGGTGAGCCGCATCACCTGGGGTCGGGGTCGGGGCTGAGCGGTGGCCATGACGATCCTCTTTCAGTCTCTAATTGGCGCGCGTTACCACATATTCAATACGAGTCGGGCCTCGTCCGACATCCGGCTCGGGTCCCACGGCGGCTCCCATACCACCGCCACCTTGGCTTCCTTCACCCCCGGCACACTGGCGACGGCGTTCTCCACCATGATCGGCAGATCCTGGGCGGCCGGGCAGTTGGGCGAGGTCAGCGACATGTCGACCGCCACGCCGCGGTCGTCGCCGATGTCGATCTTGTAGATCAGCCCGAGTTCGTAGATGTCGGCCGGGATTTCCGGGTCGTAGACGGTCTTCAGCGCGGCGACGATGTCGTCGGTGAGCTGCTCGAGTTCTTCGGGCGGCAGCGCCGAGGAGCCAACGATCGCGGCGTTTTCCGGCGGTTTCTCGTCGACCGGTGCCGTCGGTTCAGCCGTCTGGTCGGTCACAGGGGTGTCATCGGTCATGCGAAAAATTCCTGCGCCTTGATGAGCGAGGCGGCGAGCGCGTCTACTTCATCCTTGGTGTTGTACATGGCAAACGAAGCACGGCAGGTGGCGGTCACGCCATAGCGCGCCAACAGCGGCATCACGCAATGGGTGCCGGCGCGCACCGCCACGCCGGAACGGTCGATGATGGTGGCAACGTCGTGCGGATGCGCCCCTTTGATCTCGAACGAGACCACCGGGCCCTTCTCCTTGGCGTTGCCGATGATGCGCAGCGAATTGATCTGACCGAGACGGTCGTGGGCGTATTTGACCAGTTCGCTCTCGTGCGCGCGGATACGCGCCTTGCCGATGGAATTGACGTAGTCGATGGCCGCGCCCAGCCCGATCGCCTGCACGATCGCCGGCGTGCCGGCCTCGAACTTGTAGGGCGGCTCGCCGTAGGTGACGCCGGTCTCCGACACCTCCTCGATCATCTCGCCGCCGCCGTTGAAGGGCGGCATGCCGGCGAGATGCTCGTATTTGCCGTAGAGCACGCCGATCCCGGTCGGTCCGTAGATCTTGTGGCCGGTGAAGACGTAGAAATCGCAATCGAGATCGCGCACGTCGACGTCGTAATGCACCGCGGCCTGGGCGCCGTCGATCAGCACCGGAATGCCGCGGGCGTGCGCGAGCTTCACCACCTCCTTGACCGGCACCACGGTGCCGAGCGCGTTCGACATCTGCGTGATGGCGACCATCTTGGTGCGGGGCGAGAGCAGCTTCTCGAACTCGTCGAGCAGGAAATTGCCGTCTTCGTCGATCGGCGCCCACTTGAGCACCGCGCCCTGGCGTTCGCGCAGGAAATGCCACGGCACGATGTTGGAATGGTGCTCCATGATCGAGAGTACGATCTCGTCGCCTGCCTGGATGCGCTCGCGGCCGAACGTATAGGCGACCAGGTTGATCGCCTCGGTGGCGTTGCGGGTGAAGATGACCTCTTCCTTGCGCCCGGCATTGAGGAACTTCTGCACGGTCTCGCGCGCGCCCTCATAGGCCTCGGTCGCCTCGTTGGCGAGGTAGTGCAGACCGCGATGCACGTTGGCGTATTGCTCGGTATAGGCCTTGGTGAGGCGGTCGAGCACGGCCTGCGGCTTCTGGGCGGAGGCCGCATTGTCGAGATAGACCAGCGGCTTGCCGTAGACCTTCATCGCCAGCGCGGGGAAGTCCGCGCGGATGCGGCCGACGTCGAAGGCACCGTTGGTCATTGCCGGGTGCATGGTCACTCCCGCGATCCCATCCAATCGATGGCCGCGTTCATCAGCGCCTCGCGGATCGGCTCATTGCCGATCTCCTCGATGACCTCGCCGATGAAGGCCTGGATCAGGAGGGCTTCCGCTTCCGGCTCGGTGATGCCGCGCGACATCAGGTAGAACTTGAGCGCCTTGTCGGGCGCGGAGGTGGTGGCGCCATGGCCGCAGACCACGTCGTCGGCAAAGATTTCCAGCTCCGGCTTGGCGTCGGCTTCCGCCTCGTCGGTGAGCAGCAGCGAGCGCGTCATCATCTTGGCGTCGGTCTTCTGGGCGTGCGGCTTGACCACGATCTTGCCCTGGAACACGCCGTGGCTCTCGTCGTCGAGCACAGTCTTGAACTGCTCGCGGCTGTCGCAATGGCCGGCCGCGTGCTCGATCAGCAGCGTGGTGTCGACGTGCTCCTTGCCGCGCAACAGCGTGACGCCGCGGATGCCGCCATGGCTGTGCTCGCCGGCAAAGCGCACGAAGTTCTGGTTGCGCACGAGGCTGGAGTCGGCCGTGTAGGCGAAGGTGTTGACGGTCGCCTTGGCGCCGATCGCAGCCAGCAGGCTCGCCACGTGCAGGGCGCGCGCCTGGGTGATCTTGAAGTAGTCGACTTGCGCCCGGTCGCCGACGATCAATTCGAGTGCCGTGTTGACCTGGGCGTCGCCGCTGTCGTGATCCTCGATGATGGTCGCCTTGGCGCCCTCGCCCACCGCGACCAGCGAGCGCACGAACGTGGCGCTCGGCTTGTCGGTGCCGGTGGCGAAGATCAGATGGATCGGCCGCTTGAGTTCGGCGCCCTTGGCGACCTGGATGACGGCGCCGTCACCCATCAACGCGGTGTTGAGCGCCACCGCCACGTCGTCGGTGGCGAAGGTCTTGCCGACGTGCTCGGCCACCAATGCGTCGCCCTTAGCAAGCGCGTCGGCCAGCGAGCCGATGGTGAGGCCCTCTTCCGGCGACAAATCCGACATTTCGGGCGCAAACACGCCGTCGACGAACACCAGCCGCCGGGCCTCGATTCCGGCGAGAATCTTTCCCGCGTCCTTGGCGCGCGCGCGTGCCGCGGCGTCGGGCGCCGGCGCCAACGGATTGGCCTCGCGCATCAGCGCGCGCAGGTCGGTGTATTTCCACTCCTCCACGCGCCGGTGCGGCAGCCCGCGTTCCTCGAACTGCTTGAACGCGCCCTCGCGCAAGGCGGCGATGCCGCCCTTGCCGGGCAGCGTGCCGCGCACGGCCTCGTAAGCCGCGCTCAGCGCCTGCTCGGCGGAAGTCTTCATGGGAGTCACGTCAGCCATCGCCTACGCCGCCTCGCCGGCATATTCGGCATAACCCTTGGCCTCGAGCTCGAGCGCCAGATCCTTGCCGCCGGTCTTCACGACCTTGCCGTTGGCCATCACGTGCACGACGTCCGGCACGATGTAATCCAACAGCCGCTGATAATGGGTGATGACGATCATCGAACGCTCGGGCGAGCGCAGGGCGTTGACGCCTTCGGAAACGATCTTGAGCGCGTCGATGTCGAGGCCGGAGTCGGTCTCGTCGAGCACGGCGATGCGCGGCTGCAACACCGACATCTGCAGAATTTCCTGGCGCTTCTTCTCGCCGCCGGAAAAGCCGACATTGACCGCGCGCCGCAGCATGTCCTGGCCGATGCCGAGATGTTTGGCGGTGTCGCGCACCAGCTTCATGAATTCGGGCGTGGAGGCCTCCGCCTCGCCGCGTGCCTTGCGCTGCGCGTTGAGCGCGGTGCGCAGGAAGGTCATGGTGGCGACGCCCGGCACCTCGACCGGATATTGGAAGGCCAGGAACACGCCCTTGGCGGCGCGTTCGTCCGGGCTCATCTCCAGGATGCTTTCGCCGTTGAGCAGCACGTCGCCTTCGGTGACCTCGTAGTCCGGCTTGCCCGCCAGCACGTAAGCCAGCGTCGACTTGCCGGAACCGTTAGGGCCCATGATGGCCGCGACCTGGCCCTTCTCGACCGTGAGGTCGAGGCCGTTCAGGATCTTCTTGCCGTCGATTTCGACGTGCAGGTTCTTGATTTCAAGCAATTTCGACATTGTGATCAGGCCTCGGCAAAAGCGGTTATTTCATCGAACATGCCGTCGACGTCGCGCGCGGCGCCACCGCCGGCGTCGACTTCGTTGGTGGTCGGCGCCTCGACATAGGTTTCGGTACGGAACTTGTCGGCGTCGACACGGCGGACGACCAAAAATCGGCCGCCATGCTTGACGACCAGATCGTCCTCTTCCCGATAGACTTCCAGGTCGGGAAAATGGTTGGCGATGCAAGTCTGCAACGCGACCACGCCCTTATCCTTGCCGAGACAAGCGAGAACTTCCTGCTTGAACGCATCGCGATCCGCACTCATCCGACACTTCCTTCCAGCGAGATCGAGATCAGTTTCTGCGCCTCGACCGCGAATTCCATCGGCAATTGCTGCAGCACATCCTTGACGAAACCGTTGACCACGAGCGCCGTCGCCTCTTCCGCCGACATGCCGCGGCTCTGGCAGTAGAACAGCATGTCCTCGGAGATCTTCGAGGTGGTGGCCTCGTGCTCGAAGATGGCCGACGAATTCTTGGCTTCGATGTAGGGCACCGTATGCGCGCCGCACCGGTCGCCGATCAGCAGCGAGTCGCAGTTGGTGAAGTTGCGCGCGTTGGTCGCCTTGCGGTGCGCGGAGACCAGCCCGCGATAGGTGTTGTTGGATTTGCCGGCCGAAATGCCCTTGGAGATGATCCGGCTGATGGTGTTCTTGCCGAGATGGATCATCTTGGTGCCGCTGTCGACCTGCTGATGGCCGTTGGAGATCGCGATCGAATAGAACTCGCCGCGCGAATTGTCGCCGCGCAGGATGCAGCTCGGATATTTCCAGGTGATGGCCGAGCCGGTCTCGACCTGCGTCCAGGAAATCTTCGAGTTCTTGCCGCGGCAGTCGCCGCGCTTGGTGACGAAGTTGAAGATGCCGCCCTTGCCCTCGGCGTCGCCCGGATACCAGTTCTGCACCGTCGAATATTTGATCTCGGCGTCGTCGAGCGCGACCAGCTCGACCACCGCGGCGTGCAGCTGGTTCTCGTCGCGCATCGGCGCCGTGCAGCCTTCGAGATAGCAGACGTAGGCGCCCTTGTCGGCGATGATCAGCGTGCGCTCGAACTGGCCGGTATTGGCTTCGTTGATGCGGAAGTAAGTCGACAGCTCCATCGGGCAGCGCACGCCCTCCGGCACGTAGACGAAGGAGCCGTCGGAGAACACCGCCGAATTGAGCGTGGCGAAGAAGTTGTCGGAGGTCGGCACCACCGAGCCGAGATACTTCTGCACCAGCTCGGGATGCTCGCGGATCGCTTCCGAGATCGGCATGAAGATCACGCCGGCCTTCTTCAGCTCTTCCTTGAAGGTGGTGGCGACCGACACGGAATCGAACACGGCGTCGACCGCGACCCGGCCCGAGGAGCGGAATTCGCCGCCGGTCGTCTCGTCGTCGAGCGTGGCTCGGCTCGCCCTGCTTGCGCACGCCGGCGAGGATTTCCTGCTCCTTCAGCGGAATGCCGAGCTTCTCGTAGGTCTTGCAGGATTTCCGGATCGACCTCGTCGAGCGAAGCGAGCGCTTTGCGCTTCGGCGCCGAGTAGTAATAGAGGTCCTGGTAGTCGATCTTGGGATAGCTGACGCGCGCCCAGCTCGGCTCGCGCATGGTCAGCCAGCGCTTGTAAGCGCCGAGCCGCCATTCGAGCATCCACGCGGGCTCGTTCTTCTTGGCCGAGATGATAGCGGACGGTGTCTTCGCTAAGGCCCTTGGGGGCCTTCTCGGATTCGATGTCGGTGACGAACCCGTATTTGTATTGGTCAACGTCGATGCGTTTGACCTGCTCGACGGTCTCTTGTACGGCCGGCATTCTTCCCTCCGCTCACGGTTGCAAGGACCGCGGGTTGGATTTGTCGGTTATGGTGGCTCAGCGCTTTTTGTTCGCTTAGCGCTCCCTGTGTCGGTTGATGGGTTTCGCGCCCGAAGACCGCCTTACGCGGCCAGTCTCGCGTCTCTCCTTAACTAATGATCCCGCAAGCATATTCCAAGTTCCCAGGAACTGTTCCACCTGCCGCTTCGGTGGTGGTCCAGCCGAGGCTGACCCGCAGCGCGCCGCGCGCCAGATCGGGCGCAACGCCCATGGCGGCCAGCACGTGCGAGGGCTGCACCTTGCCGGACGAGCAGGCGGAACCGGACGACAGTGCTATCCCATTGAGATCGAAGGCGATTATCGCGGTCTCCGCCTTCAGCCCGGGAACCGCGAACAGCGTGGTATTGGGCAGCCGCGCGGAACTTCCGCGCCGAAAATCACCGCTTCCGGGGTGGCGGCCTTGATGCCGGCTTCCAGGCGGTCGCGCAAAGCGGCCATGCGGGAAGCGTCCGCCTGCCCCGCGGCCCGCACAGCCGCAGCGGCGGCGCCGAAGCCGGCGATGGCCGCCACGTTCTCGGTGCCGGCACGCTGGGAGCGCTCCTGGCCGCCGCCCTTGATCAGCGGATCGGCAATGTGGATGTCGCCAAATCCGGTATTTTGGCGGATCAGCGCGCCCACCCCCTGCGGCCCGCCGAGCTTGTGGGCGGAAAGGCTCATGCAGGTCGGCGCCAAGCGCCACGATGTCGCAAGCGATGCGGCCGGGCGCCTGCACGGCGTCCACGTGCAACAGGCCGTTGGCGGCGTGCACGATTTCGGCAATTTCGGAAATGGGCTGGATCACGCCGGTCTCGTTGTTGGCCAGCATGACCGACACCAGCGGCCGCTCGGCCTGGGTCAGCGCCTTTTCGAGGGCGGCCAAGTCGACCACACCATCGGCGTCGACGGTAAGTTCCGTCACCTGATCGGGCGCAAAGCGCCCGCCGCAGCGCACGGATGGATGTTCCACCGCGGAGACGAACAGCCGGTCGCGCGGCGCCTTCTCATTCGCGGTCTCCAGCGCCGGGGTCAGGGCCAGCATGTTGGCCTCGGTCGCTCCCGCGGTGAAGGTGACGTCCTTGGCCTCGGCGCCCACCAGGGCGGCGACCTGGTCACGCGCCTCCTCCACCCGCCGGCGGGCGGCGCGGCCCTCTTCATGCATCGAGGAGGCGTTGCCTGTGTGGCCCAAGGCCTCCACCATGGCAGCCCGAGCCTCCTCCCGCAGGGGAGTGGTCGCATTCCAATCGAAATAGGCCCGTTCGCTCATGGTGCCTTGGTTGCTCTTGATACGACCTGGTACTGAACTACCGTTTGCCCCCTAGACCACGCAAAAAGCTTGCTTTTTGCCCCAGGGGTCGTGCTAGAAGCCGAACTCGCACGGGCCAACTTATAGCCTGTGTTGCGCTTGTGAACAGCGGAAATCATATAATTAGAATAGTTCTAAAGAGGGTGCTGGGGCCCCGAGTGTCTCGCCCGGCGCACCGCCAACCCTGACGCGCCGTTTACGGCCAGCCAAGTTGTTTCGAGGTCGATCGAATGCCTGAGGTTATCTTCACCGGTCCCGCCGGACGTATCGAGGGCCGCTATCACCCGGCGCGGCAGAAAAACGCGCCCATCGCCATCGTCCTGCATCCGCACCCGCAGTTCGGCGGGACGATGAACCATCCGATCATCTACCAGATGTACTACGCCTTTGTGCACCGCGGGTTCTCGGCCCTGCGCTTCAATTTCCGCGGCGTCGGCCGCAGCCAGGGCTCGTTCGACCACGGCCAGGGCGAGCTGTCGGACGCCGCCGCCGCGCTCGACTGGGCGCAGACCATCAATCCGGAGGCCAAGAGCTGCTGGATCGCCGGCTTCTCGTTCGGCTCCTGGATCGGCATGCAGTTGCTGATGCGCCGCCCGGAGATCGAGGGCTTCATCTCGATCTGTCCGCCGGCCAATCTCTACGACTTCTCGTTCCTGGCGCCCTGCCCGTCCTCGGGCCTGATCATCCATGGCGACAAGGACGCGGTGGTGCCGCACAAGGACGTCACCACGCTGGTGGAGAAGCTGAAGACGCAGAAGGGCATCGTCATCGAGCAGAAGGTGGTGCCGGGCGCCAACCACTTCTTCGACGGCAAGGTGGAGACGCTGCTCGAGCAGATCGGCGGCTATCTCGACAAGCGGCTGAAGATCGAGCGCAAGCCGACCGCTGCGGCTTAAGCTCTCTCCCGCGCACCAGCCTCTTTACGTGATGGCCGGGCATGTCCCGGCCATTCGCGTATATGAGGCGGCACATCATCTTCTGCTCATTCCCGCGCAAGCGGGAAACGAGCGAAGAGATTGAGCCACCCAGCCTTGCGCTTACAAAAACTTCTTCACCGTCAGCACGGCGTTGAGCCCGCCGAAAGCGAACGAGTTCGACATCGCCGCGTTGATCGGCAACTGGCGCGCCTCGTTCGGCACCCAGTCGAGATCGCAGGCCGGATCGGGGCCGAGATAGTTGATCGTCGGCGGCGCCACGTCGTCGCGCACCGACATCACCATCGCCACCATTTCGAGCGCACCGGCCGCGCCCAGCGCGTGTCCGACCATCGACTTGGTCGACGACACCGCCAGCTTGTCGGCATGCGCGCCGAAGATCTGACGTAGCGCCTTGGTCTCGGTCTCGTCATTGATGGCGGTACCGGTGCCATGGGCGTTGATGTATTGGACATCCTCGGGCGCCAGATTGGCATCGTCGAGCGCGCCTTGCATGGCGCGCGTCATGCCACCCAGATCGGGCGCGGTCAGGTCGGCAGCGTCCGCGGTCATCCCGAAACCGACCACCTCGGCGAGGATATTGGCGCCGCGCGCCTTGGCCCGCTCCAGCGGTTCCAGCACCATCATGGCCGCGCCCTCGCCCAGCACCAGGCCCTTGCGGTCCTTCGAGAACGGCCGGCAGGTGTCCGGCGCCATCACGCGCATCGCCTCCCAGCCACGCACGGTGCCGAAGGTGAGGCAGGCTTCGGTACCGCCGGTGACGGCACAATCGACCATGCCGGAGCGTACCATCTGGAACGAGAGTCCGATCGCGTGGGTCGCCGAGGCGCAGGCGCTCGCCACCACGAAGGCCGGGCCGCGCAGACCGCACTGCATCGACACTTGGCTCGCCGAGGCATTGACCATCAGCTTCGGCACGGTCAGGGGGAATACACGCGTCTTGTTCTCGATGTAGATCCGCCGGTAGTTCTCGTCGAGGGTACCCTGTCCGCCGGCGCCGGTACCGACGATGGTCGCCGTGCGCTGCGACAGCGGCATGTCGAAGACAAGACCGGACTGCGCGATCGCTTCGCGCGCGGCCACCACGGCGAGTTGCGACACCCGGTCGAGCGTCGACAGCGCGCGCTCCTCGAAGTGTTGCAGCGGGTCGAACCCACGAACCTCGGCGGCGACCTTCTGGCTCAGCTGCGCGGCATCCGCCACGTTTTCAATCGGCCCAATGCCGCTGACGCCTTCCTTGAGGCCCGCCCAGTAGGAGTCGACCGTAAGGCCGAGCGGCGTGACGGCCCCAAGGCCGGTAACAACGACACGGTTCACGTCATTCACGATTTCTTGTCGGCCACCAGCTTTTCGATGGCCTTGACGACGTCGTCGACGGTATCGAATTCGGTGCGCGGGTTGTTGGTGTTGGCATTGTAAGGAATCGAGATATCAAACTTCTCCTCGAGATCGAAAATCATCTCGACCGCGTCGAGCGATTCGAGGCCCAGATCCTCGAGCCGGTCAGTCAGCTCGACGTTCGGCTTGTCGACCCGTTTCTTCTTGGCAATGATTTCAATCACGTCACTAGCAACATCGGTCATCGCGTTTGACCCCCACTATTTACCGACCGTTCGACCGCCTCAAGCCGCGCGCTGATTTCATCAACCTTTCCATGCAGGCGCTTCTGCCGGCCGGCGTAAATAAACTGCTCCGTCGAGCGCTGGTGCAGCTGTGCCGGAAAACCGGACACGAAGGTGCCCGCCGCGACGTTGCCGGCAACGCCGGAACCGGCGGCGACCACCGCCTGATCTCCAATCGCGACGTGATCGGCAACCCCCACACCACCTCCCAAACGAACTCGATCGCCGATGCGAACGCTGCCGGAGATGCCCACCATCCCGCAGATCATGCAGCTTTCGCCGACGGTCACATTGTGACCGATATGGACGTGATTGTCGATTTTGGTGGCGCGCCCGATGCGCGTGGTTTCGACCGTCGAACGATCAATGGTGGTGCAAGCGCCGATTTCGACCTCGTCGGCAACCTCCACCGTGCCAAGCGAATGCACCCGCGTCACCACCATGCCGGGCACGAAGGCGGTCGGCGACGCCAGGTCCGGCGCGTAGCTGAAACCGTCGGCGCCGAGGACCGCGTTGGCGTGGATGATGACCCGGTTCCCGATCTTGATCCGATCGCCGATGCGCACGCCGGCATGGAACAAACACTGCGCGCCGATGTCGACGTCCGCGCCAATGCTCACCTGCGGCAGGATGACGGTGCCGGCGCCGATGCGGCTGCGCGGTCCCACCACGGCATAGGGGCCGATGCTGACGCCCTCACCCAGTTGCGCGTCGGGCGCGACGATCGCGGTCGGATGCACGCCTTCGCCGTGCGCCGGCCCGGGATCGAACAGCGCGGTTAGCCGAGCCAGCGCCAGGCGCGGGTCGTCGACCGTGATCAAAGCCTTGAACGTGCCCGCAGGCGCCGGATTTTTCGCCGCCACCACCGCCGCCTGCGCCTTGCCGGCCGCCAACGCGGCGGCCGCGTCCCCGCTCATGGCAAGCGCCAGGTCGGAGGTCCGCTCCGCCCCGGCGGGATGGACGACACGGTCGATGTGCAGCGCGCCATCGCCTTCGTATCGGGCTTCAAGCGCTTGTGCGATGTCTTTGATCTGCATGAAGAATTTGGTTATTTTTGATTGGCCCTGCCGGCCGGTCAGGCCATTGCGGGCAGACCGTGCACCAGACCCGTGTTCCGGTCAATTGCGCGCGGGATCGGCAGAAATCCCGCCTTTCATGGGTTCCGGCACGCCGGTCGTCTTGGGGAAGGTGAGCGGCAGGCCGCGCAAGCTGCGCACCGCCAGATAGGCGAAGGCCTGGGCCTCCAAAGCATCCGCCGACCAGCCAGCGGCGTCCGCGGTCTCCACCGTCGCCGGCTTCAGCCGCTCCGCCAGCATGCGCATCAAGGTCGGATTATGAGCGCCACCGCCGGCCACGACCCAGCTCCGCGGTGGCGCCGGTAAATGCGGCACGATGCGCGCCACCGCCGCCGCGGTCAGGGCCGACAGGGTGGCGGCGCCGTCGACCACCGAAAATTCCGGCAGGCCGAGATTGGCGAAGGCGAAAGCATTGCGGTCGAGGGACTTCGGGTACGGCAGGTCGAAGAAGCGATCGGTGAGCACGCGGGCGATAAAGTCCTCGTGCACCCGGCCCCTGGCCGCCTGGTCGCCGTCGCGGTCGAGCGGCGCGCCGGTGCGCGCGCGCATGAAATCGTCGATCAGCGCATTGCCCGGGCCGGTGTCGCAGGCGACCGGATCGCCGCCGTCGACGAAGGTGACGTTGGCGACGCCGCCCACATTGAGCACCGCGATCGGATGCGGGCGCTCGAGCGTATGCGCCAACGCCTGATGGTAGACCGGCACCAACGGCGCGCCCTGGCCGCCCGCCGCCACGTCCACCGCACGGAAGTCATAGACGACCCGCAGCCCAAGCCGGCGCGCCAACGCAGGGCCGTCGCCGATCTGCACGGTCAGCCGCTTCTCGGGGCGATGCAGCACGGTCTGGCCGTGGAAGCCGACGACGTCGACGGTCGCCTTGTCGATGCGCTCGGTCTCCAGGAAGGCTTCGACGGCCTCGGCCTGGACACGGGTCACGAATTCGTCGGCTTCGGCCAGCACGCCGGGCCGCGCCACGCGATCGGTCAGGTGAGCGCCCGCGGCGAGCGCCCGGCGCAAGAGATCGCGCTCGGCTTCAGAATAGGGCCGGTAGCCGGTCGGCCCGAAGCCCTGGATGGCCTCGCCATCGGTCTCAAGCAACGCCACATCGACCCCATCAAGCGAGGTCCCACTCATCAGCCCGATTGCCCGCACGTACCCAACCCTTTGCCCAGCCCTTTGCCCGGCCTTGCCACCGCTTTACGCCCAGTCAGTTGAATCCCTGACCGGACCTGTTACACCAGCCGCGCCCCCGAAGCGACAAAGCCACGGGCCACGTGTCCGGCCATGAGTGACGACCGATGAGCGCCTATAAATCCGAATTTCTTAATATTCTCGCCGAGCGCGGCTTCATCCACCAGATCTCGGAGCCGGAGGACCTCGACGCGCGCGCCAAGGCCGGCCCGATCACCGCCTATATCGGCTTCGATTGCACGGCGGCTTCGCTGCACATCGGCTCGCTGCTGCCGATCATGATGCTCTATTGGATGCAGCAGACCGGCCACCGGCCGATCGCGCTGATGGGCGGCGGCACGACACGCGTGGGCGATCCCTCCGGCAAGGACGAGAGCCGCCGCATCCTCACCGATGCGCAGATCAACGACAACCTCGCCGGCATCCGCGCGGTGTTCGCCAAGTTCCTCACCTTCGAGGAGCAAGGCGGCAGCGCCATCATGGCCAACAACGCCGACTGGCTGAACACCCTCAACTACATCGACTTCCTGCGCGATGTCGGCCGGCACTTCTCCGTGAACAGGATGCTGTCGTTCGACTCGGTGAAGATGCGGCTCGACCGCCAGCAGGAATTGTCGTTCCTCGAATTCAACTACATGGTGCTGCAAGCCTACGACTTCGTCGAGCTCTACAAGCGCACCGGCTGCACCCTGCAGATGGGCGGCTCCGACCAGTGGGGCAACATCGTCAACGGCATCGATCTCGGCCGCCGCATGGAGAACGCGCAACTGTTCGCGCTCACCGCGCCGCTGATCACCACATCGTCGGGCGCCAAGATGGGCAAGACCGCCGCCGGCGCGGTCTGGCTCAATGCCGATCTGGTGTCGCCGTACGACTACTGGCAGTACTGGCGCAACACCGAGGACGGCGACGTCAGCCGCTTCCTCAAGCTGTTCACCACCCTGCCGCTTGCCGAGATCGCCAAGCTCGGCGCGCTGCAAGGCGCCGAACTGAACGAAGCCAAGAAGGTGCTGGCCACCGAAGCCACCGCCCTGGTGCACGGCCGCGAAGCCGCCGAGCAGGCCGCCGATACCGCGCGCCGCACCTTCGAGGATGGCACGCACGCCGAGAACCTGCCGACCGTGGAGATCGCCCGCGCCGACCTCGACGCCGGGCTCGGCGTGCTCACGGCGTTTGCGGAAAAGGCGAAGCTTGTCACCTCAAACGGCGATGCACGGCGGCAGATCAAAGGTGGCGCGCTGAAAGTCAACGACGCGACGGTGAGCGACGACAAGCTGACGCTGTCGGCCAAGGACCTGACGCCGGACGGCGTGATCAAGCTCTCGCTCGGCCGGAAGCGGCACGTGCTCTTGAAGCCGGTGTGAGACCGCCGCAACCTCCGAGACGGGCGCTACGCGCCCTCCTCAGGATGAGGCGGATGGAGGACCGCGTCGCTCACCGCGACGGCGGGATGAAATCGGGATCGAAGGTGCCGGGCGACGGGATGAACTTGCGCAACAGGCCCGGCGCGATCGCCGTCACCGGGTTGACCAGGATCTCCGGCTGAGCGATCGGCCCCACCGCCTCGTAGGCAATGCCGACCAGGCCCTCGTTGCTGCCGCCGCCGAGCACCAGCCCGACGATCGGGATTTGCCCGAACATGTTGTTGAGGCCGTAGAACGGCACGAAGGTGCCGCGCAGGTGCACGTCGTTCTTGGTGTAATTGATCTGCCCCGAGATGGTCGCGCCGACCAGCGGCCCGCGCACGACCCCGTTGCGCACCGCCATCTTGCCGGGAAAGCGGGTGAACTCGGCGTGCATTTCGCTGAACGGTACGCCGCCGCGCAGCTGCCCGGGCGCGCCGGCGACGACGCGGTCGAGCCCTTTCTCGCCGCGCACGGCGAAATCGCGGATGAACAGAATGCCGGACTGCGGCGCGCGGCCGCCGTTCGGTGGATCCATTGCCACCCACATTTTACCGCCGCGGACGCGCGCATACATGTCGACGAAACGGAACAGCGCGCCGGCGTCGGCGCTCTCGATATAGACGACGCGGTGATTGTCGCGTGCGCGCAGGCGCAGGTCGCCGAGCAGCGTGGCGTCGCGCCCGATCTTGGCGTGCATCACGAAGTTGCGGATTTGCCCGTTGCGGCGCGCGAACTTGAGATCGAGCCCGCGCAAGGTTTCGCCGTTGTGGCCGATCACCGTGCCGATCTTGATGTTGAGATCGATGTCGGGCTGCTCGTGTCTGGATTTAGCGGGCGTGCCGCCCAGCAACGATGTCTTGATGAAGGCGCGGCCGTCATAGACGTCGCCGCGCATGGTCACGCGCAGCACGCCGTCGCCGTCGCGCTCGGCCTTGAGCGAGGCCTTGTCACCTTCCGAAAGGCCGAACACCGGAAAATCCGCGGAAGCGAAATTGCCCGCCTTGTCGATCTCGACGGCGCCCTTTACGTTGACGCCGGAACCGCTGATCACGAGATTGTTGAGGCGCTTTCCCTCCGCGTTCTTGACCATCGTGGCGGTGAGATGCGCGGGCTGGCCGGGCGGCTTGACCCAGCCGGGCAACAGGTCGTCGATCCTGGCACGCGTGAGATCGGCGTTCAGATCGAACTCGGTGTCCTTGCCGCCTTCCTTGAGCTTACCCGTGAGTTTGACCGGGATGGTGCCGCTGACGGCGTCGCCGAAATCGATGCCGAGCTTGCGGCGCGCGGCCTCGTTCAGCTTGGCTGCCAGTTGCAGGTCCGCCGCCGCGTCGCCGGCCTTCTTGTTGACGTCGATCGCCGCCGGCAGGCCGTTGATCTTGACGTTGCCCTTGATCTGATAGCCGCCGCCGCTCGCGGCCGTCACGTGCAGCGAGGCGGCTTCGAGCTTTTCGCCCATCAGCGCCTTGTCGGCGCCGAAGCTGGAAAGCACCGCCTTGATCGCGTAGTGCACCGAATTCTTGGGCATGGTGCGCCCGACCGACATCTTGAGCGTGACGTTGGCGGCCACCGTGCCGCGGCTGGTGGCGGGATCGAGCGTGATCCCGACTTTGCGGCTCAGCACCTTGTTCGCCAGCAGCACGGCCGCCGCCGGGACGCTGCCGTCGATGCGGAAATCGGCCTGCGCCGGCGACGGCTTGGGATCGGTGTCGGGCACCGAGAACACGCCGTCGGCGATATTGAGACTGCGTCCCGGCGCTACGTTCACCACGCCGCGGCCGAGACGGATGGTGGCGGTGCGCCCGGTGACGCGCACGGTGAGGTCGGCGTCGTCGATCGGCGGCAGGTCGAGGACCGGACGCAAAGACGTGCCGGTGGTTTCAATGTCGACGGACAGGCCGTCTTCCGGCGTCGGCGGCCCGCCAGTCTTGAATGTCGAATACGGCGCGTTGCCGGCGATCACGATGCGCTCGACGGTGCCGGTGCCGACATGCTTTTCGACCCATTCGCGCACCTCATGGGCGGTGACGACGGGCCACAGCCGCTTCATGACCGACATCGGCATGCGGGTGCCGGCCACGCCGAACGCCAGATGCGGATCGGGCGTGGAATAGTCGAGACTGCCGGTGACCGCGATACCGACATTATGCGACGGCCGGGTATCGCTGCGGCTGACGTCGCCCTGGTCGAGATCGATCCGCATCTTCTTGGTGTCGATGCGGCCGCGCACGCGTACCCGGTTGAGCGCGAAACCCTCTTTGTCGCCGGCTTTGACCGGCGCCAGGATGACCGGATCGATCACGGGATCGCCGCGCGCCACGGCGAACTGCCATACGCCGCTCTTGTCGCGCGGCGCGTTCAGCACCGCGCGCAGCGTGAACTGGTTGCCCTCGGCCTGCACCTGGAACGGCACGATCAAGGTGCCCCGGCGCGCATTCCAGTCGAACCGGAAATCGGCGCGGTCGATGCCGATATGGATGAGATCGGGCCCGTCGTGTTTGATGATGGTGCCGGTGCCGGCCACCACCTCGCCCTGCAACCGTTGCGGGGTGCCGTTGGCGGCAATGTCGGCGCGGATCGAGGCCGACACCGGCAGATCGGCGCTGAACTCGCCGTCCTTGACGCGCATCGCCAGCAGAATATCGCGCATCGAGACCTGGCGCGCTTCGATGCCGACCGCGCGCAGGCCGTCGGCGAGCGGCCGCATCGCCGCGCTGAGCAACCACGGGCGCTTCTTGTCATCGGACGCCAGTTGAAAAATCACGCCACCCTGCCGCGGGCGCCGCAGGCTGGCGTTGATGTGGTCGAACGTCCAATGCTTGCCGTTGCGCTGGTCGTCGACGGTCAACTGGCCGCTCTTCAAGCCGAGTTCGCGAGATCGTGGCCGTCGAGGCCGGTGGCGCCGACCGCGTCGATCCAGGCCAGCATCCCCGCCACTTCCTGCACGCCCGAACGCATCGTGCCGCGCGGAATGACGGCGCGCACCGGTGGATCAACGGCAGCGCCGGCCGGTGATGCGGTCGCGATCGGACGCTTGTTGGCACCGGCGAACACGGTGACTTCGCCGCTGCGCTCGATACGCACCGCCATCTTGGCGCCGACCAGATTGAGGCTTTCGGCGCGCAACTGCCCGGTCAGCAGCGCCACGCCCGGACAAGCCGACTTCAGCTTTCGGCGCGCTCGCGACCACGGTGCCGTCGGCGTCGCGCACCACGATGTCGCGCAGCCGCAAGGTCGGCCGGCCCTTCTCGTCGCGCTCGATCTGGGTGCCACCGACCTCGACCGTATGCGTGCCGCCGAAATTCTGCTCGATCGCCGACTTCAGCCAGGGCGTCGCCATGTCGACTTCGATCGGCCCCTGCGCCAGCCGCCACCACAGGCCGACCGCGCCGAGCACGAACACCACCGCTGCGATCGAAGCGCCCCAGAACAACCGCTGCACCCAGCGCCGGCGCAGGACCGCCATAGTGCCGCGACGCAGGCTCGCTCCCTGCCGCCCGGCCCAACGCCAGCCGGTGCCGGCGCTCTCCATGACGAGGGAGAGCCCCTCGCGCAATGTCTCGGCGAAGGCGCCGCCGCGGGCCTCTTTTTGGGGGCGCTCGCGCAGGCGCGGTTCCGGGTGAAGGGGAAGCGGCTCCGCGTGATGTGGATGAGGCGCAGCCGGGTGTGGCCCTTCTTGGGGTGCGGCTTGTTGTCGTGTTTGTGGTCGCTGCCCGTCATGCCTTAGGGGCGCCCCTCGTCCGGCGCGTTCATGCGCGTTTTCCGGCCGCCCGAAAGACCGTCATCTGGCGCGGCCCCCGGCCCTGTTTTTGAAGCCCATTGCGCCCACCCGACGCAACTGGCATCTGCGACTTTGAAGCGTTGAAAACGACGAAAGGAAGGCACATGGCGCGAAAGAACTTGGCGCGCGAACTGGTCGAGGGTGCCAAGGCCCCGGCGTTCACCCTGCCCCGCGACGGCGGAACCCGCGTCTCGCTCAAGGACTTCAAGGGCCGCAATCTGGTCCTCTATTTCTATCCCAAGGCGGACACGCCCGGCTGCACCAAGGAAGCGATCGCATTCTCCGGCCTGCGGGCGGCCTTCGCCAAGGCGGGAACCGATATCCTCGGTGTTTCCGCCGACCCGGTCGCCGCACAGGACAAGTTCAAAGCCAAGCATAAGCTGACAATTGCTTTGGCCTCCGACGAGACCAAGAAGATGCTGGAAGCCTACGGTGCCTGGGGCGAAAAATCGATGTACGGGCGCAAATTCATGGGTGTTTTCCGCAAGACGTTCCTGATCGACGGCCAAGGCCGCATCGCCCGCATCTGGCCGAAGGTGAATGTCACCGGCCACGCCGAAGAGGTGCTGGAAGCCGCCCGTGCGCTGGCGCGCTGAGCCGCGCCGCGGGGCCGCGGCGCCGGTCCCACGATGGGCCGAAGCATGGTCCTTTTGCCGCATGCCCTCTTCCACCGTTTTTGCAAGCGAATTGTCACGCTAACGGGCCATGCTTACCGCTTTGTTAACCATATGGGATTGATATCGGACCGTCTGGTCCACCGGCTCGGCCGCATCGGAAACGGCCGGGAGCGTCGATGTCGCATTTGTCTCATTCGCATCACCGTCACACCGCCCGCGCGCAATCGGCCGCCGCCGTTTCGCAGCACCTCAACCGCGGCCACGCCGCGGTCGGCGACTACACGCTGGTGCACGGCGGCCGCCAGGTGCGCATCGGCCCGGTTGCCTTCTGGATCGTGGTCGGCACGTTGGTCATCATGGCGGTGTGGTCGATCGCCACCGGCACCTATTTCGCGTTCCGCGAGGACGTGCTCAGCGGGCTGATCAGCCGCCACGCGCGCATGCAGATCGCCTATGAGGACCGCATCGCCGAGTTGCGCGGCCAGGTCGACCGCATCACCAGCCGGCAACTGCTCGACCAGGAACAGTTCGAGCGCCGCCTCGATGCCCTGCTCAAGCGGCAGGCGACACTCGAACGGCGCACCACCGCGCTCGCCGACGATACCTTGAGCACCGGCTCGATCAATCGCCACAAGCGCGAGAAGGACGCGCGCCTGCAAGCGCCGGCCGCGCCCGCCCCGATCAACGACACCATCGTGTTCAGCGCACCGCCCGAGCGCGAAGCGCGCCTGCAGGCGCGTGAGGCGCCGCGGCAATCCGCAGTACGTCACGGCCAGCAATGGCGCCGGGCTCGGCGGCATGCTGATGCGCGTTTCCCATTCGCTCGACCGCGTCGCGCACCGCCAGAGCGGGCTCTTGAACGGCATGGAGCAACGTTTCGACAGCAAGGCCCGCCGCATGCGCAGCGTGCTCAGCGAACTCGGCGTCAAGCCGGGACGGCCCTCGGCGGAAGGCGGCCCGTTCATTCCGGTCAAGCCGCCGCGCGCGGGCGCCAGCTCCTTCGACCGCCAGCTCTATCGCGTCAACATCGCCCGCGCCGAGATCAACCGCTACCGGCACACGCTGGTCGCGGTGCCCGTGCGCAAGCCCCTGCCCGGCCGCCTGGAAGTCAGCTCGGGTTTCGGCGTGCGCCGTGATCCCTTCGTCGGCAAGCCGGCGATGCACACCGGCCTCGACCTGCGCGGCGAGATGGGCGAACCGGTGCATGCCACCGCCAACGGCCGGGTCAAGATCGCGGGCTGGGAGGGCGGCTACGGCAAGATGGTCGAGATCGACCACGGCCACGGTCTTGCCACCCGCTTCGGCCACCTCTCCAAGATCGAGGTCAAGGTCGGCCAGAAAGTGCATATCGGCGATGTCATCGGCCGCATGGGCTCGACCGGCCGCTCTACCGGTCCGCACCTGCACTACGAGACCCGCATCAAGGGCGAGGCGGTCGATCCGCAGAAGTTCCTGCGCGCCGGCATCCGTCTCGGCCGCATCTGAGCGGATTCGCGCGTCAGCCGGTTGCCCTCGGCGTCAAGCTACTCCATTAATCCGTTAAAATGACTACGCCGGGGACGCAACTTTAGGTGCGAATTGGACCACGCCATCCATGGCTTGGCGCGCTGGGATACCAGCTTGCGCTGCGCCTCATCGACCGCGCCTGTCGCAGCCGCAATATCGAGCGTGCCGGAAGCGCCGCCGCGCGCGCCCGTATTGCCGAGATCGGTGACAAGATCGCGCGTGGGCAGACAGTCTATCTCGCCGGTGTCTCGGCGGCCGGCGCCCACAACACCGGCATCGCGCTCGTCGAGGTGACCCGCGACGGCCCGCGCCTGTTGTTCAACAATGAAGAAGAGCGCTTCTCGGCGGTCAAGCACACCAACAAGTACCCGACGCTGTCGATCGACGCGCTGCGCGACGACATGGGGGAAAGCGGCCTCGACATCCGCCGGATCGACGGCTGGTTCAGCGCCTGGGATCATCCCGCCTTCGCCGCCACGCTGATCCGCGCCGCGCTCGAGGAAGCGCCGCAGACGCTCCGCATGTTGAGCGGCGAGCCGACCGGCCTGTTCAACATGCGCGCCATCGACAGCGGCGCGCGGGCGGCGCGCCACATCGGCAAGCAGCTCGGCATGAACGAACCGCCGCTGCTGATCGGCACCGCCCACCACGACAATCACGCCTGGTTCTCGTTCGCCGGCTCGCCTTTCGCCCGCGCCGCGGGGCCGACCATGGTGGCGGTGATCGACGGGCTTGGCGACGCCGGCTCGATCTCGCTCTACGTCTGCGAGGACGGCCGCATGCGCCGGCTCTACGGCAATGACAGCGTGTTCGACTCGCTCGGCCTTTATTACGCGGTGATCTCCTCGACCCAAGGCGGCTGGACCTGGCTCTCGAGCGAAGGCCGCTACATGGGCGCCACCGCCTACGGCGACAACGACCGCAAGACCAATCCCTATTACGCCGCGCTGAAAGATATCTTCGTGCTGCAGGCGGACGGCCAAGTCCTTCTCAACCGCGACCTCGCCAACTGGCCGCGCAGCATCGTTCACAAGCCCTACACCGAGGCCCTGGTCCAAATCCTCGGCGAACCGATCCCGGCCGAGAAGATGTGGAACCCGGACGCGGTTTTGCGCATCGAGGACATCCAGCATCCCGAGAACACGAAAGCGCGGCTCGACAAGGCCGCCGCCGCGCAGATGGTGTTCGAGGACGCCATCTTCCACATCGTCGATCATTTCATCCGCGCCACCGGCAGCGAGCGGCTTGGTGCTCACTGGTGGCGTCGCCCTCAACGCGCTCGCCAATATGCGTCTGCTCGAGCACTTCGACGAGGACTATTTCAAGCGCGAGCACGGCCGCGCCGGCCGGCTGCACCTGTGGGTGCCGCCGACACCCAACGACGCCGGCGTGCCGATCGGCGCCGCCTATATGGGTGCTTATCTCGCCGGCTACGGCCTGGGGCCCCCGATTACGCACGCGTTCTATTGCGGCGCGCCGCCGGCGGCGGCCGACATCCGGGCCGCGTTAGCGGAAAGCGACGACGTCGACTGGATCGAGCTCGCGCCCGCCGACGACGCCAGCCGCGCGCGCTACGCCGATTTCATGGCCTACATGACCGCGCACGACGCCATCTTCGCGCTCTACCAGGGCGCCGCCGAGACCGGACCGCGCGCGCTCGGTCACCGCTCGATCCTGGCCAACCCCTGCAACGCGGCGACGCGCGAAAACCTGAACGCGCGGGTGAAATACCGCGAAGCCATCCGCCCGCTGGCGCCGATGATGACGCTTGCAGCGGCCCAGGAATTTTTCGAACTGTCCGACGGCGCCAGCGACGACGATTACAATGCCTACAATTACATGGTGCTGACCGCGCACGCGAAGCCGGAGGCGCGCGCCCGCATCCCTTCGGTGGTGCACGCCGACGGCAGCGGCCGCTTGCAGATCGTGCGCGAGGAGAGCGATCCCCTCACCTACGCCTACCTCAAAGCGCTCGGCCGCCGCATCGGTGTCGAAGTCGCGGTCAACACCTCGTTCAACGTCGCCGGCCCGATCGCGCAGACGCCGCGCCAAGCGCTCGCCACGTTGCGCCGCTCCCAGGGGCTCGACGCGGTGCTGATGGTCTCCGCCGAAGGCCCGGTGTTCGCGGCACTGCACGGCGGCGCGGGCGGCGACGGCGGCAAGCGCTTCCGGCACTGGCTCGAGGCGTGGCAGCGCGAGACAGGCGAACGTCTGGAGAGCTAGAGCGACGCCCCTCAGGCGGCCGGCGCGGGCGTGTGACGCGGGTCCACAAAGATCGCCAGCCAGACGGTCGGCGCGCCGGGTTCGGTCCAGGCAACCCGGTGCCGGCAATGGGCCGGAAGGAAAAGGCTGTCCCCCGGGCCGAGCTCGCGATCCTGCGCTTCGCCTTCGATGGTGAGCCGCGCGCGTCCGCTCATGAGCAGAACCCATTCGGCCTCATGCTGGTCGTACCAGAAGCCGGCCGGCGACGCGTGGCCGTAGGAGACGATCCGCTCCAGGCGGATGCCCTCCCCTTTCAGCAACGTCTCGATTGCTTCGTCGGTGCCCGGCGCCGGAAGGGCCGCGAGCATGTTCGACGTCGGTGGCGCCGAGGTCATCTTTTGGCTCATGATTCAACCCGAGAATGGCGCGCGCATTCCGGCCGGACGGCGCCGGAACGCGCTATTTGCCTCTGCTTCGGGGCTGTTTTACAAGCCGCCCCGCGTCTTGCACTCGTTTAGAGGAAGTGGGCCGGAGGCTCAATGAACGCCGCGGAGAAGCGATATCAGGACGCCCTCATTGCCCTGAACGAGCGGCGATTGCCGGATGCCGAGCAGCAGTTCCGGCGATTCCTGAAGGACCATCCGAGCCATGTCGGCGCGCTGAACCTGCTGACCATCGTATTGATGAGCATGGAGCGCTTTGCCGATGCCGAGCCGCTCATTGCGCGGGCGGTCAAACTCGACCAGAGCTCGGACGTTTCGTTTTACAATTACGGGCTGATCCTGAAACATCTCGGCAAACCGAAACAAGCGGTGGCGCAGTTCACCCAGGCGCTTCGCCTGAATCAGGCCGTCGCCGACACCTGGAACAACCGCGGCACCGCGCTAAACGATATCGGAAACTACAAAGACGCGATTGCCGATTTCGACAAGGCGAGCGCCCTCAATCCGAACGATCCCGCCGTCTACGTCAACAAAGGACGCTCGTTCGGTGCGCTCCAGCGTTACGACGAGGCGCTCGCAGCCTACGACAAGGCGCTGACGCTCGATCCCCGCCTGGCCGAAGCGTGGCTCGGACGCGGCACCGTGCTCGCCCAGGTCGATCGTTACGACGAGGCCTTCACCGCCTTCCAACAGGCGTTGACGATCGATCCCAACCTGGCCACCGGCCATAACGGCATCGGCAATACGTTGCGCGAGCTCGGACGATTGGACGAGGCGCGCGCGGCATTCCTAAAGGCCATCGCGCTGGCTCCGGCATGCGGCGAATTCTATTATCAGTACGCCAATACGCGAAAGGTCGCGGCCGACGATCCGCAGCTTGGCGCGATGGAGGCGCTCGCGGCCGACGCCGCCGCCCCGCCGATCGACCGCATGTACGTCCATTTCGCACTCGGCAAGGCTTACGCCGACGCCGCCGACCACGAGCGGGCGTTCAGCCATTGGCTCAAGGCCAACGCGCTCAAGCGCGAGCAGGTCAATTACAATGAAGCACAAATGGCCGGATGGTTTGCGGAGATCGAGAAGGTTTTCACGCCGGCCCTGATCTCGGAAAAGAGCGGCCACGGCGATCCCTCTTCCGTGCCGATCTTTGTCCTCGGCATGCCGCGCTCGGGCACCACCTTGGTGGAACAGGTCCTCGCCAGCCATCCGGACGTTTACGGCGCCGGCGAGTTGGTGATTCTCGACAACCTTCTGCACCGCCGGCCCGGTGGCGGCGGCGATGACGTTTTCTATCCTGCATACGTCGCCGGCCTCGACGGGCCGGCGATCCGCGAGATCGGCGCGCGCTATGCCGCCGCGGTTTCCGCGCTGGCGCCCGAGGCCGCGCATGTGACCGACAAGATGCCGGGCAATTTCTTTTTCGCCGGCATGATCCATTTGGCGCTGCCGAACGCCAAGATCGTCCACACCGTGCGCAATCCGGTCGACACGTGTTTCTCGTGTTTTTCCAACCTGTTTTCGGGCGCGCAGGATTTCTCCTACGATCTCGGCGAGCTCGGCCGCCACTACGCGCGCTATCAGCACCTGATGGCGCATTGGCACCGGGTGCTGCCGCCGGGAACGATTCTCGACGTGCGCTACGAGGACATGGTGGCGGATCTGGAAGGCCAGGCGCGGCGCCTGCTCGACCATTGCGGCCTCGCCTGGGATGCGCGCTGCCTGGCGTTCAACGAAACGGCGCGGGCGGTGCGCACCGCCAGCGCGACGCAGGTGCGCCAGCCGATCTACGGTCATTCGGTCGAGCGCTGGCGCGTCTACGAAAAATGGCTTGGGCCGCTGTTGCAGGAACTGGGACCGGCCGCCGACGCAAGATGACGCGGCGCGCGCGCCCTACTCCACGTCCTCGACTTCGACCGGCCCGCCGCCGAACGCCTTCTGCGCCAAGGCAGCCTGCATGAATTCGTCGAGATCGCCGTCGAGCACACCGCCGGTGTTGGAGGTGGACACGCCAGTGCGCAGGTCTTTGACCATCTGGTAGGGCTGCAAGACGTAGGAGCGGATCTGGTGGCCCCACCCGATATCGGTCTTGGCGGCCTGATCGGCGATCGCCTTTTCCTCGCGCTTGTGCACCTCGAGCTCGAACAACTTCGCCCGCAGCATGTCCCAGGCTTGCGCCCGGTTGCGGTGCTGCGAACGGTCGTTCTGGCACTTCACCACGATATTGGTCGGGATGTGGGTCAGCCGCACCGCCGACTCGGTCTTGTTCACGTGCTGGCCGCCGGCGCCGCCCGCGCGCATCACGTCGACGCGCACGTCCTTTTCGTCGATGTCGATCTTGATCGAGTCATCGAGCACCGGAAACACGTTGACGCTGGCGAACGAGGTGTGGCGCCGGGCGTTGGCGTCGAACGGCGAGATGCGCACCAGGCGGTGCACGCCGAACTCGCTCTTCAGCCAGCCATAGGCGTTGTGGCCCTTGACCAGCACGGTCGCCGACTTGAGGCCGGCGCCCTCGCCTTCGGTTTCTTCGACCCACTCGACCTTGTAGTCGTGCGCCTCCGCCCAGCGCACGTACATGCGCATCAGCATGCCGGCCCAGTCCTGGCTTTCGGTGCCGCCGGCGCCGGCATGGACTTCGAGATAGCAGTCGTTGGCGTCGGCTTCGCCCGAGAGCAACGCCTCCATCTCGCGGCGGCCGACTTCCACCCTCAGACGCTTGAGCGCGGCTTCGGCCTCGGCGACGGTCGCTTCGTCGCCCTCCTCCTCGCCGAGTTCGAGCATGGTGACCTGGTCATCGAGTTCCTGCTCGATACGGCCGATGGCGTTGAGTTGGTCTTCCAACGCGTCGCGCTCGCGCATCACGCGTTGCGCGCGCGCCTGGTCGTTCCACAGCTCGGGATCTTCGGCCTCTTTGTTTAGTTCGGCGAGGCGCCGTTGCGCGGTCTCGACGTCAAAGATGCCTCCTCAGCAGCGCGAGCGACTGCTTGATCTCATCGAGGAGGGTCTGGGTTTCCGCGCGCATGGTCCGTTTCCGTGGCCGCCGCGAGGCGGCTTCATGATGATTCCAATATCGGGGGATTTAGCCTCGCGAGCCGGCCGGCGCAACTCCGCTGCGTCAGTAGAGCCCGCCGCCGGTGCGGACCGCGCGGTCGGCGTCGGGCGACACCCCGCCCGCGTTCCAGGAGCGGTTGGCGCCGCCGCCATCGGCGTCGCCAACCCCAACCATCGAATAGCCGTCGGGCGGCGCCGTGCCGGGCTTGAAGGCCTCCAGGATCGCCTGCTTGGCGCCGGGGCCCGCGCGCACGCCGGTCTTGGGATCGACGCGCACCAGCTTGATGCCGGGCGGCACGCGGAACGGCACCGCCGGCTTGCCCTTGAGCGCCGCCTTCATGAAATCGCGCACGATCGGCGCCGCCACATGGCCGCCGGTCTGGCCCCGCCCGAGCGGCTTGGGCTTGTCGTAGCCGACATAGACGCCAACCACGAGATTGGGCGTGAAGCCGATGAACCAGGCGTCCTTTTCCTTGTTGGTGGTGCCGGTCTTGCCCGCCACCGGCCGGCCGAGCGAGCGCAACGCGCTGCCAGTGCCGAAACGCACCACGCCTTCCATCAGCGAGGTGATCTGATAGGCGGTCATCGGGTCGAGCACCTGCTCGCGCCGGTCGATCAACACCGGCTCCGGCTGGTCGTGCCAGCTCTTGGCGTCACAGCCGATGCATTCGCGCTTGTCGTGGCGGTAGACGGTGTGGCCGTAGCGGTCCTGAATGCGGTCGATCAAGGTCGGCGTCACCCGCCGGCCGCCGTTGTCGATCATGGCGTAGGCGGTGACCATGCGCAGCAGTGTGGTCTCGCCGGCGCCCAAGGCAAACGACAGATAAGGCGGCAGGTTGTCATAGACGCCGAAGCGCTTGGCGTATTCGGCGATCAGCGGCATGCCGATGTCCTGCGCCAGCCGCACCGTCATCACGTTGCGGGAATGCTCGAGGCCGAAGCGCAGGGTCGAGGGTCCGTAGAACTTGTTCTCGTAGTTCTCCGGCTTCCAGACACCGAGGCCGGGGCCCTGGTCGATCTCGATCGGCGCGTCGAGGATGATCGTGGACGGCGTATAACCGTTGTCGAGCGCGGTGGCGTAGATGATCGGCTTGAACGAGGAGCCGGGCTGGCGCAGCGCCTGCGTCGCGCGGTTGAACTGGCTCTGGTCGTAGGAGAAGCCGCCGGCCATCGCCAGCACGCGGCCGGTCCAGGGATCCTCCACCACCATGGCGCCCGACACCTTCGGCACCTGGCGCAGCACAAATTGGCTGTCGGCGATCTTCTTCTTCTTCAGCTCGTCCGCGAAATCGGTGGCGTCCTTGGCCGGCTCCACATAGATCACGTCGCCGGGCTTGAGCACGTCCTCGACCTTGCGCGGGCGGCGCCCCTTGATCTTGACCCATTTCATACCGGCGAGCGGCAGGATGCCGATGTCGCGCGCCTTGCTGACCGCGCCGCTCGGCGCGCGGCCGGGCTGCAAGCCGATGCGCGCCGACTTGTCGGAGACGTTGAGCACCACCGCCATCCGCCAGGGCGAGATGTCGTTGAGCGACTTCACCTTGGCGAGTGCGATGCCCCAGTCGCCGGTCTTGATGTCGATGCTCTCGATCGGCCCGCGCCAGCCGGCATGGGCCTGGTCGTAGTTCACCAGGCCCTGGATCAGCGTGTTGCGCGCCAGCACCTGCAATTTGGGATCGAGCGTGGTGCGCACCGACAGCCCGCCTTCATAGAGCTTCTTCTCGCCGTAACGCTCGTAGAGCTCGCGGCGCACCTCCTCGGCGAAATATTCGGCCGAGAAATAATGCGGACCGACCGATTTCGTCACCACGCCGAGCGGCTGCTTCTTGGCCTTCTCGGCGGCGGCGCGCTTGATGAAGCCGTCGTCCGCCATCTGGTCGATCACCCAGTTGCGGCGTTCGATGGCGCGCTTCTCGTGACGGAACGGCTGGTAATTGTTCGGCGCCTTCGGCAGCGCGGCGAGATAAGCGGCCTCCGGAACATTGAGTTCGTTGACGCTCTTGTCGAAATAGGTGAGCGCGGCGGCGGCGACGCCGTAGGCGCCCATGCCGAGATAGATCTCGTTGAGATAAAGCTCGAGGATCTTGTCCTTGGAATAGGCGCGCTCGATCTTGAGCGCCAAGCAGCGCCTCCCGGATCTTGCGCGCGAGCGTCACCTTGTTGGTCAACAGGAAGTTCTTGGCGACCTGCTGGGTGATGGTGGAGGCGCCCTGCGGACGGCGGCCGGTGCCGTAGTTCTCCACGTAGTTGATCGCCGCGCGCGCGATGCCGATGAAATCGAGGCCGCCATGCTCGTAGAAATTCTTGTCCTCGGCGGCCAGGAAGGCGTTCATCACCAGGTTGGGCACCGCCTGGATCGGGATGTAGAGCCGGCGCTCCTTGGCATATTCGGCGAGCAGCGAGCCGTCGGCCGCGTGCACGCGCGTCATCACCGGCGGCTCGTAGTCCTGCAGTTGCGAATAGTCCGGCAGGTCCTTGGAGAAATGCCACATCACGCCGGCCACCGCGGCGATGCCCACCACGAACATGATGGTGCCGGCGGCGAACAGAAAGCCGAAGAAGCGCAGCAAACCCTTCATGAGCTAATGGTCCCGCCTCGAATCCGGGAGCGGCTAACGCCGCCCGTCTCCCTCGCGGCCCACCCGGCGCCGGGTATCAACCTTGGCGCCGTCAAATGAGCCACCTTTGCCGCCGAAACCCAGCTCCGGCCGGCTTTTCGTCCGCGTCCCGCCGAAACCGCGGCATGGGTTCGTGGTCGCGCGGTTTTATGTTGAAACTGAGGCCGGTAACCCACGTTTCCGCAGCCGGCCAGGCCGAATTCCGCCCGTCCGGTGCAGCCGTGCAACACCGGGAATGCATGCCGCTTGCCCATCAGCGCGCGCCTCCGGTGGTGGCAAGACGCGGGGCAAAGAACACGTCGACCGCCTCAGCCAGCGCGCCCGCCGTCTTCGCCCGCCAGGCCGGCGAGGTCAGGTTCTTGCGGTCGGCTGCCGACGACAGATAGCCAAGCTCAATCAGCACCGAGGGCACGTCCGGGTCTTTCAGCACCACGAAGCCGGCCGACTTGATCGGCCGCTTGTAGAGCTTGGCCGTGTCGCGCAGTTCGCCGACCACGTTGCGTGCGAACTGCATGGAAAAGGTCTTGGTCTCGCGCTGCGCCAGGTCGACCAGGATACTGGCGACGTCGCTCGGCTCGTTGGAGAGATCGACGCCGGCGATGATGTCGGAGGCGTTTTCGCTGTTGGCGAGCTCGGCGGCCTGGGCGTCGGAGGCCTTTTCCGACAGCGTATAGACCGTGGCGCCCTCGGCGTGGCCCTCCTTCGGCGGGAGCGAATCCGCGTGCAGCGAAATGAACAGGGCGGCGCGGCGAGCGCGCGCGAACCGCACGCGGTCGCCCAGCGCGACGAAGGTGTCGTCGCCGCGCGTCATCGCCACCCGGTATTTGCCGCTATGCTCGAGCTTCTCGCGCAGGGTGCGGGCGAAGGCGAGCACGATGTCCTTCTCGTCGACGCTCTTCCAATGGGTGCCGTTGTCGATGCCGCCATGGCCGGGATCGAGCACGATGAGCGGGCGCGGATCGTTGCTCCGCTTCGGGACCACCGCGACACGCGGCGCGCCGCTTGGCGCGGTCCTGCAGCGCGATGTTGCGCAGGAAGCTCGCCCGGTCGGTGGCCGCGAGATCGAGCACCAGCCGCGCCGGCTGCCCTGCCGCGGGCGGCAGGACGAAGGCCTTCTTCACCTGCACGGGCTTGGCCGTGTCGAGCACGATGCGCGAACCGCCGCGCATGACCAGACCGTAGCGGAAGGCGGTGATGAGGCCGCGGCCGTGCTCGCCGGCGCGCTTCGGCAGCTTGAAGGCGATCTGCGGCAGGTCCACCACCACCCGGTAGGGATCGGCCAGCGTGAAGGCGGCAATGTCGACCTTGCGGGAAAGGTCGATCACGAAGCGGGTCTGTTCCTGATTGCCGCCGACCCGCACAGCGGAGGCGACGGGGTACGGGCTCGGCTTGCTCCCCTTGGCCGCCTTGGCAGCTTTGGCTTGGGTCGTCTTCCCTGCCCCGGCCGCGGGGGCGGCCGACGGCGTGAGCAGCACGGCGCTCATCGCCGCGACGGCCGCCAGAACGGCGGCGCGGCAACAAGCGCGCGCTGAGGCGCCCAGAACGGCGTCAAACTTGGCGAACCGGCGGAACGTCACGAATCCTGACCCTTTCGCGCCCTTTTAGCGCATTAGGAGCCGCTTCGGTTAACGGAACTTAACCGGCGCGGGATTTCGCCGCGGGACGGTGGCGAATGGGCGGCATTCTGGGCTCCGTAAGCCTGTTCCACCCCGGATGACAACGCGGTGAACGGTCCCAACCCCCGCTTGCTATTGGGGGAATCCAGCCGTATGTAACAGTCTGCTGACGGTTATTGAGTTCCGGTTGTGCCGCGTTCGGGCCCCGGCGCGCTGAATTAAGTCCAGGACCGCCCCCCTCGAGGAGGTCGGCGGACGGACGAAGCGAAACGAGCCGAAACCCTAGGTCAAGGACACCCGGATTGGCGCGCGGCCCTGTTTGCTGCCCGCTGTTGAGACCGTTGGCGCCGACTAATCCCGGCTGCGCCCCCGACTAGACTGGCGTTGCCGCACCGCTACGGGTCGCAATTTCATGCTGCCGATAACGCAGCAAAAGCCATTTGAGGTCCCCCGCTTTTGCGTGACGCGCGCGACGGCGCGTTTCAGCTTGGGCCTCGCCGCGCTTTCGCGTGAAAACGCGCGCCCATCTTCCTTCCACACCCCTATGGCCGGCTCCCATCCGCGTCCTCTCGCGCCGTCGATACCGCGCGAGCGCGCCCTGAGCCCTGGCCCCGAGAGTATCCCCAATGGCCGACAAAATGCTCATCGACTCGACCCACCCGGAAGAAACCCGGGTGGTCGTTCTGCGCGGCAATCGCGTGGAGGAATTCGACTTCGAAAGCGCCAACCGCAAGCAGCTTCGCGGTAACATCTATCTCGCCAAGGTCACCCGGGTCGAGCCGTCGCTGCAGGCGGCCTTCGTCGATTACGGCGGTAACCGCCACGGCTTCCTGGCCTTCTCTGAAATCCACCCGGACTACTACCAAATCCCGGTCGCCGACCGGCAGGCGCTGATCGCCGAGGAAGCGCGCGCCCAGCGCGATGCGGACGAAGAGGCCGACAACCGCTCCAACCGGCGCGGCGGTGGCCGCCATCGCCGCCGCGGCGCCGGCCGCCGCCGCGACGTCAAGCGCAGCGAGGCGCTCCCCACCGACGAGGCCGCGCCCGGGGCCACCGATAGCCCGGCCGGCGAAGAGGGTTTCGGCGGCGAGGCGCCGGCCGACATCACCGAAGCGAGCACGACCGGGATCGCCGAAACGGCGGCGGAACAGCCCGCGCTGAGCGCGGAAGAAGCCGTCCACGAGGCCGACTTCCCGCCCGAGGGCTCCGGCAGCGAGGCGAGCCCGTTCGCGCCCGCCGCGCCGGAAGAAGCGCCCGAATCCGCGGCCGCGGCCGAAGGCGAACAGCCGGCCGATATCTACGAGCCGACACCGGAGCCCGCCCCCGTCGAGGCCGCCGCCGAGGTGCACGAGGAGCATGAGGCCGGCGAAGCCGAAGAGGACGACGAGCACGAAGAAGAAGACGAAGATCACGACGACGAGAGCGAGGAAGACGAAGGCGAAGAAGGAGAGCCGCGCGCCGAGGCCGCGCCCGCCGAAGCGAACGGCAACGGCGAAGAGCACGAGGAAGAAGCGGTCGAATCCGTCGGCGGCGCCGACGCGCTCGAGGAAGTACAGGAGCGCGCGCCGCGTTTCCGCCGCAACTACAAGATTCAGGAAGTCATCAAGCGCCGCCAGGTCATGCTGGTGCAGGTGGTCAAGGAAGAGCGCGGCACCAAGGGCGCGGCGCTCACCACCTACCTCTCGCTCGCCGGCCGCTATTCGGTGCTGATGCCCAACACCGCCCGCGGCGGCGGCATTTCGCGCAAGATCACCAGTTCGGAAGATCGCTCGCGCCTGAAGGAAATCGCCGGAGAGCTGGAGGTCCCGGAGGGCATGGGCGTGATCCTGCGCACCGCCGGCGCCAGCCGCACCAAGGCGGAAGTCAAGCGCGACTTCGAATATCTCCTGCGGCTGTGGGAGACGGTGCGCGATCTCACGCTCAAATCGACCGCGCCGACGCTGGTCTACGAGGAAGGTTCGCTGGTCAAGCGCTCGATCCGCGACCTCTATACCAAGGATATCGACGAGATCGTCGTCGCCGGCGAGGACGGCTACAAGGAAGCGCGTGACTTCATGCGCATGCTGATGCCGAGCCACGTCAAGCACGTGAAGCAGGACAAGGACAGCCAGCCGCTGTTCACGCGCTACGGCATCGAGAGCCAGCTCGACGCCATGTTCTCGCCGGTCGTGCAGCTTCGCTCGGGCGGCTACATCGTCCTCAACCAGACCGAAGCGCTGGTGGCGATCGACGTCAACTCCGGCCGCGCCACCCGCGAACACCATATCGAGGATACGGCGACCAAGACCAATGTCGAAGCCGCCGAGGAAGTCGCCCGTCAGTTGCGCCTGCGCGATCTCGCCGGCCTCATCGTCATCGACTTCATCGACATGGACGAGGGCCGCAACAACCGTCAGGTCGAGCGCAAGCTGAAGGAAGCGCTCAAGCACGACCGCGCGCGCATTCAGGTCGGCCGCATCTCGCATTTCGGCCTGTTGGAAATGTCGCGCCAGCGCATTCGCGCCTCGGTGCTGGAGTCGTCGACCGAGAAGTGCCCGCTGTGCGGCGGCTCCGGCCACGTGCGCTCGGTGTCGTCGGTGGCGCTGCAGGCGCTACGCGCCATCGAAGAGACGCTGATCAAGGGCGCCACCCACAACGTGATCGTGCGCACCCGCGCCGAGGTCGCGCTCTACATGCTCAACCACAAGCGCGCGCATTTGCGCGAATTGGAAGAGCGCTTCCGCATTACCATCACGGTGTCGGCCGATGCCACCGTCACCGGCCAGCAGTCCTACATCATCGACCGCGGCGAACAGGTGCACAGCGCGGAAGCCGCGCGCAGCCTAGCCGCCGCCGCGCAGGCCGCCGCCCCCATCGAAGCGGCCGAAGAAGAGCCATTCGAAGCGGAGGCGGAAGCCGAGGCCGAGGCCGAGCCCGGTCTCAACGCCGAAGCGGAAGAAGCCGCCGGCGAAGGCGAGCGCGACGGCCGCCGGCCACGGCGCCGGCGCGGCCGAGGCCGGGGACGGAGCCGTAACGGCGAGGCCCGCGAGGAAGGCGCCGAGGGCGCCGCCTCCGAGACCGTGGCGGAACACGCAGTCGCCCATGAAGACCACGATGCCGGTTCGCCGGAAGAAGACGGCGAGCAGGAAGGCGCCGAAGGCGACGCGGCGCTGGCCGGCGAGACCGAAGAGCAGCGGGAAAGCCGCCGCCGCCGCCGGCGCGGACGCCGCGGCGGTCGCCGCAATCGGCGCGGCCGCAACGGTGAGGGTTCGCAAGAGGGTCCGTACGAAAACGGCGAAGGCGAAGCCGAGGCGGACCTGCAGCCCGCGGGCGAGGATACGAACCGTCCGCCGTCCTGGAACGAGCCGGCTGGTGAAGCCGAGCCGGAGGCTGAAGATTCGGAAGAACAGCACCCGTCTTATGCCGAGCCGATCGTCGCACCGGCCGTGAGGCCGTCCACCGCCGAAGCCGAATTCCCGGCGCCGGTCGGACACGAGGCGCCCGAGGCGCTTCAAGCCGAAGCGGACGCGGAGGCCGCCGAAGCGGAAGAAGCCGACCGGGAGCCGCAACGCCGCCGCTCCACCGTGCGCGAACGCGCCCCGATCGCCGTCGAAGGCGAACTGCCGGCGCCCTCGCCGACCCTGCCGCCGCCGGCCACGCCGGTGATCTCGGTGTCGTCGAGCGAGGAGCCCGCGCAGCCCAAGCGCGGCTGGTGGGGCAAGCGCATCATGGGCGACAAAGACTGACGCCCGCGTACTGAGATGGAATGGGTTGGCTGCACCGGGCCGCACAGGCTAAAAGCGCAGCCCGGAGCAGACTAGTGGAGCGAATTTGACATTTAATACCCACGTGCAGCGGGCTCCTTATCAAATGTCAAATTCAAAGCTCCACTAGAATATAATAATTGCTAGTGGTCCTTTGCTTCCGACATTTGCTCGGGGGCTTGCGGCAACGGGATGCAAATGTCGGAAGCGGACCACTAGGATGAAATCCGCCTGGGTCGAGCGCGACGCGCAACACCTCATCGACGAATACGCGCCGCTCGGCATCGCGCCGGCGCTAAGCTTACGCGTCTATACGACCCGCCTGCTCGGCCGCGACCCCAAACTCGTGCTGCACGGTGGCGGCAACACCTCGCTGAAAGCCAAGACGCGCGATCTCGCCGGCAACGAGACCGACGTCCTCTATGTCAAAGGCTCCGGCTGGGACATGGGGGTCATCGAACCCGCCGGCTTTCCGGCGGTGCGGCTCGAGCCCTTGCTGGCCTTGCGCTCGCACGAAACGCTGAGTGACGACGACTTCGTGCGCGTGCAGCAGGGCTTGCGCCTCGATCCGCTCAGCCCCGTCCCCTCGGTCGAGATGCTGCTGCACGCCTTCATGCCGGCGCCCTTCATCGACCACACCCACGCCAGCGCAGTGTTGAGCGTTGTCGACCAGCCCGACGGCGAAGCGCTTTGCGCCGAGGTCTTCGGCGGCCGCCTCGGCTTCGTGCCCTATTCGCGGCCCGGCTTTGGCCTGGCGCGGCTCGCCGCGCGCGCCTTCGACCAGAACCCAAAGGTCGAGGGCCTGATCCTCGACAAGCACGGCATCTTCACCTTCGGCGAAACGGCGCGCGAAGCCTACGAGCGCATGATCGCGTTCGTCACGCTCGCCGAGCAGCGGCTGTCCAAAAACCGCAAGAGCTTTGCCGCGGCAAAGCTGCCGGAAAGAATCGCGTCCGCCGCCGAGGTGGCGCCGGTCCTGCGCGGCGCCTGCGCCTTGCCCAACTATTTCGGCGAAGGCGCTCACAAGCGGCTGATCCTCGACTTCCGCACCAATGACGCCATCCGCGCCTTCGTCGACGGCAAGGATGTCGCGCGTTACGCGCGCGCCGGCGTCGTCACCCCCGACCACGTCATCCGCACCAAACCCTGGCCGCTGATCTTGCCTGCGCCGGAGGCCGGCAAAGACGACGACTTCATCAAAGCGGCGCAGGGCGCGGCGAAAAAGTTCATCGCCGACTACACGGCCTATTTCGAAGCCCACAAGACGCGCTCGCCGGGGGCCGCCATGCACGATCCCGCCCCGCGCGTCGCGCTGGTGCCGGGGCTCGGCCTGTTCGGCATGGGCGAGCACGCCCAAGACGCGAAGATTGCCGCCGACATGGCGGAGGCCGCGGTCGCATGCATTACCGATGCCGAGGGAATCGGCCGCTATGCGCCGGTCGGCGACGCCGACATGTTCGACTGCGAATACTGGCCGCCGGAGCTCGCCAAGCTGGGCGCGCGCAAGGTTCTGCCGCTCGCCGGCCAAGTGGCGGTGATCACCGGCGGCGGCGGCGCGATCGGCGCGGCATGCGGGCACGCCTTTGCCGACGCCGGCGCCGAAGTCGTCCTGCTCGACCGCGACGAGAAGGCGGCGCGCGACAAGGCCGCGCAGATCGGCCCGCACGCGTTGCCCCTTCAATGCGACGTCACCGACGCCGCTTCGGTCGCCGCGGCCTTCGATGCGGCGACCGCGCGTTTCGGCGGCGTCGATATCCTGATCTCCAATGCCGGCGCCGCCTGGCAGGGCAAGATCGGCGAAGTCGACGAAGCGCTCCTGCGCCAGAGTTTCGAGCTCAACTTCTTCGCCCATCAGAAGGTGGCGCAGGCCGCGGTCAAGATCATGCTGGCGCAAGGCACCGGCGGCTGCCTCTTGTTCAACGTCTCCAAGCAGGCGGTGAACCCGGGCCCGAATTTCGGCCCCTACGGTCTGCCCAAGGCGGCGACGCTGTTCCTGGTGCGTCAGTACGCCCTCGATTACGGCGCCGACGGCATCCGCGCCAACGCCGTCAACGCCGACCGCATTCGCTCCGGGCTCTTGACCGACGACTTCATCAAGGAACGCGCCAAGGCGCGCGGGCTCTCGGAAAAGGACTACATGAGCGGTAACCTGCTCGGGCGCGAAGTCACCGCCGCCGACGTCGCGCAGGCCTTCCTGGCGCAGGCGCTGGCGCTCAAGACCACGGCCGACGTCACCACCGTCGACGGCGGCAATATCGCCGCTGCGCTACGCTAGAACCGTCTCTTTTCCTGCGAAGCATGCTATCGTGATTCATCGACACCCCTTGGGAACAACGACCATGCAGCGAATTCTCGGCCTTCTGGTCACGAGCCTGGCCCTGCCCCTCCTGCTCCTGGCAACGCCCGCTTCCGCGCTCACCACCAAGCAGAAGATGGAAACCTGTAAGTTCGGCGCGCAGTCCCAGAAACTGACCGGCGCCAAGCGCAATGCCTTCATCAAGCACTGCATGGCCAAGACGCCGGTCCGCCGCTTGTCGCGCCAGCAGAAGATGGAGACCTGCAAGGTCGGCGCGAGCGCGGAAAAGCTCACCGGCGCCAAGCGCAACGCTTTCATCAAACGCTGCATGGCCCGAGGCAACTATGAGCCGCCGGCGCGGCGCGCCCTGAAGAAGAATGCCATGAAGAAGCCGGCCATGAAGAAATCGACGATGAAAAAGCCCGCGATGAAAAAAACGACCAACCCGAAGTGAGCGGCGTCGCCAAAAACCCGCTCCTCGCCACGTTCTCCAATTACAACTAGCTTGTGAGAAGTCATGCCCGAAGTCGATAAGGAAGGTACGCGTTATCACACCGACAAGCCGCAGAGGGCGCCCGGATTTTTCCTCAAGGGCGCCCACCAGCTCGACTGGGGCATGAAGAACCGGCTCGCCCGCACCTTCAACCCGGTGAGCGGACGCACCGTCATGCTGGCGGTCGATCACGGCTATTTCCAGGGCCCGACCACCGGGCTCGAGCGCATCGACCTTTCGATCGTCCCCCTGCTGCCGCAGTGCGACGCGCTGTTCTGCACGCGCGGCATCCTGCGCTCGCTGATCCCCGCCGATTGCGCCAAGCCGATGGTGCTGCGCGCCAGCGGCGGGCCTTCCATCCTGCGCGACGAACTTTCCGACGAACAGATCGCCATGGACATGGACGACGCGGTCAGGCTCAACGCCGCCGGCGTCGGCATCCAGGTGTTCATCGGCGGTGAATACGAGACCCGCTCGATTCACAACATGACCAAGCTGGTCGATGCCGGCCTGCGCGCCGGCATACCGGTGATGGGCGTCACCGCGGTCGGCAAGGACATGGTGCGCAACGCGCAGTATTTCCGCCTCGCCTGCCGCATCATCGCCGAACTCGGCGCGCAATACGTGAAGACCTATTATGTCGAGGAAGGCTTCGAGACCATCACCTCATCGTGCCCGGTGCCGATCGTGATGGCCGGCGGCAAGAAGCTGCCCGAGCTCGACGCGCTCACCATGGCCTACAACGCCGTGCAGCAGGGCGCCGCCGGCGTCGACATGGGCCGCAACATCTTCCAGTCGGACGCGCCGCACGCCATGCTCGCCGCCGTCAACGCGGTGGTGCACGAAAACATGAAGCCGAAGGAGGCCCTCGAGCTCTACGGCTCGCTCAAGGCGGAAGGCGTGGCCTGATCGCGCGCGGCCTGCGCGCGTTCGAACCGGCCGGCAACGAAGCGCGTCAGCGCCGGGCCCGCCAACATGACGACAAACAAGCGGCTCGCCTGCATCGCCATCACAAACGGCAGATCGACGTCAACGTTGCTCGAGGACGCGATGATCGCCACCGTGTCCGCGCCGCCCGGGCTGGTGGCCAGATAGGCCGTCAACGGGTCGACGCCCATGAACACCACCAGCAGGACGGCGATCCCGCCGCAGAACGCGATCAGCGTCAGTATCGCAGCAGTGACGCGCGGCATGGCGCGTGCCGCGTGGGCGATGATGGCGCGCGTGAAGCGCAGGCCGATGGTCCAGCCGAGGATGGCGTAGCACACCGCCAGCAGCCAGGGCGGCAGCTCAATGGTGAGCACGCCGAGGCCCTGTAGCACGACGCCAAGCATCAGCGGCACCATCAGCGCGCCCGCCGGCACGCGCAGCACGCGGCCGAGCACCCCGCCGACACCGGCGACCGCCAGCGTCGCGGCAAACGCCGGCCAGTTCACCGGCGGGAACCACACGATTTCCGCAACGCGGCCCGAACTGACCGCCCAAAGGGCCGACACCGACGAAGCCAAGGCGACGACAAAGACCACCCGCAGATACTGCATGAAAGCGACCAGCCGCATGTCGGCGCCATAGGCCTCCGACATCAACGTCATGGCGGCCGCCGCGCCGGGCGAAGCGCCCCACACCGCGGTGGTGCCGGGCAGCACCTGCAGGCGCGCCAGCAGCCAGCCGAGTCCGGTGCTCGAGCCCACCACCAGCACGATCACCACGGCGAACACCGGCCAGTCCTTCTGCAGCTCGGGCAGGATCGAGGCCGGCAGCCCGCGTGCGACCAGACAGCCGACCACCGCCTGCGCGGCGAAAAACGGCAAGGTCGGCACGCGGACGCGGGCTTCCGACGATGCCAGCCAGATGGCAGCCACCATCGGCCCCAGCAGCAGCGCCGCCGGCAGATGCAAGGTCTCCAGCACCAGGAAGCAGACCCCCGATAGAACCAGCAGCACCGCCCACTGGGCAGCGGTGCTGCGGGCGCCGAGCCATCGCCGGAACCAGCGGTCGAAGAGGCGGAACGAAACGCGCAAAATCAGGCCGTCGGGTTGTTGCGGGGGCTGTCGGTGGAAGGCGACCGGCCCGCCATGGAGCCCGGCAGGCCGGCAAGGGTGGAAGCGACGTAAGGCTGGCCGGAATCGAGCATGCCGCCTTGTGCCAGCTTGCGAGGCCGCCGTCTGCCCCCTGCCGCACATGACCGCTATGCCCCGCCCCCGGCTGCCCCGCGGGATTTGAGGCAACGCAACGCGCGCCATCCGTCCGATTCCATTATGCTTGCAGGCAGAATCAATGGGGTGAGGAGAATGCGGCGTCGATTGAAGGCGATAGCGGCTCTCGCCGGGGCCCTGATGCTGGCTTTTCCGGCATGGAATGCCGGCTGGGCGGCCGCGCGGGTCCAGAGCAAGGTGCCGAGCGCGCTCATTCAGGAGGTGATGATCAAGACCTACCTGCTCACCCTCAACGACGCCAACATCACCGGCAACTACGCGGTGCTGCAGGCCAAGCTCGCCAAGCCGTTCCGCGAGCAATTCGACGCAGAGCGGCTGAAGAAGATATTCAAGCCGTTTGTCGACAAGCACATCGACTACGGCCTCATCGCCGCCAAGCCGCCGATTGCTTCCAGCGACAGCAAAATCGACAACCGCGGCGCGCTCATCTTGCGCGGCTATTTCGACACCAAACCGAGCCGCGTCAGCTATGAGCTCGATTTCATCCCCTCCGAAGGCGAGTGGAAACCGATCAAGCTCAACGTGCACGTCAAGCCGGTGGAAAAGAAGTGACGCTTGCGTTCAACGCGAACGCGATCAACGTCGAAAGGTGATCCCATGTCCCAGCCCGCCCCATCGGAGCCGCGCAAACCCGCCGGCACTTGGCGCAAGGTGATTGCCGCCATCCTCGACTTCATCTTCATCTTCTTCATCGGCGGCTATGTTATCGGCTATTTTACCGGCGACTTGACCAACGAAGGCTTCAAGCTCAACGGCATGCCGGCCTTCGCTTTGTTCGCCGTGATCGTTTTCTATTTCATCATCTTCCGCCGCTATCTCGGTGGCACGCTATTCCAGCGGCTTTTGGGGGCGTATTGACACGGCGGCGCGCAAGCCGCGGCCGGCATCACCTAGATTTGACGCCCGCCGGTATCGGGCTCCATGGCGGCGATGGCCGGCCCGCGCTAGCATCCCCATGACCGATCACGGCTTGAGGGGGCGAGCATGGGCGAGAAAATCTCCGGCGGCTGCGCATGCGGTGCGATCCGCTATGAAACCGACGCCGATCCCGTCGCCATGCTGAATTGTCATTGCCGCGATTGCCAGCGCTCCACCGGCAGTGCCTATGCGGCGGTCATGGTGATGCCGGGGACCGAGGTGAGGCTGCAAGGCGAGCCGCGCTACTTCAAGACAGTCGGCAACGCCGGCCACGCGGTCGAGCGCGGCTTCTGCGCGAATTGCGGCAGCCCGGTCACGGTGAAGCTGGAGCGCATGCCGCAGGTGCTCGGCCTGCACGCGGCGGGCCTCGACGCGCCTTCGCGCTACCGCCCGGCCATGGACATCTTCACGGAGAGCGCCCACGCCTGGGACGTGATGAACGCGGAAACGGAGAAACGGCCGCGTGGACTTCTGGACTGAGCGCGCCGCTCAATCACTCTGCAAGATGACGTTCTTGACGATCGGGTAGATCTGGTTCTGCCAGGCGCGACCGCCGAACACGCCGTAATGACCGACGCCGGCCTGCATGTGGTGGCGCTTGCGATAGGGCCGCAGCGACGTGCACAGGTCGTGCGCGGCCAGCGTCTGGCCGACCGCACAGATGTCGTCCTTCTCGCCTTCCACCGTGAACAGCGTGGTGCGCTTGATCGCGGCCGGTTCGACCTTCTGCCCGCGATAGGTCAGTTCGCCGAGCGGCAGCGTGTGTTCCTGGAACACCAGCCGCACGGTCTCCAGATAGAATTCGGCGGTGAGGTCCAGCACCGCGAAATATTCGTCGTAGAACGCCTTCGTCATCGCCGCCTTGGCGGTGTCGCCCTTGGCCAGGTTCTCGTAGAGATCGCGATGCGCCTTGAGATGGCGCTCGATGTTCATGCTCATGAAGGCGGTCAGCTGCACGAAGCCGGGATAGACCATGCGCCCTGCCCCGCTGTAGCGGCGCGGCACTTGGCCGATCAGGTTCTTCTCGAACCAGCCGATGTCGTGGGTCTTGGCGAGTTCGTTGACCTTGGTCGGGTTGATGCGGGTGTCGATCGGCCCCGCCATCAGCGTGAGCGAGCGCGGCTGCGCCGGGTTGTCGCCCTGTGCCATCACGCTTGCCGCCACCAGGCCGGCGACGCAGGGCTGACACACCGCCACCAGATGGCCGCCGGGGCCGATTTTCTCGAGCCAGCGGATGAGATGCGCGATGTAGTCGTCGAAGCCGAAGGCGCCCGCTTCGAGCGGCACGTCGCGGGCGTTGTGCCAGTCGGTGATGTAGACGTCGTGTTCGGGCAGCATGGTGCGCACGGTGGAGCGCAGAAGCGTCGCGAAATGCCCCGACAGCGGCGCCACCACCAGCACGCGCGGCTGCGCCTGCGTCACGTCCTTCTTGAAATGCAGCAAGGTGCCGAAGGGGGTGACATCGGCCGCCTCCTCCGTCACCGCCACTTGCGCATTGCCGACGGTGATGCTCTCGATGCCGTAGGGCGGCCGCACGTGAGTCAGGCCGGCGCGGGCGATCAATTCATAGGCCGCGGTCATGTTGCTCAGCATGGAGGGACGCGCGGCGCCGTTAAGCCGCTCCCCCAGAGAAGCCGCCGCCATCCCGGCCAGGGCGCGCCACGGCGCCATCAGATCGGTGTGCGCCTGATATGCCTGATAGAGCATTCATTCCCCGGCGGTCCCGGCGAACCGCATGGAAAGACTAGAGCATTTCATGTTGCAGTGCGAGATAAAAATCGGCCCCGCTTGGCCGCCCCGCGGCGGTTTTGGGGACAAGCCCGCCCAGGGGTCATTTTGCGGTACGGGAAGCTATTGAACTCTCATGACTTTAGTCTATGCTGCCAGATGCCGGGCCGTGACGAACAGGGACAATTGTCGCCCCATGGCCAAGGCTACCCTCTCCATCGCCAGCCGTAATTACGGCTCCTGGTCGCTGCGCGGCTGGTTGCTGTGCAAACTCTCCGGCCTCGACTTCGAAGCGGAGATGGTCGCCAGCGACGACCCCTCCACCCGCGCCGAGCTGTTGCTGCTGTCGCCCTCCTTCCTGGTGCCGTGTCTCACCCATGACGGCATCAAGGTCTGGGACACGCTGGCGATTGCCGAATACCTGCATGAGATCCTGCCCGAGGCCGGCCTGTTGCCGGCGACGCACGCCGCGCGCGCGCACTGCCGCTCGATCTCGGGCGAGATGCATTCCGGCTTTTCCAATTTGCGCTCGGCGTTGCCGATGAACCTGAAGGCGCACCATCCCGGTTTCAAGGTGTGGGCCGGCGCGGAAGCCGACATCGAGCGAATCCTGAGCATCTGGCGCGAGTGCCTCGCCTCCAACTCGGGGCCGTTCCTGTTCGGCGAGCATCCGTGCATGGCCGACGCCATGTTCGCGCCGGTGGTGACGCGCTTCCGCACCTACGACGTGTCGCTCGATTCCGACTGCAAGACCTATTGCGAGGCGGTGATGAACATGCCGGCGATGCAGGAATGGGTCGAAGCCGCGCAGGCCGAACCGGATGAGATGGTGGAACTGGACGTCGAGTTTTAGATCGACGTCAACGGATACCGCACTGACCTTTACAATTGCGCGATCGCCGCGCCGCCGAGCGCGCTCAGCACCACGACGAGCCAGGGCGGCACTTTCCACACGAACAACAGCAGGAACCCGGCCATCGCCAGCGCGAAGTCGTACGGGCTCGCGATCGCCGACGTCCACACCGGGTGATAAAGCGCGGCGAGCAGCAGACCCACCACCGCGGCATTGACGCCGCGCAACGCCGACTGCGCCACGCTCAACCGGCGCAACTGATCCCAGAACGGCAGCATGCCGGCGATCAAGAAGAACGACGGCAGGAAAATCGCGACGAGGCAGATGATCGCGCCGAGCCAGCCATTCGGCTCAGGCCCCATCACCGCGCCCAGATAGGCGGCGAAGGTGAACAGCGGCCCCGGCACCGCCTGCGCCGCGCCATAACCGGCGAGGAAGGCATCGTTGGTCACCCAACCCGGCGGCACCACGGAGGCTTGCAGCAGCGGCAGCACCACATGGCCGCCGCCGAACACCAGCGAGCCGGCGCGGTAGAAGGCGGCTGCAAGATCGAGGCTTTGGCTCGACACGCGCGCGGCCGCGAGCGGCAGTCCGACCAGCAGCACCAGGAACAACGCAAGGAAGGCCGCGCCGGTCCAGCGGCTGACGGCGATCGGCAACTTCGTTTGACTGGCGTTATGGGGCCCGTTCTTCAGCAGGACGGCGCCGACAAAGCCGCCGAGCAGGATGGCGCCGATCTGCCCCAAGGCCGTGGGAAACGACAGCACGACGATCCCGGCGGCAACCGCCAAGGTCGCGCGCGCGCGGTCGGGCGCGAGCGAGCGCATCATGCCGAGCACGGCCTGCGCCACCACCGCCACCGCCACCACCTTGAGCCCGTGCAGCCAGCCGCTGTTCAACGCGCCGCCGACTTCCTCGACGCCATAGGCGAACAGCACCATGGCGATGGCCGACGGCATGGCAAAGCCGGTCCACGCCGCCAGCATGCCAAGATAGCCGGCGCGCATGAGCCCCACCGCCATGGTCACCTGGGTGCTCGCCGGACCGGGCAGAAACTGACAGAGCGCGACGAGATCGGCGAAGGTCGGCTCATCGAGCCATTGGCGGCGCTTGACGTATTCTTCGCGGTAATAGCCGAGATGCGCGACCGGTCCGCCGAACGACGTCAGGCCGAGCCGCAAGGTGACGGCGAACACTTCAAGCACACTTGAACGCGCCGTTGCGCGCGCCGGTTCATCCATGGTGCCGCTCTCTACGCAGGCGCTTTGTTCAACGCCCTTTCAGCCAGCCGCCGATCCGTTCCACCGCCTCATGCATCTCGGGCGCCGACCCCGCATAACAAAACCGCAAAAAATTGTGGCCGTTGCGCGGATCGAAATCGATGCCCGGTGTCGCCGCCACCCCCGCCTCGTCCAGCATCTGCTTGGCGAACGCGAGGCTGTCGTCGGAAAAGCGCGAAATGTCGGCGTAGAGATAGAAGGCACCGTCGACCGGAAAGAACTTGTCGAGCCCGGCCTTCGGCAATCCTTCAACCAGGATGCGGCGGTTTTCCTCGTAGCCGTGCTTGACCGTTTCCATCTCGTCGCGGCCGTCGAAGGCGGCTTCGGCGGCGATCTGCGCCAGCGTCGGCACCGAGATGGCGATATTGCCGTGCAGGCGGTCGACCGTGCGCACGAGATTGTCCGGCACCACCATCCAGCCGATGCGCCAGCCGGTCATGCAGAAATATTTGGAGAACGAATTGATCACCAGCGCGCGCGGCGTGAGCTTGGCGGCGGTCTCGGCGGCAAAGGCGTAGTCGAGCCCGTGATAGATCTCGTCGGAGATCACTCTTATGCCCTCACCTTCGCAGAGGGCGATCAATTCGCCGAGCGCTTCCGCCGTCATCATGGTGCCGGTCGGATTGGCCGGGCTTGCGATCACCACGCCGGCGAGCGGTTTGCGTCGGTGTTCGGCCAGGATCGCCTCGCCGGTGAGCGCCCAGCGCGTCTGCGCCGTGGTGTCGATCAGCACCGGCTCGCAGCCGAGCGCACTGAGGATATGCCGGTACGGCGGATAGCCGGGATTGGCGAGCGCCACCCGCTCGCCCGGCTCGAACAGCGCCAGGAAGGCGAGGATGAAACCGCCCGAGGAGCCGGTGGTCACCGCGATCCGGCCCGGGTCGAGGTCGAGGCCATAGGTCTCGCCGTAGTGGCGCGCGATTCGGGCCCGGAGCGACGGGATGCCGAGCGACTCGGTGTAGGCGATGCGGCGCTCGAGCGCGGCCTTGGCGGCCTCGAGCGCAGGACGCGGCGCCGGCGCCGCCGGCTGGCCCACCTCCATATGCACCACCCGTTGCCCACGCGCCTCCGCGGCGGCGGCCGCCGCCATCACGTCCATCACGATGAAGGGCGGCACGTCGCTGCGTTTGGAGGGGGTCAACAGTCTTTTTGCCGCATCGAGCATGGTTTTCGCAAATTCTCGGAGGCGCTTACCGCCCCGCTGTTGCCGCATTCCCCGGCTTGCTTGCAGACAGCATTGCAAATTTCGCGTGCCGCGGCCCGCAAACCCGCGTTGACCGCCTGAAAGGGCGTCACTAGGTTCACCTCATTCGGTGGCAAAGATCGGCATGACCGAGAACGAGACCCCTATCAGGGCCGGGCACAGGACGCCAGCCGGCCGCGCGCTGGCGCTGATGACGGCTGCGGCCATTGCGACCGCCGGCTTCGGCCCGGCGGTCACGCCCGCCCATGCCCAGGGCTCGCGCAGCTTGCCGATAATCCGCGACACCGAGATCGAGAACCTGCTGCGCGATTACGCGCGCCCGATCCTGAAGGTCGCCGGCCTGGCCAAGAACAACGTCAAAGTCGTCGTCATCAACAGCCGCAGCTTCAACGCCTTCGTGATGGACGGCCGCCATATCTTCGTCAATGCCGGCGCGCTGTTCGACTCCAAGACGCCTAACGAACTGATCGGCGTCATCGCGCACGAAACCGGGCATCTCGCCGACGGCCATCTGATGCGGCTGCGCGAACGGATGGCGCGGGCGCAGACAATGTCGATCATCGGCATGATTGCCGGTATCGGCGCGGCCGTGGCCGGCGCCAAAGCCGGCGTCTCCGGCTCCGGCAATATCGGCGCGGCCGCGATCCTGGCGCCGCAGTCGGCGATCCGCAACTCGATGCTCGCCTACGCGCGCACCCAGGAAGACCAGGCCGACCACGCCGCGTTGAAATTCCTCAACGCCACGCATCAGTCCGGCAGGGGCATGGTCGATCTGTTCAAGCGGCTGAGCAATGACATCCTGTTCGCGTCGCGCACGATCGATCCCTACATGCAAAACCATCCGATGCCGGCCGACCGCGTTGCCGCGCTCGAGAGCATGGCCAAGGCGAGCCCGTACTGGAACAAGAAGGACCCGCCCGCGCTGCAACTGCGTCACGACCTGATGCGCGCCAAATTGTCCGGCTTCCTGGAGCGGCCGGGCACGGTGCTGCGGCGCTATCCGCCGAGCAATCACAGCCTGGCGGCGCGCTACGCCCGCGCCATCTCGACCTATCGCAACGCCGGCCTGCAACGCGCCATCGGCATGATCGACGACCTCATCCGCAGCGAGCCGAACAATCCTTATTTCCACGAGCTCAAGGGCCAGGCGCTGCTGGAAGGCGGCCGGCCGGCGCAGGCGATCGCACCGTTGCGCCGCGCGGTGGCGCTGTCGCACCACGCCCCGCTGATCTCGATCATGCTGGGCCAGGCCATGATCGCCACCAGCAACAAGAAATACGCGCCCGAGGCGGTGCGGCTGTTACAGGCGGCGGTGCGCCACGAACCGGAACTGCCCGGCGCCTATGAACAACTCGCCATGGCCTACGGCCGCGAGGGCGATCTTGCCCATGCCGATCTCGCCTCCGCGTACGCCGCCTTCCATCGCGGCGACATCAAGACCGCGCACCTGCTGGCTTCGCGCGCCAAGACACGGCTGAAGGTCGGCTCGCCCGCCTGGGTGCGCGCCGACGACATCGTCAATACCAACGTGCCCGAAAACCCGCGGCGCCCCTGATCACTCTTTAGGACCCTAACATCATGACCCTGAGCCCCCGTTTCATGGCTATCGCCGGTGCACTGAGCGCCGCGCTGCTGGTCTTCACCCTGCCGCAGACCGCGCGCGCGGCCGAGTTCTCCAAGCCGCAAACGACCGCAATCGAAAAGATCGTGCACGATTACCTCGTCAGTCATCCCGAGGTGATCGAAGAGGCGATCGCGGAGCTGCAGAAGCGCCAGCAAGCGTCCGAAGCCGCCAAGCACCAGGACGCGGTCAAGGCGCACGCCAAGGAGTTGTTCAATTCGCAGGACCAGGTGGTGCTCGGCAATCCGAAGGGCAACGTCACCTTGGTCGAGTTCTTCGACTACAACTGCGGCTACTGCAAGCGCGCCATGGGCGACATGCTCACGCTGCTGAAGTCCGATCCCAATCTGAAGGTCTTGCTCAAGGAATTCCCGGTGCTCGGGCCAGGCTCGGTCGAGGCCGCACGGGTGGCGATGGCCGTGCGCATGCAGGCGCCGAAGAAGTATCTCGAATTCCACACCAAGCTCCTGGGCGAACGCGGTCATGCCAACGAAGCGCGCGCGCTGGCGGTGGCCAAGGACATGGGGCTCGACATGGCCCGCGTCCGCCAGGACATGAAGAAGCCCGCGGTCGAACAGGCCCTGCGGCAGGATTTCGCGCTTGCCCAGGCACTCGGCCTGAACGGCACGCCGAGCTACGTGGTCGGCGACCAGGTCGTCGTCGGAGCGGTAGGGCTCGACACGCTCAAGCAGAAGATCTCCAAGGCACGCTGCGGCAAGGATGAGTGCTGAGGGCGGCTCGCCCCCGGACGCGCCAAAGCCCCCCAAAACGCCGCGGCCGCCGGTCACCCCCGGCGGCCTTTTCCTTGCGTGGCCCGCCCCCCGCACCCGGCCCCGCCACCCGGCGTTAAGCCTGAATTCACGGCCGAATTTGCCCTCGCCGCCGGGGCCGCCTATAACGCGCGGACATTTTTCGGCCGCCGGCGAATTGTTGATCCTCCCGGCGACCACCGACACCCCTTCAGGTTTCAAATCAGACGATGACCCAGACCGTCTACGTCCTCAACGGCCCCAACATGAACCTGCTCGGCACCCGCGAGCCGGAGAAGTACGGCCGCGCCACGCTCGCCGACGTGGAAAAGCTGTGCCGCACCACCGCCGGACGGTTCGGGCTCGCGGTCGAGTTCCGCCAGTCCAATCACGAGGGCGAACTGGTCGACTGGATCCAGGAGGCGCAGGCCAAGAAAGCCGCCGGCCTCATCATCAACCCGGCCGGCTACACCACCACCTCAATTGCCATTCTCGACGCGCTGCTGACACTCAGCATGCCGGTCATCGAAATCCACGTCACCAACATCCATGCCCGCGAAAGCTTCCGGCAGGGCTCTTACGTTTCGAAGGCGGCGAAAGCGGTGATCGCCGGCTTCGGTATCCAGGGCTACGCGCTCGCGATCACCGGCCTCGCCGACTTTGTCGGCGCCAAAGAACAATCCAAATAGGGCCAAAGCCTGAACCGGGACGGTGCGATGGCAAAACCGCCGAAATCAAGTCTGGTCGACCGCGATCTGATCCACGAGCTGACCCAGCTGCTCGACGAAACCGGCTTGACCGAGATCGAGATCGAGCAGGATGGCAAGCGGGTGCGGGTCGCGCGCGCGAACGCCGCCCCGGCCGCCGCGGCGCCCCCGCCCGTACCGGTCGCCCCGCGCGGCGGCGAGCCGCTGGCGCAGATGGCTGATTCCGGCCCGCTGCCGCTCGATGCCTCAAAGCATCCCGGTGTCGTCACCTCGCCCATGGTCGGCACGGCCTATTGCGCGCCCGAGCCAGGCGCCAAGCCGTTCGTCGAGGTGGGCACACGGGTCAAAGCCGGCGACACGCTGCTGGTCGTGGAAGCGATGAAGACCATGAACCAGATCCCGGCGCCGCACGCCGGCACCGTGACGCAGATCCTGTTCGAGGACGGCCAGCCGGTCGAGTTCGGCGAGCCGCTGGTGATTATCGAGTGACCGCGCTTCGCACGGCCGGACCAAACGATGTTCGATAAAATCCTTATCGCCAACCGCGGCGAGATCGCGCTGCGCGTCTTGCGCGCCTGCAAGGAGCTCGGCATCCCCACCGTGGCGGTGCATTCCACCGCCGACGCCGACGCGATGCATGTGCGCTTTGCCGACGAGAGCGTGTGTATCGGCCCGCCGGCCGCCAAAGACAGCTATCTCAACATCCCGGCGATCTTGGCGGCCTGCGAAATTACCGGCGCCGACGCCGTGCATCCCGGTTACGGGTTCCTGTCCGAGAACGCGCGCTTTGCCGAAATCCTCGCCGAACACAATGTCGAGTTCATCGGCCCCAAGGCCGAGCACATCCGTCTCATGGGCGACAAGATCGAAGCCAAGCGCACCGCCAAGCGCCTCGGCATTCCGGTGGTGCCGGGCTCGGAAGGCGGCGTCACATCCGACACGGAAGCTGCCCGCATCGCCAAGGAGATCGGCTTTCCGGTGCTGATCAAGGCCGCGGCCGGCGGCGGCGGACGCGGCATGAAGGTGGCGCGCGAGCCGGGCGAGCTTTCCGCCGCGCTCTCGACCGCGCGCAGCGAGGCCATGGCCGCCTTCGGCGACGACGCCGTCTATATCGAGAAGTACCTCACCAAGCCGCGCCACATCGAGATCCAGGTGCTCGGCGACGGCCAGGGCAAGGCCATCCATCTCGGCGAGCGCGATTGCTCGTTGCAGCGCCGGCACCAGAAGGTGCTTGAGGAGAGCCCCTCGCCCGCGCTCAACGCCCCGGCGCGCGACAAGATCGGCGAGACGGTGGCGAAAGCCATGCGCGAGATTTCCTATCTCGGCGTCGGCACCGTCGAGTTTCTCTACGAGGACGGCCAGTTCTTCTTCATCGAGATGAATACGCGCATTCAGGTCGAGCATCCGGTGACCGAGATGATCACCGACATCGACCTGATCTTCGAGCAGATCCGCGTCGCCACCGGCGCCGAGCTCACCTTGAAACAGAGCGACATCGAGTTCCGCGGCCACGCCATCGAATGCCGCATCAATGCCGAGAACCCGATCTCGTTTAGGCCCTCGCCCGGCAAGATCTTGCACTATCATCCGCCCGGCGGCCTGGGCGTGCGCATCGATTCAGCGGTCTACGAGGGCTACACCATTCCGCCCTACTACGACTCGCTGGTCGGCAAGCTGATCGTGCACGGCAAGACCCGCACCGAATGCCTGATGCGGCTCAAACGCGCGCTCGATGAAGTGGTGGTCGACGGCATCGAGACCACGCTGCCGCTGTTCCGCGCGCTGGTCGGCGAGAAGGACATCATCGACGGCAATTACCACATTCACTGGCTGGAGCAGTTCCTCGCCAGGGGTGGCATGGACGAATAACCGGCGCCTACCACGCGCGCCGCGACGACCAAGGCAGCGCGTCCAGCATCTTCAGCGTCGCCACGTTCGGGCAATAGTCTTCCCACGCCGGGTCATCGGGATCGCGCGCGAGTTCGCGCTTGCAGCGCCCCTTGCAGTCGCAATTTGAGCAGACGCGCTGGAGGTCGAGAAACGTTGCCCGGTCAACTTCGGCGACTTCCTCACGATCAAGATTGAGGGCAGCCATGCGGCAGAGCAGCGGGTCGGCAGCATGGGGCCCGCGGTTGACCAGTCGCTGCAATTCGGAGGCCGACAGACCGATATCGCGTGCCATCCGGTCGACTTCAATGTCCGAGCACGCATCAAGGCCGGAAGAGCGTGCCGTGTTGGCTCTCCAATCGTGCCACCAGTCCGCAATCACCTCGGCCGGCGAGCGATGGCGTGTGTCATGATGCAGGACGGACATCCCATAGCCCTCCTCTTTCGAGCAGGAAAACTATGGGGCCGGCACGATTGTTGTCATTGATGCAAGTCAAACACCGCGCCGACTCATGCTAGAGCGGCTCCATTCTGCGGGGACCCTGCCCATGAGAAGCTTTCCCCGATCGCGCATCGATGCCCTGACCGACGGCATCTTCGCCTTCGCCATGACGCTGCTGGTGCTCGAGCTCCGGCTGCCCGATCAGCCGGTGCATGATGGCGCAGCCCTGATCACGGACCTGTTGGCGCTGGGCCAGAAATATCTTGCCTACGTCATCAGCTTCTTCGTGCTCGCCGCCCATTGGCGAACCAACATCGAGTTGCGCCGGGTCGAGGAGGTTTCCTCCGAAGCTTTGGGCTGGACGATGGTCTATCTGTTCTTCGTCACCAGCATCCCCTTTTCCTCAAGCGTGGTTGGCCTGCATGGCGACCTCCCACCAGCGGTCTGGCTTTATGCCGCCAACCTGATCGCCATCTCGGCGCTGTCGCTGCGGCTGCGTGTGATTGAAATCGTGCCCGAACACCGGCAGCGCGCCCGCTTCGGCCACACCAAGATCGTGTTCGTCATGGGAACGGCGATTGCTTCGGCGCTGGTAAGCCTCGTTGCGCCGGGCTACGCGATGTACGTCTACCTGCTCAACTTCTTCGCGGGACCCTTCGCCGCCCTTTGGGGCCGGCACGAGCCGCCGCCTGGCGGCTCTTAGTCCATGCGGGACACGCGGCCTAGTGGCGCTTTTCCTTCAGCGCCGCGATCTCCTTGGCCGTTTCCTCGGCGAGCAGGCGGCTGAGCATCGACCGCTTGGCTGGATCGGTTTCAGTTTCCAGAAGCCACCTGAAGCGGTCGAGATTGGCTTGCACGATTTGATCCATGGCGCACTCCCTACGCGACGAACGCAACGGGTCGGCGGGCCACGCGGGAGACTGAGTGGGCCTCTCGCGGGCCGCAAACCTCATGTTTCTCGAACCAGCACCTGGGCGCAGCCGTCACACGAAAAGTAGATCACCGGCGCGCCACTGCTCTTGCGATCGATATGGACGAGCTCGTGGAACCGGCCACCGCACCGGCTGCATCTGCGGCTGGTTCCAGGCTGGGCGGCGACCGCCGCCGGATATTCGACGAGAAGTCATCATCGGTTTGCCCATGAGATCTCCGCTGACGCTGCAAATTGCCAAATACCCCGGCTTCGTCTGCCGGGGCTCTGGGCCCTCGGATACTGTGGGGGACAGGGGAGAGAGGGCATCCGAGCAGGCACCAGAAAAAAATTCGCATCGAAGCCCACGGGGCCGCGATCCCGAAATCTATCCGCACGTTGTAATCGACATGTTGGCATCGTCTTTTCGCCAGCACTCTTGGAGCGCGGGCGCGCCGCGCCCGCCGGTTTGCAAGCAAAGCAATTGCGCCTATTCACAATGGAAGTCTGTTCAAACTCACGACGGATGTCTGTTCAAAATTGAACACGGCAACGAAACGAAACAACCCAAGACCGAGCACCAATGCGGGCATCGCCGCGCTCTTCCACGCGTCAGGGCGCGCCGTGCCGGCAAGCCGAAACCGCATTGACGAAAGATCGGATGAAAAACGGCGCGCCGCGCGGCGACGGCACGGTCCGAATGCCGAACGCTAGAAGCTTTTCGAGGGCACGCTTTAGTCAGGGCCACGCCCGGCATTCTCTTTTGGCGCGCGATCTTGCCGGAGGTCCCGTTCCCGCGTTTCGGGATTTTGAATTTCGTCTTCGGACGCGCTGCAAGCAATGCAACGAACGTCAAATCCACCGCGTTAATCGCGCAGCACCACGCTCAGCAATGAACTGTTGACCTTCAAATCGCCATTGTACTCGATGAAGCCCAATTTCCTGAATTTGTTCATGAAGAAACTGACGCGCGGCCGGGTCGTGCCGATGATATCTGCCAGCGTCTCCTGGCTGATCTTGGTCGTGATCGGCTGCGGCGCACCGTCCTTACCGAAATTCGCGAGCACGAGAAGTGTCCGCGCCAGACGCTTTTCGCTTGAGTTGAACAACTGATCGACCAAATCCTCCTCAACCCGGCTGTTGCGGGTCAAGAGATAGGCCATGAACATTTCCGTAAAAGTCGGTTCGGCATGAAGGACGCGGACCATTTCTCGTTTTTGCACCCGCACCACTTCGGCTTCGCCTAGAGCGCTCGCCGTGGCCAAGCGCAGAGGCTGGCCGCTCAAGCACCCCTCCCCGAAGAATTCACCGGCCCCAAGGATGGCAACCACCGCCTGCTTGCCCTGCTCGGACGTAACGGTGATCTTGATCTTGCCGGCCTGGATGTAAAACACCGCGTCGGCGGGATCGCCCTGTGCGAATATAATACCATCCTTATGAAGATCGATCTGACTTCGGCCGCCATCCATGGTGGCCAGAAACATATTAGGGTCGAATGTATGGTTTGCCGCTCGCTTTGTACGGTTTGCTTTTTTTGCCAAAGCTGTGCCCATCCCGTCCACTGAATACCAAATGAACATAGAGCGCCGGGTTCGGTCGACGCTGGTACAATAGTGGCTGGGTCCCTCCGATCCGCCGTCAACCTTACCGGCCACCCCGGCGGCGCATCCGTGGGGCACGCTCGGACCGTGCGCATTTTCAAAATTGTTCAATCGCCGACCGGGTGGGCCGCGGGACCGTAACGAATGCGGCCGGTCGCCGCCGGCCGTTTGCGCGCGCGCCGGTCCATCGGCAACGGTCGCGAAGGATCCAAAGGTTCAGTGCGGTGCGCCGGTGAGCCGCCCGAGCAGCGTGCAGGCCTCGTCGGGGTCGTAGGGCTTTTCCAGGAACACCCTAGCGCGGCATCAGGCCGCCGAAATCGCACGCCCCGTGTCCCATCCCAACGCGGGCGCGTCTTATTCGTGTCGCGCTTTCAGAAGCTTGCTCTCACTGTCGTATTCAAAGCCTGAAGCGGCCTACGGCTCCCTCCCCTGGTGTTCAAATCGCGCCGGCTGTCCTAAAATGAACCGTTTCGTCACCAGTTCGAGCCAACTCGCTTCGATATATGGCCAGTCGCGGTACCAACTTCATCGAGATCACGCCCGAGGTGCTGCTCAAGGCCTATGCCTGCGGCATCTTCCCCATGGCGGAAAGCGCGGAGGACCCGGCGCTCTACTGGATCGAGCCGGATCAGCGCGGCATCATCCCGCTCGACACCTTCCACGTCCCTACGCGGCTCGCGCGCACCGTGCGCAACACGCGCTTCACCGTCATGGTCGACCGCGCCTTCGACCAGGTGATCGAAGGCTGCGCGGAGCCGAATGTCGGGCGCGCCCGCACCTGGATCAACACCCGCATTCGTAAGATCTACCGCGCGCTTTATGCCGAGGGCCATTGCCACACCGTGGAGGTCTATGACGGCCGCCTGCTGGTGGGGGGGCTCTACGGTGTCTCGCTCGGCCGCGCCTTCTTTGGCGAGAGCATGTTCCACCGCGCGCGTGACGCCTCCAAGATCGCTCTGGTGCATCTGGTGGCGCGGCTCAAAGCCGGCGGCTACAGCCTGCTCGACACACAATTCGTGACGGATCACCTGACGACCTTCGGCGCGGTCGAGGTGCCCAAGCGGCAATATCATGAACTCCTGGAAGACGCGCTCGACGGCGAAGGCGATTTCGCCGCGCTGCCGGTGAACCGGCCGGTCAAGGGAGTGGAAGCGCTGGCGGCGATCGAGGCGCGCGAGGGATCTTCTATCTGATCGCCGGCAGGAAGCCGCGCGACTGCGTCGAAGGACGCAGGCGCGGCGCCGCCTGCTGCTGCTGCTGGGCGGCGGGCTTGGCGGGCTTGGCATTCTGCGCCGGTGCCGGCGCGGCCTGATCGTTCGCCGCGGCATCGGAGGCATCCGCCACGTCGGGGTTCTTGCCGCCTTTGCAGTCGATCAGCCACACGTCGTAAATCGGATGCTCGACCGCGTGCAGACCGGGGCTCGCCTTGAACATCCAGCCGGTGAAGATGCGCTTGATGTTGCCCTTGAGCGTCACCTCGTCGACGTCGACAAAGGCGTCTGTCTGCGGCGTCTCGGTGGGCGGGCGCGAATAGCACGCCTTCGGCGTCACCTGCAGCGCGCCGAACTGCACGGTCTCGTTGATGGCGACGTTGAACGAGGTGATGCGCCCGGTGACCTTGTCGAGCCCCTCGAACACCGCGGTCGGATTGGTGATGCGTTGCGGCGGCGGCTCGACCACCACTTCTTTGGGCGGCGGCTTGGCGGCCGTCGCCGGCGGCTGACCCGCCGGCGGCTGATTGGCTTGCTGGGTCGCACCCGGCTGCTGCGGCGCCGGCGCATTCGGATTGGCCGGATTGGCCGGGTTGGGCGTGGTGGCCTGCTGGGCCGGCTCGGTACCGGGCGGCGGCGCCAGCGGTTGCGACTCGATGGTGCCGCCGCCGGGACGCGCCGCGGGCGGCAGGTTCATCGGCGACGGCATCGGCTGCGCCGGCGGCTCGTCGCGGTTAGCGGCCGGACGGAGCGATTGTGGCTGCTGGCGCTGAGCGGCGGGCTGGCCGCGGTAATCCGGGTAGGTGCGCTGGTCCAGCGAGCGAGCATCGTCGCGCGGCCCCGGATACGGCGGCGGATTGGTCTGGCCCGGGTAATAGCCCGGCTGCTGCTGCTGCGGCGGCGGACTGGGGACGTCGGCCGGCGGGCGCGGCGGCTTGTTGCCGAAGATAAAGTCGAATTGCGCGCGCGCGGGTGCCGTCGGCAGCAGCGCGGCCACCAGCAGCAACAGACCGATCCTCGATATTGCGTGTCGCACCATCAATGCCGGCTTGTGATCCGCCTTGCGCCGGGCCAGCGGATTCGCCCCCCACCCCGCGAAGGCCCGGTTAACACGGCAAATAGGGCGGCGGAAGGGCGGCGCTCTACTCGCCGGGCGCCCAGGCCTTGTAGTCGCCGGTCGCCTTCGGGCGGCGGCCGAGCGCCAGCGTCGAGCCCGGCGGCCGGTAGGCGCCGGGCGTGCCGGTGAGGTTGGGCCGATGCGGCTTCTGCCAGTCGTGCGGCTTGTACGTGCCTTGCGTCGGCGGGGTGTCGACCGTGTGGTGCAGCCAGCCGTGCCAGGACGGCGGCACCGTGCTCGCCTCGGCATAGCCGTTGTAGATCACCCAGCGCCGCTGGAAACCGAGGCCGGGATCCACCTTGCCGCCGCGGGTCCGATAGTAGCGGTTGCCGAATTCGTCCTCGCCCACCGCCTCACCGTACATCCAGGTCCAGAACTGGGTCCCGAAGGTCTGCGAGTTCCACCAGGTGAACAGTTTCAGCAGGAAGTTTTTCATTACAGCCGCGCCGTGAAGGCCCAAGGGGCCGATGAGGGCCAATGAGGGCCGTTCCGGGGCGGTTCTTGCCACCTCCCCGCCCCCCTGGCAAGGCTCGGCGCCGCACGATCCCCGCCCGTATTCGCGCTTCCTGGCATGGATGTTATGTAGACTCGCATGGATTCGGTCCGGCCGGCGCTGAGTTCCCCGCGCGAGGGGCCACGGGCGGATCGATCCCATCGTTGCGTTGCTCGTCATCGCGCTGGCTCCGCTGGCCGCAGTCGCCGTGTAAGTAACGTCCTCATTTGGCTGGGCCGGAGACGGTCATGGCCCGGCCACATTGGCCCGCCACCGCGTTTCCACGAATTGCCCGCCGTCGTGCGTCCATGGGGTCGAAGCGCGCCCCCTCAGCCGCTCACGGGAAGAACGCCTCAAACGCAATGACACTCATATCATCGCCGCTCCGCACGCTGCTTTCCGTCCTGTTCCTGCTGCTCGCCCTAACCGTCACAGGCGCACGATCGCAGACGGCGCCGGTGCCTGCAGGCAATGGTTCCCCCGCCGCTCCGGCCCAGCCCGAGACGGATCCGTTCGGCCGCGAGTCGCCGCAGGGCATGGTGTCGGGCCTGATGAGCGCGCTTGCCGCCGCCGATTACGAGCGCGCGGTCCAATACTTCGAGACCAACACTGTGCCCGGGCTGAGAAGCTGGGAGGTGCTGTCGGGTCCGGAGCTGGCGCGCCGCTTTCAGGAGGTGCTCGACCGCGTCGGCACCGTGACCACGCCGGCCGAGCTCAGCAACGATCCCAACGGCGACGTCAAGGACGGCCTGGCGCAGGACGTCGAACGCTTCGGGACGGTGAAGACGCCGACCGGCAATGTGGCGCTGCTGGCCAAGCGCGTCGATCGCGACGGCAAGGCGCTGTGGCTGGTGTCCGACGCCACATTGCGCGATATCCCCGCCCTCTCCAGAACAATCGTAGACGGGGCTTCCGCGCCGCCCTGGATCGAAATGCTGCCGGAAGGCCCAGTCGTCGGCGGCGCGCCCTTCTCGCATTGGCTGGCGATCCTGATTGCCGCCTGCCTCAGCTTCGCCATCGCCTGGGCGCTGACGGGGCTGCGCGGACCGATCGAGCGCATGGTCCGGCGCGGCGGCCCCGAAACCAAGCTGTCGCGCTTCATCGAAGCCTCCGCCGGCCCGCTGCGTATCCTGATCGCACTCTTGTTTTTCGGCGTCCTCATGCAGTGGCTCGGGGTCACCGTCGTTGCCCGCTACCGCGCGCTGTTCGTGGCGCAGCTCATCGGCTGGCTCGCCGTCGTTTGGCTGATGTGGCGGTGGGCGGATGCCGCCGGCGAAGTCATCCTCGGCCAGATGTCGCGGCGCGGCCAGATCACCGCTTACTCCGCCGTCAGCTTCCTCAATCGCGCGTTCAAAGCGCTGCTTGTCGTCCTGCTGATCGCCTCGCTGCTGCGGGCTTTCGGCGTCAACGTCACCGCGGGCCTGGCGGCCCTCGGCGTCGGCGGCCTGGCCATCGCGCTCGGCGCGCAAAAATTGTTCGAGAACCTGATTGGCAGCCTGACGCTGATTGCCGACCGCCCGATGCGGATTGGCGATTTCGGCAAGTTCGGCGACACGTTAGGGACGGTCGAGGAAATCGGCATCCGCTCCACCCGCATTCGCACGCTCAACCGCACCGTGCTGACCGTGCCCAACGGCCAGCTCTCCGCCCAGACCATCGAGAACTACACCCAGCGCGACCGTTATTGGTTCCATCCGATTCTGAACCTGCGTTACGAGACCAGCCCCGACCAGATGCGCCATATTTTGCAAGCGCTGCGGGCGATGCTTGCGGAGCATTCGAAAGTGGACACAACGTCGGCGCGGGTCCGTTTCATTTCGCTCGGTTCGCATTCGCTCGACATCGAAATTTTCGCCTATGTCATCGCGTGGGACTATTCCGGCTTCCTGGAGATCCAGGAGGACTTGCTGTTGCGCTGCATGGACATCGTCGAGGAAAGCGGATCGGGTTTCGCGTTTCCCTCGCAGACCCTCTACCTCGGCCGCGACGGCGGCCTCGACCAGGAGCGCACGCACGCCGCGGAGGAAGCCACCCGCCGCCAGCGCGAGCCGGAGCAGTAGCGCGACACGCCGGCTCGACAGGCGCCTGAGTGGGGCCCACTGCTTATGCCCGATGAGGCGCCACCTGGTGTCGCGGTGCTCGATTGGAGAGCCTCCGCGCTGTTGATTTTCCCGCGCCAAGTTGGCTATGGTGCCCAAGAAATTGGCAGCCGCGCGCCCGAGTCGGTGCTTTGCGCGGCATGAAGCCAAACCGAGATGACAGTGCCGGACTGAAGGCGGGCCCCATGAGGGCCCGCCTTTTTGTTGACCCTCGGTCATGAACAATGCCGGGAGTCGGTCATGAACAATGCCGGAAGTCGGCACGATCATGCCGCCTACAAGGCCATTCTACCGTTCACAGGCGTTTATAACGCTACACCCCTCCGCCAATTCGCCGCGCCCCCCGCTAACCACCTGAGCGCGTTCTGAGAATCAGCGCGCACCGATTGCGCTATACGAACGTTGTCCCGCCCTTGTCCCCTGCCGGGAAAGCGCCGGTACTCCGCTGTGGGCAATTCGGAATCCCCATTTTTCGGTCGTTTTTCCGTCATCCGGCCGGGCATAAAAGCCTACGAACGGCGGCCCGAGAAAACCTCTTTCCGCACCCCCCTCCGGCGTCGATACTCAGCCTCGGTCCTCCGGCCGTTGCCGCCACTTTCTGCCGCCTGACCACAAGATTTAGTGTTTGATTCAGATTTAGCGTCTATCTGTTGTTGACGCGTAGGGTGAGTTTCCGTAGTTTTCGGTGCGTTCGGTGGCGGTCATGCGTATCGGTGCCCTGAACCTTCAAAACCGATCGATTTCGACATCACCCGCGCCAAAAGGCTTTGCGGGAGAGAGATTTGCTGTGTGTGCAGGGTCGGAGAGCGGCCCGTTTGAGTAACCGGTACCGGGGAGTGGGAACGGACCCTAGATATAGAGGGTATCGCCCCCGAGCCGAGCCACAACCGGCGGGTGCAAGGTGCATGGTCCCGATAAGTGGGAACCGGTTTTCGGACCGGACCATGCACAGAGAACGCCCGTCACGGATATAATCACCGGCGTTTCAAGCCGGCCACTTTACGGGGCTAGAGACAACAATGCGGATCCAGCGTCGCTACACGAAGGAAGGCGAAAACGCCTACGGCTCGATCGGTTTTCGGCTGACCACCAGCGAGATCCGCAACCCGGACGGCTCGGTGGTGTTCAAGCTCGACAATGTCGAGGTGCCGGAATCGTGGTCGCAGGTCGCATCCGACGTCCTGGCCCAGAAGTATTTCCGCAAGGCCGGTGTCCCTGCCCGCCTGAAGAAGGTGGAAGAGAACACGGTCCCCTCCTTCCTGTGGCGCTCGGTCGCGGATGAGGAAGCGCTCAAGGAACTGCCCGAGAAAGAGCGCACCACCGGCGAGCACAGCTCCAAGCAGGTCTTCGACCGCCTGGCCGGCACCTGGACCTATTGGGGCTGGAAGGGCGGCTACTTCGATTCGGAAGACGATGCCCGGGCTTTCTTCGACGAGCTGCGCTACATGCTGGCGGCGCAGATGTGCGCGCCCAACTCGCCGCAATGGTTCAACACCGGCCTGCATTGGGCCTACGGCATCGACGGCCCGAGCCAGGGCCACTACTACGTCGACTTCAAGACCGGCAAGCTGACCCGCTCCAAGACCTCCTACGAGCACCCGCAGCCGCACGCCTGCTTCATCCAGTCGGTCAGCGACGACCTGGTCAACGACGGCGGCATCATGGACCTGTGGGTGCGCGAGGCGCGCCTGTTCAAATACGGCTCCGGCACCGGCTCCAACTTCTCGGCGCTGCGCGGCGAAGGCGAGCGGCTCTCCGGCGGCGGCAAGTCGTCGGGCCTCATGTCATTCCTGAAGATCGGCGACCGCGCGGCGGGCGCCATCAAGTCGGGCGGCACCACGCGGCGCGCCGCCAAGATGGTGGTGGTCGACGTCGACCATCCCGACATCGAGCAGTACATCGACTGGAAGGTGCTGGAAGAGCAGAAGGTGGCCGCGCTCGTCACCGGCTCCAAGATCAACCAGAAGCACCTGCGCGCCATCCTGAAAGCCTGCGTCAACTGCCAGGGCTCGGGCGACGATTGCTTCTCGCCGGAGAAGAACCCGGCCTTGAAGCGCGAAATCAAGCTCGCGCGCCGCTCTTACGTGCCCGACAACCTCATCAAGCGGGTGATCCAGTTCGCCAAGCAGGGCTACACCGACATCCACTTCCCGACCTACGACACCGATTGGGATTCGGACGCCTATCTCACCGTCTCCGGCCAGAACTCGAACAATTCGGTGCGCGTCACCGACGAGTTCCTCAAAGCCGTGGAAGCCGACGGCAACTGGGACCTGACCGCGCGCATCACCGGCAAGACCACCAGCACCGTGCGCGCCCGCGACCTGTGGGAGAAGATCGGCCACGCCGCCTGGTCCTGCGCCGACCCCGGCCTGCAGTTCCATTCGACCATCAACGACTGGCACACCTGCCCGGCCTCCGGGCCGATCCGCGCCTCAAATCCGTGCTCGGAATACATGTTCCTCGACGACACCGCCTGTAACCTGGCGTCGTTGAACCTGCTCGCCTTCCGCGACGAGAAGACCAAGCGCATCGACGTCGAAAGCTACGAGCACGCGGTGCGGCTGTGGACCGTGGTGCTCGAAATCTCGGTGCTGATGGCGCAGTTCCCGTCCAAGCAGATCGCGCAGTTGTCCTACGAGTTCCGCACGCTCGGCCTCGGCTACGCCAATATCGGCGGCCTGCTGATGACCTCCGGCATTCCGTATGACTCGGATGCCGGCCGCGCCATCGCGGGCGCGCTGACCGCCATCATGACCGGCGTGTCGTATGCGACGTCCGCCGAAATGGCGGAAAAGCTCGGGCCCTTCCCCGGCTACAAGAAGAACCGCGAGGCGATGCTGAAGGTGATCCGCAATCACCGCCGCGCCGCCCACGGCGAGCGCACCGGCTATGAAAAGCTGGCGACGCCGCCGGTGCCGCTCGACCACGCCGCCTGCCCCGACCAGGCGCTGGTGACCCACGCCAAGGCCGCCTGGGACCTCGCTTTGCAACTCGGCGAAGCGCACGGCTTCCGCAACGCGCAGTCGACCGTGATCGCGCCCACCGGCACCATCGGCCTGGTGATGGACTGCGACACCACCGGCATCGAGCCCGACTTCGCGCTGGTCAAGTTCAAGAAGCTCGCCGGCGGCGGCTACTGGAAGATCATCAACCGCGCGGTGCCGGAAGCGCTGCGCACGCTCGGCTACTCGGAATCCCAGATCGCCGAGATCGAGGTCTACGCGGTCGGCCACGGCTCGCTGGCGCAGGCCCCCGGCATCAACCACACCACGTTGAAGGCCAAGGGCTTCACCGACGACGTCATCGCCAAGGTGGATAAGGCGCTGCCCACCGCCTTCGACATCAAGTTCGCCTTCAACAAGTGGACGCTGGGCGAAGCGTTCTGCCGCGACACCCTGGAGATCCCGGCCGACGAGCTCAGCCTGCCGACCTTCAACCTGCTCGAATACCTCGGCTTCACCAAGCGCGAGATCGACGCCGCCAACATCCACGTCTGCGGCGCCATGACGGTGGAAGGCGCGCCGCATCTGAAGTCCGAGCACTATCCGGTGTTCGACTGCGCCAACCCGTGCGGCCGCACCGGCAAGCGCTATCTCTCGGTCGAAAGCCACATCCGCATGCTGGCGGCGGCGCAGCCCTTCATCTCCGGCGCCATCTCCAAGACCATCAACATGCCGAACGACGCCACGGTCGAGGACTGCAAGGCGGCTTACCTGCTCTCCTGGAAACTGGCGCTGAAAGCCAACGCGCTCTACCGCGACGGCTCCAAGCTCAGCCAGCCGCTCAACTCGCAGCTCATCGCCGACGACGAGGACGAAGAGGACGCCGTCGAGGCCTTCCTCGACAAGTCCGCCGCCGCGCGCGCCTCGGGGCTCGCCGAAAAGGTGGTGGAGAAGATCGTCGAGCGCGTCACGGTGCTGCGCGAGCGCGAGAAGCTGCCCCACCGCCGCAAGGGCTACACCCAGAAAGCCGTGGTCGGCGGCCACAAGGTGTATCTGCGCACCGGCGAATACGACGACGGGCGGCTGGGCGAAATCTTCATCGACATGCACAAGGAAGGCGCGGCGCTGCGCTCGCTCTTGAACAACTTCGCGATCGCGGTCTCGCTCGGCCTGCAATACGGCGTGCCGCTCGACGAATATGTCGATGCCTTCACCTTCACCCGCTTCGAGCCGCAGGGCCCGGTGCAGGGCAACGACACCATCAAATACGCCACCTCCATCCTCGACTACGTGTTCCGCGAGCTGGCGGTGAGCTACATGGAGCGCTTCGACCTCGCCCATGTGGACCCGAGCGAGACCGGCTTCGACGCCCTCGGCAAGGGCGAAGCGGAAGGCAAGCCGACCTCCGCCTCGCATTACGTGTCGAAGGGCCTGACCCGCTCGCGCACGGACCGTCTCTCGGTGGTGTCGACGCCCGCCCCCACCGGGACGCAAGCCGCGGCCACCGCCAACGTCACGGCGCTGGCGGCTCATGCCCCGCGCGCCGAGGCCGCCGGCGCCGCCACCGCGCTCAAAACCGAGCCGGAGGCCAAGCTCTCGCCCACCGAGCAGCTCGAAGTGATCAACGAGCACGACGCGGTGGTGCACGCCAAGCAGGCGGCCACCGAGAAGCGCGCCGAAGCCCGCGCCAAGGGCTACGAAGGCGAAGCTTGCGGGGAATGCGGCAACTTCACGCTTGGTGCGGAATGGCACCTGCATGAAGTGCGATACGTGTGGGAGCACCACCGGCTGCTCGTGATGCTCTGAACTCGTCATGGCCGGGCTTTACCCGGCCATCCACGACTTTAAAGGGCGGCCGAAAGGCCGCCTTTTTCTATGAGATTTGCAACCGAGACGCGAGTCTGATAGATTATATAAATCGGCTCGCTTCGCGATAGCTAGGGCTTTCGCATTAACCGGCGGTCGATAGAAACAGGAGACTACCATGACGACCTTGAAAAAGGCGGCCGCGGCCGCGTTTGAATTTCCCTACACCACCTGCCGCAACATCAGCTCCCCCGAAGACGAGGAAGCTGGCCGTAAGATTTATTCTGGCCATGCTCCCGCCTCCTCTGTTCTTGCTCTTGAAGATGATGAAAACGTCCGCGAATACCTTGTGGACGCTCAGGGCAAGCAAAAACGCACGCCAACGCTCGTGCACCAAGCAATTCGAAAGACGCTCGAAGACCAGCCGGACCAATTCTCTATCCTCAATGGTGGAATGGTTATTGTCGCGCGCGGCGCCGAAGTTGATGACAAGCGCAAGATGCTGATCTTGAAGCGTCCTAGCATCATCAACGGCTCACAAACCCAAGGTGAGTTGAACCGTTACTTCGATCGCTACCAGACGACCCCTGACTTCTTCGAGCCGAGCATAAAATTCGAGGTGATTGTGACCGCAGACAGCGGGCTAATTGCTGAGATTTCGATCGCTCGAAATTTCCAAAATGACGTACGGGCTATTTCGATTGCCGGTCGTCGCGGTCAACTTGATGAGTTGGAATCAGCTTTGCAAAGAACTATCCCGAAAGCAAAGCTGCGCAAGTCAGAGACCGACATTATCGCTGATGCCGAATATCTCGACACTGAGAAGCTCATACAGGTTATCTTTGCGCTAATGCCGGCTGCGCTCTTGAAGAAACTTGATGGCGAAGGCGACGCCTCGAATAAAGTCTTCACTTACAGTCAAAAGAACTCGCTGTCTAAAGCTGTTTCAGCGCCTCGTTGACGCCTCGGCCGACGATACCGAAAGCGCAGAAATCTATAGCTACTTCCTCGACATCGCCGGGCCGGCTTGGAAGCTCTACGAGCGCTGGAAGTCTCACCCCGGATTTCGTGGGACGCGACTTCGTGCAATCGAGCGCGAAAACGGAGCGATTGCAGACGTACCAGATGGCATTGTATTTCCTATCCTAAGTTCGTTCTCGGCGTTTGTTCGTCATTCCAAATCTGGTTGGAAGATCAGTCCGCCGGCAATGTTCGATGAAGGCGAGCTGATCGAAGCTGCGGCGCAGGCGTACATGGAAATCGCCAGCCACAATCCTCAAACTATGGGTAAGAGCAAGGCGTGTTATTCAACGCTCCTGCGTGTTACGGGCATTTATGCGCGCTTGGGCCGCGCCGCGTAATTTCCCTTCCTGACTGAAAAGGGCGGCCTTTCGGTCGCCCTTTTTATCCTAAGGGCTCAAGACGCGCGTCTAGCCAGCTCAGCTCTCTGCCATCACTATCGGCCGGAATCACCTGCCCCGAAACCGTCTTCGGCGCATCCGAGGCTAGGAACACCGCGAGCCGCGCAATGTCCTGCGGGTGAACCTTTGCCTTGATCAACTGCGCCGTATGGCCGAGTCATGATAGCTTAGTGGGCGCAAAGGGCACCTGACCATGGCCACTCTCCTCCTCACCTTCCTCCTCTCGAACTACCCGCTCTCCTTCCTGGTGCTCGGCTTCGTGCTCGGGCTCATCGCCTATGCGTTCGGGCCCAAAGGCCCCGGCGCGCTCACCGAGGCACTGTTTGCCTATTACCTCTTGTCGGCGCTCGGCTTCAGTTATCTGCTGAATTTCGTCATGCACGTCTTCTTCCAGGAGACGGCGGCGGCCTATATCGGCTGGCAGCCGAGCCCGTTCGAGACCGAGGTGGGCTTTGCCAGCCTCGGCTTCGCGGCGGTGGCCCTGCTCGCCTTCAAGGGCTCCTATGGCCTGCGCGTCGGCGCGGTGGTGGGGCCGGCGTTCTTCCTGTGGGGCGCCGCCGGCGGCCACGTCTACCAGATGATCGCCGCGCACAACTTCGCGCCCGGCAACGCCGGCATCATCTTCTATATGGACATCATCGTGCCGCTGATCGGCTTCGCGTTTCTTTATTTGCAGCGCGGCCAGCGAGACGGGTCGCAAGCGTAGCCCGGATGGAGCGAAGCGAAATCCGGGGGCGACATCGCGACGTGTGATCCCGCATTGCGCTTCGCTCCATGCGGGCTACAAGTGGCGTCAAGCCCGCGAGCCGAATTAGCGTGAGCGAAATCCGCCAATCACAAACGCAGCGGCGCAATACGCTTCGCACTTGCGCCTTACACACCGAGACGCTGCGGTCTTACGCCGCCTCCGCTTCCGTCTCCAACACGCTGTCGAGGTCGATCAGCCCGACCACGGCGTTTTCGATGGTCACCAGCCCGCACAGGAACCCGCGCGCCGTCGCGTCACTGGCCGCCGGCACCGGTTTGATATCGGCGCGCTCGACCGAAACGATATCCGACACGCCGTCGGCGAGCAGGCCGACCTGGCGCGCGCCGATCTGAACCACGATGAACACGTGTTGCGCCGTCGGCTCCGTCAGCCCCTGCCCGAAGCGGCAGCGCAGGTCGACGATCGGGATATATTCGCCGCGCACGCTGCACACGCCGCGCATATAATCCGGCTGGTTCGGCAGTTGGCGCGCGCCCGTCCAGTCGTTGATCTCCTGCACCGCCATGATGGAGACGCCGTAGTGATCGTCGCCGATCGAAAAGGTGACGAATTGCTCGGCGCCGGCGCCGGCCGCTTTGCCATCGACTGAATTGGGATCTTGCATGACATTGGAATCTTGCATGACAAAGGCCTTTACGCGCGAACGGTCCAACAAGTGCAGACCCCATAAGCTAGGCGGCAGGCCTTGCTGGCGCTTTAAGTGACCTGGTTAATTTTTTCCGAACGAAGGAACTCGGCCCAAGGAACTCGGCCAAGGAACTGCCGAGGAACTGACTGAAGCGGGCGGGCCCGGCCGTGACGCGGCCGCGGAAGTGCAGGCGTCGCCCGGATGGCGCGAAGCGGCATCCGAGGTCTGCGTCCGCGTGGCAACGCCCCCGGATGACGCCGGCGCGTTATCCGCGCGACGACCCTCAAGCCGCCTTCAGCCCGAGAAATTCCCGCAGCGCCTGCGCGGTTTCTTCGGTTTCCTTCTCGGCGAGCGGCAGCGGCACCACATCGTCGTCGGCCAGCCGCAGCAGCGTGCGGTGCAATTCCGCGCCGGAAGCGCCGTCCCTGAAGCTGGTGAGCGCCACGTCCGTGATGTCGCGCAGCTTGAATTCGCGCGGCTTGCGCTTCCACATCAAAACGTTGCGCGCGAGGCTGGCGCGGCCGCTGCGCTTGTCGAGTTCCAATGTCATTTGACCGAGGACCGAGCCGGATTGAACCACCAGGCGGTCGGCATTGCGTTCGACGATTGTCATGGGAATGCCCTCCCCGTTCGTCGTGCACGCTTGGGATGATACGGCCAAGGCGTCGACCAAGGCATCGCTCAAGGCATCGCGCCGGGCCGGACACGTTGTCGCATGGGCGGCGTGACGAGGCCCCCTCGCGCCCGCTGCCGGTCATGGTCGATCGGGGTCGCCCGCCCCGCGCAAGCGCAACCCGGAGGGAGCCCCCGGGGCTTTGGGCAAACGGCGACGCCGCTCCCCGCTGGCGCCCGATTCGGGCTAGAATGGCAAATCGGCGCCACGCCCCGCGTGGCATGACGGATACAGGAGATCGCGCTGTCTAAAACGCCCAAGGAAGCCCAGCAGACGCTGGCCGAGGCCAAGTTCAAGCGCAAGGAGTTGCAGGCGCGCGACGGCGCCAAGGCCATGGCCGAATACGAGGCCAGCCAGGTCGCCACCCGCGCCAAGACCGCGAAGCTCCGGGCGCTGCGCGAGGCCAAGGAAGCCGAGGATCTGAAGGCGGCCGCGGAAGCGCCGCCCGCGCCGGCCAAGAAGGCCGCGAAGAAGAAGAAAGCGTGAGCGGCGCCGGCAAAGCCGCGCCGCTAGTGCACGAAAGCCTGCGCCCAGGCGAGGACCGCGCCGAACTGGTGCGGGTTGACGACGAAGTAGACCACCGCGATCACCGGCGCCAACGGCAGAACCCAGTCGCGCATTGAGCGCCTCCCGGCAGGAACGCAGGCCAAGGTATCGAAGCGCCCGCAGTATCGAAGCGCCCGCGTAGCGAACCGGTTAGCCAAATGCGCAAGGCTTAAATCGACAAGACCGAGAATTTGAATCAAGGCTTGATTCAAATTGCCGGCAAGAGGACGGGGACGTCCGCGGCCGTCACCCCAGCGCGCGCTTGAGGTCGTCGGCGGTCAGCACCGGCTGGATTTCGATGGCCGCCTCAAGCGCGGCGAACAGCGGCTCGTTGATCGTCGGCAGCACGGCCTGATCGTTCTGCTCGAAGACGACGAGGCCGGAACGCTGGCCCTTATCGAGCATGAAATAGGCGGCCTCGGGCTTGACCTTTTCCATCAGCGCCGCGATCGCCTTTTCCAGCGTGCCGTCGGCGGCCGCCGCGTTGCCCTTCTCGACGGGGATGGTGAACTTGAGCATCAGTCGCATCGCGGGGGCCTCCTTTTGGCGCCGGGTAAAGACGGCGCATTCTGACTGGCGCAATTTGAACGGCGCAAGGTGAGCGGCGCACCGTGAGCGGCGAAAACCGCCTGGTAACCGGACCTCCCTTAAACCTCAGCGCATGGCCAAGGTCCACCGCTTCCGCCGCCTGCGCCACGGCGAGCCGCGCAAGCTCTCGACACCGGACTTCGTGCGCGCGGAGCAGGCGCGCAACCGCGCGCGGCGCGGGCTCGGCATTCTCGTCGTCGTGGCGCTGATCGCCGCCGCGCTGGTGCTGTTCGGATCTGGGCGCTGAGCGGCCGCCCTATTCCTCCGGCTCGGTCGTGAAATAGAGCGGAGCGCCCGGCTGCCGGCCGCGCGCGCTCATCTCACTTGGCGCATACCCGGCGGCAGATGGCGGCGGCCTTATTGCGCGGCGTTCCCAGCCGGGTCTTGTGCGCGAGGCAGCCGTTATAACCGCTCGAACATTTCTTGCCGCCGCTCGCACGGGCCCCACGGGCTTTTTTCACGCCCCTGCTTTTTGCGCCCTTTCTTTTCAGGCCCTTGCCTGCCCGCCCGGCGCACAACCGGCGGCAAATGGCGGAGGCCTTACTGCGCGTGGTTCCGAGACTCGTCTTATGCGCGAGGCAGCCGTTGAAACCGCTCGGGCATTTTCCGTTTCGCGCTACTTTCAGCTCCCGTTTCGGTTGCCTGGCCTTGCGCGCCACCACAGACGATGCGCCGGCACTGGCGTTGCCGCGCTTCCCGACATACAGCTCATCCGGCGCGCGCGCACCGGGCAACGATGCCATCCGGCCAATCGCGTGGACGCAATCGCGGTCGCAGCGTGCCGATGTATTGGTGTTGATCTCGGCGTTGACGCTGATGGTCGTGAGCGCGAACAATGTGACCACGGCCGGCACAAAAAATCGAAACATGGCGCGGGACCCCCCAGGGCAAATGTCGCCTCCGACGCAAGTATCGCGGTACATGGATGCCGCCGCAACCAGCAAGCATCCATTTGTCCCCACGCCGCATTCCAAGAATTTTCCTACCCCCTGATGGCCGAAACGGATCGGCAAACATTCCGCGTCCGCCGTGAGGCCGAATGGGCTACTCTTCCGGCTCGGTGGTGAAATAGAGCGGGTAACCGTTCTGCTGGCCGAGCTCGGTCGCTTCCTTGGCCTTGGTGTCGGCGACGTCCTTGGTGAATACCGCGATCACGCAGGCGCCTTTCTGATGCGCCGTGATCATCACGCGATAGGCCTCGCTCTCGTTCATGCGGAACACGGCCTTGAGCACCAGCACAACGAATTCGCGTGGCGTGTAGTCGTCGTTGAGCAGGATCACCTTCCACAGCTTCGGCCGCTGCGTCTTGGTCTTGGGTAAGGTGCGCGGTTTGGTGAGGCTCGGGCTCATCATTGCCCCTCTTGGCCCCTCTTGGGCGTCCCTGTTGGGCGTCCCTGATGGGCATCCCTCGCGGCGCTTGCGAAGCCGGCTCGGCGTCATTTTCAACGCAATTTGCGGCGTCCCGCAAGCCCCGCGCGCAAACGCCGAACCTCGCGCACGCCGCCACCGGCAAAGGCTATGCTGCCCCGCCAACAAGAAGCTGCCTGCGGCGCGGTTCGCCGCCGTCCTGCGAAGCCATACGCCGGCGATGCTCATCCTGGCGGAACGCATCGTGGCGGAGCCCGCACCGTAACGATGGCGCGCTTTCGCCCGCCGCGCCACCGGCCCTAGACTGCAAGCGCCCCATTCACGGAGCCCGCCCCCCATGCTCTATCTCGCCATCAAGGCCGCCCTCTCCGGCATCATCATCGCCATCGTCTCCGAAGTCGCCCGCCGCCAGCCGGCGCTGGGCGCGCTCATCGTCTCGCTGCCGCTGGTCTCCCTCCTCGGCATTCTCTGGCTGTGGCATGACACCGGCGACGCCGAGCGCATCGCCGCGCACGCGCAGGCGACGTTCTGGTACGTGCTGCCGACACTGCCGATGTTTCTGCTGCTGCCGCTGCTGCTGCGCGCCGGCCTCAATTTCTGGCCCTCGCTCGCCGCCGCCTGCGCGCTCACGGTTGTGCTTTATCTTATTACCGTGTGGGCGCTGGCGAAGTTCGGGATCGTGCTGTGAACGGAACGGGGCGGACACGCCGGACGCGAACCGCGACAAATGAGAGCGGCAGATACGTCAGCCTTGCTGCTTCATTCGCGCGGCAATGGCGTTAGCGTTTCGGCCGTGCACGACGGTCGAAAGCGCACGGTCAATCGCGGGAGAGAGGCTATGCAATTCGGCGATACCGGCAACACGCGGATGTTCGCGCGTTCGCGCCCGATCGTCGCATGCGCCCAGTGCGGCGCCCGCCTCTACGTGCCCGAATGGTCGGAATATTTCGATCCCGGCCGCATCCGCCATCAATGGCACTGCGACAATTGCGGCTTCTCGTTCGAGACCGTCACCACGTTCGAAGCTGCCTAGCGCACGATCTCGAAAGGTGGGAACCGATTTCGGATCGCATCATGCGCCAACAAGACGAGGCGACCGCGCGTGACCCGGGGAGGATGACTGAGACGGTCACGCGCACAACGAAGTAGGGAGCCGGCTTGGCGCACGCGCCCACACCCGGCATGGAAGCATCGGCGGCGAACGTTGCAGAAGCCGGCTCCTTGCGTCGTTCGCTGGTCCGCCCACGGGCGCCCTGACCCACCGGGCCGCCCTCCTTGGGATTACGGGGAAAACGAGAAAAACCGCCGTCGCCGGCGGTTTTGTCATGATTCTGCAGCATGCATGGGTTGACGAATCGGTACGCCCGTGGCCGTTTATCGTTTGCGCACATTCTGTCACGCGGGCCGGCCGTGTTCGGTATGCCGACCCGTCGCCTGGTTCCTCCCGCGTGGCGTTAAAACTGGGCGGCCGCAAGGCCGCCCTTTTTCGTCGTCGGCCGCAGCACCCGCTCAATATTCGCAGTGGTACCGCTTGGTGCGGTAGTAGTTGCCGTCGCGCGCCCGGCGCCAGCAGCGCCCTCTGTACCAGTAATAGCGGCCGCGCCGCGGCTCGAGCTGGGAGCCGAGCATGGCGCCGGCTGCAGCACCAATGATACCGCCGGCAACCGCGCCGCCGGCCTTGCCGGTCGCAGCGCCGCCGATGATGGCGCCGGCCGCGCCACCGAAGAGCGCCCCGCCCAGCGGATTGCCCTGCGCAGCCGCCTGCCGCGGCGCTGCGCCTGCGAGCAGTGCCAGCACTGCCAACGCCATAATGAACCGCATCATATCCGAATACCTCCGTCTGCCCGTCTTGAGCGGCAACTTATGGCATACCGGCGCGGCGATCAATTTGACAAAACGCAATGGGGATCCGGGTCAGGCAGCAACCACGGCGTGCTCCCGGCCGAAGCGGTCCGGCGCCGACGCGGTCTCCACCGCGTCTGTTTCGGCCTCCTGCTTGGGCAGCGGGTCGATGGCCTCGATCAGTTGCAGGAAGGAACTGCCCGGCAGCGGCGGCGCGAAGACGTAGCCTTGCGCCTGGCGGATGCCACGCTCGCGCAAATACATCACCTGCTCAAAGTTTTCCACGCCCTCCGCCACGATATCCATGCGCATGTTGTGGGCGAGGTCGATCAGCGTCTCGACGATGGTGGTGGCGTTCTGATCGGTACCGACGGCGTCGACGAACATCTTGTCGATCTTGATGATATCGACGCCGAGCTTGAGCATGTAGGAGAGCCCCGAGTGGCCGGTGCCGACGTCGTCGATGGCGATGCGCACGCCTAGTCCCTGCAGGGCGGCGATGATCTGCCGTGTCTCGGTGAAGTTCTCGATCGGATCGCGCTCGGTCACTTCCAGCACGACTTGCGAATACTTGATCGGGCCGCCCGCGAAGATGTTGCGCACTTCCTTGACGATCGACTGATCGCTGAACAGTTGCCCCGCGAAATTGAAGGAAATCTTGAGCGCCGGCCGCCGGCCGATGGCCTCGCCGGCTTGGGCACAGACGCGCTTCATCAGGTCGCGGGTCATGGCGCGGATCAGTCCGCTCGATTCCGCCAGCGGAATGAACGACCCGGGCGACACCAGCGTGCCGTCGGGTTTGCGCCAGCGCACCAGCACTTCGGCGCCGCGCAACTGGCCGGAGGTGATGTCGACGATCGGCTGGTAGTACGGCACGAATTCGCCGGCCTTCAGCGCGCGCTCCATTTCGGCCACGGGGTTGTCGGGCGCGCGCCGCCGCATCAACAGCACGAAAGCGACCAGCATCATCGCCAGCACGCCGACCCCGATCGTGCCGAGCCATCGAACGCCGGTCTGGGCGGCCGGCACGAGTGCGCGCGGCACCACAATGTTATAGGCAAGACCGAAGCGCGCGGCCTTCGCCTCGACCGTGAAACGGAGCTCGTCTTTGGCCGGACGCCTGCCGGCCGTGTCGATCGCGCTGCCATCATCCGCGGCAAGCGTGACATAGGCGCTTGGCCCCGTGCCGGCGATCGACGCTTGCGGCATGAGCAGGTTGGCCGGTATGAGCACCGCGATTTCATTGACGCCGGCGCTGAGTTTGCGGCGCAGCCGGATCATGGTTTCCCTGCCGGGCGCGCGCATGATGTCGAACGAAAGGCCGGCTTTGTCCGGCAGCGCGCGCGAGGAAACCAGCCGGAGCGAGCCGAGCGGCATGGCACCGCCGGAACACAGGGTCTGCCCCGCAGGCCCGAGCAGCATGACGTCCTTGACCGGCGCGGCGTCGAAGGCGGCCTGGCGCATCGCCGCCATGGCGGCGGGATCGCACGCCCGCACGCCCGCTTTGGCCGCCGCGTCGAGCGCGGCGCGGGCCTGATCGAGGCGGGTATCGGCAAGCGCCACGGCCCGCCGCGCGCCAACGTTGATTTCGGCCCGCGCTTGTCTGTCGATGAATCCGCCAAGCCAGAGGTCGAATGCCAACACGAGAGCGCCTGCCGTCAGCACGCCGGCAGCGATGGCAATAATATTCTGGCGCGTGAGCGCGCGCACAATCGTCCCCTCGCTGGCGCCGGAGCCTGCCACTCCTGCTGGTATTACGGTAATTAGGCACGGCGCCGTGAAGGTACCGTTAAGCTTAAGGGGCCGCGGTGGCGCATAACGCTTGGACAAAAGTACTATGCGGGCCGCAATAGTTAGCGAGACGTTAACGCTTCGCCGCCCCTCGCCTCGGTTCCTTGCGCGCGCGGTGCGCCTTGAAGCCGGCGACGAAGCGCGCCAGCGTATCGGAGGTCTTACCGCGCGGCAGCATCACCTCGATCAGTGAAAACTGACCACGCCGCTCGACGGCGTGCTCGAGCGCCGCAGCGAGCGCCTCGCGCGTGCTCACCCGTTCCCCCACCCCGCCGAGCGAGGACGCGATGTCGGCGAAGTGCCAGTCGTCGAGATCGTTGAAGCGGGATTCCGGCTGGAACACGCGCAGCATTTCCCAGCTCTGGTTGTTGAGCAAAACGACGATGGGATCGAGACCGTAGCGGCGGCAATTGCCCAGCTCCCAGCCCGTCATCTGGAAGGCGCCGTCGCCGACCAGGATCAGGGGCCGGCGGCCAGTCGCCGCGGCAACGCCGATGCCGCCGGGCACGCCGAAACCCATCCCGGCGTAATAACCCGGCGCCGCCAGCGCGGTGTTGTCGATCTCCATGGCAATGAACAGGCAATCGCCGATATCGGACACCATGGGCATCCTGCCGTGGCGGTCGAACAGATCGTTGATCGCGGTGGCGACATCGGACGGCGCGACCGCCGCGCCATCGTGCTTGAGCCCGCGCGGGTAGCGCAGCGGGCGGTGCTTGACCGTGTGCTTCTGGCGCTTGTGGGCGCGGCGCGTCAGCGCGTTTACGAGGTCTTCGATGGGAATGTCCGGATAGACGTGGTGGCCGATGGTGACTTCGCGGCCAAAGGCCATGATGGCGCGGCGGGCGTCGAACTGGCGCTGGGACAGCGCGAAATTGGTGTCGGAGAGAATGACGCCGAGCAGCAGCACGGCGTCGGCGTCCTCCACCAGTTTGGTGATGGCGGGATCGCCGGCCGCGCCCATATAGGTGCCGGCGAGCACGTCGCCCGCCTGCTCCAGCAGCCCGCGGCCCATGAAGGTGGTCACCACCGGCAGGCCGAGCGCGCGCGCGAGCTTCGCCGTTTCCTGTTCGATACCGTAGCGGCGGACTTCGACATCGACGATGATCACCGGTTTGCGCGCCTGCGCCAGGCGGTCGAGGATCTCGTCGGCACACTCCGCGAGCGCCGCGCGATCGGCGGCCCGCCGCGGCAGCACCGGCACCGCGCCGGTCTTGGCCGCGACCAGATCGCGGGGAAACTCGATATAGACCGGCAACGACTGCTCGCGCGCATTGCGCAGCACGCGGGCGATCGCCGCCGGCGCGGTGGCGGGATCGTCGAGCACGGCCTGATCGCAGGTGATCTCGCGATAGACGGCAAGCTGGGTGTCGACGGTGCGGGCCTGATGGTGCAGCAGGAAGCCGGTGGCGCGCTCCTGCGCGCCTGGCGCGCCGGCGATCACCACCACCGGCGAGCGCTCGGCATAGGCGCCGGCCACCGCATTGACCAGATTGAAGGCGCCGGCGCCATAGGTGACCACGGCGACGCCGAGACTGCCGTGATAGCGCGCGGCCGCATCCGCCGCGAAGCCGACGGCCGGTTCGTGGCTCAGCGTATAGTTCGGCAGGATGCCGGATTCCTCGATGACCTTGTAGAGCGGCAGCACGAAATCGCCGGGAATGCCGAAAATCTCCCGGGCGCCGTGGTCCTTGAGGGCTTGCAGAAGCGCGGTGGCGAGTGTGGGCATGCCGCGATCCTATGCCGTGGCCCCATCAACGCCAAGCCACTGGCCCGCGGGATCGCTACGGGATCAACAAGAGCTTCCCGAAGTGCTGATTGGCCCGCATATAGTCTTGCGCTGCCTTCGCCTGCTCAAGCGGAAAAGTCTTCGCGACGGGAAGGCTCAGCTTCTTGGCCGTCACCGCCTCGGCGAGGTCCGCCCACATGGCGCGGGTTTCTTCGCGCAGTTCGTCAACCGAGCGCGTGCGATGCGTCACCCCGATGTAAGTGATGCGTCGGCCTGCGTGCAGGTCGAAGTCAAACTCGGCCTTGCCGCCGCCAAGCCTGCCGACGTTGACGATGCGGCCCAAGATAGCCGCCGCCTTCATGTTCCCATTGAAGACGCTGCCCGAAACCTGATCGATGATCAGGTTTACGCCCTTCCCGTCCGTTGCCTCGAGCACAAGGTCCGGCCAATTCGGATCTTTTGTATCGAAGGCAAGATCTGCGCCGAATTCCTTGAGGCGCGCGCGGCGATCGGCGTTGGTCGACATGCCGATCACGAGCTTCGCTCCCAGGAGCTTGGCAATCTGCAACGCCATGAGACCGACGCCGGAGCTGGCGCCCTGGATGAGAACGCTCTCGCCAGCCTTCAGACGGCCATTCGTCACCAGCGCATCATGCATGGTACCGAGGGCAACCGGCAGCGTCGCCGCGTGCTCGAAGGTCGCGTCGGCGGGCATGAGCACGGTGCGCCCCCAATCGCACACGGCATACTCGGCGTATCCGCCCGCGCCCGCGCACATGACACGATCGCCCGGTTTGAAGCCCCCCTTGGCTTCCGCTCCGACCTCGACCACTTCGCCGGCCCAGTCGAGGCCGATTGTGGCGCCAACGGCGCCGTGGCCCCCGCGCCCTTGCGCGGCGCCCAAGTCGGCCCGGTTGAGGCCGGCCGCCTTCACCTTCACCAGAAGCTCGAACGGCCGGGGTTTCGGCTGTGGAATGTCGCGAATCTCAAGCCCATTTTCCGTCGCCACCGCCGCCTTCATGGCCGCTCTCCTGTGCCTGGATACGCGACAATCTATACCCGACCATTCGCCCCCAAAGCGAATCAGGCGCGCGCGACCAGATCGGCGATGAAGCGCGGCAGCGCAAAGGCGCCGACCTGCAGTTCCGGCGTCCAGTATTGGGTGGCGAAATTGCCGGCCGCCCGATAGCGCTCGGCAATCACCTCGGCCGGCGTGCGGCGCAAATTCTTGTTGTCGGTGGCGAAGCCCATCGCCATGTGGCCGCCGACATAAGTCGGGATCGAGGCGGTGTAGCAGGTGCCCTCGGCGAACAGGCCGCGGAAATAGCGGATGCTGCTCGCGAGCTCGTCGGGCTGGAAGAACGGCACGCCGTTCTGCGTCACCAGCACGCCGCCTTCGTTCAGGCAGCGTTTGCAGCCGGCATAGAATTCCTTGGTGAAGAGCACGGCGCCCGGCCCCTGCGGGTCGGTCGAGTCGACGATGATGACGTCGAAGCGGCGGTCGGTCTCGGCCACGTATTTCATGCCGTCGTCGATGACGCTCTCAAAGCGCTTGTCGGCGAACACCGGCTTGGTGAATTCCGGAAAATGCTCCTTGGCGAATTCGACCACCGACGCGTCGATCTCGACCTGCGTGAGGCGCTCGACCGTCTTGTGTTTGAGCACTTCCTCGGCGATGCCACAGTCGCCGCCGCCGACGATCAGCACGTTCCTGGCGTCGCCGTGGGCGAACAGCGGCACGTGGCTCATCATTTCCTGATAGACGTATTCGTCGCGGCTGGTGATCTGGACGGCGCCGTCGAGCACCAGCATCTTGCCGAAGAACTTGTTCTCGAACAGCACGAGCTGCTGATGGTCGGTATCGACCTCGTACAGGATCTTGTCGACCTCATAGCTCACATGAAAGCCGAGCTCGTCGAACAAGGTTTCGGCAATCCAGCGTTTCTCGGCCACCGGCTTCGTCTCCTCTCGGCGATCGGCCGCGCGGCCAACCGCTTAAACTCGCATGCATGGGCGCGCGCCAGCCGCGACCGGCGGGCGCACGCGCAACGTCACGACGGACGTGCTTCAGATGGCGGCCTGGCCGCGCAGGTGCTCGCTGACCGCGATTTTCTTGGGCGAAAAGGCTTCGCGCAACACCGGCACGCAAGCGTCCGGGTTGGCGTCGCCGCACATGAAAATATCGAGCGCCGCATAGGCGCGTTCCGGCCAGGAGTGGATGGAGATGTGGCTTTCCGCCAGCACCGCCACGCCGGACACGCCGCCATTGGGCTCGAAATGATGCAAGTGGATGTGCAGGAGCGTCGCGCCCGCGGCATCCACGCAACGGCGTAGCGTCGCCTCGATGTGATCGAGGTCGTCCAGGCGGCTCGCCTGGTAGACATCGATGATGAGATGCGCGCCGGCGCAGCGCACGCCGTTTCTCACCACGAAGTGATCGTTCTGCACCTCGGCCTTGGCCGCCGGCGCCGCGATCACGGCTTCTTCTTTTCGGGTGGTACCTGGAGTCCCCAAGCCCTTCCCCGATCGCAAGAGGGCGTTCTGAGACATGCCGCTCTCCCCAACCAGAGATGTAAGCCCGAGAGACCGGCGAGCCGGCTCGCGGAGTGAAAAATGCCGCGTCACGGAAACGTCGCACGCGGCAGGGTCCACATAAGGGCAAGTTACGGATGGATCAAGAAGAAATTGTAAATACGGGAAGATTCTGGCTTTCTCGGCGGCGAGGCCCGATGACACCGCCGGATGCGCCCGCGGCGCCAAACCGCTAGGCTGGCGCTCTGCGTGGGCGCGTGGCGCCTACCGCCACAAGCATGCCGGGAGAACGTCATGAAGCTCTATATGCACCCCGTCTCGATGACCAGCCGGCCGGTGCGGCTGTTTGCCGCCGACAACAACATCGCCATGGACGAAGAACTGATCGATCTGATGACCGGCGCGCACATGCAGCCGCCCTACGCCGAGATCAACCCGAACTGCCTGGTGCCGATGCTGGAGGACGGCGACCTCAAGCTCACCGAGAGCTCGGCCATCCTCAAATACCTCGCCGACAAGATCGGCTCGCCGGCCTATCCGAAGGACCTCAAGGCGCGCGCCAAGGTCAACGAGATGATGGACTGGATCAACACCAACTTCTATCGCGATTGGGGCTACAATCTCTGCTATCCGCAGCTCTTCCCGCACGTGAAACGGCGCAGCGACGAGGCGCAGGCGGCGACGCTGGAATTCGGCGCGGAGAACTCCAAGCGCTGGCTGAAGATCCTCAACGACTATTGGCTGGGACCGAACAAGCCCTATCTATGCGGGGACCAGATCACCATCGCCGACTATTTCGCCATCGGCATCGTCACCCTGGGCGAGGTGATCGGCGTCGACTTTGCGCCCTACCCGAACGTGAAGGCCTGGATCGCGCGCATGAAGAAGCTGCCGAACTGGGACAAGGTCAACGAGGTGTTCGACGGCCTGGTTGAATCGGTAAAAGGACAACCCTTCGTCACCTTGGCCTGAGCCGGCGGCGGCAGATGACGACCGAGCATAAGGAGACATCCCATGAGTTTCGCGCCCGGTAAGGACCCGAAAGCAGGTGACGCCTACGCTTGCGATGCGCTCGACCAAGTGATCGTGCCGCGCTCGGTCGATCTCGGCGAGTTCAGCGTGCGCCGGGCGCTGCCCTCGGCGCGCTCGCGCATGGTGGGACCCTTCATCTTCTTCGACCATTTCGGCCCGGCGGAATTCAGGGCCGGCACCGGCATCGACGTGCGGCCGCACCCGCATATCGGGCTGGCCACCGTCACCTACCTGTTCGACGGCGAGATCATGCATCGCGACAGCCTCGGCACCGAGGCGCCGATCAAGCCCGGCGAGGTGAACTGGATGACGGCCGGGCGCGGCATCGTCCATTCCGAACGCACCGGCACGGAATTGCGCGCCACCGGCAGCCCCATCCACGGCCTGCAGATGTGGGTCGCGCTGCCGCAGGCCAAGGAAGAGATGGAAGCCGGCTTCGCCCACCACGAGACCGCGGAATTCCCGATGGTGCAAGATGACGGCAAGACCGTGCGCGTGGTGGTCGGCTCGCTCTATGGCGCCACATCGCCGGTGCCGGTGGTGCATGAGACCATCTTCGGCGACGTGCACCTCAAAGCCGGCAGCCGGCTGCCGCTCGACGCCGACCATGAGGAGCGCGCGCTTTATGTGATCGATGGCGTCATCGACATCGCCGGCGACAAATTCGAGCCCGGGCGGCTGCTGGTGTTCAAGCCCGGCGACCGCATCGACTTCACCGCCGTCCGCGACGCCCATGTGGTCATCGTCGGTGGCGCGCCCATGGACGGCCCGCGCCACATCTGGTGGAATTTCGTGTCGTCGCGCAAGGAGCGCATCGAACAGGCGAAAGCGGACTGGAAGTCCGGCCATTTCGACAAGGTGCCGGGCGACGAGATCGAGTTCATCCCGTTGCCGGAACAGTAAGGCCGTGGACGGGTTCCATTAGGGAACCCGGTTCCCGTCACGCGCCCCGGCGGCGCGCCGCCAAGGGCATGAGATGATCCCGCGCCTGCTCACTCTCTGGTACGCCATGCGCTCGAGCCTGTGGGCGCTGCCGCTCGCCATGGTCATCGCGGCCGCGGGGCTCGCCTATGCCACGCTGACCGTCCATCTCGATCTTGGCGGAAAATCCGTCTGGTTCCTGTTCAGCGGCAGCGTCGAAGAGGCGCCGCAGTTCCTCGCCAGCCTGATGACCGCCATGATCACCATGGCAACGCTGGCCATCTCGATTACCATGGTGGTGCTGACGCTGGCCGCCCAGCAACTCGGCCCGCGGCTGATCCGCAACTTCATGCGCAACCGGCGCACACAGGCCTCGCTCGGGCTGTTCATCGGCACGGTGGTCTATCTGGTGCTGGTGCTGCGCAGCGCCTACGGCGACCGCAACGGCGTGCCTAATCTCGCGGTCACCGGCGGCACGCTCCTGGTGCTGATCTGCGTGATCACGCTGCTGTTGTTCGTGCATCACCTCGCCCGTTCGATCGTCGCCGACAACATCATCGACGATGTCGGCCGCGAGCTGGATGCCAACATCGCCCGCCTGCTGCCGGAAAAGGATGATGAAGAACAGGTATCGCCGCCGGCGCGCGGCGGAGAGGAAGAGCCGGTTCAGCTGGAATATGGCGGCTACGTGCAGGCGATTGACTATCAAGGCATCGCCAACGCCGCCGCCGAAGCCGACGCCGTGGTGGCGCTGGACGTGCGCGCCGGCCAGCACGCGATCACCGGGGCCATCGCCGGCAGCGTCACACCGGCCGAGCGCGCCACCGACGCGCTCTGCCAGGCCATCCGAGCCGGCGTCGTGATTGGCGCCGAACGCACCACGGTGCAGGATCTGGAGTTTTCAGTCCGTCAGATGGTCGAGGTGGCGTTGCGGGCGCTGTCGCCGGGCATCAATGACGTCTACACGGCGCTCGCCGTGATCAACCGGCTGACGCTGTCGATCCGCAACATGATGGCGCGCGGCGAACCGCAATCGGTCTGGTGCGACGCCAACGGCAGGCCGCGCGTGACAGGCCCGGTGTCCACCTTCGAGGGCGTGACCGACGCGGCCTTCAACCAGATCCGCCAGAGCGCCTTCGGCAAGCCGGCGGTGTTGATCCACCTCGCCGACAAGATCGGCCAGTTGCTGCAACAGTCCGGCGACAAGCATCGCCCGGCGCTGAAAAAGCATCTTCAGCTGGTGCTGGCCGCCGGGCGGCGCACCATCGAGGACGAGGCGGATTTGAAGGTGCTGGAAGCCCGCGCGCGCGACGCCAAGGAAGAAACCGGCGCCAGCGCGGAAGCCGGCACGGACGATTAGCCTTTACTTCTTCGGCAGATCCAGCCGGATGTTGAGCTCGCGCAACTGCCGCGTGGTCACTTCCGACGGCGCGCCCATCAGCAGGTCCTCGGCGCGCTGGTTCATCGGGAACAGCACCACCTCGCGCAGGTTCTCCTCGCCCGCCAGCAGCATGACGATGCGGTCGATGCCGGGCGCGATGCCGCCGTGCGGCGGGGCGCCGTATTGCAGCGCGCGCAGCATGCCGCCGAACTTGGCTTCCAGCACGTCCTCGCCGTAACCGGCGATAGCGAACGCCTTGCGCATCACCTCGGGGCGATGGTTCCGGATGGCGCCCGACGACAGTTCGATGCCGTTGCAGACGATGTCGTACTGGATCGCCAGGATCGACAGCAGCTTCTCGTGGTCGTTGGGATCGAGCGCGAGGAATTCCTCCACCGGCATATTCGGCATGGAGAACGGGTTATGGGAGAAGTCGATCTTCTTCTCCTCTTCGTTCCACTCGTACATCGGATAGTCGACGATCCAGCAGAAATCGAAGCGGTCCTGCGCGATGAGACCGAGCTCCTCGCCCACCTTGGTGCGGGCGGGGCCGGCGAACTTGACGAAATCCTTCGGCCGCCCGGCGACGAAGAAGCACGCGTCGCCGACGCCGAGGCCGAGTTGGTCGGCAATCTGCTTGGTGCGCTCCGGGCCGATGTTCTTGGCCAAGGGGCCGGCGCCACTCTCCTCGCCTTCACGCCAGAAGATGTAGCCGAGGCCGGGCTGGCCCTCCCCTTGCGCCCATGAATTCATGCGGTCGCAGAAGGCGCGGTTGCCGCCCTGGGGCGCGGGGATCGCCCACACCGCGTTGCCTTCGGTTTCCAGGATGCGCGCGAAGATCTTGAAGCCGGAGCCGCGGAAGGCCTCGCTCACGTCCTGCATCACGATGGGGTTGCGCAGGTCGGGCTTGTCGCTGCCGTATTTGGACAAGGCTTCCGCATAGGGGATCATCGGAAACTTCGGCGTCACCGGCTTGCCGTCGGCGAATTCCTCGAACACGCCGCGGATCACCGGCTCGACCGCGTCGAACACATCCTGTTGCGTGACGAAGCTCATCTCCAGATCGAGCTGGTAGAACTCGCCGGGCGAACGGTCGGCGCGCGCGTCCTCGTCGCGGAAGCACGGCGCGATCTGGAAATAGCGGTCGAAGCCCGCCACCATCAGCAACTGCTTGAACTGCTGCGGCGCCTGCGGCAGCGCGTAGAACTTGCCGGGATGCAGCCGCGACGGCACCAGGAAGTCGCGCGCGCCTTCCGGCGACGAGGCGGTGAGGATCGGCGTCTGGAATTCGAAGAAGCCGGCGTCCTTCATGCGGGTGCGGATGGAGTCGATCACCTTCCCGCGCAGCATGATGTTGTTGTGCAGGTGCTCGCGGCGCAGATCGAGGAAGCGGTATTTGAGCCGGATATCCTCCGGATAGTCCTGCTCGCCGAACACCGGCATCGGCAGTTCGGCCGCCGGACCCAGCACCTCGATCTCGTCGATATAGACCTCGACCTGGCCGGTCGGCAGTTCGGGGTTGAGCGTGCCCTCGGGGCGCATGCGCACCTTGCCGTCGATGCGCACCACCCACTCCGAACGCAGCTTCTCGGCCAGCGCAAAGGCCGGGCTGTCCGGGTCGGCCACAACTTGCGTGATGCCGTAGTGGTCGCGCAGATCGATGAACAGCACCCCGCCATGGTCGCGGATTCGATGGCACCAGCCGGAAAGCCGCACGGTCTGCCCGACGTCGCCTTCGCGTAGCGCGCCGCAGGTGTGGGAACGATAGCGATGCATGAGGGATTCTGGCCGATTCAGGGGTGATTCAGGGTTTGTGCTGAGGCGGCGCGAAAAGCGCATGGGGGGTCGGCTTTGTCAAGGCAAGGGCTTGGCAAAGGCCGATAAGGGCCGGTATGCGCCCGCGGCCCCTGCAGCAGCCCCCACACGATGCGCTATAGTCCCCCGATCCACCGCCGGGCGGCGCCGGACCGCCCGCGCACCGGGAGGGGAGTCTTGAGGGGGTTCTTGGACATGCGACGACTGCTCATCCTGGCCGCCGCGCTGGTCGTCGCCTCGCAGGCGGCCTTCCTTGCCTCGCCGGCAGCCTTGGCCGGCACCCTCGACCGGGTCAAGGAAACCGGCGTGTTCCGCATCGGCTACCGCGCCGACGCGCGGCCCTACTCCTACCAGGACGCGCGCGGCCGGCCGGCCGGCTATGTCGTCGACCTGTGCAAGGAGGTCGCCGCCGCGCTCGGGCCCGGCATACGCAGCGAATACGTGCTGGTGCACGCCGGCGAGCGCTTCCAGTCGGTGCACGACGGCAAGGTCGATATCCTGTGCGACCCCAGCTCGGTCACCCTTGGGCGGCGCGAAATCGTCGATTTCTCGATTCCCACCTATCTCGACGGTGCCGGCGTCCTGTCGCGCCAGAACGCGCCGGTGCAGAGCTTCGAGGATCTCGCCAACAAGCGCGTCGGCGTGCTGATCGGCACCACCACCGAGCGGCTGCTCCGGCGCGCCATCGACGCGCTCAATCTCAACGCCACCGTGGTCCCGGTGCGCGACCATCGCAATGGCATGGAGCTGGTGCAGGACGCCAAGCTCGACGCCTATATCGCCGACCGCGGCATCCTCGCCGCCATGCTGCGCCAGCGCGGCCGGCCCGGATTCACGCTGAGCAAACGTTATTTCAGCTACGAGACCTACGCCCTGGCGCTGCCGCGCGACGACAGCGCCTTCCGCCTGTTCGTGGACAAAACGCTCGCCGCGCTCTATCGGTCCGGCAAGATCAAGACCATCCTGGCCAAGACCTTCGGCCACGAGCCGCTCGACCGTATGCTCGAGGCCATGTTCGTCATCAATTCACTGCCGGAAAAGTGATCGTGAAATCGACCAAGAAGAAGAAAAAGTCGCGCCGCCCGACAATCGAAACCAGGACGATGACGACGGCGGAAGCGACCGTCGAGACCATGCTCGCGCACGGCCTCGATACCGTCTACGCGCTGCCGGGCGTCCATAACGACCATCTGTTCGACGCGTTCCAGCGCGCCGGTGAGCGGATGCGCGTGGTGCACGCGCGCCACGAACAGGGCGCGGCCTATATGGCGCTCGGCGCCGCGCTCGCGACGGGCAAGCCGCAGCCCTACGCCGTGGTGCCAGGCCCGGGCCTGCTCAATTCCGGCGCCGCGCTGCTCACCGCTTTTTCGATGAACGCGCCGGTGCTGGCGACGATCGGCCAGATTCCGGCCGACGCCATCGGCCGCGGACTCGGCCATTTGCACGAAATCCGCGATCAAGCCGGTATCATCGGCCGCCTGGTCGATCACGCCGCTCACATCAGGGGGCCCGGCGAAGCATCGGCCAAGACCGCCAAGGCGATCCGCGCCATGGCGACGGGGCGGCCGGGACCGGCCGCGCTCGAATGCGCCATGGACGTCTGGGGCAAACCGGGAAAGGTCGGCGCCATCGTGCCGCCCACGCCGCCCCGCCCCCCAAAGATCGACGAGGATGCGGTGCGCACGGCCGCGCGGCTGCTCGGCAAGGCCCAACGCGTCCTGATCGTCACCGGCGGCGGCGCGCAGGATGCGTCGCTGGAGGTGACCCTGCTCTCCAGCATGTTGCAGGCCCCGGTGCTCGGCTATCGGCGTGGCCGCGGCGTGCTCGACAGCCGCAATCCGTTCAGCGTGACCCTGCCGGTCGGCCGCGACCTGTGGGCGGAGGCCGACGCGGTGCTCGCCATCGGCACCAAGCTGTTGGAGCCCATGACCCATTGGGGCGTCGACCGCGCCCTCAAGATCGTGCGCGTCGATGCCGACAAGAATGAGCCGGCGCGCCTGCACAAGCCGGCGGCCGCCTTGATCGGCGATGCCGCGCCGCTGCTGCGCCGCCTGATCGACGCGCTGGCGCGCACCAATCCACGCCGGCCCTCGCGCCAGGAGGAAATGCAGGAGCGCCAAGCCAAGCTCAAACAGAAGCTCGCCAAGCTCACACCGCAGCTCGCCTTCCTGGACGCGATCCGCGCCGAACTGCCGGAGGACGGCATCTATGTCGACGAGGTCACGCAGATCGGCTTCGCCGCCCGCCTCGCCTTCCCGGTCTACAAGCCGCGCACGTTCCTCTCGCCCGGCTATCAGGACAATCTCGGCTGGGGCTATGCCACCGCGCTCGGCGCGCAGGATGCGCGGCGCGATGTGCCGGTCGTGTCGATCAACGGCGATGGCGGCTTCATGTACACGGCGAACGAGATGGCGACCGCGATGCGTCACAACATTCCGCTGGTGGCGATCGTGTTCGCCGACGGCGCCTTCGGCAACGTCCGCCGCATCCAGCAGGAGCACTTCGGCAACCGGCTGATCGCCAGCGATCTCGCCAACCCCGACTTCGTCAAATACGCCGAGAGCTTCGGCGCCCGGGCCGCGCGCGCGCGGGGCCCCGAGGAACTGCGCGGCGCCTTGCGCGAGGCCATCGCCCGCCGCGAACCGGCCCTGATCGAGGTGCCGGTGGGCCCGATGCCGTCACCATGGGAATTCATCCACATGCCAAAGGTGCGCGGCCTGAAATGAGTTGCCACAACCCGGCCCAATCGCGTTAAGTCACCGCCGCCCCAAGTTACGAAAATCATGGACTTGATCACCACCACCAAGGAACTCAAACAGGTTTGCGCCCGCATGGCGGAGCACCGGTTCGTCACCGTCGACACCGAATTCCTGCGCGAGACAACCTATTATCCCCTGCTCTGCGTGGCGCAGGTGGCCACCACCGACGAGGCGGTGGTAATCGACGCGTTGGCCGAGGGCATCGACCTGGCCCCGTTCTTCGACCTGATGACCGCCGAAAACGTGGTCAAGGTATTCCACGCCGCGCGCCAGGATATCGAAATCGTCTGGAACCTGGCCGAGAAGATCCCCCACCCGATTTTCGACACCCAGGTCGCCGCCATGGTGCTGGGCTACGGCGACTCGATCTCCTACGACCAACTGGTCCAGCGCATCACCGGCGACGCGCTCGACAAGTCGCACCGCTTTACCGACTGGACGCGGCGGCCGCTCTCGGACGCGCAGATCGTCTACGCGCTGTCGGACGTGACCCATCTGCGCGACGTCTACCTCAAGCTCGACGAGGACCTGCACAAGCGCGGCCGCGCCAGCTGGGTCTCGGCCGAGATGAACGTGCTGACCTCGCCCGAGACCTACCGCATGGACCCGGCGCGCGCCTGGGAACGGCTGAAGAGCCGCGTGCGCAAGCCCAAGGACCTCGCGGTGCTGATGGAGATCGCGGCTTGGCGCGAACGCGAGGCGCAAACCCGCGACGTGCCGCGCTCGCGCGTGCTCAAGGACGACGCGGTCGCCGATATCGCCACGCAAGCGCCGGCCTCGCTGGAGCGGCTCGGCCAGTTGCGCTCACTGCCGAAAGGGTTCGAACGCTCGCGCTGGGGCAACGAGATCATCGACGCGGTCAAGCGCGGGCTCGAGCGCGATCCCAAGACGCTGCCGCGCTTCGAGCGCACGCGCTCGAGCGCCAACACCGCGGCCACCGTCGAGCTGCTGAAGGTGCTGCTGCGCATGACCTCGGAGCGCCACGGCGTCGCCGCCAAGGTGATCGCCACCGTGGACGACCTTGACCGCATCGCCGCCGACGACGAGGCCGAGGTGCCCGCGCTCAAAGGCTGGCGGCGCGAGCTGTTCGGCGAGAACGCGCTGGCGCTCAAGCACGGCAAGCTGGCGCTGGCGATGGAAAAAGGCCGCGTGGTGGCGGTGGAGAAGAGCTGAGCGGACGTGGAGAAAAATTGGCGCGCGGCCGAGAAGCCGGCGCGATGGGAGGATGAGGCGTGAGCGGCGAACTTCTCATGGTCGGCAGCATTCCGCTCGATACGCCGCAGGAGGTTTTTCAGACTTTCGGCGCCCCATTGGGACGATATTTGTTTGCAATGCCCGACGGCGAAGTCGGTCCGCGGCGGCATTGGATCAGCCGTCTGCATTACCAGGTGCTTGCCGCACACCCCGAACTTGAAATCGTCCAGAGACCGGCGCCGGACGAGAACGGCGTCGAACGTCAATTTCCGCGCAGTGCGGCGGACGCCTGGTGGTTCAAGGTAAAAGACGGCGTCAAGCAGGTGCGTTTCGGCGATCCCGGCTGGCGGCTCGGCTTCGCGCGCGACGCGATAAACTCCTACTACGTATTCAGCGTGATGAAGGAAAAAGGGGTGCTGCCGCCGCACCTGCGCTTTCAAGTGTCGATTCCCCAGGTCAATAGCGTGCTCCCGCCGCGCATCTTTCCCAACCCCGACGATCTCGAGCGCATCCGGCCCGGCTACGAAGCGGCCACGCGTGCGGAAATTGCAACGATCGTCGAAAAGATTCCGCCGAAAGAACTCGCCATCCAGTGGGACTGCGCAACCGAAACGCAGGATGTGTACGGACGTTTTCCCGGTCTTCCGGTTGAGGGAGCGATCGAGCGCAATATCGCGGAAGTCCGCAATCTATCGCCGCACATCCCCTCCGACGTCGCGCTCGGATATCATTTCTGCTTCGGCACGTTGGGCGGTTGGCCCCGCTTTCAGCCCGACGATCTCGGCCAGGCCGTCAAGCTGGCGAACGCTTTCGTCGCGGCGTCCGGCCGGCGCGTCGACTGGATCCATATTCCCGTCCTCGACCGGAACGACGACGCATTCTTCGCGCCGCTGAAAGACCTGGATCCACAGGGCGCGCGCGTCTACCTGGGCGTCATCCACAACATGGAGCGGTTCAAAGCGCGTATGGCGGCCGCGCGCAAATATCTGCCCGAATTCGGACTGGGTGCTTATTGCGGGTTCGGCCGCCTGCCGGTCTCCGAATTGCCGGGCATCCTCGACGATCACCTCAAGGCCGTTGAGTTGGCCGCCCTTCCCTGAATCCGGATCGGCCCCAGATTCGGGCGTGCGGCCCGGCAAAGCGCATCTCAAGCCACCTTGATCTGGCGCAAAGACCGTTAGTTACATCCGCAACATCATGCCTTCCGGAACGGGCCCACGCCGGCCCGCCAGGGAGGAATTGCCATGGGTGAACTCGTCCTTGCCGCCAAGGTGACGCATGTCCCCTCGCTGCTGCTGTCGGAGCGCGAGGGGCCGCTGAAGGGCCGGCGCGCCGCGGCAATCGACTCCTTGCGCGAGATCGGCAAGCGCGCGCGGGCCCGCGGCGCCGACACCTTCCTCGTCTTCGACACGCACTGGATCTCCAATTTCGGCTTTCACCTGAACGCCAACGCCCGGCACCAGGGCGTCTACACCAGCCACGAAGCGCCGCACCTGATCCAGGACATGACCTACGACTACCGCGGCAGCCCCGAACTGGCCGATCTGGTCGCCGAGGAAGCGCATAAAGATGGGCTCGACGTCATCGCCCACAAGGTGCCGACGCTGGCGCTCGAATACGGCACCATCGTCCCCATGCACTATATGAACGAGGACGCTGCCTTACTCGTGGTGGCCGCCGCCGCGCCGATCTTCGCGTCGGTGGAGGAAAACCGCCGCTTCGGCGAAGCAGTCCGCCGTGCGATTGCACGCAGCCACGTCAAGGCCGCGGTGCTCGCCTCCGGCTCGCTGTCGCACAAGCTCGTCAGCAACAAGGAGGTCGGCGAAGGCCAGTGGGACGTCATGTCGAGCGAATTCAACCGGCAGATGGACCTGCGCGTGCTCGAGCTGTGGCACGAGCGGCGCTACGGCGAGTTCGTGCGCATGCTGCCCGACTACACCACCAAATGCTCGGGCGAAGCGCTGATGGCTGACACGGCCATGCTGTTCGGCCTGCTCGGCTGGGATACCTATGCCGGCGAGGCCGAGCTGCTCTGCGACTATTTCGCTTCCAGCGGCTCAGGCCAGGTCAACGTGGAATTCCACGTCGCTTGAGTGATCATGCCTCCAGCTGCGGCTCGCGCCCGATCAGCCGCGCGAGCTGGCGCAGACGGTTGGCCAGCCGGTCGCCGGCAAGGCCGCGATATTTGCCCTGCAACGTCAGCACCAGCTTGCCGCGCCGGACTTTCATGGGCGTCTTCGGCAGCACGCCGCCCTCGCCCGCGGTCAGGATGTAGGCGACACGCATGGCGGCGCCGAGGATGCGGGCGTGGTCGAGCGTGCGGGTAGAGGCGAGTTCGCGCAGGCGCGGTGACAAATCTTCTTCGCTCAAGCCCGCGTGGCGGAAATAGATCGACAGCGCCAGATAAGCCCGGCCCGGATGATCGACCGCGACGAAGGCGCCGTTGGCGATGAGGTTCATCGACTGCTCGCCGCGATAGTCCGGATGCGCGCGCCAGCCGATATCGGCGAGCAGGCAGGCGGCGTGGCGCAGGCGGCGCTCCTCGGCGGTCTCATCGATGCCGGTCGACGCCATGAAGCGGTCGGTCCACACGATGAGCTCCTCGCCATGACGCGGCGAGCGCGAGCGCAGCACGTTGAGATCGGCCGCCGCGCAGATCAGCGGGTCGTAGTTGCGCTCCTTGGCCTTGAGCAGCGAATAGAGCAGCCCCTCGCGCACGCCCAGCACGGACATGACGACTTCCTTCGGCCTGATCGCACGCAGAAGGTGTTCCATCACCAGCGCGGCATAGGGCAAGAGCGGGCGGCGGGCGGCATTGATGACTTCGATCTTGGACAAGGTTTCGGTGTCGACGCGATGCACGAGCCGCGAGAACTCCAGCGCCTCGCGCGCGCTGATGCGGTAATTGTGCATCACGTGGAAGGGATAGCCGGTCTGCCACATGTGCAGCCGCGCCAGCGCGCGCCAAGTGCCGCCGACCGCGTAGAAGGTGCGGCCCTCACCCTCCTCCAGCATGTCGAGGCCGTCGAGTGTCTCCTCGACGAAGCGCTCGGCCTTCTTCAGCGACTTGCCGGCGATGTCCTGCAGCGCCAGGCCGCCGAGCGGCAGCGTCAGGCCGTGCCGCACGCGCGTGCCATGCACGTCGATCAGTTCGAGCGAGCCGCCGCCGAGATCGCCGACGATGCCGTCCGGCTTGTGGATGCCGGAGACGACGCCGAGCGCGGTGAGATTGGCCTCGCGCGTGCCGGACAGGATGGTGATCTCGGTGCGGCAGATGCGTTCGGCCTGGGCGATGAAGGCTTTGCCGTTCTTGGCGTCGCGGCAGGCGGCGGTGGCGATCGCCCAGACGCGCTTGACGTGCAGCGTGTCGCAGAGCGCGCGGAAGCGCCTGAGCGCGGTCAGCGCGGTGTCGATCGCCTCCTGCGCCAACAGGCCGGTGGTCTGCACCTGGCGGCCGAGGCCGGCGAGCACCTTTTCGTTGAAGATCGGGGTCGGCGAGCGGGTCAGCCCCTCGTAGATGACGAGGCGCACCGAGTTCGAGCCGATGTCGATGACCGCGATCGGCGGCCCGTGGTCGAGCCGGCCCTTGGGCCGATTTGACGACGGCCGAACGCTTACGCGCCTTCGGCGAGGCGGCGTATAAGACGGCGCGGTGAGGATTCTTTGAGCGATTTGCCACGGCCCGACAAGCTCGGATTGGTCATGAAATACTTGTGGGCATTGAACGGTTCCTCGCCCGGCTCGGCCTTTATGCGGACGGAACTGCCGTCCGGCAAGACGTCCCAACTCTGCTGATTATCCATCAAATTCGCGACCATAATCTGGTCCAAAATCTGTTCATGCACAGTTGGATTGAGGATCGGGCACAGCGCCTCGACGCGGCGGTCGAGGTTGCGCGGCATCATGTCGGCGGAGGAAATATATACCGCCGCCTTCGGGTGCGGCAGGGCATGGCCGTTGCCGAAGCAGTAGATGCGGCTGTGCTCCAGGAAGCGGCCGACGATCGATTTGACCCGGATATTGTCCGACAGCCCCGGCACCTCGGGCCGCAGGCAGCAGATGCCGCGCACCACCAGATCGACGGCGACGCCGGCCCGCGAGGCTTCGTAGAGCGCGTCGATGATGCCGGCATCGACCAGCGAATTCATCTTCATCCAGATCGCCGCCGGCTTGCCGGCCTTGGCGTTGGCGATCTCCTTGCCGATGTGCTCCATGATGCGGCTGCGCAGGTTGATCGGCGAGATCGCCATGCGCTCGAGCGCGTCCGGTTCGGCATAGCCGGTGATGTAGTTGAAGATGCGCGCCACATCGCGGCCGATCACGGTATCGGCGGAAAAGAACGACAGGTCGGTATAGATGCGCGCGGTGACCGGATGATAGTTGCCGGTGCCGACGTGGACGTAGGTCGCCAGCGTGCCGGCCTCGCGCCGCACGACCAATGACAGCTTGGCGTGGGTCTTCAGTTCGATGAAGCCGTAGACCACCTGCACGCCGGCGCGTTCGAGGTCGCGCGCCCAGCGGATATTGGCTTCCTCGTCGAAGCGCGCCTTCAATTCGACCAGCGCGGTGACCGACTTGCCGGCTTCCGCCGCTTCGACCAGCGTCTTGACGATGGGGGATTCGGCGCTCGTGCGATAGAGCGTCTGCTTGATGGCGACCACGTTGGGATCGCGCGCGGCCTGGTTCAGGAACTGCACCACCACGTCGAAGGACTCGTAAGGGTGGTGGACCACCAGGTCCTTCTGCCGGATGGCGGCGAAGGCGTCGCCGCCGCAGTCGCGGATGCGCTCCGGATAACGCGGATTGTAGGGCACGAATTCGAGATCGGGCCGGTCGATCCTGGTGAGCTGGGCGAGATCGTTGAGCGCCAGCACGCCGTCGACCAGGAACACCTCGTCGTCGGCGACCGCGAGCGCGCGTTGCACGAAGCGGCGCAGCTCCTCCGGCATCCGGGCGTCAAGCTCGAGCCTGATCACCGAGCCGCGGCGGCGCTGCTTGAGCGCGGTCTCATAGAGCCGCACCAGATCCTCGGCCTCTTCCTCGATTTCCACCTCGGAGTTGCGGATGAGGCGGAAGGAGCCCTGCCCTTTCACCGCGTAGCCGGGGAACAGGCGGCCGATGAACTGCTGGGTCGCCTCCTCCAGCGCGATCAGGCGGATGCCGTCGCTCTTGCCATTCGGCAATTGGATGAAGCGCTCGATCTTCTGCGGCATGCGGATCAGCGCGTTCATCGCCTTGCCGTCGCGCAGACGCGAAAGCTGCAGGGTGATCGAGAAGCCGAGATTGGGGATGAACGGGAACGGATGCGCCGGATCGATGGCGAGCGGCGTCAGCAGCGGAAAGACGTGGGTGAGGAAGTGTTCCTCCAGCCACATGCGCTCCGATTTCTTGAGTTCGGCGCCATCGACCAAAGTGACCCCGGCGGCCGCCAGATCGGGGCGCAGTTCCAGCCAGCGCTGCTGTTGGTCGCTGGCGAGCCGCCCCACCGCCTCGACCACGCGCGTCAATTGCTCGTTCGGGGTCAGCCCGTCCGGGCTGCGGTCGACGATGCCCTCGCGCACCTGGCCCTTGAGGCCGGCGACGCGCACCATGAAGAATTCATCGAGGTTGTTGGCGGAGATCGAGAGGAAGCGCACCCGCTCGAGCAGCGGATGGTGCTCGTTGGCGGCTTCTTCAAGGACCCGGCGGTTGAAGTGCAGCCAGGACAGTTCGCGGTTGATGAAGCGCTCGGGCCGCTCGCTCAGCGGCACCACGGGCGGCTCAGGCGCGGGTTCCGCCGCCTGCAGGGGCGCCGCGCGCTCTTCATCCGGTGCGATTTCTTCAACCGCTGCAATAGCTTGTCTACGATCGGCCATTTTGGAAAAGGCTGTCCTAAAACGACATCCGTAGCCGACAAAAATGGCGGCTGGATGACAGTTCGCGCCTGTACGCCCGATCCGTCAAGCATCCGTCAAAGTCGGGCTTAACCGCTCGGGCCCGGTGAATGGCGCGTTAACGGAACAGCTCCGCGGCCAGCGCCCGCGTCACCGGCCGGTGCCGGCGCATGGCCTCCTGGTCGATGAGCGTCACCGCCGCGCGGGCGGCGGCAAAGGAGCGCTCGATGCGATGGGCGAGGTAATTTACCAGGCCCTGATCGACCGCGATCTGACGGTCGGCGGCGAGCTTGACGATGAGCGCGCGCAACAGCTCGTCGTCGGGCGGATCGAGCGTCACCACCGGTAGCGCCCGCAGGCGCGAGGCGAGATCGCGGATCTCGACCTTGAGGCTCGCCGGCGCGGTGCGGCCGGTGATCAGCACCGATGCGCCCTCCTCGCGCGCCAAATTGAGCAGATGAAACAGCGCGCGCTCGTCGAAGGTCTGCGGCTCCAGGTCCTCGACCACCAGCGCGCCGGTGACCAAGGCCGCCGGCAGGTCGGTCTCGCCCAACAGCCGCGCCGACAGCACGCGGGCGCCGGACATCCCGGCCCAGATGGCGGCGAGATGGCTCTTGCCCGAGCCCTCCGGTCCGACCAGCGCCATCACCGGCGCCGGCCAGTCGGGCCAGCGCTTCGATCAGCGTGAGCGCGGCGGTATTGCTCGGGCCGGCGAGGAAATCCTCGCGCGCGAAGCTTTCGGCATGAGGAAGCGCCAGCGCGAGCTGACGCGGCGCAGGTGTTTGACCCATCGTGCTCAACTCGTTGGCTCGCCGGTATAGAACGGGCTCTCCAGATAGCGCTTGAGCGCGAAGCGCGCAAGCACGCCGATGGTGGCGGCCAGCGGCACCGCCACCAGCAGGCCGACGAAGCCGAACAGATAGCCGAAGGCGAGCAGCGCGAAGATCACCCAGACCGGATGCAGTCCGACGCTCTCGCCGACCAGCTTGGGCGACAGCACATTGCCTTCGAGGAACTGGCCGACCAGGAAGATGCCGAGCACGATCGCAATCGACGTGTAATGCGGCCAGAATTGCGCCACCGCCACGCCCAGCGACAGCACCAGGCCGGTCAACGAGCCGACATAGGGGATGAAGGTGATCGCCCCCGAGATCAGCCCGATCAGCAGACCGAAATTGAGGCCCGAGAGCGTCAGCGCGATCGCGTAGAACGTGCCCAGCACCACGCAGACCATGGTCTGCCCACGCACATAGCCGGAAATGGTGGCGTCGATCTCGCGCGCCAGCTGCGTGCACGGTGTCGCGCTGGCGCAGCGGGATCCAGCTATCGACCGCGCGCACCATGCGGTGCCAGTCGGAAAGCAGATAGAACGCCACCACCGGCGTCACCACGATCAGCGAGAACAGTGACACCACCGCCTGGCCGCCCGACCACAGCGACTTCAGGAAGGTGGTGATCCAGCCCATGCCTTGGGTGACGAGGTCGCCGAACGATTTATCCGGGCTCAAGCCGGACCCGAGCAGCTTCTGCAGCCAGGGCAGGCTCTGGTCGCTGATCAGCTTCTGCAGCTTGGTGATATAGGTTGGGACGGTTTCGATAAACGAACCGAGCTGGCCACCGAGCAGCGGCGCCACCAGCAGGATGATCAGGATAAAGACCAGCACCACCACGGTGATGATCGACAGCGCGGCCACCATCCGGTTGAGGCCGAGCTTCACCAGCCGGTCGGTCAGCGGGTTGAGCAGATAGGCAATGGCGAGGCCGGCCACGAACGGCAGCAGGATGCCGCTCAACAGCCACAGCAGCAGGATGAAGACGGCAAGCGCCGCCAGCCAGAAGATCACCTGGCGCTGGAACGGCATGGCGCGGCCGACCGCGGACTGCGCCGGGTTGGGTTCTTGCATGCTCACTGTCCGGCGGTCGCCGAGTTCATGTGACGGATCCATTCGAGTAGATAGGCGGCCACCGATGCGAGCGTCAGCGCCGCCACCAGCGCCATGAGGATCGTATCGAGCGGCGCGACGTCGATGTGGAAGCCGAGCGAGCCGAGCACCACGCAGGCGAAGGCGATCTGCGCCACCGTATTGAGCTTGGACACAATCAGAGGCCGCATCTTGAGCGGGCTGCCCACCAGCCAGGACAGGACTACCCCGCCCACGATCATGATGTCACGTGACACCACCAGGATCACCAGCCAGCGGGGGATTTCCCCGTTGATCCCAAGGGTCAGGTAGATCGAGACGATCAGCGCCTTGTCGGCGAGCGGGTCGAGATAGGACCCCAAGACTGTGGTCATATTGAAGCGCTTGGCGAGGTAGCCGTCGACGGCGTCGCTCACCCCGGCCGCCAGGAACAGCACGAAGGCGAGCCACATGGCGCCGGAGGCGATCGCCCAGACGACGATCGGCACCAGCAGGATGCGCCCCAGGGTGATGAGGTTCGGAATGCTCAAAGGTGGTCCCGGTCCGAGGCGTAGCGTCCCGCGCCCCGTTTCGGGCGGAGTATAACCGCCGCCGGACCATTGCGCGACTTGCGATTCCAACGTACGACCCCGGCGTAAAAGAGGACGAATATGGCGGAAAAGGAGCGCGGGCTCACCTACGCGCAGGCGGGCGTCGACATCGACGCCGGCAACCGGCTGGTCGACCTGATCAAGCCGCTGGTGCGCGCCACCGCGCGGCCGGGCGCCGACGCCGAAATCGGCGGTTTCGGCGGCGTGTTCGACTTGCAACGCGCCGGCTTTTCCGATCCCGTCCTGGTGGCCGCGACCGACGGCGTCGGCACCAAGGTCAAGATCGCCATCGAGACCGGCCAGCACGACACCATCGGCATCGACCTCGTGGCCATGAGCGTCAACGACCTGGTGGTGCAAGGCGCCGAACCGCTGTTCTTCCTCGATTACTACGCCTGCGGCAAGCTTTCGCCGGAAATGGGCGCCGCGGTGGTCGCCGGCATTTCGATCGGCTGCCGCGAAGCCGGCTGCGCGCTGATCGGCGGCGAGACCGCCGAAATGCCCGGCCTCTATTCGGGCGACGATTACGACCTTGCCGGCTTTGCCGTGGGCGCCGCCGAGCGCGGGCAACTGCTGCCGCGCGGCGACATCGCGGAAGGCGATGTGCTGATCGGGCTGACCTCTTCCGGCGTGCACTCCAACGGCTATTCGCTGGTGCGCAAGGTGGTGGAAAAAACCGGGCTTCGCTGGAGCGACGCGGCGCCGTTCGCGCCGGACCAAAGCCTGGGCGAAGCGATCCTCACCCCCACCCGCATCTATGTGAAAGCGTGTCTCGCCGCATTACGCGGGACCCGGGCGCTGAAAGGCCTTGCCCACATTACCGGCGGCGGCTTCACCGACAACATCCCGCGCGTGCTGCCGAAGGGCTTAGGCGCGCGCATCGACCTCGACACCGTGCCGCTGCTGCCGGTGTTCAAGTGGCTCGCCGACGAAGGCAAGATCGCACAAGACGACATGCTGCGCACCTTCAACTGCGGCATCGGCATGATCGCGATCGCCGCTGCGAAGGACGCCGACAAAGTGGCGCAGGCCTTCACCAAAGCCGGCGAGCGCGCGGTGACGATCGGCAACGTGGTGCGCGCCGGCGGCGGCGAGCGTGTTACCTATTCCGGCCAACTCGATCTCGGCGGCTGATCCATGAGCCGCAAGCGCGTCGCCATTCTGATCTCCGGCCGCGGCTCCAACATGGCGGCGCTGATCAAGGCCGCAGCTGACCCCGACTATCCGGCGGAGATCGTGCTGGTCGTATCCAACCGGCCCGACGCCGGCGGGCTGGCCACCGCGCGCGCGGCCGGCATCGAGACCGCGGTGGTCGATCACACGGCCTACGGCAAGGACCGCGCGGCGTTCGAAGCGGCGCTGCAAAAGCTGCTCACACGACACGATATCGCGATCGTGTGTCTCGCCGGCTTCATGCGGCTGCTCACCGCCGACTTCGTGACGCAGTGGACGGGGCGCATGATCAACGTTCACCCGGCCCTGCTGCCGTCCTTCAAGGGGACCGACACCCACGCCCGCGCGCTCGAAGCCGGCGTGAAGATCCACGGCGCGACCGTTCATTTCGTCGTGCCGGAAATGGATTCCGGACCGATCGTCGCGCAAGGCGCGGTTGCCGTGCACGACGACGACAGCGAAGCCACGCTCGCCGCCCGCGTGCTGGCGGTCGAGCACCGGATCTATCCGTTGGCGCTCAAACTGTTGGCCGAAGGCCGCATCGCATTAAGCGACACCGGCTGCCGCATCGCCGGCGCGCCCGCGCCCGGCGGCGCGCTGGTTGTACCGGACGACCGCGACTAACGCTCCTAGTCTACGCAGCGCAAAAACCCGCATGGGGGACAAGTGCCCTGCCGGTGAATTTCGGCCGGGTCTCGCGTGTTATAGAGTCGTCCCCCGGCATGAATGACGCCGTCAAATAGAACAATGAGAATATGCGGGGGCGATAACGATCCTTCAAAGGGGAGCACAAACATGTCCATGACACGTGACGAGCCGAAACTGATGTATCCGGGACTCGCGGGCTTTTACGCATCGTGGCGCGACATCGCCGATACGGCGGTGCGCGTCATCGTCGGTATCATCCTGTTCATGCACGGCTGGGGCAAGGTGAAAGCCGGTGCAGCCGGCGTTGCCGCTTTCATGGCCAAGAACGGTCTCGAGCCGGGCCTCGCCTTCGCCTATATCGCCATCTTCCTCGAAACGATCGGCGCGCTCTGCATCATCTTCGGTCTGTTCACCCGCTTCTTCGCGGCGGCCATCGCCATCGAAATGCTGATCGGCATGTTCGCGGTGCATTGGGCGCACGGCTTTGGCGCGCGCGGCGGCGGCTACGAATACATCCTGTTGATCGGCATTGTGGTGGCGGCCATCGCAATTCGCGGCGGCGGGCCCTATTCCATCGACCGCATGATCGGCAAGGAGCTCTGACGGTGAGGCGGCGGCTCAGGCGCTGAGCCGCCGCACCCACACCTTGTTGTCGTGGAAGGCAGCGCCGCCATAGGGCGCGATCGGATCGGCGCCGGTGAGCGTGTTGATGCCGCAGCCGTCTTCGTAAGCCGAATTGGGCCAGATCGATTCCGCGATCAAGACGCCACGCCGCACACCATCGAACACCTTGGCGTGCAGACGCACCTCGCCGCGCGCGTTGCCGAGCACGACCCTGTCGCCGTCGCCGATATCGAGCGCGGCGGCATCGTCCGGATGGATCATCACCGTCGGCCGTTTTTCGTTGGCAAGCGAGGTCGGCGTCTCGTTGAAGGTCGAGTTGAGGAAGGCCGCGCGCCGGCGACGTCGCCAGCCGGAACGGATGCGCACCGTCCTGCCGCTCGATCGAGGTCCAATGGTCAGGCAGCGCCGGCATGTCCTCAATCGGCCCTTCCTTATACGGACTGCGGAACGGGATGTTCTCCCAATCCGGCTTGAAGCGGAACTTGCCCTCCGGCCAGGCAAAGCCGTCGAGATAATGCGATTGCCGGAACGAGGGCTGGCAATCGAGCCAGCGGTTGGCTTCGAGCTGATCAAGCGTGCCGCGGTCCGACCTCCGCAGCAGATCGTCGATCAGCTCGCGCGGGCTCATGGTGAAGCCCTTGTGCTCGGCGCCGAGGCGCTTGGCCAAGGCGCAGATCACCTCGTGGTTGTTGCGGCATTCGCCCGGCGGCTCCACCAGCTTGGGCCCGAGAATGATGTATTGATGGCCGCCGCCGCGATAGATGTCGTCGTGCTCGAGGAAGGTCGTGGCCGGCAAGCATGACGTCAGCGACTTGCGCGGTCTCCGTCATGAACTGCTCGTGCACGCAGACGAACAGATCCTCGCGCGCGAAGCCCGGCCTTGACCTTGTTCTGGTCGGGCGCGACCGACACCGGATTGGTGTTCTGGATGATGAGCGCGTCGACCGGCGGCCCGTCGGCAAGCGCCTCTTTATCGCCAGTGAGGATGGCGCCGATCTGCGACTGGTCGAGCATGCGCACCGAGCGGTCCCAGACGTCGCGGCCCTCGATCAGCGTCATGTCCAGCTTGAAGATGTCGGCGTTGATGTGGAAGGCGCCTCCGCCCTCGTACTGCCAGGCCCCCGTCACCGCCGCGATGCAACTTGCCGCGTGCATGTTGGCGGCGCCGTTGCGCGAGCGCGCAAAGCCGTAACCGAGCCGGAAATAGGTGCGTTTGGTTTCGCCGATCAGTTTGGCGAACGCTTCGATGGTCTCCACCGGCGTGCCGGTAATGGCTGACGCCCATTGCGGATCGCGCGTGCGCAGATGCGCCTCCAATTCGCGCGGCGCGTCGGTGTATTTGTCGAGATAATCCCAGTCCGCCTTGCCGTCACGGAACAGGCAATGCATCACCGCGCAGGCGAGCGCGCCGTCGGTGCCCGGCTTTACCAGCACCGGCAGATCGGCTTGGCTCATGGTGCCGTTCATGTAGATGTCGACCGCCGCGATCTTGGCGCCGCGTTCCTTGCGCGCGCGCGTCGCGTGGGTCATCACGTTGACCTGGGTGTTGACCGGGTTGGTGCCCCAGATCACCACCAGATCGGACTTCGCCATCTCGCGCGGGTCGGGCCCGGCCACGCGTCCGACGCCGGCGGTATAGCCGGCGTAGGCCGGGTTGACGCAGATGGTGGAATGGAAGCCGGAATATTTCTTGGCATGGCGCAGGCGGTGGATGCCGTCGCGCATCACCAGGCCCATGGTGCCGGCGTAGTAGTAGGGCCAGACGCTCTCGGCGCCGTGGCGCTGCTCGGCCTTGATGAACTGTTCGGCCACCAGATCGAGCGCGTCGTCCCAGGAGATCGGCTCGAATTCGCCGGAGCCCTTCGCCCCCACCCGGCGCAGGGGATGCAGCAGGCGGTTCGGCATGATGCTCGCGCTCGGCATAGCGGGCGACCTTGGCGCAGATCACGCCGGCGGTGTAGTCGTTGTCCTTGGAGCCGCGCACGCGGCCGATGGTGTGCTCATCGAGCAGTTCCACCTCGAGCGCGCAGGTCGAGGGGCAGTCGTGCGGACAGGCCGAATAGCCGATCTGCTTGGCTTTGACGGGGCGGACGGTCTGGTTCATGCCAGGCACTATAGCCTATCCCGCCGCGCCGGGGACAACACGCCGGGCGGGAATGACCGCGGTGATCAGATCTCGCTGCCGGCCGGGAACTTGGCCCGCCGCCACAGGCCGCCGACGACCAGCACCAGCACCGCGCCAGCGGCCGCGGCGGCATATTCCACCCTATGCGCCACCGACACGCCGTAGTCATGGATCAGCCAGCCCTCGATCACCGGGTCGGTGGTGATCACCTGGCCGACGATCCAGCCGAGCAGCGCGGCGCCCGCCCAGATCAGCACCGGGAAGCGGTCGAGCAGCGCCATGATCAGCGCGGCGCCGGCGACGATCAACGGAATGCTGATCGCCAGGCCCAGCACCAAGAGCGCCATGTTGCCCTCGGCCGCGGCGGCGATGGCGATGACATTGTCGAGGCTCATGATGATGTCGGCGACGGCGACGATGCGTACCGCGCGCCAGAGATGCTGGGCCGGCGCGGCGCCGTCCTTCTCCGGGTCGTCGGGCACCAAGAGCTTGGCCGCGATGTAGAACAGCGCCACGCCGCCGACGATCTTCAGGTACGGCAGCAGCATCAGCGAAGCGACGACGCCGGTGAAGACGACGCGCAGAAGGACCGCGACACCGGCGCCGAGGATCATGCCCCACAGGCGCTGGCGCGGCGGCAGCCCGCGGCAGGCGAGCGCGATGACCACCGCGTTGTCGCCGGACAAGAGGATGTTGATCCAGACGATCTTGAGGAAGGCGAGCCAGAACGCCGTCTGGTCGAGCTTGTCCCAGCCGCTGCCGAACAGCGCGGCCCAGGCGGCAGGATCGAGCATCTGCGCGATCGAATGCATCATTCAGCCGCTCGTCCCCGCGCGCTGACACCGGGTATACCCGATGTCAGCCTCTTAAAGTGCGCAAGTCGGCTATAGCCGACTTGCAATGGGGACCCAGTCTCACGTCCCCGCCCTCAATTTTTGCTGGATTCCCGCTTACGCGGGAATGAGCGGCAAGGTAACTGCCGCCATCGGACTAGCCGACGATTTCGTTCTCCGAGAAGAACTGCGCGATCTCGATGGCCGCGGTCTCGGGGGCGTCCGAGCCATGCACCGAATTCTCGCCGATCGACTTGGCGTGCGCCTTGCGGATGGTGCCGGCATCGGCCTTCGACGGATCGGTGGCACCCATCACGGCGCGATACTTGGCGATGGCGCCCTCGCCTTCCAGCACCTGCACCACCACCGGGCCGGAGATCATGAAGTCGACCAGTTCGCCGAAGAACGGCCGTTCCTTGTGCACGGCGTAGAAGCGCTCGGCCTGGGCGCGGGTGATGAGCACCCGCTTCTGGCCGACGATGCGCAGGCCGGCGGCCTCGATCATGGCATTGATGGCGCCGGTCAGATTGCGTTCGGTGGCGTCGGGTTTGATGATGGAAAAGGTGCGCTCGAGCGCCATCGGGAGAGGTCCTTCACTGAGATTGATCGGAAGCGTCAACCGAATGTGTTGGTCTACGCCATTCGCGGCGGCTTATACCGGGACGCCTTTCGAGCGGCAAGGTCGGCGGCCAAGATGCCGCGCCCCGGCCGCCCGTTTCTGCCCGTGATTTCAGGAGTTTGCCATGCTGGCCCGCTACCGGATGTTCGCCGGTTACAACACCTGGTGCAATACGCGGCTTTATGACGCCGCGGCAACGGTCTCCGATGCCGATTACCGGGCCGACCGCGGCGCCTTCTTCAAGTCCCTGCATGGGACGCTGAACCACCTCCTGGTCGGCGACCGCATCTGGATGCAGCGCTTTACCGGTCAGGGCGAACTGCCGCCGAGCCTGGACGCCATCCTCTACGACGATTTCGCCGCGTTGCGGGCGGCGCGGCAGGCCGAGGATCAGCGCATCGGCAGCTATATCGCCTCCCTCAAGGAAGACGACCTGGAGAAGCCGTTCCGTTTCCGCACCATCGTGCGGCCGCAGGAGATCGAGCAGCCGCTTTGGCCCGCACTCGACCATTTCTTCAACCACCAGACCCACCACCGCGGCCAGGCGCATGCCTGCTCTCGGCCGTGATCGGCAACGACGCCACCCCCTCCTTCGACCTGATCGTCTACCAGCGCGAGACCGGCGTGGGCCTCAACAAGGCCGGTTGAGCGTGCTAAGCGAGCGGCTCGCGGCCCCGCGGCCAGTCAGCGGCAAGGACCCTCACCCCATGGCGACCAATCGCGTTCATCGTATCGCCGTCATTCCCGGCGACGGCATCGGCAAGGAAGTCATGCCCGAGGGCGTGCGCGTCCTGGAAGCCGCGGCCAAGAAGTTCGGCTTCGAGCTCCGCCTCGACGACTTCGATTTCGCGAGCTGCGACTATTACGACAAGCACGGCCGCATGATGCCGGAGGACTGGAAGGACCAGATCGGCGGCCACGACGCCATCTACTTCGGCGCCGTCGGCATGCCCGACCGCGTGCCCGACCACATCTCGCTGTGGGGCTCGCTGATCCTGTTCCGCCGCGACTTCGACCAGTACGTCAATCTGCGCCCGGTGCGCCTGATGCCCGGCGTGCCCTGCCCGCTCGCCGGCCGCAAGCCCGGCGACATCGACTTCTGGGTGGTGCGCGAGAACACCGAGGGCGAGTATTCGGCCATCGGCGGCAAGATGTTCGCCGGCACCGAGCGCGAAGTCGTCGTGCAGGAAACGGTGATGAGCCGCATCGGCGTCGACCGCGTGCTGAAATTCGCCTTCGAGCTCGCGCGCTCGACGCCGAAGAAGCACCTCACCTCCGCGACCAAGTCGAACGGCATCGCCATCACCATGCCGTACTGGGACGAGCGCGTGAAGGAGATGGCGAAGAACTATCCCGATGTGAAATGGAACCAGTTCCACATCGACATCCTGACCGCGCATTTCGTCATGAACCCGGACTAGTTCAACGTGGTGGTGGCGTCCAACCTGTTCGGCGACATCCTCTCCGACCTCGGACCGGCCTGCACCGGCACCATCGGCATCGCGCCGTCCGGCAACATCAATCCCGAGCGCAAGTTCCCGTCGGTGTTCGAGCCGGTGCACGGCTCCGCGCCAGACATCTACGGGCAAGGCATCGCCAACCCCATCGGGCAGATCTGGTCGGGCGCCATGATGCTGGAGCATCTGGGCGAAAGCGAAGCGGCCCAGGCGATCGTCACGGCCATCGAAAAGGTGCTGGCGGAGCCGAAATTGCGCACCCGCGACCTCAAGGGTCCGGCCGATACGCTCACCTGCGGCAAGGCGGTCGCCGACGCTCTCACCTGACCGATCGTTGCCGTGCCTTCCTAGCGCATTTGCTTCAATAACTTGCTATCGATGACGTCCGCTTCGCTCCCAGATCACAAACATTTGGGTGCGCGAAACACATATCGCCAAGGACCAATGGCCGGGTTTACCTCGGATCAGCCGCCCGAAAGACGCCGTGCCAAACCTGCTCCGAACCACGCTCGGGCGGAACCTAGGCCAGCTTGGGCAGACCGCTTTGCGCAGACGACCGGACACATTGCAATTGTGGCATCTGAGCAACGATACTTCGGGATTTCCGCGTCAAACCTTGTTTTTGGCGGTCACGCCTGAGACACTGGCGGCGCATTTTGCGACCATCGGCGCCTTAGATTTTGCCAAGAATTGGGGGATGAAGGCGTGAGCGGCGGACAATGGCCGACTGCGGCAAACCGCAAGTGGGTTTGTACGATCCGTGCCGCCTGCATATTCGTCGCTGCGCTCGGTGTATTGATCGCCGGCATGAGCGGCGATGTCCACGCGCAAGTTGGAACGCCATCGGTAACCTCGATCACGCCGAGCAGCGGTGTGCCGGGCGGAGGAACCAGCGTCACCATCGCCGGCACCAATTTCACCGGCGCCACCGCGGTCACGTTTGGCAACACCGCGGCCGGCTCTTTCACGGTCAACGGCACCAGCCAGATCACCGCGACGTCGCCGGCCGGCACCGGCACCGTTCATGTCACGGTGACCACCCCTGGCGGCACCAGCGCGACCAGTACGGCCGACCAGTTCACCTACGCGACGACAGGTACGACAACGACACTGTCGTCGTCACAAAATCCGTCGAGCTATGGGCAAGCCGTAACATTCAAGGCAAGCGTTTCCGGATCATCGCCGACCGGGACCGTGAGCTTCTTCGACGGCGCAACGCAGATCGGCACGGCGACACTGACGGCCGGCGCCGCCAGCCTGACAACTTCTTCGCTCGCCGCGGGCAGCCACTCGATTACCGCGAAGTACGGCGGCGACACCAACAATGCCGCCGGTGTCTCCGCAACTCTCGTTCAGACCGTCGACACTCCGGCAGACAGTACGAAATTACGCGCGCTTCAGGTCTCCACGACACCGGTTATCGCGCACATATCGGGGCAAGCCATTGTCGCCGCGGTCGAAGGCGCAATCGATGCCGGCTTCAGCGACAATCCGCAGCCGCTCACGCCGAATGGGGCCGGCGTCACCGTCCGTTTCCCCTTCGGACAGCCTGCGGCCCCCATTAACCGCAGAACCCGCATCGGGACGAGACGCAGGATTGCAGCCGGCAACGGCAGCCTTGCCAACGGCAGGCAAGGCGGCAACGGCGCGCCACCGGGCGTGCGCCTCATTGACATGCGAACCATTCCCCTGCCGCCCGGTTCGGGGATGCCGCCACCGGGCGAAACACGGTTTGCGCCGGACCAAGTGGTCATGCAATTTGCCGCCGGCACGACGCCGCAGCAAATCGCCGGCGTCGCCCAACGTTTCGGCCTCACCATCGTAAACCAGCAAACCGTAGGAGCGCTGGGCCGCACGGTCTACGTCTTCCACATCGCCAATGGGCAATCGGTGCGCCAGGTGATCCGCCGCGTTAACGCCGCCGGGATCCGCGCCGCGGTGCAGCCCAATTACGCCTATGGTCTGGCACAGGATCAAAACAAATCCGGCGCCGGAGGCGCCGCTTCGGCACAATACATCCTGAATAAGCTCCACCTTGGCGCTGCACACCGGATCACCGAGGGAGGCAAGGTTGCCATTGCGGTGATCGACTTGCAGATCGACTTTCAACAACCCAACCTCGCCGGCGCGGTGACCGAGAAATACGACGCCGGCTGCGGCGCCGGCCCGCCGGATATACATGGCACCGGCATGGCCGGCGCGATCGTGTCCCACGCGGAGCTGAAGGGCGTTGCCCCGCTTGCGCACATCATGGCGATCTGCGCTTTTGGCGGCGCCGACCGCACGCAATCCAGCTCTTTCAGGGTCATCAAGGGACTCGATTACGCGATCCAGCACGGCGCCAGGATCGTCAACATGAGCTTTGCCGGGCCGGCCGATCCGGCATTGTCGCAAGCGCTGCAGATTGCTCGCGAGAAGGGCATTCTCGTGGTCGCCGCCGCCGGCAACAACGGCCCGAAATCACCTCCGGTTTATCCGGGCGCCGATCCAAGCGTCATGGCCGTCACGGCAACGGACGCAAGCGACCGCCTGCTCAAAGTTGCCAACCAGGGGAAATACGTCGCCATCGCGGCGCCGGGCGTCGATGTTTTGGTGCCGGCCCCCGGAGGGACCGTGCAGCTCACAACCGGCACCTCGGTCGCAACCGCGATTGTGAGCGGCGTTGCGGCGTTACTGATTGCCCGCAAATCATCCCTCACGCCGGACGACATTCGTGCAATCCTGACGAGGACGGCCAGACATCTCGGATCTCGCGGCGTTAATTCGCAATTCGGAGCCGGTCTTGTCGATCCGCTTAAGGCGCTCGATTGGGTCATTTCGGGCAAGTCGGCTCTGCTACGGGAGCGCTTCGATCGCTTCGTTGCCTCGTCCGATGCGAGCACCCGGCGGGTCGCGGATGGCTTCTCTGCGCTCGCCTATGCCACGCAGAGCGGCGCGGCAACCAACGCAGCGCGACCCGCGGTGCGCGCGCGTGACTGGCTCGCCTGGGCTGATGTGCGCGGCGCCGAATTCGACCGCGACACGTCCGGCAGCGATCTTAAAGGCGGCCAGATCAACGCACTTGCCGGGCTCTCGCGCCGGCTTACGCCGGACGTTCTGGTCGGCGTGTTCGGCGGCTACGAATATTTCGACTATAGCTCCAATGCCGCTAACGGCGTGCTCAAAGGCAACGGCTGGACCACCGGCGCCTACCTCGGCTGGCGCTTTGCGCCGAACCTTCGTTTCGATGTCTTGGGGGCTTGGTCGTATATCCTAGCCAACAATGTTGCCGGCACGGCAGCGGGTGACTTTACGGGCCAACGCTGGCTCGTCAACGCCGGGGTGACCGGGACCTATGGCTGGCAATCCTTCGTGGTCCAACCGTCGGCGCGGGTCTACGCGCTGTGGGAACACGAAAACAGCTACACCGACAGCCTCGGCACCGCGCAAGGCGACCGCAATTTCGAGACGGGCCGGATGAGCGGCGGCGTCAAGGTAAGCTATCCCTTCGCCTGGTCGAGCGCCGTGAAGGCGGCACCTTATGTCGGGCTGTACGGCGACTACTACTTCTCGCGCGACGACGCATCCGCCGCCGGGCTTACCACGGCGCCGCTCCTCGAAGGCGGATCGGCGCGCGCCACGGGCGGCGTCGCGCTGACATTCGACGGTGGCGCGCAGCTTACCGCCAGTGGCGAATATGGCGGCATCGGCAGCGACGTCCAGATCTGGACCTGGCGCGTGCGGGGCATCCTGCCGTTTTGACGCACCTCACTCTTGCTGCCACGCAGCCGCCACGCCGGATATCAAGGGACCGGTTCGGATCAAAAGCTGCCATTACCGCTTGTTCGCGTCTCATCCGCATTCCTCCCGATAGCGGACTTCCCGCTTGATCGTGAGATCATGCCTCCGTCCGCTCGTCCCCGCGAAAGCGGCCACCCATTGCCACACAGAACGGCTTTTCTGGATGTCCCGCTTGCGCTGGAATGAGCGGAGTTTGTGGCAAGGGATTGCATCGCACGGCCGCCTCGGCCAAAAGGCGGGCCCATGCTCGTCATCGACGACCTCACCGTCCGCATCGCCGGCCGCACGCTGATCGAAGGCGCTTCCGTCAACGTGCCCACCGGCGCGCGCGTCGGGCTCGTGGGCCGCAACGGCACCGGCAAGACCACGCTGTTTTCCGTGATCGCGGGCGACCATGCGTCCGAGCACGGCCGCATCACGCTGCCGCCGCGCTGGCGCATCGGGCGGCTGGCGCAGGAAGCGCCGAGCGGGCCGGACAGCCTGCTCGACATCGTGCTGCGCGCCGATGCCGAGCGCACCGCCCTGCTGGCGGAAGCGGACACCGCCACCGACCCGCACGCCATCGCCGAAATCCAGACCCGGCTCGCCGACATCGGCGCGCACGCAGCGCCCGCGCGCGCGGCCTCGATCCTGTCGGGCCTCGGCTTTTCCAGCGACGACCAGCAGCGCGCCGGTGTCCGAATTCTCCGGCGGCTGGCGCATGCGCGTCGCGCTCGCCGCCACGCTGTTCGCGCAGCCCGACCTGTTGCTGCTCGACGAGCCGACCAACTATCTCGACCTCGAAGGCACGCTGTGGCTGCAGGACCATCTGGCGCGCTATCCGGCGACGCTGATCGTCATCAGCCACGACCGCGACCTGCTCGACAGCGCGGTCGGCCATATCCTGGCGCTGGAGCAGCAGAAGCTCACGCTTTAGCGCGGCGGCTATTCGGCCTATCGCGCGCCAGCGCAGCGAACGCGCCGCCGCTCGACCAGAAGCTGATCAAGAAGCAGGAAACGCAGCGCAAGCACCTGCAGGCTTTCGTCGACCGTTTCCGCGCCAAGGCCACCAAGGCGCGGCAGGCGCAGTCGCGGCTGAAGATGCTGGCCAAGCTCGAGCCGATCGCCGCGCTCACCACCGACGAGGTGCGGCCGATCAATATCCCGGCGCCGGACAAGCTGCTGTCGCCGCCGATCATCGCCACCGACGGCGTTGCGGTCGGCTACGAACCCGGCAAGCCGGTGTTGTCGGGCTTGAACCTGCGCATCGACAATGACGACCGCATCGCGCTGCTGGGCGCCAACGGCAACGGCAAGTCGACCTTCGTGAAGCTGATCGCCGACCGTCTGCAGCCGATGCAAGGTTCCGTCACCCGCGCGGCGACCTTGAAGATCGGCTATTTCGCCCAGCACCAGGTGGACGAGTTGCATCCGCAGCAAAGCCCCTACGATCATTTGCGCCGTTTGATGCCGGACGCCGCGGAAGCGCAAGTGCGCGCGAAGGTGGGCGCCATCGGCTTTTCGGGCGCGGCCGGCGACACCAAGGTCGAGAAGCTTTCCGGCGGCGAGAAAGCGCGGCTGTTGCTCGGTCTAGCCACCTTCGAAGCGCCGCATCTCGTCATCCTCGACGAACCGACCAACCATCTCGACATCGACAGCCGCGGCGCGCTGATCGAGGCGATCAACGATTTTCCCGGCGCGGTGATCCTGGTGTCGCACGACCGCTATCTGCTGGAAGCGTGCGCCGACCGCTTGTGGCTGGTCGCCGACGGCAAGGTGAAGCCGTTCGACGGCGATCTCGACGACTATCGCCGCACGGTGTTGAACGAACGCAGCGGCGGCAATGCAGGCGCGACGAAGTCGTCGTCGCAGCCCGAGCCGCAGCGACGTGCGCCGCGCGGCCGCCGAAAAGCGCGCCGAAACCGCGCCGTTGCGTCAGCGCGTGAAGAAAGCCGAAGCGCGGATCGAGAAGCTCACGCGCGAGCTTGCCGCGCTCGACGAGAAGCTTGCCGACGGCGGCTTGTTCACGCGCGATGCGGCGAAAGCGGCCGAGCTTGCCAAGACACGTTCGGACACAGCGGAAGCGCTCGCCGCCGCGGAAGAGGAATGGCTCGCCGCCAGCGCGGCGCTGGAAACGGCATAGAGGCTAATCTTCGAGGCCGAAGCGCCCTCCACCGTTCGTCCCCGCGAAAGCGGGGACCCAGGGGCTGCCAAATCAGGGCCGTGCGATCCTCTCCTGGATTCCCGCTTGCGCGGGAATGAGCGGAGAATGGCTCAACTTCAGCGGATCAGACGACAAAGCCTCAATTGGCTACTGCACGTACATGCGCTCGACGCCGCGTTTGGACTTGCCGCGCGTGCGGCGCGAGGACTTGCGCGCGTTCCTGTCGAGTTTCTTGGCCTGCTGCGGCGTGGCGTCGACCTGGATCAGGCGGCCGGACCGGAAGCTGTAGAGGCCCGGCCGCTCGCCCTCGCGATAGGTGAGCACGGCCCGCCGCTGGCCCTTGGGGCCGGCGCTGATGCTGACGACGCTGGGGGTGCCGAGGCGGCGCGCCACCGCGCATTCGCTCATGCCGAGCGCGACGCCGCCGACCACCGAGGGCTGGAACGCGGGGTTGAAGCCGGCGCTGGGCTCCAGCCGGTCGGGCGGCGGGGCCGCCGCCGCCTGTGGGGCCGCGGCCGGGGGTGCGGCGGCTTGCGCCGGGGTCGCAGCCGGCGGGCAGTGGCCGCTCGCGCTGATCAGTTCGTCCGCCGCCACCGGGCCGCTGGGGCCGAGAGCGAAGTTCTCGTCGGACTTATCCTCGGAGCCCAAACTCAAATCCGGCAGGCTCAAACTCGGCGTCTTAAAGCTGTTGTCCTCGATCGCGTTGGTGACGCCCGAAAATTGCGAGCAGCCCGCCACCGCCGCAACGGCGGCGCAGAGCAACACGATGGTGGATATGGAACGCTGCAAGCGAGACCCCCGTTTTGTCTATCCGCTTGTCCCTTAAGCCGGATTTTGCGTCATCACAATGGCACCGGCAACCTGGAACGGCCCCCGCGGCCCGATCGGGCCCCTCAATCGGCCATTGGCTGACAGGCTTTTGGCCTAGTCGGCCAATGCCCTAGTCACCCCAAGGCACGCGCCATCGCCCGTGTTCTTGATGTCGGCCCCGGGCAGGCCCTCGCCTCATTCCTAATCCGCCGCTCTCGAAAAAGAACCGAGGGCGCGCGGGACGCTGTCGGGTCTACCGGACCCACGGGCCTCGACGCCTCGCGACATCGAGGCTTGTCGAAGCGGTATTGCCGCAAGTCCGCCAGTCCCTCGGCGTCCCGCGCGCGGTGTTTCTTAGGTTTGCTCCGTGCCGGTCCCCGGTGGTCGATCCTTTCAGCCGCGTCTGCCGGTTAGGCGTCACCGCGGCCAGTCCACCGAGTATGAGCTTCTTGCCGGCGGCGCGATCTCCGACAGATCGCCGCCGACGGCAGCCGGAGTCTCCGCGTGCGGCATGGCACGCCGGGACCGGCGCGGCTTGGACCGCCGGGCGGGGAATTGAGCGCCGCATCTCCGACGCCCCCGAACCGGCCACCGCTCCCCGCCCCGCGTCTGGAGACTGCAGACCCCTCGGCACCGAGGGGCGGGATGGATGGGAATTTAGTCTGGATTGAAAGCCGCGTCAAGAAAATATGTGAAAAAATACTTATCCCCGTCTGGGCCAGCTATCCCCGCGCCCACGTCTTATCGTCACCGGGCTTGTCCCGGTGACCCCGCGTAGAGAGGCCCTGCGCCCCCAAGCGAGATCGCCGGGACAAGCCCGGCTATGACAGTGTCGCGTATGGTTCGCCCGTTGCCTCGCTTGAGCGTAAGCGTACCCGAGCATCCCCTGCCCCGGATGCCGCTAACGCGCCATCCGGCCACAAGTTAGATCGTCGTGGGGCATCGAGCCCCTCACGCCTTCTTCACCCAGCGGCCGTTGTCGTCGGGCTGCCAATAGGTGACGTCGAAGCCCTTGGCTTTGGCCTCGCCCCAATGCGCGCGCGCGGCGGCCACCGCCTCCTCGTCGTCGCCGTCGAACAGCAGCACGATGCGCCGGTAGGCCTCGGCGTCGGCCGGCACCGCGGCCCCCTCGATCAGGAAGCGCACGTCGGCGGCGTTGGGATTGCTGTCGGTCAGCGTCAGCAGCACCGGCTGTGCCTGCGCCTCCGCTTCGCGCCAGGTGCCGTGCGGCAGGAAGCCATCGTCGCGATAGGTCCACAGATGAGCGTCGAGCGCCTCGATACGCTCTTCCGAGACGCCCTGCACCACCACGCGCCAGCCGCGTTCGAGCGACTTCTCGAGCAGCGTCGGCAGCACGCCTTCCAGGCGCTGGCCCTGCAGGTGGTAGAATAGCACTTCGGTCATATCGGCCGCTCTGAACCCCGGCGGCCCCAAAGCCGGCCGCCTTGTCCACACCTAAAGCCCGGAAACGAAACGAGATAGGGTAAATTTCCGCAAGTTGTGCCCGCAACGACACGAATCCGCAAAAAACTGCCGTTCGTGGTCATTCGCGCCCCCGTTACGGGCCGATTTCAACCCGACAACGGGGTCTGGATCGGCTTTTTGCCCAAATCGACGACAATCCTTCGCGCCTCGGCCAGGCCACCCGCCCGGCCGCCCCGGTCCGCCGTGTTGCGGTGCCGTTGACTCATTTCCCGTTACTCCATAGCGTTTTATCGGTCGCCGCGGGCGTTTGCCGGGGCGCAGGGTGGGGTTACTAAGGTTATACGGGGCTGATCCCGGGCGTTTGTTGCGGCCGGGTTTTGTCCGTTGTTTGACCGATTTGTCAGGGGTGCCCAAGAATGGGCGGCTGTCGTTACGTTCCCGTTGTGCGTGCCGCCATCGTGGCACTCGTGGTTGGCGTTGCCGCGCAGTTCGGCGTTGCGCCGGCGAGCGCTGCCGATTTGCCGCGGCCCACATCGACGCCGATTTTCAAGGCGCTAACCTCACCGGTCCCGGTCTACGAATGGTACGTCGGCGGCGGCGTCTTCATGGACCACCACACCGGCTTCGTGCCGAACACCAACAATATGTACAACGTCGAGAAGTACGAGCCGGGCGGCAAGGCCTTCGTCGGCTGGCACTTCGACCCGGATTGGGCAGTGGAGCTGAGCGTCGATTATTTCGGGGAGACCAGCTTCTTCGAAAAAGGCTTCGCGACCATGAGCAAGGAGCGCAGCTTCGCCGTCACCGGCTCTGTGCTCTGGTTCACGCCGCCGTTGTCGGCGTGGGTGCCGTGGTACAACGACATCATACCGGCCGCGATGCCGCCGGTGCGGGCGTTCGCGCGCGGCGGTTTCGCCTACAAGAACATCCACCAGGAAGCCCAGGACGGCACCTTCGACGAAGGCACCGTGGCGTTCGTGGTCGGCGGCGGCGCCGAATTCGAACTCAGCCAGCGCTGGTTCGCGCGCTTCGAATACGAATTCGTGTCGACCGCGCTCAACGGTCCATCGCAGCCGTTCACCGCGCTCAACGGCCTGTTCACGGCGCACCTCGGCGGCACCGCCCGGGTGGTCAACGTCATGAACACCGAGCTCGCCATCAGCGCCGGCTACCGGTTCTAGAACGGCAGCCGAGTTTTCAGAGCGCCGGTCCAATTCGATGCCCGGGCGCCGTCTGCCTCACTTCTCGTAATAGTCCGCCACCAGCCGGTCGAGCAGCCGCACGCCCCAGCCGGAGGCCCAGCTCTTGTTGATGTCGCTCTGCGGCGAGTCCATGCCGGTGCCGGCGATGTCGAGATGCGCCCACGGAATCTTGTCGTCGACGAAGCGCTTGATGAACTGCGCGGCGGTGATCGCGCCGCCATAGCGCGAGCCGCCGGTGTTCTTCATGTCGGCGAATTTTGAATTGATCAGCTTGTCGTAGGCCGGGTCCGAGCGGCATGCGCCACACGGCGTCGCCGGTCGCGGCGCCGGCCTTGCTCAGCCGTTCGGCGAGCTTGTCGTCGTTGCAGAACATGCCGGCATATTCGTGCCCGAGCGCGACGATGATGGCGCCGGTGAGCGTCGCCAGATCGATCATGAATTTCGGCTTGAAGCGCTCGGCCGCGTACCAGATGACGTCGGCGAGCACGAGCCGTCCCTCGGCGTCGGTGTTGATGATCTCGATGGTCTGGCCCGACAGCGATTTGACGATGTCGCCCGGGCGCTGCGCCTTGCCGTCCACCGCGTTCTCGACCAGGCCGATGACGCCGACGGCGTTGACCTTGGCCTTGCGCGCGGCGAGCGCGTGCATCAGCCCGGTGACGCAGGCCGCGCCCGCCATGTCGCCCTTCATGTCCTCCATGCCGCCGGCCGGCTTGATCGAGATGCCGCCGGTGTCGAAGCAGACGCCCTTGCCGATGAAGGCGACCGGCGCGTCGCCCTTCTTGCCGCCGTTCCAGCGCATCACCACCACGCGGCTGTCGTGGGCGGAGCCCTGGCCGACGCCGAGCAGCGCGTTCATGCCGATCTTCTTGAGCGCCGGCACGTCGAGCACCTCGACCCTGACGCCGACCTTGCGCAAGCGCGGTGGCCCGGCCGGCGAACTCAGCCGGGAAAAGCACGTTGGCCGGCTCGTTGACCAGATCGCGCGCCAGCACGACGCCGTCGGCGACCGCCGACAGCGGCGCGAAGGCGCGGCGGGCGGCGGCGGCATCGCGCACCGCGATGGTGACACTGCGGCTGGCCGGCGGCTTGTCCTCTTCCTTGCGCTTGGTCTTGTAGCGGTCGAAGGCATAGGCGCGCAGGCGCACGCCTTGCGCCAGGCCGGCCGCCTGGTCGGCAGTCATGGCGCCGCCGGGCAGTTCGGCGAAGATCGTCGCGTCGCTGGCGCGGGTCGGAACCTTGCCCATGGCCAGCCCGCCGAATTTCAGGAAATCCTGGGGCTTGAGGTCGGCGGCCTTATTGCGGCCTTGCCGGCGCCGATCACCACCAGGCGGTCGACCTTCAGGCCCTCCGGCGCGATCAGCTCCAGACCTGAGTCCTTCTTGCCGGTGAAGGCGGCGGCCTTGGCGGCGCGCGCGACCTGGGGCCCGGCGGCGCCCAGGGCCCGGCTGGTGGCGGGACCGAGTTTCAGCTTATCGTCGCAAAAGACGATCAGAACGCCCTTGGCGGGTGCCGCGTAGGCGCCAAAATCGAGCTTGAGGGCGTCGGGCATGGGAGAGGTCCTTTGACTGTCACATTGGGGGGATTCGGCCCCTGCCCCATATGGCCCGCCGCCGGGCCCGCTGCAAAGCCGGAATGGACCGTTTCTTGCAGTTTTCACACGTCTCAAGGCGGTCCCGGCTTGCCAGAATCAAGGTCCGAGCGCAGGGCTAGACAAGGGTCCGAAATTAACCGTTCATTCGCCATGTTCTCCGTCTTTTTATTGTGCGTATTCAAAGACTTTGCCTTTGCGAGGCCATGTTGTGAACGGATCAAGGGGAGGCCCGACGGGGGTTGGGTCAAAACAGCAGCGCGCTGACCGGGGCCGGCCGACAGGCCGGAGGGTCGGACCCGCGCGGCAGACAGGGGACGATGGCGGCGGATGGGTTCGGTCAACCGCTACATATTCCGCACGACTCTGAACGCCTTTCTGGTGGTGCTGGGCAGTTTGACCGCCGTGATCTGGGTCACGCAGGCGCTGCACGACTTCGACATCATGACCAGCCAGGGCCAGACCATCCTGGTGTTCGTCGGCATCACCGGGCTGATTGTTCCGCTTCTGGTGATGGTGATCGCGCCGATCGCCTTCCTGATCGCGATGGCGCACGTGCTCAACAAGATGTCGACCGATTCCGAAATCATCGTGATGAACGCGGCCGGCATGTCGCCGTGGATCCTGTTCCGCGCCTTCCTGGCGGCGGCCATCGTGGTGGCGCTGCTGGTGACGGTGATCAGCGCCTATTTCGCGCCCAAGGGCCTGCGCATGCTGCGCGAATGGCTGACCGAGGTGCGCGCCAACGTGGTCACCACCATCCTGCAGCCGGGCCGCTTCACCACGCTCGAAAACGGCGTCACCATCCACATCCGCCAGCGCCGCAACGACGGCCAGCTCGCCGGCATCTTCCTCGACGACCAGCGCAATCCGAAAGAGCGCCTCACCGTGCTGGCGGAAGCCGGCGAACTGGTCGACAACAACAAGGGCACCTTCCTGGTGCTGCAGAACGGCACCGTGCAGCGCCACGAGGCCGGCGAGCGCGACCCGGCCATGGTCACCTTCGACCGCTATGCCTTCGACCTCTCCCAGTTCGCCGGCGGCACCGGCGCGATCAAGTATTCGATCCGTGAGCGCTATCTCTGGCAGCTCATGGTCCCCGACCCCAAGGACCAGGCCTACGTCAAGCAGCCGGGCGAGTTCCGCGCCGAGCTCTGCGATCGGCTGATGGCGCCGCTCTATCCGATCGCCTTCGCGGTGATCGCCTTCGCCTATCTCGGCGCCCCGCGCACCAACCGGCAGAGCCGCACCATGTCGATGCTGGGCGCGATCGGCTGGGTGGCGCTGCTGCGGCTGCTCGGATTCGTCTCAACCGTGTTCGGCGCCACCATCCCGTGGCTGTTGCCGCTGCAATACATCGCCGCCCTGGTCGCATTCGGCGCCGGCTATTTCGTGATCCGCCGTGGCGTGATCCTGGAGCCGCCGGCCTTCATCACCAATGGCATCACCGCGCTCACCGAGCGCGTCGTCAAACGCTTGGCCGTCACATCGTGAGATTGTCTATGCCGGTCTTGGGGGGAACACTTGCGCGTTATTTCGGCATGCGCTTCTTGAGCGCGGTGCTGATGGTGTTCCTCAGCATCTTCGCGCTGGTGGCATTGCTCGACTACATCGAGTTGATGCGGCGGGCGGGCGACGTCCCCAACGTGTCGCCGCTCCTGGTGTTCGAGACCTCTATCTTCCGCGTGCCGCAGATCATCGAGCGGGTGATGCCGTTCTGCATCCTGATCGGCGCGATGTCGTCCTATCTCAACCTGTCGCGGCGGCTGGAACTGGTGGTTGCGCGCTCGGCCGGCATGTCGGCCTGGCAGTTCGTCACCCCGGCGGTGGTGGTGGCCTTCCTGATCGGCATCTTCGCGACCACGGTCTACAACCCGATCTCGGCGGTGATGCAGGAGCGCTCCAAGAAGCTGCAGGCCGAGCTGTTCGGGCGCGACGTCGGCGGCTTCGGCGGCGGCGGCGGCGGCGGCAGTTTCTGGGCCAACCAGAAGACCGGCGAGGGCCAGGCCATCATCAACGCCAAGTCGAGCCGCGACCAGGGCGTGGCGCTGAGCGGGGTGTCGGTCTTCACCTTCGGCACCGACGGCCGCTTCCAGCGGCGCATCGAGGCGCGGGCGGCGGTGCTCGACCCGGGCGTGTGGAAGCTGCTCGATGCCCGCGTCTACCGGCTCGGCCAGCGGCCGCTCGACGAAAAGGTCTACCGGCTGAAGACGAGCCTGACGCCCGAGCAAGTGCGCGAAAGTTTTGCGACCCCCGAAACCGTCCCGTTCTGGGACTTGCCCCTGTATATCAAGATCGCCGAACACGCAGGACTTGTCGCGGCCGGGTATAGATTGCAGTTCCAGAAGCTTCTCGCCCGCCCCTTCATGCTCGCCGCCATGGTTTTCCTTGCGGCCGCCGTCAGTCTACGGTTCTTCCGCTTCGGCGGTGTGCAGAAGATGGTTTTAAGTGGCGTGGGAGCCGGGTTTCTGCTTTATGTTTTGTCGAAGGTGACGGAAGATTTGAGCAAGGCCGAGCTGATGCACCCAGTGACAGCAGCTTGGCTACCTGTGCTCGCCGGTGGTCTGACGGGGTTCATTGCGTTGTTGTACCAGGAGGACGGGTGATGGCGGGGCCCCCTAGCGCTCCACCACCAGCGGCCCGGCCCCGCCGCGGCATTGCCCAAGTCTTCGCTGTCCTGGTCCTGTCGGTCTGGGGCGGCGTGTTCGCGTGCGCGCCCGCGCTGGCCCAGGCCACCTTCACGCCCATCCCGCCGCCGCCCGCGAAGACCGGGGCCGACCTCAAGCGCGCCGGTCAGCCGCAGATGCTGATGAAGGCGGCCCGCATCAATTACGACTACGCCAACCATCTGGTGTCGGCCGTCGGCGACGTGCAGATCTACTACAAGGCCTCGACGCTGGAGGCCAACAAGGTCGTCTACAACCAGCAGACCAAGCGCCTGCACGCGGAAGGCAACGTCCGGCTGACGGAAGCGGACGGCAAGGTCACCCACGGCGAGGTCATCGACCTGTCGGACGACTACCGCAACGGCTTCGTCGACGCCCTCAGGCTCAACACACCACAGCGCACCAGCATGGCGGCCGCGCGCGCCGAACGCACCGGCGGCAACTTCACCGTCTTCCACAACGGCGTCTACACCGCCTGCCAGCCGTGCAAGGACAATCCCAAGAAGCCGCCGGAATGGCAGGTGAAGGCCAAGCGCATCATCCACGACCAACAAGAGAAGATGATGTATTTCGAGGACGCGCGCCTCGAATTTTGGGGCGTGCCGCTGTTCTGGATGCCGTATTTCTCCGCGCCCGATCCGACCGTCAAGCGCAAGACCGGACTGTTGATGCCGACGTACTCGACCAACACGGTCTACGGCTTCGGCGTCGAGGTGCCCTATTACTTCGCGCTGGCGCCGAACTACGACGTCACGGTGGCGCCGAAATACACGAGCCGGCAGGGCCTGCTGATGCAGGGCGAATTCCGCCATCGCCTGTTGAACGGCGCCTACATGATCCGCGGCGCCGGCATCCGGCAGCAGGACCCGGCCGCCTTCAACGGTTCGTTCGGCGAGCGCGACTGGCGCGGCAGCGTGGAAAGCAGCGGCCGTTTCGCCATCAACAAGCGATGGGTCTGGGGCTGGGACGCGTTGCTCATGTCCGACCGTTACTTCCTGCAAGATTACAAACCGAGCCTGTCGCAATACTCGCGCCGTCCCGACAACCTGTCGGTGACGAGCGAGGGCATATCGCAGGGCTTCATCGCCGGCCGCGGCAACCGCAGCTATTTCGACGCCCGCTCGATCTATTACCTCGGCTTCTCGGGCTCCGACGTGCAGGACCAGATCCCGATCATCCACCCGGTGATCGATTATACTTACACGTTCGACCACCCGATCATGGGCGGCGAGCTCAGCTACAACCTCAATTTCACCAGCATGTCGCGCTCGCAGGCCAACTTCGACGCCATCACGCAAGCTGCTTCCAGTTCCGGCGCCTGCAACACGGCCGACACGGCGGTGAAGAATTCGGCCAATTGCGTGCTGCGCGGCTTCCCCGGCAACTACAACCGCTTCTCGGCCGAGACCCACTGGCGCAAGAACATCACCGACTCGTTCGGCCAAGTGTGGACCCCCTTCGCCTCGGTGCGCGTCGACACCGCCGCCTTGCACGTGGACAATCAGGCTAGCGTGTCGAACTACCTGACCCCGGGCGATTCCACGCAAGTTCGCGCCATGCCGACGGTCGGCGTCGAATACCGCTATCCGTTCATCTCCGTGCAGTCCTGGGGCACGCAGACGATCGAGCCGATCGCGCAGGTCATCGCGCGGCCGGACGAGACGCAGATCGGCAACTGGCCGAACGAAGACGCGCAGAGCTTCGTCTTCGACGACAGCAACCTGTTCCGCGTCAACAAGTTCGCCGGCTGGGACCGGGTCGAGGGCGGCGGCCGCGTCAATTACGGGGTCCAGTACACCGCGCAGTTCAACCAAGCCGGCACGGTCAACGCGCTGTTCGGCGAATCCTACCAGCTGTTCGGGAAGAACTCCTTCGCCGCGGCCGACACCACCAATACCGGCCTCGACAGCGGGCTCGACAGCCGCCGCTCGGATTACGTGGCGCGGTTCGCCTACCAGCCCAACAGCATCTACACCTTCACGTCGCGCTTCCGGTTCGACAAGAACAACTTCGAAGTCAACCGGATGGAACTCGAAGCGGCCGCCAGATTCGATCGCTGGTCGGCTTCCGCGCTCTACGGCGACTATGCGGCACAGCCGAATATCGGCTACCTGAGCCGCCGCCAGGGCCTCCTGACCTCTGGTACGCTCAAACTGGCGACCAACTGGGTGCTTTCGGGCGGCGCGCTCTATGACATCGAGGCGGGCAAGGTCAGCCAGACCTCCGTCGGGCTCGGCTACGTCGACGATTGCCTCATCTTGGCCCTGAATTACACTACAAGTTATAGCTATTCGAGCGGCTCCGTGACGCCCAACCATACGATCGGCCTGACCTTGAGCCTGCGGACGCTGGGTCAGACCACGGTGAACCAGCCGGTCGGTGGCGAAGACGGGATCTTTGGCAGTCAGAATTCGATCTTCTCGAGCCTCGGCGGAAGCTCGCAATAGACATGACTGCCGGCCGCCGCGCGACCGCGCCGCCGCAAGCTAGATGGACCTCGCCGATGCCGGGAATGCGCGTGAAAACCCGTTCGATCCGCCGCTGGCTGGCCTGCGCCGTGGCGGCGGCAGCGCTTGCCGCGCCGGTGCTTGCCCGCGCGCAGGTGGTGGTGGTCGCCAACGGCTCACCGATCACCGAGCTCGACATCAAGCAGCGCGAGCGCTTGATCACCACCTCGACCCACAAGCGCGTCAGCCGCAAGGAAGTCATCCAGCAGCTCATTGACGACCGCCTGAAGATCGCCAAGGCCAAGAGCTACGGCCTGGTGGTCGATGACAAGCAGGTGAACGAGGCCTTCGCCAACATGGCCAAGCGCCAGGGCGTCAGCCCGGACCGCTTCGAGCAATTCCTCAGCCGCGCCGGCGTCACCCCCTACGCGGTCAAGCAGCGCATCCGCGCGGAGCTGACCTGGGGCCAGATGATCCGCGGCAAATTCGCCCCCTCGCTGAAGGTCACCGATGCCGACGTCGAGCGCGCCCTGCGCGCGCGCAACGAGGGCGCGACCGAGATGGGCTATGTCTACACGCTCTATCCGGTCGTGGTCGTCGCGGAGTCCGGCTCGAGCCAAGCGGTGATGGCGCAAAAGCGCCGCACGGCCGAAAACCTGCGCAACCGTTTCACCAGTTGCGCTCAGGGCCTGCCCTTGGCGCGCGCGCTGCGCGACGTGGCGGTGCGCGAGCCGATCACGCGCACCTCCACCGACGCTGCCGAAACCGCTGCGCGAGTTGCTCGACAAGATGCCGGTCGGCCACCTGACCACGCCCGACGTGACGGCGCAGGGCCTGCAGATGTTCGCGCTGTGCGATAAGAAGCAGACCACCCAGGAGTCGCCGCTGAAGGAGAAGGTGCGCTCGGAGATCTTCGCCAAGCGCTACGCCGCCGCCTCGCGCAGCTTCCTGGAGGAACTGCGGCGCTCGGCCTGGATCGAATACAAGCGATGAGCCCGGGCGCCGGCCTGCCCTCGTTGCCGCCTCTGGCGCTGACGCTCGGCGAGCCGGCCGGCATCGGACCCGATCTGACGCTCGCCGTCTGGCGGCGGCGCAACGCCCTGGCGCTGCCGCCTTTCTACGTCGTCGGCGACCCCGATTTCCTCAAGCGCCGCGCCGCGCGCTCATCGGCCTCAACGTGCCGCTCAAGGTGGTGACGCCGGCGGACGCCGTGAATGTGTTCGCGCGCGCGCTGCCGGTCGTGCCGCTCGAGGTCGGCGTCACCGCCGCGCCGGGCAAGCCGGACGCCACGAGCGCGCCGGCGGCGATCGCCTCGATCCGGCGCGCGGTCGCCGACGTGATGGCGGGCCGCGCCGGCGCGGTGGTGACCAACCCGATCGACAAGAACGTGCTCTACGGCGCCGGCTTCGAGGAGCCCGGCCACACCGAATTCCTGGCGCGGCTGGCCGCGGAGGCGACCGGCAAGCGCCGTGATGCCGGTGATGCTGCTGTGGTCGCCGGAGCTGGCGGTGGTGCCGGTGACCATCCACGTCGCGCTCAAGGAGGTGTTCGGGCTTCTGAGCCGCGAGCTGATCGTGGAGACCGGGCGCATCGTGGCGCGCGAATTCGTCGAGCGCTTCGGCGATCGCGCAAGCCGCGGCTGGCGGTGGCGGGGCTGAACCCGCATGCCGGCGAGGACGGCACGCTCGGCGCGCGAGGACGTGGAGATCGTGCGCCGGCGGTGGCGCAATTGCGCGCCGAGGGCATCGACGCGCGCGGGCCGCTGCCGGCCGACACCATGTTCCATGCGCAGGCGCGCGCCACGCTACGACGTGGCGCTGTGCATGTATCACGACCAGGCGCTGATCCCGATCAAGACGCTGGCCTTCGACCATGGGGTGAACGTGACGCTCGGCCTGCCGTTCGTGCGCACCTCGCCCGACCACGGCACCGCCTTCGATCTCGCCGGCACCGGCCGCGCCGATCCGTCGAGCCTGGTGGCGGCGCTGAAGCTCGCGGCGCGCCTTGCCGCGCGGACGCCGGCGCTCAGCCCGGCGCAATAGAACGAATTTGCGCATGATCTTGTCCGAAAACCGGTTCCCATCCCCGATCGAGCCGGGGACAGGCTTTTCAGGATCATGCGCGGATGAGCGCCATCGACGACCTGCCGCCGCTGCGCGAGGTCATCCGCCGCCACGGGCTCACGGCCAAGAAGTCGCTCGGCCAGAATTTCCTGCTCGATCTCAATCTGACCGCGCGCATCGCGCGCGCCGGCGGCGCACTCGACGGCGTCACGGTGGTGGAGGTCGGCCCCGGGCCCGGCGGGCTGACGCGCGCGCTGCTGGCGCGAAGGCGCCGGGCGCGTGATCGCCATCGAGCGCGACGACCGCGCCATCGCCGCGCTGGAGGAGATCGGCGCGCGCTATCCGGGACGGCTCGACGATCGTGCCGGGCGACGCGCTGGCGTTCGACCCGCGCGTCGCATCTCGGCCGAGCGCCCGCGCGGGTGGTCGCCAACCTGCCCTACAATATCGCGACGCCGCTGCTGATCGGCTGGCTGACCGCCGAGCCGTGGCCGCCCTGGTACGACGCGCTGGTGCTGATGTTCCAGCGCGAGGTGGCCGAGCGCATCGTCGCCGCGCCGGGCAGCCAAGAGCTATGGCCGGCTGGCGGTGCTGGCGAACTGGCGCTGCGAGACCAAGCTGATGTTCGACGTCGCGCCGTCGGCCTTCGTGCCGCCGCCGAAGGTGACGTCGTCGGTGGTGCGGCTGACCCCGCGGCCCGCACCGTTGCCGTGCGACGCCAAGGCGTTGCAGCGGGTGACGGAAGCCGCCTTCGGCCAGCGCCGCAAGATGCTGCGGCAGAGCCTGAAGTCGCTCGGCGTCGATGCGGGCGCGCTGCTGGAGGCCGCGGGGATCGAGCCGACCGCGCGGGCGGAGGAGATCGACGTCGAAGGGTTCGTGAGGCTGGCGAACGCGTTCGCCAAGTCCGCTACGGAATAATCTTTGTCAGGTCGCCCAAGAGCTGATCGATGAAGTTCTCGATATCGAGCATCTTCACTTGCTTCAGCCGCTCGGCGGTGAGGATGGCGCGCAGGCGCAAGAAGCTCTTGTCGAGATCGCGGTTGACCAGGATGTAGTCGTATTCGCGCCAGTGCGCGATCTCCTCCAACGCGTTTTGCAGGCGCTGCTTGATGATCGACGGACTATCCTGGGCGCGGCGCTCCAGCCGCGCCTTCAATTCGGCGGCGGTCGGCGGCAGCACGAATACGGTGACCACGTCGTCGGGCATCTTCTCGAGCAACTGACGCGTACCCTGCCAGTCGATGTCGAACAGGATGTCGCGGCCGCCTGCAAGCGCCTTTTCGACCGGCTCGCGCGGCGTGCCGTAATAATTGCCGTGCACCTCCGCCCATTCCAACAGCTCGCCGCCGTCGCGCATGGCCTCGAAGCGGCGCTTGGTGACGAAATGATAGTGCACGTTGTCGATTTCGCTCGGCCGCCGCTCGCGCGTGGTGACCGAGACCGAGAGCGCGACGTTCTCCTCCTGCTCAAGCAGATTGCGCGTCAGCGTGGTCTTGCCCGCGCCCGAGGGCGAGGACAGCACCAGCATGATGCCGCGGCGGCTGATCTCGCGGTCCTGGTTATTGGGCGCGGATTTCGGCGGCTTGCTCATTCCAGGTTCTGCACCTGCTCGCGGAACTGCTCGACCACGGTCTTGAGCTCCAGGCCGGTATTGGTCAGGTCCACGTCGTTGGATTTGGCGGTGAGCGTATTCGATTCGCGGTGCAGTTCCTGGGCGAGAAAGTCGAGCCGGCGGCCGACGGCGCCGCCGGCGGCGAGCAGGCTCTTGGCCTGCGCCACGTGCGAGACCAGGCGGTCGAGCTCCTCGCGGATGTCGGCCTTGCTCGCCATCAGCAGGGCCTCCTGGTGCAGGCGGTCGCTGTCGAAACGCTCGGAAGCGGCCAGCAGGGTCGCCACCTGCTCGGCAAGCTGGGCCTTGATCGCTTCCGCCTTGCGCCCCGGGTTGGCCTCGGCGCGGGCGGTGAGCGCGGCGATCTCGTCGAGGCGGGCGGTGAGCAGGCTGCACAAGGTCTCGCCTTCGGCGCGGCGCATGGCGACGAGATCGGCGAGCGTCCCGGCGAAGCCTTCGATGATGGCGGTCTCGGCGGCGCGGCGGTCCTCCTCGCGCTCGTCGGTTTCGGCGATCTCGATCACGCCCTTGAGCGCGAGGATGCCGTCAAGCGTCGGCGGCGCGGCGTCGATCTTGCCGGCGAGGTCTTTCGCCGTGGCCAGCACCGCGGCGAGCACCGCCTCGTTGACCTTGATGGTCGGCTGCACGCCTTTGCGCTCGACCGTGAGGTTGCAATAGACGGTGCCGCGCGCCAGCGCCTTGGTGGCGGCGGCGCGCACGGCGACCTCGACCGCGTCCCAGCCCGGCGGCAGGCGGAAGCGCACGTCGAGCCCCTTGGCGTTGACCGATTTCAGCTCCCAGCTCCAGGCATAGGCGCCGGCGACGCCATGGCCGCGAGCGAAACCGGTCATGCTCGACAGGGCCATCGGTGGTCTTTCTCGTCTTGTTGGCGGGGCGGTTTTTGAAAGCGGGCGGACCTTAACCGCGCGCCCCTGCCCTCACAAGGGCAGGTATTTTCGTTGGCGCATGACCTTATCCGAAGAGCGGTGCCCCTCCCCGGTCCGGTCGGGGACAGGCTTTTTCGCGACCCTGCGCTAGCGCTTCTTCGTCTTGGGCTTGCCGTTCGCCGGCTTGTCTTTGGCGGCATCGGCGGGCGCGGCCGCCGGCGCGGGGTCGGTGGCCTTGGCCTTGTCGTCCTTCTCCAGCCCACGCAGGTGCGCCACGTTCTTCAGGTGCTGCTGGTAGTTTTCCGAGAACACGTGGCCGCCGGTGCCGTCGGCGACGAAATAAAGGTCCTTGGTGCGCGCCGGATTGGCCACCGCTTCGAGCGAGGCGCGGCCGGGATTGGCGATCGGGCCCGGCGGCAGGCCGTCGATCTGATAGGTGTTGTAGGGGTTGGGCTGCTCGATCTCGCTCTTCATCGAGCGGATGGCCGAGCGAGCCCTTGCCGCCGGTCAGGCCGTAGATGATGGTCGGGTCGGACTGCAGGCGCATCTTGCGCTTGAGCCGGTTGATGAAGACGGCGGCGACGCGCGAGCGCTCGTCGGCCTTGCCGGTCTCCTTCTCGACGATGGAGGCGAGCGTGACCAGTTCCTGCGGCGTCTTCAGCGGCAGGTCGGGCAAGCGGTGCGCCCAGACGTCGGCGAGCACGCGCTTGCTGTCGCGCTGCATGCGGTGGATCATCTGCTCGCGCGTCATGCCGCGGGTGAACTTGTAGGTGTCGGGCAGCAGCGTGCCCTCGCGCGGGATCTGCTTGATCGGGCCCGACAGCGCGTCGGTGTCGAGCAGGCGCGCGACCACCTGTTCGGAGGTGAGGCCTTCGGGAATGGTGAGCGTGTGCTGCACCACCTTGCCTTCGATCATGGTTTCGACGACGTCGGCGATGCTGGCATGCGCCTTGAACCGGTATTCGCCGTGCTTGAGTTCGCCGCGCGCCTTGAGCACCATGACGCCACCGATGAACACCCAAGGCTCATCGATCACGCCCTCGCTCTGCAGACGCTCGGCGATGGCGCGGCTGCCGAGGCCGCGCGGGATGTTGACGACCTTGTCTTGTTGCAGCGGCCCGGGCGCGTCGAAGTGTTGCTTGCCGAAATAGAGCCCAGCGCCGGCCGCGACAGCCAAAAGCACCAGCAGCATGAAGAGGGCATTGCCGGCGATCACCACCGGATGGCGCGCCTTGGCCGAGCGGCGCGCCGGCAGCGGCACGCGCTCCGGCTCGAGCGCGGCGCGCGGGGAACGCGGCGCCAGCGGACGCCCCTGGCGCGGCAGCGGCGGCTTGCCGTTCTGGTCTTGCGGGGTCTCGCCGCTCACGCAGACATCCCCGCTCTCAGCACCGCCACCTTCATTGCGACGCCCTCCCTTGGGCCTTGTACCCGACTCGGCCCAGCCCCGGCGGGCTCGCTCCGGGGGTTGCCGGAAGCGCCTGGCCCAACTCAATAAAACCGTAGTCGCTTTCGCAGGTTAGAAAGAATTATGGCGAAAGCTAGGGGCCGTCGTTGGGGTGCCGGCGGCGCTGGCGTCGACGCCATCATGGGCTAATCGGCGAAGCGGCGGAAGACCAGCGAGGCATTGGTGCCGCCGAAGCCGAACGAATTCGACAGCGCGATATCGATCTCGCGCTTGCGCGCCTTGTGCGGCACCAGGTCGATCGGCGGTCTCGACCGACGGGTTGTCGAGATTGATGGTGGGCGGGCGCCACCCCGTCGCGGATCGCCAGGATCGAGAAGATCGCCTCCACCGCGCCGGCGGCGCCGAGCAGATGGCCGATGCAGGACTTGGTCGAGGACATCGAGATGCGGCCGGCGGCATTGCCGACCAGCCGCTGCACCGCGCCGAGCTCGATCTCGTCGCCCATCGGGGTCGAGGTGCCGTGGGCGTTGATGTAGTCGATGTCGTCGGCGGTGATGCCGGCGCGCTTCATCGCCGCCTGCATGCAGCGGAAGGCGCCGTCGCCGTCGGGCGCCGGCGCGGTGATGTGGTAGGCGTCGCCGGACAGCCCGTAGCCGACCAGCTCGGCGTAGATCTTGGCGCCGCGCGCCTTGGCGTGCTCGAGCGCCTCCAGCACCACGACGCCGGCGCCCTCGCCCATGACGAAGCCGTCGCGGTCCTTGTCGTAGGGCCGCGAGGCGCGGGTCGGGATCGTCGTTGAAATCGGTGGACAGCGCGCGCAGCGCGGCAAAGCCGGCGAGCGCCATGCGGTTGACCGGCGACTCGGTGCCGCCCGCCACCATCACGTCGGCGTCGCCGAGCGCGATCAGGCGCGCGGCGTCGCCGATGGCGTGCGCGCCGGTCGAACAGGCGGTGACCACCGCGCTGTTGGGGCCCTTCAGCCCGAACTCGATCGACACGTAGCCGGCGGCGAGATTGATGATGCGGCCGGGAATGAAGAACGGCGACACCCGGCGCGGGCCCGCGCTCGTGCAAGGTGATGGCGGTGTCGGCGATGCCTTCGATGCCGCCGATGCCGGAGCCGATCAGCACGCCGGTGCGGGTCTGCTCCTCGTAGCTTTTCGGGTGCCAGCCGGCGTCGTCGAGCGCCTGGCGCGCCGCGCACATGGCGATAGACGATGAAGTCGTCGACCTTGCGCTGCTCCTTCGGCTCCATCCACTGGTCGGGATTGTAGGTGCCGTCGGAACCGTCGCCGCGCGGGATCATGCAGGCGATCTGGCAGGCGATGTCGGAGACCTCGAAGCGGTCGACCTTGGCCGCGCCGCTCTCGCCCTTGAGCAGGCGCGCCCAGGTCGGCTCGACGCCGCAGCCGAGCGGCGTCAGCATTCCCATGCCGGTGACGACGACACGCTTCATGGCCGGTTCGCTGGCCAAATTGTCGTGCTCTACGCTCCGCTGCACCGGGCATAGCTCGGCAAGCCTTGGACGGATGAAGCTATCGAGCGGCCGCGCCGGCGTGGGCTCAGCTTTTTGCGTTCTTTTCGAGAAATTTGACGGCATCGCCGACGGTCAGAATGGTCTCGGCGGCGTCGTCGGGAATTTCGCAGCCGAATTCCTCCTCGAAAGCCATCACGAGCTCGACGGTGTCGAGACTGTCGGCGCCAAGATCGTCGATGAAGCTGGCCTGCTCGGTCACCTTGTCGGGTTCGACCCCAAGGTGCTCCACGACGATCTTTTTCACCCGCTCGCCAATATCACTCATCGTTCCAACCTCGTGCTTTTTAGATTGGGCCGCGATCCGGGATTAAGGATCGCAACCATCGCGGTACGGCCTCGTCGTGGTTGACGGTTGGCGAGACGAACCTTGATCGCGGAGCACCCTAACGTCGTGACTGTCACGTCCTGACTTGGTGACTTCCGCCATCGGCCGCCCCAGCCGGGCCGCAAGTTCGGTTACCACACTTCAAATGCGTTGACTAGCAGTGTCAGAGCGTAACCCCCAAGTCCCCGCAACGCCACGTTTTTTCACTTTATATCATGGCCATTCCGCCGTTCACGTGGAGGGTCTGGCCGGTGACATAATGGGCCTCGTCGGAGGCCAGATAGACCGCCGCCGCCGCCACATCGGCCGGCGCGCCGAGCTTGCCCGCCGGAACCCGGGCCAGAATCGCCTCGCGCTGCTTGTCGTTGAGCTTGTCGGTCATGGCCGAGGTGATGATGCCGGGCGCGATGCAATTGGCGGTGACGTTGCGCTTGGCATATTCGGCGCGCCACCGACTTCATCATGCCGACGAGGCCGGCCTTGGAGGCGGCGTAGTTGCCCTGCCCCGGATTGCCGGTGAAGCCGACCACCGAGGAGATGCCGATCACGCGCCCGAAGCGGCGGCGCATCATGGTCTTTGACCGCGGCGCGGGCGAGCCGGAAGGTGGCGGTGAGGTTGACCGCGATGACCTTGTCCCAGTCCTCGTCGCTCAGCTGCACGAACAGGTTGTCGCGGTTGACGCCGGCATTGGCGACCAGGATGTCGAGCTTTTCCATCTTCTCTTCGGCGTCCGGCACCAGCGCCTCGACCGCCTCCCTGTCGGCGAGATCGCAGGGCAGCACGTGCACGCGCTCGTTGAGCTCGCCGGCCAGCGCGTCGAGCGCCTCGCGGCGGGTGCCGGAGATCGCCACGGTCGCGCCCTGCCCGTGCAGCGCGCGCGCGATGGCGCCGCCGATGGCGCCGGTCGCGCCGGTCACCAGCGCGGTCTTGCCGGTCAGATCGAACATCATCGTTCTCCGCTCGTACGATGCATTGTCGTTGCCGCGTTACGCCGCGCGCGGCCTTGAAGGCGGCGACGTCGTCGGGCGTGCCGATGGCGCTTGCGGTCGCGCCGTCGGCGATGCGCTTGACCAGGCCGCGAGAGCACCTTGCCGGCGCCGACTTCGTAGAACGTGGTGACGCCGGCTCGCGCCATGAAGGCGACCGACTCGCGCCAGCGCACCGTGCCGGTGACCTGCGCGACCAGCGCCTTCGACGATCTCGGCCGGGTCCTGGATCGGCTTGGCCAGCACGTTGGAGACCACCGGCACCACCGGCGGCTTGACCGTGACCTTGCGACAGCGCCTCGCGCCATCACGTCGGCGGCCGGCTGCATCAGCGCGCAATGGAAGGGGGCGGACACCGGCAGCAGCATGGCGCGCTTGGCGCCCTTGCCCTTGGCGATCTCGACCGCGCGCTCGACCGCCGCCTTGTCGCCGGACACCACCACCTGGCCGCCGCCGTTGTCGTTGGCGGCCTGGCAGACCTGGCCCTGCGCCGCCTCGGCCGCGACCGCGGAGGCGGCATCGAAATCGAGCCCGATCAGCGCCGCCATGGCGCCGACGCCGACCGGCACCGCCTTCTGCATGGCGAGCCCGCGCGTGCGCAACAGCCGCGCGGTATCGGCGAGGGTGAAGGCGCCGGCGGCGGCCAGCGCGGAATATTCGCCGAGCGAATGGCCGGCGACGAACTTGCGCGTCGCGCGCGAGATCGAGGCCGGCTTCCGCTTCCAGCACGCGCATGACGGCGAGCGAGACCGCCATCAGCGCCGGCTGGGCGTTCTCGGTGAGCGTCAGCGTGTCGGCCGGGCCTTCGAAGATCGATGGCGCTCAGCTTCTCGCCGAGCGCGTCGTCGACCTCGTCGAACACCGCGCGCGCGGGCGCGAAATTGTCGGCCAGCGCCTTGCCCATGCCGACGGTCTGGCTGCCCTGGCCCGGAAATACGAAAGCGACCGTCATTCCCCGTGCCCATCCTCGCTTTGCTGAATGAAATCGGGCCGAAAGACACCGCGTGACCCGGGTCTGTCAACGTTCAGCTCCGCGCGAACGCGGTAACCAAGCGACAAGCTCCTGCGCTAGGCTTTCTTGTCGATTGCGAGAGGCAGAAAGCCGATGAGCGACGAGATTGGTCAGCGAGGACGATCTCGCGCGGGCGCGCAGGACCCGGCTTTTCGCCAGCAATTGATGGCTGAAAACCTCGATCAGCTGCTGGAGGCGCTCAACCGGATGCGCCGGGACCGCAATAACGAGCCCGGAAATGGCCCGCCAGATGCGCGAGGGCGTCGATCTGGCGGTCGAGCTCGCCGACCGGCTGCAGCGCGAAGATGAAAGTGGCAATGGGCCGCAAGCGGCCTGAGCCCACCGCCTGCATTTCCCCAAGATGCTGATTAGGCTTATTTTTCCATGAACGCCGGTTGTCCCGGCCGGCCGCGCACGCTTGCCTTTTCCGCAAAAATCCCTATAACCCGCGCGCTTCCGTCGTTCCTGGTTGGGAGCTGAACGGACGGCCGGTTTTTCCGTCATTTCGACCCTCTTTCGAATGCAAAATCGGTAGGGCCCGATGGGCCCGGCGTCCCGTGTTCCCGCCTTCTGAGCATTCGAGCCTTTCCCGAAGGGCTCGAGGGGCTAGGCGCCAGGATCGAGGAACCGGTTTGGGACCAAAACAAGGGAAAGGCATTTCATGCCGCTATACGAACACGTCTATCTCGCGCGCCAGGATCTGAGCGCGCAGCAGGTCGAGGAATTGACCACGCAGCTGTCCGGCGTCATCGGGCAGATGGGCGGCAAGGTCACCAAGAACGAATATTGGGGCCTGAAGTCGCTCACCTACCGCATCCGCAAGAACCGCAAGGCGCACATGACGCTGCTCAATGTCGAAGCGCCGGCGGCCGCGCTCAACGAGATCGAGCGCCAGGAGCGGCTCAACGAAGACGTGCTGCGCTATCTCACCATCCGCGTCGAAGAGCACGAGGAAGGCCCCTCGGCGATGATGCGCAAGTCCGACCGCGACCGCGACGACCGCGGCGGCCGCGGCGGGTTCCGCGACCGCGACCGCGGCGATCGCGCCCGACCGTGGCGAGCGCCGTCCGCGCGAGGACAGCGAGAGCAGCGACGACTCCAGCAATTCGGCGGAGGAATAAACCATGGCATTCTCATCCGCAGGCGGCGCCCGCCGCCCGTTCTTCCGCCGCCGCAAGACCTGCCCGTTCTCCGGCGCCAATGCGCCGAAGATCGACTACAAGGACGTCAAGCTGCTGCAGCGCTACGTGTCGGAGCGCGGCAAGATCGTGCCGAGCCGCATCACCGCGGTGTCGGCCAAGAAGCAGCGCGAGCTGGCGCAGGCGATCAAGCGCGCGCGCTTCCTCGGCCTGCTGCCTTATGTGATACGCTGATCCGCTTTGCGGATCAGTTGCGTGATCCGCTGAACGCGAGGTCCTCAAAATCGAGGCCGCCGGGGACGCCCCGCGGGCCGATGGTTGGGGCGGACATCGGGTTCCGTCTCTAACCGCTCGAAACGGAGCGGGACAGCTCGAGATGATGCAGATCGGATTGATCGGTATCGGTGCCGGCGCCGCGGCGGCTTTGCTGTTCGCCTCGGTGACGTCGGGCTCGTGGCTGTCGATCTTCCTGTTCTATCTGGCGCCGCTGCCGATGATGATCGCCGGCCTCGGCTGGAGCCATTGGGCGGCGCTGATCGGCGCCGCTCATCGGCGCGCTCGCGCTCGGGCTGGTGTTCAGCGGTATTTCTTCTTCGCCTTCCTCGCCGGCGCCGGGCTGCCGGCCTGGTGGCTCGGCTATCTCGCCATGCTGGCGCGGCCGGTCGGCGGCAACGGCGGCGCGCCGACGCTGGAATGGTATCCGCCCGGACGGCTGGTGGTGTGGGCCGCGAGCCTCGGCGCGCTGACCGTGATCGTCGCCATCCCCAATTTCGGCCTCGACGGCGAGACGATCCGCGCCAACCTGCACCGCGCGCTGGCGCAGCTGCTGCAGGTCGAAACCGGCAGCGGCGCGAATGCGCCGGCGGCGGCCAAGAGCCTCCCCAAAGCCAAGGCGCTGATCGACTTCCTGGTGGAGGCCGTGCCGCCGGCCGCCGCGGTGCTCGCCGACGCTGACCAATGTGATCAACCTCTGGCTCGGCGGCGCGCGTCGCCAATTTCTCCGGCCGGCTCAACCGGCCATGGCCGTCGATCCCGGCCATGACCTTCCCGCGCCAGATGGCGGCGGCGCTCGCTGCCGCCATGGTGCTGAGCTTCGCGCCCGGCCTACTCGGCATCCTCGCCGGCGTGGTGACGGCCGCGCTTGCTGATGGCATTCGGCGTGCTCGGCTTCGCCGTGCTGCACGCCCTCACCCAGACCATGAACTCACGCGGCTTCCTGCTCGGCGGCGCCTATGCGGCGGTGCTGGTCTTCGGCTGGCCGGTGCTGGCGCTCTGCCTCATCGGGCTTGCCGACATGTTCTTCGACCTGCGCGGCCGCGCCGCCGCCAAACGCGGCGGCCCGCCGGCGCCCTTCTGAGGTTCACGTTCAACATGCATAACTCGGTTCAATAGGTTCAGATCAAGGAGCAACGACAATGGAAGTGATCCTGCTCGAGCGCGTCGCCAAGCTCGGCCAAATGGGCGACGTGGTGCGCGTGCACGACGGCTTCGCCCGCAATTTCCTGCTGCCGCGCGGCAAGGCGCTGCGCGCCACGGCCGAGAACAAGGAGCGCTTCGAAGTCATGAAGGCCGAACTGCAGGCGAAGAACCTGGAAGCCAAGGGCGGCGCCGAGAAGCTCGCCGCCGGCCTCGACGGCAAGATCCATCACCGTGCTGCGGCAGGCCTCCGAGACCGGCCAGCTCTACGGCTCGGTGTCGACCCGCGACATCGCGGGCCTGGTCAACGCCGACGGCGGCACGCAGGTGACCCGTTCGCAGGTCGAGCTCAACACCCCGATCAAGTCGATCGGCCAGTACAAGGTGCCGCTGACGCTGCATCCGGAGGTGGAGACCGTGATCACCGTCATCGTCGCGCGCAGCGGCGAGGAAGCCGAGCGCATCGCGCGCGGCGAGAACGTGCTGATCCCGCGCGACGAGGCCGAGGAACAGGCCGCCCAGGCGCTGGCGACCGCGGAATCCTTCTTCGAGGAAGACGCCGAGCACGAAGAGGAAGGCGAAGCGGAAGCCGAGGCTGAGGCCGAAACCGCCGACGAGAGCAAAGAGGCGTAAGGCTATCGAGACTGAATCGGGATGGGGTTGAGCCGCGCCCGCGCGTTCACCCCCTCCCGGCCAGCCTTCGCCCCGCGCCGGCTGGCGGCCCCCGATCGAGCCGGGGGCAGGCCCGCCTCCCGCCAGGGGGGAGGCAAAGCAAACGTCAGTCGGTCTTCTTCTCGGCGGCCGCAGGCTTAACGCGCTTGGCCTCGCTATGCGGGGCCGGCTTTTTCTGCTCGGGCTTCGGCTCGGTCATCTTGGGCGCGTCGGCTTTCGGCTTGTCGGACTTTTCATCCGCCGTCTTTGCAGCGTCGGTCTTGGGCGTCAGTCTTGGCGCGTCCGTCTTGGCCGCGCCCGCCTTCGGTTCGTCGGTCTTCGGCTTCGCCGGTCTTCATCTTGTCCGGCTCGCCGGTCTTCTTGTCAGTCTTCTTGGCGGCGGCAGGCTTGTGCCGGGTGGCGGCGTCGCGGCGCGGATGGCGGGTGCGGCGGTGCGGGGCCGCATTATCCACAGCTTTCAGGTAGCCGGCGATGGCCGCCGCAGTGGCGCCGCTCGCGGTGTAGTGCTGGGCCAGGAAGTTATCCAGGCCGAACAGCCCGCCGGCCTTGGACAGGCCCTGCGGCGACTTGTGGCAGATCGCGCAATCCAGCTTGAACAGTTGTTCGGGGGACTTGCCCGCCGACAAGTCTTCCTGCGCCTGCGCCGCTCCCCCGAGGAGCAGCGCCAAAATCCCGATCACCAGAGCGATGGCGTGGCGTGAGCCGGTCATGGCCGAGATAACCCTTCTTGCTGGTCGGAATGGAACCCGCGAACGCCCCGGATCCGGTCGAGTCGGAGGCCTGTTCATAGTCTAGAGCACTCACCGATCAAGTTTAATCGAGAAACGGCCGAAAATTTCACGGTGCCCCCGCGTTTTTCTGCCACAGGTCGCCGCCCGCCCGGTGGGCATTGCCGCTCCCCGCAAAATGCATGCGATGACCCCAAATGAGGCATTGCTGCGGCGGCAAAACCACGATTAAATCCCTAGGTCCGAACGTTCTGGCGCCCGTTGCGTTAGTGGGGTGGGGAAACCCGGCCGCCGATTGCGCGGATTGGATGTTGGCATTGCTATGACGGAGGCGGCCGATGGACCGGTTGCTTCGAGCGCTGTTGCAGACGTTTCGTTCGCCGGGGGGCGTTCACGGTTACGACTTCGCGGGGAACCACGTTCACCTGCGGCGACGGCAGCGGCAGGCCGGTGGCGGTACGCATCACCAGCCGGGCGGCCGAATGGGGCCTGTTGCTCGATCCCGAGCTGAAATTGGGCGAAGCCTATCATGGACGGCACCTTCGTGGTCGAGCGCGGCTCGATCGCCGACGTGCTGTCGCTCTTCATGCGCCAGCCGAGCGTGCTGCCGCACTGGGCGCGCCCGCAATTCCTGCTGCGCTTCCTCGCCCGCCGCCTCGCCCAGTTCAATCCGCGCAAGCGCGCGCGCCGCAACGTGGCGCACCACTACGACCTCGACGGCCGGCTCTATTCGCTGTTCCTCGACGCCGACCGGCAATATAGCTGCGCCTATTTCGAGACACCCGACACCACGCTCGACGACGCCCAGCTCGCCAAGAAGCGGCATCTCGCCGCCAAGCTGCTGCTCGACAAGCCGGGCAAGTCTGAACAGAATTTGCGCGTGCTCGACATCGGCTGCGGCTGGGGCGGGCTCGGCCTCTACCTCGCCGAGGTGGCCGGCGCCGACGTGACCGGCGTCACCCTCTCGCAGGAGCAGCACGCCATCGCCAACGAGCGCGCCGCCGAGAAGGGTCTCGCCGAACGCGCGCGCTTCAACCTGCAGGACTACCGCGACGTCGACGGGCCGTTCGACCGCATCGTCTCGGTCGGCATGTTCGAGCATGTCGGCGTCGGCCATTACGACGAGTTCTTCAAGAGTTGCGCGAAGCTGCTCGCCGACGACGGCGTGATGGTGCTGCATTCGATCGGCCGCTCGGAGGGCCCGAGCGCCACCAACCCGTGGATCATCGAAGTACATCTTCCCCGGCGGCTACATCCCGGCGCTGTCGGAGGTGCTGCCGCTGCATCGAGAAGGCGGGCCTCCTGGTCACCGATATCGAGATCCTGCGCCTGCACTACGCCGAGACGCTGAAGGCCTGGCGCGAGCGCTTCCTCGCCCACCGCGAGGAGGCCGAGCGCATCTACGACGAGCGCTTTGTGCGCATGTGGGAGTTCTATCTGGCGGCGTCGGAAATGTCGTTCCGCGAGCAGAACATGATGAACTTCCAGATCCAGATCACCAAGCGCCAGGGCGTCACGCCGATGACGCGCGACTATATCGGCGAAGTCGAGGATGCATTGCACGCGGCCGAGACCAAGCGTCAGACGCCGTTCCGCCTCGCCGGCGAGTGATGCCTGAAAATTACCTGCGCGACTGAATTCGCGGCTGCGTTCGGTTCGACCCCGCGGTCAAGCCGCTCGCGCGCGCCGTACAAGCTATTTTCATCGGCGGTGAGTAGTGTGGAAAGCGGGATAACCGCAAATGCGCTGTCGCGCCGCCGCGCATCCATGGTTAAGTGATCCTTAGTATCAGTCACCCACACAGTTTGGCCGGACCTTAGTTTCGTCAAATTGGCGCAACAGCACTACCTATGGCTCCAATCGAATCACTCGCACGCAAACCGGCCGCCGAACCGGGCCCCGAATACCGCACCGCGCCGCACAATATCGAGGCGGAACAGGCGCTGTTGGGCGCCATCCTGGTCAACAACGAAGCGCACTACCGGGTCTCCGACTTCCTCGAGCCGCAGCATTTCTTCGAGCCGATCCACCAGAACATCTATCAGCTCTGCCGCGACCTGATCCGCGCCGGCAAGATCGCCACGCCGGTGACGCTGAAGACCTTCCTGGACGCCAATATCGACATCGGCGGGCTCAATGTAAGCCAATACCTGGCGCGGCTCGCCGCCGAAGCCACCACCATCATCAATGCCGCCGATTACGGCCGCACCATCTACGACCTCGCCATCCGCCGCGGATCTGATCCAGGTCGGCGAGGACATGGTCAACGTCGCCTATGACGCGCCGGTCGATTTCGCCCCGCGCGAGCAGATCGAGGACGCCGAGCGCAAGCTGTTCGAGCTGGCCGAGACCGGCCGCTACGACGGCGGCTTCCAGCGCTTCGGCCAGGCGCTCACCACCGCCATCGACATGGCCGCGCACGCCTTCCAGCGCGACGGCAAGCTGTCGGGGCTGGCGCACCGGGCTCGACGATCTCGACCGCATGATGGGCGGCCTGCAGCCTTCCGACCTGATCATCCTGGCCGGCCGTCCCGGCATGGGCAAAAGCTCGCTCGCCACCAACATCGGCTACAACATCGCCCGTGCCTGGCGCGGCGAGGTCAAGCCCGACGGCCATCAGGTCACCGTCAACGGCGGCATCGTCGGCTTCTTCTCGCTGGAAATGTCGGCCGAGCAGCTCGCCACCCGCATCATCGCCGAGCAGACCGGCATCCCCTCCAACCAGATCCGGCGCGGCGGCATCAGCGAAGGCGACTTCGAGAAGATCAAGGACTACTCGATCGAATTGCAGAACCTGCCGTTCTACGTGGACGAGACCGGCGGCCTGTCGATCGCGCAGCTCGCCGCGCGCGCGCGCCGGCTCAAGCGCCAGCGCGGGCTCGACCTGGTGATCATCGACTACGTGCAACTGCTGTCGGGCTCGAACAAACGCAGTTCGGAAAACCGCGTGCAGGAGATCACCGAGATCACCACCAAGCTGAAGGCCTTGGCGAAGGAACTCAACGTGCCGATCCTGGCGCTGTCGCAATTGTCGCGTCAGGTGGAAAGCCGCGACGACAAGCGGCCGCAGCTCTCGGACCTGCGTGAATCGGGATCGATCGAGCAGGACGCCGACGTGGTGCTGTTCGTCTATCCGCGAGGAGTACTACCACCAGATGCGCAAGCCGCTGGAGAGCAACCGCGAGAAATTCGCCGAATGGCTGGCGGAAGGCGACAAGGTGCACGGCAAGGCGGAAGTGATCATCGGCAAGCAGCGCCACGGGCCGACCGGCACGGTCGAACTGCAGTTCGAGGGCGCCATCACCAAGTTCTCCTCGCTGGCGCGCGAGGATCATCTGCCGGAGCGGATTTGAGGCACAGCCGACCGCTCCCTTGCCAGCGTCACAAACGAGAAATCCAATGGCGACAGATTTGGGTCGCAACAGAACGCCCGAATTCCAGGCTCGGCACGGGACTTCGCTGCATCACCCATGCTACATACGCGCGTCCATCGCCCTAACGTCCTTCCCCACTGTCTCCGGTGGCGCTAGGCTTGCCGATAATGGAAAGCCTCCGGGGACAAATTGGACACCTTCGATTACGTCATCGTCGGCGCCGGCTCGGCCGGCAGTGTGCTCGCCAACCGGCTGAGCGAAGACGCAGGCATCACCATCTGTGTGCTGGAAGCCGGCCCGGCCGATTGGCACCCCTACATCCATATTCCGGCCGGCTTCATCAAGACGTTCTACGATACCCGCATCAACTGGTGCTATTCGCAGGAGCCGACCGACGGCACCGCCGGCCGGCGTATCTTCTCCCCGCGCGGCAAGACGCTCGGCGGCTCGAGCTCGATCAACGGCCACATCTATAACCGCGGCCAGCGCAACGACTTCAACACCTGGGCGCAGCTCGGTAATCGCGGCTGGGGCTATGCCGATGTGCTGCCGTACTTCAAGCGGCTTGAGCACCGCATCGGCGACGGCGACGCCACCTATCGCGGGCGCGGCGGGGCGCTGACCGTCACCGACATCAACTGGCGCGACCCGCTGTGCGAGGCCTTCATCGCCAGCGCCGTCAGCCTCGGAATACCGCGCAACCCCGACTACAACGGCGCCATCCAGGAAGGCGTCTCCTACGCGCAGCGGACCATTCACAATGGCCGCCGCGTCAGCGCGGCGACCGCCTTCCTGCGCCCCGCGATGAAGCGCGGCAACGTCGCCGTCCGCACCCGGGCGCATGCCACCGAAATCGTGTTCGAGGACAAGCGCGCCGTCGGCGTCCGCTATCTTGAGGGCGGGCGTGGCGGCCAGGCGCGCGAAGTGCGCGCGCGCCAGGAAGTGATCCTGGCCGGCGGCGCCTATAACTCGCCGCAACTGCTGCAGCTGTCGGGCGTCGGTCCCGCGCCGCTGTTGCAGTCGCTCGGCATTCCGGTGCGGCACGCGCTTGCCGGCGTCGGCGAACACCTGCAGGACCACTACGCGCCGCGCTCGGTCGCGCGCGTGAAGAACGTGAAGTCGATCAACGAACGCGCGCGCGGCCTCAATCTCGCGACGGAGGCACTCAAGTGGGCGCTCACGCGCCGCGGCATCCTCGGCCTGTCGCCGACGCTCGTCTATTGCTTCTGGCATTCCGGCGAGACGGCCGAAAGCTCCGACCTGCAGCTCACCTTCACGCCGGCGAGCTACAAGGAAGGCGAACAGGGCAAGCTCGAGGACGAGCCCGGCATGACGGTTGCCTCCTGGCAGCAGCGCCCGGAAAGCCGCGGCTTCGTGCGTTGCCGCTCGGCCGATCCGTTCGAAGCGCCCATCATCCAGACCAATTACCTCAGCGCCGAGCTCGACCGCCGCGTGGTCGTCGCCGGCATGAAGCTCGCGCGCCGCCTGCTCGCGGCAGCACCCCTAGCGCCCTACTGCGAACGCGAGGATTTCCCCGGCCCCGGCGTGCAGAGCGACGACGAGTTCCTCGACGCCGCCACCCGGCGCGGGCAGACCACCTTCCACCCCGGCTGCACCTGCCGCATGGGCCCGGCGAGCGATCCCGCCGCCGTGGTCGACGACGAATTGCGCGTGCACGGGCTGGAAGCCTTGCGCGTGATCGACGCCTCGATCATGCCGCGCATGATTTCGGCGAACCTCAACGCCTCGACTCTGATGATCGCCGACAAGGCCTCCGACATGATCCGCGGAAAGCAAGCGCCGGAGCCGGTCGAGGGCCTCCCGGGCTAGCGCCGCCGGATTGGACGCGCCGCGCCCTTGCGGCTAAACCACGTTTGCCATGGCCCAGCTTGAACCACTCGCCCCGGACGATGCCCCGCCGGACCAGACGCCGGCAAAGCTCCCGCTGACCGCCGGCCCGCCGGAAGCGGAAGCCGGCGGCGTGCTCACCATCGATCTCGGCGCGCTCGCCGAGAACTGGCGCACGCTCACCCACCAGACGCTGCCGGCGGAATGCGCGGCCGTGGTCAAGGCCGACGGCTATGGCTGCGGCATCGAGCCGGTAGTCAAGGCGCTCAACCGCGCCGGCTGCAAGACCTTCTTCGTCGCCGACCTCGACGAGGCGCGGCGCGTCCGCGACGTGGCCCCCGAGGCGGCGATCTACGTGCTGAACGGGCTGATGCCGGGCACGGGCGCGGCCTTTGCCGACCTCAACGTGCGGCCGGTGATCGGCAGCCTGTTGGAGCTCGCCGAATGGGACGCCTTTGTCGCCGCCAACCAATGGGGCGGCGGCGCGGCGCTGCACGTCGACACCGGCATGAACCGGCTCGGCATCACGGCCAATGAGGCGGCGGCGCTGGCGCCGCGCATCCGCGCCGAGAACCACGGCATCACGCTGCTGATGAGCCACCTCGCCTGCGCGCAGGCGCCGGAGCACCCGCTCAACCAGCGCCAGATCGATCTCTTCCGCGACGTGCGGATGCTCTACCGCGGCATCCCGTCGTCGCTCGCCAATTCCGCCGGCATCTTCCTCGGCGGCGCCGCCCATTGCGACGTGGTGCGGCCGGGGGTGGCGCTCTATGGCGTCAACCCGACACCGGGACGCGTCAATCCGATGAAGCCGGTGATCGGCCTGCAGACGCGCATCTTGCAGGTGCGCCACGTGCCGCGCGGCGAGACCGTCGGTTACGACGCCGCCTGGACCGCGCGCCACGCCAGCCGCATCGCGGTGGTGGCGGCCGGCTATGGCGACGGCTATCCGCGCGCCGCCGGTGCGTCGGATTCAAAGCCCGGCGGCGACGCCATCGTTGCCGGCAAGCGCTGTCCGCTCGCCGGTCGCATATCGATGGACCTGATCGCGATCGACATCTCCGACTTGCCCGAAGGGGCCGGCCGCCGCGGCGAGATGGCGACCCTGATCGGCGGCGACATCAGCGTCGACACGGTCGCCAATATCGCCGGCACCCTCGGCTACGAGATCCTGACCCGGCTCGGGCACCGGTATCACCGGGTGTACCGGTAGTATAATCGCACTCGTTCTTGTATTGTTCTCATTTTTCAGGTAGGGTTTCGGTTCCTTTTCAGACCGAGTCGGCCCCGCCTCATGTCCAAGCGCACCCTCACCTTCATCTGCCAGAACTGCGGCGCCGCCTTCACCCGCTGGCAGGGCAAGTGCGACGCCTGCGAGGAATGGAACACGCTGACCGAGGAAGGCGCCGAGCGGGTGCCCGGCCCCGGGCGCAAGGCCGGCAAAGGCCGCCGCTTCGTCCTCGAGCCGCTATCGGGCGGCGGTGAGGACGCCCCACGGGTCGCCTGCGGCATCGGCGAGTTCGACCGGGTCACCGGCGGCGGCTTCGTGCGCGGCTCGGTGCTGCTGTTGGGCGGCGATCCCGGCATCGGCAAGTCGACGCTGCTGATCCAGACCACCGCGGCGCTGGCGCGCGCCGGCGAGCGCGCGGTCTATATCTCCGGCGAGGAAGCCATCGCCCAGGTGCGCCTGCGCGCCGAGCGGCTGGGCCTCAGTGACGCCAATGTCGAGCTCGCCGCCGAGACGGCGGTGGAGGACATCATCGCCACGCTGTCGGAAGGCAAAATCCCGCGGCTGATCATCATCGATTCCATCCAGACCATGTGGACCGACGCCATCGAGTCTGCGCCCGGCACGGTGACGCAGGTGCGCGGCTCCGCGCAGACCCTGATCCGTTTTGCCAAGCGCTCCGGCGCCACCATCATCCTGGTCGGCCACGTCACCAAGGACGGCCAGATCGCGGGGCCGCGCGTGGTCGAGCACATGGTCGACGCGGTGCTGTCGTTCGAGGGCGAAGGCTCGCACCAGTTCCGCATTTTGCGCGCGGTGAAGAACCGCTTCGGCCCCACCGACGAGATCGGTGTGTTCGAAATGACCGGCGCCGGCTTGCAGGAAGTGACCAACCCGTCGGAACTGTTCCTGTCGGAGCGCGATCTGGGCTCGCCCGGCACCGCCGTGTTCGCCGGCATCGAGGGCACCCGGCCGCTTCTCGTCGAGATGCAGGCGCTGGTGGCGCCGACCTCGCTCGGCACCCCGCGCCGCGCCGTGGTGGGCTGGGACCCGAGCCGGCTCTCCATGGTGATCGCGGTGCTGGAAGCCCATTGCGGGGTCAAGCTCGGCGGCCACGACGTCTATCTCAACGTCGCCGGAGGCTTGCGCATCAATGAGCCGGCGGCCGATCTCGCCGCCGCCGCGGCGCTGGTGTCGTCGCTGGCCAACGCGCCGCTGCCGGCGGACGCGGTCTATTTCGGCGAGGTATCGTTGTCCGGCGCCATCCGCCCGGTGGCGCAGGCGCCCGCCCGTCTCAAGGAAGCTGCAAAGCTTGGGTTTGCCCGCGCCGTCGTGCCGGAGGCGGCGCGTTCGGAGACCGCCGATTCCGGCCTGCAGCTCAACGAAGTCGGCGGCCTGGCCGGCCTGGTGGCCGACATCGCCGCCCGCGGCAAACGCCGCCCCGCGATGAAAAGCGGTGGACAAGACGGGTGACGGCCCGCCGGGGCCCCGCTATACAACGGTTGCGCAGGATGAACGCCGCCGGCCGTTTCGGGGGCCCGGCACTCAAGCTGAAATGGGCTAAATATTAAGGACTTAGGGTTGAAATTGCCGCCCTGTTCCGGAGCCCTTGGCAGGCCCCTGGAATCGCCCGTGCCGGCACCGGCCGCGGGCCGTTGCGTGCGCCGTAGGAGCGTCTGAGCCTCGATGCCGATTACCCTGCTCGACCTCATTCTACTGGTAGTCATGCTGATCTCGGGGCTGCTGGCGATGATCCGCGGCTTCATGCGCGAGGTGCTGTCGATCGCCGCCTGGCTGATCGCCGCCCTGGTGACGCTGTGGGCCTATCCCCGGCTGGCGCCGATGGCGCAGCACTATTTCTCGAGCAAGATCGTCTCGATCGGCCTCACCGTCGGCGTCGTGTTCCTGCTGACCCTGCTGGTGGTATCGATCATCACCGTGAAGGTGTCCGACATGGTGCTGGACAGCCGGGTGGGCGCGCTCGACCGCACCCTGGGCTTCCTGTTCGGGCTCGGGCGCGGGCTGATCATCGTGGTGGTCGCCTTCATCTTCTTCGCCTGGCTGGTTCCCGACCGCAGCCAGCCGACCTGGGTGCGCGACGCTAAATCAAAAGTTGTCTTGCAAAGTACCGGGGAATGGCTGAAGTCCCTATTGCCGGACAACCCCGAACAAACCATCTTAAAGAAGCTGAAGCGGCCAGGGCTGGAAGAGCAAAATCCGCCCGAAAGTGACCAGCGTTCGGAGCTGCGCCGCCTGAAAGTCCGGGAGGGTAACTTGCGTATCGCGCGCGTGGCCTTAGGGCCAACGCGCTAAAACCCATTACCAGCGGAAACGCGGGGAACGATGCAAGAGCTCAGACAAGACGCCGGACAGACCGCCGATTTCGACCCGGACGCCGACCGGCTCCGTGAGGAATGCGGCGTCTTCGGCATCTTCGGCCATCCCGACGCCGCCGCCATCACGGCGCTGGGCCTGCACGCCTTGCAGCACCGCGGCCAGGAGGCCGCCGGCATCGTCAGTTTCGATAGCCAGCGCTTCCACTCCGAACGCCGGCTCGGACTCGTCGGCGATACCTTCTCCCGCCGCGCGGTGATCGACCGCCTGCCCGGCACCTCGGCCATCGGCCATGTGCGCTATTCGACCACCGGCGAAACCATCCTGCGCAACGTGCAGCCGCTGTTCGCGGAGCTGGAAGGCGGCGGCTTCGCCATCGGCCACAACGGCAACCTCACCAACGGCATCGCGCTGCGCCGGCAACTGATCCACGAAGGCGCCATGATGCAGTCGACCAGCGACACCGAGGTGATCCTGCACCTGGTGGCGCGCGCCAACCGCAACCGTTTCGTCGACCGTTTCATCGAGGGCCTGCGCCAGATCGAAGGCGCCTACGCCTTTGTCGGACTGACCAACAAGAAGCTGGTGGGCGCGCGCGACCCGCTCGGCATCCGCCCGCTGGTGATCGGCACGCTCGACGGCTGCCCGATCCTCGCGTCGGAGACCTGCGCCCTCGACATCATCGGCGCGACTTACGTGCGCGACGTCGAGAACGGCGAAGTGGTCATCTTCGACGAGGACGGCATGCAGTCGCACAAGCCGTTCCCGCCGCAGGCGGCGCGGCCCTGCATCTTCGAATACATCTATTTCGCGCGGCCGGATTCGATCGTCGGCGGCCGCCCGGTCTACGACGTGCGCAAGGCCATGGGCGCCGAGCTCGCGCGCGAGGCGCCGGCCGATGCCGACGTGGTGCTGCCGGTGCCGGATTCCGGCGTGCCGGCCGCGCTTGGCTTCGCCAAGCAGTCCGGCCTGCCCTACGAGCTCGGCATCATCCGCAACCACTACGTCGGCCGCACCTTCATCCAGCCGACCCAGGCGATCCGCGATCAGGGCGTGCGCCTGAAGCACTCGGCCAACCGCGCCGTGGTCGCGGGCAAGCGCATCGTGCTGGTGGACGATTCCATCGTGCGCGGCACCACCTCGCGCAAGATCGTGCAGATGATGCGCGACGCCGGCGCCAAGGAAGTGCACTTCCGCATCTCCTCGCCGCCGATCACGCACCCCGACTATTACGGCATCGATACGCCCGAGCGCGAGAAGCTGCTCGCCGCCACCCACGACCTCGAGGGCATGCGCGAATTCATCGGCGCGGATTCGCTCGCCTTCCTGTCGGTCGACGGCATCTACCGCGCCATGGGCTATGAGGGCCGCGACGCCGCGCGCCCGCAATTCACCGACCACTGCTTCACCGGCGACTACCCGACCGGCCTGACCGACGTGGATGGCCAGGAGGCTTCGCCCGCGGCAATTGTCGCTGCTGGCGGAGGCGATTTAAGCGCCGCATAGTCCGTCGTGCCCGGCGCGCGGGCCCGGCTTTGCCGGCCCGAGCACAGGCCTTGTGCCGGGCATCCCCGTCTTCTAAACGCTGCCTGGAAAACTGAAAGACGTGGATGGCTGGGACATAGGCGTTCTGAAAGAACGCCGTTCTTCGAACGGCTATGTCCCGGCCACGCGCGAGTTGAGTGAGCATGGCCGAAAACATAAAACCCCTCGCCGACAAAATCGCCCTCGTCACCGGCGCCTCGCGTGGGCTCGGCGCGGCGCTGGCCGTTGAGCTTGCGCAAGCCGGCGCGCATGTGGTGGCGGTCGCCCGCACGGTCGGGGGCCTGGAAGAGCTCGACGACAAGATCCAGGCGGCCGGCGGCTCGGCCACCTTGGTGCCGCTCGACCTCAAGGACGGCGAAGGCATCGCGCGGCTGGCGCTGGCGCTCAACGAGCGCTACGGCCGGCTCGACGTGATAGTCGGCAATGCCGGCCTGCTCGGCCCGCTGTCGCCGCTCGACCATGTGGAGCCGAAGGACTGGGACAACGTTTTTGCGGTCAACGTCACCGCCAACTGGCAGCTCATCCGCTGCATGAACGCGCTGCTGGTGCGCTCGGACGCCGGCCGCGCGGTGTTCCTGACCTCGGGCGTGGCGCACGCCGGCCGCGCCTATTGGGGACCTTACGCGGCCTCGAAAGCGGCGCTGGAAACGCTGGTGCGCACTTACGCGGCGGAGACCGAGATCACCAAGGTGCGCGCCAACCTGTTCGCGCCGGGGCCGACGCGCACGCGCATGTACGCCGCCGCCTTCCCCGGCATCGACCCGATGACGCTGCCGACGCCGGAAGAAGTCTGCAAGGCGATCGTGCCGCTGTGCACGCCCGACTGCGCTGAGAGCGGAAAAATTTACAACTACCGCGCCGGCAAGTTTCAGAGCTTCCAACAGCCGTCGTGAGGCGGCGGCTCAACGCTGGCGCTTCGCCCGCCCTTTGAACGGGTTCGCCTTCTCGCGCAAAGTGAGGCGGATCGGCGTGCCGGGCAGGTCGAAAGTCTCGCGCAGCGAATTCACCAGGTAGCGCTTGTAGGCATCGGGCACCGCGTCGGCGCGGGTGCAGAACACGACGAAGCTCGGCGGGCGCGACTTGGCCTGCGTGATGTAGTTGAGCCTGAGCCGTCGCCCCGACACCGCCGGCGGCGGATGGGCGGAAAGCGCGTCCTCGAACCAGCGGTTCAGCCCCGCGGTCGGCACGCGCCGGTTCCAGACCTCATAGGCGTCGACGATCGCCTGCATCATCCGGTCGAGGCCCTCGCCGGTGAGTGCGGACACGGCGACGACCGGCACGCCCTTCAACTGCCTGAGCTTGTCTTCGGCCTGCTCCCGCAGTTTAGAGATGGCGCCGACCTTCTTGTCCTTCAAATCCCATTTGTTGACCGCGATAACGATGGCGCGGCCTTCGCGCTCGACCAGATCGGCGATCCGCTGGTCCTGCTCCTCGAAGGCGTTCTCGACATCGAGCAGCACCACCGCGACGTCGGCAAAGCGGATGGCATTGAGCGCGTCGGCGACCGACAGCTTTTCCAGCTTCTCGTCGATGCGCGAGCGGCGGCGCAGGCCGGCGGTGTCATGCAGGCGGAATTTCTGTTCGTGCCATTCGAAATCGACCGCGATGGAGTCGCGGGTCGTGCCGGCCTCCGGGGCCGTCAGCAGACGATCCTGCCCGATCAGCCGGTTGATCAGCGTCGACTTGCCGGCGTTGGGACGCCCGACGATGGCGACGCGGATCGGATGCGCCTCGCCTTCCTTCGACGTTTCGATTTGCACCGCCGTCGCCGCGGGCAGCGCGGCGCGCACGGCGTCATAAAGGTCGGCCATGCCTTCGTTGTGCTCGGCGGAAAAGGCCAACGGATCGCCGAGCCCGAGCGAATAAGCATCGAGCCGGCCGGATTCGCCGGCGCGGCCTTCGCTCTTGTTGGCGACGACGACGGTGGGCTTGCCGGATTTGCGCACCAGGTCGGCGAAGGCGTGGTCGACCGGCGTCGCGCCGACGCGGGCGTCGATCATGAACAGGATGGCGTCGGCTTGCGCGATGGCCGCTTCGGTTTGCGCCCACATGCGGCCGGAGAGGCTTTCGGGTGTCGCTTCCTCCAGCCCGGCGGTGTCGATGACGGTGAAGTCGAGATCGCCGAGCCGGCCCTCGCCCTCGCGGCGGTCGCGCGTCACGCCGGGCTGGTCGTCGACCAGCGCCAGGCGGCGGCCGACCAGCCGGTTGAACAGGGTCGACTTGCCCACATTGGGGCGGCCGACGATGGCGAGGGTGAAGCTCATGAATCTTTTCTTTCCCCTCTCCCACCCGAACGCGGGTTTACCCGAGTTCGATCACTTTTGAATGGCCGAAGCCGAATATATCCGACTTCGGCTGGAAGAGAGTGGTCATCGGACGAAGCGACGATGACCGGGAGAGGGGTCATCGCCTCCTGAAATATTGCTAAACGCGCGCACGGGAAAGCCGCCCCCTCGCCCGGCTCGCACTCACTATCGTTCGCGCATCGCCACCCTCTCCCCCAGGGGAAAGGGGAAGAAGGCGTCACTTCGAGAACGTGCCGGAAGGCGGCGCCGACGGCCAGGGCGCGAGCTTCGAATCCTCTTTCGGCGCGGGCCAGCCGCTTTGCGTATTCTGCGCCGAGGTCGAGGGCCAGGGCGCCTGCGTGCCCTTCGGTTGAGCCGCGCTCTGCTGCGGCGTCGAAGGCCATGGCGCCTGGGTGCCTGCCGGCTTCGATGCGGTCTCGCTCGCCTTCGGCTTGGGTTTGCGCTTGACCACGCGGCGCTTCGGCTTGGCCTTCTTGGGCTTGGTGAGCTTGGTCTGCCGCACGGGCTGGACCGGCGCGCTCTTCGCCGTCTGCGCGGCGGGGGCGCCGGCGGCTGGCTGACCCTCGCCGGTCAGCGACAGGTCGTCACTGCCCGGCGGCTTGTAGCCGGCCCGGTATTCCGGCGGGATGCCTTGGGAGACACCGGGCACGCCATTGGGGAACAAGAGCTCGCGCTTGCCCGGCAGTTTCTTCTTGGCGTTCCAGCCAAAGGGATCCAGCGAGTCGGGATCGAAACTCTCACAGCCGGCCAGCACCGGCGTGATGGCGACCAGCGCGACGAGCAGCAAGATACGAGGCAGGCGGCGACGCATCGGGTACGGTCCTCAACTCTTGCTGTCGGTCTTGGCGGCGGGCTTGGCGGCAGGCTTGCTGTCCGGCTTGGCGGTGCCGGCGATCAGCCCCGCGAGCAGTTCGACGCGGCTGCGCATGGCCGGCGAGGTTTCGGGATCGCCCAAGATGGCGTCGATGTAATGCCGCGCCTGGGCGTAGTCGTGATGGCCCCAGGCCGACAGCGCCAGCAGCTCGCGCGCACTGGCGCGGAACGGATGACCGGCTTCGGCGACCGGCTCGAGCTTGCGCTTCAATTCATCGAAGGGAACGGTGTCGACCTGCAGCATGGCGGCGCGCACGGTCGCGAGATCCTGCAAGGTCGGGCTGACCGAAGGATCGGTGGCGAGTTTGTCGTAGGCTTTCGCCGCTTCGGCCGGCTTGTCCTTCACCAGGCCGGCGGCGGCGCGGAAGTTGGCGAGCGTGCGGTAGCCGCCATGCGCCTCGGCGGCGAGCTTGTCGAAGGCGGCCTGCGCCTCCTTCTGCTTGCCCTGCTCGCTCAGGGTCACCGCCTGCTCGAACTGGGCGCCGGCGGCGGCGGCCTTCTTGGCCAGCCACCACTGATAGCCGCGCCAGCCGCCGATACCAGCGACGATCAGCACGGCCAGCGCGATCAGGACGATGCCGTAGCGGTCCCACAGCTTCTTGAGCCGTTCGCGGCGGACTTCCTCGTCGACTTCATGAAAGATATCGGCCACGAAACAACCCCACTAGCCGCCAATGCTTCCCCCGCCCCCCTCAGGAGGCGCGATTTGGGCGGTAACCTAGCCATGTGGCGGCCACAAGGCAAAGGCCAAGTTGCGTTAACTTTCAGGGATTTAGGCCTTCTTCCCCTTCATGCCGTAGACGTGCTCGGGGCCCGGGAAGGCGCGTGAGCGCACTTCCGCCGCGTAGTCGCCGATGGCCTTGTCGATGCCGGGGCCGAGCTCGCCGTAGCGCTTGACGAACTTGGGCACCCAGGGGCTCAAGCCCAGCATGTCCTCCATCACCAGCACCTGGCCGTCGCAGGCGGGACTGGCGCCGATGCCGATGGTGGGGATCGGCACGGCCTGCGTCAGTTTGCGCGCCAGCGGCTCGGCCACCGCCTCGATCACCACCGAGAAGGCGCCGGCTTCCGACACCGCGATGGTGTCGGCCTCGATGCGCGCCCAGTCGGCCTCCTCGCGCCCTTGCGCGCGGAACGAGCCGAGCACGTTGATCGCCTGCGGCGTCAAGCCGACATGGGCCATCACCGGCACGCCGCGCTCGACCAGGAAGCGGATGGTCTCGGCCATGCGCTTGCCGCCTTCGAGCTTGATGGCGCCGCAGCCGGTTTCCTTGAGGATACGCACGGCGCTCATGAAGGCCTGCTCCTTCGAGGCTTCATAGGAGCCGAACGGCATGTCGATCACCACCAGCGCGCGCTTCGATCCGCGCATCACGGCGTGGCCCTGCAGGATCATCATGTCGAGGGTGACCGGCACGGTGGTCTCCATGCCGTGCATCACCATGCCGAGTGAATCGCCGACCAGGATGACGTCGCAATGCTTGTCGGCGATGCCCGCGGTGTGCGCGTGATAGGATGTGAGGCAGACGATCGGCTCGCCGTTCTTGCGCGCGCGGATATCGGGCGCGGTGAGCCGACGGATGTCTTTTTGAACCGACATACTTATGACCTCTCGATACGCGTGATCTTACGTGAAATCCCGTGCCCGCGCTTCGGTATCATGCGCCGGCGAAAACCGGCATCCCGATCACATAGGGGTGGAAGTAGAAGCCGAGCAGCAGATAGGCGGCGACGCCGGCAAGCACGACGACGATGTCGTTGGTCCAGCCGGCGGGCGCGACTTGCGCTCCGAGGTCGCCGCGCCGCTTGGCGGCGATGCGGGCATAGACCGCCCAGGCCAGGAACGACCCGAACAGCAGGATGGAGCCGAGATCGCCGTTGGAGAGCAGATGGGCGAAGGCCCAGATCTTGATGCTGGCCAGCATCGGGTGCTTGGTCCAGGTCTTGATGTGGCTCGGAATGCGGAAAGACGCGAGCACGACGATCGAGATCAGCATCAGGCCGACGGTGGCGTGGCGCATCGCGGCCGGCGGCGTCCACACCTGAATCCAGTCATGAACGCGATAGTCCGCGTAGCCCCAGACGATCAACGCGAGACCGGCGAGCGAGACGACCGAGAACAGCACGCGGTAGCCGCCCGTCCCCAGCCGGTCGATCAAGGCGGCGCGCTTGTCGCGCGCGGTGACGAAGACATGGCTGGCGAAGAACACGACCAGCCCGACGATCAGAACGACGAGACCCATGGGGGCCCTCCCGGCAATGGCGGCGCAGTAAAGGCGATCGGGGGGTGTTCAGGCAAGGGCGCGGCGAAGGCGCCGCCGAGTGGAGCGAATTTGACATTCGATACCGAGTTGCAGCAGGCCACCCCTCAAATGTCAAATTCAAAGCTTCACTAGAATCAAATAGTTGCCAGTGGTCCTTCGATTCCGACATTGGCTCCGGAGCGCGCCGCAACGGGAGGCAAGTGTCGGAATCGGACCCCTAGGCCGCGGCGGCATTCCTGTCCTTGACGTCCTTGATGTCGGTGAATTCGAGGCCGGGGGCGCGTTCGCGGGTGTAGTCGAGGATGAACTGGCTGCGCGCCATGAACACGCGGTCGCCGTCGAGGTCTTCGGCGACGCTCGAATAATTGGCCTGCACGAATTCGTCGAGCTTCTTGCCGTCGGCACACGAAATCCAGCGCGCGAGCTGGAATTCCGGCTGCTCGAAGCCGATATCGAGGCCGTATTCCCCCTTCAGCCGCGTCTTCAACACGTCGAGCTGCAGCGGGCCGACCACGCCGACCAGCGCCGGCGCGCCGTCGATCGGGCGGAACACCTGCACCACGCCCTCCTCCGCCATCTGCTGCAGCGCCTCTTTCAGCTTCTTGGCCTTCATCGGGTCGCCGAGCTTGACGCGGCGCAGGATTTCCGGCGCGAAGTTCGGCACGCCGAGGAAGCGAGATGTCCTCGCCTTCGGTGAGCGTGTCGCCGATGCGCAAGGTGCCGTGGTTGGGAATGCCGACCACGTCGCCGGCATAGGCCTCGTCGGCGATCGAGCGGTCCTGCGCGAAGAAGAACTGCGGCGCCGACAGCGTCATCGGCTTGCCGGTGCGGGCGAGCCGCGCCTTCATGCCGCGGTTGAGCTTGCCCGAGCACAGCCGCGCGAAGGCGATGCGGTCGCGGTGATTGGGATCCATGTTGGCCTGGATCTTGAACACGAAGGCGGTCATCGCCGTTCTCGTGCGGCGTCGATGCGTGCGCGTATTCGACGCCTGCGCGCGCGGCGGCGGCGCGTAAGGCGGCAAGCGCGTCGAGCAGATCCTTGACGCCGAAGTTCTTCAAGGCCGAGCCGAAGAACACCGGCGTCAGATGGCCCTCGCGGAAGGAGGTGAAGTCGAACGGCCGGCAGGCCTCCTTCACCAGCTCCAGCTCTTCGGCGATGGCCGCGGCATCGAGCATCGAATTCTTGCGCGGCGAGCGCCGTCGAGATCGAGCGGCTGGCGGCTCCACCGTCTTGCCGTCCTCGGCGATCAACCGCATCTCGCCCGTCTTCAAGTCATAGGTGCCGGCGAAGTCGCGGCCGCGCCCGATCGGCCAGGTCATCGGCGTGGTGTCGAGCGCCAGCGTCTTCTCGATCTCGTCGAGGATTTCGAAGGGGTCGCGGCTCTCGCGATCCATCTTGTTGATGAAGGTGACGATCGGAATGTCGCGCAGGCGGCAGACCTCGAACAGCTTGCGGGTGCGCGCCTCGATGCCCTTGGCGGCGTCGATCACCATCACGGCGCTAGTCGACCGCGGTGAGCGTGCGGTAGGTATCTTCCGAGAAGTCCTCGTGGCCCGGCGTGTCGAGCAGGTTGAAGACGCGGCCGTCGTAATCGAAGGTCATCACCGAGGTGACCACCGAGATGCCGCGGTCGCGCTCGATCGACATCCAGTCGGAGCGGGTCGAGCGGCGGTCGCGCTTGGCCTTGACCTGGCCGGCGAGATTGATGGCGCCGCCGAACAGCAGCAGCTTCTCGGTCAGCGTGGTCTTGCCGGCGTCCGGATGGGAAATGATGGCAAAGGTGCGCCGGCGCTCGACTTCCGCGGCAAGCGGGGTCAGCGGCACAGAATCGGCGGCGGCGAGCGGCTTGTTCATGGCCCAGCATGTGGCCGCAAATACTTGAGAAATCAAGCTGCCGCTGCCGCGGCTGGCCAGATTGATCAAGATCAAGTCGCCCGGTTTCGAAGCGACCTACACATCCTTTGTGAACAGGAATAACGCAACGATTACATACAATTATACCTAATTCGGCGGCGCGCCATCCGGATCCGCCATGCAAGATCGGATCCTGCTTCGCCAACGCCGAAGACGGGAGTGTGCGAGATGCTGAGCCAGTCCATCCGCTATGCGGCTCTCATAGCCTTGATCTCCGCGGCGACGGCCCGCGCGGAGCCCGTCACGCTGAAGATGTCGTTTTTCACGTCCGATCGCAGCACGATCTACCAATGCCAGATCAAGCCGTTTGTCGATGCGGTCAATGCCGATCGCGCGGGAGCGGTCCGCATCGAGGTGCATTTCGGCCGAAGCGTTGACCGCATCATCGCCGACCAACCCACCCTGCTCCGGGACGGCAAGACCGACATCGCCTTAATCGCACCCACCGCAACGCCGCAGCGATTTCCCGACACCTCGGTCATGCTGCTGCCAGGGCTTTTCCGCGACCAGTCCGAGGCCAATCAAGTCTACCTGAAAATGGTCGAGACCGGAGAACTGGCGGATTATGAAGATTTCTTCGTGATCAACACCACCGTATCCGGCGGCGACGACATCCACTCCCGCAAGCCAATCGCCAAGCTGGCCGATCTTCGCGGCCAAACCATCCGCGGCAGCAACCCGATCGAGATCAGCACGCTGGAGGCGCTCGGCGCCAAATCGTTCTTTATTCCGTTCAACCGCACCACGGAAAGTCTTGCGCAAGGCAAAATCGATGGGGTCACCGGATCCCCCGCCATCATGTTCGAGTTCGGCTTTGGCCGTCTCACGGCGAACCACTACATGCTCGGGCTCAGTTCCGTCCCAAGCATTGTCGCGATGACACGCGCGAAATTCGCGAGCCTGCCGCCCGCTGCCCAAAAGATCATCCGGCAATTCAGCGGCACATGGCTTATGAAGAAATCCGTATCTTGCCTGGAAGCCAAGGGCCGCGAAATAACCGAGTTGTTCGAAAATGATCCGCGCCGCACCGTGGTGTTTCCTTCGCAAGCCGATCGCGCCGTCGCGGATAAGGTCTTCAAAGCGGTGACCCAGGAATGGACCGAGAAGAGTCCGCGCCATCAGGAATTGCTGACGTCGATGAAAGCCGCAATCGCCAAGGTGCGGGCCGGCAATTGAGCCGGTCCGGTTCTTTTCGAGCCAAGCCGCGTCGAGGGAGCGGTGTGGAACGGCCCCCGGTCCGATCACATTCCAGCGAGCGCCCCATCCGTGCCTGAATTGCCGTGTTAGCGTTCGGGTCATGGTCTCAAGGCGCATGATGTTCCGCGTGACAGCGATGGCCCTGTTCGTCCTCGCCGCCACGGCGCCGGCGCGGGCCTGGTCGCCCGCGGAAACCGCCCTCCTCCAAAGCGGCGAGCCAGTGGTTGCGCTGGCACCTGCGCCCGGAGGCGACGCCACCCAGATCCGCGCCGCCATCGATATCCCCGCCCCGGCCAAGACGGTCTGGTCGATCATGACCGACTGCGCGCGCGCCATGCGCTTCGTGCCGGGCCTGGAAAGCTGCCGCGTGATCGAACGCGACCCCGCCGGGCGCTGGGACATCCGCGAGCACCGGATCAGTTGGATGTGGTTCCTGCCGCGGGTCCACAGCGTCTTCCGCGCCGACTACGACCCGCCCAGGCGCCTCCGCTTCCACCGCATTTCCGGCACCTTGGCACGCAACGAGGGCGAATGGCGGCTGACCCCGCGCGCGGACGGCGGAACCCGGGTGAGCTATGACGCCGTTTTGGCCGCCAGCATTCCGGCGCCGGATTTCATGGTCGAAAGCGCGCTGAGGCGCGACATCGCCACCGTGCTGCGGCGGCTCAAGAAGGAATGCCGGACAGCGCCGCAGAATTGATCTCAAGCAAGAGCTGTTTCGGGGCAGACGGTGCCGGCACTTATCAGATCGAAGCGTTCAGGAGGGCTGCCGCGCTAATGCCGCGTGGCGAAAGCAGCGTCGTAGTCGTCCGGCTTGAAGCCGACCAACAGCTTACCGCCGCCGAGCTCGAGCACCGGGCGCTTGATCATGGATGGCTGCGCCAGCATCAGCTTGATGGCCTTCGCCGCGGTGAGGCCCTGTTTGTCCTTGTCGGGCAGCTTCTTGAAGGTGAGGCCGGCGCGGTTCAGCAACAGCTCCCAGCCGGCCTTCCTGGCCCAGCGCTCCAGTCTGTCCTTGTCGATGCCGGCGCTCTTGTAGTCGTGGAAGGCGTAGTCGACGCCGTGCCGGTCGAGCCAGGCGCGCGCCTTCTTCATGGTGTCGCAGTTTTTGATGCCATAGAGGGTGATGGGCATCCCTCGCTCCCGTCATTGCCAGTGCCGGGCACGCTAGCACAGCCGCGCGCAAAACGGTTTGCCGCAGCCAGCGGTTGCGAATAAGCTATCCCCTCACGCATGGAGGGAGTGGTCATGGTACAGTATTCGGGACTGCGCCATTTCAAGGACGCCAAGACGCGTGATCGCACCATCGACCGGCTGCTTGCGCTACGCGCCGGTATCACGCGGGACATTTCGCCGAGGAACAAACAGGAGTCGTTCCATCTCGCCAGTTGGAACATCCGCGACTTCGGCGGCACACGACTGAACCCGTCGCCGCGCTCACCGGAGTCGCTGCTCTATATCGCCGAGGTGATTTCGGCGTTCGATCTGGTGGCGGTGCAGGAGGTCAACGAGAAGTTGGCCGACTTTCAGACCGTCATGCGCCTGCTCGGGCCCGCAGTGGAACTACATCGTCACCGACCAGAGCGGCAACATGGAGCGGCTCGCCTTCGTGTTTGACACGCGCAAGATCCGTTTCCGTCACATCGCGGGCGAAATCGTCTTGCCGAAAAACAAGGGCATAAACCCGGACCAGTTCAACCGGACGCCCTTCATGGTCGCGTTTCAGGCCGGCTGGTTCAAATTCAACATCTGCACAGTGCACATCTATTACGGCGACGCGACAAACCTGGCGCCGCGCAAACGCGAAATCCACGACATCGCGGAATTCTTCACCAAACGCCAAAAGAAGGATCAGGAGACCTACATCCTCCTGGGCGACTTCAACATCCTCAATCCCGACGATCCGACCATGGATGCGTTGCTGGGCAGCGGTTTCAAAGTGCCCAACGAGCTGCGCAAGCCGACCGCGTTGGCGAGCAAGAACTACTACGATCAGATTGCGCTGTGCGCGCGCGAGAAGATCGTGCAGATCGAGAAGGCCGGATGCTTCCACTGGCAGGACTATGTCTACCGCGATGAGGCCGACTACCCCGTCTATAAGCCGTTGATGCCGACAAAGACCGCGAAGGGCAAACCGGCCAAGACCGATCTCGCCGCCTACAAGAGATGGCGCACCTGGCAGATGTCGGACCACTTGCCGCTGTGGACCGAGATCAAGATGGACTTCACCGAATCCTATTTGCAGAGTCTCAAGGTCGGCAAGGCACCGCTGGCGGACTTCGCCGCCGAAACCAGCGAGAGCGCCAAAACCACGGCGGCGCGCGGGCGCAGCACGGCAAAGCGAGGCGCAAAGAAGAAGGCGGCCACGCGCAAGAAGCGCCGGTGACGCGCCCGACCCGGCTCGATCGTTCCCGCGGCCAGGAGGCCATTGGGAGGCCATGCCGCAGCCCACGCGCGGCATGGCCGAATGCCGCTCTTTTCACCGCTTTCTGCCCAACATATGAGCTTGCCTCTTGTTGCGGCCTTTGTTTCATTGACGGCGAGTAGAAGCGGTCAGGGCCCACCAAGTTCGGTATGGGCTCGGGACATTGCTCGGCAAAGACGAACGCTTTCGTTCCGGAGCCGACATGCCGCGCCCTCAAACTCAAATACCTCACACATCCCCGACGCTCAGTGAGCCCAGGAGTAGAAGCAGGCAGCGCCTGTCGGCGCGGGTCATTGCTCCTCCACCCGGCGGCGCGCGCCGCCATGCCAGGAGACGACCATGACCAAGACGATGACACAGACCGGCTACGGCCTCGCCGAGCTCAACAAGGAAGCCACCATCGGCGCCATGGGCACCACCAAGATGCGCGACGTGCCGCGCATCGACATGAGTCATTACGAGGCGCGCAAGGCCGAGATCGCCGATCAGCTCTGGACCGCGGCGACCCAGATCGGTTTCTTCCAGCTCGTCAATCACGGCATCCCGCAGGCGCAGATCGACGAAGCCTTCGCCATGACCGAGCGCTTCTTCGACCTGCCGCACGCGGCCAAAGAGCAATACCCGCTCGGCAAGGGCACCAACGCCGGCTGGGAATACAAGGCGCAGGTGCGGCCTTCGACCGGCACCGCCGACAACAAGGAGTCGTATCAGATCACCGTGCCGCGCATGACCGGCCTGTGGCCGACCGGCGCGGAGCTGCCCGGCTTCAAGGCGGCGATGCTCGCCTTCGAACGCGCCAACTGGGCGGTGGGGATGAAGGTGCTGTCGTGCTTTGCGTTGAAGCTCGGTTTCGCGCCGGACTTCTTCACCGACTGCCACGACCCGCTGTCGGGCGAATACCAGAGCACGCTGCGGCTGCTGCACTATCTGCCGATGGAAAACGCCAAGCCGGAGGACTTCACCGGCTGGCGCGCCGGCGCCCACACCGACTTCGACTGCCTGACGCTGCTGCACCAGCGCCCCGGCCAGGGCGGCCTGCAGCTCTGCCCGGGCAAGGAAGCGAACGAGGCGGAACTGGCCTGGACCGACGTCGAGCCCCTGCCCGGCACCATCACCTGCAACATCGGCGACATGCTGATGCGCTGGAGCGACGATCAATTGCTGTCGACGCTGCACCGCGTGCGCATGCCGCGGGCCGACGAATATCTGGGCCCGCGCTACTCGATCCCGTTCTTCTGCCAGGCCAACAAGGACGCCATCATCCAGGGCCCCGGCAAGAAATACGATCCGATCACGGCGCACGATTATTTGCAGCAGCGCATCGCGGCGAATTTCGCGAAATAGGCTGTAGCGCCCAAACAGAGGCACCACGCCCGGCTTCGCGCCGGGCGTATTTTTTTGGCCTCGCCGGCCACCGCCAACCACCGCGGGCACCCTTGACGGATTTGGACGAACGTCCTATTCATTAGGACAGCCATCCAATTTGTCTTACCCGAGACCACGGACATCGCCGTGCCTTCTGCCAGCACTACCCGCGACCACATCGTCGAAGCGGCCGACCGGCTGTTCTACCGGCAGGGCTACGAGCACACCTCGTTTTCGGACATCGCCGACGCGGTGCAGATCTCGCGCGGCAATTTCTACTATCACTTCAAGAGCAAGGACGAGATTCTGGACGCCGTGATCGCGGCGCGCCTGGCCAATACGCAGCACATGTTGAACCAATGGGAGCTCGCGGGGCAAAATCCCGCCGACCGCATCCGCAGTTTCATCCATATGCTGATCGCCAACCGCACCGACATCAAACGTTACGGCTGCCCGGTCGGCACGCTCACCACGGAGCTCGCGAAGCTCGAACACCCCTCACAGAACGAGGCCAACAAGCTGTTCACGCTGTTCCGGACCTGGCTGCGCCGGCAATTCGCGCTGCTCGGCCACAAGGCGGACGCCGACGCGCTGGCGATGCACCTCCTCGCCCGCAGCCAGGGAATCGCGACGCTGGCCGCCGCCTTTCACGACGAGAAATTCATCAGGCAGGAAGTCAAGCAGATGGACGCGTGGCTGGACTCGCGCCTCAACAGCACGGCGCCGGCCGCAAATGACAAGCACCGCGCTATGGCAACCCCCTAGGAGAAGGCCAGATGTTTATCGTATTGCTTAAGTTCTCGGGCAATAAAGCCCAGGCCGGCCAATTCATGGACGACCACAAGGCATGGCTCAAACGCGGTTTCGACGACGGCGTGTTCCTGCTGGCCGGCAGCCTCAAACCTCAAGGGGGCGGCGGCATCATGGCGCACAATATTTCGCGCCAGGATCTTCAGGCGCGCGTGGACGACGACCCGTTTGTCGCGCATGCTATCGTTGCCCCCGAAATCATCGAATTCGAGCCGACGCTGCGGCAACCGTCGCTGGAGGGCTTGTTCGGCGCATAACGGCACGCCGCAGACGGCCTCCACCCCCACCCCAACAACCCGCTACGCAACGACAGCGCCCCCGGGCGCAAACCAATCGATGTCAGGAGAATTGGAAATGAACGAAACGTCCGAATACGTGCCGCCGAAGGTCTGGACCTGGAACAAGCCCAGCGGCGGCCACTTTGCGAGCATCAACCGCCCGATCGCGGGCGCAACGCACGACAAGGAACTGCCGGTCGGCCGTCATCCTTTGCAGCTTTATTCTCAGGGCACCCCGAACGGGCAAAAAGCAACCATCATGCTGGAGGAGCTGCTCGCAGCCGGCCACAAAGGCGCGGAATACGATGCCTGGCTGATCCGGATTCACGACGGCGAGCAGTTCGGCTCAGGCTTTGTTGGGGTGAACCCCAACTCCAAGATCCCGGCGCTGATGGACCGCAGCGGTCCGAAGCCGATCCGGGTGTTCGAGTCCGGCGCGATCCTGACGTATCTCGCCGAGAAATTCGGCGCTTTCCTGCCGACGGAACCGGCCGCGCGCGCCGAGTGCTTTTCGTGGTTGTTCTGGCAGATGGGCAGCGCGCCCTATCTCGGCGGCGGCTTCGGCCATTTCTATCACTACGCGCCGGTCAAAATCGAATATGCCATCGACCGCTTCGCCATGGAGGTCAAGCGCCAGATGGACGTGCTCGACCGCCAGCTGGCCGACAACGAATATGTCGCCGGCGACAGCTACACGATCGCCGACATCGCGATCTTTCCCTGGTATGGCGGCATGGCCAAAGGCCTGCGCTACGAGGCCGGCGAGTTCCTGAGCGTGCACGAATACAAGAACGTTGTGCGCTGGGCCGACATGCTTTTGAAGCGGCCGGCCGTCAAACGCGGCAACATGGTCAACCGGCTCAGCGGCGAACCGTCGAACCAGTTGCACGAACGCCATGACGCGAGCGACTTCGACACCAAGACGCAGGACAAGGTGGCGAAGGCGAGCTGAGCGGCGACGCGGAGATTGGGGGCTGACGCGAAGCCGTCAGCCCTACTTCCACTCGATCGTGCCCGGCGGCTTGCTCGTCACGTCCAGCTCACTGCTTAAAGCAATGCTCGCGGTGCCATTGAAGGAAATGCGGGTGAGGCCGGTCGGAGCTTCGGGAGGGCGGGAACGCACGTCCGGAGCTATTTATGAACGATCGTATGCTTCCTGGATCGTTCGCTTGCCGCGAAATCAAAATTTCAAGATCGTCGGATAAGCCAATTAAGCCGCGATCAAACATCCAATGCGCCGTGCCAGAAAGCGCTATTCCGTTGTTCACAATGTCAGGCCCGTTTGCCTCGACCGGACGAATATGGGCCGCAGCGACCTCCGCGCGCCCACCCCCATTGATGAAACTTAGACCGGTAATCGCGCAGCGTTGTTCATAAGCACGCAAGACGATCGTCCGAAAAACACGGTCACGCACAATCCTCGACACGGAGAAGTTAGTACGGCCGCGCTGCTCATCGAACTCAAACGGCACCTGATCTTCTTGAAATTCGGACGATGGCGGAAGCTCGCCAATGCGCGGCATGAGCGGCATGGACTCTTCCAGACCAAGCTCGACGATGCGCTTGAAATCGTCTGGCGCGATTGGACGGACCGCCGATTGCGCGCGGCCGGAGATCCGTCCTTGTTCATTCAAAAGGCCTCGTTCAACGAGTCCGGCTTCATCGCTAAACGGCACAGGAGTTGCGAATTCGAGATAGCTTCCAGGCTCTATAAGAGCCAAGTACATTCCTGGCGCTCCAGGATCGGGAATGACCTGCTGAATTTTCGCGACAGCAAAATATCCGCGAGCACCAACAACTTTCCGAGGCTCATAATAAATGACCCAATCGCCTATGCAGGCATTTACGCGACCAAGATATTGGCTCGGAAATTGATAACGTTCAGCGGGGCTGTCGTCGTATATAGAATCCGAACGATGAACAAAAACCCCAAACCCCATGGTCTTGTGTCCAATCTATTCGAGTCGAAACTCAACTAGCGCTCCGCAATGGTATTCTTAACCGCTAGCCTCAAAAGTTCAGATTGGCCCCTCACTCCCACTCGATCGTCCCCGGCGGCTTGCTCGTCACGTCATAGACCACGCGGTTGACGCCCTTGACCTCGTTGATGATGCGCGTCGCGACCATGCCAAGAAACTGCATGTCGAAGGGATAGAAGTCGGCGGTCATGCCGTCGGTCGAGGTCACCGCGCGCAGGCCCACGACGTATTCATAGGTGCGGTAGTCGCCCATGACGCCGACGGTCTTCACCGGCAGCAGCACGGCGAAGGCCTGCCAGATGTCGTCGTACTGGCCGGTGCGGCGGATTTCCTCGATGTAGATCTCGTCCGCCAGCCGCAGGATGTCGAGCTTCTCGCGGGTGATGGCGCCGGGCACGCGGATGGCAAGCCCCGGCCCCGGGAACGGATGGCGGCCGACGAAGCCGTCCGGCAGGCCGAGCTCGCGGCCGAGCGCCCTCACCTCGTCCTTGAACAGTTCGCGCAACGGCTCGACCAGCTTCATGTTCATGCGCTCGGGCAGGCCGCCGACATTGTGATGCGACTTGATGGTGACCGAGGGCCCGCCGGTGAACGACACGCTTTCGATCACGTCCGGATAGAGCGTGCCTTGCGCCAGGAATTCGGCGCCGCCGATCTTTCTTGGCCTCCTCCTCGAACACGTCGATGAACAGTTTGCCGATGGTCTTGCGCTTCAGCTCGGGGTCTTCGACGCCTTCGAGCGCGTCGAGGAAGGTGTCGGCGGCATCCACATGCACCAGCGGGATGTTGTAGCTGTCGCGGAACATCGTCACGACCTTCTGCGCCTCGCCGAGCCGCATCAGGCCGTGATCGACCAGCACGCAGGTGAGCTGATCGCCGATCGCTTCGTGGATCAGCACCGCGGCGACCGCGCTGTCGACGCCGCCGGACAGACCGCAGATCACGCGGCCCTTGCCGACCTGCGCGCGGATCTTCTCGATCGCCTCTTCCTTGAAGGCGCGCATGGTCCAGTCGCCGGTGCAGCCGGCGATCTTGCGCACGAAATTGCGCAGGAGCGCGGCGCCATGCGGCGTGTGCACCACTTCGAGATGGAATTGCGTGGCGTAGAACTTGCGCTTCTCGTCGCCGATCATGGCGATCGGCGCGTTGGGCGAGGTGCCGAGCACCTTGAAGCCCTTCGGCAGCTCGGTGACGCGGTCGCCGTGGCTCATCCAGACCGGATATTTCTCGCCCTTCTCCCACACGCCTTCGAACAGCGGACTGTCGGCGGTGACCTCGACCTCGGCGCGGCCGAATTCGCGGTGGTGGCCGCCCTCGACCTTGCCGCCGAGTTGGGCGGCCATCGCCTGCTCGCCGTAGCAGATGCCAAGCACCGGCACGCCGGCTTCATAGATCGCCTGGGGCGCGAGCGGCGCGTCCTTGTCGAGCACGGAGGCCGGCCCGCCGGAGAGGATCACCGCCTTCGGCTGCATCTCGCGGAAGGCCTCTTCCGCCTTCTGGTACGGCACGATCTCCCAATAGACCTTCTCCTCGCGCACCCGGCGGGCGATGAGCTGGGTGACCTGGGAGCCGAAATCGACGATGAGGATTTTGTCGTGCATGGCCGCGGCTGTTGCCCGAATCGAGCGAAAAGCTATGTGCGCCAAGCCGTTCGGGGCGGCTTTTTGCGGGGATTGGGCCGCCGGGTCAAGCCCGCGGTGGAACTCTGGAGTAACCCGATGTTAGCCCCGATTGTGCATAGAAATCGCCACAATACAGGCTTTTACACAGTTGCCGCTAAACAGCATGGGCCGGCATCAGGGAATGCGAACCATGGCTTTCGAAACCGAGCGCTTGCGCGTGCCGGTCACCGCCTCCGGGCAGGCGGCGCAGCGCGCCGCGCTGTTCCGCGAAAGCCTGCCCGAGATCGCCGAGCGCTGGACGCTGGGGCTCGCCTGGGCGCTGATGCCGAACCGCATCGGCGGCGTGCCGGGCATCGTCAAGCTCTGCTTCGACGAGTTCCTCAGCCCCGACTACGCCCTGCCCGACCCGGAGCGCGCGCTCGATCAGCCGCCGGGCCTTGCCGGCATCGTGCACGAGCTCTCGTTGCCGACATTGCTCGCCGCCTATCGGCGCGGGCTCTATCCGCTCGCCCATGTGCCGCCGCTGAAATGGTGGTCGCCGCCGGAGCGCTCGGTGCTGTTGTTCGATCAGGCGCACATTTCCAATAACCAGCGCCGGCTGATGCGCCAGGGCCGCTACACGGTGACGTTCGACCGCGACTTCGAACAGGTGATCGCGGCCTGCGCCGGCCGCCGCTCGGGCCGCTGGCATCTCACCTGGATCACGCCGCGCATCATGCGCGCCTATGCCGAAGCGTTCGACGCCGGCCACGCGCATTCGTTCGAGGTGTGGAACAAGGCGGGCGAACTGGTCGCCGGCGGCTACGGGCTCGGTGTGGGCGCCGCCTTCACCTCGGAGTCGCAGTTCTTCCGCGAGCCCAACACCTCCAAGATCGGCATGACGGTGCTGAACTGGCACCTGGCGCATTGGGGCTACCGCTTCAACGACGGCAAGCTGATGGGCCCGCTGTGGCACACCCTGGGCTTCCGCGACATGCCGCGGCGCAGCTTCCTCACGCGCCTGGACGAAGCCGCCAAGGCGCCGGGCAAACCCGGGCGCTGGCAGGTCGAGGCCGATCTCGACACCGTGTCGCGCTGGGAGCCGAAGGCCGGCCAGCCGTAACTCTCCCGGAAAAGAATTCTTCTTCGCATAGCCCCAAACTCCGTTCGTTCCCGCGCACGCGGGAACCCAGGGCCAAGATCGAATCCCGCGAAGTGTTGCCTCTGGGTCCCCGCTTTCGCGGGGACGAACGGAGAATGACACGCGACCAAAAACGCGCTAGCGCGCGGCCGGCAACCCGACATTGGGGATGGGCGCCGGCGGCACCGGATGATCGTTGTCGCCGCGCGGCGCGTTGGCGACCGCGGTTGCCGGCGGCAATGCCGGCGCTGCTTGCGGCTGCGCCGGCAAAGGCGCGCCCATCGGCCGGACCGCGGGCGGCGTCAACGAGATCGGCGCTTCAGCCGCTTGTGCGCGCGTCACCGGCGCGTGGTCCACCAAAGCGCGACGCACGGCGGCCAGCCAATCGGCATCGGGGTTGCGCCGGGCCGGCGCGCTCTCAGTCGCAGTCTTGGCCGCAACACGCTTTACCGGCTCGGCGCGCGCCGGCGCGGCACGCTCGGCCAGCGCGGCCTGAGCGACCGGCTTTTTCGCCTTGGCCGTCGTGGTCTTCTTTGCCACAGCCACCGCCGCCGGTTGGGTCAGCAGCGTCTTGAAGGCGGCGACCGCGTCGGGATCGACCGCGCCGCAGGAGCGCTCGAACGAAGCAACGTCCCGGCGCACCAGCAGGCGCAAGGTGGACGCGTCGGCGTTCTTGTCCAGCATGGAGATGATGTTGGCGCGCAGCGTGCCGCAGCTCGCCTCCGGCGAGAAGTTGGCCCGGTAGATGGAATAGCCACTGGCGAGCCCGACCGGGATCGCCAGCACCGTGCCGAGGATCTGCACGCCGGCGATGAAGCGGGCGAACCCGGTCGCCCGCAAAACGGCATGGCCGCCGGCAGGACCGGCATGCGGGGTAGAGGAAGCATCATGCGTCCCGTGGTCCAGGACGGGATCGCGCCGAGCCGACAACATTGCAAGGAGCCCTTAAAAACAGCGAGGCGCGGCCGGAACGCCGCGCCTCCTCAGTCACGAAATCATCGCGGAGAATTTGCGCCGGGATTTAGGCGCAATCAGGGAAATCGCCTTAACGAACGCTTTATGGCGTCAACTGTTGCGCGCGAGCACCGACACGAAGAAGCCGTCGGTGCCGGTCGAGCGCGGCGTCATCAGCAGCCCTTCGTCGGAAAGGCGCGCGGCCTTGGCGAACATGAAGGCGCGCTCGCCGAGCGCGGCGGCGACCTCGGCCGGCGGCACCACCGAGAATTCGGGATGGCGGCGGACGAAAGAGTGCACCTGGTCGCCGTTTTCGGCATCGAGCACCGAGCAGGTGATGTAGGCGATGCGGCCGCCGGCCTTCAGCAGCGGCAGCGCGCGCTCGAGGATCTCGGCCTGCTCCTTGGTGCGCTGCTCGAGCGCGCCGGGGCGCATGCGCCATTTGGCGTCCGGGTTGCGCCGCCAGGCGCCGGTGCCGGTGCAGGGAGCGTCGATCAGCACCAGGTCGATGCGGCCGGCGAGGTCGTCGAGCTCGGTGCCGACCGACTTCGGCGTGCGCACCTGCACGTTGCGCGCGCCGGCGCGCTTGAGGCGGTCGTGGATCGGCGCGAGCCGGCGCTTGTCGTCGTCGGTGGCGTAGAGCTGGCCCTTGTTCTCCATCATCGCGGCCAGCGCCAGTGTCTTGCCGCCGGCGCCGGCGCAGAGATCGATCACCTGCTCGCCGGGCTTGGCGCCGCTGAACAGGGCGGCGAGCTGCGAGCCCTCGTCCTGCACCTCGACCATGCCTTTGATGAAGGCGGGCTCGGCATGGACCGCCGGGCTCTTGGCGTCGGCCGAGAGGCGAATGCGCAGGCCCCACGGCGACCAGCGCGTCGGCTCGGGCGAGAGATCGGAGAGCATCGCGGCGACCGCGTCGCGCTCGGCCTTCAGCGTGTTGACGCGCAGGTCGAGCGGCGCACGCGAGGCCAGCGCCGCGCCCTCCTCGGCCCGCTCGTCGCCGAAGGCGCGGTCGAGATGGGCATCGAGCCATTCGGGATAATCGCCGGCGACACAAGGCGGCGCGCCGGAAAGATCGGCGGCGTCCAACGCTGTGCGTTCGCCGTCGCTCAAGGCTTCCGGAGCATATTGCGCGCCGCTGGCGAGCCGGGCGATCGCTTCGGTGTCGAGGCCGCGCTCGCGCTTCAACATGCCGATGAGAACCGCGCGCGGCGTGTCGGCGCCCATGATCCAGGCGCTGGAGGCGCGCCGGCGCAGCGCGTCATAAACGAGACCGGCGATGGCCGCGCGGTCGCCGGAGCCGGCGAAGCGATGGCCGAGGCCCCAGCTTTTCAGCGCGTCGGCCGCCGGCCGGCGCTCGCTGTCGATCGCGGAAAAGACCTCGATGGCGGCGGCGAGCCGCGCGGCGGGCGTCATGGCAGACCCGCGAGAAGAATACGAACCGCAAAAACGGCCCACATAACCGTCAGGATAAGCCCGCCTATGAGGAAGGCGTAGAAGCGGCGTTGCACATTGTTCGAACTGGTGTGGATGGAGGCGTGCACCAAGCGCGTGACCACAAACCCCCATGCCAACGCCACGAACAAAGCATCGGCAAAGCGCGTGAGGAGCGCCAGAATGGTGAGAACATAGAAGAGAACCGGAAGCTGGAACTGATTAGCGAAGCAATTGCCGATCTGCTGGACCCGCGCCGGCCAATTCGGCTGGCCGAGGGCGATGGCGGGAATCTTGGTTTCTCCACGCCGCAGCGCGCCGACACGCGCGAACCCCATCCAGAACATCAGGAGCAAGGTGAGCGCGACTTCGACGAAAACGGGCAGGAGGATGGCGCGGATTGACATGATTACTCTTTCGCGCGCGGTGTAGGGGAATTGCGGGCCCAACACCATCCCCCACCGGGCACTTTCGGCGCCACCCTCCCCCTGTCGGGGGAGGTATAAAGAGAAGACTAGCGGCCGCCCGGATAGTTCGGGCTCTCGCGCGTGATGGTCACGTCGTGCACGTGGCTTTCACGCAAGCCCGCGCCCGAAATCCGCACGAATTGCGCCTTGGCGTGGAATTCCTCCAGCGTCTCGGCGCCGGCATAGCCCATGGCGGCGCGCAAGCCCCCGGCAAGCTGATGCAGCACATTGGCGACCGGGCCCTTGTAGCCGACCTGACCCTCGACGCCTTCCGGCACCAGCTTGAGCGTGTCCTTGATGTCCTGCTGGAAGTAGCGGTCGGCCGAGCCGCGCGCCATGGCGCCGACGGAGCCCATGCCGCGATAGCTCTTGTAGGAGCGGCCCTGATAGAGGAACACCTCGCCCGGCGTTTCGTCGGTGCCGGCGAGCAGCGAACCGACCATGGCGACATCGGCGCCGGCGGCAAGCGCCTTGGCAAGATCGCCGGAAAACTTGATACCGCCGTCGGCGATCACCGGCACGCCGGCCGCCTTCGCCGCTTCGACGCAATCCATCACCGCGGTGAGCTGCGGCACGCCGACGCCGGCGACGATGCGCGTGGTGCAGATCGAGCCGGGGCCGATGCCGACCTTGATGGAGTCGGCGCCGCAATCGATCAGCGCCTTGGCGCCCTCGGCGGTCGCGACGTTGCCGGCCACCACCTGCACCAAATTGGACAGCTTCTTGATGCGGGAGACCGCCTCGAGCACGTAGCGCGAATGACCGTGCGCGGTGTCGACCACGACGAGATCGACGCCGGCGTCGACCAGCGCCTCGGTGCGCGCGAAGCCCTTGTCGCCGACCGTGGTGGCGGCGGCGACCCGCAGGCGGCCCTGCTCGTCCTTGCAGGCGTTCGGATTGGCGACCGCCTTCTCGATGTCCTTCACGGTAATCAGCCCGACGCAGCGGTACTGATCGTCGACCACCAGGAGCTTCTCGATGCGGTGCTGGTGCAGGAGCTTCTTGGCTTCCTCCTGACTCACGCCCTCGCGCACGGTGATGAGCTTTTCCTTGGTCATCAGCTCGGCCACGCGCTGACCCGGATCGTTGGCGAAACGCACATCGCGGTTGGTCAGGATGCCGACCAGCTTGCCCGGCGCGCCGCCCGTGCCCTTCTCGACCACCGGCACGCCGGAAATGCGGTTATCCTTCATCAGGGCGAGCGCCTGCTGCAACGTCGCGGTCGGCTCGATGGTGAGCGGGTTCACCACCATGCCGGACTCGAATTTCTTGACCTGGTGCACCTGCGCGGCCTGATCGGCCGGCTCGAGATTACGGTGGATGACGCCGAGGCCGCCGGCCTGCGCCATGGCGATGGCCATCGCCGCTTCCGTCACCGTGTCCATGGCGGAGGCGATGATCGGCACGTTCACCGGGATCGAACGGGTGATGAAGGAACGGATATCGACGTCGCCGGGCAACACTTCCGACAGGCCGGGCCTGATCAGGACGTCGTCGAAGGTAAGCGCCTCGGGCGGGGAAGCTTTGTCGTATTCAGCCATGCCAACTCCCAGTGTCCCCCCAAAAGGAGGTTCGAGGCCGGCAGTCCGGAGGCTTGATAGAAACGCCCGTTGCGAGGGGGTTCCTCGCCCGAAGTCACGGCCCGCTTTTGGGTTGGCGTGGGTCAGTAGCACGGGTTAGCCGCGATTCCTAGGCTATTTCCCGCCCGGTTGGGGATGGCTGTTATGAGGGGACATCGCGCCGGCGTGGGCTTCCTTCCGAGCCCCCTTTGCGCTTCAAGAGGCGTGATCAGCCACCGCCCCGCCGGGTATTTTTTCTCATGCGCACGGCCTTGTCCGAAAACCGGTGCCCACTTTTCGAGACCCTGCGTATTTCGCCGCGCATGGTCTTGTCCGAAAACCGGCGCCCACTTTTCGGGACCATGCGCTGATGCCGATGCCGCGCGAGCGCATCGTCCCGCTGATCATCGCGGTCGCCCTGTTCATGGAGAACATGGACTCGACGGTGATCGCCACCGCGCTGCCGGCGATCGCGAAGGACATCGGCGCCAACCCGCTGGCGCTCAAGCTCGCCATCACCTCTTATCTCCTGTCGCTGGCGATCTTCATCCCGGCGAGCGGCTGGACCGCCGACCGCTTCGGCGCCCGCGCGGTGTTCCGCGCCGCCATCGCGGTGTTCATGCTCGGCTCGATCGGCTGCGCGCTGTCGAGCTCGCTGACCGACTTCGTCATCGCCCGCATCGTGCAGGGCATGGGCGGCGCCATGATGACGCCGGTCGGCCGCACGGTGCTGGTGCGCAGCGTGCCCAAGCGCGACCTGGTCAACGCCATGGCCTGGGTGACGGTGCCGGCGCTGGTCGGGCCGGTGCTGGGGCCGCCGGTCGGCGGCTTCATCACGACCTACGCCACCTGGCACTGGATCTTTCTCATCAACCTGCCGATCGGCCTCGTCGGCATCGCGCTCGCCACCCGCTTCATCGAGGATTTTCGCGCCGCGGACCTGGAGCGCTTCGACCTTGTCGGCATGCTGCTCGCCGGGATCGGCATCGCCGGGGTGGCCTTCGGCCTGTCGGTGCTGGGGCTCGACTTCCTGCCCTGGACGACGGTGGCGGCGCTGATCGCCGGCGGCTCGATCTTCATCGCCGCCTATGTGGTGCACGCCAAGCGCACGCCCGCGCCGATCATCGACCTCACGCTGTTCCGGCTGCCGACCTTCCGCGCCAGCGTCACCGGCGGCTTCGTGTTCCGGCTCGGCATCGGCGCGCTGCCGTTCCTGCTGCCGCTGATGCTGCAGCTCGGCTTCGGCATGACGCCGTTCGGCTCCGGCCTCGTCACCTTCACCTCGGCGATCGGCGCCATGGGCATGAAGGCGGCGGCGGCGACCGTCCTGCGCCGCTTCGGCTTCCGCACCATCCTGGTGGTGAATTGCGTGGTGAGCGCGGCCTTCCTCGCCGCCTGCGCCGCCTTCACCAAGACGACGCCGGTGGCGGCGATGGTGACGGTGTTGCTGATCGGCGGCTTCTTCCGCTCGCTGCAGTTCACCTGCATCAACACCATCGCCTATGCCGAGATCGAGCCGGCGCAGGTGAGCCGCGCCACCGCGCTCGTTACCGTCTCCCGGCAACTGGCGCTGTCGGCCGGCGTGGCCTTCGGGGCGCTGGTGGTGGAACTGGTGGTTCATTACCGCGGCGGAACCGGCGGGCCGCTGGTGGCCACGGACTTTGCACCGGCTTTCCTGGCGGTGGCGGCGGTTTCGACCCTTTCACTCATCATCTTCGCCCGGCTTCCGGCCGACGCAGGCGCCGAACTCTCCGGAAAGCAGGCTTCCGACGTCTAGGCGCCGAGCCTCCCCCAGCCGGGGCCTTCATAAAAGTTCCATATTAACCATGTTTGTTAACTATATTTCCGGTTGGTTAACGCGCTCCCATGGACAAGTCGTTGGAGGCACGCGTATTTTCCGCATCGGACATGGTTAATGCGTCAGGTCAAGCGTTGGGTTCAGTGATGCGTACGATCCCTCACCGATGGTTGCGAGGTAGCATTCTGCTCGCCGGGATCGCTATGTCCGGCTGGGCGGCGGTCGGCGCGCAGGCCATGCTGACCCGCAACGACGCCCTCACCTGCTCGGACCAGAACCGGACGCGCGTCGACGACCGCATCACCGCCTGCACCAATATGATCGGCTCCCGCCGGCTGAAGGGCCGGACGCTCGGCGTCGCCTATGCCTTGCGCGGCCTCGCCTATCTCGACCGCGGCGATACCCCGCACGCTATCGGCGACCTCAACCGAGCCATCGCGCTGGCGCCCGATTTCGTGCCGGCCTACCAGAACCGCGGCAACGCCTGGTACGCGCGCGGCAACTACGGCGAGGCGCTGGACGACTACGACACCGCCATCCGGCTCGATCCCAAGGCCGCCTCGGCCTACGTCAACCGCGCCACGGTGCGGCGCGACCTCGGCGTGATCGACGGCGCGCTGGCCGATTACCAGCAGGCGATCGAACTCGGCGCGCGCGCGCCGGCCTACAGCGGCCGCGGCCAGCTCTACATGCGCCGGCAGGACTACGCCAACGCCATCGAGGATCTCGACCGCGCCGTGAAGCTCAAGCCCAGCATCGGCAATTTCATGCTGCGGGCGAAGGCGCTCGAGGCCGACGGCAAGCTCGACAACGCGCTCGCCGACTACACGCGTGCGGCGCAGCTCGCCTCCCGGAACCCTCCCAAGAGCGTTCCGCAGTACGTCCCGGCAAGCGCCCCGGAAAACGCGTCCAATTCAGAGATCGTCTCAGAGAAAACCCGCCAACCCGTCAACACCAAACTCATCGACGCGATGACTGCGCAGGCCGGCATCTGGCGCAAGAAGCACGATTTCGACAAAGCCATCGCGATCTATAACCGCGCGGTGCTCGCCGACCAAACCAAGGCCGGCACCTACGCGCTGCGCGCCGAAGCCTACATGGCCATGGGCGACGACAAGCGCGCCATGGACGACATCGGCCGCGCGCTCAAATTTTCCTGGCGCGCCGGTTTCCTCAAGACGCGCGGCACGCTGCGGCTCAAGACCGGCGACCTCGCCGGCACCATTCACGACGCCGACGCCATTCTCAAACTCAAGGCCGACGACAACGCGGCCTATGTGCTGCGCGGCGCGGCGCTGACGCGGCAGAAGAAATATGCCCAGGCGCTGCCCGACCTCGACCGCGCCATCAAGACCGACGGCAAGAATGCGCTCGCCTACAGCGCGCGCGGCGAAGTCTACTTCGCCAAGCACGACAGCGACCGGGCGCTCGCCGATTTCAACCGCGCGGTCGAATTGGGCGCCAAGAACGCCGATCTCTATCGCGCGCGCGCCACGATCTATAAGGGCAAGGGCAACACCGACGCGGCGATCGCCGACCTGACGGAGGCGATCCGCCACGGCGCCGAACCAGCCGACTTCTTCCAGCGCGCCGCGCTCTACAAGGCCAAGGGCGACACCGACAAGGTGTTGAGCAATCTCGACGCCGGCCTGCAGCGCGAACCGGACAATCTCGACGCGTTGCGCATGCGCGCGAGCGTCGAGCGCGACAGCGGCGATATGACCGGCGCCATCGCCGACTACAGCGCCGTGCTCAAGCGCGACCCGAAGGACACCGCTACCTTGCGCGCCCGCGCCGAGGCCCGCTTGGCCGGCAAGGACATGGCCGGCGCCATCGCCGATTTCGACACGCTGGTGCAGCTCAGCCCGCGCGATCTCAAGACCCGCTATCAGCGCGGCGCCCTGCTGGAACAGAACGGCGATTTCGCCAAGGCGATCGACGACTACAAGACCGTGCTGAAGCACGACCGGCGCTTCAAGGACGCGCGCGTGGCGCTCAAACGCACCGTGCTGGCGCAGCGCAAGGCAGAGCAGGAAGCGGCGGAAGCCGCGCGCCAGAAAGCGGCGCAGGAAGCCGCCGAAGCCGCGCGCGAGAAAGCGGCGCAAGAAGCGGCCGCGCAACAAGAAGCGGCCGCGCAAAAGGCCAACGAAGAGACCGCGTCGGTGACCGCCGCGATCACGCGCAATGCCGGTGCCGAAGACCAGCGCACCAAACCCATCAAGACGGCGAATGCCGGTCAGCCGACGGCCGTCGCCGCCATCCCGCAAACACCCCCGTCGCGGACCGCGCCCGAGACCGGCGGCGATATCGTCGCCACGCCGCTGCCTCGGGCGCGGCCCCGCGCACCCTCGGTGCGCGAAGCGCTGCAAACGCCGGCCCCTGAAGCCGCGCCCGCCGCACCGGCGGCGCGCCATCGGGCCGCGTCGCGGCGGCATCAAACCGACCGGCGCGCAGCGCTGGAGCGCTATCGCCGCCGGCAGGCCGAACTGGCGCGCCAATTCCGCGCCGCCGAAATCCGGCGGTACCGGGCCGCACAGGCGCGGCGTTACCGGGCCGCGCAAGCGCGCCGCAAGCCGCGTTATTACCGAGCCGGCGCCTACGACGTGCGCCGGACGCCCAACGGCTACAAAGTCCGCCGCCGGCGCAGCACCTTCAACGACCTGTTCCGCTAGTTTTCTTTTCCTTTGCGAAAGCCGGTCGCCAGCAGATAGAGCTCGGAGGAATCCGCGCGGCTGGCCGGCGGCTTGATGTGCTTCACGCTTGCGAAGTCACGCTTGAGGCCGGCGAGCAGCGTCGCCTCGGTGCCGCCTTGCAGCACCTTGGTCACGAAGCTGCCGCCCGGCGCCAGCACCTCGCGCGCAAATTCGGCGGCGAGTTCGACCAGCGCCATGATCTTCAGGTGGTCGGTCTTGCGGTGGCCGGTGGCGTTGGCCGCCATGTCGGAGAGAACGACGTCGGCCGGACCGCCGAGCATGGCCTTGAGTTTGTCGGGCGCATCGGCCTCCAGGAAATCCATCTGCGCGAATTCGACGCCGGCCACCGGCTCCATCGGCAACAGGTCGATGGCGACGACCTTGCCCTGCCCCGGCGCGCCGACGCGCTTCGCCGCCACCTGGCTCCAGCCGCCGGGCGCGGCGCCGAGGTCGACAACGCGCCCGCCTTTCTTGAGGAAACGCGCCTTGTCGTCGATTTCCGCCAGCTTGAAGGCAGAGCGCGCCCGATAGCCTTCACGCTTGGCGCGCGCGACGTAGGGATCGTTGAGCTGGCGCGTGAGCCAGCGCTTGGACGACTCGGTACGGGCATGTTTGACGCGCACTTTGAGGTCGCGCGCGCCGTCGCTCTTCTTTTTCTCCGTCACGGTGTCGCCGGCTGGTGACCGCCCCACACGCCGTCTTCGCGCATCATCTGCACCAGGATGCCTTCGCGCAGGCCGCGGTCGGCAACGCGCAGGCGCGGACACGGGAAGGCGCGGCGGATCGCTTCCAGGATGGCGCAGCCGGCGAGCACCAGGTCGGCGCGTTCGGCGCCGATGCAGGGGCTCGCCACCCGGTCCTGATAGCTCATGGCCAGCAGCCGGTCGACGACGCCGCTGATTTCCTCGGCGCTCATCCAGCAGCCGTCGACGCGATTGCGGTCATAGCGCTTGAGATTGAGATGCACGCCGGCGATGGTGGTCACCGTGCCGGAGGTGCCGAGCATGTGGATGCCGCGCAAACCCTCGCCGCCATGCTCGCGCGCGAATGGCGCGATGATCTCCGCCACCTCCAACACCATGCGCTCGTAGGTTTCGCGCGTGACGGTGAAACCGCCATGGCGCTCGGCCAACGTCACCACGCCGTGCGGCAGCGAGATCCAGCCGCTGATCTTCGGCAGCGGCGGGCCGGCGCGCATCCGCTGCGGCCGGCTCAAGCGCACCAGCTCGGAGGAGCCGCCGCCGATGTCGAACAGCACGACGCCGTCGGCCTGCGGATCGATCAGCGGCGTGCAGCCGGCGGCGGCAAGTTCCGCCTCGGTCTCGCGGTCGATCACCTCGAGCTCGAGCCCGAGTTCCTCGGCAACGCGGTCGCGGAACAGCGCGCCGTTCTCGGCGGCGCGGCAGGCTTCGGTGGCGATCAGCCGCGCGCGGGTGACGCCGCGGTTGCGCATCTTGTTGCGGCAGATGGCGAGCGCCGCGATGGCGCGCTCGATCGCGGCGTCACTCAGGCGGCCGGAACCGGACACGCCCTCGCCCAGCCGGATGATGCGCGAAAAGGCATCGACCACGCGAAAGCTGTCGCCGGTCGGCCGCGCCACCAACAGCCGGCAATTGTTGGTGCCGAGATCGAGCGCGGCATACGTCGCGCCGCCCCCGTCTTCGCCGTGAGCGCCGTGATATCGTCCAGGCGGCCGCCGATCATGCCGGGGCTGCCGGGGCAGCGCAGGCTCGACCGCGGTGCCAAGGCCCGGGGTTTCCCCGGCCTCGCCGCTCATTTCGCAAACCTTCCTGCCGCCCCCTAGCGCCACGACAGGCGCACCGCAGTTGCGGCTATGTTCCCATCAGATCACGAAAAGTGTAACAGCGCCCCCAGCCCGCGCAAGCCTTCATCCCACCGCCCGTTCTTGTGTCGGGGGCCTGCCTGCTTTATCTGGGCAGTTCCACTCGTATTGCATGGGAGCCGGCCGGCATGGACGACAGAACGACCGAAGCCGCATTGTCGCTGACCAAATTCGGCGTCGGCCAGCCGGTCCGCCGGACCGAAGATCCGACGCTGGTGCGGGGCCAGGGCTGCTATTCCGATGACGTCAATCTGGCCGGCCAGGCCTATGCGGTGATGGTGCGCAGCACGATGGCGCACGGCATCATCAAGGGCATCGATACCGCCGCCGCCAAGGACATGCCGGGCGTGCTCGCGGTCATCACCGCCGCCGATCTCGAAGGCTACGGCACGCTCAAGTGCGGCCTGCCGCTGAAGAACCGCGACGGCTCGCCGATCCATTACACGCCGCGCCCGGCGCTCGCCGCCGACAAAGTGCGCTTCGTCGGCGATCCGGTCGCCTGCGTGATCGCGGAGACCGTGGCGCAGGCCAAAGACGCCGCCGAAGCGGTGGTGCTCGACATCGAGCCGCTGCCGCCGGTGCTGCGTCCCGCCGACGCCTCGAAGCCCGGCGCGCCGCTGGTCTTTGACGCGGTGCCGAACAATGTCGCGCTCGATTTCCATTACGGCGACGCCGAGAAGGTCGCCGAAGCCTTCGCGAAAGCCAAGCACGTCACGCGGCTGAAGACCTCCAATCAGCGCATGATCGTCGCCGCCGATGGAGCCGCGCGCCGCGACCGGCGAATACGACGCCGCGACCGGCAAATGGACGCTGCATTCGTCGAGCCAGGGCGTGCTACGGCATGAAGACCACGCTGATGGACGTCCTCGGCGCGCCGGCCGACAAGGTGCGCGTCGTCACCGGCCAGGTCGGCGGCTCGTTCGGCATGAAGGCGGCGGTCTATCCGGAATACATTTGTATCTTGCATGGCGCCCGCGCGCTCGGCCGGCCGGTGAAATGGACCGACGAGCGCTCCGGCAGCTTCGTTTCCGACCAACACGGCCGCGCGCAGGACATGACCATCGAGATCGCCTTCGACGACAAGGCGCACATCACGGCGATCCGGCTCTCGGGCTACGGCGACATGGGCGGCTATCTCAGCTCCGTTCGGGCCGCTGCTGTCGACCGGCAACCAGGTCAAGAACATCGCATCGGTCTACCGCACGCCGCTGATCGAGGTGGCGACCAAATGCGTGTTCACCACGACCACGCACGTGTCGGCCTATCGCGGCGCCGGCCGCCCGGAAGGCAACTATTATGTCGAGCGCGTGCTCGACGTCGCGGCGAGCGAGATGGGCATCGACCGGCTCGAGCTGCGCAAGCGCAACATGATCCGCAAGAGCGACCTGCCGTTCAAGGCCGCCTCCGGCATGACCTATGACACCGGCGACTTCCTCGGCGTGCTCAAGCAGGCGCTGGAGATGGCCGACTATGCCGGCTTCAAGAAGCGCAAGCGCGAGAGCAAGAAGCGGGGCAAGCTGCGCGGCATCGGCATCGGCTGCTATCTCGAAGTCACCGCCGGCGGCGGCTCGGAACTGGGCGCGATCCACTTCGACGCGGACGGCGGCGTGACCATCGTCACCGGCACCATGGACTTCGGCATGGGCCACGCCACCACCTATGCGCAGATCCTGAGCGAGAAGCTGGGCGTGCCGTTCGAGCGCATCCGCACGGTCGAAGGCGACAGCGACGCGATGAGCTACGGCAACGGCAGCGGCGGCTCGCGCTCGGTGATGTATGCCGGCGCCGCGCTGACCGAATCCGCCAAGCTGGTGATCGAGCGCGGCAAGCAGATCGCGTCCCATGTGCTGGAAGCCTCGGAAAGCGACATCGAATTCAAGGCCGGACGCTTCACCATCGCCGGCACCGACCGCTCGATCGGCCTGATGGAACTGGCCGAGCGCCTGCACGGCGGGCTCAAGCTGCCGGAAGGCGCGCCCAATTCGCTCGACGTCGACCACGTCGGCGAACAGAAGATCCCGTCCGCCTTCCCCAACGGCTGCCATATCGCCGAGGTGGAAGTCGATCCCGACACCGGCGCGGCGCAGGTGGTGAACTATTCCGCGGTCAACGACCTCGGCACCGTGATCAATCCGCTGCTGGTGGAAGGCCAGATCCAGGGCGGCGTGATGCAGGGCCTCGGCCAGGCGCTGCTGGAACAGGCGGTCTATGACGACGAGGGCCAGTTGGTCACCGGCTCGTTCATGGACTACGCCATGCCGCGCGCCCACGACGCGCCGATGATCAATGTCGCGAGCCACCCGGTGCCGACCAAGAGCAACCCGCTCGGCGCCAAGGGCTGCGGCGAAGCCGGCACCTCCGGCGGCCTGCCGGCGGTCGCCAACGCGGTGGTCAACGCGCTGTCCGATTACGGCATCCGGCACCTGGAAATGCCGATGACGCCGGCGCGCATCTGGCAGGCGATCGACGAGGCCAAACGCAAGGCCGGCTGACACACAAAGCCCGGCTGAAACGCGATACCGCCCTGCCCCCGACGCATGGCGCGCACGCAGCGAGGGCACTGGCTTGCGGCGGGCCACCGGGCCATAGTCCGCCCCGCTTTGCTGGGAATCCTTGAATGAGCCAGGCCACCGGTCTTTTGCGCGCGGGACGCGCCCCGCACGTCCGCATCGTCGGCGTGGTGAGCGCGGCGCATTTCGTCTCGCATTATTACATCATCCTGCTGGCGCCGCTGTTGCCGTTCGTGCGCGCGGATTACGGCGTCAGCTACACCGAGATCGGGCTGCCGTTCGCGGCCTTCAATATCGTTTCCGCCACGCTGCAGACGCCGGCCGGCTTCCTGGTCGACCGGCTCGGCGCGCGCATCATCCTGATCGCCGGTCTGGTGATCGGCGGCGGCGCCTTCATGACCGCGGGTCTGGTTCATTCGTTCTGGCTGTTCGTGGCGATGTTCGCGCTCGCCGGCCTCGGCAACACGGTCTATCACCCGGCCGACTACGCCATGCTGTCACAGAACGTGCCCGGCGCGCGCATCGGCCAGGCGTTCTCGGTGCACACCTTCGCCGGCATGCTGGGCGGCGCGGTGGCGCCGCCCAGCCTCTTATTGATGCACAGCCTGTGGGGCTGGCGCGGCGCCTTTGTCGGCGCCGGCGTGCTGGGGCTGGCGGTGGCGGCGCTGCTGCTGCTGATGCGCGACGAAGGCGGCAACGCGGGCGCCCCCGCGCCGGCCACGCAGACGAAAGCGGAGAGCGCCGCCGCCGGCTGGCGACTGCTGATGTCGCCGCCGATCCTGCTCAATCTCGGCTTCTTCGCGCTGCTCGCCATGATCAGCGGCGGCATCGGCAACTATTCGGTGGTCGCGTTCGGCGCGCTGTTTGGAACGCCGGTGACCACCGCCAACGCCGCGCTCACCGGCTATCTGGCGATGTCGGCCATCGGCGTGCTGGTGGGCGGCCTGCTGGTCACCCGCACCAGCCGCCATGGCACGGTGGCGGCGATCGGGCTCGTCGCCATGGCGCTGCTCACCGCGCTGGTCGCCGAGGTCGACCTCGGCACCCTGTTGTTGATCGCGGTGATGACGGTGAACGGCTTCTTCTTCGGGGTGATCATGCCCTCGCGCGACATGATCGTGCGCGAGGTGACCCCGCCCGGCTCGTTCGGCAAGGTGTTCGGCTTCGTCACCACCGGCTTCAACATCGGCGGCATTATCTCGCCGCTGATCTTCGGCGCCGTCATGGACCACGGAAGCCCCGCCCTGGTGTTCCTGCTGGTGGCGGCCTGCAGCCTGGTGGCGATCGCGACGGTGGCGGTGCGGCCGCGCCGGGTGGCGGGGGCCTGAGAGGGTCTGGCGCGCCCCGACCGAGGACGCGCCCGCGCCGGGACGCCTCAGGCGTCACGCAGGGGCTTGTCAAATCAGCCGGATTGCCCCAAATCAGGGGCCGCAGGCGCCACCCGGCAGGCCCCCGGGGCCATTCCGAATGTGAGCCTATTGGGGAATGGTGTAACGGTAGCACAACAGACTCTGACTCTGTTTGTCTAGGTTCGAATCCTAGTTCCCCAGCCATTACCCGCCCGGAAATTGGGCATTTTGGCCCTGCCCGGTCCCTTAGCCCCCGCTGGCGATCCCTCCGTGGACCGGCTTCGATGCCACGTTGCCGGGAGGCTTGGGCCCCCACTGTCCTGCCTCACCAGCGCCATGGGGCTCGATCGACGGGCGCCCCATGAAGTCCGCCCGAGCCGTTGTTTGAACCCCGATATACGGCACACAGCTGGTATAGTGGCCGGAATACTCAGGCGGAGCCATGAGAGACTTTCGATTGATCTGGATGGTCGCTTCAGCCGCCGCGGTCGCGGTCGTTGCGGTATTTGCCGTTGTGATGGTTCGCCTCCAGAGCGAGCGGCCGTCGCCCCCCGCCCACAAATCGAACGCCGCCAAAGATCAAGATCTGGCAGCAGCCCAAAAAACGTCGGCGCGGCTATTGGCGCCGACGACCCTCCACTATTATCGAGTTAAAGGTGGCGCTCGACGGCACCTTGCAGGCCGGCAAACATACGTTCCATCTCTACGCCGCCGACATTCCGGGCCGCCAGTACACCTGCACCTACCGCGACGGCCAGCGCTGGGCCTGCGGCCTTCGCTCCTATGTGGCGCTGGTGAATGCGATCGGCTCGGATCCCGTCGAGTGCCGACCGCAAGACACCCGCAGGCCCGATGTCGTGATCTGCCATCAGGGCAACATCGATCTATCGGAATGGATGCTGCGCGAGGGCTGGGCGCGGCTGGAAGATGGCGTGACCGACCCGCGCTACGTGGAAGCAGCAAAAGCTGCCTCAGACGCCAAAGCCGGTATGTGGCGCGAGGCGCCACAGCCTGAGCAAAAAGCGACGGTGCAATAAGCAGCCGCAGTCAGCGCCAGCGCCGGTCGCCGCAAACCCAGACCTTTTCCATCCGCACGCCGTGCGCGGTATCGACCGGCTCGTAGCGGGTGCAGGCCTTCACCCGGCTCCAGCGATAGCCAAAGGGGAACGCCTCGCCCCAGAACCCGAAAGCGTGGTGCGTGCCGACGCCTCTTCCGCCATGGCGATAGCCACCGAGGTCGGCCGCGGACGCGGCTTGCCAACCCAGACCCGACACCAGGAACGCGGTGAGCAACAAGGTGATCATGCGCGGCATGGAGCCCTCCACGGAATGGTGCGCCACAAATGCGCGAATATTGGTGGAATTCTTGCAAATCCCGGTTGTAAAAACAAGAAGAGACGATTGAGCCTCAAGTTGTTTCGCCCTGACGTATGCTGCCCCAACGCAGGCCGACGCCATTGGGTTCGTTTTGCCAAAATTAAGTCGCTTTCTGATTTTTTTCCTATTTTGGTCTGCTGGCGTTTGTTCACTCTGGTTACTCTGGTGCCCCAAGCGAACCGTTATTGAAGGGTCGAATAGCGCTCAGACGATCTCAAAACCGGGGGCTGACCCATCTTCTGGGATAAGCTTGGGTAAACCGTAACGATCGGCTAGCAGCACAGTCACGAATTGAATCAGAGCGCCATCACTAGCAAAACGTGCGCCGGACGGCCGTTTCTTTGCCTTTCCAAGTGTCGCTGCACTCGCACCTAACGCCCCGGGAATATATGCCACCCGACCAGTCCGAATTGGCTGCGCTGTCTTAAGCCTATACAGAGCCTAAGCAATTTTCTTGCCTGTTATCGCGTTGTTTCTACGGATGATTTTCTTGGTTGGCAGCATTTCCGCGTGCTGATCACGCGGCCGCGAGAGCTGAGGCGCTCCTCGGCGTCCTGCGCCACCGTATCCCCACCAGGCAATTGCCCTTTCCTTCTCTGCCGGCCATCGGGGGGCCGAGGTGGTCGGCTGGTCTCGAAAATCATCATGAAGCGTTGAACCAAAATTGTTCCCGGAACGACTGACAGTCAGGGCAACACAATTTAGGAGGACACGAAATGATGGTTATCATCAACGCATTCAAGCGGGCCGCCAAGACCATCACCATGCTGCTCATCGCCACCGTGGTCTCCTACGGTGCCGTCACCTGCGTCAAACCCTCCGTTGCGGAAGCTGGCGCGTTGAAAAAGCTCAAATTCGTCACCAAAGTTGTCGGCAAGGCCGGTCGCGGGTTGGAAAAGGCCGGACGGGCGGTGGAGCGCAGGGGCAAAGTCGGTCGCGTTGTCGGCGGCGTCGTCAAGAAGACCGGCCGGGGCATGCGGAAAGCGAGCCGGGCCACCAACCGGACCGTCAAATTCGTCCAGCGTGGTGCCAACAAGCTGATTTCGAAGTCGCCTGCCGGCCGCATCGCCAAGAAAGGCTATCGCGTTTTCCGCAAGGCCCACCGAGTTCAGAACAAAGTCATCGACAGGGCATTCGGCAGGTGCAACAGCCGCCTTTGCAAAGGGGCACGCAAGGGAGCCCATCTGGTTGCCCCCATCTGAAACATCCCATTCAGCAGAACGCTTACCAGCCGACCGGCAACGGAAACCGTTGCCGGTCTCGCTGTGATCGGACGAAAAGTGATGGAAGAAGAAGAGTGCGCTTTCTTGTGAAAGTAGTCGCAACGCACAAACCGAGCACAAATCAATCGTTTTGCCACTGATGGCGAGCGGCGTGGGAAGTGCGGGCGCTTCGACTCCGTGCCTCTTTCCTCCTCTCCCGGCCGGGTATGGACGATTGCATAGACGCTACCGGCATTGCAGCGATCCCACCCTGCAATGTCGCTTGCGAGTCACTTGCGGGCATTTGCAGTGCACAAGCCCATGTCCGCTTTGGGTCGATTCTGTTGAAAAAGTCGCAAGTTGAGCCGCACAGAAAAACTGTCGAAATGGCAGCGACTTCTTCGACAGGCTGAGATCACCACTACAATTCCATTTGGAGTTCGCTACGTTTGTTCGAGCCCAGAAAATGAGGTCCCTCGCGTCCGCATTGAAAAAACGCACCCATGACGCTGAAAATTTTTGATCGCGGCACCACGCGGACTTTTTCAACAGTATCGGTCATTAGCAGAAGTAACGGACTTTATATCCATGTCCACTTCGCCCCTGAGAGCTGAAATCAACTAGAGCATTTCAGCGAAGGCGGAAACTGGCCTGCTGGGCGGCGAGGGTTCAACGGCCCGCGTGGCATCGTGCCCCGTTTGGTGGCAGACTTCGCGGGGACATTTCGGGGGAAGACTAAAGGAATGCGTGATAATGACTGATGAGACCGGCGGCTTGCGGAAGGTGGCGGAGCGAGCAATGACGCGCCAGACGCCACCGTTTCGCGCCGAGCATATCGGAAGCCTCCTGCGCCCCAAATCACTGCTCGAGGCGCGTGCAAAGTTCTCGCGTGGCGAGATTGAGCAGGGCGAACTCACGGCAGCGGAGGATCGCGCGATCCGCGACGCCATTGCGCTGCAGGAGCAGCTCGGTTTCCGTTTCGTGACCGACGGCGAATTCCGCCGGCGGTCCTATCACAGCTTCTTCTACCGGCAACTGGGCGACATCACCATCGACGTGGTCGACAATGCCACCGGCGCCGACGGCAAGAACGACCACGGCAGCCGCGGCGCGCAGCCAATGGCGCTGATCAGGAGTCGCGTGAAGTGGACGCATCCTATCAATGTCGGAGATTTCGAGTTCCTGAAAGCCAACAGCGATCTTCTTCCCAAGATCACCATTCCGGGACCCTGCGCATTGCATTTCCGCGGCGGCGATCAGGCGGTGAAAGCCCATGCCTATCGCGATACGGATACTTTCTGGAGTGATACCGTTGAAGCCTTCGGCAAGGAACTGCAGGCACTGGCAACGGCCGGCTGCCGCTACGTGCAGATCGACGAGACAGCCTTCGCTAAGTTCGGCGATCCCGAAGTGCAGGCAACCCTGGCGGCGCGCGGCGACAACTGGAGCGACCTGATCGACCGCTATATCGCGGTCACCAATCAGGTACTGCGCGCGGCGCCGAAAAAGCTACGTATCGGCATGCATTTGTGCCGCGGCAATCGCGGCGGGCAATGGCACGCCGAAGGCAGCTACGATTCCGTCGCCGACCGGCTGTTCAACGCCATGAACATTTCTTTCTATTTCCTGGAATACGATACGCCGCGCGCCGGCTCGTTCACGCCGCTGCGCCTCGTTCCGCGCGACAAGTCCGTCATCCTCGGGCTGGTTTCATCCAAGATGGCGATCCTGGAAAGCAAGGAAGCATTACGCGCGCGCGTCGAGGATGCGACGCAGTTCGTCGATCCCGACCGGCTCGCCATCAGTCCACAATGCGGGTTCGCCAGCGTCGATACCGGGAATCCGGTTACGCCGGAAATCCAGACGGCCAAGCTGCGGCTGGTCGTCGAACTGGCTGACGATATGTGGGGATCTGCGTAAACGACGGGCGACAAGCCCCATACGCTCGCGTTGCGGTTGGTACAGAACTATCGGACGCGCCCGAATTCCTATTCATTGTCAGGAATATGCCTTGCGTCCGCAATCCGGTTACGGCCACAATAGCGCTGGCGACGCGGCCTGATGGCCATGTGGTGTAGCGGGCGGCTCGGGGGCGTTTGCGATCAATATTCCCGAAGGAGCATCAACTCCGGGCCAGCGCGTAACGGCCGCCCGCCGGCGTTGAGCAGAATAACAAGGTGGCAAGACGGTCATTCTTTTCAGGCCGCACCACCGGAACGAGGGAGGATACAATGAGAAAATTTGCCCTGGCGGTGATCGCCAGCGCCGTCGTCGCAGCAAGCGGTACGGCACACGCCCAGAAATACAACCTGACCGTCGCCGGCTACAGCCCGGGCGGCCTCGTCTCGACCGTCGGCACCGGCCTGGACGCGGCGCTGAATGCCGCCTATCCCGGCTCGACCGTCACCTACCAGACCTGTCGCGGCGGCCTCGCCAACGCCATGCTGCTCGAACAGAACAAGGTGCCGCTCGCCTTCATCGCCGACACCGAGCTTGCGGTCGCGATCAAGGGCAAGCCGCCGATCAACAAGCCGCTGACGGATCTGCGCATGCTGTTCCGGCCCTACGCGCCGGGCTCGCGGTTCCAGGCGACGCACGTGCTCGCCAACAAGGCATGGGCGGAGAAGAACGGCATCAAGACCTTCGCCGATATCGCCAACAAGAAGCCGGAGATGCGCGTCGCCGTGAACCGGCCCGGCAATCTCGACGGCGACGTGGCCTCGGCGTGCTTCGGGCCAACGGCGTCTCGCAGGACGACATCAAGAAGTGGGGCGGCCAGGTCGTGCGCGCCGCCTCGCGCGAGATGACCTCGCTGATGCTCGACCGCCGGCTCGACGTCGTGGTCTTCGGCATCTCCTTCAACCATCCGCGCATCCGCGAGATGGCGAACGGCATCGACCTCGTCATGCTGCCGATGACCGAAGCGACGGCGAAGAAGGTGGCCGACGAGCTCGGCGCCAAGGCCTGCGACTTCAAGGCGAGCGAGTACAAGTTCCTCGCCGCGGACTCCGCATCGGTCTGCGTCGGCATGTCGGTCGTGCGCGCGGACATGAGCGATCAGAACGCCTACAACATCACCAAGGGCGTGGTGGAGAACGTCGAGAAGTTCAAGGCCGCCCACCGGCTGCTCAAGCAGGTGGTGACGGTGCAGACCCTGGCCGAGCCCGGCCAGGCGCCGTTCCATCCGGGCGCGGTAAAATACCTCAAGGAAAAGGGCCTGATGAAGTAAGTCCGGGCTCACATCCTCATCGCCCCGGCGCGGCGGTGTTCCAGCCGCCGCGCCTGCCTCCGGACATCGCATGGCAGACATCCGTCTCCTCGACCCGGCGGTCTGGTTCTCGGTCGGCGTGCGCCGCCGCCCGTCCGGCTGGCTCGCCTGGGTGGTCAGCCGCTCGCCGTCGCGCTCGCGATCTACGTGATCGTCGCCGCGACGGTGCTGATCATCACGCCCTGGGCGCTGGTCGCCGTGTTCCTGTGCGGCATGATGACGATCGCCTTCCTCGCGGTCGGCGCATCGCCGGACTCCGACCCGGACCGGCCGACCCTGCCGACTATGCGCTGGCGCTGGCGAGCTTCGCGACCGCGCCTTCTTCCCGCTTCAATGCCCAGGAATTCGTCACCCGCATCGCGCTGCTCTCCCCGCTCAGCGACTGGGACCTCGGTTTCGGCGTCCTGATGGTGCTGCTGACGCTCGAGATCACCCGGCGCACCACCGGCGCCGGGCTCACCGCCGTCGTGCTGATGTTCATCGCCTACAATTTCTTCGGCCACCATCTCGGCGGGGTGCTGCACCACGGCCCGATCGACTAGATCCACTTCATCGACATCATGGTCTACACGACCGACGGCATCATGGGCCTGCCGGCGCGCGTGGCCGCGACCTACGCCTTCCTGTTCGTGCTGTTCGGCACGCTGCTCTACTTCGCCAAGGGCGCGGACTTCTTCTTCGACTTCGCGGCGGCGATCTCGGGCGGCCGGCCGGGCGGGCCCGCCAAGGTCGCGGTGATCTCGTCCGGCCTGTACGGCATGGTGTCGGGCAGCCCGACCTCCGACGTTGTCACCACCGGCTCGATCACCATCCCGGTGATGAAGCGGCTCGGCTACACGCCGCCGTCGCCGGCGCGATCGAGGTTGCGGCCTCGACCGGCGGCAGCATCATGCCGCCGGTGATGGGCTCGGCCGCCTTCATCATGGCCGAGTACACCGGCATCGACTATCGCGACATCGCCATCGCCGCTTTCCTGCCGGCGCTGCTCTACTACGTCGGCGTCTACGCCCAGGTGCATTTCCGCGCGCTGCGCTTCGGCCTGTGGGGCTCGACAAGTCGCGATCCCGCCGCTGTGACCCTTCGGCGCGGCGGCATGTTCCTCGTCCCGCTCGTGGCGCTGACCGGCGCTGCTCTACGGCTATACGCCGACGATGGTCGCGATCTTCGGCGCCGTCGCCGTCATCGTCGCGTCCTGATGGGCCGAGACGCGGCTCGGCCCGGTCAAGCTGTGGCAGGCGATGGCGGAGACGACCTACCGCATGGTGCCGGTGGCGGGCGCGACCGCCGCCGCGGGCCTCGTCATCGCCGGCATCACCATGACCGGGCTCGCCGCCAAGTTCGCCCATGTCGTCTACGCGCTCACCGCCGCCGACCCGTTCTCGACACTGGTGGTGGCCGCCGCGCTCTCCATCGTGCTCGGGCTCGGCATGCCGACGCCATCGGCCTACATCCTCGCCGCCGTGCTGATCGGCCCGCTGATGACCCAGCTCGGCATCGACCCGCTCGCCGGCCACATGTTCCTGCTCTACTTCGCGGTGATGTCGGCGATCACCCCGCCGGTCGCGGTCGCGGCCTATGCCGCCTCGTCGATCGCCGAGGACAACCCGATCAAGATCGCCGGCCACGCGGTGAAGTTCGCGCTCGCCGCCTTCGTCGTGCCGTTCGTGTTCGTCTACGGGCCCGAGCTCCTGTGGAAGGGCCCGCTATGGAAGACCGGCGTCACCTTCGTCACCGCGTCGGTCGCCCTCGTCCTTCTCGCCGCGGCGATCGAGCACTACCGCGAATGGAGCGAGGCGTGGTGGGCGCGGCTTCTTCTTGCGGTTGGCGGGCTGTTCCTGCTCGCGCCGATCATGTGGCCGAGGCCGTCGGCATCGCGCTCGTCGCGCTCGCCATCGGGGTGACCCGCTGGCGCGGCCAGTCGGTCGAAAAAACCGCCTGAAGGCGCGTCGGCGCGGTCGACGGTACGGCCACCGGCAACACCGTTTTCATTCAGCGGCGGTGATCCGGTCTTCCTCTTCGCCCCCCCGCTTTCGCTGCCGCCGCCGAGCGTGCGCCAGTTGACGGACTGCGGCACCACACCCTCGAACGAACTGATGTCGGCGTGCGGCATGCGCGGTTCGCTGGTACCAATCGCCGGACCGCCGTGCTGCACCTGCGGGCCGCTTCCACCATCAGTCGGCGGAAATCGATGACGGCGAATCGCTGTGGCCCACACTCTCCTGACTGCGATCGGCGATAAGGCCCATCGATGTCCACATTGCGATGTCCTGATTGGGAATCCCGGAGATACCGGTGAAATTGCCGGCTTTCATCGCTGCACGATCCTGTCTGTAGAGTTTGTCAGCGTGCGCCGGCCGTTGTAGTCCTCGTCGAGATCGACGCCCCACTCCAGGCGTTGAACTTGCGCCACTGATCGACGGATGCCCGGCTTGTCTCCCGCCTCCAGGCGATGAAATAGAAGGTCGTGTTCTTGTCGTCTTTCGGCGTGATCGCTGGCGACGTTGTAGGCGTTGTTCGGCGGAATCAGCGAGATGAACGGCGCGATATAGACGGTGTACGCACGTACTCATGCGTCGCCTAGTTCCTGATCGGCCGGCGGATCGCGGCATAACGAAACCCGTACTGGTGCGCTGGGTCTGGTTCCGTGGCGCTTTGTCGGTGGACGGCCGCAGCCAGTTCCCGTCGGTCGCCTCGGCGCCGTCCACCTGCGCCGGCACCATGTCGGAGGAGTGCAGCGTCGAAGAATGCGCCAATCGATCTGGCCCTCGAGGACCTGCGCCCAATTGCAACGCACGCGCACCTTCGTATCGATACCCGTGCGTCGCGTCGGCGAAAACGGCGGGGGCTCGAAGTCGGCATCTCTTCGACGGTCCGAGATAGGTCCAGACGAAACCGCCGGCTTCATGCACCGGATAGGCTTTCTGCTTTTTCGATCGGCACTTTGCTGCCGGGCGGCTCGATGCGAGGTCGCCAATGTTACCCTCGACATCGAACTTCCAACCGTGATAAAGACAGCGGAGACCGCATTCCTCGTTGCGCCCGTAAACCAGTGACGCACCGCGATGCGGCACAATTCGTCGACTAGACCGGGACGGCCCTCGCTGTCGCGAAACGACCAGGTTCTTGCCGAGCAGCCGACTTGATCGGCGTGCCGTCAGGCTCAGCGACTTCCTCGGTCAGCAGGCCGGAATCCAATGACGGCGCATCATCTGGCCCATCGGGGCGGAGCCTTCGACACGGCACAGCAGATCGTTTTCTTCGGGCGTCATCGGCTAGGCTCCCTCCTCGCGAGGCTTTCGTTACCCCGCGATTTATCTTAGATATCTAAGTCAAGGCTAATGAAAGGCGGCTTGACTGTCGAGTCGGAAAAATTCCTTGAACCCATCGCCCTCACGCTGCTTACGACTCAGAAGTCGCCGGTCTCGGCCGCGCCTTCTCGATCATGCTGCCGACGCTGCAACAGGACCCGCGCGTCGCGCTCGTCGCCGCCGCCGACCCGCGCCCGGAAGCACGACAACTTTTTGTGTCAGATTTCGGCGGGACGGCCCACGAGACGGTTGAAGCGCTCTGCGCGGATCCGCAGGTCGAGGTGGTCTATGTTGCCAGCCCCTATCAGCATCACGCCGAGCACGCGCGGCTCGCGGCCGCGCACGGTAAACACCTGCTAATTGAGAAGCCCATCGCCCTGACGATGGAAGATGCCGAGACGATCGTCGATGCCACCCGCGAGGCCGGCGTTCAATTGATCGTTGGCCACAGTCATTCCTTCGACGCCCCGATCCTGCGCGCCCGCGACTTGATCGTGGGCGGTAGCTACGGCGCCGTGCGCATGATCACATCTTTCAATTACACAGACTTCCTGTATCGGCCGCGCCGTCCCGAGGAGCTCGAAACGGCGAAAGGCGGTGGCGCCTTGTTCAATCAGGCGCCGCATCAGGTCGACATGGTCCGGTTGCTCGGCGGTGGCAAGGTCGCGACCGTGCGGTCAATAACCGGCAACTGGGACCCCGCGCGGCCGACAGAAGGCGCCTATGCCGCGCTGCTCGGTTTCGAAAGCGGCACCTTTGCGTCTGTCGTCTATAACGGCTATGGCCATTTCGAATTCCGACGAATTCATGGGCTGGATCGGCGAATTGGGACAGAAAAAAGCGCCGCCGACGGCACAAGCAGTCCGCCACCCTCCCGAACAGGAGGCCGCGGGCAAGGCTGCCCGCACCTATGGCGGGCCCGGCTGGCAACCGCCGCCGCCGCGTAACTTGTTGCACCAGCACTTCGGAACGGTAATGATCAGTTGCGACCGCGCCGACCTCAGGCCGCTGCCCACAGGCGTGATGATCTATGAGAATGGCTTCGCCCGCCTCGATCCCCTGCCGGCGCCCGCCGTGCCCCGCGCCGAGGTCATCACCGAACTCTACGCCGCCGTGGTCGCGGGACGCCCGCCGCTGCATGACGGAGCCTGGGCAACGGCCACGTTGGAAGTCTGCACCGAGGGCCATGCTGCGCTCAGCACGCGAGGGCCGCGAAGTGACGCTGCAGCATCAGGTGGGCCTGCAATGACCAAGTCCCGCCAATCAGAAACCGAGAGCATCCTGCAGCATTGGCGCGAAGCGGTGCCAAACGACCGGCTCGCCCATCTCGTGCGGGACGCGGCGCGCGCCCTCGGTCGTTCGCTCAGCATTTACTGGCCGAGCATCATGTTTCATTCGGGCACTGGTCGTTTCTGCGCGTGCTGTGGGTTGAAGACGGTCTCACCCAGCGCGAATTGAGCGAGCGCGTCGGCGTCAT
>CAWHJZ010000004.1:0-110265 GCA_963829785.1 uncultured Pseudomonadota bacterium | reverse complement strand
GAGAGAGCGTCGGAGATGAGAACTTTGGGCATTTGAGTTCGTCCTGTTGTCTTGGACCGTCACCCTGAGGTGTGAGCGAAGCGAGCCTCGAAGGGTGACCGGCCTGGGCCGTCTATCCACCGATCTCGGGCTTGGCCGAGATCGGATAAAAGGTGCGCAAGTCGGCCAAGGCCGACTTGCGTTGGCGCGCCCTTGGCGCGCACCGCAGGATGACGGTCCGAGTCATGGGTGAAACCGTTAGGCTGCTTTGGATAAAGCCGCTTTGGCTTGCGCGAAGGCCCAGTCGAGCCAGGGCGTGAGCGCCTCGACGTCGCTCGCCTCCACCGTCGCCCCGCACCAGATACGCAGACCCGGCGGCGCGTCACGGTAATAGGCGATGTCGTAGGCGATGCCTTCCTTGTCGAGGATGCCGGCGAGGTTCTTGGCGAACGCGGCCTGCGCGTCGGGCGCAAGCGCGGTCACCGCCGGATCGACAACTTTCAGGCAGACCGAGGTGTTGGAGCGTTGCGCCGGCTCGACCGCGAGATGGTCGACCCAGGCGGTGCGCTTGACCCAATCGGCCAGCACCTTGGCGTTGGCGTCCGAGCGCGCGACGGTGGCCTTGAGGCCGCCGGCCGACTTCGCCCAGTCGAGCGCGTCGAGATAATCCTCCACGCACAGCATCGACGGCGTGTTGATGGTCTCGCCGACGAAGATGCCTTCGTTGATCTTGCCGCCCTTGGTGAGGCGGAAGATCTTGGGCAGCGGCCAGGCCGGCTTATGGGTTTCCAGCCGCTCGACCGCGCGCGGCGAGAGGATGAGCATGCCGTGCGCCGCTTCGCCGCCGAGCGCCTTCTGCCAGGAGAAGGTGACGACATCGAGCTTGGGCCAATCGAGCTTCTGCGCGAACGCCGCCGAGGTAGCGTCGCAAATGGTGAGGCCGGCGCGGTCGGCGGCGATCCAGTCGCCGTTCGGCACGCGCACGCCGGAGGTGGTGCCATTCCAGGTGAAGACCACGTCGGTGTTGAAATCGACCTTGGCGAGGTCCGGCAACTCGCCGTACGGCGCGCGCAGGGTCGTGAGGTCTTTCAGCTTCAGCTGCTTTTCAACGTCGGTGACCCAGCCTTCGCCGAACGATTCCCAGGTCAACATGGTGACGGGACGCGCGCCGAGAAGCGACCACAGCGCCATTTCCACCGCGCCGGTGTCCGACGCCGGCACGATGCCGATGCGGTAATCGGCCGGCACTTCCAGGATTTCGCGGGTGAGGTCGATGGCGCGCTTGAGCTTCGCCTTGCCGATCTTGGCGCGGTGCGAACGTCCTAAGCTGGCGTCGGTGAGGGCTTGCAGGTTCCAGCCGGGGCGCTTGGCGCAGGGGCCGGACGAAAAGTGCGGTACGACCGGCCGCACGCCGGGCTTCAACTCTGTCATTTAATCTATCCTTCCAGATAGAAGCCCCTCGTTGGGGAGGGGTGTCCCACTGGCGGAGATAGGGCAAGCCAGGCGCGCGGTCAACCGGCGCCGGCATAAAAAGATGGAGTGGATGAGTAAATGCGTGGGCGGGCTAGAAACGCACCGCGATACCGGCGCGGGCGGTATTGAGCTGGGTCTTGATACCGCCGACGGGTCCGAAGAGGACGTATTCGTATTCGCCACGCAGGAAGACGTTGGGCGCCAGCGCCACGTCGATGCCCAGCCCGGCATCGAGACCGACGCCCCAAGCATTGTCGTTCGGGTCGTTCAGGAGGATCGTCGTCGTGCCGCTCGACGTGCTGGTGCTGGTGGCAGAGGTCGCGTATTTGAAGCGGCCGACCGCCACGCCAAGCGCCACATAAGGCAGGAACTGACCGAAGGCATAACCGACGCGCGCGCGCGCCGTGCCGTAGTCCTTAAGCGTGACCGACGAACTCGCGTCGTAGGTCACGGTGCCGCTGGTGAACTGATCCGAGCTGGTGACGGTCAAATCGGACGACAGGTGGTTGTAGGTGCCCTCAATGCCCAGAACCAATTCGCTTTCCCAGTTCACGTTGTAACCGAGGAAGCCGCCATAGGCGTTGAACTGGCCGCCCTGGTTCGGCAAGTCGAAGCCATAACCCGACACCGACGAGATGGCGTCGCTGAAGTCGGCGTTCATGCGGGAATAGCCGATGGTGCCGCCGAGATAGACGCCCTCCCAACGGACGGGCGCGCCCGAGAGCGCGCCACGCAGCGGCAGATCGCCCAGCCAGTCGGCCGCGCGCGCCGGTGCCGCCGCGAAGGCGCACAACACCACGCCGACCGACAGGCCGGCCGCCAGCAGCCCGAAGGGCGCGCGTCTTGCGGTGGCGCGGGTGCGGCCGCAGCCGCCGCTCATGTCACTTTGGGAGGATTGCATCTTCAAAATTCCAACGCACACCGACCCGTACCTCGTGCGCGGCGAGGTTATTGAACGCCATCGTTCCGAAGGCGTCGCTTGCGGTCTCCACGTCGCCGAAATTCAGATAGCGATAGCCGACGTCGAGCATGAGGTTGGGCGTGATGGCGTAGCCGAGCCCGGCCATGACCGCCCAATTGAAATTCCATTGGCTGTGGTCGCCGCCCGAGAACGGCGGCGCGACCGTGCTGGAATAGTCGGATACGCTCATGTAGCCGACGCCGGCGCCGGCGCCGATGTAAGGCGAGACGCCGTAATACTTGCCGAGGTCGATATAGCCGTTGAACAACGCGCTCCAGCCCGAGATCTTGGCGGTGACGTCGTCGGTGGTGACCGCGGTGCCGGTGTATTTCAGCGGCGATGTGTAATCGATGGTGACGTCGGTGCGCAGCCAGCGTGTCTTGATGCCGCCGCCGATGCCCCCGATGAAGCCGTTGCCGAGGCTGTCGTCGGTCGGGCTCGGATAGCTGGACGCGGCCTGGGCGCTGCCGAGCCGGCCCCACGCGTAGCCGAGGTCGGCGCGCACGTACCAGCCGCTGAGATCGAAAAATCTCGGATGTGCGAATTCGACCGGGGGCGGGTACTCGCCCGGCATATCGGCGGCCATTGCCCCGGTCAGCGGCGCGATGAGCGCGCCGACAATGACAAAGGTCCCCCACCGACTCATAGCCGCCGTTCCTTTCGCTGAGGCCGCCGACAAACGTTTCGTCTCACGTTGCGCCCCGCACGCGCCACCATGCCGAAGAGAAGTAAAGCGGCGCTTAACCATAAATCTTCACACCTCACCACGCGCCGTTAACCGATCGGAAGCGGCGCGCGGCCATGCGCATCGTCTCGCCTACCCCCGGCTGCTGATCGGCGGCGGAGCTGGCGGCGGCGGCGGTGGCGGGCGATAGACGTAGCGCGGCGGCGGCGGCGCCACATCGCAGCAGGTCCAGCGCAAGCCGATCATGATGTCGTGCGAGTGCAGATTGCTGAACTTGTAGGAGTCGGCGTTGCAGCCGCCCTCGCAATCGATCGTATCGGTGACCTCGCCGTAGCTCAGGTAGCGATACGTGAGATCGATGTTCAAGTTCTTGGTGATGTTGTAGCCGATGCCGGCATAGAGCGCCCAGGCGAAATTCCATTGGCTCGTGTTGCGGCCGGTGCCGCGGCCCGACGTGCCAAGACCGGTATCGGTCAGGTCGGCCATCGTGACATAGGCGCCGCCGACGCCGGCGCCGACGAAGGGCGTGAAGCACTCCCAGGTTCCGAGATCGACAAAGGCGTTGGCCAGAAACACCCAGGATTTCAGGTTGCCTTCGTAGTAGTCGCCGAAGGTGCCGCCGCCCGACGTGTAGCTGCCGTAGGCCTTGACCTGCGTCTTGGCGCGATATTCACCGGTGACATCGAAGCGCAGCCAGTTGTTGAATTCGTAGCCGACGCCGGCGCCGATGAAATAGGTGTCGCCGATGGAATGCTGCTCGAAAGCGAAGTCGTTCGAGTTGGCCGGATTGATCAGATAGTCGAGATCGTAGTCCGCGTTGATCCCGACGCCGACCTGACCGCGTAGATACCAGCTTTGGCCGAACTCTTCCTGCGGCTGTTGGATGATGACCGGCTGCGGCGGTGGCGGCTGATAGGGCTGTGAATAGTCGGCCGCATGCGCGGCCCCTGCCGTCAACACCGTCAGCGCGGCGAATGCGGAAAGCTTGAAACGCTGACCTGGCATGCAATCGTCCTCTTCCGAATCCACCGATCGCACGGACGGCGGAATGGAGCGGACGATGGCACCAATTCCTTAACTGGCGCTTAACCTTGTTTTTTAACCACGCGCGTTAAACACTTCATCACCGGACACAGCGCCGCCGCGGGCCGCCACGCCGGCCGCCGTTAAGAATTCGGTTACCGATTGGGCACTGGGTTACCGGCTTCACGCGCCGCGAAGGCGCGCGGCGGCAAACGTTTTGCCGATGACGGATCGATGGCGCCGAATCAGGCGGCGACTTCGGTGAGCGCGTCGACCACGTCGTCGACCGCGGCCTCGACCAGGATCTTGTCGTCGCCCTCGCCCATCACGCGGATCACCGGCTCGGTGCCGGACGGACGCACGATCAGCCGGCCGCCGCGGCCGAGTTTCTTCTCGGCGCTGGCGATGGCCGACACCACCGCCGCGTTCTGCAGCGGCGTGCCGTTCTTGTAGCGCACGTTCTTCATCACCTGCGGCAGCGGCTCGAAGCGGTGGCAGACCTCCGACACCCGCTTGCCGCGGCGCTTGATCACCGAGAGAACCTGCAGGGCGGCGATGAAGCCGTCGCCGGTGGTGGTGTAGTCCGACAGGATGATGTGGCCGGACGGCTCGCCGCCGATGTTGTAGCCGTCGGCGCGCATGCGCTCGAGCACGTAGCGGTCGCCAACCGGCGTGCGGACGAGCCCAAGGCCGAGCCCTTCGAGATGACGCTCGAGCCCGAGATTGGCCATCACGGTGGAAACCACGCCGGGGCGTTGCAGGCGGCCGTCTTCCTTGAAGCTTTCGGCGATCACGGCGATGAGCTGGTCGCCGTCGATCACGTGGCCGCGCTCGTCCACGATCAGCACACGGTCGGCGTCGCCGTCGAGCGCGATGCCGATATCGGCGCGCATCTCGCGCACCTTCTCGCAGACCGCGGTCAGATTGGTGGAGCCGCAATCCTTGTTGATGTTGAAGCCGTCGGGCTCCACGCCGATCGAAATGACGTCGGCGCCCATCTCCCATAGCGCATCGGGCGCCACCTTGTAGGCGGCGCCGTTGGCGCAGTCGATCACCACGCGCAGACCCTCCAGGCTGAGCGCCTTCGACAGCGTCAGCTTGGCGAATTCGATATAGCGATCCTGGACACCGTCGATGCGGCGCGCGCGGCCGAGGTCGCGGCCGCCGGCGAGCTGCCTGGTGAGATCGGAATCGAGCAGCTTCTCGATCTCGACCTCGACCTTGTCGGAGAGCTTGAAGCCGTCGGGCCCGAACAGCTTGATGCCGTTGTCGTCGAACGGATTGTGCGAGGCCGAGATCATGACGCCGAGGTCGGCGCGCATGGAGCGCGCCAGCATGCCGATCGCCGGAGTCGGGATCGGGCCGGTGAGCAGCACGTCCATGCCGACCGAGGTGAAGCCGGCGACCAGCGCGTTCTCGATCATGTAGCCGGAGAGGCGGGTGTCCTTGCCGATCAGCACGCGGTGGCGGTGCTCGCCATTGCGGAACATGAGCCCGGCGGCCTGGCCGACCTTGAGCGCCAGCTCGGGCGTGATGACCCGGTTGGCCCGGCCGCGAATGCCGTCGGTGCCGAAATAGTGACGAACCATAAAGCAGCCCCTCAACGCCTTACTGTCGGCTGTTGCGCCCCAATCGTCTTGTTTTTCGTTGCGGTCCGGACCGATCCGGATCGGCGCGCGGCGACATCGCCGCACAAGCTCGGTATAATAGGACAAGTCAGTGTATTTGCTTCAAAAATTGTGAGTAAACATTACCGGATCGCGTTAACCTTGCGGCGACCATAGGCGGCCGCGGGCCGCCGGAAAGCGCAAATCCGGGCCGTTTCGCCGCTCCCGGCGCTGTGCTAGGCGGGTTGAACACGCTTTTGAGGCCGGACCGAGTTATCCCCATGAGAACCGCGACCAACATTGCCGACCTGCGCGCGCTCGCGCGCCGCCGGGTCCCGCGCGCCTTTTTCGAATATGCCGACAGCGGCTCCTATGAAGAAGAGACGCTGCGCGCCAACCGGGCCGACCTGGAGAAACTCAAGCTGCGCCAGCGCGTGCTGGTCGACGTCTCCAAGCGCAGCCTTGCCACCACCATCGTCGGGCAGCCCTCGGCGCTGCCGTTCGCGCTGGCGCCGATCGGCCTGACGGGCATGCAGTACGGCAACGGCGAGATTCTGGCGGCGCAGGCGGCGGACGCCGCCGGCATTCCCTACACGCTGTCGACCATGTCGATCTGCTCGATCGAGCACGTGGCGGAGGCGACCGGCAAACCGTTCTGGTTCCAGCTCTACGTGATCAAGGACCGCGACTTCACCAAGGACATTCTGGCGCGCGCGCGCGCGGCCAAATGCGACACGCTGGTGCTGACCGTCGACCTGCAACTGCTCGGCCAGCGCCATCGCGACATCAAGAACGGCATGACGGTGCCGCCGGAAATCCGCATCAAGAACATCATCGACATCGGCACCAAGCCGGCCTGGCTGTGGAGCATCCTCAACGCCAAGAGCTGGACCTTCGGCAACCTCGCCGGCCACGTGAAGGGCATGGAGAAGATCAACCAGCTCGCGGCATGGACCAATCAGCAGTTCGATCCGGCGCTGAACTGGAAGGACGTCGAGTGGATCAAGAGCATCTGGCCCGGCAAGATGATCATCAAGGGCATCCTCGACCCCGATGACGCCAGGACCGCGGTCAAGCTCGGCGCCGACGCCATCGTGGTGTCGAACCACGGCGGGCGCCAGCTCGACGGCGCGCCGTCGTCGATCTCGATGCTGCCGGGAATCGCCGACGCGGTGGGCAATGACATCGAGGTGCTGTTCGACGGTGGTATCCGCACCGGCGCCGACATCCTGCGCGCGCTGGCGCTGGGCGCGCATGCGTGCCTGATCGGCCGCGCTTATGTCTACGGCCTGGGGGCGGGCGGTGGACCCGGCGTCGCCAAGGCGATCGACATCCTGAAGAAGGAGCTCGACATCGCCATGGCGCTGACCGGCACCAACAGCATTTCGGAAATCAGCCGGCATTTGATCGTGCGCCAGGAAGAGCTGGCGGCGGTGAAGTAGGCGGCGCTGTGGACGCGCCGGAAAAGCCATCGGCGGGACGGACGCAAGACAAGTCTGGATAGATCATCGGATGACGGCGGACGTGACCATCAAGGGCGGGGCGCAGCTTCAGGCGCACCCCTTGCGCGCGGCGATTCTGAACGAGGTGCATGCGCGGCCGTTCACGGCGCTGGAGACGCCCTGCCGGCTGCTGCATTTCGCGTTCCAGACCGGGCCGGACGCCGCCCAGGCCGACCGCGCGGCGCTGGCCGAATTCTGCACCGAGCGCGGGCTCGAACCGCTGAAACCCGGCGCCAAGCACCACCGGCTCAGCTTGAGCGGCGCCATCCTGCGCTGGGAGCAGCATTCCGAATTCACCACCTATACCTGGGAGCTGCCGGCCGACGGCCAGATCCCGTTCCAGCCGGCGGCGACCGCGCTGGCGGCGCCGCTCACCGGCCTGCCGCAGCCCGGGCCGGTGCTGGTGGCGCTCGACCTGCATGCGGTTACCGGCGGCGAGAACCAGATCGCCATCGAGCGGGTGTTCGACCGCGCCACCCTGGCGGTGGCGGAAAACAGCGAAGGCGATGCGTTGTTCGCCACCGATTTCCAGCTCGATCCCGGCGGCTTCGTGCGCGTGCTGGTGATCGACCGCGGCCTCGGCCCGCAGCGCGCCGGCGCGCTGGTCCAGCGCATCATCGAGCTCGAGACCTATCGCACGCTGGCGCTGCTCGGCCTGCCGGAAGCGCAACGGCTGCAGCCGGCGATCAACCGCATCGAGCAGCGTCTCGCGGAAGTCACCGAGGAGATGACGCGCACCGAAAAGCTGATCGACAACCACCGCCTGCTCGATGAGCTGACCGCGCTCGCCGCGGAACTGGAAGCCGGCGCGGCGGCGAGCCTGTTCCGATTCGGCGCCAGCCGCGCCTATAACGAAATCGTGCACTTGCGGCTGGATACGATCGGCGAGCGCAAGGTGGAGAACTACCCCACCTGGTCGTCGTTCCTGGCGCGGCGCATGCAGCCGGCGATGCGCACCTGCATCACCATCGAGGAGCGGCAAGCCACGCTGTCGGAGAAGCTGTCGCGCGCGGCGAACCTGTTGCGCACGCGGGTCGACGTCGAGGTGGAGCAGCAGAACCGCAATCTGCTCAAATCGATGAACGAGCGCACGCGGCTGCAGTTGCGGCTGCAGACCACGGTGGAAGGCCTGTCGGTCGCCGCCATCAGCTATTACGTGGTCGGGCTGTTCGGCTATCTCATCAAGGGCGTGCACGACCGCGGCGTGCCGGTCGACATCCCGCTGGCGGACGCGTTGTTCGTACCGGTGGCGGTGCTGACGATCTGGCTGGTGCTGCGCCGCATCCGCAGAAAACATATGTCGGGCGTGGAGTAGCGCCCCAATTGCCGTCGCCCGCGAAAGCGGGCGATCCGGTAGTCGCGATCCTTTGATAGGACGCGATCTCATTTCCTCGATACTATTGTGACGACTGGACGCGCCGCCTTTGCGGAGCATGACAGCCGAATTTGCAGAACCGCCGAGGACCCCATGCGCACCGAGCGTTTCGAATTCCCCAATGCCAAGGGCGAGAAGCTCGCCGCCCAGCTCGACCTGCCGCTCGGTGAGCCGACCGCCTTCGCGCTGTTCGCGCACTGCTTCACCTGCGGCAAGGACATCTTGGCGGCCAAACGCATCGCCGAGCGGCTGTCGGTGCACGGCATCGCCACGTTGCGCTTCGACTTCACCGGATTGGGCGCGAGCGAAGGCGAATTCGCCAACACGCATTTTTCATCGAACGTCGACGACCTGATTGCCGCCGCCGATCACTTGCGCAAGATGCAGCAGGCGCCCGCCATCCTGATCGGCCACAGCCTCGGCGGCGCCGCGGTGCTGGCGGCCGCGCATCGCATCAAGGAAGCGCGCGCGGTGGTGACCATCGCCGCGCCTTACGACCCCAGCCACGTTGTCGGCCTGTTCAAGGAGCAGGTCGGCAAGATCCAGGAACAGGGCGAAGTCGAGGTGCGGTTGGCCGGGCGGCCGTTCCGCATCAAGCGCGAATTCCTCGAGGACGTCGCCGAGCAGCGGCTGAAGGAGTGTGTCGCGAACTTGCGCAAGGCGCTGCTGGTGTTCCATTCGCCCATCGACAACCTGGTCGGCATCGACAACGCCTCGCAGATTTTCCTCGCCGCCAAGCACCCGAAGAGTTTCGTCTCGCTCGACGACGCCGATCATCTGCTGAGCAAGAAAGGCGACGCGATTTATATCGCCGACGTGATCGCGGCCTGGTCCGACCGCTATCTCGACCGGCCGGCGAGCGTGGTCGAGGCCCAGAGCGAGGCAGGCGTGGTGGTCGTGCGCGAGACCGGCGCCGGCATGTTCCAGCAGGAAGTCATGAGCGGGCCGCATCGTTTCCTCGCCGACGAGCCGGTCAAGGTCGGCGGCCTCGATACCGGGCCGGGACCTTACGACCTGCTGCTCGCGGGGCTCGGCGCCTGCACCTCGATGACGCTGAGGCTCTACGCCGAACGCAAGGACATAGGGCTCGACCGCGTCACCGTGCGGCTGACCCACGACAAGGTCCACGCCACGGACTGCGCGGAGTGCGAAACGAAGTCCGGCAGCGTCGACCGGATCGACCGCAAGATCACGCTGGAAGGCGAGCTGTCCGCCGACGACCGCAAGCGGCTGATGGAGATCGCCGACAAATGCCCGGTGCACCGGACGCTGAAGTCGGAGATCGATATCCGGACGTTCGAGGACTGAAGAACATCGCGGCGCGCCAGCTTCACCCTCCCCTGGAGGGGGAGGGTCGATGCGCGAAGCGCATCGGGGTGGGGTGACAGCGCCGCGGTAGCATTGGTGGGTGAAGAGTTCGCTTCGCGATTCACCCCCTCCCGACCGCCGTCGCTAACGCGACGATGGTCGACCTCCCCCCTCCAGGGGGAGGTGAAGAAAGCAGTGGCACCGGCAGTGCCCGCGCTACTTTTCCTGCTTCTCTTTTTGCTTCTTCTTCTTGCGCTTGAGCGCCTTCTCGACCGCGAGCTCGGCCGCCGTCGGCGGCACGGGCTTTTCCGGCTCAATATTGTGCTTGATGAGATCGGCTTCCACGAGCGCGCGCAGCTCCGGCGTCACCTCCGGCTTGATGCCGAACCACAGTTCGAAGCCGCGCACCGCCTGGTGCAGCAGCATGCCGAGCCCGTCGACATTGCGCAGGCCCTTCTCGCGCGCGGCCAGCATCAGGTTGGTGACCAGCGGATCGTAGACCAGTTCCGCCACCACCAAGGAGGCCGGACAGCGCAGATTGATCTCGAGCGGCGGCTGGCCGGTCATGCCGAGCGGCGTGGTGTTGACCAGCAGACCGGCGCCGCCGAGCAGGCCGGTCATCTCGTCCCAGCCGGCCGGGTGCACCTTGGCGCCGAATTTCTTCTTGAACGCTTCGACGCGTTCCGGCGTGCGGTTGATGACGTAGACGCGCTGGACCTCGCGGGTGATGAGCGCATACACCACGGCACGCGCGGCGCCGCCGGCGCCCAACACCACCGCGCTCTCCAGCCCGCGGTCCCAGCCCGGCGTGGCGGCGTCGAGATTGGCGAGGAAGCCCTCGACGTCGGTGTTGGTCGAGCGCAGCGTGTCATCGGCATAATACAGCGTATTGGCGGCGCCGACCGCCTTGGCGCGGTCGTCGGGCGCCGAAAGGCCGAGCGCCACTTCCTTGTGCGGCACCGTGACATTGGCGCCGACATAGCCATGCGCGCGCAGGTTCTTGATGAATTCTTCGATCTCGCCCGGCGGCACCGCCTCGCGCCGGTATTCGGCGTTCAGCTTGTGCTGCTTGATCCAGTAATTGTGGATCAGCGGCGAACGCGAATGGGCGATCGGCCAGCCGATGACGCATACCGCTTTGCGGTCTTCTTCACTCATTGTTCCGCCACTACCGTGTTACGCAGGGTGCCGATCCCGGCCGCCTCGATCTCGAGCACGTCGCCGGCCTGCAGCCAGCGCGGCGGATCGCTGCGCGGCCCCTGCTTGACCGGCGTGCCGGTGACGATGACATCGCCCGGCTTCAGCGTCATGAAGGTGCTGACATAGGCGATCAGATCGGCAAACGACTTGATCATGTGGTCCGTGCTGTCGTCCTGGGTGACGTCGCCGTTGAGCCGGACCGTAAGATGCAAGGGCCGCGCCAAGTCGAGTTCGTCGCTGGTCACCAGCCAGGGGCCGATGCTGCCGGTGGCGTCCCAGTTCTTGCCCTGGGTGACGTTGAATTTGCCGTGGCGGATCCAGTCGCGGATGGTGCCTTCGTTGCACAGCGTGGCGCCTGCGACGTGATCGAGCGCGTCTTCATGCGCGATGCGGCGGCCGGTCTTGCCGATCACCAGCGCGATCTCGCCTTCGTAGTCGAGTTCAACGGATTCGCGCGGGATGAGCAGCGGCTGTTCATGGCCGACCAGCGACGCCGGCGCGCGGAAGAACATGCTGGGATATTTCGGCGCTTCGGCGTCGCCGAAATCGGCGTTGCGGTTGGCGTAATTGATGCCGATGCACAGAATTTTCTCCGGCGCGTGCACCGGCGGCAGCCATTCCACCTCGCTCGCCGGAAAATCGGCGCGTACGCCGCGCACCGCATCGCGGGCTTCGTCGAGCGCGTCGTGACGCAAGAGATCGAGCACGCTGTGATGGCGCGGCGCGAGCCGCGGCTTGAGATCGACCACGCCCTCGCCCACCACGGCGCCGAAGCTGTCGCGTCCGCGAACCTTGTAGCTTGCAATTTTCATCGCAAATTTAAGACCTCTGCGCCCACCGCGGCGGGCGGCATAGCGTCGTCAACGGTTCGGCGGCGTGTGTCGTGCCGGCGGCGTGCGAGGAGCATGTATTCCGCATGCGCGGAGCCGTCAACGCCGGGGTTTCGAGGTGTTACTACCGTGGATTGACCCCCCTTGCGCGCGCCGGAGAAGTTACCACAGCGGGGGTGACGCTGCCGCTCCGACACATTACATTGAGGATTAGCGCCACATTGAGTCCGGGGACGACGACCGACATGAAGGAAGGATTGGCCCTGTGACCGACGCCGCCAGCCCGCATCAGCCGACCCGACGCGACTTTCTTTACATCGCCACCGCCGCCGTGGGCGCGGTCGGCGCCGCCGCCACCCTGGTGCCGCTCATCGGCCAGATGAATCCGGACCGCGCTACCGTCGCGGCCGGCGCGCCGATTTCGGTGGATATCAGCAAGATCGCGCCCGGCCAGCAGATCCAGGTGTTCTGGCGCTCGAAACCGATCCTGATCGTCAACCGGCCGCCGGCGGCGCTGAAGGTCCTGCAAGAAAAGAAGATGGTCGACCGGCTCAGCGACCCGGATTCGACGGTGCATCAGCAGCCGCCCTACGCGCAGAACTGGCACCGCTCGGCGAAGCCCGAATACGCCGTGCTGGTCGGCATCTGCACCCATCTCGGCTGCATTCCGAAATTCTTTCCCGACCCGAACCCGTCCTCGCCGGCGGCGGACTGGCTGGGCGGTTACTTCTGTCCCTGCCACGGCTCGAAATACGATCTCGCCGGCCGCGTTTTTTCCGGCGTGCCCGCGCCCTACAATCTGCCGGTGCCGCCCTATCGCTTCGAGAACGACAAGACGGTCCGCATCGGCGAGAATCCGCCGGGGGTGACCTACGACCTCGGCGAGATCGTGGCGCTCTAGCGGGCTGGCTGATCCTACCGGCCGCGCTTGATTGAGCATGATCTTATCCGAAAACCGGTTCCCACTTTTCGGGATCATGCTCTAAACTGCCGGCATGAAAGCCGTCTTCATCGACTGCAACGACCAGCTTGCGCCGGTGTGGGCCAAGGTCATCCGCGCCGGCGATCCTCAAATCGATCTCAACCGCACGCCGTTTGCGCGCGAGGACTTGCCGCGCGTGCTCGGCGACTACGCGGTCGCGCTCGACGACCATTCCTACATGCCGACCGAACTGGTGGCGCAGTGTCCCGCGCTCAAGCACATCGTGTTCCTCGGCACGGGGGCTGCGAGCTACATGGACGTCGACGCGCTGAAAGGCCGCGGCGTCACCGTGCACACCATCAAGGGCTATGGCGACACGGCGGTGGCCGAACACACCGTCGCCTTGATGTTCGCGGCGGCGCGCGACGTCGCGCGCATGGACCGCGAGGTGCGCGCCGGCGTGTGGACGCCGCAGGAGGGCGTGCAGCTCTTGGGCAAGACGCTGGGCGTGATCGGGCTCGGCGGCATCGGCCGCGAAACGGCGCGCATCGCGCGCGGCATCGGCATGGAGACGATCGCTTATAACCGCACGCCGCGGGACGATGCGCCCTGCCCGCTGGTCGGCATCGACGATCTGCTGGCGCGGTCGGACGTGGTGTCGCTCAACCTGGTGCTCAACGACGAGACCCGCGGCTTCCTGAACAAAGAGCGCATCGCGCGCATGAAGCCGGGTGCGATCCTCGTCAACACCGCGCGCGGCGCGCTCACCGACGAGGCGGCGCTGATCGACGCGCTCAAGAGCGGCCACATCCGCCATGCCGGGCTCGACGTCTTCCACGACGAGCCGCTGAAGGCGGACCACCCGCTGGCGCAACTGCCGAATGTGACGCTGACCTCGCACGCCGCCTTCCGCACCCAGGAGGCGTCGATGACCCTGCTGCGGCGGGCGATCGATATCGTGAAGGGGCTTTCCTAGTCAGTAATACCCCGGCTGGTTGCCGCCATCGACGGCGATGGCCGTGCCCTGGATGTGGCGCGCGGCATCGCCGCACAGGAACACGGCGAGCGCCGCGATGTCCTCCGGCTGGCCGATACGGCGGAGGCCGCTCTTGGCCAGCGACTCCTGGCGTACCTGGTCGGGTGTCTTGCCCTGCGCCTTGGCGAACTGCTCGAACAATTGCACCACGCGGTCCGTCTCGGTCTGGGCGGGATGGATGACGTTGACGTTGATGTCGTCGCGGTTGCCGAGCGCGGCGAGACCCTTGGCGAAGTTGGCGACCGCCGCATTGACCGAACCGCCGATCAGGAAGTCCGGACCCGGCGTGCGCGCGGCACCGCCGACGATATAGATGACATTGCCGTGCGCTTCCTTGAGCAGCGGCCAGAACAGGCGCGTCAGCCGCACGGCGCCGAAATACTTCAGGGCGAAGCCGTCGCTCCAGGCATCGTCCGGCAGGTCGAGGAACTTGCCGCCGCGGGTGGCGCCGGCGTTATTGACCAGCACGTCGCAGCGGCCGAAGCGCTCCTTCACCGCGGCGAAAGCGCCTTGCATGCCTCGAGCGTGCGCAAGTCGCCGGCCACCGTCAGCGGCGCGGGCGCACCGCTGGCCGCGATCTCCTTGGCCGCGGCGTCAAGGTTGACCGCGCTTGACGCGGCCAGCACGGTCTGCGCGCCCTCGCGCGCGAAGGCAACCGCGATGGCGCGGCCGATGCCTCGGCTGCCGCCGGTGACCACAACCACTTTTCCCGCAAACGAACCCGCCATGGGTCGCCCTCCCCTGATTTTGTTGCGCCGAACCTTATACCGGTGTGCCATCGGTCCGCGAGTGGGACCGATATCGCATTGACCCGGTGGCATTCCCGGTGACAATAGAGCCAAGAAAAGAATATCCCAGGGGAGGACACGTGAAGCCGGCGCCATTCGCCTACCAAAAGGCGCGTTCGCTCGACGACGCGGTGGCGCTGCTCGCCGCCAACAAGGACGCCCGGCTGCTCGCCGGCGGCCAGAGCCTGATCGCCACGCTCAATATGCGCCTGTCGGCGCCTTCGATGCTGATCGACATCAATGGGATCGGTGGGCTGGACGGCATCGCGCTCGAAAACGACATGGTGAAAATCGGCGCGCTGGTGCGGCACGCCGAGGCCGAGCGCTCCGACGTGATCGCCCAACACGCGCCGCTGTTCGCGCGCGCCATGCCGCACATCGCGCACGTCGCCATCCGCAACCGCGGCACGCTCGGCGGCTCGATCGCGTTTGCCGACCCGGCGGCGGAACTGCCGGCGTGCCTGCTGGCGGTCGATGGCGAGGTCGAGGCCACGGGTCCGAAGGGCCAGCGCATCGTCAAGGCGGCCGACTTTTTCAAGGGCCTGTTCGAGACCGCGCTGGCGCCCGACGAAATGCTGACCGCCATCCGGCTGCCGGCGGCGGGCAAGGATGCGCGCGTCGGCTTCGCCGAGCTGGCGCGCCGGCATGGCGACTACGCCATTGTCGGGCTGGCGGCTTGCGCCCGCGCATCCGGCAAAGGATTGGCGGACGTACGGCTCGCCTATTTCGGCGTCGCCAACACGCCGGTACGCGCGAACAAGGCGGAAGCCGCATTGGAAAAAGGCGACGTCGAGGCGGCGGTAGCCGCGCTCGATCTCGAACCGCATGACGACGTGCAGGCCACCGCGGCGGTGAAGAAGCACCTCGCCGGCGTGCTGCTGCGGCGGGTGGCCGCGCAATTGATGGAGACGCGGTGATGAGCGACATGAGCATCGACATCACCCTCACCGTCAACGGAGAACCGGTGTCCGAGCGCATCGACGCGCGCAAGACTCTGGTCGACTTCCTGCGCGACGATCTGGTGCTGACCGGCAGCCATGTCGGCTGCGAACACGGCGTCTGCGGCGCCTGCACGGTGCGCGTCAACGGCGAGATCGTGCGCGGCTGCCTGATGCTGGCCGTGCAATGTGACGGCGCCACGGTGGAGACCATCGAGGGCATGTCCGACTCGGGCGAGATCGCCGATCTGCAATTGGCGTTCGAGCAGCGCAACGCGCTGCAATGCGGCTATTGCACGCCGGGCATGCTGACGGCGGCGCAGGACCTGCTGAAGCGCGCAAAGAAAAGAAAGCCGTGCCGAGCCGTGAGGAAATCCGCGAACACCTGTCCGGCAACTACTGCCGCTGCACCGGCTATCACGCCATCGTCGACGTGGTGGAAGCGGTCGCGCAAGAAAGACAAAAAGCGCGCGCGGGAGGCAAATCATGAAAATCACCGAAAACTCAGCCCCCGTGCTGACCGCGCTCGACCGGCCGAACTCCTATATCGGCCGCTCGGTGCCGCGGCCCAATCTGCAGCGCCTGACGCAAGGGCGCGGGCAATATGTCAGCGACGTCACCCTGCCCCGCATGACGCATGCGGCCTTCGTGCGCTCGCCGCACGCGCATGCGCGCATCAAGAAGATCGACACCGCCGCGGCCAAGAAAGCCCCCGGTGTGATCGCCGTGGTCACCGGCGCCGAGCTGGCCAAAGTGATGACGCCGTGGGTCGGCGTGCTGACGCATTTGAAGGGCCTGAAATCGGCGCCGCAGCACGCCATCGCGGTCGAGCGCGCCTGCTGGCAGGGCGAAGCGGTCTGCGCCGTGGTGGCGAAGACCCGCGCGCAAGCGGAAGACGCCTGCGAGCTGGTCGATGTCACATACGAAGAGCTCCCGGCGGTCACCGATCCGGAAACCGCGCTCGATCCCAAGACCCCGGTGATCCAGCCCGAACTCGGCGACAATCTCTGCTTTGAACGCAAGCTGGAAGTGGGCGAGCCCGACAAGGCCTTCGCGGCGTCCGACGAAGTGGTGGAAACCACCTTCCTGTTCGGCCGCCACACCGGCGTCACCACCGAGCCACGCGCGATCGTCGCCGACTGGAACCCGGGCGAGCAGCGCCTCACCGTCTATCAGGGCACGCAGGCGCCGCACATGATGCAGAACCTGTTCGCCAAGCATCTCGACCTGGCCGAACAGCAGGTGCGCGTCATCACCAAGGACGTCGGCGGTTCGTTCGGCATCAAGGTCCATTGCTACGCCGACGAGATGGCGGCGGTGGCGCTGTCGAAGATGCTCAAGCGGCCGGTGAAGTTCGTCGCCGACCGCATCGAGAGCTTCGTCACCGACATCCACGCCCGCGACCACCGCATCAAGGCCAAGATCGGCGTCAACAAGGACGGCACCATCACCGCCTTCGAGATCGACGACCTGACCGGCATCGGGCCCTATTCGGTCTATCCGCGCACCTCAGGCATCGAGGCCAACCAGGTCGTCAACCTGGTGGGCGGGCCCTACACCACGCCGAACTACCGCGCGCAGGCGAAGGTGGTGTTCCTCAACAAGAATGTGATGTGCCAGTACCGCGCCGTCGGCCACCCGATCGCGGTGGCGGTGACCGAAGCGCTGGTGGAGCTGGCCGCCGCCAAGATCGGCATGGACCCGCTGGAACTGCGCCGGCGCAATTTGTTCGCCGACGACGCCTATCCCACGCAATCGGCGGCCGGCTTGAAGTTCGAGCAGCTCTCGCATCACGCTTGCCTGGCCCATCTCGACAAGATGATGAACTATTCTGCCTTGCGCGCCGAGCAGGCCAAGCTCCGCAAGCAAGGCATCTATCGCGGCATCGGTTTCGCGAGCTTCATCGAAGTGACCAACCCGTCGGCCGCCTTCTACGGCGTCGGCGGCGCGCGCATCACCTCGCAGGAAGGCGCGACCGTGCGGCTCGACGCGCAAGGGCGCATCAGCGTGCATGTCGGCGTCACCGAGCAGGGCCAGGGCGCCGAGTCCGTGGTGGCGCAATGCACGGCCAGCGGCTTCGGCGTCGCGCTCGACAAGGTGCAGGTGGTGATGGGCGACACCGACAACACGCCCTATGGCGGCGGCACCTGGGCCTCGCGCGCGGCCGGCATCGGCGGCGAAGCGGCCTGGCAGGCCGGCAAGGCGCTGCGCGAAAACGTGCTGGTCGTCGCCGGCGCGATGCTGCAGTCAAAACCCGAGACGCTGGACATCCGCAACGGCATCGTCGTGGACAAGACGAGCGGCGCGGAACGGCTGCCGCTCGATGAGCTGGCGCGCGTCGCCTATTTCCGCCCCGACACGCTGCCGGCCGGCGTGCAGGCCGAGCTGGTGGCGACGCGCCATTACGTGCCGCGCGCCTACCCCTTCGCCTTCACCAACGGCGTGCAGGCGAGTTATCTCGAAGTCGACACCGACACCGGCTTCGTCAAGCTGCTGAACCACTGGGTGGTGGAGGACTGCGGCACCATCATCAATCCGCAACTGGTCGACGAGCAGATGCGCGGCGGCGTGGTGCAGGGCATCGGCGCGGCGCTGTTCGAGCAGTGCCTCTACGACGAGCGCGGGCAGATGCTGAACGGCAACATGGCCGACTACCTGGTGCCGATGGCGACCGAAATGCCGGACATCCAGTGCGGCCACGTGGTCTCGCCCACCGCCGACAGCGAACTGGGCGCCAAGGGCGCGGGCGAAGCCGGCACCGCCGGCGCGCCGGCCTGCGTGATGAACGCCATCAACGACGCGCTGCGGCCGCTGGGCGCGAGCCCCCTCACCGACATGCCTTTCACACCTGGAAAGATTCTGGCGGCGTTGGGCAAGGTCTAGCGGCAGCCCAAAGTTGCACGGCGCACATACTTATTGCGCGATCTCCCGCCCATGGCTTGGGCGCGACCACGCGGCATGCCTGACGTGCACGCGGGCGCTTGATGAAAGGCCGCCTTCCGGCGACACTCGATCACAGAAACGGACGCCAACCGGCAAAAAAGGAAACGTCTCATGAACATCAAGGTCGGCAAGGAAGCGATCGCCGAAGCCTCGAAAAAGCTCTCGAACTGGGGCCGCTGGGGCAAGGACGACCAGATCGGCACGCTCAACCAGGTCACCCCCGAGGATATCGTCAAGGCGGCGAGCCTGATCCGCACCGGCAAGGTGTTCGCGCTCGGCATCCCCCTCGACAAGACCGGCCCGCAGACCGGGCTGTTCGGCGGCCGCTTCAACCCGATCCACCAGATGCTGGCCACCGGCACCGACGCCATCGCCGGCCAGCAGGACTGGAACAAGATCCGCTACGCCGACGACACCCTGATGCTGTGCGTGCAGGGCGCCACCCATTGGGACGCGCTCGGCCACATCTTCTACGAGGACAAGGCCTATAACGGCCACGACGCCAAGCAGATCGACTCGCGCGGCCTCTCGGTGCTCGGCATCGAGCATTCCAAGAACAAGATGGTCGGCCGCGGCGTGCTGCTCGACATCGCCCGCCATCGCGGCGTGAAATGGATGCAGGACGGCGAGAGCATCTCCAACGACGAACTCGACCAATGCGCCAAGAAGCAGAACGTCGAGATCCGCAAGGGCGACTTCGTCATCGTCCGCACCGGGCAGATGGAGCGCTGCCACGAGGAAGGCGACTGGGGCGGCTACGCCGGCGGCGACGCGCCGGGCGTGAAGTTCGAGAATTGCTACTGGTGCCAGGACAAGCAGATCGCCGCGATCTGCACCGACACCTGGGGCGTGGAAGTGCGGCCGAACGAAACCAAGGACGCCAACCAGCCCTGGCATTGGGTGGTGATCCCGGCCATGGGCCTGTGCATGGGCGAGATCTTCTATCTCAAGGAACTGGCCGCGGACTGCGCCGAGGACAGCGTCTACGAGTTCTTCTTCTGCGGCCCGCCGCTGATCATCACCGGCGGCACCGGTTCGCCGATCAATCCGCAGGCGATCAAGTAACTTCAAGCGGCGCCTCATTTTCAGCCGTCACCCCCGGGCTTGTCCCGGGGGTCCACGTCTTTAAGGTATGCTGTGAACAAAGACGTGGATGGCCGGGACAAGCCCGGCCATGACGAGTCTCGGTACTTGTCACGATTGTTGCCCGCCTTTGCGGGGATGGCAGTCGAGTGAATGGAGGATTTCCCATGGCCCGCTATCTCAAGCGCGGAATGGACGCGAGCGCGATCAAGGCCGCCGACGCCAAGGTGCGCGAGACGGTGGAGAGCATTCTCGGCCAGATCGAGTCGCGCAAGGACGAGGCCGTGCGCGAACTGTCGCAGAAGTTCGACAACTGGTCGCCGGCCGACTTCAAGCTGAGCGAGCAGGACATCGAGCGCGCGATTTCGCAGGTGCCGAAGCGCGATCTCGAGGACATCAAGTTCGCGCAGGCGCAAGTGCGCAACTTCGCGCAGAAGCAGCGCGAGAGCATGGTCGACATCGAGGTGGAGACCCTGCCCGGCGTGGTGCTCGGCCACAAGCATATCCCGGTCAATTCCATCGGCTGCTACGTGCCGGGCGGGCGCTATCCGATGGTGGCGAGCGCGCACATGTCGATCGTCACCGCCAAGGTCGCCGGCGTGAAGCGCATCATCGCCTGCGCCCCGCCCTACAAAGGCGGCCCGCATCCGGCGATCGTCGCCGCCCAGCATTTCGGCGGCGCCGACGACATCTACGTGCTCGGCGGCGTGCAGGCGGTGGCGGCGATGGCGCTCGGTACCGACACGATTCAGGCCGTCGACATGATCGTCGGGCCCGGCAACGCCTACGTGGCGGAAGCCAAGCGGCAGCTCTACGGCCGCATCGGCATCGACCTTCTCGCCGGACCGACCGAGACGCTGGTGATCGCCGACGACAGCGTCGACGGCGAAATCTGCGCCACCGACCTGCTCGGCCAGGCCGAGCACGGACCGACCTCGCCGGCGGTGCTGCTGACCAATTCGGAGAAGCTCGCGCAAGACACCATGAAGGAAGTCGAGCGCCTGCTGTCGATCCTGCCGACCGCCGACGCCGCCAGCCAGGCGTGGAAGGATTACGGCGAGGTGATCGTCTGCGACTCGATCGATGAAATGGTGGCGGAAGCCGACCGCATCGCCTCCGAACACGTGCAGGTGATGACGCGCGATCCGGACTATTTCCTCAACAACATGACCAACTACGGCGCGCTGTTCCTGGGCCGCGCACCAACGTCGCCTATGGCGACAAGGTGATCGGCACCAACCACACGCTGCCGACCAAGAAGAACGCGCGCTTCACCGGCGGGCTGTGGGTCGGCAAGTTCCTCAAGACCTGCACCTATCAGCGGGTGCTGACGGACGAAGCCAGCGCCAAGATCGGCGAAGTGTGCTCGCGGCTGTGCGTGCTGGAAGGCTTCCTCGGCCACGCCGAGCAGGCCAACATCCGCGTGCGCCGCTATGGCGGGCGCAACGTGCCCTACGCGACGGCGGCGGAGTGATGAAGGCGGCCGCCCGCGCCAGCTTGGCGGCCCTGGCGCTGCTCTGCGCCGGGCCGGCCGCCGCGCAGCAGGCGAACGGCGTCATCGACCTGATCGCGGAGGCCTGCGCGCCCTGTCATGGCGAAGAGGGCATCGCCAAGTCGATCGAGGTGCCCAACCTTGCCGGACAGCACAATATCTACCTCTATAACCAGCTTCGCGCCTTTCGTTCGAAGAAGCGCCCGCACAAGGACATGCTGTTCATGAGCCGGCAGATGACCGATGACGAGATGCGCGCCATCGCCGACTATTACGCCAGCCTGCCGCCGCGTTGATCGATCGGAGCCGACCCTTGGAGCTGACCCCGACCCCCTCCTCCCGCCTCGACGGCCGGCGCGCGCTGGTGACCGGCGCCGGGCGCGGCATCGGACTGACCGCGGCTTCCGCCTTGGCCGACGCCGGCGCGCATGTGACGCTCGCGGCGCGCACCGCGCGCGAGATCGAGGAAGCCGCGGACGCCATCCGCGCGCGCGGACAGCAGGCGGATGCGCTGACGCTCGACGTCACCGACATCGACGCGGTGCGCAAGGCGCTGGGCCAACGCGCGCCCTATCAGATCCTGGTCAACAATGCCGGCATGAACCGGCCGGCCATGTTGCCGGACGTGACGGTGGAAGATTTCGACGCCATCTTCCTGCTCAACGTGCGCGCCGCCTTTTTCGTGGCGCAGACGGTGGCGACGCGGCTGCTGGACGAAAAGCTGCCGGGCTCGATCATCAACATCTCCTCGCAGATGGGCCATGTCGGCGCCGCGCGGCGGACGGTCTATTGCGCCTCCAAGCACGCCATGGAGGGCTTCACCAAGGCGATGGCGATCGAGCTGGCCCCGCACAACATCCGCGTCAACTCGCTCGGCCCCACCTTCCTGGAAACGCCGATGACGCGGCCGTTCTTCGAGAACAAGGCGTTCCGCGACGAGGTGCTGGGCAAGATCAAGCTCGGCCGGCTCGGACAGTTGGAGGAGCTCTGCGGCGCGATCGTGTTTCTGGCAAGTCGATGCGTCGTCGCTGATGACGGGTTCGGCGCTCAAGCTCGACGGCGGCTGGACGGCGGAGTGACCGGTCCTGCCACTTGCTCTCGCAACACCGGCCGGTCCGCCAAACGAACCCACGCAGAGGATTCGACATGACCGAAACCAAATACCAAGACCGGCAGAACCTCGAATTTTTCCGCTGGCCGGAACTGACACAACTCTTCCAACCGCTCATCGAGCTGGTGATGGTTTCTCCCAACAACCTTCCCCGGCAGCTTCGCAGCGAGCTGTTCACGATGGCGAGCGCCGCTGCCGGCTGTCAGCATTGCCAGGCGCACGGCGCCTACACGCTGCACATGATGGGCGTCGACTCAAAACGTATCCGCGATATCTGGACGTTTGAGGACTCGCCGACGTTCACGGAGGCGGAAAAGGCGGCGCTGCGGCTGGCTCGCGACGGCGCGAGCGTTCCCAACATGGTCGAGCCTTCCCATTTCGCCGACTTGCGCAAGCATTACTCCGACCAGCAGATCGTCGAGATGCTCGCGGTGATCAGCCTCGCCGGCTGGTATAACCGTTGGAATAATTCCATTGCCACGGTGACGGACCAGGAATTGATCGATTGGGCGCAGTCGAATCTGGAGGCCGTCGGCTGGACTCTGGGAAAGCACGCGGGAGAAGCCCACGAACAACGGCGCAAGCATCCCCGGTCGACCGATCAGGATCGGGTCGAGTACTAACGCGGACTGGATCGAAGAACACGCCGGCGTTGAGGCCGGACAGCGGCGTAAAGCGGCTCAGGCTTTCTGCAGCACTTCCGGATTGACGCAGCCGGGCGGCGTGCGGCCGGCAAGCAGCGCCTCGATATTGTCGACCACGATATTCGCCATCTCCTCGCGCACCTCTTTCGTTGCGCTGCCGAGATGCGGATTGAGCACGACGTTCTTCATCTTCGTCAGTTCGGCGGAGATATTCGGCTCGAACTCGAAGACGTCGAGGCCGGCACCGGCGATCTTCTTGGCCTTGAGCGCGCGCACCAGCGCCTTCTCGTCGACGATCGGCCCGCGCGCGGTGTTGACGATGAAGGCGGTCTTCTTCATCAGGCCGAGTTCGCGCGCGCTGATCTGGTGATGGGTCTCAGCGTTGAGCGGCGAATGAATCGAGACGAAGTCGGATTCGCGCAGCAGCTCATCGAACGGCACGTAGGTGAGCCCGGCCTCGCGCTCCTCGCTTTCCGGCTTGCGGCGCGGCGTCCAATAGAGCACGCGCATGTCGAAGCCGTGCGCGCGCTTGGCCACCGCCTTGCCGATCAGCCCGCCGCCGCCGACGAGGCCCAGCGTCTTGCCGTGCACGATGGCACCGAGCAGATGCCCCGATTGCGCGCCGGGGAACTTGCCCGCGCGCACCATCCGGTCGCCTTCCAGCATGCGGCGCGCGACCGCCAGCATCAGGCCGAAGGTGAGGTCCGCGGTCGCCTCGGTGGTCACCGGCGGCACCACGCTGACCGGAATGCCGCGCTTGGTCGCCTCCGCCACGTCGATGTTCGACGGCGAAATGGACTGCGCCGCGATGTGGCTCAAGTTCGGATTGGCCGCGATCACCGCCTTGTCGATCTTGTCGTGCAGCAGACAGAACAAGATGTCGGCCTGTTTGACAGCCGTGATAAGCGTGCGGTGGGGAATGATGCGGCTGCTGTCGGGAAACACCTTGACGCTGCCGAGCGCGCGCAGGCGCTTGATCGCGCTGTCGGCAACCGGCTGGCTGACGAAGACGCGCGGCTTGCGGCTCACCGCAGCCACCGCACGACGCCGGCGACGCCGTCGACCGCGCATTGCGAGCCGTCGGGAATATGCTGGGTGGCATCGAGCACGCCCAGCACCATGGGAATGCCGCGCTCGCGCGCGAGCGAGGCCAGATGCGAGGTCGAGCCGCCGAGTTCAGCGACGACGCCGGCGACTCGCGGCAGGATCGCGCTCAGCGCGGGGCCGGCCACCTTGGTTATCAACACGTCGCCGGGCGCGACGCGCTCCAGTTCGCATTCGCAATTGACCACCACCGCGCGGCCGGAACCCCAGCCGATGCCGGCGGGATGGCCGCTCAAGCCCGGATGGCGCAGCCAGATCTCGTCGGGCACGACGGGCGCCTCGACATGCAGCGGGCGCGACTGCAACAGCTTGAAGCCGCTCTCGTCCATCGCCCATTCGATTTCGACCGGCTGACCGGCGAGCTGCTCGCACTTGCGCAGCAGACGGCCGAGGCTGACCGCCTGGCCGGCGCTCAGGCACGGCTCGCTGATCATGTCCTTGGGCACGCTCTGCGGCGCCGAGACGCCGTGCGCACAGGTGTCCTGATGGTTCTTGCGGCCGGCCTGCACGGTGCGCAGGAAGCCGTTCTTGGCGAGCACGATACGGTCGGGCACCACCTCGCCCTGCGCGATGGACGAGCCGAGGCCCCAGGTGGCCGAAATCAGCATCTGGCCTTCGGCGGTTTCGCTTAAGCCCCCGCCGGAGGCACGCGCATTGATCAGCGGCTGGATCAGCACGCCCATGGCGGTATCGGCCGGCGACAGATCGGCGTTCTCCATGTAGCGGCGCGCGTGCGAGGTCCACAGCGCCGCCCAGCAGGCGCGCACCGCGGTCAGAAATTCGGTTTCGTCGGAGAGCCCGAGGAAGCTTTCGAACTGGCCGGCGAAGTTGGCGCCCTTGCGGTCTTCCAGCAGCGCGGAGGAGCGCACCGCGCCGAGCGGCGCCGTCTCGCGCTGGGCGCGCCAGGCGGCCAGCAGCGGCGCGAGGATTTCGGGCGCGATCGGCTGCTGGTAGATCGCCAGCCTGATCTGGATCGACAGCCGGCGCGTGGTCGGCACATCGCCTTCGTTGTATGCGGCGAGCATGTGCTCGATGCCGAGATGGCGGAGCTGATGGCGATAGGCGTCCGCCGTGAGCGCGAAGCCGCCCGGCGTCGGCAGCCCGGCGCGGGTGAGCTGCGACAGGTTCGCCGCCTTCGGGCCGACGTTTTCGGGGTCGGCCGCGGCGGGGTCGGTGAGCGGGAGGATGAACTCGGTCATCGCGAATTGCCTTGCGCCTTTCGGCTGTCATGACCGGGCTTGTCCCGGCCATCTCACTTAGGCAGGCACGGTTACAATTTGCTGCTCGAGATCCCCGGGTCTCGCCTTCGGCTCGCCCGGGGATGACGCCGGCTTACGCCGACGTCATTTCACGTGATCGCCGTAGCCCGGCAGCGGATCGACGACGGTGATCTGCTTGACCGGGAAGTTCGACACGATTTCGATGCCGTCGTTCTTCACGATCAGCATTTCCTCGATGCGCACGCCGTAACGGAAGCGTTTGCCGTGCTGGGTCTCGAGCGCGAAGGTCATGCCTTCCTGGATATCGATCGGATGATCGAGCGACCAGATGCGCGAGATCACCGGCGGGTCGTACTGCGCGAGCCCGAGGCCATGGCCCCACAGGTTGGCGGCGGCCTGGTCTTCGTCCTCGTAGCCCCAGGTCTCCATCGCCGACGGCCATTGCAGCGCGATGTCGCGCGTGGTGGCGCCGACCTTCACCGCGCCGATCGAGTCGTAGAGCCACTTGAGCGCGGTGTCGTAGGTGTCCTTCTGCTCCTGGCTCGGCTCCTTGCCGACGCAATAGGTGCGGTAATAGCAGGACTTGTAGCCGTTCCAGGTGAGCGCGGCCAAATCCATGAACACGATGTCGCCGGGCTGGATGATGCGGTCGGAGAAGTTACGCCAGTTCGGCCAGGTGTTGGGGCCGGACGACACGATCACGTCCTCGACGTCTTCCATGCCGGGGATGTTGTAGAGGTATTCCATCAGGTGCGCGGTGACCTGGTTTTCGGTCACGCCGGGGCGCAGGAACTTCATGCACTCCCAGTGGGTGGCGTCGCCGATGGCGCCGACGATGCGGAAAGCTTCCTGCTCGTCCGGGCTCTTGACCGCGCGCGCCTCCATCATGGGCGTCATGCCGTCCACCCAATTGATGTTGTTCTCCTTGAACACCTGGATCATGTTGATGTCGATGAAGTCGACGCCGAGCTTCTGGCCGGCGACGCCGTGCTCCTTCATCGCTTGCTGGATCGCCTTGACGAACTTGTTGACCTGCTGGGTCGAAGCCGGACCCGCGGCGCCCTTGATCCACGCGAACGAGTGGCGGACGTTCTCCTTCGGGATCCATGGGCTATGGCGCTCGATCTGAAAGCCGATGTCGCCCTGCTCGAACAAAATCGGGCGGCCGTCGCCGCACAGCATGGCGTAGCGCAGGCCGGGCTTCAGCCGGTTCCAGCCGGGCGTCAGCGTGCCGGTGATGTAGCGCACGTTCTCGTCGTACATGCAGAGCACGGCGCCGAGACCGTGCTTCTTCATCATCGTGCGCGCGCGCTCGATGCGGTATTCGCGCAGCCGGTCCCAGTTGACCTTCTGCTGCCAATCCATACCGGCGATGCCAAAATTCGCTCCCATGGCGTTCCTCCGACCGGCGCGTTTTGGCGCCTGTTGACGTTGCTGATTGGGGCAAATCCTATGCTGTTGGCAGATCAAGAAGAAATAATATATTCTGCGCTGAGGCATTAGGTTTTCTAATATCCCAAACTGACCGGGCGTTCATGGCCAATATCCCGCTGCGGCAAATCCGCGCCGTCATCGCGGTCTGCGAGGAAGGCTCCTTCACCCGCGCGGCGGCGCGGGAGAACGCCACGCAATCGGGCATTTCCCAGCACGTGGCGGCGGCCGAGCGCGCGCTCGGCGTGCAGCTTTTCGAGCGCACCGCCGGCGGGGTGAATCCGACGCCGGCCGGCTACCGCTACTACAGGAGCTGCGTGGAGGCGGTCGGCGCGCTGGAGAACGCCGCCGAGCAGGCGCGTTCCTTCGCCGGCCAGGTGACGGGCGAACTGCGCATCGGGCTGATGCCGACGTTCACGCGCGCGGTGCTGGCGCCGGTGCTCGACGACTTCGTGCCGCGCTGCCCGGAGGTGCGCCTGCACATCGTCGAAGGGCTACAGCGGGCTGCTCACCGAAATGGTGCTCGACGACCAACTCGACTTCGCGGTGGTGCCGGCCTTCGAAGGCACCATCGGGCTGAAGGCGCGGCTTCTGGTGCGCGACCGCGAGATGCTGATCTCCGGCCCGCGCCGCGGCTTGACACCGCTCACGCCGGTGCGGCTCTCCGAATGCCGGCCGCTCAAGCTGGTGGTGCCGGGTCCCGACAATATCCGCCGGCGCAATCTCGAGACCTATTTCCAGAGCCATGGCGTCGAGATCGAGGCCATGCTGGAAATGGACGCCATGATCGCCACGCTCGAATTCGTCGCCCGCTCGGACTGGGCGACCATTCTGCCGAGCGTGATTTCGGTCAACGACATCGGCCGCGGCGAACTCATCGTCAATCCGATCGTCGAGCCGGAGCTGCACGCCGAGTTCGTGGTGATCCAGCCGACGCGGCGCACGCTGTCGACGCAGGCGCGGCTGTTCCTCGAACGCTTCGAGCAGGAGGTCGCGCACATTCACGAAGTGTGGGACCGGGCGATCGCCGGAACGCGCGGCGCCATGCAGCCGGCGGCCGAGTGAACCATGGACGCCAAGACGCCCTCCACCGAATACAGCGCCTGGAACCCGGGCCTCGAATTGCAATTGCCGCGCGCGTACCTGCCGCTGTCGACCATCTTCACCAGCGAAAACGTTTCGACCAGCATCGCCAAGGCCCATGAGCTCGCCGACTATTGCGGCCTGCCGGTGCAGGACCTGGTGGCGTTCCGGCCGGAGCGGCTGATCGTCCACGAACTGCTTATCGGCGTGACCATCAACCTGTCCGTGCCCGACGGCACCAAATACGCCACCCTCGGTGAAAACTTCCGCGCGATGGCGTCCACCATTCTCGGCAAGTATGTCGCGCCCCATCGCGAGGAACTGATTGAAACCTACGAGCGCGTGAAGCGCGCGGCCTCGGAAAAAATCGCGCAGGAGCTTTCACAGGCTTTTTCCGCCGACTCGAAACCGGCCGAAAGAACCGGCGAAGGCAAGCGCCGCGGACTCTTCGGCTTCGGCAGGCCAAAAGAGAAGCCGGCCGCGACGGCCGAGCCCCCCGAAGCGCGCGACCGGCGCATCGCCGCCGAATGGCTGGCGAAAGCGGAAAAGGCCGGCGACCCGCTCGACGAATCCTGCTTCCGTGCGCTCGGCACCGTCGCCACGGCGATCACGGCCAGACGCGGCCGGCTCTACGGCGACCGCAAGCTTCTCACGGAGCTTGCCGTCACGTTGGTGTGCAACGACACCGGCAGCGAAGTCATCGGCGAGGCCATCCAGCCGTACTTCCAGGAAGCGGCCGCGCGCGAAGGCTACCGGCTGCTGCCGCCGCAGGCGCATCCGGTCGTCATGAACGTCAAGGGCGCGTCGGCCTCGGGAAAAAGCACGATGCGGCCGCTGCAGCGGGCGCTGGCGGAAAAGCTCCACCTGCCCTGGGGCCAGTTCGCGCTGATCAGTCCCGACATCTGGCGCAAATATCTCCTGGACTACGACTTGCTTGGGCCCGCCTACAAATACGCCGGCACCTTGAGCGGGCACGAGGTCGAGATCATCGACAAGAAGCTCGACCTGCGCATGGCGGCAAAAGGCGCCGATCGTAAAATGTCGCATCTGCTGATCGACCGCTTCCGCTTCGACAGCTTCGTGCCGGAAGGCAAGGAGAGCCGCCGGCTGCTCACCCGGTTCGGCGACCTGGTCTACATGTTCTTCGTGATCACGCCGCCGGAAATGACGGTCGAGCGCGCCTGGAAACGCGGGCTGAAATTCGGCCGCTACAAGGCGGTCGACGATCTCCTGGCGCACAACGTCGAGGCCTTTACCGGCATGCCCGAACTATTCTTCACCTGGGCGCTCAACACCGGGCGGCGCGTGCACTACGAATTCCTCGACAACAGCGTGCCGGAAGGCCAGCGGCCGCGGACCGTGGCCTATGGCTGGAACCAGGAACTGACGATCCTGGACGTGAAGGCCATGCTCGACATCGACCGCTTCCGCAAGATCAACATCAACGCGCACGCGCCCGCGGAGGTCTACGCCGGCGACAACCTGGCGCCGGAAGCGAACGTCGAGTTCCTGAAGCGCTGCGCGCGCATGATCCCGGTCATCAATTTCGCCGACTATGACACCGGCCACGTCTACGCCCGGCTGGAACGCGGCCATTGGGCCTGGCGCGACGAACAAGGCTTCGCCCGCGCTCTTCTGGACGCCGACACCGAGGCCGGCTTGCAGGCCGTCGCACCGGACAAATACGATCCCGCCACGGCCAAACCGTTTGAGCAACCGGATTTGGCGGACGACAAGGTGCACACCCTGGGGGCCTGGGGCGAAGCTGAGGGCGCCGCGTGAAGCGGTATTGCCGGCAGCGGTCCGTCCGGCAGTTGTTTCCTCAACTGCCCGTCGTGAGCAGGCGATAGGCCTCGATCTTCTCGCGCAACGCCTGCGGCAGCGGCACCGGCTCGCGCGTCTCCAGCGACATCATGGCGGTGACCATGTGGGCGCGCAGCCGCTCGAGCCCATCGAGGTGGCAGACGATGGCGATGCCCAGCGAGGAGCGGCCGATGCGCTCGACCAGCAGGGTCAGGTTGATGACGTCGCCCATCCGGCTTGGAATCTTGAAATCGCAATCGATATGCACGAAGGGAAAGCCGTATTGGCTGCCCATGATCAGCTCGGCGTAATCGAACCCGAGCTGGTGCGTGTACCAGTCTTCGATCACCCCGTTGAAGAGGTCGAAATAGTGCGGGAAATAGACGATGCCGGCTGGATCGCAATGTGAAAAGCGCACTGGCACACTGCGGGTGAAGGCGCCGCTCGGCGGCACAAATCGATTTTCAAGCATATAACGACGTCCCGATGGAAAGGCCCTGCACGGCCGGAGCCGACCGCGCCGCCGAGCCTATCACACGTCCATCCACGCGCCGTTGGCATCGACCGACTTGAACACCGCTTCCAGCGCGGCGGCCGTCTGCAGGATGCCGGCGGGTGGAATCGGGAACGTCCCCTCCCCGAGCACGGCGCGCGCGAAATAATCGAGATTGCGGCCGAGATGGTTATCAAGCGGCCGGTCGATCACTTCCGGCTCCTCCTCGCCGGCGCGGCGGATGATGGCGCGCGTTTCGCTCACGCTTTCCATCCAGCAGTTCTCGCCGAAGATCGCGATGCGCCAGCGGAACGGCGTCTTGATGGTGGTGCCGAGCACGCCGGTGGCGCCGTTCTCGAACTCGATCAGCGCGGCGGTGGTGTCGCCGGTGGGCACGTCCAGCACACGCGTCTTCGAGAGCGCGCTGATGCGCTTCATCGGCCCGACCAGATCGCGCAAGCAGTCGAGCACGTGGATGCCCATGCCGGTCATGCCGCCGGCGCGGCTTTCCGCCGCCGCCATGCGCCAGCTGTCGGCCGGCATATCGGCCAGCCAGTCGTGGCTGTAATTGCCTTCCGCGTGCATGATGGTGCCGAGCGCGCCGCTCGCCGCCACCTCGGCCAGCACGCGCATCGACGGCATCAGCCGGAAATGGTGGCCCACCCCAATCTTGACGCCGGCGCGTTCGACCGCGGCGAGCATGGCTATCGCGTCCGCCTTGGCTAGCGCGAACGGCTTTTCACAATAGATGTGCTTGCCGGCGGCGGCGGCAGCTTCCACCTGCGCGCGGTGCCTGGAGTGCGGCGTCGCCAGGATCACCGCCTGCACGGCGGGATCGGCCAGCACGTCTTCGAACGAGGTACCGATGGTGATTTTGTGCTCGGCGGCGAAGTCAGTGACCGTCTCCGGTTCGAGCGTAACGCCGCGAATGAAGCGGATCGGCGCCCCGAAGTCGGCGGCGGCCTTGACCAGGGTCTTGCCCCACCAGCCAAGGCCGACAATTGCAGTATTGAGCATTTCGATTTCCACCTACGCTGATGCCGGGGCGCCCGGTTGCTTGAGCGGATGGGCGCGGGCAAACGCGTCCAGCTTGGCGAGCGTCTCGCCGATGCGCTTGACAGTCGGGAATGCCGCCAGATCGACCTTGTAGAAATTCGCCCCGGCGATCTGGCTCGCCAGGCAGATGTCGGCGACGGTGATCTGCTCGCCCTGGCAATAAGTGCCGGTTTCCTTTTCGGTTGCGAGATGCTGCTCCAGGCCGGTCAGCGCCACCTTGTGCCAATGCTGGCACCAAGCGTTGACGCCGGTCTCATCGGCCTCGAATTCGCGCGTAAGATATTCGCGCACGCGCGGCACGATCAGCGGGTGTGAATCGGCGGCAACGAGCTGCGCGAGGCCGCGCACCCGCGCGCGCGCTTTTGGCTCCTTCGGCAACAGCGGCGGATTGGGATGCACCTCGTCGAGGTATTCGATGATGGCGAGCGATTCGAACAGCACGGTTCCGTCGTCGTCGACCAGCGCCGGCAGCGCCATCATCGGATTCACTTTACGAAAGGCCTCCTCGCGCTGTTTGCCCTGCGGGAGGTTGACGTCGATCACCTCATCGGGGGCGATGCCCTTCAGGTTGAGCGCAATGCGTACGCGGTAGGTCGCCAGCGAACGCCAGAACGAGAACAGCTTCATCGAACGCCTCCCCCGAACAAAATCCGTGAGTTCTACTTCTTCTTCTCCGTCGACCAATAGACCGCCATGCGCGCGCCGTCGCCCTCGCCGGCGCCGTGCTGCACGGCGTCCTGGAAGCCCGAGAGCGCCGCCTTGGTCGCGACCATGTCGGCGCCGAGCGCCTCGCCGGTCTCGACCATGGTGCGCAGGTCCTTCAAGCCGTTGGCAATCGTGAAGGTGGCCGTTCCCGGGTCCTTGCCCTGGAACATGGTGACGATCATATCGGCGCGCATCTTGAGCGCGTTGTTGGCGCCATTGCTCTCGACGAACAGGTCGAGCAGGCGCTTGGGATCCCAGCCCACGCTGCGCGCAATCGCAAACGCTTCGCCATAGGCCTGCCAGGCCACCATCAGCGGCAGGTTGATGGCGAGCTTCATGGCCGCGCCGGAACCGATCGGGCCGCAATGCTCGAGCCGGCGCGTGAGCTGCTCGAGGATCGGCCGCGCGCGCGCGGCATCGTCAGGCTCCGCGCCCATCAGGCCGAGCAATTGCCCCTTGCGCGCCGGCGCGGTGGAGCCGCCCACCGGGCATTCGACCATCGCGGCGCCCTTGCCGCGCACCTTGGGCGCCAGATCGGTTTCGACCTTGGGCGCCACCGTGCTCATTTCGATGAATAGCTTGCCCTTGACGTCGCCGGACAACAGGCCGTTCGGTCCGTTGTAGACATCGTCGATGGCCTTGCCGTCGGTGAGAATGGTGATGACCGCTTCGCTCAGCTTGGCCACCTCGGCCGGCGAGCCGGCCACCTTGGCGCCGGCCTCGGCCAGCGGCTTTGCTTTCTCGGCCGTGCGATTCCAGACGGTCACCTCATGGCCGACTTCGATCAGCCGCGCGGCAATGGCGGCACCCATGGCGCCGAGACCGGCAACTCCGATTTTCATGTTTCCTCCCGGCATGAATTTACCGCAACGATAGGCGATCGCGGCGCGACATGAAAGCCGTGTTGCTGCCCACCCACTCGACAGCCCCGGGTCTGACCCTTAAGAGGAATCGCGACGGGACGCGCATGACAGATGCGCTCTAAGTTTTTCGGGAGGGAGAAAACCGAATGGCTGCGGCGAGAAAGAAAAAGCGCTCGAAGGGCACGGTCGGCGTTGTCGGCCTCGGTATCATGGGCGGGGCCTTCGCCAAGAACCTGACGAAGGCGGGCTGGCGCGTCATCGGCTACGACATCAGCGCGGCGCGCCGGCGCGAAGCCGCCCGCGCGGGCGTCGAGATCGCCAAGAGCGCGGCAGCGGTCGCGGCGGCGGCACCGACGGTGCTGACCAGCCTGCCCAAGCCGCAGGCGCTGATGGCGGTGGCGCGCGACATCGCCAAGGCCAAATTGAAGGGCAAGGTGATCGTGGAAATGAGCACCTTCACGATTTCGGATAAGGAAAAAGCCGAGAAGATCCTGCGCAAGGCCGGCCACACCATGCTCGACTGCCCGGTCAGCGGCACCGGCTCGCAGGCCGCCGCCGGCGATCTCGTCTTCTATGCCAGCGGGGAGCGCAAGGCGGTCCGCAAGCTCAAACCGATGTTCGAAGCCTTCGGCCGCAAAGCCTATGACGTCGGCCCCTTCGGCAACGGCAGCAAGATGAAATACGTCGCCAACCTCTTGGTCGCGATTCACAACGTCGCCAGCGCCGAAGCCATGGTGCTGGGCATGAAGGCAGGCCTCGACCCGCAGATGATCTTCGACCTGATCCAGGCCGGCGCCGGCAATTCGCGCGTGTTCGAACTGCGCGCGCCGATGATGGTGAAGGGCAACTACAAAGACGTCACCATGAAGATCGACGTCTGGGACAAGGACATGTCGGTGATCGGCGGCTACGCCCGGAAGATCAAGGTGCCGACGCCGCTGTTCGACGCCACCAAGCCGGTCTACATCAAGGCGCAGAAGTCCGGTCTCGGCGCGCAAGACACCGCGTCGGTATGCGCGGTGCTGGAAAAGATGGGCAAGGTGAAGCGCAAGAAGAGGCGCTAGCGCGTTATCGGCAAGCGCCTCGTCATACGCCGCGCATTCCCGCGCAAGCGGGAACCAGCGGCCACCGGCCTGCAATTGCGATTGATGGCACCGGTTCCCGCTTGCGCGCGGACGAGCGAAGACGTGCCTTGGCCCTTGCGCGTGACCCGCGCTCCTCTGTAGCCTCCCGGCCAACAAAAGCATTTGCCGGGAGGAATGCATGGCTGCGCTCGAGGAACGCTCGGAAGTCCGCGACGGCATGCGGATCGACTTCAACGTGCCGATCACCATGGACGACGGCCTGGTGGTGCGCGCCGACGTCTTTCGCCCGGTGAAAGAGGGCCGCTATCCGGTCCTCCTCACCTACGGCCCCTACGCCAAGAACCTCGCCTTCCAGGATGGCTATCCGAGCGCCTGGAACATCATGGCCGAGAAGCATCCGGACGTTACCGCCGGCTCCAGCAACCTCTACCAGAGCTGGGAAGTGGTCGATCCGGAGAAATGGGTGCCGCACGACTACGTCTGCGTGCGCGTCGATTCACGCGGCGCCGGCTGCTCGCCCGGCTTCATCGATCATTTCTCGCCGCGCGAAACCAAGGATTTCTACGACTGCATCGAATGGGCCGGCGTGCAGCCCTGGTCGAACGGCAAGGTCGGGCTCAACGGCATTTCCTATTACGGCATGAACCAGTGGCACGTGGCGTCGCTGCAGCCGCCGCATCTCGCCGCCATGTGCGTGTGGGAAGGCTCGGCCGACTGGTACCGCGACATGACGCATCACGGCGGCATTCTCTCGACCTTCTGGGAGAACTGGTACGACATGCAGGTGAAGACCGTGCAATACGGCGCCGGCGAGCGCGGCGGCCGCAGCCGCGTCACCGGCGAACTGGTGTGCGGGCCGGAGACGCTGTCGGAGGAAGAGCTGGCGCAGAACCGCTCCGATTTCGGCGGCGAGATCGCTCGCGCATCCGATGGACGACAAGTATCACCGCGACCGCTCGCCGGTGTGGTCGAAGGTGACAGCGCCTTTGTTCTCGGCCGCCAACTGGGGCGGCCAGGGCCTGCATCCGCGCGGCAATTTCGAAGGCTTCGTGCGCGCGGCGTCGAAGCAGAAATGGCTGGAAGCGCACGGCATCGAGCACTGGACGCATTTCTACACCGACTACGGCCGCGAGCAGCAGCTGCGCTTCTTCGACTACTTCCTGCACGGCAAGGACACGAGCTGGTCGCAAGCAGCCGAAGGTGATGCTGCAGGTGCGCTACCCGGGCGAGAAATTCGTCGGCCGCGCCGAGAACGAATGGCCGCTCAAGCGCACCAAGTGGACGAAGTTTTATCTCGATCCCGCCGCCATGGCGCTGACGACCAAGAAACCGACGCGCGCAACACCAAGCTCAGCTTCGACGTCCATGGGCGACGGCCTCACCTTCCTCACGCCGCCGCTCGACGCAAGAGACCGAGATCACCGGGCCGTCGGCGCTCAAGCTCGTTCGCCTCGTCGTCCACCGCGGACGCCGACTTCTTCATCGTGCTGCGGGTGTTCACCGGCGACATGAAGGAGATCGTGTTCCAGGGCGCCATCGATCCGCATACGCCGGTTGCGCAGGGCTGGCTGCGCGCCTCGCACCGCAAGCTCGACAAGAAACTGTCGCTGCCCTACCGGCCCTACCACACCCATGACGAGAAGCAGCCGCTGAAGAAAGGCCAGCCGGTCGATCTCGACATCGAGATCTGGCCGACCTGCATCGTGGTGCCGGCCGGCTATCGCATCGGCCTGTCGGTGCGCGGCAAGGACTATGAATATGGCGGCGGCAGCGGCGGCAAGCTGTCGAACTTCAAGAACGAGCTGACCGGCTGCGGGCCGTTCCTGCACGACGATCCGCGCGACCGGCCGGCCGCGGTGTTCGACAACACCACCACGCTGCATTTCGGCAGCGGCGAAAATGCCCTATCTGCTGCTGCCGATCATTCCGCCGAAACGGCAGGCACCCGCCAAAAAAACCGGCAGCAAGAAAGCCAAGCGCCGCTGACGCATGGGCCCTGCAACCGGCGTTTGAGCGCCAACGCCGCCAAATGTCGGTTGCGGCCATTTAGGGGGTTCACTCCCACTGTGTCTCGGGTAAGCTTGCCCGCATAACCTTCGGCCTCAACAAGAAGGGAAAGCGGAAGCGGAGTGGGGGTGAATGAACTCACAGTACTGGATCATCCAAACCTTTAATGGAATTTCGTACGGTGCCCTGCTGTTTCTGGTCGGCAGCGGGCTGTCCCTCATTTTCGGCGTCATGCGGATCGTCAATCTGTCCCATGGCGCCTACTTTTTATGGGGCGGTTATATTGCGCTCTCGGTGATCGCCTTCACGGGCTCGTGGGCGTTGTCGCTGCCGCTCGCCGCGCTCGCGGTCGCGCTGATCGGCATCGCCATGGAGCGGCTGTTCCTGCGCTCGGAAGGCTTCGAAACCGTCCGAACCGGTGTTATCGCGCTCGGCATCGGCGTGCTCATCAGCCTCGCGTTCCAGACGCAATGGCCGGATCTGCTCGGCGGCGGCTTGCTGGAGATCGCCGTCGTTACCGTGATCGCTTCGGTTGCCGTCTATTTCGTATTCAACCGCGTTCCGATCGTTCCGATCGAGACCGACGTCTTGCGCCAAGTGCTGCTCACGGTCGGCTTTGCGTTTTTGTTCCAGCAGGCCGCTCTCGACATCTGGGGCGGCGACAACATGGACATCAGCCCGGCGGATTTTCTGAGTGACAGCGTGGTGATCGGCGGCATCTATTTCCCACTCTACCGCGTGTTCATGATCGCCATGGCGGTGGTGATCGGCATCGTCCTGTGGCTCGTCATGGAGAAGACCCGGATGGGCGCCATGGTGCGCGCTACCGTCGACGACGCGCAGATGGCGCGCGGCGTCGGTATCGATACCTCGCGCATCTCCATGTTCATTTTTGGGCTTGGCGCCTTCTTGGCGGCACTTGGCGGCGTCATCGGCGGCGCATTCCTGGGCGTCTATCCCGGGCTGGATTTTGAAGTGTTGCCGCTGGCATTCGCGGTGGTGATCATCGGCGGCATGGGTAGCCTGGGCGGCGCGGCGATCGGCGCGCTGCTGGTCGGATTGGCGGACAATTTCGGCAAGGCGCTGTTTCCGGAGATCTCCTACTTCACTCTGTACGCTCCAATGGCACTGATCCTGGCGGTGAAGCCGACCGGCCTGTTTGGGAGGGAGTGAACAGGGAATGCTCAGAAGTCAGACAGCAAAGATTTCGGTCGTTGTCGCCCTGCTGATTGTGGTGGCGTTCGTGGTTCCGAACACAAGCTCCTTCCTGATCCTGCTGGCAACGCGGATCCTGGCGTTCTCTATTCTGGTGATGAGCCTGGACATCCTGCTCGGCTACACCGGCCTGCCGTCACTCGGCCAGGCCGCCTATCTCGGCGTCGGCGCCTACGCGACCGCTATTCTTGCCGCGAAATATCAGATCGGCCTGGGATACGATTTTTGGCTCGTGGTGCTGATTGGCATTGCCGCGGCAGCCGCCTTGGCTGCCGTATTCGGCCTTCTGGCAATTCGAGCAACCGGCGTCTACTTTCTGATGATCACCCTGGCGCTCGGCCAGTGCGTCTGGGGGCTGGCCTATCGCTGGAATTCTCTGACCGGCGGCGACAACGGCATCAATCTGAGCGCGCGGCCGAATTTCGGCGGCCTCGATCTTTCGAACGAAGTGACATTCTTCTACGTGGTGTTCGGCTTCTTCGTCGCGTCGCTGTTGACCATGTACATTCTCGTCCGGTCGCCCTTTGGCCGGAGCCTGGCGGGAATCCGCGAGCGCGAACTGCGCATGCAGATCCTCGGCTACAATACCTGGCTGCACAAATATATCGCCTTCATCATCGCCGGCGGCTTCGGCGGTCTTTCGGGCGTCCTGTGGGCGCATACCGCAGGAATCGTCAGCCCCGAGAACGTCATCATCACGACGTCCGTGGACGCAATTCTGATGGCAGTTCTCGGCGGCGCGGGGACGCTGGTCGGCGGGTTGATCGGCACGACCATCGTCATCGCCTTACGCGAATATCTCAGCACACTGGTGCCGTGGTGGCAGTATGTGCTGGGCGCGGTTTATGTGCTCACCATCCTCTATTTGCCGAGTGGATTGATGGGCATCCCCGCGCGATTTCGCCAAAGGCGCACTGAGGGCGGCAAAGACGAACAACCCGGCAAACCACAAGACTCCAAGAAACTGGCATCCGTCGCGACCTGAAAGTTTCAGGAAGACCACGTCAACAACGGAGGGACGACATGACAAGCACTACGTTGCGACTGCTCAGTCCGGTGCTGCTTGGCGGCAGCCTCGTGCTCGGCATCGGCGCGAACGGCGCGCAGTCTGAAGAGCTGCGCCTCGGCTTTCTGGCGCCGACCACCGGCATCTTTGCCCAGATCGGCAAGGACATGACCAACGGCTTCCAGATGTATCTGGACGAACACGGCGGCAAGCTCGGCGGCGCTGACGTCAAGTTCATCGTCGAGGATACCGTCGGCAAGCCCGACACCGCGGTCACCAAGGCCAAGAAACTGATCCTGCAGGACAAGGTGCAGATCTACATGGGCGGCCTCCTGGCGTCCACCGGCTATGCCCTGGCGCCCGTGAGCACGGCTGAGAAGACGGTCTATCTTTCGCCGGTCGCAGCCGCTGACGACCTCACGCAACGGCAGCTCAGCAAGTATCCCTATTTCGTTCGCACCGGATTCTCGAGCTCGCAGCCGAGCCATCCGGAAGGCCAATGGGCTTGCGACCAGGGCTACAAGACAGCCGTTACCATCGGCGCCGACTATGCGTTCGGCTACGAGGTGATTGGCGGCTTCCAGAAGGCGTTTGAAGCCTGCGGCGGCAAGGTGATCCAGAAGATCTGGCCGCCGATCGGCACCAAGGACTTCGGCCCCTACATCCCGGCCATCAACCGCAGCGCCGACATCATTTTCACCCTGATGGTGGGCCCGATGTCGTTGCAGTTTCCGAAGCAGCTCAAGCGGGCCGGCATCAAGAAACCGGTCCTCGGCGGCGGCACCAGCTATGACGAATTCGTGCTGCCGTTCATGGGCGACGAAGTCATCGGCCACGTGTCGGCCCTGCAATACAGCGCTGCGATCGAGACGCCGAAGAACGAGGCCTTCGTGAAGGCTTACCGCAAGAAGTACAAGAAGGTGCCGTCGTACTATTCCGAGACCACCTACTCCACGGCACAGATGATCGACGAGGTCATCAAGAAGGACGGCGGCAAGTTCCCGGGCGCGGCTGAATTCGTCAAGCAACTTTCCGCGCTTGAAATCGACGCCATTCGCGGACATGTCAGCTTCGACAAGTACCGCAACCCGGTGCAGGACATCTACATCAAGAAGGTTACGAAGAAGAAGATGTTCGGCTATCCGAAGGCGGAGCTCTGGAACGTGGTCGTGAAGACCTATCCGAAGGTCAGCCAATTCGGCCAGTTCAAGCCGGAAGAGTTCCTGAAGCAGCCGGTGTATAGCCGCGACTTCCCGCCGTGCAAGTATTGCAAATAGGCGACGACACCTCGGGGCCCCTCCACGCGGGGGGCCCCGAACCTTCCGTTTCCATGCGAGACTTTGCGTAGTGAGCATGCAGACTCAGGCGAACGGCGGCGACGTACCCATCCTCGAGCTCAGAGCCCTGTCGAAGAGCTTCGGCGGCTTGCAGGCCACGCGCGACGTCAGCTTGCGCGTGATGGCGGGTGACCGCAAAGCGATCATCGGCCCCAACGGCGCGGGCAAGACCACGCTGTTCAACCTCATCACCGGCATCTTTCCCGTGACCGCCGGCGAAGTGCTGCTGTTCGGCCAGGACGTCACCAATTGGCCGAGCCACCGCCGCACCGCGCTCGGCATGGCGCGCACCTTCCAGGTCACCAGCCTGTTTCCGAAGCTGACCGTGCTCGACAACGTGATCCTCGGTATCCAGGGTCTGCGCACGTCGAAGTTCGTCATGTGGCGGTTCATGACCTCTTATCGGGACGTGTACGACAAGGCCCATCAACTGCTCGAGCAGGCGAGCTTCCTCGACCGCAAGGACACCGAGGTGCGCAACCTGTCGCATGGCGAGCAACGCCAGCTCGAGATCGTGCTCGGACTCGCCAGCGATCCGAAAATCCTGTTGCTCGACGAACCGGCCGCCGGCCTGTCGTCGGGCGAGTCCGCCGAGATGGCGCAGTTCCTGATGAAGCTCGATCCGCATCTCGCCATCCTGCTGATCGAGCATGACATGGACGTGGTGTTCGACGTGGCGTCGGAAATTTCCGTCCTGCACTTCGGTGAAATTCTGGAATCCGGCACGCCGCAGCAGATCCATGACAGCCCGCGCGTCCAGGAAATCTATCTGGGGACCGGAGTAGACACGCATGGCCATCCTGGACGTTCAGGACATCCATACCTATTACGGCGACGCCTATGTGCTGCAGGGGCTGTCGATCCAGCTCGAGCAGGGCCAGATCCTCGGCCTGCTCGGCCGCAACGGCGTCGGCAAGAGCACGCTGGTGAATTCGATCGTCGGCTTCAACCCGCCGCGCCGCGGCAAGGTGATATTCAAGGGCGACGACATCACGGATAAGTCGTCGTTCGAGACCGTGCGCAGCGGCATGGGCCTGGTGCCGCAGGGCCGCCGCGTGTTCCCGACCCTGGGCGTGGAAGAAAACCTGCTGGTCGCCTTGCGCAACCCCGAGCGCCACAGCTGGAACCTCGAGCGCGTCTACGACCTGTTCCCGCGCCTGCGCGAGCGGCGCCTGCAACGCGCCAAGACGCTATCGGGCGGCGAGCAGCAGATGCTGGCGATCGGCCGCGCGCTGATGACCAACCCCGACTGCCTGATCATGGACGAGCCGTCGGAAGGCCTGGCGCCGATCATCATCCAGGGCCTGTGGGAGGCGATCGGCAAGCTCAAGGAGCAAGGCCTTTCCATCCTGCTGGTCGAGCAGAACGCCAACCTGGCGCTCAAGCTGGTCGACTACGTGCACGTGATGAGCAAGGGCCAGGTGGTCTATTCCTCGACGCCGCAGGAACTGAAGGCCAACGACAAGATCAAGTCGAGCTATCTCGGGATCTAGCGCGGCCTGTCCCCCGCCAGCGTCACCCGGTGCATCACGCGCTTGAAGCCATGGTAGTCGTTGACCGGGTTGTGCAGCACGCAGCGGTTATCCCAGAACGCCATCGAGCCGACCCGCCAGTTGAAGCGGCAGGTAAACTCCGGTTTTGTCTGATGGTGAAATAAGAAGTTCAACAGCGGCGCGCTTTCGGCTTCGGTCATATCCTTGAAACGCAATGTGTGCGCGACGTTGACGTAGAGCGCCTTGCGCCCGGTCTCCGGGTGCGTGCGCACCACCGGATGCTCGCCGACATATTCCTTTTTCGCTTCGGCCTTGGCGCTGTCGCGCACCCTATCCTCGCGCGTGCGCGAGACGTCCGCCTTCGCCGATGAGTTGATGGCGATCAGCCCGTCGAGCATTTTTTTCATACCGTCGGAAAGCGTCTCGTAGGCGAGATAGCCATTGGCGAACAGCGTATCGCCGCCATAGGGCGGCACCTCGCGCGCGATCAGCATGGTGGCCATGGGCGGCGTGTCGAGATAGGCGGTGTCGCTGTGCCAGATGCCGCCGAAGTTGTGCCGCTCGTGCTCGAGCTTCACCACCGGGATGATCTCAGGGTACCCCTCGATTCCCTTGATAAACGGATATTCGACCACTTCGCCGAAACGTTTGGCGAAGCCGAGAAACTTTGCCGGCGGCAGGTCCTGATCGCGGAAGAAGATGACGCCGTGCTCCAGCCACGCCTGGCGGATGGCGGAAATCACGTTGTGTCCCGGCTCGGCGGCCAGATCGATGTTCAGAATCTCGGCGCCGATCGAACCGGAAATCGGCCGCACGTCAAAGCCGTTGCTCGCCATCGCACACCGTCCCGGCAGCCAAGGATGATTGCATTCGCAACAGACAAGGCAGCAGAAACGCCAGTCTAACACGGCCATGCCGGCCTTGCCCACTGCACCGCAACGTGGGCTGCCGCGCCGGGGCCGGTATTGCGGAGGCACCGGGCTTTACATGGCGGACACCATTGAACGATGATGCGCGCGGCTCGGTCTGTTGCGGTGGGGCGTAACGGTTCAAGACACCGCGCGGCTCATACCGCCAACCAAGGCCGCAAAGGCCACACAATAACGGCTGAACGAAAGAGTTCAGCCATCAACCCCGACAGGGGCGACGAAGGGAGGAATTCAATGTCCATCAAAGTCAGCCGGCGTAATTTCATGGCTGCGACGGCCGCCGGCGCCGCGGCGGCAACGTTCAAATTCCCCACGCCGGCCATCGCGCAGAGCGCGCCGTTCAAGCTCGGCCTGCTCACCGTCAAGACCGGCGGGCTGGCGCAGGGCGGCATCCAGATGGAGCAAGGCGTGCTCACCTGGCTGAAGGAACACGATTACAAGATGGCCGGCCGCAAGGTCGAGTTCTTCTCGGCCGATACCGGCGGCAAGCCGGCCGGCACCAAGACCAAGGCGCAGGAACTCGTAGAGCGCGACAAGGTCGACGTCATCCTCGGGCCGCTCGCCGCCTTCGAACTGCTGGCGATCGACGACTACATCGAGCAGCACAAGACGCCGACGCTCAGCCTCGCCGGCGCCGACGATCTCACCCAGCGCCGGCCGAACCCCTACTTCATGCGGCCCGCGGCGACTTCATCGCAGGCGATGCATGTGATGGGTCACTACGCGGCGAAGGAGATGGGCAAGAAGAAAGCCATCACCATCGATTGGGATTTCGCCTTCGGCTACGAGCAGGAAGGCGGCTTCCAGGCGGCGTTCCAGAAGGACGGCGGCTGCGTGGTCAAGAAGCTATGGACGCCGTTGGGCACGCCCGACTACGCGCCCTACATCGCGCAGATCGCCGATTGCGACGTCGTCTGCCAGGGCTTCCCGGGCGGCGTCCCGCTGCGCTTCCTCAAACAGTACGCCAATCTTGGCCTCAAATTTCCGCTGGTGACCGGCGAGACCGGCGGCGACGACGCGCTGCTGCATTCCTTCGGTGACGAGGCAGTCGGCCAGACCAGTTGCTGCCCCTACACGCTCGATCTCGATACCGACGGCAACAAGAAGTTCATCGCCGCGATCCAGAAGCAGTTCAAGGTCGTCCCCGGCTTCTATGCCGCGGGTCTTTACGTCAACTGCGACGTGGTCAATGCCGGCTTACAGGCAGCCGGCGGCACCACCGACAACAAGGAAAAGTTCATGGCCGCGCTCAAGGCCGTGAAATTGAAGGACACGCCGCGCGGGCCGATCAGCTTCGATCATCTCGGCAACGTGGTCGGCGACTTCTACGTCCGCGTCTGCGAGAAGCGGTCCGACGCGCCCTACGGCCTCAAGCTCTGGAACAAGACGGTGAAGACGTATCACGACGTCAGCCAGTTCTGGACCTGGCCGGAGAAGGAGTTCCTGGCGCATCCGGTCTACTCGCGCAACTATCCGCCGCTGAAGTGCTGATCTGACCTGGGCGGGCGTCCTTTAGCGGGACGCCCGTACCAACCTCCGCTCATTCCCGCGCAAGCGGGAATCCAGAGCCAGGATTTCTGGCGCTTCAGCGTTTATCCCCTGGGTCCCCGCTTTCGCGGGGACGAGCGGAATTTACGCTGAAGATCTATCGCAGGACATTGACGACGATGACCTTCTGGCTGCTGCTGACGGTCAACAGCATCTCCTTCGGCGGTCTGCTATTCCTGTTGGCGGCGGGCTTTTCGCTGATCTTCGGCCTGATGCGCATCCCCAACCTGACGCACGGCTCGTTGTTCATGCTCGGCGCCTATTTCGGCGCCACCTTCGCCGGCGGCATGCTCGCCATGACCTTCAACTTTTGGATCGCGGTGATCTTTGCCGTCATGCTGGTTGCGCTGTTCGGCACCGTGATCGAGCGTTTCCTGCTGCGCCAGTTGCCCGGCCAGCAGATGGCGCAGGTGCTGGTGACGCTGGGCATCTCCTTCATCGTCGCCGATTTCTGCTTGATGGTCTGGGGCGGCGATCCGGTGCGCGTCGACACGCCCAGCGCGCTCGTCGGCGCCCTGCACTATGGCCCATTGATTTTCCCGTACTACCGGCTGGCGGTCATCGTCATTGCCTTGGTGACCGCGGCCGGCCTCTGGCTGCTGCTCGATCGCACCCGGCTCGGCGCCATGATCCGCGCCGGCGTCGACGACCCCGACATGGCGCGGGTGGTCGGCATCCGCGTCTCGCAGCTTTTCACCATCGTGTTCGCGCTCGGCGCCGGGCTGGCCGCCTTCGCCGGCATCATCGGCGCGCCGATCCTGTCGGTCTATCCGGGGCTCGACCAGGACATGCTGCCGCTGGCGCTGGTGGTCGTGATTCTCGGTGGTTCGGGCAGCCTGCTCGGCAGCTTCGTCGGCAGCCTGATCATCGGCTTCATCTATAATTTCGGCCAGGCGCTGCTGCCGGAGCTCTCCTATTTCGTGCTCTTCCTGCCCATGCTGATCGTCTTGCTCGTGCGGCCGCAGGGCTTGTTCGGCAGGTTCGTGCCATGACGGACCGCATCATGAGCAAGTCGATCATCGCAGCGGCGATCGGTTTCCTGGCGCTGGCCGCGCTGCCGTATTGGATTCCCGGCGTCTATTACCTCAACGTCTCCAGCCAGATCCTGTTCTACGCCATCTTCGCCCTCGGTCTGAACATTCTGGCCGGCTACGGCGGCCTGGTCTCGCTCGGCCACGCCGGCCTGCTCGGAATCTCCGCCTACGCCACCGGCTACATGCTGCAGCACGGCTTCGGCCATCCGGTCGCCATTCTCACCGCGCTCGTCGCCGGCCTCGCCGCGATGGCGGTCTACGCGGTGCTGTCGCTGCGCGCGAGCGGCATCGGCTTCATCATGATCACGCTGGCGCTGGGCGAAATCATCTGGGGCCTCGCCTACCGCTGGATCAGCATCACCGGCGGCGACAACGGCATCAACCTGCACGGCCGGCCCGAGCCGTTCGGCATTTCGCTCATGCCGCCGGTCGCCTTCTATTACTTGTCGCTGATCGTATTCGTTATCGCCTTTGCCGCGGTGGCGATCTTCGTGCGCTCGCCGCTCGGCGCCGCGCTGATGGGGACGCGCGATCAGCCCCGCCGCATGAACGCGCTCGGCTATCACGTCTGGGCCATCCGCTTCTGGGCCTGCAATGTTCTCCGGTCTGCTGACGGCGATCTCGGCCATCCTGTTCGTCTACTACAATCAGTTCATCAGCCCGCAGGCGATCGACCTCACCGCCTCGGCCGAGGTGCTGCTGATGGTGATCTCCGGCGGCGCCGGCACCCTGCTCGGCCCCATCGTCGGCGCCGCGCTGGTGGTCATCGTCAAGAGCGTGGTCTCGGGCTTCATCGAGCGCTGGAACATGCTGCTCGGCGCCATCTTCGTCGCCATCGTCATCCTGATGCCGGAAGGCCTGGTGCCCGGCACCGCGCGGCTGTGGCGGCTGGCCTGGCGCAAGACCGGCGGGCCCGGCAACGACGCGGCGGCGGCGAAGAACGCGGAGGCCGAGCCATGAGCGCGCTCACCATCAGCGAGCTATCGAAATCCTTCGGCGGCCTGCACGTCACCCGCAACGTCAACCTGAACGTCGAGCCCGGCGAACGGCGGCTGATCATCGGCCCCAATGGCGCCGGCAAGACCACCTTGTTCAACCTGATCACCGGCGAAATCACGCCCGACAGCGGCGCGATCAGGCTGTTCGACCACGACCTGACGCGGGTGCCGAGCCGGCGCCGGCCCCATCTCGGCATGGCCCGCACCTACCAGATCATCACGCTGTTTCCGCAAGACACCATCATCCACAACGTGTCGCTGGCGCTGCTCGGCTTATCCCCGCTGCGATGGAATCCGTTCATCGACATCAAGCGCCAGAGCCACATCGTCGACGAGGCGCACGAGTCGCTCAAGCGCGTGGGCCTCGGCCACATCGCCGAACGGCCGCTGTCGCAGACCTCCTATGGCGAGCGCCGCCGCGTCGAGATCGCCATGGCGCTGGCGCAGAACCCGAAGGTCCTGTTGCTCGACGAGCCCTTTGCCGGGCTCTCCATCGACGAGCGCCGCGACGTGCACCAGTTGCTGATGGCGATCCCGCGCGACGTCACCATGGTGATGATCGAGCACAACATGGACGTGGCGCTGGAATTCGCCGAGCGCATTACGCTGCTGCATTTCGGCGAGGTGATCGTCGAAGGCACCCGCGCCGAAGTGGTGGCCGATCCGCGCACCCGGGAGGTCTACCTTGGCCACTAGCGCGCTCGAACTCTCGCATATCGACGCCTATTACGGCGACAGCCACGTGCTGCAGGATGTCTCGTTCGCGCTCGGCGAAGCGCGCATGCTCGGCCTGCTCGGCCGCAACGGCGCCGGCAAGTCGACCTGCATGAACGTCACCGTCGGCCTGCTGCCGCCGCGCCGCGGCGAGATCCGCGTCTTCGGCAGCAAGGTAAGCGGCTTGCCGCCGGAACAGATCGCCGCGCGCGGCGTGGCGCTGGTGCCGCAGGGCCGCCGCATCTTCAAGAGCCTGACCGTGCGCGAGAATCTGTCGGTGGCCGCGCGCAAGCCCACCGACGGCAAGCACGCGCCGTGGACCATCGAGACCGTGTTCGCCATGTTCCCGCGGCTGAATGAACGGACGAACCAGATCGCCGCGCATCTGTCCGGCGGCGAGCAGCAGATGCTGGCGATCGGCCGCGCGCTGATGGGCAATCCGCGCGTGCTCTTGATGGACGAGCCCTCGGAGGGTCTCGCCCCGCAGATCGTCGCCGAGGTGATGGCCACCATCCGCAAGTTGAAGGAGAGCGGGCTGTCGATCGTGCTGGTCGAGCAGAATCCGACCTTGGTGTTCGACGTCGCCGACGACATCGTGCTGCTCAACACCGGCCGGGTGGCGGAGGTCACCACCCCCGCCGCGCTCCAGCAAAACGACGACGCGCTGCGGCAGCACCTGGGGGTGTTTTGACTGCCGCCCGGATAGACCTTAATCCGTCACCCTGAGGCGCGAGCGAAGCGAGCCTCGAAGGGCGACGGCCGATCATCCTTCGAGGCGCGCCTGCGGCGCGCACCTCAGGATGACGGTATTGAGGCGATCATTGGTTGTAACGAGGAAAAGACGAAAATGGTGATCTGGAACAAATACGCCAACACGGCGGCGCGCAAGCACGGCAAGCCGGGACGCGACGTGCGGCCGAAGAGCGTCACCATCGACATGCACAGCCATGTCGCCGTGCCGGCGGCGGCCCAATACATCAAGCCCCATCTCGACCTCAGCACCATCCCGCTGGGCCATTTCGCCAGCGAGGAAACCAAGGCGGTCAACGTCAAGCAGGAAGAAGATATCCGCGGGGTGATGACGACGAGCTACGACGAGCGCTTCAAGCACATGGACGCGATGGGCGTCGACATGCAGCTCGTCATGCCGCCGCCGCCGCAGTGCTATCACACCGTCGCGCTCGAATACGCGGTGCCGGCCGCGCGCATGATCAACGACGGCATCGCCGAATGGGTCGCCAAGCATCCCGGCCGCTTCATCCCCACCGGCACGGTGCCGATGCAGGACGGCAACGAGGCAGCGAAAGAGCTCGAGCGCTGCATGAAGGCGCTCAAGTTCAAGGGCGTGGAAATCCTCACCAACGTCGACGGCAAGGAACTGTCGGATCCCGCCTTCGCGCCGTTCTGGAAGAAGGCGGAGGAACTCGGCGCGCTGGTCATCATACACCCCAACGGCTTCACCGAAGGCCAGCGGCTGTCGCGCTTCTATTTCAGCAACGTCATCGGCAATCCGCTGGAGACCACGCTGGCGCTGCATTATCTGATCTTCGACGGCGTGCTGGAACGCCATCCCAAGCTCAAGATCTTCGCCATGCACGGCGGCGGTTATCTCGGCGCTTATTCAGGGCGCATCGACCACGCCTGGGGCGCGCGCTCCGATTGCCATGTCGGCCTGCCCAAGCCGCCGACCGAGTATCTCAAGCAGGTCTATGTCGACACCGTGGTGTTCACGCCGGACCAGCTCGAGGCGTTGGTGAAGACCTTCGGCGTCGATCACGTCATGATGGGCACCGACTATCCCTTCGACATGCTGGAGCACGACCCCATCGGCCATATCGCCTCGGTCGAAAGCTTCGACGATTCGACGCGCGCGGCGCTGGCCGGCGGCACGGCGAAGAAGCTGTTGGGGCTGCCGTAAAACGCTGACGCCGTCATGCGCGGGCTCGACCCGCGCATCCATGATGCGTCGCAACGGCCCGAAGCGTTACGTCGGGCCCCTGTCTGCCGCACTTCTGCATGGATTGCCGGGTCAAGCCCGGCAATGACAAACAATTCAGCCCGCCTCACGCATACAGAAAATCGATCACCGCCGTCTCAGCGATCACCGCATCGTCGGTGCTGTGCTTGCCGGCGCGCTCCTGCTCCTCCGCGCTGCGGGTCGCCTGCAAATAGGCGCCGAGATGGCGGGCGCGCTGGATGATGGCGTGGTTTTCCTTCAGCCGCGCCGCCTCGAAGCGCTTCAGGCCCGCTTCGACGTCGCCTTCCGCGGTGAGGCCCTCGACCAGCGCCGCGGCATCGTCGGACGCTTTCGACACGCCGGCGGCCACGTGCGGGCGCGCCACGAACGCCGCGTCACCCAGCACCGCCACCCGGCCGAACGCCATGTTGTCCGATTCCAGATCGTAGATCGGCTGCAGGATCGGCTCGTCGATCAACCGCACGATCTGGCGGAACTGCGGCGCCAGCAGCCGTTCGGCGTCGGCGCGCATCTCGTCGATGGCCTCGCGGCGGATCAGCGGCGGCGGAATCGAGATCGCGTGGGTGCGCCCGGTCGCGTCGGTGAGCAGCCATTGCAGCTTGGTCTTCTCCTCCGCCGGCCGGTACCAGACCACGTTGGTGCGGCGATGGCCGGGACGCAAGTCATCGTTCGGCCCCGCCACCGGATAGCTGAGGAACTGCTCGCCCGGCGGCAGGCCGAAGGCCATGACGTCATACAGCTCGCGATGCACGTCCGGCGGCCACTTGCTTTCGTCGATCAGCGCCCGCCAGGCGCTGTAGCCGGCATAGAGCGGCGCGACCGAAGGTGCGCATTGTTGTCGCACGGTGGAGCGGATGCCGTCGGCGCCCACCAAGAGGTCCGCCCCGATCGTTTCACCATCGGAAAAATGCACGGTGACCGCACGCGCGTCTTGCGTGAACTTCGCAAAGCCGCGCCCGCGGTGATAGCGCTCGGCCGGAAACGCATCACGCAGCAACCGATAGACGCGCTCCCATGCGGTCAACACCTGCGGACATTCGATTTCGGAGGTGACGCGTCCCTCTCTGTCGAGGATTTTGCGGGTGGTGATGGCAACGCCAAGTTGGTCGGTCGCAAGCCCCAGGCCGCGCAGCCGGTCGATCAGCTCGTATTGCGCGACAATGCCGGCGCCGCGGCCGGACAGTTCGCTTTCGACCCGCTCGTAAACGTCGACGTTCCACCCCGCCCGCCGCAACTGCAGCGCGCTGAGCAGCCCGCTCATCGAGCCGCCGATGACGACGGCGCGCCCTCCCCTGGACCCGGCCAATTGATGTCCCTCTGTCTTTTCGCGTGGTCCTTTATGCTATATATGACATCGAAATAGCATTGGAGAAACTGCCCATGGCTCTGACCATGCTCGAAAAGAACGCCGTGAAAGAGGATAAGTCGCCGTGGCCGGCCGAAATCGCCGCCGAATTCGAGCGCGAGGCGAAGAATCCCAACCCTTGTGTCGGCTCGACCTTGCTGTCCGAAAATGAACGCACGCGCGTATGGATCATCCGTCTCGCCCCTGGCGAGCGGGTCGGGTTCCATCGCCATGTGCTCGACTATTTCTGGACCTCGGTCTCCGGCGGCCGCGCCCGTCAGCATGTGCACGACGGCACGACGGTCGAACATACCTACCAGCCCGGCGAGACCCGCCACGAGACTTACGGCCCCGGCGAGTTCAAGGTGCACGACCTGGAGAACCTCAGCGGCGAAGAAATGGTCTTCATGACTGTCGAGTTCAAAGACAGCGCCAACAAGCCGATGCCGCTGCCCGCCGACGTGCAGAGGCTAGCCGCGGCCTGACGCCTCCCACCGCGCATTTCGGCCCACCTGCCCGGACGGCACCGGGCAGCGGGCCCTTGCTCAATATGTCGCGGTTGGTATCGTTCGACCAAACGATCAACAGGCTAGCCAAGCCCGCAGCCTTCCTGCAAACTGCGGACCAATGCTCCGGCGGCGAGCCTCCCGGGTTCGTCGAACGGATCGTCTGAACGGCCGCCGCAGGCGGCGGTGGCAGGCGGACAAGTCAATAATAAACAAATCTACGTGGGGGGGGGGAATGCCGATCGCTTTTGACAGACACTACGCCTGTGCCCCGTTGAGCGCGGCCGGCGCTGCTGACCGTTTCCCCGCCCCATCGACATCCCTGTTGCGCGCGCGCTGGCGCGGATGCGCCGGTTGAGACTCGCATGGAATTCGATCTCCTGATCAACGCGATCATCGCCGGGCTGATGCTCGGCGGTTTCTACGCCGCGGTGACCGCCGGCATTTCGATCTCGTTCGGCATGCTCGACATCGTCAATATCGCGCACCCGGGCTTCATCATTATCGGCTCCTACATCGCCTATATCGTCAATATCAGTCTGGGTGTGGATCCGATCATCGTCTCCATCTTGGCGCTGCCGGCTTTCTACGCCCTCGGCTCCATCGTCTATCAGATCTACTACCAGTCATTCGAAAAACACGGCCAGGATTCGCTGCGCGGCCTCGCCTTCTTCTTCGGCCTGCTGTTCGTGACCGAAGTGGGCCTGAACCTTGTGTTCGGCGTCGACTATCGCACGGTCACCGCGCCCTATATCGGCGGCAGCGTGAGCCTGGGCGCGATGGAGTTTCCGTTGCGCATGCTGGTGCCCTGCCTGGTGTCCTTGGCCATGTTCCTGGGCCTGCAAATCTATCTGTCGCGCACCTTCATCGGCCGCGCGGTGATGGCGGTGTCGCAGGACCCGCAGGCGCTGCAATTGATGGCGGTCGATCCGACCCGCATCAAGCGCATCGCCTTCTCGATTTCGATCGCCACCGCCTCGATGGCCGGCGCGTTCCTGATCATCATTCAGCCGGTCATTCCGTCGGCCGGCCGCGACTATATCGGCCGCGTCTTCGCCATCTGCGTGCTCGGCGGCCTCGGCAGTCTGCCCGGCACCTTGATCGCGGCCTTGCTTCTGGGCGTGATCGAAAGCATCACCGCCACGTTTTACGGGCCTTCCTGGGCGCCGGCCGTCGCCTTCGGCCTGCTCCTGCTCACCCTGGCCGTGCGGCCCTCCGGACTGCTGGGACGCTAGATGCGCACACACGTCTTCATCCTGGTCTTGTCGCTGATCGGCGCGGCGCTCTACGCGACGTTTCACGTCGTCGGCAACGACTATCTGTTCTTCGCCGGCTACACCGTGCTGCAATACATCGTGCTCGCGACCGCCTGGAACATCCTCGGCGGCTATTGCGGCTATGTGAACTTCGGCTCGGCCGGATTTTTCGCGATCGGCGTCTATTCGACCGTGTGCCTCTACACGCTCGGCCAATCGGTCGAGGACGTGTTTCCGGCGTTTCTGGTGGCGCCGATGCAGCTGATTTTCCCGCTGCCGCTGCCGATTCTCGTCATCGTCGGCGGCATCGTCTCCGGTCTGGTGGGGCTCGGCATGGGTTATCTGACGTTGCGTCTGCGCGGCGTCTTTTTCGCCATCGCCACGCTGGCGCTGGCGGTGGTGCTGGAAACCCTGATCGTCAATTGGGATTTTGTCGGCGGCTCGCGCGGCGCCTATGTCATCCCGCCGAACGAAATACCGATCTTCGGCCCCTATATCGACTTCCTGTTCGCGCTGATGCTGGTCCTGGTCATCGTCTCGCTGGTCATCGCCCGCTCGATCGAGCGCTCGCGCCTCGGCGTCGGTTTCGCCACCATCCGCGACGACGAACTGGCGGCGGAAGCGACCGGCGTGCCGACCTTGAAGTTGAAGCTGATTGCGACCGTCATCTCCGGCGCGCTCTTCGGCATGGCCGGCGCGCCGTTCCCCTATTACATCGGCTATGTCGAGCCGGGCTCGGCCTTCAATCTGTCTTATGCCGTGAATTCGATCGCCATGCCGATGATCGGCGGCACCACCTTCTGGGCCGGCCCGATGATCGGCGCGCTGCTGCTCTCGACGTTGCAGCAGGTCGTTACCGTCACCATTTCCTCGGCGGTCAATCTGCTGATCACCGGCCTGCTGCTCATCGGCTTCGTCATCATCGCGCCGCGCGGTATTGTCGGCCTGTGGCAGGATTGGGTCACCAATCCCCGCAAGAAGTCCAAAGCGGCCGCAGAGGCGCAATCATGACCGAGCCCAAAGTCGCGCCGCTGCTGCATATCGAACGGCTGGGCAAGCGCTTCGGCGGCTTCGTCGCGCTCGACGACGTCGACCTTGACGTGGCGCCCGGCGAGCGCCTCGGCCTGATCGGCCCGAACGGCTCCGGCAAGAGCACGCTGGTCAACTGCATCTGCGGCACGCTGCACAACGAAACCGGCAGCGTGACCTTCGACGGCGAAAAGGTCGACGGCATGGTCGCGCATCAGCGCACCCACCGCGGCCTCGCCCGCAGCTTCCAATTGCCGCGCCCGTTCCGCAGCATGAGCGTCGCCGAGAATATCCGCGTTCCGTTGCTTTACACCGTGGCCGCGCGCGCCGGACATCATGTCTCGCGCGCCGAACTCGACGATCGCTGCATGGAATTGCTCACGCTGGTGGCGCTGCACGAAAAGGCGACAAAACTTCCGAGCGATCTGACCCAGGTCGAGATGCGCAAGCTCGAGCTCGCGCGCGCCATGGCGGCCGAGCCGAAACTGCTGATCGCCGACGAGTCCATGGCCGGGCTGTCGCATTCCGAGGTCGAGGACATCGTGGCGCTGCTGATCCGCATGAACGAGCGCGGTGTCACCATCATCATGATCGAGCATATCATGCGTGCCGTGATGACCTTCTCCCAGCGCCTGGCCGTGCTCGTTTCCGGCAAGAAGATCGCCGACGGAATGCCGCAGGATGTGATCCAGAATAAGGAAGTCGTGGGAGCCTATCTTGGCCAGTAGCACCAACAGCATCACGGTCAACGCGATCGACGCCGCTTATGGCGCGGTGCGGGTGCTGGAGGACGTGTCCTTGCGCGTCGGCAGCGGCGAGACCGTCGTGTTGCTCGGCACCAATGGCAACGGCAAGAGCACCTTGATGAAATGCATCATGGGCTGGGTGCGGCCGACCAAAGGCAGCATCGTCGCCGAGATCGACGGCGTCTCACACGATCTCGCCGGCCTGACCACCGAGCAGATCGTCGACCTCGGCATCGCGCTGGTGCCGGAAGGCCGCCGCCTGTTTCCGCGCCAGACCGTGGAAGAAAACCTGCTGCTGGGCGCCAGCCGCAAGAAGGCACGGCCGCATATCAGGGCCAATCTGGATTTCTGCTTCGAGATCTTCCCGCGGCTGGCCGAACGCAAGAGCCAATTGGCCGGCTCCATGAGCGGCGGCGAGCAGCAGATGCTGGCGCTGGCGCGGGCGCTGATGCTCAATCCGCGCATCCTCTTGATCGACGAACCGTCGGTGGGCCTGGCGCCGGTGCTGGTCAGCCGTACCATCGACGCCATCGCGCAGCTCAAGGAGCACTACCAGCTCACGGTGCTGATGGCCGAGCAGAACTTCATGCAGGCGGTGCGCATTGCCGACCGCGGCTATGTCATCGTGCACGGCAAGATCGCCTTCGAAGGTGGCTCGGCCGAGGAACTCAACAACAACGATCTGATCCGGCAGTTCTATCTCGGGTTGGAGGCGTAGCTCACGCTCTCCCGGAGGCGGGACCAAGCAAACCCGCAACCATCAAGTCAAAAAAACAGCGCCGCGGTTTCCCGCGGCGCTGCTTTTCGTTTCGGTTATGAGCGTGCGCTTACTTATGCGCCTTCTCGTAAGGATAGATGACCTTGCCGGTCGCCAGGTCGCCCGGCGCGAGCACCGTCTGGTAGCTCATGCCACGCCAGGTATCGAGGCCGGCGTCATCCTTGATGTCGTGATACTGCACGGTCAGCATCCGGCTCTTGGCCCATTCGCCCTTCTTGCCGAACTTGATGTCGCCCATCACGGTGTGGAACGTGGTCTTCTTGATGTAGGCGGCAAGCTTGCCGTCGTCGAGGGTCTTGGCGCCCTTGATCGCATCACCCAGCACCTGGATGTAGGCATAGCCCCAGCCGCCGAGATAGTAGCCGAGCGGATCGACGCCGGCCGCCTTGGCACGCGACTGGTATTCCTTAAAGAAATCCTCGGTGCCGGTGTACATCTGCTTCTTGTCCGGCACCCAGGTCTCGTAGTTGATGATGCCGTTGAGCTTCGACTTCAGCTTGTTCTTGAAGAACGTCGCCTGCAGGCCGACCAGCGCGCCGCCGAACATTTTCGGCTTCAGGCCGATTTCGTTCGCCGCCTGCACCATGCCGACCGAGTCGAGCGGATAGGCGCACACCACCACGATATCGGCATTGGTCGCCTTGATCGCGCGCACGATCGGCGCGAAATCGGTCGTCTTCGGCGGCGGCGGATAGGCCTTGTCGTAGACGATCTTGAAGCCGCCCTTCTTGGCGTTCTTGCGGGCGCCTTCGCAGGCGTTCTGCGAGAACTCGGCGTCGGCGTAGCTGAGCGCCACGGTCTTCGGCTTCGGCTTTTGCGCTTCCGCGATCTTGAAGAAGTTTTCCGTGAACGAGACCTTCGTGTCCGGGCCGGTCGGCAGGATCGAGAAGTACCTCGGATATTTGAACTTGGCGTTCACATCGAGCCCGAACAGGCTGATGAACAGCTTCTTCTTGCGGATGATGATCGGCATCGCCGGCGCGATGTCGTTGGTGGCATAGGCCGACAGCACCAGGTCGACTTTGTCGACGTCGAGCAGCTTGGTGTAGATGCCGGGAATTTCCGACGGCGAGCTCTTGTCGTCGTAATAGACCAGCTTGACCGGACGGCCGAGCAGACCGCCGGCCTTGTTGGTGCGCTCTTCCCAGATTTTCATGGCGAGCAGGGCCTGCTTGCCGTTGGCCGCCAGGAAGCCGGTCAGCGACATGCCGAAACCGATCTTGATCGGCTTCTTGTCCTGCGCCACGGCAGGCTGCGCCACGAACAAGACGCCGGCGGCGAACGACAGGGCAAGCCCCGCGATCCCCGCAATGGTCGTAGATTTGAGCTTTCGCAACATTAGTTCTCCTCCCGATGAAGTTATTTTGTCCACATATTACGCGGATTTCACGCCCGCGCTAGAGGGGCGATAGGATTAAAAGGTGGGCTAAATCCCCTCCACCATGATGGTTTCGACCTCGCCCGCCCCGCTGCGCCGGAACGCCGCAGCGCGGTCGTATTCCGGCGATGTGAAACAGGCGACCCCCTGCTCGAATGTGGGGAATTCGATCACGACGAAGCGCTGGAATTTGTCCGGCCCTTCCATGATCTGAAACTTACCGCCGCGGGCCAGCACCTTACCTCCATATTTGGCGATGATGTCAGGCACCAGATCGGTGTACTTTTTATATTCGACCGGATCGTTAATCTTGGACCGCGCCACCCAGTAAGCCGGCATGCTTGTCTCCTCGTTGTCGCCTCGCCTTGCGGGCATATTGAACCGGATGCGCCCGCGTGCAAACAAGAGAAACGCGAAAGCCCGCCACGGTTCGCGCGGGACCCGGAGCGCGCCGAGCGGGGCGCGTCGCGTGACGGCAAAGTTGCAGCCAGGGTAGCCAGAGCAGCCATGACCAATCTCAGGATCGATCCCGAACGGTTGTGGGACGATTTGATGGAGACCGCCAGGATCGGCGGCACGCCCAAGGGCGGCATCTGCCGGCTGACGTTGAGCGATCTCGACCGGCAAGTGCGCGACTGGTTCAAGGCGCGCGTCGAAGCGCTCGGCTGCACGCTCACCATCGACGACATGGGCAACATGTTCGCGCGCCGCGCCGGCCAGCGCGCCGACGTGCCGCCGATCGCCATGGGCAGCCATCTCGATACCCAACCGACCGGCGGCAAGTTCGACGGCGCGCTCGGCGTGCTGGCGGCGCTGGAGGCGCTGCGCACCTTGCACCGCGCCGGCTACGAAACCTTCGCGCCCATCGAAGTGGTGAACTGGACCAACGAGGAAGGCGCGCGCTTCGCGCCGGCCATGATGGCGTCCGGCACTTTCGCCGGCGTGTTCACGCGGGGGTGGGCGACGGCGCGCACCGACCGCACCGGCGAAACCTTCGGCGCCGCGCTCGAGACGATCGGCTATCGCGGTCCCGAGGCGTGCGGGCAGCACAAGCTGTCCGCCTTCTTCGAACTGCACATCGAGCAGGGTCCCCATCTCGAGGCCGAGGGCAAGGATATCGGCGTCGTCACCGGCGTGCAGGCGATGCGCTGGTACGAAGCGACAATCACCGGCCAGGACACCCATGCCGGCACCACGCCGATGCCGCGCCGCCATGACGCGCTGCTCGCCGCCGCGCGCATGGTGGAAGCGGTCAATGCCAGCGCGCGCAACCATCCGGGCGCGGTCGGCACCGTCGGTCTGATGGAAGTGAAACCGGGGTCGCCCAATGTGGTGCCGGGCGAGGTATTCTTCACCATCGACCTGCGCGATCCCGAAGCCGACACGCTCGACCAGATGGAAGTCGACATCGCCGCCGCCGCGGCACGGGTCATCCGCGACCTCGGCATCGAAATCGAGATCAAGACCATCTGGAACCAGCCGGCGCAGCCGTTCGACAAGGCGTGCGTGGCCGCCGTGCAGCGGGCGGCGGAAGCCGCCGGCTTTACCAGCCGCACCATGATTTCGGCGGCCGGTCACGACGCGGCCTACGTTGCGCGCGTCGCGCCGGCGGCCATGATCTTCGTGCCCAGCCGCGACGGCATCAGCCACAACGAAACCGAACACACCAGCATGGAGCAATGCGCCGCCGGCGCGCAGGTGCTGTTGCAGGCCGTGCTCGACTACGACCGGCAGTTGGCTGAGCGGCTAGGCCGGAAGTAGGCGGCGGATCACCCTCCCCGTTCGTCCCCGCGCAGGCGGGGGACGGGAATGAGCGGAGTTTGGTTGTTATGACGGCGCCGCGTTGCGGGCGTGCAGCGCCATGGCGGTCAGCGCCGAACCGCCGAAGATCATGTTGATGCCGACGAGAAGCCCGATCGCCCAGGCCGCCGTACCCGGCAGTCCGGCGAAGATGATGGCGGCCAGGATCAGATCGACGATACCGCTCACCAGCATCCAGCCCCAGCGGCCGCTGATCTCGCGCTTGTGCTCGAGCGCGAACATGATCGTCGTGATGCCCTCGATGATGAAGAAGGCGACCAGCAGGATGGTGAGCGGAACCAGCGCGCGCAGCGGCGAGGCCAGCAGCATGATGCCGACCACGATGCCGAGCACCGCCGAGATCAGCGCCCACCAGAAACCGGGCGCCGCCCGCATCCAGAAGGTGGTGACCAGGCCGACCACGCCGCTGACCAGAAACAGCCAGCCGAGGACGATGGTCACCGCGATGGTGGCAAGCGGTGGAATGATGATGGCCCCGGCGCCGAGCACCAGCAGCACGATGCCCTCGACCAGATAGAGCACCCAGTGCTCGTGCAGCGACTTCGCAACCGCGCGCTGGATTTGCGTGATGTCGGGCCCGTTCGTGGACATGGAATACCTCCGCCTCAGGTCTCTGAGTCGGAATCCTACCACGTCGGCGATATCGCCGGAACAACGCGCGGACGCCGTGAATACAACACGTCCGTCACATCGAACCGGACGTCACATCCACAAATGGCGGCCTTCCATGCCCTTGTAGAGGTCGGCGACGTATTCGGCGTAGCCGTTGAACAACTGAGTCGGCACCCGCTTGCCGGTGCCGATGACCTCCTCGGTCGCCTGGCTCCAGCGTGGATGCGGCACCTTCGGATTGACGTTGGCATAGAAGCCGTACTCGGACGATTGCAGCTTCTCCCACATCCCCATCGGCCGCTTGTCGGTGAAGGTGAAGCGCACGATCGACTTGATCGACTTGAAGCCGTACTTCCACGGCACCGCCAGCCGCAGCGGCGCGCCGTGCTGCTTGGCCATCGGATGGCCGTAGGCGCCGGTGGCGAGGAAAGCGAGATCGTTGGTCGCTTCGGCAATCGTCAGGCCTTCCACGTAGGGCCAGGGGAACCAGGCCATGTGCTGGCCGGTCGCCACCGACGGGTCCATGAAGGTCGTCATCTTGACGAATTTGGCCGAGCCGAGCGGCTGCGCGAACTTCACCAGCTTGGCGAGGGGGAAGCCGGTCCAGGCGATCGCCATGCTCCAGGCCTCCACGCAACGATGGCGATAGAGGCGCTCTTCCAGCGTCATCTTGCGAATGAGATCGTCGATGCCGATCTCCTGTTTCTTCTCGACCAGCCCGTCGATCGTCACCGTCCACGGCCGGATCGGCAGCTCTTGGGCCTCCTTGGCGATGTGCTTGGAGGTGCCGAATTCGTAGAAATTGTTGTAGTTACCGTTGACCTTTTCGTCGGTAATCGGCCGGTCGAGCGTGTATTTCGGGTTGCGCTTGGCGGGATAAAGGCCCGCGGTCAGATCGCGCGCTTTGGCGGCATCCGAATCGTTGTCCGCGGCGGCCAGACGCGGCGCCAAGGCGAGCGCGCCGGCGCCAACGCCGGCCGCCAGCAGGCGGCGCCGGCTGAACACCAGGTGTTCGGGGGTGGCCAGACGCTCGGGGATTTCCCAGCCCCGGCGGCGGATGATGTTCATGGGCATGATCTCCCGAATCGCTTTGCGTTCGTGGCCCCAAGAGGTACGGCAGCTCCTTCCTTCACTGGCAAATCACGCTTGCGGGAGGCCGCCTAAAACGCGCATTTCACGCCCTCGCCAACAAGCGGCGCGGCGTTTTGACCACCGGACGCGGCCCGCCCACCAGTGCCGCCGATTTGAAGTTCCTGCACCGTTTGCGGCGATCTCATTCAGCAACTTTAAATCGAAAGCGGCGCGAGAATCATCGACTCGCTAGTGCCCCTTGGAGCCAATTGCGCGCCGCGCAACGCCCCCGAGCGCTCAGCAGCCGCCGGGGCGACCGGCGGCTGCACTTAGCGGCTTCACGCTCAATGCACGGCCGTGACGACCTCGGCCATGGGCTTCGGCTGCAAGCCGGGCAATCCCCAGGTGCCGAAGTAGTCCGCATTCTCCTTGCGCGCCGCATGGTAGGTAAGCCGAGCTTCCACGCTCGCCGCCTCTTGCGCGAGCGCGGCCGGCACATGGTAGGTCAGCGCGCGGGTTTCCTCGGGCTTGAGATTCAGCCGATCGATGCGCGAAGCGCCCATCGGCGGAACCGCGCCGCCTTTCGGATTGAAGCCGAAAAGGCCGAACGCCGCTTGGCGGTTCTCGCGGTAGACGTCGTCGTGCCAGTTTTGCCAGACGACCTTGCCGGCGCGATCCTTGGTTTCGACCTTCAGCGTGATCAGCCGGTCCGGAAGGCCGGTCGGCAGATCATGACCGGCCCCTGAGTTGGTCACCGTCACGCGGATGTCCAGGCTGCCATCGGCTCTCTTTGCCACGGTCTGCCGCAGCGTCGCCGCCTCGCGCAGCAGGGCCGGATCGTTGTGCGGGCCGCGGAAGAGGTGGCGGCGCAACGGCCGGTTCTTGGGCGCGTCCGCCGGCGCGTTCGGCCCGGTCGCCGCGGCGCCGGTCACGCCCGGCATGTGACACGTCTGGCAGGTCTTCCCCTCGCGCGCATAGCGGCTTTCGCGCCACATGCGCACGGTGTCGCAGACTTTGAGGCCGTTCAGATTGCTGAGCTGGCCGTGACAGGCGACGCAGAATTCGGTCTTCTGGATGAGCGGCGCATAGGCCGTCTTGTGATAGGGCGACTTCGCGTCCTTGTACGGTCCACGCTTGATCCCTTTGGGGCCGAACGTGAAATCGCCGGTTCCCCTGATTTCGGTGATGCGGTGACAAACGTCGCAACTCACGCCTTCGGCCGCGGCAATCGCGGGCGGTTTTCCCTGCATCACCGCGCCCAGCGGATAGACGCCGGCGGGCTCGTGGCAGGTCTGACAAGGGACCGCAACGTTCTTCTCGTTGTTGCAGGTCATGCCCATGCGCTCCGAGCCCACCTTGTGGCTGAAGTACCAGGCCTCGCGCGAATGCGCGTGCATCGACTGCGACCAGTCACGGAAGATCTCTTCGTGGCATTGCTTGCATACGGTCGCGGGCTCGAATTTCGGCCCTTTCGGCTGCATCATGCTCATGCCGCCCTTGCCGGCTCCCATGGCCGCGGGTTGATGCGCGCCGCCCGGCGCCGGCTTGTGCGGCGCAGGTTTCATATGCTCGTTGACCGCGCGCGAGGCAGTCGTGGCCGCAGCCGCGGCGGCCACGGCCACGACGGCGATCTTTGCAATGCGTGGTGAGAACTTGAAAAGTCCCGACATGGTGCCCCCCTTTGCATTCGACCGGCTGCGTGCGGCCGGTCGATCGTGCCGCGCCTTTGCTCAGGCGACGTGCGGCGCCGCACTCCAAGGGACTGCGGCAGCGTAGGAAGGCGGTCGCGCGGGCGGCCCCCCTCCCACGATAACAGCGCAGCTTGAGGCCCATGCTACCTCCTGCATATGATTGCAATCATACGCAACGAGAATTCAGATTTGGCCGGGATTCCCCGGATGGCTCCCAAACCGAGCTGGCTATTCGCGGTTTCTCGAGCGTCATCCGGGGAATGCGGGCTCCGCTTGCGAAGGTCGTGTCAGAGCATGCCGCCATGCATCACGAACTCAGGATGCGGGGCACGAGACGCTGGCGCATCAGGGCGATGAGCTCGCCCCGCGGCATCGGCTTGGCGAACAGGTAGCCCTGGCCGACGTCGCAGCCGATGCCCTGCAATTTGTGGCTCTCGTGCACGGTCTCGATGCCCTCGGCCACGATACCGAGGCCGAAACGCTTGCCGAGCTCCACGATGGTTTCGCACAAGCCGGCGTTGAGCGGATCGCGGTCACAATTCATCACATAGCTGCGGTCGATCTTCAGTTCGCTGAACGGCAGCTGCCTCAAGCGCGCGAGCGAGGAATAGCCGGCGCCGAAATCGTCGAGCGCCAGCGTGCAATTCAATTCTCGCAAAGCGCCGGCCACGTCGTTGGCGAGCGCCAGATCGTTGATGATCTGGTCCTCGGTCACTTCCAGCACCAGCCCCGGCCAGTTCGCCGCGCGCGGGCGCGCCTCGCGCAGCATTTGCGGGATCGGCAATTTGACGAAGGCCGATACCGGCACGTTGACGGCGAACTTCATGCCCACGCCGTAGTCGTTGAAGACCTCCCAGTCGCCGAGCGCGGTGAGGATCACCTGCTCGGTGAGCGCCAGCATGTCGTCTTCGCCGGCGCCGGGCAGGAAAAAGAACGGCGCCACCACGCCGCGGTCGGGATGGCGCGCGCGCACCAGCGCCTCCGCGCCGACCATGCGCATGCTGCGCAGTTCGATCTTGGGCTGATACCAGAGCTCGAACCAGTTACGCCTGAGCACCTCGCCGAGCGGGATCTTCGCCTTCGGATCGGCGTAAGGCGCTGGTTCCGGCGCTGAAAAAAACTTGCGCAGTCCTTGCAACATATTCGCGCACCGTGTTCGAGCACCCGAGAACATCGCGCGCGTCAACCGCGCGTCCGGGGCATCTTGACGGGGCAGGCGCCGCGCGCCGGTTAATGCACAGCGCCGTTTCGTGGATGGGCTTTGCGGCCGGTTAGGGAGTTGTCGAAAATTAAAATCGCATTGTCGTAAAAAAGCGGGACCGCCCGCGCCGGCGGACGGCCCCGCAATCACGAAAGCTTCAAATCACTCCGCCGCGCGGCGCGCCGCGACGATCTGATCCGCCGTGCGGCCGGTCAGTTCCGCCATGTGATCGAATTGGTAGGTGAAGCTGCCGACGCCGGCGGTGGCCGAGCGCACCTCGATGATGAGGTCGCCGATCTCGGCTTCCGGCATCTGCGCGCGCACCACGTCCCAGCCCAGCCAGCCCTCGCGCGCGTCGAAGCCGAGGATGTGGCCGCGCCGGCTCGACAGGATGGCGTTCATCTTGGCGGTGGCCTCGCTCGGACAGACGATCTCGACCAGATGGATCGGCTCCAGCAGCACCGGCTGGCACTGCGGCAGCCCTTCCACAATGCCGATGCGGCCGGCGATACGGAACGCCATGTCGGACGAGTCGACCGTATGGTACGAGCCGTCGACCAGCGCCACCGCGATGTCGACCACCGGGAAGCCGAGCGGGCCGTGCTTGAGCGCGTCGATGACGCCCTCCTCCACCGCCGGGATGTAATTGCGCGGCACGACGCCGCCGGTGATGCGCTCCTCGAATTGGAAGCCGGTTGAGCGCGCCACCGGCTTGATCTCCAGCACCACGTCGCCGAACTGGCCGTGGCCGCCGGACTGCTTCTTGTGGCGGCCGCGAATGGTCACCGGCTTACGGATGGTCTCGCGGTAGCCGACCGCCGGCGGATGCGACACGACCGGCACGCCGTAACGGTCGGCGAGCCGCTCGGTGGCGACGCGCAGGTGCATCTCGCCCTGGCCCCAGATCACCACCTCGTGGCTTTCGGGATTGTGCTCCACGCTAAGCGAGGGATCCTCTTCGGTGAGCTTGCTGAAGGCCTGGCCGAGCTTGACGTCGTCCTTGCGCTCCTTGGCCTGCACCGCGGTGGCGAGCACCGGCGGATAGGGCTTCGCGGTGGCGATGGCCGCGTGCGCCGTCTTGCCGGTCGACAGCGTGTCGCCCGTCTTGGCGTTGTCGAGCTTGCCGAGGGCCACCGTTTCGCCGGCGTTGGCGGCGCCGCGCTTCTCGAAGTGCTGGCCCATCTGCTTGAACACGCCCGAGACACGGCCGGCCTCGCCTTCCGGCGTGTTGAAGGTGGTGCCGTCGCCGGCGGTGCCCGCCAACAGGCGCGCCACCGACATCTTGCCGCCGTGGGTGGTGTGGAAGGTCTTGAGCACCAGCGCCACCGCCTCGTCCTTGGCCTCGACCCCGAGCCTGGCCGCGGTCTCCGCCGCGCCCGGCGCTTCATGGCGCAGCGCCTTCAACAGACGCAGCACGCCGTTCGAGCGGGTGGCGACGCCGAGCAGCATCGGCACCACCTGGCGTTCGCGCAATTCGGCGGCGAGATCGTCGAACACCTTGTCGCGCGGCGGCTCGATGTCCTCGAGTAACTGCTCCATCAGCTTGTCGTCGTGATCGGCCAGCGTCTCCAGCATGGTGAAGCGCGCTTCCTTCTCGCGGCTCGCGTCCTCGCCGGCGAGCTCGACCACTTCGGAGGCGGCGTGTTCCTTGTAGACATAGGCGCGCTCCAGCGCGAGATCGACGAAGCCGGAGATGATCTCGTCGTTCCAGATCGGAATTTGGCGCAGCAGCAGCGGTACGCGCGAAGCCGGCTGCAGCAGCGAAAGCGTTTCGCGGATGCGCTTGTCGGCCTTGTCGATCTTGTTGAGGTAAAGGAAGCGCGGGATGCCCTGGTCTTCGAGCTCGCGCAGGATCAACTGAAGCTGCGGCACCTTCTTTTCATCGGCCTCGCACACCACCACCGCGGCGTCGACCGCCGGCAGCACGCTGCGCATGTCGTGGATAAATTCGATCGAGCCCGGGCAGTCGATGAACGTGTAGCTGTCGCCCATGAAGGTGGTGGTGGCGACGGAAGCCTCAACGCTCATCTTGTGATGGCGGGCTTCCTTGCTGGCGTCGCCGACCGTGGTGCCGGTGTCCACCGTGCCTTGGCGCTGCACCGCCCCGGTGCGCGCGAGGATGGCTTCGAGAAGGGTCGTCTTGCCGCTTTGGAAGGGGCCCACCAGCGCAATGCACCGGGGACCCAAGTCTCTCGCGCCATTCTGTCCCATGGATACCTCCCTCGCCGGCCGGGAGTCGGACCTCTAAATCCCGGCCCTCTGAGGATATCGTCTCAGGTGGACGGGAGACTGGCAAGGGCCGATTAAGGGGCACGCCTTGTGACGGCAGGTCGGTAAGACGCGAGTCAGCCTAACGCTTTGCTGCAAGGCTCAAATCGACCGCCTTGCGCAGATCGGCGTCGGCATTGACCAGCCCCTGCGCCTTGAACCAGTCGAACTGGCGCGCGAGATCGGCGGGATCGAGCCGCGCCTGCGGGTCCATGTAATAGGCGCCTCCCTCCACCGCGGTGATGGCGGCCGCCTGCACCGTGCCGGGATAGACGTAGCGGGCGATCTCGGCAGCCGCCTTGCGCGATTTGACGTTGGAGATGAGCTTGCCGCCGAGCCCGTAATGCGACATCACCGACGAATAGTCGGCGGCGCCGCGGCGATAGGCGCGCAGGAACTTGGTCATCATCTCGGAGCGGTCCGCCAACGTCGTAGCCGACGCGAACAACGCGCCCAATTGCTGCTCGTCCAGTTCCGAATACCAGCCGACAATCTGCGCCTGCCCGGACGCCAGCAGCGAACGGCCATAGCGCGACGGCAGGATCGCCGCATCGACCTGCCCGTCGATCACCGCGGCGGCCACCGCATCATACGTGCGCATCGGCTTCACGGTGACGGTGGAGAGCTTGAACTTCTTGATCCGCGCGATCTGGCCAAGCTCATAGTGGTAGATGGAGCCGAGCGCACTGATCGCCACCGACTTGTTGGCGAGATCCTGGAACGCGCGCAGGCCGGCCCGGTAGGCGCCGTTGGCGGCCACCACCACATTGCCCTCGTGGTCGCGCCGTTCCCGCACCTGGGCGGCGATCATCTTGATCGCGCCGGTGCCGGCGAGGTTGAAGGCGGTGACGGTGAAGGTGGCCAGGGCGAGATCGCAGTTGCCGGCGGCGAGCGCCTGCACCGCCGCCTTGGGCGACGGGTAGGCCTGCATGGCGAGGTCGATGCCCTCGGCCTCGAAGTAGCCGCGCAGTGCCGCCATGAACAGCGCGCCGTTCTGGATGTCGCGGGTGGTGGCGACGGTGACGCGCTCGTTTGCGGCCGCTGGCGCAATCGCCGCGGCGACGAGCATGAGGACGGCGATGGTTCGGCGAATCATAAGATTGACTCTAGCCGAGCGATGGTTGATTCGCGCTTAATTACAGCGCCGCGGCTGTGGGAAGCGCCTAAAGCCATAAGTTGCGAACGTCTAAAATGCGCCCGCCCCCTGCGGCGGCACGCGGTAGCCGCCCCACCGCGCGGGTGAGGACGGCACGCGCGTCGGACAAGCGCCTTATTTCAAGCTGCCGCAGAAGCGCTGGATGCGGTTGCAGGCTTCTTCCAGGTCTTCCGTCTTGGTCGCATATGAAATCCGGAATGCGGGACCAAGCCCGAAGGCCGTGCCCTGGACCACCGCGACACCTTCGGCTTCCAGAAGCTCGGTGACGAAGTCCTCGTCGGTCGCGAGCTTCTTGCCCGACGGCGTGGTCCTGCCCATGGTGCCTTGGCAGGACGGATAGACGTAGAAGGCGCCCTCCGGCATCGGGCACTTGAGGCCGTTGGCCTGGTTGAGCATCGACACCACCAGGTCGCGCCGCTCCTTGAAGATCTTGTTGTGCTTGGGGATGAAGTCCTTCGGACCGTTGAGCGCTTCCACCGCCGCCCATTGCGAGGCCGCCGCGGGGTTGGTCGTGGATTGCGACTGGATCATCGCCATCGCCTTGATCAGCGGCGTCGGCCCGCCGGCGAAACCGATGCGCCAGCCGGTCATGCAATAGGCCTTCGACGTGCCGTTGATGGTGAGCGTGCGCTCGTAGAGCGACGGCTCGACCTGCGCCGGCGTGAAGAACTTGAAGTCGTCGTAGGTCAGGTGCTCGTACATGTCGTCGGTCATGACGTGCACATGCGGATGCTTCATCAGCACGTCGGTGAGCGCCTTCAGCTCGGCGCGCGAATAGGCGGCGCCGGTCGGGTTCGACGGCGAGTTCAGCAGGAACCACTTGGTCTTCGGCGTGATCGCGGCTTCGAGCTGCTCGGGCTTGAGCTTGAAGCCGTTGTCCATGGAGCAGACGACCTGGACCGGCGTGCCGCCGGCGAGCAGCACCATGTCGGGATAGCTCACCCAATAGGGCGCCGGGATGATGACCTCGTCGCCCGGGTTCAGCGTGGCCATGAAGGCGTTGTAGAGCACCTGCTTGCCGCCGGCGCTCACCGTGATCTGCGCCGGCGTGTAGTCGAGGCCGTTCTCGCGCTTGAACTTGGCCGCCACCGCCTCCTTCAGCTCGGCCAGGCCGTCGACCTGGGTGTACTTGGAGGCGCGGCCCTCGCGGATCGCCTTGATCGCGGCTTCCTTGATGTTGTCGGGGGTGTCGAAATCGGGCTCGCCGGCCCCCAACCCGATGACGTTACGGCCCGCCGCTTTGAGCGCCCGCGCCTTGTCGGTGACGGCGATCGTCGGCGACGGCTTGATGCGCTTCAGGTGGTCCGCAAGGAAGGCCATGCGAAAGGCTCCGGAATCAGGGGTCAAAAATGCCGCATGGGCGGTGTCGTAATAGCCTCTCCGGCCGACAGCAAGTCGCAAAACATGATGATTTGATCAACTCGGCTTATTGATGGCCTAACCGTCCCTTAAGGCTGGCCTGATAGACCGCGCCAATGGCTGCCTTGATCGAGACGCTGCGCTCCGGCGCCTGGCTGACCCGCGAGCGCATCAGGCTGGTGGCGCTGGCGGTGCTGGCCGCCTCGCTGATCGGCGCCACTTTCCTCATCGCCACCTCGAACGGGCTCAACGACCGCTTCGGCCGGCCGCTCGGAACCGATTTCTCCAATGTTTACGCCGCCGGCACCTATGTCCTGGACGGCGAGGCCGCCGCGCCCTTCAGCCCGCCCCGTCAGTTTGCCCGCGAGCAGGCCATCTTCGGCGCCAAGACCCAGTTCTACGGCTGGCACTACCCGCCCTATTTTCTCGGCCTGGCCGCCCTGTTCGCGGCCATGCCCTACCCGCTGGCGCTGGCGCTGTGGCAGGGCGTGACGCTGGCGCTCTATCTGCTGGTAATCCGCGGAATTCTTTTTATCCCTCCCCTTTCAGGAGAGGGTAACCAGCGAAGCCGGCCAGGTGGGATCACGGCAGACCGCCTCTGGCTCCTCCTCGCCGCCGCCTATCCGGCGGTGTTCATCAATCTCGGCCACGGCCATAACGGCTTCCTCACCGCCGCCCTCATCGGCGCCGCGCTGTTGCAGCTCGACCGCCGCCCGTGGCTCGCCGGCGTGCTGATCGGCTTGCTGGTCTACAAGCCGCAATTCGGGCTCTTGATCCCATTGGTGCTCATCGTGAGCGGCCGCTGGCGCAGCTTCGCCGCCGCCGCGCTCACGGTCGTCGCGCTCACGCTCATCGTCACGCTCGTCTTCGGCCCCGAGGTGTGGAGCGCCTTCCTCGCCTCCACCAAGTTCACCCGCACCGTGGTGCTCGAACAGGGCAGCACCGGCTGGGAGAAAATCCAGAGCGTGTTCTCGGTGGTGCGCATGTGGGGCGGCTCCATTCCGCTCGCCTATGCGCTGCAGGGCACGGTGACCGTCGCGGCCGCCGCCGCGCTCGCCTGGCTGTGGCGTTCGCGCGCCACCTTCGCGTTCAAGGCCGCCGCGCTCGCCATCGCCACCATCCTCGCCACGCCCTACAGCCTCGACTACGACCTGATGGTGGTGGCGCCGGCGATCGCGTTCCTCGTCCGCGACGGCATCGAACGCGGGTTCAGCCCGTGGGAGAAGACGTTGCTCGCCGCACTGTGGTTCGTGCCGATGGTGACCCGCTCGGTCGCCGGCGCGACCTTGATCCCGCTGGCGGTGCCGGTGCTGTTGCTCGCCTTCGCCTTCTTGCTGCACCGCGCCATGACGGAAACCGGCGTGGCGAAACAGTGGCACCTAAAGCGCGCCACCGCGGAATAAACTTTATCGCTTTCATTCGTTTTGCAGTGCATTCGTTCTTTGGAATGGGTCGAATGCAAAACAACTGCGCGCGTTTCGTCATGCGTGGGCCATTCTCTTGCCCGACTTGCCGCCTATATAATGATCCATGGAATCGCGGGCGGGCTCGAGGGACATGACGATGTACACGCTGTATTCGATGCAGCGGTCGGGCAACAGCTACAAGGTCCGCCTTGCGCTGGCGCATCTCGGATTCGACTACCGCCTGGTCGAGGTCGACATCCTCCAGGGCGAGAGCCGCACGCCGGAATTCCTCGCCAAGAATCCGAACGGGCAGATCCCGCTGCTCGAAGTCGCGGCCGACCGTTACATCGCCGAGTTCGAACGCCATTCTCTGGTACGTCGCCGGCGGCACGCCGCTCGCGCCTGACGACCGCATCGGCCGCGCCGAAGCCTTGCAATGGATGTTCTTCGAACAGCACAGTCTCGAGCCGAATATCGGCGCCGCCTATTTCTGGCTGGCCCTCATCAAAGGCGGCCGCGACCTGCAGCGCCACGCGCTCGATGACTGGATGGAGAATGGCTATCACGCGCTCGGCGTGATGGAGGCGCATCTCGCGCGCCAGCCGTTCTTCGTCGACGGCCGCTACACCATCGCCGACATCGCGATATACGCTTACACCCACGTCGCCGAGCAATGCGATTTCGACCTCACGCGCTATCCGGCGATCCGCGCCTGGCTGGCGCGCATCGCCGCCGAGCCCGGCCACGTGCCGATGGACTGGCAGCCCGACGCGCTGGAGGCGGCGCAATAGCCGCGTTGAGCGCTCCCTGGGGTGGGGAGAAATAAGCGCCGCTTCGCAAGGGGATAGAGAAAAGTGCCGCATTGGCGCTTTAACCCTTCGTTAACCTTCGTCACGAAATCGCCCGCAAACCTTACCACCTGCGCCCCAATGGGGCCGGATCGCCGCCGGGTTCCCTGCGCAATCTGGCCCCATCGGAAAAGCGATTCGTCCGCAGGTTCGCCAAGGTCCGCCATGCACAAGCACATTGAGAACACCGGTTTTCGCGCCCCGGCCGGGCATAAGCTCGGCCGCGAGCGCCGTATCGTCGTTTTCGCCGAGTTGGTCGCCGGCGTCGCACTCGCCATTTCCACCGTGGTGGTCGCCACCGTGCTGTCGGTCGGCATCGCCCGCGCCAATGTCGCCGAGGGCGTCGTCGGCCACGAGGGCAGCCTGTTCGGCATCGCCCTCCTGCTCGGCCTGATCTTCATCGGCCTCGGCGGCATCTCCATGCTGCCGGGCGACAAGCACGAGAAGCGGTAACGCCGCGCGGGACGGACGTTGTCCACAGCGCGAGCCGCTGTCACGCGGCCGTCACAGCGCCGCGTTAGCTTGCAACCCGCTCGAGTTCCTGTTGCGTAACATTGCGTAAGCCCCCCTTTGCGGTCCCGTGCAGCCAACCCTGCTCTCCCGGGACCGCTTATTTTTTGTGGCGGAAGACCCCGAAACAAAAGAGGCGCACCGGATGGTGCGCCTCTTGTCGTTTTCGCCGTTGGTGACGCCGCGCAGCGTCTCAGCCGCGCGGCGTCGCAGGTGTCAGCGCAGCACGCTCCTCTGCCCATGGCCGTGCTTGAGCGTGGCGTGCGGAACGTGGACCAGCGGCCGTTGTGTCCGCGGACGATGGGTCAGCGGCGGCGTGATGTGGATCTTCCGGCAGTTCGGCCACTTGCCGATCGTGCCCTTGGGGCAGACGTGCCGCACGATCGGTACGCAGCGATGGCCCTTCCGCACCGTGCCGTGCGGGCACGGCCGCACGACCGGCCTGCGGTGGCAATTCGGCCAACGGCCGATCATGCCGCGCGGGCACTCGCGGTGGATGGTCACGCAGCGGCCGTGACGCCGCACTGTGCCCTTCGGGCAGGAGTTCGACCACCGGCTTATGCCGGCAGTTCGGCCAGCGGCCAACCGTGTTCGGCGGGCACACGTGCTCGATGGTCACGCACCGGCCGCCACGCCGCACCGTCCCTTGCGGGCAATGCCGTTCCGGCGGACGCACGCGCGGCGGACGCCGGCAAGCACCATCCTCGAACCGGTAGCCGGGCGGGCAGCTATGCCTGATGATCGGCACCGGCGGCGGCGCGCAGAAGCTTGCCGGGATGGTGCCGATCGCGAAGGACGCATCGTCGCCCGCGTTGGTGTTCTGGGGCGAGCCACCCGGCGCAAACGTGATCCGGGCGTCATTCCTGATGCTGCAGTTGTGCTGGCGCGCAACATCCAGAGGCACCCGGACGCGCGCGTTGAACGACACGCTCGCACCCGATGCCAGGTTCACCGGCGGATGGGTGCAGGTGTAGCCCGGTCCGGCGGCAACGCAGTTCCACGGAGCGCCGGCGAACGTCGCGGTCGTGCCAGCAAGCGGCTGGTCGACGACTTTGATCGTGTCGTTGTAGACGCCCGGTCCGGCGTTGATCACGGTGACGCGATAATTGCAGGCCGCGACATCGTGGCCGATCACCGCACAGCCTCGGCTGACCTTGCGGATCACCAGGTTGGTGCGCTGCTGACATTGCCGCGCCGGAATGACCGCGGTCGCACCGTCGGTGTCGTCACCGGGATTGGTGTTCCACACCGAACCGCCCGGCGCGAACGTGATTTTCGCGACGTTGCGGATGCGGCAATGACCGGGCCGGACAGCCGCGTTCGGGACCCACACGGTCACGAACAGATGGCGGCTGGCACCGACGGGCAGGAACACCGGTCCGCGCGTGCAGGTGAAGTTTCCACCGCCGCCACCGCAACCCCACGGCGGCATCGGCGAGAAGCCCACGAGCGAACCGGGAGGCAGTCCCGGCATGTGGTCGGTGATCTGCAACGGGCCGAAATACGGATTCGGTCCGGTGTTGCGGATGCTGATGCCGAAGCGGCAGGCCCAGCCCGCGCCCCAACGCACGCAATGACGGATCGCGCGCTTGCGCAGACGCAGGTTGGTCGGATGACCGTGCGGATGCGGCCAGTCGATGACGATGATGCCGCCGGGCGGATAGAAGCCGGGAGGCAGATCGCCACGGATCTCGAAGCCGCCGCTGCACGGTTGCCACACCGCGACGTCGCCCATGTGACCGGACTTGGCGGCGTCGCCGAACAGGCCGTCGTAGTCGACGAAGTACGACTGCGCGGGCGGCGTGTTCTGCGGACGCACGAGCGAGGCGTCGTTGCCCTGCAGACCGTGCACGTCGGCTTCGCCCGAACCGTCGTCGACGGCGTCCGGGTTCACGCTCGAGCGCAGACGGCTGCCGGTCGACCACAGCGTGGCGTTGCAGCTTCCCGGCACCAGTTCGCCGGTTTCCGGATCGTGCCGGTAACCGAGCGCGATGCCGCCGTCGGCGTTGCGGAATTCCGGCCGCATGCCGATGGCGTATTCGTCGGCGTCCGGCGCCCACACGCTCGGCGTCGCCGGATCATCGGGCGACTCCAGGTGATAGCGCACCACCGACGACTGACCCGGTTCGGCGAACGCGGAATAATCGTAAGCGCCGCGCGGCGCGCCGCGTTGCGCCAGGATCATGCGGCCCTGGCCGTCGAACAGGATGTTGGTGATGGGCCCGTCGCCGGGCAACGCCGAGGCGTCGAGCTCCCAGCGCGGATCGTTGGCGAAGGTGCCGTCGACGTTGATGCCGATCGACCAGACCTGCCGGCCGCCGGCGACCGCGTAGAAGAGCCGGTCGTTGTGAACGGCCAGGCCCCAGACCATGCGGGCTTTCTGCGTGTAGCCCCAGGTCGCCGGGTTCTGACTGTCGAACGACGGACTGGTGATGTCCATCACCTGACCGTTGTCGGCAACCGGCGGCAAAGCTTTGGCCGGCCGGCCGCTGACGCCGTGATCGAAGCTGTCGACCACGGTGCCGTCCGGCGCGATGCGATAGATCAGGCCGTTGTCGAGATCCGACGCAAAGATTTGCTGCGTGCGCTTGTCGAACACGATGTCGCCGACGCCCGGTCCGCTGTTGCCGGGCAACTGCGCGAACGGCGCAACAGTGCCGCTCACGCCGTCGACGCGCCAGATCGTGCCGGGCGTGCCGTCGGGCGCGGGCCCGAACTGTCCGGCCATGAACTGGGCGCCGGGCGCGCCGGTCTTCAAGCGGTTGGGCTGGCCGTCGCCGTCGGTGTCGGGACCGACGATCTGAATGCCGTAGGCCGAGGTCGCGCCGAGATAGATATTCGGCACGCTTCGGCCTTGCCCGTCATCGAGCGTGGTGCCGAACACCTGACCGACCTGGCCGGCGGTGATCTGGCGCTTGGCCGGCGCGGGCGTGAGCTGCCCTTGCGGCCCATATCCCAGCGCCGAAAGCGAGAGGATCTGGGCGGACGGCCCTTGCAGATCGATGAAGAAGTAGTCGAGCGGATTGGCGCCGTCGGGGACGGGCACATCCAGCGGCTTGATGCCGGAAAACCCGGTCACGACGGCGTCGCCGCGTGCCAGGCCGGTGTCTTGTGCGTTGGCTTGGGAAAGGCCGGCGCCCATGAATGCGCAGAGAGCCAGTGCCAATCCGAGCCTGGGTATCGGGAACTTGATCATGATACGGCTCCATTGATGGCGGTGGTTGCACCGATGCTGTCGCACTGGTGGCCTCGCCCGGAAGGCAAAGCTCAGTGGCGCGGGCAGCCGGGTTCGAGGCCGTCTCCGCGCGCAGCCGCGAAGCCCGTGACCCGGACCTCGCCCCTATGGGTCGCGGCCCGGCGCCTTCTCGTTCACCGGCAAAACCGGAATCTTTTTTGGGAAATGGAAGAACGCGAATGCACACAACGCGTAACCAGGCATTCACCATGACCGAGATGCGCGGCGGCGGCCGTGGGCCGCGCGACGGCGATATTCCGTTTCACCGGCGCCAACGCGGCCCCTCGGCCCTTGCCAGGGCCGCGATTCGACCCTCGAATGGCCCGCGCCGCCACCGCCGGACTCCGCCATGACCGCTGCAACGCCACCTCGCCGCCTCACCTGCACGCGCTGCGGCACCGCGTTCGAATGCAAGCCGGGCGGCGGTTGCTGGTGCGCCGACGAGCCCTTCCGTCTGCCGCTCGACGCCGCCGCGATCGCGGAGGGCTGCCTTTGCCCGGTATGCCTGCGCAAAGCGGCAGCCGAAGCGGCCGGTTCTCCGTCCCGCTCTCAATAGTGCGTGAGTGGACGCGACAAGCCTCGCCCTCTTCGTCTATAGAGGGCCGCCCGCGCGGCGCGCCCCGCGCTTTTTTTCAAGAATGAGACACCCCATGATCGACTTTTACGCGCTGACCAGCCCGAACGTGCAGAAGATTTTCATCATGCTGGAGGAATGCGGGCTGCCCTACGACATGCATCCGGTCGACGTGTGGAAGGGCGACCAGTTCACGCCCGAATTCACCAAAATCAATCCGCTGCAGAAAGTCCCCGCCATCGTCGACAGCGACGGCCCGGCCGGCAAGCCCTACACGGTGATCGAGTCCGGCGCGATCCTGATCTACCTCGCCGAGAAGACCGGCAAGTTCATTCCGCACGACCCGGTCAAGCGCAACGACGTCATGCAGTGGCTGATGGTGCAGATGGCCAACCTCGGGCCGATGTCGGGCCAGCTCGTGCACTTCAGCAAGTTCGCGCCGGCCGGCAACGACTACGGCAACGCGCGCTACCGCACCATGGTGAACAAGATCTTCGACGTCTACGAGCAGCAGTTGGCCAAGCATCCTTACGTCGCCGGCGGCGAGTACACCATCGCCGATATCGCCGCCTTCCCCTGGCTGCGCAACGTCGAACTGCTCGCCATCGATCTCGGCAAGCGCCCACACGTGAAGGCCTGGGTCGACAAGATCACCGCCCGCGAAGCGGTCAAGCGCGCCTACGCCAAGATCGGCCAGATCAAGTCGGTGCGCGACACCGCCACCGACGACGCCAAGGACCGCTACTTCGGCCGCGGCAAATATGCGACGGCGTAGGCGCGGGCGGGGCGCCTTCGACGCGATTTGCGCCGGCGCCGCTGGTGGCGCCGGCCCGAGCGGCTTGCGATCCCGGCGGACGTTACGCCTTTCCGGTCTTTCTCATTGCATGGGTCCGGCGCGGCGCGACAAGCCGCGCCGTGGGCAACATCCCGCCCTTTCCACGCTTGTCGGCGCGGACCATAATGCCGCGCTTTTCACATCCTCCCCGCGTAGAGAGTCGTTCCCCATGATCCTTGAAATCGCCCAGATTGACGTCACCCCCGGCCAGGAAGCCACGTTCGAAGCCGGCGTGCAAAAAGCGGTCCCTCTCTTCAAGCGCGCCAAGGGTTGCAAGGGCGTGACGTTGCAGCGCTCACACGAGAAGCCGTCACGTTACCGGCTGTTCGTGCGGTGGGAGACGCTGGAGAACCACACCGTCGACTTTCGCGAGTCGGCCGACTTCCAGGAATGGCGCAAGCTGGTTGGGCCTACCTTCGCCGCGCCGCCCGAGGTCGAGCACGTGCGCGAAGTGGTGAGTGGGTTTTAGGACGTGCCGCGCGCTCTATTTATCTTTTCGTCATTGCCGGGTCGCCGCGCCAGCAGCTAGACCCGGCAAACCATCTTGTGAAAATGACGGATGCGCGGGTCAAGCCCGCGCATGACAGTGCCCTCAACGAGGTAATATCATGAAACGCAGTACCGACCGCATCCTTACCACGCACACCGGCAGCCTGCCGCGCACCAAGAAAGTGGTCGAGCTGCTGCTGGCCGAAGACAAGAACCCCGGCGCGCGTCAGGCGGAATTGCAGGCCGCGGTGCGCGAAGCGGTCGCCGACCGCGTGCGCCATCAGATCGACTGCGGGCTCGACATCATCAATGACGGCGAACAGGGCCGCCCCGACTACACCGTGCACGTGATGCGCCGGCTCACCGGCTTCGAGGGCAAGAGCGCCGCCCCGCTCGGCACCGGCGACGCGGAATTCCCCGAGCTCGCCGAACTGCTCAAGCCCTTCGCCTCGCCATTCCAGCACCGGCCGGCCTGCAACGGCCCGATCGACTGGAAGGACTGGCCGGCGGCGCAGGCCGACATCGATCTCGCCAAAAACGCGATGCAGGGCGCCACGTGCGAGGAGTTCTTCATGACCTCGCCCTCGCCCGGCCAGATCGCGCGCTATCTCAAGAACGACTATTACAAGACTGACGAGGAATATATCTACGCGCTCGCCGACGCGATGCGGCGCGAGTACACCGCCATCGTCGAGGCCGGACTGATCCTGCAGCTCGACTGCCCCGACCTCGCCATGCTGCGCCACACCACGTATCTCGACATCCCGCTCGCCGAATACCGCAAGATCATCACAGTCAACATCGCCGCGCTCAATCACGCGGTGCGCGACCTGCCGGCCGACCGCATGCGCATGCACGTGTGCTGGGGCTCAACCATGGCGCCGCGCCACACCGACGTCGAGCTGAAGGACATCGTCGACATCATCCTCACCGGCAAACCGCAGGCGGTTTCGTTCCCGGCGGCCAACGGCCGCCACGAGCACGAATGGAAGATCTGGCGCGACGTGAAATTGCCCGACGGCAAGATCATCATCCCGGGCGTGATCGACTCCACCGTCAACACCGTGGAGCATCCGGAAGTGGTCTGCGACCGTATCCTGAATTTCGCCGATGTGGTCGGCCGCGAGAACGTCATCGCCGGGGTCGACTGCGGCTTCGGCACCTTTGCCGGCCGCGTGCAGGTCGACACCAAGATCGTGTGGATGAAATTGCAGTCGCTCGCCGAAGGCGCGCGCCGGGCATCGAAGCAGCTGTGGAAGAAGGCGGCCTAGGGCTTCTAACCCTTCCGTCCCAAAACGATCCCCGTCACCAGTGCCAGCGATAGCGCCGCCAGCATCTGCTCGCGCGAGCCCTGCTGCACGGCGACAACGGCTTCCTCAAACATGCGCTCAGTGGCGGTGTTGCCGGTGGCGCTTTCCCGCCGCGGCGGAGGCGGCGTGCGACGCGCCTGCTTGTCGCCCGGCTTCGGCCGCCACACGGCAATCGCCAGCACGATCAGCGCCAGCAGCGCGCAGGCGCCGGCGACGATCGCCAGCGCGGCCATGGTGCCCAGCATCTGCTGCAGCCAGACGTAAAACAGCGCCACGCCGAAACCGAGGGCGATCAACAACAGCACGACGCCGATTGCCGTCAGCATCGCGCTCACGGTCATGGCACGCAAACGTGCCTTGAGGTCGAGCTTGAAGGCGTCGATCACCGCGTTGGTGAGAGACGCCATCATCAGCGCCTCCGCAGAAACAGCCCGAGCACGACGCCGAGGCCGAGCGTTGCGCCCAGCACCACACTCGGATTCTTGCGCGCGAAGTCCTCGAAGTCGGCCATGGCCGATTGCGCGTGCTGCTTCGTGCTGTCGGCGAACTCATGCGCCGCGTCCGCGGCGGTGGCGCCGATGCGCGAGGCGGCGCCGGACGCTTCCGCGCGCGCCTCGTAGCCGAAGTCGGCGAGCGTGCTCTGAATGCCGGCGAGATCGTCCTGCAGCTTGCGCAAATCGCCACCGAGCTCGCCACCGGCGTCGGACGCCGATTTCGACAGGTTGTCCTTGGCACGTTGCAATTCGTCGGCAATGCGCGCGGCGGCGGCAGCCAGACCGTCGCTGGAGGGGGTGGCGGATTTGGTTGCAGCTTTCATCCTCAATCTCCTTATTCTCCAAATTCAAAGCCTTGCATGGCCTTGCATGGGGGGCCGGCCGCGCGTTTGCAGCGGGCACAGACGCAAAAACCCACGTCCGACAGCGCCTTTTTGCTCGCTTCCGGACTCGGCCCGTATCCTCGTTAATGAAGAAACCCCCGAACACGCCAAAAGGTTCAACTAAAAAAGGTCGCAGGCCGCACCCGCCTTCGAAGGCCGCGCGCCTCGACGCGCCGCCGGCGCCGGATTTGCACGCCGAACCGCTCAATCCGGCCATCGGCAAGGGCACCGCCGGCATCGGCCCGGGCGCAAGCAACACTTCGGATTTGATTTCGGGCTTGCAGCCGCCGCCGGCCAATTCCTGGGAGCGGCGGCAGGATGTCAGATGCTCATCATGCCGCGCTCTGTCACCACCGGACTTGTGGCTTCATCGAGGCAGCCGGTCGACAGGCGGCGGCGCAATCCGATCATCTTCCGCAAGGCGGCGATGACGCGCGATGGCGCCCTTAGGTCGCCACCATCAGCCGCCGATCGTTTTCCGTGAGGGTATAGTGGTCACGCTTGGCCGCCAGCATGGCCAGGTCGGCACGCTTGACCACGGCTTCCAGGCGCTCGCCCGGATCGCTCGTCGCCAGACCCATCGAAAGGCTGAGCGGAAGGTCGATGTAGAACTCGTTGTTGATGCCGACGAGATCGTCGATCACCTTCATCATCGCTTCGCCTTCGGCGCGCTCCATGCCCGGCAGGATTACGGCGAACTCGTCGCCGCCGATCCGGGCCGCGCAACTCGGCTTGTCCACGATCGAATTGAACACCTCACCGGCCCTTCGCAACAAAGCATCGCCCGCCGCGTGGCCGAGGTCATCGTTGGCCGCCTTCAGCCCATTGAGGTCCGCCATGATGATGGTGACCGGCCACGGTCCCTTTCGCTCCAGGCGGTTCAGCTCGTCCGTGAAGAACGCGCGGTTGCACAGCTTGGTCAACGGGTCATGACTGCCGAGATATTCCAGATAAGCTTCGGCCTTCTTGCGCGCGGTGATGTCGGTGAGTGCGACCTGCACCAGCGACCAGTCCTGCTCGTGCTCGGGGAACACGGAGAACTGCAGGAGCAGGTTCAGCTTGTTGCCGTCGAGCGTGTAATTGACCACCTCGCGTTGCTGAAACAGCTTGCCGTCCCACAGGTCGATCAGCTGTTCGCGGAAACACGGCTCCATCTCGTCGCGCATGACCTGCGGCAGGCTGCGCAGCAACGTGGCCTTGTCGGGCGCGGCGAATAAGTCAAGGGTATGCTGGTTGACGTCGATAATGCGGATTTCGCTGATGCAGCGTTGCACGAATTCCTCGTGCACGTCGGTGAACATGCGAAGATCGGTGATGCCCTGCATCCGCACGTCCTCGATCAGCCGCTTGACCCCGGAGAAGTCCTCCACCCAGAGCGACACCGGCGAGTGCGCGAACAGGCCGCGCGCATAACTCTCGCTGCCGACCAGCATGCGCCGCGCTTCTTCGCGGTCGGTGACGTCCTCGGTGGCGAGCAGCACGCGCGACCACGTCTCCTCGTGGCCCGGCATTATCGTCGCCTTGAGCTGGATATCGAGCCGCTCGCCGGCGAGCGTATAGTTCACCGCGTTGCTGGAAAACTCGGTCTTGCCCTCCCACAACTGCACCAGTTCCTCGATGTGGGTCGTCAGCATGTCATCGCGGAACACCCGGTCGATGTTGCCGACCAGATGGTCGAGGTCTCTGGCGGCGAACAGGGTGAGCGTCTTGCGGTTGACCCGAACCACCCGGATGCGGCTGGCGCATTCCTTGACCCGGGCCGGTTGGCCGCTCAGGTGGTCGCGCAACGACGTCACACCGGCCCGCCGCCACGCGTCGAGCAGCTCTTTCACGCCGCTGTAATCCTCGAGCCATAGCGCGACCGGCGCCAGGTCGAACACGGCGGCGATGGGGTCGAACGCCGCACGGCTGGATGAAGGTTGGGCGGGCACGTCAGTCATGGCATTTCACGCATCACGTCTGGGATTTCCGGTCAGATCTGCTCCGAATCGGTTGCATTATGACATACCAATAGTTGAGTCATTACTCGCGCCCGGCTGCGATCGGCGGCCTTGAGCGGTGGTGCGTGGCTGCGGCGGGCATTTGGCGGGCGCGGCCGCGCCGGCCTTGCGCCGCCCTTTCCTCGCCGCCGGACTCGCCCCATATTCCGCCCGATGGCGAAGCCCCCTCCCAAGAAGCCCAAAAAGAATCCGGCGCGCACCCCGCGCTCGAAGGCCGCGCGTCCCGACGCAGCCCCGACGCCGGATTCGCTCGCCGACCTGCTCAATCCGGCCATCGGCAAGGGCACCGCGGGCATCGGCTCGGGCACGGGCAACAATTCGGGCTTGCAGCCACCGCCGGACAATTCCTGGGACCGGCGGCAGGATTTCTCCGCCGCGCACAAGGCGCGCAAGTCGGCGCAGGGTTTCGGCGAGGCGCCGCAGCGCGGCTACACAGCGCCGCCCGTGACCGGGATGGATCCGCAGTTGGCGAAGGAACTCGGGCTCGACGGCGACGAGCAGGAACCCCCCCTCCGGCAGGAGGCGAAAAAGAACGATCCAAAATACCGCCTGCCGAAAGCCGACCTGCCGACCTCCGGCGGCGGGATCAGCGGCTTCGGCGGCATCGCCAGCCAGCAGTCGCTCGACAAATTGCTGCGCGAGGGCCGCGCCGAATTCCGCACCGATGCGAAAGCGGCAAGGTGTGGACGCCGCACCGCCCGCCGCGGCCGGAGAAATCCGAAGGCGGCGTGCCGTTCAAGATCGCCTCCGACTTCGAGCCCAAGGGCGACCAGCCGCAGGCGATCAAGGAACTGGTCGAGGGCGTCAACCGCAACGACAGCACGCAGGTGCTGCTCGGCGTCACCGGCTCGGGCAAGACCTTCACCATGGCCAAGGTGATCGAGGCGACGCAGCGCCCGGCGCTCATCCTGGCGCCCAACAAGACGCTGGCCGCCCAGCTCTACGGCGAGTTCAAGTCGTTCTTCCCCGACAACGCGGTCGAGTATTTCGTCTCCTATTACGACTACTACCAGCCGGAGGCCTACGTCCCGCGCACCGACACCTATATCGAGAAGGAATCCTCCATCAACGAGCAGATCGACCGCATGCGCCATTCGGCGACGCGCGCGCTGCTCGAACGCGACGACGTCATCATCGTCGCCTCGGTGTCGTGCATCTACGGCATCGGCTCGGTGGAGACCTACTCCGCCATGACCTTCACGCTGAAACAGGGCGGCAAGATCGACCAGCGCCAGCTCATCGCCGACCTGGTGGCGCTGCAATACAAGCGCACCCAGCACGACTTCTCGCGCGGCACCTTCCGCGTGCGCGGCGACGTGCTCGACCTGTTCCCGGCGCACTACGAAGACCGCGCCTGGCGCATTCATCTGTTCGGCGACGAGATCGAGAAGATCGAAGAGCTGGACCCGCTCACCGGCCGCAAGACCGACGAGCTTGAATTCGTCAAGGTCTATGCCAATTCGCACTATGTCACGCCGCGCCCGACGCTGATCCAGGCGATGAACGCCATCAAGCAAGAATTGCGCGCGCGCCTCGACCAGCTCAACGCCGCCGGCCGGCTGCTTGAGGCGCAACGGCTGGAACAACGCACCACCTTCGACCTCGAAATGATGGAAGCCACCGGCGCCTGCGCCGGCATCGAGAACTATTCGCGCTATCTCACCGGCCGCAAACCGGGCGAGCCGCCGCCGACGCTGTTCGAATACGTGCCCGACAACGCGCTGGTGTTCGCCGACGAAAGCCACGTCACCATCCCGCAGCTCGGCGGCATGTACCGCGGCGACTTCCGCCGCAAGGCGACGCTGGCCGAGTACGGCTTCCGCCTGCCCTCCTGCATGGACAACCGGCCGCTGCGCTTCGAGGAATGGGACGCCATGCGCCCGCAGACGCTCGCGGTCTCCGCCACCCCGGGCAACTGGGAGCTGGAGGAATCCGGCGGCGTCTTCGTCGAGCAGGTGATCCGCCCCACCGGCCTCATCGACCCGCCGGTCGAGATCCGTCCCGCGCGCACGCAGGTGGACGACCTGGTCGGCGAGGTGCGCGCCGTCGCGCTTAAAGGTTACCGCTCGCTCGTCACCGTGCTCACCAAGCGCATGGCCGAGGACCTCACCGAATACCTGCACGAGCAGGGCATTCGTGTCAGGTACATGCACTCGGACATCGACACGCTGGAGCGCATCGAGATCATTCGTGACTTAAGACTTGGCGCCTTCGACGCGCTGGTCGGCATCAACCTGCTGCGCGAGGGCCTCGACATTCCGGAATGCGCGCTGGTCGCCATTCTCGACGCCGACAAGGAAGGCTTCCTCCGGAGTGAAACGTCACTGATTCAAACCATCGGCCGCGCCGCGCGCAACGTCGACGGCAAGGTGCTGCTCTATGCCGATCAGGTCACCGGCTCGATGCAGCGCGCCATGGAGGAGACCGGCCGCCGCCGCGAGAAGCAGGTCGAATACAACACCGCGCACGGCATCACGCCGGAAAGCATCAAGCGCTCGATCCACGACATTCTGGACAGCGTCTACGAACGCGACCACGTGCTGATCGGGACCGGCGACGGTGCCGGCGGCTTCGAAGACGCCGCCACCATCGGCCATAACCTGGAAGCGGTGGTGGCCGATCTGGAAACGCGCATGCGCGAGGCCGCCGCCGATCTCGACTTCGAAGAGGCCGCGCGCCTGCGCGACGAGATCAAGCGGCTGCAGCAGACCGAACTGGCGGTGCTCGACGACCCGACGGCGAAGCGGCCTTCACCCTCCCCCTCGCGGGGAGGGTCGTCCACCAAAGGCGGGCGGCGCGGGGGTAAAGCGCCAAGCGATCCGGCGAGCCGCCCCCACAAACCTCTCCTCGACGAAATGGGCATCGGCAACTGGCACGAAGCCGCGCCGAGCCGCCCGGACTCACCGCGCTCCAAGCTCGGCAAGCCGGGGCAAAGGGGTGGGTTTAGGAGCAATCGGAAGCGGTGAAGCAATGCGCTATCCCTTCCCCGCTTGGGGGGAAGGTGGCGCGCGGCACGCGCTCCGGATGGGGTATGCGCCCCCTTGTATCATCCATTGATACATGGTCCTTGACCATTGTATCATTCAATGATACATAGCCGCATGATCCGGTCCTTCAAGGGTCGCACCACGGAAGCCGTGTTCAAGGGCGAGAGTCCGAAGGGTTTTCCGGCCGATCTAGTCAGGGTCGCGCGCCGCAAGCTTGGCTATCTTGATGCCGCGCTCGATCTGCGCGACTTGCGGTTGCCGCCGGGCAACCGGCTGGAAGCGCTCAGCGGCGGCCGCCAGGGTCAGCATTCGATCCGGATCAACGACCAGTTCCGCATCTGCTTCCGATGGACGCCGCAAGGTCCCACCGACGTCGAAGTGACCGATTATCACTAGCCGGCTCTGCCGTTCGAACACTTGGAGCGCCGCCGATGGCCAAGAAACCGACCAAACGACTTCCGCCGCTCCACCCCGGCGAAATTCTGCGCGAGGAATTTCTCGTGCCGCTCGACCTCTCGCCCGGCGCGCTTGCCAAGGCGATGGGCGTGCCGCGCACGCGGGTCGAGCGCATCGCCGCCGAAACCAGCGGTATCACCGCCGACACCGCGCTGCGCCTGAGCAAGGCGCTCGGCACCTCGGCGCAGCTTTGGCTTAATCTGCAGAACCGGTTCGATGTCGAAACCGCGGAGCGGGCGATCGGCAAGCAGCTCGCCAAGATCGTGCGCGTGACCGGCGACGCGGCGGCGTGAGCGCCGAATAATTTCGGCCTCACGCCGGACGCCTAACCAACATCATAAAACAACAACGGGGCGTCACCGCCCCGTCATCGCAGTCAAATCTGAACCACAGCCGGTCAGTTGATGTGCAGAATCTGCATCGCCTTGGCCAGCGTGTCGACGGACTGCTGGTGCTTGCCGGCCTTGTGGTAGGCCTCGCCCTGCTTGCGATAGGCCTGCACCTTGGCCTTGTCGGACGGCGACAATTGAGCGGTCTTCATGGCCGCGTCGATCTTCGCCATGTCCTTGGGGCAGTGAAACGCGAAAGCCGATCCGGCGCTGAACGAGAGCGCGAGAACCGCAACGATAACCCGTAACATCGGCACCTCCCTGTTTGCGCCGCCGGGACATCCCGTGTCGCCCGGCGTGCGACCAAAACGGTCAACACCGCCGGGCAAGGACTATTCCCGGCGCCGGTCATGCTAACACGCCGCGCCGGCAAAGGCCGGTACTCACGGGCCGCACTCCCCCGTTTGCGCCGCCGCAAGGCGACTTCGTCACCCGCGCGGACACGACCATGAAGACCAAGGCCTACGAGATTGTCACCTCGCAGACCTGGCAGCGGGCCGGCGGCCTGACGCTGCCGACGCCGGAGTGATGGCGGCCGTGCGTGGCGTGCCGCGCTATTGCGCGTAGGCGATGTAGCGGACGATGCGCCAGTGTCCGTCGCGCTGGCGGCGGAACACGTCGAGCCCGGGCTCGACCGAGGTGGCCGCCTGGCCGCCGGCGCGCGGACGCACCGTCAGCGTCCAGGTCAGCCGCACCACCGCGGTGTCGCCCCACACCACGATCTCCTTGATCGCCAGCGCGTAGGCATAGGCGCGCGCCGGGTCGGCGAGCGAGCGCTTCAACAGGGCGCACAGCGCGTCATAGCCGCGCTCGGGCTGGCCGCGAAAATCCGCGCGCAGGTCGCGCGCGAACAGATCGCAGACCTTATCGGCGCGGCCGGCATTGAAGTCGTCCTTCCACTGCGTGAGCGCGGCTTCAATTCGCGCCCGCGCGTTGTCGGCCGCCAACGCGGGCGACGCCACGCCCGTCAGCAGCATCGCAGCCGCCAGGACGACCAAATGCACGCGGTGGAACATGATCCGCTCCTGCTCGATGCGCTGCGATCATAGCGCGGAGCCTGGCGCGGGCGGAAGACGCGCGCACGGGCATCCGATGCACTGTGACGCATCCGTCACAGCGCCCGCAATCCCGCCTTCTCCCCCTCGTCACAAAAGCAGATTCTCTTACACTCTTTGCACGCAAGTGATTCGTTTTGATTTCGTGTTCCAGTAACCGTGCGTCCCACGTCCCCGCGCCCTCTCTGATCGGAGCCCGCTCATGGCCTGGTACCGCCACTACTATTGCTGCGACGGTTGCGAAGGCACCTGGCTCGCCGAGTGGTCCGAGCTGCGCGAGGACGATTGCCCGTTCTGCCGCGCCAAGGACGTCTTCCCCTACCGCACCGACGACTGGTCGCTGGTGATCGAGGCGGAGATCGACGGCTTCGTCGTCCTGGCCTCGCGCGAGACCGCCGAGGACGACCCCGACTACCGCGAGCTCGGCACCTTCCCGACCATGGAAAAGGCGCACGCCTTCCTGGCCCGGCGGATGTAGGCGCGCGACTGCGGCACGCGCGCTTCCCCTCTCCCAACCGAACTCGGGTTTACCCGAGTTCGGCACTTTGGATTGGCCGAAGTCGGATATATCCGACTTCGGCGTGGGAGAGGGTGCCCGAGTGGAGGCGAAGCCGAGCGAGGGCGGGTGAGGGGTCAGCGCCTCAATCTGACTCCGACCCCTCACCCGGCTCGCGCCTCGCTTACGCTTCAGCGCTCGCCACCCTCTCCCACAAGGGGAGAGGGGACAGCCGAAACGCCCTGCCCTCCTTCGCAAAATAACGGGCAAACTTCATTGGCACACCGGCAACGGCTGGGGTAAAAACGGATTCGACGGCTGGCAAAGCCGTTTCGGGGGTGGCGGCCAACGATCCGGACCGGCTTCCATGACGATATCCTTGCCTCGCTCCACCATCGCCCAATCATCCCTGGCGAAGCTCGCCGGCGGCGCGCTGCTCGCCGCCGCCGTCTTGTCGCTGGCGGCGTGCCAGACCACCGGCGCCGGCGCGGCCGCGCCGGCGACGCTGGCCAAGCCGGCGGCCGCCGCGCCGCAGGGCCCGATGACCCACCGCGACGCCGCGCTCTATTGCTGGATGAAGACCGAGCACGGCCGCGCCGGCCTGTCGCTCGATAAGCGCGCCGACGTGGTCGACAAGTGCATCAAGGAAAAGATGCAAGGGAACTAACTTGGAAGCTGCTTGGAAGCTGACTTGCAAGCTGACTTGGAAGCCGATTTGGGAGCTGACGCCCCGGCGGCACACGCCCCTTGCCCGAACTGGCCTCTTGCAGGGAATCTCGCGCGGGCTCATCATCCGCAGTCCCACTGCCGCACGGAGGGTGTCATGGCGAAGGGTCAGATGCGCGTTCCGAAAGAGAAGAAGAAGCCGAAGGCCGACAAGGACAAGCCGAAGCACTTGTCCGCCTACAAGCAGGCCCAGCTCGGCACCACGCCCCATGTGATGGTGAGCGCGCCGCCTAAAAAGACCTGAGGCCTACTTCACCGGCCCTTCCAGGCCCTTTTTCGGCAGCTTGGCCGCCTCCTCGGCGGATTGCAGGCAGGTGAGCAGTTCGACATAGCTCGGCGAGCCGCCCATCTGGGTCAGGCTGCTGCAGCGCTGCCGTTCGGCCGCCGGGAAGCTGGCCCAGCGCTTTTCCAGGGTGCCGCGGGCGCGGTTCTCGTCGTGCTCGCACGCCGCCTTCGGGTTCGGGGCGTTGCTGCCGCTCGCGGCCGCCTGGCAGGTCGGGCCGATATCGAGTTTGGGCACGTCCGCCAGCGCGGTGCCGGCGGTTGCCAGCGCGCCGGCGGCCACCAGGACGATCGGCCAAGACGTTGCCATAGTCGGCTCCTTCCTATTCTACCCTCTCCACCAGCACCTTAGCACGGAACCGGAAGGCCATCGCCCCCGGTTCCGTCTCCCCCATTCCTTCCCCCAACTCTTTGCCCCCAATTCCTTCCGCCCCATCCCTTCCGGCCTTTGAACCGCCCGGCCCCTGGCCGCGACCAAGGAGCAGGAACAACGGGAGCGCGTGCCGTGCTGAAACGCTTTGTTATGGCCTCCATCGCCTTTGTCGGTCTGATCGTGCCGGGTGCCTTCGCCATGGCGCTTCTGGCCGCGCCGCCGGCCAAGCCCGCCCCGTTCCAGCCGCAGGGCTGCCTGCGCAACCTGGAAGACGCCGGCGCCCGCGTCGCCGCCTCCCAGGCCCAGGTGCGGAAGCTGAGCGCCCGGGGTGGCGCGCAAATGTGCAAACAGACCCGCCTCTATTTCCTCGAAGTGGTGAAGGCGCGCGCGGTGACCGCCCTGTGCGCGCAAGGGCCGGATCGCGACCGCGCCCTCGGCCGCCTCGACGCCGACGTCTCCAAAATCAACGAACGCATCTCCGTGGCGTGCAATTAGGCGCGCGATCGCGAAAGAGCCTGTTCCCGGCTCGATCAGAGAGGGAACCAATATTGAAACGAGTTCATGCACATCGCTTGGAACCCCTTGGAACCCTTTGGAACCCTGCTGTCGAAATTTTTCATTGCATCGCCACAGTTCGGTGAAAGAAGAGAAAGCAAGGCTTAACGATTGCCGCCGATCCTGAGGCGGCAGAACGAAAGCCCGCCAGCCGGTTCCGGGGAGAGTTCCCACCATGCGACGTCGCGCGCTGCTAAGCGCCGGGTGCCTCGCGTTTGTAACGGTCGTGACGCCGCTCGCGCTGGCGGCGCCGGCCGTGGCCAAGTCCGTGCGCATCAAGCCGCACGTCGTGCCGCGCGCCGATGCGCCGCTGACACCGGAAGAATCCGAGGCGCTCGCGCGCACGCTGAACCTCGACGCCTCCACGTTGGAGTCCGGCGCACCGGCCCGGCGATCGTTCGGCGCGCCGAGCCTGGCGCATCCGCGCCGCCTCGCCGTCAGCCGCAACGAACACGCCGACGGCTCCAGCACCGTCACCGTCGCGCAGCCACTGCAGAGCGACTGGGACGTCAAGGTCGGCGCCGATCTCGACGTCGCCGCCGCGCCCGCCATCGTCTACGAGCCGGACAAGCCGCTGCCCGGCGCCGTCAAGGACAACGCCTCCTCCGCCGCCGCCTGGGCCTCGCTCGGCGTGACGCGCTTTGCCACCATCGACGCCCACGTCGATCCCGGCCGCGAACAGGGCACGCTCGGCGCCACCCTCCAGCATTCGGTGCCACTCGGTCATGACATGTCGGTCACCTTGCGCAGTCGCTACGCGGTGAGCGACACGCTGGCCGCACCGGCGGAACACGACGACGCGACATCGGTCCTGAACAACGACCAGTCGGTGAGGCTCGATATCGGTTCCACCGGCACCACGCTGAGTGCGGGCGTCAGCGCGAGCAGCGCCGATCCCGTGGCCCACAACACGTTGCGCGCCGATCAGAAGATCTACGGCCCGCTGCACGTCAGCACCGCCGTCACCGACCCCGGCGAAGCGACCAGCAACAAGAGCGTGACCGCCGGCTTCAAGCTGACGTGGTAACGTTGCGTTGGCGATTTCAACAGAACGGTATCCGGTCACGGTATCCGGCCCCGGTGCCGCCCCCGCCTTGCCCCATCACCGCCCTAGTTCCATGCGCCAATCTCTCTTTCGGAGGGGCGTCAGCGCAACGTTTGCGCTTCAGGCAGGAGCAAAGAATGACGGCGATCAATCCCGAGCGGTTCGGTGCAGAGCGGACAGGTCCCGAGAAAGACGGTCCGGAACAATACGCGCCGCAGCGGAGCGCGCCGGCAAAGCTCGGCGACGTCGAACAGGCGGTGAGCGCCTTTGAAGGCGAGATCCGCGAATTCGTCCGCCGCGACGTCGGCGGCCATCGCAAGCCCCGCGATCCGGAGCCCACTGCCGAGGCCAGCGCGGAAAACATGAACGCGCTGATCCAGCGCGTCTCCGGCGCCTCGATGGAGGAAATCGACCGCGTCATCGCCGAGTTGCAGGGCGTGCGCGACATGCTGCGCAGTGAGGGCGAGCGCGTCAGCCGCGAGATCGCCGGCTACGCCAGCCTGAGCCACGCCTCGATGACCGCGATGAAGGTGATCAGCGAAAGCCTGACGCAGTGGAAGAACGCGCCGACCAAGACCGGCCCGCGCGCGGCCGAATAAGCATCAAGGCAACCGATCAATGCCCCGTCGCCGGACCCCGGCGATGGGGCGTTTGCATGCCGTTCGCGGAATATTTCGGCTAGTTGGCGGCAACCTTGCGCGGCAGCGGATAGTCGTCGCTGTCGTAAAGCTCGCGGATGCCGTTGCCGTCGAAGCGCTTTTCCTCCACCTCCAGATAGGCGCCGAGCAAGAGCTCCGGCGGCAATTCTTCGATGGCGAAACGGATCGCCTCGGCGGCGGTGGGAAATCGCTTATAGCCCATGGGCCGCCGCGACTTCCGGCTGCGGCTGGGAAACAATTCTGACGGCGCGCGGTAATTGATCATCGACATCGCAACAAGCTCCTTAAACGCATTATGAGCGTTGCGCGCTCGAAAATCCAGCGCTGACGTCGGCATGGCCGCCCCGCTCAACGCACCCCAAGCTTGCGCGATAAGAAAACCGGTTGCAGCCGCGACTCCTCGTGGGCTACCAGCATACCAAGCCCTGATTCGACGAGGCCCCAAAGACGAGACCAAGAGATGATCCTCGAATCCCTGTTCGGGTTGTCGCTTGTGTTAAATGTATCGCTCGAGTCTCCGCTTCCCGCGCCGGCCGCCCGAAACCCGCTGCAGATGTCGGTGCCGCAGAAGGAGGCGGCGCTGTTGCCGCTGGTGGCACGGGCGACGCGATGCATCGCCAGCAAGGTCGTCTCCGACCCGCGCTACCGGCCCGACCTGCGGCGCGATCAGATCAAAGACCTGATCGCCGATGCACTCGACCCTTGCGGTGACACGATCGACGCCTTGGTCGAAGCCCATGACCGCATGTATGGCGACGGCTCGGGCGAAGCCTTCGTGCTGGGACCTTATTTCGACGTGCTGCCGGCCGCGGTGTTTCAGCAAGCCAGGAAGCAGCATGAGCCGCGCGCCCGCGCCAACTCACGATAGCCGTGCCGCCCGCAGCGCCGGCCGCAGCGCCAGCGTGAGCGGCAAGGTGACCAGAACGACGGCGGACACCACCATCAGCGCCGACGGCACGCTGAGCGCATCGCCGAGCACACCATAAAGCGCGGGCGACACCGCGCCGGCCCCGATGGTGCCGGTATAGAAGATGCCGAAGGCACGGCTGCGCTTCTCCGGCGCCACCAGATCGGGCACCGTGCCGTAGAGCACCGACGATGTTCCGTTAAGCGCGATGCCGACCACCGGCAGCAGCACCAGCGCCACGTCGAGCGGCAGCGGTAACACGCCGACGATGCAAAGCGCGGTCACCGTCTCAGTCAGCCACACCGTCGCCACCGCGCCGATGCGCGCGCCGATGAAGGCGCACACCAGCTTGCCGACGGCGCCCCCGGCGAACACCAGCGTCAGCGCCAAGCCGACCGTCGGCAGGCTGGCGCCCTTGGCGGTCAACACGAACGGCAGGAAGGTGAGAAAGGCCATGCGGGTGGCGCTGTCGATCACACCCACCGACAGCAGCAGCGGAAAGCCGGAACGCGGCACCTCGCCCGCGCCGCGTGCGGCGTCATCGGCCTTGCGCGTCTCGGCGCGCACCGCCGGCATGCGCGGCATCAGCGCGAAGATCACGATCCCCACCAGCACGCCGACGCCGCCGAGGATCGCCACTGCCTCGCGCCACGGCAGCACGACGAACATCAATGACGCCGTCGCCGGCACGGTCATCTTGCCGATGTCGCCGGCGAAATTGTAGGTGCCGAGCGCCTTCAGCGAACGCGGGCCGGAGAACACTTGTGCGATGAGTGACGAGGCCAGCGGGTGCTGCGTGCTGGCGCCAAGCCCGCCGATGAACAGCGCGCCGACCAGCAAGGGCACGCCCTGGCTCAGGCCCGCCAGGCAATAGCCGATGCCGGCGAGCGCGGTGCCGAGCGCCAGCACCAGCGGCGCGCCGAAACGCTCGGCCAGGAAGGTCGACGGAATCTGGAAGCCCGCCAGCGTGCCGGAGAACACCGTGCGCATCAGCCCGAGCGCCGCATAGCCGAGGCCGAATTCTTGCTGCCAGATCGGCAGCATCACATAAACGAGGTCGGTATAGCCGTCGTGCAGCGCGTGCGCCCCGCAAGCCACGCCCACCGCCTGGCGTTCGGCCGGCTTGCCGGGATCGCCGAGGGCGCTGGGAGCGTTGGCGGAGACGGTCATGGTTGTTCGGGACGGCGCTCGACGAAGGTGGTGCTGACGAAGGAGAATACCAGCGTGCCGTGCTGGTTGATACCGGTCGCGCGGATGGTCATCAGGCCGCGGCCGGGCCGGCTGCGGGAAATGCGCAGCTCGGCCACTTCGCTGACGTAGTCGATGGTGTCGTCGACATAAACCGGCTTGTGCCATTTCATGTCGCGGAAGCCGAGCGCGGGGCCGGTGGCGGCGACCGGCTCGCCGCGGGCGCGCGCGGCTTCGGCCATGCGGCGGCGGTACTCGACCATCAGCCGCATCCAGATGACCGCGGTGTGCCAGCCGGACGCGACCAACCCGCCGAAATGAGATTCTTCCGCCGCCTTTTCGTCGACGTGAAACGGCTGCGGATCGAAACGATGGGCGAAGGCCTTGATCTCGTCCGCGGTGAAGGTGTGGCGGCCGAGCGGCATGGTCTCGCCGACCTGAATATCCTCGAAATACTTCACTTGACCGTTCCTGGCGCGCGGCGGCCGAGCATCTGCGAACAGGTGAGGGTCGCCAGCACCGCATCCTGCTCGTCGATGACGTCGAACTGGAATTTGACGAAGCCGCGCTCCGGCCGGCTGGCCGAGGGCCGGGTTTCGAGCGCGGTGGCGCGCACGCGGATTTCGGTGCCGGGCCGCAACGGCTTGAGCCAGCGCATCTCGTCGATGCCGGGCGCGCCCATGGAGACGGCATTGCGCAGCAAACCGTCGGCGATGAGGCGCATCAGCAGGCAACCGGTGTGCCAGCCGGAAGCGCCGAGCCCGCCCAGCAAGGTGGCGCTGGCGGCGGTCTCGTCGAGGTGCATCGGCTGCGGATCGAACTCGGCGGCGAAGGCGACGATTTCCTCGCGCGTTACCCGCCGTGGGCCGTAGATCGCGACGTCGCCGGGCTGGAAGTCTTCCCAGTGGAGCTTTGGCATGGCGCCAACAATATCACGTCGCAAACCGGAAATGCATCACGTCGCCGTCGGCGACCACGTAGTCCTTGCCTTCCAGCCGCATCTTGCCGGCCTCCTTGGCGCCGGTCTCGCCGCCCAGGGTGATGTAGTCGTTGTAGGCGATGGTCTCGGCGCGGATGAAGCCTTTTTCGAAATCGGTATGGATCACGCCCGCCGCCTGCGGCGCCTTGGTCCCCTGCGTGATGGTCCAGGCCCGCGTCTCCTTGGGGCCGACGGTGAAATAAGTCACCAGATGCAACAGCGCGTAACCGGCGCGCACCAGACGGTCGAGGCCGGTCTCCTTCAGGCCTACCGCGGCGAGGAATTCCGCGCGCTCGGCCGGCGGCAGCGTCGCGATTTCGGATTCGATCTTGGCCGAGATCACCACCGCGACCGCGCCTTCTTCCTTGGCGCGCGCTTCGACCTGGCGCGAGAATTCGTTGCCGGTCGCGGCGGCGCCTTCGTCGACGTTGCAGGCATAGAGCACCGGCGCCGAGGTCAACAGCCCGAGCGAGTGGAACAGCTTTTCCTCCTCCGGCTTGCGCTCGACGAAACGCGCCGGCTTGCCGTCGCGCAGCAGCGCGAGCGAGCGGTTGACCAGATCGAGCATTTCCTTGGCCTGCTTGGCGTCCTCGCCCGAGCCCTTGGCTTTCTTGCCGAGGTTATCGACGCGCTTTTCCAGCGACTCCAGATCGGCCAGCATCAGCTCGGTCTCGATGGTCTCGATGTCGGCGATCGGATCGATCTTGCCTTCCACGTGAGTGACGTCGCTGTCCTCGAAACAGCGGACCACATGGACGATGGCGTCGACCTCGCGGATGTTGGCGAGGAACTGATTGCCGAGCCCCTCGCCTTTCGAGGCGCCGCGCACCAGACCTGCGATATCGACGAACGTGATGCGCGTCGGAATGATCTCTTCCGACTTGCCGAACGCCGCGAGCTTCTCCATGCGCGGGTCCGGCACCGCGATCTCGCCGACGTTGGGCTCGATCGTGCAGAACGGATAGTTGGCCGCCTGCGCCGCGGCCGTCTCGGTCAGCGCGTTGAACAGCGTCGACTTGCCGACATTGGGCAGGCCGACGATACCGCATTTGAAACCCATGGATTTATCCGCGTCTTTTCAATTCAAATTCGTCATTCGGAGCCGGACGGCTCCTCTTTGTCGCCGAAGCCCTTGGCCTGCATCGCCAGGTGCACCTTGTTCTGGAAGCTGGCGTCCTTGCCCGCGGCCAGGAGGCCGGCGTTGTCGGCAATGACGTCGCACAGCTCTTCCACCCAGGGCCACTCGTCCTTGGCGAAGTCCTGCAGCACGTAGCGCTCGACCAGATTCTTGTCGCCGGGATGGCCGATGCCGATGCGCACGCGCTTGTAGTCGTTGCCGATATGGGCGGTGATGGAGCGCAGACCGTTGTGGCCGGCATTGCCGCCGCCGGTCTTCACCCGCACCTTGCCGGGCGAAAGCTCGAGCTCGTCGTGAAACACGAGGATCTGGGCGGGCTCGACCTTGTAGAAGCGCGCGGCTTCCTGCACCGCGCGCCCCGATTCATTCATGTACGTGCCGGGCAACAGCAGCAGCACCCGCTTCTCCGCGATGACGCCTTCCACCGCCACGCCCTGGAACTTGCGGCGCCAGGGCGAGATGTTGTGGCGGCGCGCGATCGCCTGCACCGCCATGAACCCGACGTTATGGCGGTTGCCGGTGTAGCGCGTGCCGGGATTGCCGAGGCCGACGAGGAGCAGCATGGCGTCAACGGCGTCGCCGCCGTCCTCCGACCAGGCAGATAAAGAAGATGTAAGGGGCGCTTACGCGCCGCCTCACTTCTTTTCCTTCTCTGCGGCAGGCGCGGCGGCGCCGGCGGCCGGCGCAGCAGCACCAGCAGCGGCAGGCGCGGCAGCGGCCCCTTCGGCCGGTGCAGCAGCGCCGGCGGCAGCAGCAGCCGCAGCTTCGGCAGCAGCCTTCAGCTCTTCGGCGTAACCGGACGGCGGCACCACGGTCACCAGCGTCATGTCCTCGCGGCCGATCACGCGCAAATTCGCCGGCAGCGCCACGTCGTTGAGATGCTTGGAGTGGCTGATCTCGAGGCCGGCGATGTCGACGTCGATCGACTCCGGGATGGCGTCGGCCGGGCATTCCACCTCGACGCTGTGGGTGACGACGTTGACCGAGCCGCCGCGCTTCACGCCGGGCGACTGGTCGGTGTTGAGCACGTGCACCGGGATGTGCACGCGGATCTTGGCGCCTTCCGCCACGCGCAGGAAATCGACGTGCATCGGCAGGTCCTTGAGCGCGTCGAGCTGGAAGTCGCGCGGGATCACGCGGTGCTTCTTGCCGTCGACATCGAGCTCGTAGAGCGTGGTGAGGAAGCGGCCTTGGTAGATGCGCTTCTTCAGCTCGTCGTGCTCGATCAGCACCATCATCGGGGGCTCGTTATTGCCGTAAACCACGCCCGGCACGCGGCCGGAGCGGCGTGCATTCCGGGCGGCCCCCTTGCCGCCTTTCGGACGCACCGTCGCTTTCATTTCCTGCACGGAAGCCATCGTCTCGTATCCTTCTAAGCCTATGGAAAAAGGCGGCTTTTTGCCGCCTAAACACTGCGGCATGCCTCCAGGGGTGCCGGGGGCCGCAGGGTCGGCGGGTTTATAGCGGCAAGCCCCTGAAAGGGCAAGGAAAGCCGGAAAAGCAAAGCCGGAACGAGGGGATTTCTGTCGTTATCGCGTCTGCGGACGGCGAACCGGGTCCCACTTCTGCCTGGGAAACGCTCTAGTCGGCCGCCGGCTCGATGGCGTCGCCGTCGTCGCCGGCCTTACGGGCCTTCGCCGCCTTCGGCTTCGCAGGTTTTTCGCCCGGCTTGCCCTCCAGCGCCGCGATGCGCGCCTTCAGGGCCTCGTTTTCCTCGCGGGCGAGTTGAGCCATCTCCTTGACCGCCTCGAACTCCTCGCGGCTCACCACGTCGAGATCGCGCAAAATGCGCTCGGCCTGGGCGCGGAACAGGGTATCGAATTCGCGGCGCACCCCCTGCGCGACGCCGGCGGCGTCGTTCATCAGACGGGCCATTTCGTCGAAAATGCGGTTGTTGGTCTGGGTCATCGCGCGTCTCCGGGGTCGGTCATCTTATCGACAATGGCGACTGGGTCATCCCGCTGCAAGAGCCAGTGCCGCTTTCGATTTGAAGCGCCTGAATGAGATTGCGGCGAGCGGTGCAGGAACTTCAAATCGGCAACGCTAGCATGCTAACACGAAACCGGCGCAGATGGCGCGCGGGGGCGCGCATTCAGCCTGGTGCGTGATCTCGTCCGAAATCCGGTCCCCATCCCGGATCAAATCCCGGTCAGGCTTTTTCGGGATCACGCGCGGGTACCAACACGGAAAAATGCAATGCCCTTGTTCGTGATCCCCTATCCCCAGTTCGATCCGGTGCTGCTGCAGCTCGGCCCCTTCGCCATCCGCTGGTACGCGCTTGCCTATATCGTCGGCATCCTGCTCGGCTGGGTCTATGCCCGCGCCGTCATCCGCAACACGCGCTACTGGGGCGGGCCGGCGCCGCTGACCGTCATCGACTTCGACGACTTCGTGCTCTGGGTCACGCTCGGCATCATCCTCGGCGGCCGCATCGGCTATGTGCTGTTCTATAACCTGCCGTATTTCGCCGGCCATCCGCTGCAGATGTTTCAGCTCTGGCACGGCGGCATGTCGTTCCATGGCGGGTTCACCGGCTGCGTGATCGCGGTGATCCTGTTCGCCCGGAAACGCGGCGTGCCGACCCTCTCGCTCGGCGACATCACCTGCGCGGTCGGGCCGATCGGCCTGTTCCTCGGGCGGCTCGCCAATTTCGTGAACGGCGAGCTCTGGGGCCGGCCGACCGACGTGCCCTGGGCCATGGTGTTTCCGGGCGGCGGCCCGATCCCCCGCCACCCGAGCCAGCTCTACGAGGCAACGCTGGAGGGCCTGGTGCTGCTGGCGGTGCTCTATCTCCTGATCCGCGCCGGCGCCCTGAAGCGGCCGGGGCTGATCATCGGCTCATTCGCCTGCGTTTACGCGGTCGCCCGCTCTTTTTGCGAATTTTTCCGCGAACCCGATCCGCAGCTCGGCTTCCTGTGGGGCGGCGCCACCATGGGGCAATTGCTGTCGATCCCATTGTTCCTGGCGGGTCTCTGCTTCATCATCTACGCTGTGAAGCACAAGCCGTTACGGAGTGAGCCGTGAGCGTCGTCGTGGCCGACCCCCTGCCGACGGACATCCACACCCTGCCGCTGGAAGCCGAGATCCGGCGCCGCATCGCGGCGGCCGGGCCGATGCCGGTCGGCGAATACATGGCGCTCTGCCTCGGCGATCCGGAGCACGGCTACTACCGCACCCGCGACCCGATCGGCGCTTCCGGCGATTTCATCACCTCGCCCGAGATCAGCCAGATGTTCGGCGAATTGATCGGTTTGTGGATGGCGGCGGTGTGGACGCGCATGGACTCGCCCGACCGCGTCAACATCATCGAGCTCGGTCCCGGCCGCGGCACCTTGATGAACGATGCGCTGCGCGCGGTGAAAGTGCTGCCGGCCTTCCGCGCGGCCGTCACGCTGCATCTGGTCGAAATCAGCCCGGCCCTGCAGGCGCAACAAGAGCGCACGCTGGCCGAACAGAAGATTCCGACGTCCTGGCACGAGAGCCTCGACGATGTGCCGGAAGGGCCCGCCATCATCGTCGCCAACGAGTTCTTCGACGCCTTGCCGGTGAGCCAGGCGGTGAAGACCGAAACCGGCTGGCACGAGCGTCAGATCGAAATCGACAGCGGCGGCCATCTCGCCTTCGCCATCGCGCCCGCACCGCTGCCGGGATTCGAAGCCCTGCTGCCGCCGGCGGTGCGCGCGGCGCCGGCCGGCGCCATCTTCGAATGGCGTTCGGAATCCGAAGCGATGGAATTGGGCCGGCACATCGCGCGCGACGGCGGCGCGGCGCTGGTGATCGATTACGGCCACGCCGAGAGCGCCGCCGGCGAGACGCTGCAGGCGGTCGGCCGACATACTTACGCGGACGTGCTGGGCGCGCCCGGCCACGTCGACCTCACCGCCCATGTCGATTTTCAGGCGCTGGCGCGCGCCGCCGAGGCGATGGGCGCCCGGGCCTATGGGCCGATCACGCAAGGGCAATTGCTGCGCCGGCTCGGCATCGAAACGCGTGCCGCCAAGCTGAAGGCGCGCGCCTCGCAACAGGCCGCCACCGACGTCGACAAGGCCTTCGCGCGGCTGACCGGCCATGGGCCGGGCGAAATGGGCGGCCTGTTCAAGGCCGCCGCCTTCGCCCATCCGGCGGTCGGCGTGCCGCCCGCCTTCGAGACCTGACGCCCTGGCTTACGGGCAGTAGCGGACGCGGCCGTGGTAATCGACCCAGGTGTGAGTGCGCGGATTGTAGCTGCGATAGCGCCGCATGCACCATTCGACCGAACGATTATATTGCGCCGCCTGGCTGGCGATGATGGCGCCGAGGGCCATGCCGATGATGGCGCCCGCCGCCGCGGCGCCGGCATCGTCGTGACGGCGATGGTAACGCCGATAGTGCCGCCCGCGATAACGCACCTCCTGCACCAGCGAGCTGTCAACGGATTGCACCTGCCCCGGCAGGCCGGCGGAGAGACCGTTGAATTGCGCCGCCGAAGCCGGCGCCGGCAGCATCAGCAAGGACGCGCCCAGCGCGGCGGCGGAAATCAAGGATAAACGCATGGCGAGCTCCTCTTATTGCCCGTGGCCGAATGGCTCTTCTATCGTTATGTCTTGGTGCACCGATGTGTTCCCTGATTCATTGATTTAGGTCAGGCCGCCACAATTGGATACCGCATGCTGCAAGCGCCCTCGCTCGCCCGTTTCACCCCGGTTCGCCACGCATTCTTCACGCGCAGCGGCGGCGTGTCGCAGGGCGTGTACGCGAGTCTCAATGGCGGGGTCGGCTCGCGCGACACACCCGCCGCCGTCGCGGAAAACCGCGCGCGTATGGCGGCGGCGCTGGGCGTCGCGCCGGATCGGCTGCTGACGCCGTATCAGATTCATTCGCCCGACGTGGCGGTGGTCGAAAGCCCTTGGAGCGAACAAACCCGCCCGCGCGCCGACGCGCTGGTCACGGCTACGCCGGGGCTGGCCATCGCCGTTTCCACCGCCGACTGCGGGCCGCTGCTGTTCGCCGACAGCCAAGCCGGCGTCATCGGCGCGGCACACGCCGGCTGGCGCGGCGCCCTCGGCGGCGTGATCGAAGCAACGCTCGAAGCCATGGAGAGCCTGGGCGCCGCGCGCCGCCACATCACGGTCGCGCTCGGGCCCACCATCGGCCAGGCGAACTACGAAGTCGGCCCGGAATTCGTCGAGCGTTTCCTGCAAGCCGACGCCGCCAACGCGCGCTTCTTCGCGCCGTCGGATCGCGCAGGGCACGCCATGTTCGATCTGCCCGGCTATATCGCCGCCCGCGCGCAAGCCGCGGGAATCGGCGATTTCGAGGATCTCGGGCTGTGCACCTATGCCGCGCCCGAGCGCTTCTACAGCTATCGCCGCATGACCCAGCTGGGCGAGGCCGATTACGGCCGGCATATCAACGCCATCGCGCTCGCGCCCTGACGTATCCACAAAGTTCGCGCGCGTTGCTGGACTCGCGTGCCCGCAGCCCGGTAACTTGGCGCCCGGCCGGGGGACGAAAATACGCAAAAGCGTAACAACGCAAGAACGCGGCCGCAGGGGTGTCATGGAGTTGGGTCGGGGTCGGCGTGCCGCGCGCGCTGCATCGCGGAGTATCAGCGCAGCCGGTCTCGCGATCGCCGCCGCCTTGACGCTTGCCGCCTGCAATCCCGACAACAAGCCGACCGTGGCGGCCGTGCAGCCGCGCGGCGCCACCGTCGCCTTCGAGTCGATCGACGGGCCCCCGCAGGCGCAATTCCGCACCCTGGTGCAGGACCTCAATAGCGAGGCGCAAGCGCGCCGGCTGGCGGTGATGGCGCGCGAGCAGTCGTCCGCCTACCGCGTGCGCGGCTATCTCGCCGCCACGGTGAACCGGGGCAAGACCACGATTTCCTGGGTCTGGGACGTGTTCGACCGCGCCGAGCGGCGCGCCCTGCGCATCACCGGCAGTGAGACCGCCAAGCGCGGCCAGGGCAAGGGCTGGCAAGCCGCCGACAACGCGATGATGCAGCGGATCGCCAAGAGCAGCATGGACGAGCTCGCCGCCTTTCTCACCTCCCCGGCGGTGGCCCCGGGCACGCCGGACACGAGCGGGCCGCAGATCGCCTTCGCGGTGCCGGACGATTCCACCCCGGAAGCGGCCGGTATTTTCCGCATTTTCCACCCCGTTGCCGACCCGGTGCCGGCGCCGGCGGCAGCCAGCGCCGCCGAGGGCCCATCCGTGCCGCTGCCGCCCCGCCGCCCGGTGCCGGTCGCCGCCATTTCGGGCAGCGAAACCGTGACCCTGGCCGCCGCCCGGCGCTGACCCGCCAAAGCTCATTCACCCTGGCGGTAAAAGCCACGGGACAAGGGTTTGGAGCCGTATTGCCGGTTCCCGCCAGCCTTGTTATGACCACGCCGCCTGCGGCGATTAGTAACGTGAGGACCTTCGAATGTCGGGCAAGAACGGAGCGATCAAGCTCGTTGCCGGCAATTCGAACCCCGCGCTGGCACAAGCAATCGGCGACTATCTCAAGACCCCGCTGACCAAGGCGGTGGTGCGGCGCTTTGCCGACATGGAGATATTCGTCGAAATCCAGGAAAACGTGCGCGGCGCCGACGTCTTCGTCATCCAGTCGACTTCGTTTCCCGCCAACGACCACTTGATGGAACTGCTGATCGTCATCGACGCGCTGCGCCGCGCCTCCGCGCGCCGCATCACGGCGGTGATCCCCTATTTCGGCTACGCCCGGCAGGACCGCAAACCCGGCCCGCGCGCGCCGATCTCGGCCAAGCTGGTCGCCAACCTGATCACCCGCGCCGGTGTCGACCGGGTGATGACGCTGGATCTGCACGCCGGCCAGATCCAGGGATTCTTCGACATTCCCACCGACAACCTCTACGCCTCGCCGTTGATGGTGCGCGACATCAAGGAACGCTTCGACCTTGAGCGCGTCATGGTGGTCTCGCCCGACGTCGGCGGCGTGGCGCGCGCGCGCGGACTGGCCAAGCGCATCAACGCGCCGCTCGCCATCGTCGACAAGCGGCGCGAGCGCCCGGGCGAATCCGAAGTCATGAACGTGATCGGCGAGGTCGACGGCCACACCTGCGTGCTGATCGACGACATCGTCGACTCCGGCGGCACCCTGGTGAACGCCGCCGACGCGCTGCTTCAGCACGGCGCCAAGGACGTCTACGCCTATATCAGCCACGGCGTGCTGTCGGGCGGCGCGGTCACGCGCATTGTCAATTCGCGGCTCAAGGAGCTGGTGATCACCGACTCGATCCAGGCGACCGACGCCGTGGTGGCCGCGCCCAATATCCGCACGCTGGAGATCGCCCCGCTGATCGGCGAAGCCATCCACCGCACGGCGTTGGAAGAGTCGGTATCGAGCCTGTTCGACTGACGCCGTTGCGCCGGTCAGGCGCGATCGTCAGGCATAGGTGTTCATGTATTTCATGCAGATCACGCGCAGGCACGAGGCGATGTTCTTGTCGTTGGCGACCAGACAGCCGTCGTGAATGCGCTCGATCAGTTGCGGCATGGTCAGATGCAGCCGGTCGGTGATCTCTTCCAGCACGGTCCAGAACACGCGCTCCAGGCGAATGGTGGTGCTGTGGCCGTGGATGCGGAAGCCGCGCTTCTCGGGGATGAATTCGCTGATCTGATCCTGCGAGCAGGCATTGAACATGTGCCCGAGGAAATCGCCCGGCTCGATTTCGATGAAGATCGACATCGCCCCAACTCCTTGCGGCCGGCGCGAGCCGGCTTGGGCCCCAAGCGCCGAACCTGCGGAATAGAGTCCGGACGGCCGCCGCCGCCCGTTAGCAATAACTACTACCACTCGGCCCCGGCCGGCCCTAAGCTTTTTTGAAAATCGGCGTTCCCGCGCCGCAAGAAGCGGACGGTTTTACGCCTGCCGCAAGGCAAAAAAGAATACGCTCCGGGGAGGAGCGCAACGGACATGGAATTCTTCAAGAAAACGCTCGATCCCGTCATCGCCCTGATCGCCATCGCGGTGCTGGACGTGTTTCTGTTCATGGTGGTCGGCGCCTGGACCGTCGGCGGCGGCGAAACCATGATGACCGGGCTGATGGCCAAGGCCGTCATGGGCGACGCGCTCGACCGGCTGCCGTTCTGGAATCTCGTGTTCGTGCCATCCTGGGGCTATTGGAAGATCTATATCAGCCTCGGCATGTTGTTCGGCGCCTTCGTCGGCGCCCTGCTCAGCAAGGAATTCTACCCGCGCTTTCCGCGCCGGCTGTCGGAATGGGTGATGATCACCGCCGGCGGCCTGCTGATGGGCATCGGCATCCGGCTCGCCTTCGTCTGCAACGTGTCGACCTTCTTCGGCCTGACGCCGGAGATGAACCTCGGCGGCTATCTCGCGGTCAGCGGCATTATCGCCGGCGCCTGGGTGGGCTCGATGATCTACAAAAAAGTGCTGGAGTCCTGAGCGATGTCGGTCGTCGGACAATGCCTCGCCGCCTTCATCTTCGGGTCGATCGTCGGCCTCCTGGTGCAACGCTCGCGCTTCTGCAACACCGCGGCGCTGCGCGACGCCATCCTGTTCAAGACCTACCGCAACACCAAGGCGCTGCTGGTCGCGATGATGATCCTGACCGTGGGCTTCACGCTGTTCCTCACCGTCGGCGAGGGCCACCCGATGCATTTCGACGTCGGGCTCAACACCTTCGCCGGCCTGTTCATCTTCGGCGTCGGCATGGTGCTGGCCGGGGCCTGCACGGTGTCGACCTGGGTCAAGACCGGCGAAGGCAATATCGGCGCGCTGTGGGCGCTGATCTTCACCTTCATCGGCATGTTCCTGTTCTCGCTGGTGTGGTCGGCCAATTACTGGCCGCCGGCGCCGACCAGCATGACCGGACAGCCCAACCTGGAAGCGCTGCAGCTCGGCTACGCCAACGCGCGCACGCTGCAGGACAAGCTCGGCATTCCGGCCATCGTATTCGGGCTGATCCAGGCGGGCGTGCTGTTCGCCATCTACCGCGCCATCCTGCGCAAGGAAGCGGCGCGCGCCGGCCAGATCAAAGAAGCCGCGGCAAGCCCGGCCATCGGCGCGCAAGCCGAGGCCGCCGAGTGAGCGCGCGCAAACCGATTTGAAGTCTAGAGAGGACCGTTTGATGGGACTGTTCAGCAAGAAAAAAGAGACCGAGGCGCCGGCCAACGGTCACGCCGTCACGCTTGATGACGGCATCACCTACATGGTCGCCAAGACCGTCGACTGCCTCGGCGACAACTGCCCGCGGCCGCAACTGCTGACCAAGAAGGCGGTCGGCGGGCTCGGCGCCGGCGGCGTGGTGGAAATCATCCTGGACAATCCCACTTCGGTGGAAGCGCTGCCGCCGATGTGCCCGGAAATGGCCGCGACCCATCTCGCGACGATCAAGGAAGCGCGCAGCTGGAAAGTCTATATCCGCAAAAACTGAGCAAGAACCGAGAGAGCATTTGTCGATGGCCAGGATCTATATGCATCTCTACGCGGGAATCGCGCTGGTCGTGACGGTGGCCGGCCTCACGGCCATGCTGATCCGGCCGCCGCACAGCACCCACGTCGACCGCAACGGGGTTGCCTACTTCACGCCGCAGGTGATCGACCCGGCGACCGGCAAACCCGTCGATCTCAGCGTGCTCGTTCGTCATTACCGCGGGGACTAGCGCATGATCCCGAAAAGTGGAAACCGGTTTTCGGACAAGATCATGCGCAAACTAAAATGTGGGGGACTGACGGTGGTTCAAGTTAGCGGGATAAGGCTTTAGGAAATCGCTCATGGACATCGCAACCGCCGCGCAATTCATCTTCGCCGCGCTCGCATTCGGCACCATGTACGTCGTGTTCCTGAAAGACACCATCTAAGGACAAGAAGCCATGGACAGAGCCAGTCTGATCTTCTGCATCGGCGCGCTGGCGCTCTCGCTGCTGGTCGCCGTGCTCGCCTATCCGCTCGCCGCGTTGCCGGCCGACCAGCTCGCCCATGCGGCCACGCCGCAGCCGGCGGAAGCGCTCGGCGCGGTCGACGTCGGCAACGGCTTCGGCGAAGTGCCGGTGACCAAGCTGATGGACTACTACATCGCCAATCCGCCGGCCGAGCCCGTTGCGGCGGCGGCTCCGCAGATCCATTTCGGAGGCTGCTGACATGACGCGCCGGGCCCCCTGCATGATGACGATCTGCGGGGCGGCCTTGTCGGCGCTCGTTGCGGCGGCACCGGTTGCCGCTTCGGCTGACGCCCTCACCTTTGTCGATCGCGCGGCGGCCGGCGCCCAGACGCGCGTGGTCGATGTGCGCGCGCAAGGCGCTTGCGAAAAGGCGTCGCTCGCCGGTGCACGTTGCCTGCCCGCAGCCGAGCTGTTCTATCGCGATGGCCGCCCGGTCGACTTCCATACGCTGCGCTGGCTGTTCGGCACGATCGGTCTCACCGGCAACGAACGCGTGCTCGTGGCCGGCGCCGATGCCGGCGACGCCGCCGCGGTGGGCGCGCTTCTGTTCCTCGCCGGTCAGCGCACGGTCGCCGTCTTGAGTGAACCGCTGATGGCCCCGGCCAAGGCCGAAGGCGGCAACGCGCGCAGCTTCACCCGCGAGGCCGTGTTCACCGCGCCCATGCGCGACCGCCTGCTGGTGGCCATGCCGGAAAAGGCGGCCAACGACGTCATCGACTCCGGCGCGCCGCGCGAGCGCTTGCGCCGTTTCGCCCGCCGCGTGGCCGACGCGGCGCAGCCGGCCCGGCTGCGGCTCACCCCTTGAATCAAACCAGAGGTATCGCGTGGACGTCCTGTTGCATGTCACCACCCCGGACGCGGCGCGCATCGCCGCGCCGCTCGGGCGCGCGCTCACCGCCAAGGGCGCGACGTGGGGCTGCTTCCTCACCAATGACGGCGTGCGCGCGTTGGACGACCAGGATTTCACGGCCGCGCTCAACGGCGCTTCGCGGGTCGCGGTCTGCGAACATTCCTGGGCGCAGCACATGCAGGGACGCGAGTGCCCGGCCGAACAGGCGAGCCAAACCCTCAACAGCGCGCTGATGGCCGAGGCCGGGCGCGTGGTGAGCCTTTAGGAATCCGCCATGGCAACCGATCCGAAATCGATCCTGGTGCTCGGCCGCCGCGACCATGGCGAGGCCATGCGCGTCGCCGCCGGCCTGACCATCTTCGGCCACGCCGTGCGGCTGGTGTTCATGACCGAACCGCTGGCCGAAACCGAAGCCAATGCCGAACTCGCGGAACTGCTCGAACTTTCCGAGATCACGCCGGAGACCACGGTCCCGGCGATGGCCGACGAACTCGCCCTGCTCAACGCCGAGGCGCTCGGCAGCGCCATCGCCGGCAGCGATCGGGTGATCAACCTCTGACCGAAAGAACAAGAAGGGATGAAACGTATCGTTGAACTGAAGACCGGCCTGTTTCCGGACGCCGAGACGGTCGCCGCCGCCCTTGCCGAAGAAAGGACAAGCGCGGAGGTCGTGCGCATCGACGTCTCCAAACTCGCCGCCGAAGACCAGGAAGCCTGGAAGAAAGCAGCCGAGGCGATCCTCGCTGCCGATCTGACCGTCACCTTGTAGCAGCGACCCCGCTACCAACAGACTTCAACATCGGGAGGACTACCATGACCACAAGCTTATCGCATCGCAGACTGTGGCTCGGCGCCACCATGGCCGCCGCGCTCATCACCACCGTCGGCATCACCGGATCGGCGATGGCCGCCGAGCCGCTGGTCGACGCCACCTGGGCGGCGGCCAATGTCGGCAAGGCCGGCGTCGTGTTCCTCGACACGCGCGGCCAGGTCGATTACCTGCGCGGCCACATTCCGGGCGCGGTGCACACCAACTACGGCAAGGACGGCTGGCGCGTGAAGAAGGGTGACGTGGTGGGCCTCTTGCCCGACGACACCAGCAAGCTCGGCAAGCTGATCGGCAGCCTCGGCATCGACAACGCCACCCACGTGGTGCTGGTCGCGCCCGGCAAGTCGTCGACCGACATGGGCATCGCCACGCGCCTGTTCTGGACCTTCAAGGTGCTCGGCGACGACAACGTCTCGATCCTCAACGGCGGCATGGCGGCCTATCTCGCCAAGGTCGACGGCAAGGGTAAGCCGGTCAATCCGCTGGAGAAGGGCGCCGCCAAACCGACGCCCAAGACCTTCAAGGTTGCCTTGCGCAAGGACATGCTGCCCGACCGCAACGCCGTGAAGGCGGCCATCGACAAGGGTGGCGTGACGCTGGTCGACAACCGCCCCTCCGACCAGTATCTCGGCGTCACCCGTCCGCCGGTCGACACCGCCAGCGGCACCATTCCGAGCGCGCGCAACGTGCCGCAACAGTGGCTGACCAAGAACGGCGGCGGCACCTTCCGCACCAAGGCCGAGCTCGAGAAGCTCTATGCCGCGGCCGGCGTGCCGACCACCGGCAAGCAGATCAATTTCTGCAACACCGGCCATTGGGCGTCCGTCGGCTGGTTCGTGTCCTCGCAGGTGCTCGGCAACAAGCAGGCCGAGATGTACGATGGCTCGATGTCCGACTGGACCCATCACAAGATGCCGATGGAAACCAAGATCAAGGTCAACTAGAGCGTTTCCAGGCGAAGCGGGAACCGGTTCGCCGTCCGGAAACGCGACAAAACAAGACTTGGACACGTTCGCCGTTTCCGCGAAACGGTGAACGTGTCCAATCGAAAGAAGGCCCGCATGGCGCGCCCGCGCCATACCGCTCTGATCGGTCTCGTCATGGCCGCGATGGTTCCATCCGTCGCGGTCATGGCTGCTTTTACCGCTTTGGCGGCGCCGGCCGCCACGCCTTCCCGTGCGCTTGCCGCCGAACTGCTGATCCTGCGCGGCGATCTCAACCGCCTCACCCGCGAACCCGGCCTGTCATCCCAAAACCGCGAAGGCCTGCGGCAACGCGTGAGCGGCGCGCTCGGTCTGCTGCCTTGGCTTCTGCGCCAAGCCGGTGACGCCGCGGCCGCCGCCCGGCTGCGCGCCTTTCAGCGGCGTCCCATCGACGGCGCGTCGTCCGCCACCCTGATCGCGGCGCTCGATGCGGCCATCGCCCGCCACGCGCTGCAACGCGACGCGTTCCTCGATCCGCCGCCGACGCCGGCGCGCCTTCGGGAAGCGCGCGCGATTCATCAGACCTATTGCGCCGGCTGCCACGACGGCGCCGGCAACGGCGCAGCGGATTTGTTGTTGCCGGCGCGCGATCTTTTCGAAATGGCGCGGCGAGAAACAACGGACGAGTTCCTCGCCCGCATGGTCAACGGCGTGAAAGGCGATGCCACCATCCATTTCGCCAATCCGCTGACCGACGCGCAGATCGGCGCGCTGTTGAGGCTTTATCGCAGCCGCGCACCGTAAAGCGGCGCGCTCAAAATCCGAATGTTATCAAGGGCCCCGCCAAGCCGGTGTCGGACCCGATCGGCCGGCCGTGAAATATTGTCGAGCCTTTTGAACCGCTTGCGCTTTTGTTTGGGCGGTAGCCGAATGATACTCCCCATAGAGCACCGCTATACGGAATAACGAATGTTAATGGCAGGCGACCGTGGCGCCAAACTGCTTTCCAAGTTGGACAGGTCTTGCGTACCGCAACGAGAGAAGGCGTCACGGGCCGCCGCCGCGTACCAAGCGTGTGCCCCATAACCGACAACCGAGGCATTGGTCCGTCCATGCAATCACACCGACAAAGCCGAGGCCCGCTGGTGCTCGAACCGGCAATGCGCCGAAGCGGCAGTGCGGCCTGCCGGTCTTCACCAGCGGGGAATCCGGCGGCAGGTTATCCACGACCGAGTCATCTTGCCGCAGGATTGCTTGTGGAGATTCCAGTTCGCGCCGTTGCCTCGCCCGCGCAAATCACGGCTCATTGATCCATCAACGATGGCTTTGGCGGCGGAATCGAGCGGGTTATAGTAATCGCGTCTCTGATTCGGTCGGCGGCAGGACATCCGGTATCCCCTGAGTCAACCCTTTGGTCCGGACCCGAAGTGGGTGTTCCGGCAGCGTGCGGTGGCGTGCGTTTCCCTCGCTCCACTCGGCAACGCGGAGACGTCATGTCCCACATCAGCTACGCGGATCAAGAACCTCGCATCAACCCGCTCGATGTGGTCGAGCGGCTGGCGTCCGGCAACGACTGGTCGTTCGAGCGCGCCGGCGACGACGAGATCACCATCCTGGTGACCGGGCGCTGGACCGACTACCAGCTCTCCTACACCTGGATGGACGAGCTCGAGGCGCTGCATCTGGCCTGCGCCTTCGACCTCAAGGTGCCGGAACGCCGCCAAGCGGAAGTGCAGGCGCTGATCTCGATGATCAACGAGCAATTGTGGATCGGCCATTTCGATCTCTGGACCCAGCAGGGTCTGGTCATGTTCCGCCACGCGCTGGTGCTGACCGGCGGGGTGGAGGCCTCCGGCCGCCAATGCGAGTCGCTGCTGTCGACCGCGCTCGACTGCTGCGAGCGTTATTTTACCGCCTTCCAGTTCGTGGTCTGGGCCGGCAAGGGCGCCAAGGAAGCGCTCGCCGCCGCCATGTTCGAGACCTCGGGCGAGGCGTAAGCCCCTCACCGTCATTCCGGGGCGCGAGCTATAAGCGCGTTTACGCGCGTCTTTGACGCGCTATGGCTCGCGAACCCGGAATCTATAACCCCAGCGCTGCGGCGTCTGGATTCCGGGTCCGGCCCTATCGGGCCGTCCCGGAATGACAACGGCGCGATAGCCGCTATCATGCCGGCATGAAGAAACCTGCTCTCAAAAAACCGCTCGCCAAATTCCCCGGCCGCCTGGTCCTGCTCGGCGCCGGCAAGATGGGGTTTGCCATGCTCGAGGGCTGGCTGGCGCGCGGGCTCGACCCCCGCAAGGTGACCGTCCTCGAACCGCAGCCGGCCAAGGCCGTGAAGGCGCTCGTCCGCCGCGGGCTCAAGCTCAATCCAAAGTCCTCTAAGAAATCGACGGCCAGCGAAGCCACCGCCATCGTCATTGCGGTCAAGCCGCAGATCGCGCCCGACGCGATGCCGGCGCTTGGCGATTACGTCGGCAAGAACACGCTGGCGCTCTCCATCATGGCCGGGCGGCCGCTTCGCTTTCTCGCTGGCGCGCTGCCGGCGGGCACCGCGATCGTGCGCGCCATGCCCAACACGCCGGCGGCCATCGGCCGCGGCATCACCGTGGCGGCGCCGAACGCCAAGGTCTCGGCTCGCCAGCGCAAGCAGGCGAGCGACCTGCTCGCCGCCACCGGTAGCGTCGAATGGGTGAAGGACGAAGCGCTGATGGATGCGGTCACGGCCGTCTCCGGCTCGGGTCCGGCTTACGTCTTCCTGCTAGCGGAAGCGATGACGCAGGCCGGCATCGCCGCCGGGCTGCCGGCGGCGCTGGCCGCACGGCTGGCGCGCGAAACGGTGGCGGGTTCCGGCGAGTTGCTGCACCTCTCCAAGCTCGACGCCGGCACGCTGCGCCAGAATGTCACCTCGCCGGGCGGCACCACCGCCGCCGCCCTCGCCGTGCTGATGGGTCCGGACGGCTTCGGCCGTCTGCTGACCGAGGCGGTCGCCGCCGCGACGCGCCGCTCGCAGGAGTTGGCGGGCTAGTTCCCGCACGACCGTCTGCCCTAGAACCGGCGGCTTTGCGCGCCTAGATTAAGCAGACGCAGACGCCGCCCAGGAGGTCGCCATGGCCCGCAAAACGGTACGCAAGACGAAATCCGCTCGCAAAACCCCGCGAAGCGCCCCACCCCCGCGCGGCACCTCCGACCGCGACAAGGCCGTCGACGCGTTGATGGCGCTGCTCGCCGAGCACCCGTTCGAGGACATTGGCCTGGCCGAAGTCGCCGGCCGCGCCGGGCTCAAGCTCTCTCAGCTCCGCGCCGAGTTCGGCTCTGTGATGGCGATCTACGCCGCCCATGTGAAGGACATCGACCGCAAGGTGCTCGACGGTAGCGACGAGGAACTCGCCGAAGAACCGGCGCGCGAGCGTTTGTTCGACGTGCTGATGCGCCGGCTGGAGGCGATGGAGCCCTATAAGGACGCGGTGCGCTCGGTGATGCGGTCGGCGCGCCGTCATCCCGGCCTGGCGATGGCGCTCAACGCCATCGCGGTGCGCTCGCAGCGCTGGATGCTGGAAGCCGCCGGCATTTCCGCCAACGGCCCGCGCGGCGCCATGCGCGCGCAGGGCGCGGCGCTGATGTTCGCGCGCGTGATCGACACCTGGGTCGACGACGACGAGCCCGGCCACGACCGCACCATGGCGGTGCTCGACCGCGGCCTCGCCAGCGCCGAGCGCTGGGTCGGTTTCCTCGACGATCTGTGCATGCTGCCGGCCTGCATCCTGCGCGGTCCGCGCCGTCGCCACCGCCGCAGGCGCGAGGAATGGGACGAGGACATGGAAGCGGCTTAAGCTTCCCTCCTCACCTGCCTACACCGGCACCCGCACCGTCGCGCGCAAGCCCCCCAACGGACTGTCGCCGAGCATGATGTCGCCGCCATGCGAGCGCGCGATGTCGCGCGCGATCGCCAAGCCCAACCCCGCGCCGCCCTGGTCCTGGTTGCGCGCATCGTCGAGCCGCAGGAACGGCTTGAACACATCCTCGCGCATGTCCACCGGAATGCCCGGGCCGTCGTCGTCGATGGTGAAGGTCAGCCAACGATGGTCGCGATGGCCGGTGATCGAGATGGTGTGCGCGAAGCGCGCGGCGTTCGACACCAGGTTCGCGAGGCAGCGTTTGAACGCGGCCGGCCGCACGGTGACGATCGGCGGCCCGTGGAAGACGACGTTGACCTGATGGCCGTCGCGTTCGACGTCGGCCTTCAGCTCGTCGAGGAACTCGGCCATGTCGGTCTCCGCCGACAGCTCGCCGAGGTCGCCGCGGGCAAACGCCAGATAGGCTTCCAGCATGCGCGCCATCTCGTCGACGTCGCGCTTCATGGCCTCGACTTCCGGCGTGTCGCCGAACAGCGCCAGTTCCAATTTAAAGCGGGTGAGCACGGTGCGCAGATCGTGGCTGACGCCGGCGAGCATCGCGGTGCGCTGCTCGATGGCGCGCTCGATGCGCGTCTTCATCTCGATGAAGGCGGCCGCCGCCTGCCGCACCTCGCGCGCGCCGCGCGGCCGGAAGTTCGGCGCCTCGCGCCCCTTGCCGAAGCTTTCGGCCGCCTCCGCCAGCCTCAGGATCGGCTTGATCTGGTTGCGCAGGAAGATGACGGCGACGCTGATCAGGATCAGCGAGGTGCCGACCATCCAGATCAGGAAGATTTCCGAATTGGAGGCGTAGGCCGCGCTGCGCCGCGCGAAGATGCGCATCACGGTCTGCTTGAGCTGGATGCGGATCTCCACCAGCGCCGACTTGCCGACGGTGTCGATCCAGAACGGGAGACCGATCTGCTTGCGGATTTCTTCCGACAGCGCCTGGTCGAGCAGCGAGAAGAACGGCTTCGGTCCCGGCGGCGGCAGGTCGCCGAGCGGCAGGAAGTCGACCACCAGGCCAAGCCGCTCCTGCGCGATCTTCTTGATCTTGGCGCGCCCCTTGTCCTGCGGGTAGTCGCGATAAACGTCGATCAGCGCGGCGACGTCCTGCACCACGCCGGCCGACAGCCGTTGCGTGACCAGGTTCCAGTGCCGCTCCATGAACACGAAGGCGACCACCGACTGCAGGATCACCATCGGCAGGATGATGATCAGCAGCACGCGGGCATAGAGGCCTTTCGGCATCACGCTATTGAGCCAGCGAGCGAAGCGCCGCCAGCCGGCCTGCACGTGGCCGGCCGCCCAGACCAGCGCGCGCGTGGTCGGCAGGCCGTTGATGAAACGCCGGCTCTCGTTGAGCGCGCTGCGCACCCGCGCGATGTTGACGTCGAGGCTGGTCATGTCGACGTCACCAGCCGGTAGCCGACGCCGCGTACGGTCTGCACATAGAGCGGATTGGCGGGATTGGCCTCGATCTTGCGGCGCAGGCGGTTGATCTGCACGTCGACCGCGCGCTCGCTCACGGTGCCGCCGTTGCCGGCGAGCGCCATCCGCGGCACGGTCTCGCCCGGCGTCGTGGCCAATACGCGCAGCATCTCGCGCTCGCGGTCGGTCAGACGGATGATCTCTTCGCCCTTGCGCAGTTCGCCGCGCGCGAGATGATAGACGAACGGCCCGAAGCGCACGGACTCCACCGTCGGCGCCGCCGCCGGCTGCGCGCGCTTGAGGATGTTGGCGATGCGCAGCGCCAGTTCGCGCGGCTCGAACGGCTTGGAGAGATAATCGTCGGCGCCGATCTCGAGCCCCTTGATGCGGCTTTCGGCGGCGTCGCGCGCGGTCAACATCAGGATCGGCACGTTGTTGGAAGTGCCACGCAGCGCCTGGGCGAAATCGAATCCGGATTCGCCCGGCATCATCACGTCGAGAACGAGCAGATCGAAACTCAAGCCCTCGAGCTTGGCGCGCGCGTCGGCCGCGGTCTCGGCGGTGGTGACGCGATAGCCCGCGCTCGCCAGAAAGCGCGAGAGCAGGTCGCGAATGCGCCGGTCGTCGTCAACCACCAGCAGATGCGGGGCGTCATCGGCCAGCGTGTCGGGCAGGCTCATCGGCCTAAGTCTCTTTGTCTGCGCATGATCCTATCCGAAAACCGGTTCCCACTTTTCGGGATCATGCTCGTGCAACCGTCAGCCGCGCGGCTTGCTCGCCCGGTCGGCGCGCGCGATCAGACGCAGCACGCCGTCGCGGTTGTCGTCGTCGATCATGGCGGTGAGGAAACGGCGGGCGGCGTCGTGGGCGCCGGGGCCGAGCTCGTCGAAGACGCGG
>CAWHJZ010000003.1:0-28980 GCA_963829785.1 uncultured Pseudomonadota bacterium | reverse complement strand
GGGGTGAACACCAGACCGAAAGCCGTGACGCCGATCATGCCGGAGAACACGGTGGTGCCGAGCACCTGGCGCAGCTCGGCGCCGGCACCCACCGCCCAGACCAGCGGCGTGACGCCGAGGATGAAGGCGAGCGACGTCATCAGGATGGGCCGGAAGCGCAAGTGCGCCGCTTCCCGCGCCGCTTCGTGGCGCTCGCGGCCGCCGTCCTCGAGCTGCTTGGCAAATTCGACGATCAGGATGGCGTTCTTGGCTGCCAAGCCGATCAGCACGATGAAGCCGACTTGCGTGAGGATGTTGTTGTCCTGTCCACGCAAGGCCACGCCGACGATGGAGGCGACCAGACACATGGGCACGATCAGGATCACCGCCAGCGGCAGCGTCAGGCTTTCGAACTGCGCCGCCAGCACCAGGAACACGAACACCACGCCCAAGGCAAACGCGAAGATCGAGGTGTTGCCGGCGCGTATTTGCTGGAAGGCGAGCGTGGTCCATTCGAAGGAGAAGCCCGGCGGCAGCACGCGCGCGGCCAAGCCTTCCATGATCTTGATCGCCTGGCCCTGGCTGTAGCCGGGCGCCGCCGCGCCATCGAGCTCGGCGGCGGGATAAAGATTATAACGCGGCACGCGATACGGGCCCGCGATATTGTGCACGGTGGTGAAGGAGCCGAGCGGCACGGTCTGGCCGGACGAATTGCGCACGCGCAAGGCGAGCACGTCCTTCGTGCTCAGGCGGTACGGCGCGTCGGCCTGCGCCTGCACCCGGAAGGTGCGGCCGAACAGGTTGAAGTCGTTGACGTAGATCGAGCCGAGATAGATCTGCAACGTGCTGAAGACGTCGGGAATGCTGACGCCGAGCAGTTGCGCCTTGGTGCGGTCGATGTCGAGATAGAGCTGCGGCGTCTGCGTCTCGAACAGCGAGAAGACGTGCTGCACGCCCTTGGTCTTCGCCGCGGCGCCCATCATGGCATAGACCGCCTTCTGCAGCGCCGCCGGTCCCTCGCCGCCGCGGTTCTCGATCATCATGCGGAATCCGCCCGCGTTGCCGATGCCCGACACCGGCGGCGGCTGGATGACGAAGATCTGCGCCGCCTGCAGCGCCGCGAACTTGCCGAACAACGCGCCCTGGATGGCACCGACCGACTGGCGCGGATCCTTGGCGCGCTCCTCGAACGGCTTGAGCACCAGGAACATGGCGCCCGCGTTCGGCGCGTTGGTGAAGGTGGCGCCGGAGAAGCCGACGATGCGGATGGCGTGGTCCACGCCCGGCTGCTTGGAAGCGATGTCGTAGGCGCGCTTCATCACGGCGTCGGTGCGCTGAAGCGAAGAGCCTGGCGGCAGCTGCGCCGCCACGATCAGAAAGCCGCGGTCCTGCTGCGGGATGAAGCCCTGCGGCGTCTTGCGGAATTCGTTGAGGCCGAAGGCGATCACGCCGCCGTAGATGACCAGCATGATGAGCGCAAAGCGCACGACCTTGCCGGCGAGCCAGCCATAGCCGCGGGCGAAGCGCTCGAAGCCCCAGTTAAACCCGCCGAAGAAGGCGCGAAACGGCGCGCCCCACCAGTGATGGCGCTCGCGCTCGTGGCTCTTGAGCAGCAGCGCGCACATGGCCGGCGACAGCGTCAGCGAGACGATCAGCGAGATGACCGTGGAGCCGGCGATGGTGAGCGCGAACTGACGGTAGAACTGGCCGGAGATGCCGGTGATGAAGGTGGCCGGCACGAACACCGCCGTCAGCACCAGCGCAATCGCGATCAGCGCGCGGCCGACCTCGTCCATGCTCTTACGCGCGGCTTCCTTGGGCGACAAGCCCGTGGCGATGTTGCGCTCGACGTTCTCGACGACGACGATGGCGTCGTCGACCACGATGCCGATCGCCAGCACCAGGCCGAACAGCGACAGGTTGTTGAGCGAGAAGCCGAACAGGCTCATCACGAAGAAGGTGCCGATGAGCGAGATCGGGATCGCCAGAATGGGGATGATGGCGGCGCGCCATGTCTGCAGGAACAGGATGACCACCAGCACCACCAGCACCATCGCTTCCAGGATGGTCTGCACCACCGCGTCCACCGACTGCTGGATGAACTGCGTGGGGTCGTAGATGATGGTGTACTTCATCCCTTGCGGGAAATCCTTGGAGATCTTCGCCATCGCCTTGCGGATGTTCTTGCCGGTGGCGAGCGCATTGGAGCCCGGGCGCTGGAACACCGCGACCGCGACCGACGGATGACCGTCGAGATAGGAATTCGAATTGTAGCTCTGCGCCTGCAGCGCGACGCGCGCCACGTCCTTGAGCCGCACCACGGCGGTCGGGCTCTGCTTGATGACGATGTTGCCGAACTGGGCCGGCGTGGTCAGGCGCCCTTGCGTGCGCACCGCGATCTGGAAGGCGCGCTGGTGCGGCACCGGCGGCGAATTGAGCCCGCCGGACGCGACTTGCACGTTCTGCCCGCGCAGGGCGTTGACCACGTCGCTGGCGGTCAGGTCGAGCGACTGCAGGCGGTCGGGATCGAGCCAGACCTGCATGGCGTAGTCGCGGGCGCCGAAGATGGTGAGCGAGCCCACGCCCTCCACGCGCGTCAGCGCGTTGGTGATCTCCAGGTTCGCGTAGTTCGACATGAACAACGCGCTGCGCGAATTGTCCGGCGAATAGAGATTCACCACCATCAGGATGTCGGGCGAACGCTTGTCGACCGTGACGCCGACCTGGCGCACCGCCTCCGGCAGCCGTGGCGTGGCGGTGGCGACGCGGTTCTGCACCTGCACCTGCGCGATATCGAGATCGGTGCCGACGGAGAAGGTGACGGAGATGGTGAACCTGCCGTCGGCGGTCGAATTCGACGTGATGTAGAGCATCCGCTGGACGCCGTTGACCGCCTGCTCGATGGGCGTGACCACGGTGTCGGCCACCGTCTCGGCACTGGCGCCGGCGTACTGGCCGCTGATGGTGATGGTCGGCGGCGCGATCTCGGGATACTGCGCGACCGGCAGTTCGAGATAAGCCACCGCGCCGAGGATGATGAAGACGATCGAGATGACCGAGGCGAAGATCGGGCGATCGATGAAGAAGCGCGAAATGGGCATGGGTCGCCCCGCCTCAGTTCGGCTTGACGGGCGTTGCAGGCTTGGCGCTGGACGACTTGGCGCTCGCCGCCGGCGTGCCCTTCGCGGGCGCGGGGGCCTGCCGCTTCGGCGTCACCTTCTGGCCCGGCCGCACGCGCGCCAGCCCGTTGACGATCACCTTGTCGTCCGGCTTGAGGCCGCTATTGATCACCCGCAGCTTGCCGTCGAGTTGGCCGATTGTCACGGTTCTCGTCTTGGCGAGGCTCTTGCCGTCAACGACCAGCACATATTTTTGAGTCTGCTGGCTGGCGATCGCCGTGTCGGGGACGAGCAGCGCCTCATGGGGCGCAGAGGCCGCCACGCGCACGCGCGCGAACATGCCGGGCGTGAACAAGCTGTTCGGATTCTGGAACACGGCGCGGCCGAGAATCGTACCGGTCGACGTGCTGATCACGTTGTTGACGAAATCCATACGGCCTTTGTGGTCGAAGGTCTTTTCGTCGATGAGCTTGAGCGCCACCGGCAGGCCGCCGCTGCGGCTGGCAATGTCATGACCGGTATTGCCCAGCCGCTGGTAGCGCAGGAACGAGGCCTCGTCGAAGGTGAACTCGAAATATATCGGATTGGTCGAGACGATGGTGGCAAGCAGCGTGGTATTAGAGGTGCCGCCGGTGACGAGGTTGCCGGGCGACACCTGCCGCGCGCCGATGCGGCCGTCGATCGGCGCGCGCAACTCGGTGAACTGCAGATCAAGCTCGGCCTGGCGCACCGCCGCCTCGGCGCGGGTGGCGACGGCTTGTGCGTTGCGGGCGGCCTGCGTGCGTTGCTCGAAGGTCTGCTGCGTAATCGTCTTTTCCTTCACCAGCGACTGGCCGCGTTCAAGGTCGGCCTGCGCGTAAGACAGACTGGCCTTGGCCTGGGTCAGTGTGGCGCGCGCCTGATCGAGCGCGTTCTGGAACGAGCGCTTGTCGATGGTGAATAGGAGGTCGCCCTTCTTGACCAGTTGGCCGTCCACGAAGTGCACGCCGTCGAGATAGCCGGAGACGCGCGCGCGCACCTCGACCGAATTCACCGCGACAAAGCGGCCGACATATTCGTCATAGTCGGTGACGGTGCGTTTGACTGGGTTGGCGACGGTGACGGTCGGCGGCGGCGGTGCTTTCGCCTGCTTCTCTTGCTGGCCTTGGCCGCAGCCGGCCAGCAGGGCGGCGAGCGCCAGTGGCAACAGCGCACGGCAGGCGACGCGAGGCAACGATACAGGGGAAGTCGGCCTTGCGGCCTTCGGGGCAGTGGATTTCATGCAGGACCTGCAGTCATCAGGCGACGCTTAGCGTAACCCGGCCCGTCCCCTTAGACCCGGCGGATGGCGTTGTCCACAGTGGGGACGGGATTCGGGGGATGACGAAATATCGTTTCAGGACTGGCGCTTGGCACGAAACGCCGCAAGCCATGTGCGCCCGAAAAATACCGCGATCAAGCCGCCGTAGACCGCGCATCCCAATACCGCCAGCACGGCCAGGATGGCGATCGCGCGCAAATAATCGTCGAGGCCCGCCAGCCAGGCGCTGACCGGCGCGTAAGCCAGGAACAACACCGCCGCCAGCACCGCGCCCGCAATCGCCAGCCGCGCCGCCGATTGCCGCAAGCGCTGGTCGATGCGGAGATGGCCGGCGCGGTGGGCAAACCACACCACCAGGCCGAGATTGATCCAGGCGCCGATCGAGGTGGCCAACGCCAGACCGACCTGAGCGAGCGGGCCCATCAGCAGGAACTTGAAGCCGATATTGACCGCGGCGGCGGCCAGCGCCGCCTTGACCGGGGTTGCGGTGTCACCACGGGCGAAGAAGGTGGCAACCGCGCTGCGGATCAGCACAAAGGGCAACAGGCCAACGGAATAGGCAGCCAGCGTATGACCGGCAGCGACCGCATCGGCAGCGGTAAAGGCGCCGCGCATGAATAGCGCGCGCATGATCAGGTCCGGTATCGTGACGAACGCGGCCAAAGCCGGTACCGCCAGCAGCAGCGTGAATTCCACAGCGCGGTTCTGCGCGTACAGGGCGCCGCGGTCATCGCCAGCCGCGATGCGCTGCGCCATCTCGGGCAGTATTACCGTACCTACAGCAATGCCGATGACGCCGATCGGGAGCTGATTGAGCCGGTCGGCGTAATAAAGCGCCGAGAGCGCGCCGACAGGCAGGAAGCTGGCGATGATAGTGTCGGCGAACAGCGCGAGCTGCACGCCGGCGGAGCCGACCGTGGCCGGCCCCAGGGCGCGGAAAAAGGCCCTGACATCGGCATCGAGCTCCGGCCGGCGCAAACCGGGCAGCGCGCCGGAGCGCCACGTGTTGCCGCCGACCAACAGCGCCTGCAGGACACCTGAAATCAGCACACCCCAGGCGGCGGCATGGCCGGCGGTGGGGAAGAAGGCGGCGAGCAAGAGCGCCGCGATCAGCGACAGATTGAGCAGGATGGGCGCGGCGGCGGCGGTCGCGAAACGCTGCATGGCGTTGAGGATGCCGGCATAGAGCGTGACCAGTGTGATCAGCAGCAGATAGGGAAAGGTGATGCGGGTGAGGTCGACCGCCAGCGCGTAGCGCTCGGGATCGTTCGCGAAGCCGGGCGCCAGCACGTCGATGACCGCGGGCGTGAAAATGAGCGCCACCGCCAGCAGCACGAGCTGGGTCGCCAGCAGCAGGGTGAAGATGCGGTCGGCGAACAGCCCTGCCCGCGCCGGTCCGCCCTGCTCGCGGATGCGGGCATAGGCCGGCACGAAGGCGGCGTTGAAGGCGCCCTCGGCGAAAATGGCGCGGAAATGGTTGGGCAGGCGCAAGGCCACGAAAAAGGCGTCGGCCACCGGCCCCGCGCCCAGGATCGCCGCCAGGATGATGTCGCGGACGAAGCCGGTGATTCGCGACAGCAGCGTGAAGCCGCCGACCGTGAGGATGCGCTTAATCATCGATCAATCCTGCCGCGCTTGGCGTCGGTCGGTGGTTAGGCGGGCGCAGAATCGACCGCCCCATTGACCTGCTCATTATAATGGTTTCGGCATCCCGGGGCATAGCATTGCCGGAAAATGAACCGCGCGCGCCGCGCCGAAAACCGATTGCACTCTTCCAGGGGTGTGACGCTTACGACACGCGGCGCTTCTTCTTGCGCCACCGGGACCAGACGAACCATGCGGCGCCCGCCACGATAACGACCGCAATGGCAGCGTCGAAGCGATGGAAGAAGTTGCGCAAGGCCGTATCGCTGTGCCAGCGGTCGCCTAAGACATATACCCGACATAGGCCAGCGCGAAGCACCACGGCCAAGAGCCGAGAAACGTATAGACCTGGAATTTCAGCATCGGCATCCGCCCAAGGCCGGCCGGAAACGCGATGAAGGTCCGCACCACCGGAAGCAGACGTCCGACAAAGACCGTGATCGCGCCATAGCGTTGGAAAAAACGTTCGGCGCGGTCCATGTCGGCCGGACTGATGAGAACGTAGGAGCCCCAACGTTCAAACGCCGCCCGCCCTCCTTTGGCGGCGACGACATAGGCGATGGTCGATCCGACATTGCACCCGATCGCGCCCGCGGTCGCGGCACCGATCAGGCTCATTTGGCCGACGGACACGAGATAGCCGGCGAACGGCATGATGATCTCGGAGGGAAGCGGGATGCATGCCGACTCGATGGCCATCAAAACGACGATGCCCGCGTAACCGGCGGCCGAAATCAAGTCGACGATCGGCGTCACGACAAAGGAAATGAGATGGTCAATCATTATTGGACTGGATCTTGAAGTTGTTCAAACGGCCCGGCAGCGTGTTCGCTAAGCTGAACGTGGATTTAGTTTTGGTTTTGGCGCTGGCGTCGGTGGCGGAAGCGCCACGAACTGCGGTTCCTGCTCGCAACGATCGATCGCCACGCTTTGCCGCGCGCTTTCAATGGTATTGGCCACGAAGAAGACTGCATAGTGCACCGGCCGGCCGGATTTCGTCGTTCTTATGCAGGCCCTCCAGTCTCCCGGTTCGCCGAGCGCGGTCTTCTTCAATCCCGAAATTTCAAGCGGCCCGAATTCCGGCTTGGCACGAAGCGTTCTCGCGAGCGCGCCATCGGCGACAAGCCGGGGGTAATTGGACGGTGGCGGCGCGGGAACATAAACGGAGCTTGCGGAGCAGCCGCCCACCAATAGTCCGACCGCCGCGATTAGTGCTCTTGATGCGCGCAATTGATTCTTCCTTATTCATCCGTTTTGCCCGCTACGCGCCTGATGGGCAACGGGGTTGCCACGCTGAGTTGAGCCCGATAATACCTGCTTAAATTGACGGGATAAACTTATCCGCCCATGCCCTCGCCGATCGTTCCCATCCTGCTGGCCGGCGGCGCCGGGACCCGGCTGTGGCCGGTGTCGCGCGATGCCTTGCCCAAGCAGTTTCTGCCCCTGGTCGGCGAGCGCTCCAGCTATCAGGAGACGCTGCTGCGGGTGCAGGACCCGATGTTCGCGCAGCCGATCGTCATCACCGGGCCGGACTTCCATTTCTTCGCCCGCCGCCAGGCGGAGGCGATTGGGGTCGAGGCCACCGTGGTGATCGAGCCGCTGCGCCGCGACTCCGGGCCGGCCATCGCCGCGGCCGCCGCCGTTGCCCGGCAGCGCGATCCGGAAGCGGTCGTCCTCGCGCTCGCCGCCGACCATATCATCCTCGACGTGCCTGAATTCCGCGCCACTTGCCTTGCGGGCCGCGCGGCCGCCGAAGCCGGCCACATCGTCACCTTCGGGATCAAGCCGAGCGAGCCGAAGACCAGCTACGGCTATGTGCTGCCCGGCGAAGCGCTCGGCACGGAGGGCGTGCACGCGGTCGCTCGCTTTGTCGAGAAGCCCGACGCAGCCGTCGCCGCCCGTTACGTGCGCGAAGGCTATTTGTGGAATTCGGGCAACTTCCTGTTCCGCGCCGACGTGCTGCTCGACGAAGTGGCGCGACTGGAGCCGGAGATGGCGGCAGCCGTCGAGGCGGCGGTTGCCGAGGCGTCGACCGATCTCGGCTTCCTGCGGCTCGGCACCGAGGCTTTCGCGCGCGCGCCGCAGAAGTCGATCGACTATGCGGTGATGGAGAAGACCGACCGCGCCGCGGTGGTGGCCGGCGACTTCCGCTGGTCGGACATCGGCAGCTGGGACGCGCTGTTCGACATCACGCCGCGCGATGACAACGGCAACGTCACGCACGGGCCCGTGGTCACCGAGGACACGCAGGACTGCGTCATCCACTCCGACGGGCGGCTGACGGCGGTGGTCGGCGTCAAGGATCTGGTGGTGGTGAGCACGGCCGATGCGGTGATGGTGGTGCCGCGCGCGCGCAGCCAGCAGGTGCGCGAACTCGTCGCCCGGCTGAAGGCGGAGAAGCGCGCGGAAGCGACCCAGCACAAGCGCGGCCACCGGCCCTGGGGCTATTACGAGTCGATCGATCTCGGCGAGCGCTTCCAGGTCAAGCGCATCGTGGTCAATCCCGGCGGCATGCTGTCGTTGCAGAAGCACCGCCACCGCGCCGAGCACTGGGTGGTGGTGCGCGGCACCGCCGAGGTTACGATCGGCGAGGAAACCAAGGCCGTGCACGAGAACGAGTTGATCTTCATTCCGATCGGCACCGTTCATCGCCTCGCCAACCAGGGCAAGATCCCGCTTGAACTGATCGAGGTGCAGACCGGCAGCTATCTCGGCGAGGACGACATCGTGCGCCTCAACGACATCTATGAACGCAAATAAGTCTTCAGCGATCCGCCGGCGGCCATTTCTGCCCCGGCTGGGCACCTTCCATCCAGTGCACGAGCTTCCCCGCCTGCGCGTGGCCTTCCTCAGGCGCCCAGTCTGCGAATTCGTTGGCGCGGTAAGGGCCCGGCTTGACCTCCAGGACCACAGTATCGGGCGCGCGCACGACAACGGCATGCCATTCCGCCACAGCAATCTGCACAACCGGCGCCGCCGGCTCCAGCGATTTGCGGGTCAGGACTTCGCCACCTTCGTCGAACGTCAGGAGATCGAGACGGCCGCGCAGCAGCACGAGCATTTCCCATTGGCGGGAATGCTGATGCGGCCGGACATAAGTGCCCGGCCGCGCGGCGATGAGCAGCCGTTGCACCTGATCGTCCGGCCCATTATGCAATAACAGATGCGAGCGCTTGCGCGGTGCGCCGGCGGCTTGTTGCGCGAGTTGATCGAGCTGCGCCGCAGCGACGAAATGGAGCGGTTCGGGAGGACTCGCGGAGCGTTTCATGAGATGTTTTCCGGCTGGCCCATAGCGGCGCGCCTTGGCGCGGCCCGCTCATATCGGACAAAAAAATTTCGTGCCATTGGTCGCTTCTACTAAAAACACTCCCGCGGAACAATGCTCGACAACCTGACCATCACGCTGATGTTGCTGGCGAGCCTGCTGCATGCGACCTGGCATTCGTTGGTCAAATACGGCGGCGATCAGATACTCGTTCTTGCTGGCATGGGGCTGGTCGCTGCCGCCGTTGCCGCATGCGCACTGCCGTTTCTCCCCTTCCCGCCGCTCGCCGCTTGGCTGGTCATCGCGGGATCGGTGACGCTCCACGTCGGATACAAGCTTGCCCTCGCCCGCTCCTATAGCTTCGGCGAGCTCGGGCAGGCCTACCCGCTGGCGCGCGGCTTCGTGCCGCTGTTCGCCAGCGCCATCGCCTTCGTTTTCCTTGCCCAGGCGCCACCGGCCGGCCGGATGCTCGGCATCGTCCTGGTTTCGGCGGGATTGATATGGCTCTCGACGCATTCGATACGGCGCGGCGTCGACCGGCGGCTGCTGCTGGCCGCAATGGCGGCAGGATTGACCGTTGCCGGATATTCCGTGGTGGACGCCTACGGTACGCGCCTGAGCGGCAACTGGGCCTCGTTCACGGCGTGGCTGGTCGTTGCCGACAGCACGACGTTCGCCCTGTTGATTTACGGGATGAAAGGCCAACCGTTGTGGCGCGAGTTGTGGCAGCAGCGCGGGCGGATGCTCGCCTCCGGCATCCTCGGCATCACATCCTTCTCGGTGTTCCTTTGGGCGTTGAGCCGCAGCCAGGTCGGCCCCGTCTCCGCGCTGCGCGAGAGCAGCGTTCTGTTCGCGACGTTGATCGGCTTGGTTCTCTATCGCGAGAGCCGGTCCTGGCAGAAGCTCACCGCCGGCGGCGTGATCGTCGCCGGGCTGATCATCATCGCGGCGTTGCGCTAGCGAGCCATGCCCCAGGGACGGACTAGGCGCCGGCCAGTGACTCCGCCATCGCCGCGTCGAAGGCCTTGGAGTCGACCTTGAGATAGGCGAGCTTTTCCTCCGCGATCACCACGGCGTCGGCAACGCCCGGCACCTGGCGCAAGCGCGCAGCGAGCGTCTGAGCGTCCGCGCCGTCACCGATGCGCACCAGCCGGGTGGTCAAATAGCTCGGTTGCGCCATGGTGGCGGCAGCGAGGAGCCAGATGAGCGCAATCACAGCGGTCAGAGCAAAGAGACCAGCGCTGCCGCCGGTCTGGTTCGCCCAGCCGCCGACGATGCCGCCGATGAAGATGCCGAGAAACTGCGAGCTCGAATAGATGCCGGTGGCGGTGCCCTTGGCGTCGGGCGGCGCCGCCTTGGTGATCAGCGACGGCAGGCTCGCTTCCATCACGTTGAAGGCGGAAAAGAAGATGACGAGCGCTGCGAGCAGGACATACAGATTGTGAGCATCGGCATAGAGCATCGCCTGACTGAGCGCCAACGCGGCCACGGCGGCGACGAACACGCCCTTCATGCGACGGTGCTTCTCGGCGATGATGATCGCCGGCACCATGACGGCGACCGACACCGCCAGCACCGGCAGATACACGATCCACTGGTCGTGGCTGGTGACACCGAGGGTGCCGCGCAACAGGCCGGGCACCACCAGGAAGCTGGCGGTCAGCATGGCGTGCAGCGCAAAGATGCCGAAATCGAGCCGCAGCAGCTCCTTGTTCTTCAGTACCGAGCCGATCAGGGCCGGCACGGCCTCGGCATCACGATGCACGCGCAGGCGCGGCGGCGTCGGCACCACGAACATGGTGATGGCGATGCCGACCATCGCGAGCCCGACCATCAGCCAGAAGATGCCGTCAACGGCAATGAAGCGCGCGACGATCGGGCCGGCGACAAGCGCGATCATGAAGGAAAAGCCGATGGAGATGCCGACCATCGCCATCGCCTTGGTGCGGTTTTCTTCTTTGGTGAGGTCGGCGACCAGCGCCAGGATCACCGAGCCGACGGCACCGGCGCCTTGCAGCACGCGGCCGATGATGACGCCGCCGATCGAGGTGGACATCGCCGCCACCGCGCTGCCGAGCGCGAACAGGAGCAGCCCCAGCACGATCATGGTCTTGCGGCCGAACTTGTCGGACAGGAGACCGAAGGGAATCTGCAACAGCCCTTGGCTCAGGCCGTAAACACCGAGCGCCTCCCCGATCAGGTAAGGCGTCGCGCCGTCAAGACCCTGGGCATAGGCCGCAAACACCGGATAGATCATGAACAGGCCGAGCAGCCTGACCGAGAAGACCGCCGCGAGCGCACCGGCGGCCCGGAATTCCTGTCTTTCCATCGTCTCCATTCCACGTACGCGACATCGGGCCCGTTTAGGACCGACCGGCTGCGTCCCCAGCCGGGGATAGCCCGCCCCGACTTGGACCCGCAAGGGCCCAGGAGATGCAGCCTATGGGAACGATTTCTGAGGACGCCCGTGCCCCCGGGAGCGCGATCCGAAATCTCGTATGGGCAGCGCTGTCTTACACCCAGTGGGGTTTCAGCGGCAACCTCGCCGCGGGGTCGCCGATGCCGCACCCTTATTCCTCAGGCACCAGCCCGAGTTCGATTTCCAGGGCGCCACAGAGCATCTGGCCGAGCGCGATGTGCATCTCCTGGATGCGCGCGGTGGTCTGCGACGGGACCGCCAGCAGATGGTCGGCGAGCCCGGCCATATCGCCGCCATCCTTGCCACCCAGGGCCACGGTAACGAGACCCATGGACTTTGCCTGCCGCAGGCCAGCGATGACATTCGCGCTCTTTCCCGAGGTCGAGATCGCGATGGCGATGTCGCCCGGACGGCCGAGCGCCTCGAGCTGGCGCGCAAAGATCATCTCGAAGCCGAGATCGTTGCCGGCGGCGGTCAGAGCCGACGTATCGGTGGTCAGTGATATGGCGGCGATCGGGGCGCGGGACTTCTTGTAGCGGATCGTCAGTTCCGCCGCGAGATGCTGGGCGTCGGCGGCGCTACCGCCATTGCCGAAGAACAGAAGCTTACCGCCGCCGCGCACCGACCGCACACAAGCCCCGACCACGGCGACAAAGGCGCCGGACAACGCCGCTTCGGTACGGCGGGCGACGTCGTGGTGTTCGGCCAGTTCAGCCTTGAAGAATTCCGACAAGTCCATGCCGAGACCTTACCCCCTCGCCGGCTTCCTGCCAAAGCGCGCACGTCCAATTGGTAAATTCGAGTGCGAAGGCGCGATCGCACCCTGAAGACAGATATGGATCATCACACGATTCCCCGCCGCACCAGGTCGGCAATGATGATTTCGGCGAGCGTGCCGGGCTCGCCGCTTCCGGCCATCACCCGCAGCTCGGCCCGCTCGGGCGCCTCATAGGCCTGGTCGACGCCGGTGAAGTTCTTGATCTCGCCTGCGAGCGCACGCCGATAGAGCCCTTTGGGATCGCGCGCGATGCATTCCTCAAGCGGCGTGTCGACGAAGACCTCGATGAACTCGCCCTCTTCCATGAGCTCGCGCACCATGCGCCGCTCCGCCTTGAAGGGCGAGATGAACGAACACAGCACGATCAGGCCGGCGTCGGTCATCAGCTTGGCGACCTCGCCGATGCGGCGGATGTTCTCGACGCGGTCGGTCTCGGTGAAGCCGAGGTCCCTATTGAGCCCGTGGCGGACATTGTCGCCATCGAGCAGAAGCGTGTGCACCCCGCGCGCGTGCAGGCCGGCCTCGACCAGATTGGCGATGGTCGATTTGCCGGCGCCGGAGAGGCCGGTGAACCACAGCACCGCCGGCTTGTGATTCATGAGCTGGGCGCGCTCGACCTTGCTCACGGTCAGGAATTGATGGTGAATATTGCTGGCGCGCCGCAGCGCGAAATCGATCATCCCGGCCGCCACCGTCTCGTTGGAATAGCGGTCGACGAGGATGAAGGCGCCGGTATCGTGGTTGTCGGCGTAAGGATCGAAAGCGATCGGCCGCGAGACCGACAGATTGCAGACACCCACTTCGTTGCGCGCCAGGGACTTCGCGGCCAATTTCGACAGCGTGTCGACGTCGAGCCGGTGCTTGAGCTCGGTGACGGTGGCGGGAAGGGTGTTGTTGTTGATCTTGATCAGGTAGGAGCGACCGGGCTGCAGCGGATCGTTCGCCGTCCAGATGAGATGCGCGGCGAACTGATCGGCGACCTGCGGCCGAGCGCGCGCCGCGGCCAGCATGTCGCCGCCGGCAATGTCGAATTCGTCGGCAAGCGTCACGGTGACGGCATCGCCCGCACCGGCGGCATTGGTTTCGTTGCCGCCCTTGCTGATCATCGCAATGGCGCTGGTCCGCCCGGACGGCAGCACGGCAACCATATCGCCAAGCCTCAGGCTGCCGCCGGCAATAGTGCCGGCAATGCCGCGCAAGCCGGACTTCGGCGAACCGACCTCTCGTACCGGCAGGCGGAAGGGCTTGCCGGCGCGATCATCGTCGGCGTCAACCGCCTTCAGATATTCGAGCAGGGTCGACTTGCCACCCCCGGCCGAGCCGCCGGTCAGGAAGCGCAACGTAGCGCGGATGCCGGTCGCGAGCGGCGCGCTCCCTTCGTTGCCGGTACGGGCGCGGTCGTCCATCAAAACTTACCCTCGCGCTTGTTCCCCATCGACCGGGCTTCGTCGTCGTCAATCATGCGGGCCTGCCGCTCCGACAGGCTGCCGCCGCGCATGTCCGCGATCATCGCATCGGGCGTACCAGTGCACACGAATAGGGTGACATCGCCGAGTTATCAGGCCGGCGGTCCCGAGACTCGGTGAATTCTACCGCTTTTCCATCATCGGGAGGAACCGCGGACATTTCAAATTTGCCCGGCCGACCGAAAAATCCGTCTCCGATCGCCTACCGCTTCAGAACGCGGCGCACGGCGTCGATAATGCGGTCCTGTGTCGCCGCATCGAGATAGGCGTGCATCGGCAGGCTGATCACCTCGTCCGCCAGCCGCTCGCTGACGGCGAGACCGCCCTCGCCCACGGGATAATGCTTGTAGGCCTGCTGGCGGTGAAGCGGGATCGGATAATAGATGGCGGTCGGAATGCCCTCGGCCTTGAGGCCGGCGGCAAAGGCGTCGCGGCGCCCGGGGGCGAGACGAACGGTGTATTGCGCCCAGACGGACACGAAGCCGTCCGGCACCGTCGGCACCGTCACCACGTCGCTCAAGGCTTCCGAATAGCGGCGGGCGACCGCGTTGCGCGCCGCGATCTCATCCGGGAAGATCTTCAGTTTTTCGAGCAGGACCGCCGCCTGGATGGTGTCGAGCCGCGAGGCCAGGCCGATGCGGACGTTGTCGTAACGGTCGCTGCCCTGCCCGTGCATGCGCAGGCTGCGCAGCAAGGCATCGAGTTCGTCGTCGTCGGTGAGCACCGCGCCGCCGTCGCCGTAGCAGCCGAGCGGCTTGGCCGGAAAGAAACTGGTGGCGGTCATGGTGCCGAAGGTGCCGAGCTTGCGGCCACCGATATTGGCGCCGAAACCCTGCGCGGCGTCGTCGAGCACGAACAGGTTCTCGGCCTCGGCGACGGCTGCGACCGCATGATGGTCGGCGGGCAGGCCGAACAGGTCGACCGGGATGACCGCTTTCGGCATCAGGCCGATGCTGGCGCGCGGTCGCGACGGCCGCGGCCAACCTCTTTGGATCGATGTTGAAGGTGTCAGCCTCGACATCCACGAAGACCGGCGTGGCGCCGGCCAGGGCCACCACTTCGGCCGTGGCGCAGAAGGTGAACGACGGGCAGATGACGGCGTCGCCGGGACCAACGCCCTTGGCGCGCAGCGCCAGCGTCAGTGCGTCGGTGCCGCTGGCGCAGGTGACGGCATGCTTGGCGCCGCCGAATGCGGCGAGCTCGCTCTCGAAGGCGCGCACCTCCGGACCGAGCATGAACTGGCAATGATCGAGCACGCGCGCGACCGCGGTGTCGACGGCGGCGCCGAGACGGCGGCGCTGGGCCGCAACGTCGATGAATGGAATCGGAGGCGGTTCGATACGCTTGTTCATGACTTCCTGTTTCCTGCCGCCGCCGTTCAACCGGCCACCACGCGCGGCGCGTGGCGCGGCGCGGCATCGAGGTGGGTGGCGCGCGCGTCCAGGCAGCGGGTCGCGATCTCAAGGCTGGCGACGCCCTCTTCACCGGTGACGGCCGCCCGGCCGCCGGAGCGCACCGCCTGTAAGAAGGCAAGCAGTTCCGAACGCAACGGCTCGGCGTGACCGACCGAAAGGTGGCGCATGGAATAGCTGCCGTCGGGCTGGAAGCCAAAGCATTCGGTCACCTGCCGGGTAAGCAGGTCGGCCATGACGTATTTGCCGCGGGTCGCGACGGTCACGCTGCGCGCCTTGAACGGCGTCAGCCAGTTGGTGTTGATATGCGCGAGCACGCCGGAAGCGGTGCGGAACTGCAACAGCGCAATGTCCTCGCGCTCGGCCACCGCGTTCGAAAGCTGCGGCTGCACCTCGACGATGTCGGAATCGGTGAACCAGCGGATCAGATCGATATCGTGCACCGCAAGGTCGATCACTACGCCGACATTCGACATGCGCGGTGGAAACGGACCGACGCGGGTGATAGCGATCGACAGAATGTCCTCGTTGCGGATGGCGTCCTTGACCGCCTCCACCGCCGGATTGAAGCGTTCGACATGGCCGACCATCAGGGTGACGCCGGCCGCGCGCGCGGCGTCGATGATCTCCTGCCCCTGCTCGACTGTGGAAGCGATCGGCTTTTCCACCAGGACGTGAACGCCGCGGGCAATGCAGGTGAGTGCGATCGGGTGGTGCAGGTGGGTGGGCGCGGCGATGGTGACGGCATCGATGCCGAGATCGAGCAGTTCCTCGACGTCGGCGACGGCCGCGCAGCCGAGCGTATGGGCGACGAATTCGGCCTGTTTGCTGTCGGGGTCGGCGATGCCGACAAGCACCACCCCGGGAAGACCGGCAAAGACCCGGGCGTGGTTGCTGCCCATGACGCCGACGCCCACAACGCCGATCCGCAATGGATGCTCGGCGTCCGGTTTTCTGGTCTGCGTCATGGTCTAAAAGCGTCCCCTGGCCGCGGAAGTGGCCCCTCGCCGTCCCATAGCATGCTGCGCTGCGGCTGGCGACATTTCCCCGGAAATGGGGTGAACACGTTTTGATTCAAAGCGTTACATGGTGAAATCGCGGCTCGCGGCCGGTCACTCGGCCGCCCGCGATGCGGCCGCGTCGAGTCGCAGACCCGCCGCCACGGCGTCCTCCCGGAAGGCCTGCACCGCCGCCAGCGACAGTTCGGCGGCGTCTTGCTGCCGATCGACGGCAGCTTCTTCAGCACATCGGCGGGCGCGGTGATGATGTGGCAGCCCATGTCGTCCGCCTCCACCACGTTGAAGGCCTCGCGGGTGGAGGCCCAGATGATCTCGACGTTGCGAGTCTTGCGCGCCCGCGCCACGGCCGCCTGCATGGTCGGCCGGTAATCGATGACCGAAATCGGCAAGGCGCCCGGCAAACACCGATACGCAAGCCGGCGCGCCGCCGTCGAGGGCGGCGACGGCTTTCTCCACCTGCTCATCGGTGAAGATGGCGGTCATGTTGATCTTGACGCCCTCGTGCGAAAGCGTCTTCACCGCGTCGAACAGCGGCTCGCCGCGCGTCGTGGTCACCGGCAGCTTGACGTAGACGTTCTCGCCCCAGGTGGTGATGAGGCGCGCCTGCGCCACCATTTCCGGAATATCGTCGGAAATGACCTCGAACGAGATGTGGCGGTCGGGGACGGCGGCGACCAGATCGCGGGCATAGGCCGCGTAATCGCTGACGCCGGCCTTCTTGAGCAGCGACGGATTGGTGGTGAATCCGGCGATCCAGGGTTGCTTGGCCATCTCCACGATCTGCGCCTTGTCGGCGCCGTCGGTGAACAGCTTGACCTTCAGATTTGCCAGCGTCGGGGTGGTCATCGGCGGAACTTCCCTATCGTTACGCTCTCGGCGGTTCGTGGCTAGTCCATTGCAACCGGCGACGGCCGAAATTCAAGCCGCTTGCGATGCTATCGCTGACCCAGGCCCGCGCCGCTTGACTTCCCGCCGGCGAACCGGCAACCGGTTGGCCTCCGGCGAAGAGCCGCGGCGCACGCCCAGGACCATGCGATGCGGAAGGCTGATTTCCCTGCTCGTCAAGGCCGCCGTATCCGGCCTGCTGCTTTATTTTGCGCTGAATCTGGTCAATATCGAGCACGGTCGCCGACCGTCTTCGCCAGATCAATCTGCGCCTGGCTGGTCGCTGGCGCGTGTTGATCCTGTTGGCGCAGATGGTCCTGCTGACGTTGCGCTGGCAGCAGATCGTGCGACCGCTGCGGCGCCGAGCTCCCTTTCGTGCGGCTGTTCCGCTTCGGCATGATCGGCGCCTTCTTCAACCAGACTCTGCCCGTCCAGCGTCGGCGGCGACGCCATGCGCATCTGGCTGGTCGGCAAGCAGGCGAACTGGCGCGTCGCCAGCTATTCGGTGCTGCTCGACCGGGTGATCGGGCTCGTCGCTCTGGCCAGCGTCGGTGGTCGTCTGCCTGCCGTGGACACTTCGCACTGGTGCAGGATCCGGTCGGACGCATGGCCCTGCTGGTCGATCGGGCTCGGCAGCATCGGCGGCGGGGTTGTCTTCCTCGACCCTGGGCTGGCAGCGGCTGCACATCCTTGCAGCGCTGGACGCTGACGCGTCATCTCGCCGCCACCGCCGCGGTCGCCGACCGGCATTCTGCGCATCGCCGCGCGCGCTTGGTCGCCGATCTTCCTGCTGTCGATGCTCGATCCACCTGCTGACCGCGCTGTCCGCCTGGTGCGCCGCGCGCTCCGTGGGCGCCGACCTGTCGCTGATCAACTGCCGTGTTTCTCGTGCTCCCGGTCGCCCTGATATCGGTCGTGCCGATCTCGATCGCCGGCTGGGGCGTGCGCGAGGGCGCCATGGTCGCGGCCTTCGCCTATGCGGGCCTGCCGCAGAGCGACGGCCTGATGGTCTCCCTCCTGTTCGGGATTAGCTATTTGCTATTGGGCGTGCTCGGCGGCGGCGTCTGGGTCCTGAACACGCAACGGGGCGACCGCGACGCGGTCGCCGGCAGCGTCAATCAGCCCTGAAGACGCGGAAGCCGCCTCAAGCGCTCCCCAGCGCGTTGCCGTGATAGGCACGATACCAGTCGATAAAACGCGCGATGCCCTCGCCGATCGGCGTCGCCGGCTTGAAGTCGACCTCGCGCATGAGATCGTCGACGTCCGCATAGGTCGCCGGCACGTCGCCGGGCTGCATCGGCAATAGCTCGCGCTTGGCCTTCTTGCCAATCGCCTCCTCGATCAGGCGCACGACTTCGAGCAGCTCGACCGGATTGTTGTTGCCGATGTTGTAGACCCGCCAGGGCGCGTTGCTCGAGCCTGGATCGGGATGCTCGCCTGACCAGGCGGGATTCGGGGCCGGTACGTGGTCCACCAGACGAACAATCGCCTCGACGATGTCGTCGATATAGGTGAAGTCGCGCCGCATATCACCATTGTTGAAAAGCTTGATGGGTTCACCGGCGAGAATGGCCTTGGCAAAAAGCCACATCGCCATGTCCGGGCGCCCCCAGGGGCCGTAGACCGTGAAAAACCGCAAGCCCGTCGCCGGCAGCCGGAACAGGTGCGCGTAGGCGTGCGCCATCAGCTCGTTGGCCTTCTTCGAAGCGCCATAAAGACTGAGCGGATGGTCCACATTTTCGTGCACGGAAAACGGCATATGGGTATTGGCGCCGTAGACCGAGGACGAGGACGCATAAAGCAAGTGCCCGCAGCCGTTGTGCCGGCAGCCTTCGAGGATATTGGTGAAGCCGACCAGATTGGCATTCACGTAGGCGTGCGGATCGACCAGCGAATGGCGCACGCCGGCTTGCGCGGCGAGATGGACGACATGGGGAAAGCGGTGCTGCGCGAACAGCCCGGCCATGCCCTCGCGGTCGGCGAGATCGAGCCTGGCGAATTGGAAACGGTCGAATTTTGCAAGCTCGGCGAGCCGCGCCTCCTTCAGCTTCGGATCGTAATAGTCGTTCACATTGTCGAGGCCGACGACGCTCTGGCCATCGCGCAGCAGCCGCCGCGCGACATGAAAACCGATGAACCCGGCGGCCCCGGTGACCAGGATAGGATTCACAGCCGCCATAGATCGATGCCTTCCGGTTTTTGTCCGCGATCGAGCTTCGATTTCACGTCGAGAACGGTGCCCTTGCCATCGCGCAGCAGGCTTTGCATGAGCGACCAGCCCTCGTCCAGATAGTCCCGATGCGCGACCGCCAGAATAACGGCGTCGGCGGGCGCAAGCGCGTCGCGTGCGTTAAGCGCGATGCCGTATTCGTGCATCACGTCGTCGGGAGCCGCCAGCGGATCGTGGACCTGAACGCGCATGCCGAAACGCTGGAGCTCCTGCACGATGTCAATAACCTTGGAATTACGCGTATCGGGCACGTCTTCCTTGAAGGTGACGCCAAGCACCGTCACCTGGCAATTGGTGCAGTTGCGCTGCGTGAGGCTGCGCACGCATTCGCGCGCGATCCATTGGCCCATGTCATCGTTGATGCGGCGGCCGGCCAGCACGATCTCCGGATGATACCCGGCCTTCTCCGCGCGATAGGTCAGGTAATAGGGATCGACGCCGATACAGTGCCCGCCGACCAGGCCGGGATGGAAATTCAGGAAATTCCACTTGGTCGAAGCCGCCGCCAGCACATCACCGGTGTCGATGCCGAGCTGATGGAAGATCGCCGACAACTCGTTCATGAAGGCGATGTTGAGATCGCGCTGGGTGTTCTCGATCACCTTGGCGGCTTCGGCCACCTTGATCGAGGGCGCGCGATGGATGCCGGCTTCGACCACCGAACCGTAGACATCGGCAACGATGTCGAGCGTCGCCTTGTCCTGCGCCGATACGACTTTCTTGATGGTCTCGAAGCGGTGCTTCTTGTCGCCCGGGTTGATGCGCTCGGGCGAATAGCCGACATGGAAATCGCGGCCGCCGGCGAGGCTCGAAGCCTTTTCCAGCACCGGCAGGCAATCCTCCTCGACCGCGCCGGGATAGACGGTCGATTCGTAGACGACGATGTCGCCTTTCTTGAGCACGCCGCCAACCGTCGCTGAAGCGGCGAGCAGAGCGCCAAGGTCGGGCCGGCGCGCGCCGTCGATCGGCGTCGGCACCGTGACGATGTAGAAATCGGCGCCGGCCAGACGGGCCGGATCGTTCTCGTAGACAAGCGTCGGCTGCGCGAGATCGCCAGGCTCCACCTCGCGGGTCCGGTCGTGGCCGGCGCGCAATTCTGCGATCCGCTTGGCGTCGATGTCGAAACCGATCACAGGCGCGCCTGAGCGGGCGAAAGCGACGGCCACCGGCAGGCCGACATAGCCGAGACCGATCACCGCGATTTTTCGGGTATGAGGCACGTGCGCTCCACGACACTCTTGGCTGCTGCCACCGTCTAGCCGATGCGCCAGCCACTCGGCAATTAAAATGGGTTGAATTGCACTTCAAGATTAATTCTATAGTATTTCAAAGCCTCGCCCCTGTCACCGCGCCACCACCCGGCCCCATGCTCTCCACACGAACCAAGATCGCGCTCGCAGCAGCCCTTCAGCAGGCGATAACCGCATTGCCGCGACTTGCCGGACGCGGCACACAAACGATAGCGAACCGGTCGGGCATTCGTTGGGCACTCGATCTGAGCGAGGGGATTGACTTCGCCATCTGGTTGTTGGGTGCCTTCGAAAGGCGGACGATCAACGCTTATTCCCAGATCGTCCGACCGGGCATGACCGTCGTTGATATCGGCGCCAACGTCGGTGCCCATACTCTATTTCTAGCGCGCCTGGTTGGCCGGCAGGGCCGCGTCATCGCGGTCGAGCCGACCGCCTGGGCGGTGAAACGGCTTCGAACCAACCTAGAACTCAACCCAGAATTGGCCGCCGTCGTCGACGTACGCCAGGCCATGCTGGTTGCCTCGACCGCTGAGGTACTGCCGGCGGAGATCTACGCAAGCTGGCCGCTGCACGGCCGCTCAGTGCATCCGAAATTGCGCGCACAGTCGAAGTCAACATCCGGAGCCGAGGCCATCACACTGGATCAACTGGCACAACGCGAGGGCATTGAATGCATCAACTTCATCAAGCTAGATGTTGACGGCCACGAGGGGGCAGTTCTCCGCGGGGGCCTGAACGTCCTACGACGCGATCATCCGGCGATCATTTTCGAGTTGTCGCCCTATATATTGGCGGAAGCTGGCGACAGCGCCGAAAACCTACTTACCCTTCTCCGCGAGCTTGGCTACCGGCCGTACGATCTCTCCTTGCGCTGCTTATTGCCTTCGGATCCCCGGCAACTGGCGCAATCGATCACAGACGGCGGCAGCATCAATGCCATCGCCATTTCTGCCGCCTGAATGTCGCGGGCGCGCACCATTTTTCGTCAGATATGGCCTGCTGTTGCGCTGATCGGCGCATTCCTCATCTTGCAAGTCTTCACGCTCGACTACGGAACGCGCATCAACGATTTGGCATTTATTCGCGACCATCGCGTCACCAGCAACGTCGTCGAACACTCCGGACTCACGCGCAACCAGTTGGTCGGCGCCAAGACCACAAATCGCGAATCGCTCGATTTGTGGATGGTCCGGTTCAAATTGTATTCGATCAACGCTGATGAAGTTCTCAACATCATAGCGCTCGCGCGCATCAAACCAAGCCAACTGCAATTCGATCCCGGCCTTTATCAGTATGGCGGCGCCTACCTCTACCCACTCGGCGCTTGGTATTTCGCTTTATCGAAGCTGAACATCATCCACGTCGGACCATTTCAGCAAATGCTCAAATATCCACAGCGGATGGATCGCGCGTGGATCGCTGGCAGAGCATTCATCCTGACTGCATTTGCCGTTTCCGCACTATTGCTGTTTCTCGCCCTTTGCGACATCGCTCCTAGAGCCGCGGCACTAGCTGCGCTCGCCATCTACTTATTTTGCCCGGCGACCATCATGTTTTCTCAGACGATAAAGCCGCACTGGTATGCTTTGCTATGGGTTAATGCCGCCGTGCTCGTTCTCACACGCGCGGTCGTCCGCCATCGTCTGAGCCTTTGCGCGGAACTGCTGCTAGCCGCGTTCTTGGGGCTTGCGGTCGGTTCCGCCATGACCTTTGCAGTATTCGCGGCACTTGTATGGGGCGTGCTGGCGTGGCTGGTCGCGCAGAAGACGATTGCCCCAGCGACTCTCCTGCGGGTGCCGATCTTTGCAATCCTGATCTTCGTTGCGCTCAATCCTTACTACATTCTTGACTGGCACGCGGCACAGACCGAACGCGCGATGGCAGCGGATTGGTTTCACCCTGCTTTCAATCTGAACGTATTGACGACGTTCACCTACACCTCCTTGTTCGCCGGTTTCGGCATTGTTTTCACGATCGTGGCCGGCGCAATTGCCTTCTGGCGCCTCATTGTCGGCCCCCTCCCCGCACGGCTATTTGCAATCGCGATGTTCGCATCGGTCTGCATTATCGCTGGTCTCACCGCCAATCTCGACACCTGGACCGTCAACTTCCGCTACGTGTCCTACGAAATTCCGGTCGCGCTCATCTTCCTAGCCGCTTGGTCATGGCGGTTCCGCACGCCCGTTCTGGTCCTTTGCGCTATCGCAACTGCCGTCCAAGCAGTGCCGTTAAAGCTCGCCTATTTCGACGAAAACAGCCCGACGCACTCGACAAGGTTCGCAGCTGCCGCGTGGGTCGACGCCCATATTCCGAAAAGCGAAGCCATCTGCCTGACGACGAAAGAACTGGCGCCGTTCGAGGTACCGCCCTTCCGTTTTGATCAGCATCGAATCAATTCACCCGACTGCCGCTGGCTGATCCGGGTCGAGCGCTATCCCGCATCCGTCAGAACGGAGCCGGGCTTGGCAGTCGCCAAGCGCTTTGCCCCACGGCTTTCTCCACAACGATTTCCGCTCGTGTGGGGACACATTAATCCGCAGATCACGATCTACCGAAAGAACGGCTGACAGCGCGAATGACTGATGACCTCAGAGGGCTTTGATGCGGAAGAAGGCGAACGCTACCATCTTCAGCAATAGCACACCGTGTCGAAAACGTGAGATTTGTGTCTCGCCATAAGTGCGCGCCGCATAGCGGATCGGCACCTCGATGCAGCGCAGGTTCAGCTTCGCCGCGCCGAAAATGAGGTCGAAGTCGCCGAACGGATCGAAATCGCCGAAATAGGCGCGGCCAGCTTTCAGCCGCTCGTAGTCGGCGCGGCGCAACACCTTGGTGCCACACAAGGTGTCGGTGAAGCGCTGGCTGAGCAGCCACGTGAAAGCGATCGAAAACAGCCTGTTGGCGACCAGATTGAGGAAGCGCATGGCCTCGGCTTCCATCGGATAGACCAGACGCGAGCCGTTGATGAACTCGCCTTTGCCGCTGGCGAGCGCCTGCCAAAATTTCGGCAGTTGATCGGGCGGCACGGTCAGATCGCCATCGAGGATCATCAGGACGTCGCCGCGCGCCTCGTCGAAGCCAGTGAACACCGCGTCGCCCTTGCCCTTGCCCGGCTGCTTGATCAGCTTGATGTCGCGGTCGGGATACGCCGCAATGACCCGCTCGACCTCTTCGTAGGTGCCATCGTTGCTGTTACCTTCGGCAAAAAGGATTTCCATGTCGTCGCAAAAGCGCGGCAGATCCTTGACGGCCCGCTCGACATTGCCGCGCTCGTTGCGCACGGGAACCAGCACGGTCACCGACTTCGGTGTCTCATCCCGGCAGTGCCGCCAGGAGCGGCACACGGAATATTGCCGCAGGCTGAGATGGCGAATGACCGGCAGCATCGAGACAAAGCGATTGAGAAAGCGCCCCACCCCCAACAGCCGCATCGGCGACAACAGCCGCCGCTCCGCCTTGACCAGATCGAAGTCGGCAAGATCGGTCAGCGCATGGATATCGGCGGGCGACATGACGTTCTGGCGCGGCTGCCGCGCGCGCCAGCCGATCCACGCCGCGACCTTCAAAAACGGCTCCCATAGATGCGAATAATAGGCGATGACCAGCCGCGTCGAGCGCGTGCAATGCTGATGCAGCAGTTCCAGCGTCGCCTGGCAGTCATCGAGCGAGCCGATGGTGTCGGCGATCAGGATGACGTCGAACGGGCCTGGCAGCGAGGCCACCACTTCCGGGTCCTCAACATCTCCGACCCTGAACTCCAGGTCCGGGTGCAACGCTTTCGCCTGCGCGATCATGGCGGGGCTGAAGTCGAGCCCGACGCCATAGCTGGGCTTGAGCGCCGCCAATACGTCGCCGGTGCCGCAGCCGATTTCGAGCACCCGCAGGCCTTCAGGAATCAGGAATTTGAGATAGCGAAGGTCTTCAGCGTGGAAGAACGCCGCCCGCTGCCTGAAAGGCCTGGCGCTGTGGCGCGATGCGCTCGGAATGAGCCAGAATGGCGCGTTTTCGTGATGAAATGTCTTGCATTGAAATTCGACTGCCCCGCCTCCACGCGTCACCGGTATCTCTTACCCGGCACCGGATGCTCGCCGCAACGTTGCCCCTCAACTGGCCACCGCCCTGTGATGTCGCGGTAGTCGGGGCTTATACGCGTGGGTTCGTTTTGCCAAAATTAAGTCGCCTGCTGATTTTTTTCCTATTTTGTTCTGCTGGCGTTTGTTCGATCTGGTTACTCCGGTGCCCCGATCCTTTTGCGCGCGCGATCAAGGCCACGGATGGCGAATTTGCGTTTGGACATGGCCCGCCGCTCGTAACGGTCGATTTTGAGGAGTTGGTCGAAGACCTCAGGCGAAATCAGCTCGGCCGAGGCGCATTCTTTTCCCAGACTTTCCGACCTGATCTCGGTCTGCATGCGCACTACGTCTTGCGCTTCGTCTTGTGCGGCTTTGGCCGAATTTGTGCTGCGCGCCAACACATCAAGCTTCACGCGGCGGATGCGGACCAAGTCAATCTGTGCCTCAGCAACGATACGTGCCTGTTGCAGGACCTCCGGGCTGGCGGCGCCCCCGGCAATTTCCCGCGCCAACTCTTCGGCGTCTTTTGACAGAGCAGGATCGGCCACCACCGGCAGCGTCAGACCGTGACGCCGTGCATTTTGGGATGCCTTCGCTTTGCCTTGTGCTGTTTTGGGGCCCCTACTCGCCCGACCGTTGGCGCGATTGGCCGCAATCTTGCGTTCGCTGGTCATGCTTAGCCGTTCTGCAACGTGATAGCCTTGGAATTGACCTCCTCGAATTCGGCATCCTCGGCATTCCGCATTACACGCCGCAGCCTCTGGGCGAGAACAGCGCGCCGGTGTTCAATCTCCCGCAACACCGCATTGCGGCGCGATTCCAGGGGCGACAGCAAGCGATTATATTGTTCCATCTTGTTAATTGAGATGGTCATGGCGCGGGCTTCGACATCCTCCATCGTCAGCTTGCCCTCGCGCAGCACCTCATCGACCCGCTTGATGGCCTTCGCGTCCCCCCGAATCCAATCGTTCACAATTTCCATGGCAGTCGTCGGCTTCAGAGCCCCATCCGCTTCATAGACGTCCATAGCGCCGAACCGCCACCGGCCATTGACAAAGGGAGCGAGCACCTCTTCCAACGCCTTCGGCAGCGCCGCTTTCAGCAAGCGTGCTTTGTAGCGGCGATAGCGGAGGATCTCCCAGGTCCAATTGACGATATCGTGAACCCACATGTCCTCGATCGAATCCGCCGGCTTGATGGCATTCGACACACCCACCAGCAATTCGCTGTAGGCTTCGGAGTCTTCGCCCTCGAGGATCGGCGCCGGGCCAAACATCGAACTGATCGACCTCGACACTGCAAGCTGTTTCTCGGCGAGCATGGTAATTCTCCTCAACTCATAGTTCGTTTGCGAGTTGAACGTTCTCGCTAAAAGTCAACAGGCTGCGATTGATCTTGCCCGCAAGGGGATAGACGGCGGCGGAATGAGCCTCGGGTCTTAGGCTTTAGGCAACGCGGCGATCCGGTCATGAGCCGTCGTACCTGAAAAGGTACCAAAGTCGTGATGTCCGGTGAGGGTCACAAGCGGACATCAACGCTATATTTGCGCTGGGTCCGCATCACCCTTGAAAGCAGACATTCGCCGCGGCGGAAACCGATGTCCGCTTTGGCCCGATACTGTTGAAAAAGTCCGCGTGGTGCCGCGATCAAAAATTTTCAGCGTCATGGGTGCGTTTTTTCAATGCGGACGCGAGGGACCTCATTTTCTGGGCTCGAACAAACGTAGCGAACTCCAAATGGAATTGTAGTGGTGATCTCAGCCTGTCGAAGAAGTCGCTGCCATTTCGACAGTTTTTCTGTGCGGCTCAACTTGCGACTTTTTCAACAGAATCGCCCACAAGCGGACTTATTCTCGGCCCTGGTGGCTCCTGTCTTGTGATTACCAAAAAGTTAAAGCGGACCGCGACCACTGATCGCATTAATCTACTTTTAGGGGTTGACACTACACTATGCTACCTCAGGGCGGGGATATACGCCATGGTTCAGGTAAACACGGCAGCTGTTGCTGCCCGATTTGCAATAACGCAAGTACTAATCGTTGATGACGACGCCAGCACGCGGAAGCTTGTCAAAGCCCTGCTGAACGGCATGGGTTTGACCAACATCATAGAAGCGGGCGACGGCATGGTCGGGCTGGACCTTGTCCAAAAAAATGCGCCCGATGTGATCATCCTCGATTGGCAAATGCCGCGGCTGCAAGGCCCCAACTTCATGCGGATTGTGCGCTCACCGGATACATTTCCGTATCCGGCCGTGCCCGTGATTATGCTGACCGGCCACGGGGAATACTCCAAGGTCAAAGAGGCAATCTCGGTCGGCGTCAACGAGTTCTTGGTCAAGCCCGTCTCCGCGAAAGCCTTGTTGGATCGCTTGATAGCGACGCTCTTCAATCCACGACCAATGGTCAGGAAAAAGGGCTACTACGGCCCTGAGCTGCGCACGGCAAGTCAACTGTTGCGTTCTCCCGCGCGAGAAGATGGGTCCGAATGGGAGAACCAAGACGTCGTTATGCTCTAACAGAATTGACAACCCGGGGCGTTCATAAGGCCTTTCTCTCCGAGAGGCTCCTCCTAAAAAGGAAAACTACAGATGGCTCTCGTCGCGTTGGCTGATCTCGAACAGCAATTCCGCACCTTTGACCCTCAAAAAAGACGCGAGACCTTGAGGGCAATAACCGACCTATTCCTCACTTCAGCGCCCCAGCTAGACGAAGCGGGTGTCGAGGTTTTCGATGGCGTGTTTGATGCGGCTTTGGAAAAGCAGGACGTAGAGGCCCTGACCGATATCAGCGAGCGTATGGCGCCGGTGCCAAACGCGCCGTCGCGATTGATTAAACGATTGGCTAACGACTCTGAAATTGCCGTTGCTGGACCGGTCTTGAGCCAATCACCAAGACTGAGTGAAGCTGATCTTTGTGAGATTGCGCAATCAAAGGGCAATTCGCACTTGTTGGCGATATCAACCCGCAAACACCTCACCCCTTCGGTCACAGATATTCTTATCGACCGTGGCGAGAATGAAGTCGTCCGTACCGTTGCGACCAACGAGACTGCTGAATTGTCCGATGGCGGAGTGGCTAGGTTGGTTGAGCGTGCAAAAAGCGACGAGACGATCAGCGTCGGGCTCTATGCGAGAAAAGGCGCACTCTCAGATGCAATAAAAGGTCGGTTAGATGCCGCGGAGTCTCAATCGCGAGATACAATTGCCAAAATCGCGGAGGCACAGAGGCTCGTTGTCACGCTAAAGCAGACCGGAGAACTTACCGAGTCACGCCTTAGTGCATTTGCGGCGGCAGAAAAATACGAGGAGCTAGTTGCCGCAATTACGCTGATGTCGAACTTGAAATATCATAATCTAGAAGAAATGATGCATGGACAGCGCCTGGGCGGGCTGTCCGTGGTTTGCAAGGCTCTGGGGTTCAGCATGACCACAATGAACGCATTTTGGAATCTGGCGATGTCGCGAAATAGAGCCACGCAGGCCGACGTGCAAAGCGCACGCAAAGACTTCTTGGTCCTGTCGAAAGAAATGGCGGGGCGCGTCATGCGCTTTTGGCTCGTCAGGCAATCGACCAATTCAATCTGATCGGGCAATTTTGTAGCTAAGGATAAAAAGCCGATTTTGGCCTTGTATCCCGGCGAGGTCCGCTGAGGGCCAGAAGCGGACTTTGCGTGACAAGCGCATTATGTCCGATCTTCCTCCGAAAGCGGCCGGGTAAAGCACTACACGATGAAAGTGATCGGGTGCTATTCCGTTTTCATGGAGTGGGACTTTGCCAGAAAAAACCGAGCAGAATCAAAATCGCATTGGTGTGCTGGTGCCAGGGGCGGCATCACATTGATATTACAGCATATTGATATTATTGCTTTATTTCAATTTTATTTTCTAAGATACCGTCGATTGTACCGTCATCCTGCCACGCGTCGGCCAGGCAAGCCCATGTTGTTACCTTCGCCTTGGACGATCATTCGCGCCATCAGCAAATCCACCCCCTCTGGTTTCTTCGCTGTTCGCCCAATGGCTTGCCTACTGGACTCTAGTGTTTGCCAACATAATTGTTACTCGTCGTCATCACTGTCCGCGTCGGGAATAGCATCTCGAAGGCGACGTTCCAGCTCGATTGTCTTAGCGGCCAGCG
>CAWHJZ010000002.1:0-150195 GCA_963829785.1 uncultured Pseudomonadota bacterium | reverse complement strand
ACCGACCTGCAGATCATCTATGAAGGCGAGGTGGCGCAGTTGAACACCCGCGCGCTGACCTCGGCGGTGCTCGCCGGCCTGCTGCGGCCGATGCTCGGCGACGTCAACGTGGTGTCGGCGCCGGTGATCGCGCGCGAGCGCGGCATGGCGGTGGAAGAGGTGACCCGCGAAGCGGAAAGCGACTACGAGAGCCTGATCACCGTTGCGGTGGTGACGGAAAAGCAGAAGCGTTGGGTCTCCGGCACCGTGTTCGCCGACGGCCGCCCGCGCATCGTCAACATCAAGGGCATCCGCATGGACGCCGAGTTCGGCCCGTCGATGATCTACATCACCAATTTCGACAAGCCCGGCTTCATCGGCAAGTTCTCGTCCACCCTGGGCGAGGCCGACATCAACATCGCCACCTTCCACGTCGGCCGCGAGGCGCCCGGCGGCAACGCCATCGCGCTGATCGAGATCGACGGCGATCTGCCGGAGACGATCCTCGCCAAGGTGCGCGCGCTGCCGCAGGTGCAGCAGGCCCGGCCGCTGCATTTTTGAGGCGGCGCTTGTCCGTGAGTGTCCGTCACCCTGGGATGCTCGCCGCTTCAGCGGCGAGCCTCGAAGGGCAAGGGGGCGAGCCGCAAGCGCATTACTGGTGTCTCGGCCTCCGTCCCGCGCTTCCGTGAGGCTCGGTCTCAAAAATTTATCTGTTATATCAATAATTTATGGTGTTAGGACCGCGCCAGGGCGCGGTCCCGGGCAGCCTTGCCTCCGGCCGCCGCATCCTTTATCCGAATGTGGACCTGGCCGGCGGCACCCGGCGAAGTGTCCGGGCGCTCACGGTGCGGGGAAGGGATCCCGATGGCGAATGTTGTAGTGGTCGGGGCCCAGTGGGGCGACGAAGGCAAGGGCAAGATCGTCGACTGGCTCTCCGAGCAGGCCGACATCGTCGTCCGCTTCCAGGGCGGCCATAATGCCGGCCATACCCTGGTCATCGACGGCGCGGTCTACAAATTGTCGCTGCTGCCCTCCGGCGTGGTGCGCGGCGGCAAGCTCTCCGTCATCGGCAATGGCGTGGTGCTCGATCCAAAGGCGCTGACCGAGGAGATCGCCCGGCTCAAGGACCAGGGCATCGCGGTGACGTCGGAGAACCTGCGCATCGCCGAGAACACCACGCTGATATTGCCGCTGCATCAGGAGCTCGACGTCACGCGTGAGAAGGCGTCGGGCAAGGGTGCGATCGGCACGACCGGCCGCGGCATTGGCCCTGCCTATGAGGACAAGGTCGGCCGCCGCGCCATCCGGCTGATGGATCTTGCGGACCTGCCGGCGCTGATGCCCAAGATCGAGCGCCTGCTCGCCCATCACAACGCGCTGCGGCGCGGGCTGGGCATCGACGAGATCGACGCCAAGACCGTCTACGCCACGCTCGCCGAGATAGCGCCGAAGGTGCTGCCCTATATGGATTCGGTCTGGTCGCTGCTCGACGCGCGCCGCCGCGAGGGCAAGCGCATCCTGTTCGAAGGCGCGCAAGGCGCGCTGCTCGACATCGACCACGGCACCTATCCTTACGTCACCTCGTCCAACACGGTGGCGGCGCAGGCGGCGACCGGCTCCGGCGTCGGCCCCAATGCCATCGATTACGTGCTCGGCATCTGCAAGGCCTACACCACGCGGGTCGGGCAGGGGCCGTTTCCCACCGAGCAGGACAACGAGATCGGCCGCGTCATCGGCGAGCGCGGCCACGAATTCGGCACCGTCACCGGCCGCGCCCGCCGCTGCGGCTGGTTCGACGCCGTGCTGGTGCACCAGACCGTGCGCACCTGCGGCATCGACGGTCTGGCGCTCACCAAGCTCGACATCCTGGACGGTTTTGACGAGATCAAAGTTTGCACCGGCTACAAGCTCGACGGCCGCGTGCTCGACTATCTGCCGGCCGGCGAAAAGGCCCAGGCCGAGGTCGAACCCATCTATGAGACCATCGACGGCTGGAAGGAACCCACAGCCGGCGCGCGTTCGTGGGCCCAATTGCCGGCGCAGGCCATAAAATACGTGCGGCGAATCGAGGAACTGGTCGGCTGCCCGGTGGCCCTGCTCTCCACCAGCCCGGAGCGCGAGGACACCATCCTGATGCAGAATCCGTTCGAGGTCTGAATTCCGAAAAATGACATGATATCGGCTCACGAGGGGTGGGGCCGCGAGGGGGAGCCGGTTTTCGCGGGAACGCATGTTTCAAATCGGGTCGTGTTCCAGATAATGTGGCGTTCCGGAAAACAATGATGTGCAATGGCTGATTATGAACCGCTGATCGCTCGCGCCGTGGCGGGCCTCGAGCACAACACCGGCGAGAACCGCCGCGTGCTGTACGAGCGCGCGCGCAGCGCCTTGCTCGGCCAGTTGCGCGGCGTCGATCCGCCGCTCGAGGAAGCCGACATCACCCGCGAGCGCCAGGCGCTCGAGGAGGCGATCCGCAAGATCGAGGCGGACGCCGCCGCCAAGGAGCAGGCGGAAAGTCCGCCGCCGGAACCGGCACCCGAGGCGCCGCCGGCGAGCCCGCGCCGCTCGCTGGGTGACAGCGGCCTGCGCAACTTCCGCGAGTCGATGGCGCAGGCCGAAGGCCTGGGCGGGGCGTCGGCGGAGGCCAACCGCGCCGCGCGCGAAAGCTACGGCTCGGTGTCCGGCGAAACGCCCGCCGCCGAGCCGGCGCAGGAAAGCCAACCCGAAACCCATTACTTCGAGCCCGAGGGCGAATCCGGCCCGCCGCCGTCTTTCATCGGCGAGTCCGGTCACGACGAAGCGCCGGCCGAACATGCCGAGTCCGGTGCGCCGGCCGGCATGCTGGGCCACGAGGACGTGCCGCCGCCGCCGTTCGAGGATGGGCACGCGGAGGAGGGCTATGCGCCGCCGGCGCGTTCCTATGGCCGGCTGATCGCGATGCTTGTCGTTCTGCTGGTGGTGCTCGGTCTCGGCGCCGCCGCCTATTGGCAGCGCGACACGATCTCGTCGATGGTCGCGAGCCTGCAAAGCAGCGAGCCGGCGACCCCGCCGGCGTCGGCACCCGCCGGACAGGCGGCCAAGCCCGCGGTACAGCCCAAGATCTCCGACCGCATCGGCCCCTCCTCGAGCACACCGCCGGCAACCGCGCCCAGCCCCGCGGGGGAACCCGCGCAGCCGGCCACGGCGCCGGCCGCCGCGGTGGCGCAGAAGGTCGTGCTCTACGAGGAAGACCCCAAGAACCCGAAGGGCAAGCGCTATGTCGGCTCGGCCATCTGGCGCACCGAGACCGTGTCGCCCGGCCCCGGCCTTGCGCCCGAGCTCGCGGTACGCGCCGACGTCGAAATCCCCGAGCGCCACGTGCGCATGACCTGGTCGCTCCGCCGCAACACCGACAAGGCGCTGCCGGCGAGCCACACCATCGAGATCACTTTCACCCTGCCGGCCGACTTCGAGGAAGGCGGCATCGCCAACGTGCCCGGCGTCCTGGTGAAGAACAGCGAGCAGGCGCGCGGCGTCCCGCTCGCCGGCCTGTCGGTGAAGGTGACCAACGGCTATTTCCTCATCGGCCTGTCGTCGGTCGACGTCGACAAGAAACGCAACATCGATCTGCTCAAGACCCTCGGCTGGTTCGACATCCCGATCGTCTTCACCAGCGGCAAGCGCGCCATCCTGGCGATGGAAAAGGGTCCGCCCGGCGACCGCGCCTTCGAGGAAGCCTTCCGCGCCTGGGGCGAATAAGCGTCCGCATCGTTAACCGCGTTTGCAGCGCCGCCCGGCGCCGCGCGGCGATTACGGTTAATACCCCCGATATTCGCCTGTTCACGTAACCAAGCTTTAAGCGCGCCGTCCTAGCGTTCCCGTCGTTTCATCGCATCGGGCCAAGGACGCGCAAACCGTGAACGCGACAATCAATACGTGGTGGGCCGCGACCCTCAACACCATGCGCGGATTCAGCACCGGCATCCGGCTGGAGCGCGCGGTGCGCCAGGAGACGCTCGCCTTCGTCCTCGCCCTGCCGCTCGGCGCTTTTCTCGCGCCGTCGATCGCCTGGTACGTGGCGATGATCGGCGCGCTGCTCGGCACGCTCGCCGTCGAACTGCTCAACACGGCCATCGAGAAACTCGCCGACCGCATCACCCGCGAGCGCGATCCCGCCATCGGCATGGTCAAGGATTTCGGCTCGGCCGCCGTGTTCTGCATGTTGTGCCTGTCGGCGCTGGTCTGGGGCGCGGCGCTGGCCGTTCGTTTCCACTGGTTCTGATTCAAGCCGGCCGCGGCGGGCTGCCGGCGGCCGCGTTCGTTTAAGGGGAATACCATGACCGATCATGCCGCCGGCTTCACCGTCAAGCGGTTTGCCGTCTACGCGCTGAAGATCGCCGCCATCGCCGCCTTCGTGGTGTGGACCAACACCGGCTTCTTCGACCGCGTCGATCTCCTTGCCGGTCATCACCGCTGGGTGACGCTGATCGGCTTCGTCGGCGTCTGGGGCCTGTCGCTGCTGGCGATTCTCGCCGCTGCTTTCCAGAGCCATCGCTGGCTGCGGATCTTCTGGGCCTTGGTCATCGCCTTCACCACCGCGGTCGGTTTCGCCTATCACCGCGCCAGTGGCAGCGATTTCGGCGTGCTCGATGCCATCACGCTGTGGAACGCCAAGCATGAGGCGACACGCGCCGCCGAATTCTACGCCAAGGATCTCTATTGGTTCGCCGCCGTGCTGGTGATCGGCTTTTTCGTTTTCGCCCTGCCGCCGGCACCGCAGACGGCGCGCGCGCGCCGCTGGATGACGCGCGCGGTTTGGCTGCCGGTGTTGCCGGTCGCGATCATTGTCGCCATTGTCTTCGCCAAGGAAGGCGGCGGCTCGGAAGCGCTGCCGACCCAGTTCGAGCCGTTGTCGGTCGGCGTCGTGCTCGGCACCAAGGTGGCGGCCAATCCGCTGCCGCAGCGGCGCGATGTCGAACTTGCCTGGAACGGGCCGTTCAAGCCGCGGGCCGCCGATGGCGCAGGGACCGCCGCGCAAGCGACCCCCATCCGCCGCATCGTCATGATGATCGGCGAAAGCGTGCGCGGAGACTACATCGATTGGAAGCCCGGCAATCCCTATACGCCCGAGCTCGCCGCCTTGAAGGCGAAGGGCCAGATCGTCGACTTCGGCCCGGCCGTCTCCGGCGGCAATTGCAGCCACTATTCCAACGCCATCCTGCGCTTCGACGCCAAGGAAAATGCCATCGGCCGCGCCATGTTGAGCCAGCCGACGTTGTGGCAGTTCGCCAAGAAGGCCGGCTTCCGCACCGTCTATATCGACGGTCAGGCCGGCTTCAATCACAACCCCGGCAAGCTGCAGAATTTCATGACGCAGGCCGAGGCCAGCAACATCGACGGCTTTTATGCGCTGGACGAAAAGATCCCGACGCCGCAGCTCGACGACAAGCTGCTCGATATCGTGATGAACGAGATCAAGCCGGATAAGCCGGTGCTGATCTACGCCAACAAGAACGGCGCGCATTTTCCCTACGACCAGGGCTATCCTGAAAGCGCGCGCCTGTTCCAGCCGACCATGAGCCAGTCGCCGACCGACACCAGCGCGAGCCGTATCAACTCGTTCCGCAACGTGGTGCGCTGGTCGGTCGACCGCATCCTGGCGAAATTGATCCGCGACACCGATGGCCTCAAGGACACCGTGGTCATCTATACCTCCGATCACGGCCAGAACTTCGACCCGAAGCATTTCACCCATTGCACGGTGGAGAACCCCAACCCGCGCGAGGGCCTGGTGCCGCTGTTCGTGGCCACGGGCAATCCGGCGTTGAAAGCGCGTTTCGCCAAGGCGGCGGCGGAAAGCCGGTATCACGGCAGCCACTTTTCCATCGCGCCGACGGTGCTCGACCTGCTCGGTTATGATCGGCAGGCGGTGGCCAAGGCCTATGGCGCCTCGCTCATGGACAAGAGCGCGCGCGCGACCAAGTTCACCAGCGGCGATATCTTCGGCCTGTTCGCCGAGAAGCCGCGCTGGCACCCGGTCGATTTGACGAAAAGCTATCTCGAGCCCGACGCCAACCCGAAGCCGCAACCGGCGCCCGCCCACACCGCGCAAGCCGGGGCCGGCGCCGGCGGCTGACGCGTTCGGCCGCGCCGGGTGGGCCGCGGCGCGTTGGCGCCGTGCCCAGGCGTCCTCTGCACAGCACGCAAGATCAGAATATTGACCGCTCATCCCCGTCCGCGGCGCTAGTCCGCCGGGCGGGGATAAGGTGGCCCGCGCGGGGATAGAATGGCCCAAACGGGGATAAGTATTTTTTCACATATTTTCTTGACGCGGCTTTCAATCCAGACTAAATTCCCATCCATCCCGCCCCTCGGTGCCGAGGGGTCTGCAGTCTCCAGACGCGGGGCGGGGAGCGGTGGCCGGTTCGGGGGCGTCGGAGATGCGGCGCTCAATTTCCCCGCCCGGCGGTCCAAGCCGCGCCGGTCCCGGCGTGCCATGCCGCACGCGGGAGACTCCGGCTGCCGTCGGCGGCGATCTGTCGGAGATCGCGCCGCCGGCAAGAAGCTCTAATTCGGTGGACTGGCCGCGGTGACGCCTAACCGGCAGACGCGGCTGAAAGGATCGACCACCGGGGACCGGCACGGAGCAAACCTAAAAACACCGCGCGCGGGACGCCGAGGGACTGGCGGACTTGCGGCAATACCGCTTCGACAAGCCTCGATGTCGCGAGGCGTCGAGGCCCGTGGGTCTGAGCACTTTTGGTTTGCGCACTCTGCGTAAACTTGAGTGCGCCCGGACCCGACAGCGTCCCGCGCGCCCTCGGTTCTTTTCGAAGGCGGCGGCAGTTCAGCGTGCCGGATACCGGGCAAGCCCGGCATCCGGAAGGCGGAAGAGGGCGCACCCGGCGCCGACAGCAAGAATACGGGCGGCGGAGCCGTGCCGACGCCGCCTCATCCTCAAGGAGGGCGGCGATGATGCACGCCAGGACGCTTCACTATTTTCGCATGTCGGAAATGCGCCGTGCCCAATCCGAATCCGTCCTTTGAATTCAGTATCTTGCATATGAAACCCCGCCCGCTGCACGCCGCCCGATTGCATCGCTAGTCTCACGCGAATAGCATGACCGCCACGCGAAATACGGCCCCAGGGGCCGCAACGCCAATCCCATTTCCAAGACGACCGATAAGGAGTTGCTGCATTATGCCGGCCTATAAAATTCTGATCATGGGCGCGTCCTACGGGTCGCTGCTGGCCTCCAAGATCCTGTTCGGCGGACATTCGGTGCATCTTGTCTGCCTGCCGGCGGAGGCCGACCTGATCAACGCCGAAGGCTTCCGCGTGCGCATGCCGGTGAAGGGCCGCGAGGGTCTGGTGGAGATCGACTCGCGCAAGCTGCCCGGCAAGGTCACCGCCGGCGGCACCGACGGCGTCAACCCGTCCGACTACGACCTCGTCTGCCTCGCCATGCAGGAGCCGCAGTTCGGCGCCCCCGGCGTGCGCGAGTTGCTCGACAAGGTGGCGAAATCGAAAGTGCCGTGCATGTCGATCATGAACATGCCGCCGCTGCCTTACGTGAAGCGCATCCCCGGCCTCGACTACGGGCCGCTCGAAGCCGCCTATACCGAGCCGCGGGTGTGGGACAATTTCGACGCCGGCCTGGTGACGCTGTGCAGCCCCGACCCGCAGGCCATCCGCCCGCCGGAGGAGAAGGTCAACGTGCTGATGGTCACGCTGCCGACCAACTTCAAGGCGGCGGGCTTCGCCGACGACAAGCACACCGCCATCCTGCGCCAGCTCGAGAAGGACATCGACGCCGTGCGTTTCGATCCCGGCGACGGCAGCAAGATCGAATTGCCGGTCAAGCTGCGCGTGCACGACTTCGATCTTCGTGCCGCTGGCCAAATGGTCGATGCTGCTCGCCGGCAACTACCGCTGCATCACCGCCGACGGCATGCGCACCGCGGCGGAGGCGGTGCATACCGACCTTGAGGCCTCGCGCGAGGTCTACAACTTCGTGTTCGACGTCTGCGTCAAGCTCGGCGCCAAGCCGGGCGACCTGGTGCCGTTCGAGAAATACGCCGCCGCGGCGAAAAGTCTGGTGCGTCCGGCCTCGGCCGCGCGCGCCTTGCAGAACGGCGCCAAGAACATCGAGCGCTCCGACAAGCTGGTGCAATTGCTCGCCAAGCAGAAGGGCATGAGCAACGCCAAGGTCGACGCCATCGTGGCGCTGGTCGACAAGCGGCTTGCCGACAACCGCGCCAAGGCGGCGGCCTGAGCCGGCGGGCGTCTGCGCGGCCTTGAGTCGGCCGGCATCTATAGACGTGAACATAATGAATGGGGAGGGCGCCGGCGCGGGCTGGCGCCCTCCCTTTGTATACGTTGGCTGTCTCGCTGCCCAAAATTAAGCCGCGCGTTTATTTCCGATCTACATCGCGGTTCGAGTCCGCGCCGCCGTCCGCATGCGGATTTGTCACCTATTTGCAACATCGAATCCGCTTCGACGGCGAAAGTCGCTTCAAACAACCCCGTTTGCTCAAAGAGGCAGCACATGGCGCTGATTTCGCCTTGCCGCTCAATGGGTTCATGGCTGTAACTTTTCGCCTGAACGCACGTCCTGTCGTGTCCGGGTCGGATCGAATGCCGGGTCGAATGACGAGGTCTCGCGGGGGTGGCGGACAAGCAAGCGCAGATCGGCAGAACGCCGGTCTCACCTAGCAAGGGGCAGGTCATGAAGAAGAAGTACGTTTTGTCTGTTGTCGCGGCGTTGGCGCTTTTCGGCGCGGCGCCCGCACTCGCGGCGGATATGCCGATGAAGGCCGCGCCGGCGCCGGTCGCGGCTCCGCCGAGCCCGTTTGACGTGGCTTTCGGCGTCGCTTTCACCAACGACTACCGCCTGCGCGGCATCTCGCAGACCGACAAGCAGCCGGCGGTGCAGGGATATTTCGAGGGCGACTTCAAGGCCACCGATTGGCTGACGCTTTATGCCGGCCTGTGGGGCTCGAACGTCGACGGCTTCGCCAGCTCCGAGTTCGATATCAGCGGCGGCGCTCGCTTCAGCTACAGCATCTTCGGCCTCGATATCGGCTACGTTTACTACGCCTATCCGAACCCGACGGGCGGCACCAACATCAGCTACGGCGAGTTTTACGCCAAGCCGTCCGTCCAGGTCACCGACTGGCTGTCGCTTAACGGCCAGGTGATCGGCGGCGACAACTTCGGCAATGGCGGCAACAATGCCTGGTACTACTCCGGTGGCGCCGCGGTCACGCTGCCGCAGTTCATGCCGATGGGCATCACCACCTCGCTGTCGGCCAACGTCGGTTACCAGACCTACGCCTCGGCGATCGGCAACACCGACTACACCACCTGGGATGCCGGCGTCACCTTCGGCTACAAGGCCATGTCGCTGGACCTGCGCTATGTCGACACCGACATCAACCAGACCGGCTCTCCGGGCCAGTGCGGTGCCGTCGGCACGCGCGACCTCTGCAGCGCGACCTTCCTGGCCACGCTGAAGTTCGACACCTCGCTGTCCGCTCTCAAGTAAGCGAACCAGCGCGGAAGATTATCTGATCCTCTGTCCTGACTTCGCGGGCGGCGGTCTCCCTCAAAGGAGTCGCCGCCCGTGTGCGTTTTGACCTGGCGGGCAGTCCGCCGGCGCTTGGGTTGCCGGCCTTGGTTGCCGGCTCTTGGGTTTCAGCGGCGGCAACGGCAGCCGGCCGCGTTGTGATGCTCAGACGTTGATTGGCCTGGCGGTCTTAAGCGCGGGCTCCGCTTATTTGCACTCATAGCCGTAGCGCGTCGTCTCGCTACCCGGCAGTCTGACCTCGATGTGGTTGACGTGCGTGCCGTAGCCGACCGGGGTGATGACGATCGGCGCGGCGTTCTCGCGGTCGGCCAACACCTTCTCGCCCTGCATCTGGTAGCGCACCGGGTAGCTCGCGCGCTTGGGACGCCCGGTACGGATATTGCCGTCCTGGATGACGATGTCGTCAAGGCAGATGGGTGGCACATAGGCGTCATCGACCCGCATCGGCTCGTCAAAGAGCGCCCAGCGGCCGATCAGGAAGGGTGGCGCTTCGGTCTGTGGCGTCTGATAGCCCTTGAGCTCGACGAACTGGCGCAGGTAGACGCGAAAGCCTTCCGCCTGCCGGATCTTCGCCAGATAGAGATCGGGATCGGAATTGCGCAGTTCGGCGTAGGTCCGCTCGGTCGTGTGCTGCATCTGGGTCAGCGCCAGCACATAGGCGGCGAAGGCCACGAGCAGCGCGAGCCCCACCCAGGCATTAATACGGAATCTGCGCGAAGCGCGCGCGATACGGAAGCTGACCATCGGCCGGGCTCTTTGCTGATTGGCATTGTCGGAACAGCGACCGCAACCGGATCGGCTCGGCGCTTTCCCGCGCCCGACAATGGGTAACGAGGGTGTCGCCCCTCTTGGCGCGGCGACGCGGGATCGGGGACCCGGCAGCCGCTTGTCTGCGCCTGATTAGGCCGGGCGCGCCGGTTCCGCAAGTCCGAGAGCGTCCCCCGGGCGGCCGGCAGCCATGCGGCGGGCGGACCACCGAATAGGACCGGACATTTGCATCGCTGGCGTGGTGGGATTATGGGAGTGCCATCCCCAGCGTTCCCACCTCCCATTTGCCTTAAAGGATCAGTCTCTTGTCATCGCTATCCGTCACCAAGCCCGCCACGGTCGAGGAAGAGGCGGGCCGGCACAGCGAACTCGTCGCCCTGTGCTTCTATGCCCTCATCGTCGGCATGGTCACCAGCGTCGGCGCCTTCGTCCTGCGCTCGCTGATGGCACTGTTTCATAACGTGTTTTTCTTGGGCAAATTTTCCTTCGTCTACGACGCCAACATCTTCGACCCGGTCAGCCCGTTCGGGCCCTGGATCATTCTGGCGCCGGTCATCGGCGGCCTCATCGTGGTCTGGATCGTGGAGACCTTCGCGCCCGAGGCACGCGGCCATGGCGTGCCCGAGGTGATGGACGCGATCTATTACAAGAACGGCCGCATCCGCATGGCGGTGATCTTCGTCAAGTCGCTGGCCTCCGCCCTGTCGATCGGCTCCGGCGCCTCGGTCGGCCGCGAGGGCCCGATCATCCAGGTCGGCAGCGGCATCGGCTCGACGCTCGGTCGTATCTTCCACTTGCCGACCTGGCAGACCATCACGCTGGTCGCCGCCGGCGCGGGGGCGGGCATTGCAGCGACGTTCAACACCCCGCTCGGCGGGGTGATGTTCGCGCTCGAGCTGATGCTGCCGGAAGTCTCCTCGCGCACCTTCCTGCCGGTGGTGATCGCGACCGGCGCCGCCACTTATTTCGGCTGGCTGTTCTTCGGCTTCCAGCCCGCCTTCCTGGTGCCGGTGACCGGCCTGCCGGAGTCCTCGTTCGCGAACTCGATCAGCTTCTTCCCATTTTACATCATCCTCGGCGTCCTCTGCGGTGTCGCCTCGGCCGCCTTCGTGCGGCTTTTGGCGTGGATGGAGGAGCTGTTTGAAGAAAAAATCCCCGGCAACGCCTACACCAACAACATGATCGGAATGTTTGCGGTGGGCGTGCTGATCTACGTCATGCAGATGAGCACCGGTCATGGCCATGTCGATGGCGTTGGTTATGCCACCATCCAGGCGATCCTCACCGGCCAAATCAGCGTTGGCTGGTTCCTGGCGCTGCTGTTTGCCGCCAAGCTGTTCGCCACCACGCTCAGCCTCGGCTCCGGTGCGTCCGGCGGCATCTTCTCGCCATCGCTGTTCATGGGCGCGGCGCTCGGCGGCTCACTCGGCTCGCTGCTGCAACTGATGTGGCCGGGGCTCGGCGTCAACTCGGTGATGCTGGCGGTGATCGGCATGGCGGCGGTGGTCGGCTCGGGCACCGGCGCGGCCATGACCGCGATCCTGATGATCTTCGAGATGACGCGCGACTATGCCGCCGTCGTGCCGTCGATCGTTGCGGTCGCCATCGCCTTGGGTATTCGCCGCACGCTGTCCTACGAGAACATCTACACCATCAAGCTCGCTTGGCGCGGCCATCATATTCCGCGCGAGCGCCATTCGCACATGTTCATGATCCGCCATGCCGGCGACATCATGAAGCCGGTGCACGGCATCACCACTGCCGATCAGCTTCAGGAAGCCACCAAGAAGGCGCAAGGCGGCGAGGATGGCTACCTGATCGTGCGCAAGGGCGGCATCATCGAGGGCCTGGTCAGGGTCGGCGGCACGGTCGATGCCGGCGAGGAGGTCGTCACCCGCAATTTCGTGATCGCGCGCAGCGACAGCTTCATCCGCGACGTGATGGCGCGCATGTCGCACTCGCCGCGCGGCGCGCGCCTCGCCATCGTGGTCGACCGCAAGGGTGTGCCGCGGCCCGAGGATGTGCTCGGCATCGTCACCCGCAGCAGCATCGCCGAGACCATCATCAGCGAGTTGAACAAGTAGCCGATTTGGAGCGTTATCGCTCCAGATGCTAACGGCGTGCTTTCCTGACATTTTGCTTGCGCACGATCTTGTCCGAAAACCGGTTCCCATCCCCGATCAAGCCGGGGACAGGCTTTTTCGGGACCACGCGCTAAGTCGCGGCGGCGACCGGCCCGGCCGGCGCGTCCTGCGTCCGACGCCCGTCGCCGTCCGGTGTGAGCGCAAGATGGCGCCGGTGCAGGATGGCGTGGACGCCGTCGAGCCGTTGGCAAAGGCCGCGAATATTTCGTTCACGGGAGGTCTTCTGCCGGAACGGAAACCCGGGCGGATGGTGCTCCGGTTGCGACTTCAGGACTAGTGGGCAGGGTAATCCCAGCAATTTTGCGAGCGATTCGCACTTAAATGGGGGCGGGCACGGGGCTGTCCGTCCTCGTCTCATCCATGTTGCGTCTTCGCGTTTCACCCCCTACGATTGTGTTTAAGGGTTACCTGATCCGCTCAAGAAGCCGGGTCGTGGAATAAAGCCCGGCTAAAGACGTTCCAAGGGAAGAAGACGATCCAAGGGAGGGAACTACATATGACACAAGGTAAGCTTTCTAAGGCTACGACCCGCCGCAAATTCCTCGGCGGGGCGGCGGTGGCTGGCGCGGCGACGATTGCCATGCCGCAGGTGTCACGCGCGCAGACGGTGACCCTGAAGATGCAGGGCTCCTGGGGCTCGGGTGACATCATCAATGACTACGCCAAGCAATACGTTTCGATCGTCAACGACATGGGCGGCAGCCGCCTGAAGATCGACTACCTCAACGCCGGCTCCGTCGTGAAGGCGTTCGAAGTGCAGGACGCGGTCAGCAAGGGTGTGCTCGACGGCGGTCACTTGGTGCCGGCCTACTGGTACGGCAAGAACCGTGCGGCCTCGCTGTTCGGCACCGGCCCCTGCTACGGCTGGGATGCCCATCAGTTCTTGGCTTGGTTCTACGGCCCCGGTCAGCCGCTCTATCAGGAACTGACCCAGAAGGTGCTCGGCCTCAACGTCGTCGGCTGGTTCCTGATGCCGATGCCGACCCAGCCGCTCGGCTGGTTCAAGTTCTAGCCGAAGACCGCGGCGGACATGAAGAACCTGAAGTACCGCACCGTCGGTCTCGCCACCAACGTCATGCAGGCGATGGGCTTGAAGGTGACTGCGCTCCCCGGCGGCGAAATCATTCCCGCGATGGAGAAGGGCGTCATCGAGGCGTTCGAGTACAACAACCCGACCTCGGACAGGCGCTTCGGCGCGGCCGACGTGGCCAAGGTCTACATGCTGAGCTCCTATCACCAGCCCTCCGAGTGCTTGGAGATCGAGTTCAACAAGACCAAGTACGAATCGCTGGCCAAGGAACAGCAGGCGATCCTGCGCCACGCGGTGCAGGCTGCGTCCTCGGATAACCTGGTCATGGCCTACGATAACTATCCGAAGGACCTGCAGGCCCTGATCAAGGGCGGCACCCAGGTGCACCGCACCTCGGAGTCGATCCTCAAGGCCGAGCTGGACGCCTGGGACAAGGTCGTCGCGCAGTACAGCAAGGAAGAGTGGTTCAAGAAGATCTCCGACAACCAGCGCGCCTGGGCGAAGGACGTCGCGTACTACCAGTTGCTGAACGCGCACGACACCAAGCTGGCCTACGAGCACTACTACGGCAAGGAACAGCCGCTCGGCTACTAAGCCGGCGCGCTATCCGGGGCACAATCCGGAAACAAGGGGGACGGCGCCAAGCCGCCGTCCCCGCCTCTTGTCATGTGACGTGGGACGGATAATTCGCCATGCTTGCCTATATCGGGCTCGTCGATCGCTTCAGCACGGCGATCGGGAAGGCCTTCGGTTGGTTCATCCTGATTATGACGTTCGGCACCAGCTACGAGGTCTTCGTACGCTACGTGCTCAATAACCCGACGGTCTGGGCCTACGACCTGTCCTACAACATGTACGGCGCGCTCTTCGTCATGGCCGGCGCCTACACCTTGTCGCGCAACGCGCATGTGCGCGGCGATGTGATTTACCGTCTGTGGCCGCCGCGCGTGCAGGCGACCATCGACCTGACGCTCTACATCCTGTTCTTCTTTCCCGGCGTTTTCGCCCTAACGCTTGCTGGTTATCGTTATGCCGGAGAATCGTGGCGTTACCACGAGGTGAGCGTCTACAGCCCGAGCGACATCCCGATCTTCCCGCTCAAGACGCTGATCCCGATCGCGGGCTTCACCCTCCTGCTTCAGGGCCTCGCCGAAGTTTTCCGCTGCATCATCTGCCTGCGGACCGGCCAGTGGCCGCAGCGCGCGCAGGATGTCGAGGAGCTGGAGACCGCCATCCTGCACGAGCGTGAGTTCGCCGCCCATCATAATGAGGAAGTCGCGGCCCATCGGCATGCCGCTGAGGAGACCAAGCCATGAGCGGCGGCGAAGTCGGCCTGATGATGATCAGCTTGTTCATCATCACGGTTCTTCTGGGATTTCCGATCGTTTTCACCCTGATGGGCATGGCCGTGTTCTTCGGCTATTACGCCTACGCTCCACCGGATTGGTACCAGCACGTTTTCGACAACCGGATATTCGATCTCCTTGTCCAGAACACGTTCAGCATCCTCAGTAACGACACGCTGACGGCGGTGCCGCTATTCTTATTTATGGGATACGTGGTCGAGCGCGCCAACATTCTCGATCGCTTGTTCTTCAGTATCCAGATTGCGGCGCGTCGCGTGCCCGGTTCGCTGGCGGTGGCGACGTTGATCACCTGCGCCATGTTTGCGACCGCCACCGGCATCATCGGCGCCGTGGTGACGCTGATGGGCCTGCTGGCGTTCCCGGCCATGCTCAAGGCCGGCTACGACACCAAGCTGGCGGCCGGCGTGATCTGCGCCGGCGGCTGCCTCGGCATCATGATTCCGCCCAGCATCCTGCTGATCCTGTACGCGGCGACCGCGGGCGAATCGGTGGTCAAGCTCTATGCCGGCGCTTTCATTCCGGGTTTCGTTCTGGCCGGCCTTTACATCCTCTATGTGGTTGCCCGCGCCATCATCAATCCGAAGCTGGCGCCGCCGCTGCCGGAAGACCAAGGCAAAATCCCGCCGTTGGAAATATTCTGGGCGCTGCTGACCTCCTTCTTCCCGCTGGCGGTGCTGATCAGTTCCGTGCTCGGCGCCATTCTGTTCGGGCTGGCGACGCCGACCGAGGCGGCAGCCGTGGGTTCCTTCGGCAGCCTGGTGCTGGCGGCGGCTTATCGCGAACTCGACTTCACGCGCTTGAAGGAGGCCGTCTATCTCACCGCGCGCACCTCGGCGATGGTGACTTACCTGTTCGTCGGCTCCTGGACCTTCGCTTCGGTGTTCGCCTATCTCGGCGGCCAGCACTTGGTCGAGGAGCTGATCAAAAGCCTGAACATGAACCGGGTCGAGTTCCTGCTGCTCACCCAGACCATCATCTTCCTCTTGGGCTGGCCACTGGAATGGACCGAGATCATCATCATCTTCGTGCCGATCTTCCTGCCGCTGTTGAAATTCTTCCACGTCGACCCGATCGTGTTCGGCATTCTGGTGGCGCTCAACATCCAGACCTCGTTCAACACCCCGCCGATGGCGATGGCCGCCTACTACTTGAAAGGCGTGGCCCCGCCCGAAGTGCGCCTGACGCAGATATTCGGCGGCTCGCTGCCGTTCGTGTTCATGGTGTTCATCACCATGGCGCTGCTTTACATTTTCCCGGAGATCGCGCTCTGGCTGCCGCACGCGCTCTACAGGTGAGGCCACCGGAGCCCTCAAGGCGATAGGTTGCGCGCCGAGTGGGGCGAATTTGACATTTGATATCCATTTGCGGCAAGCCGCTCGTCAAATGTCGAATTCTAAGCTCCACTAAGATCAAATAGTTGCTAGTGGTTCCTTGATTCCGACATTTGCTCGGGAGTTCGCAGCAGCGGGATGCAAATGTCGGAATCGGACCACTAGACGGTGCCGCAAGGAGAAATTGCGTTATGGCTGACGAGCCTACATTAGCGGACACGATCACGGCGCTGCGCGACGGCGTCGTCCGCGCATTGGACGTGGCGGAATCGTGTCTCGACCGCATCGCGGCGGTCGACCCCGATATCCAGGCCTGGACCTTCCTCGATCCCGAGCACGTGCGGGCCCAGGCGGAGGCGCTCGACGAGGCGCGCGCCAACGGCCGCCCGCTCGGTCCGCTGCACGGCGTGCCGGTGGGCGTGAAAGATATTTTCGACACCAGCGACATGCCGACCGAGGACGGCACCGTGCTGCACAAGGATCGCCAGCCGGCCCGCGATTCCACCGTGGTCGCGCTGCTGCGCCAGGCCGGGGCGGTGATCATGGGCAAGACGGTGACCACCGAGATGGCGCTGTTTGGGCCTGGCAAGACCCGCAACCCGCACGACGCCACACGCACGCCCGGCGGCTCCTCAAGCGGCTCGGCGGCTGCGGTCGCCTCCGGCATGGTGCCGCTCGCCGTCGGCTCGCAGACCAACGGCTCCGTCCTCCGCCCCGCCTCGTTCTGCGGCGTGGTCGGCTACAAGCCGACGCATGGCCTGATCTCGCGCACGGGCGTGCTGACGCTGTCGCGCACCCTCGACCATGTCGGTGTCTTCGCCGGCAGCGTGGGTGACGCGGCGTTGCTTGCCGAAGTGTTGATGGACTATGACGCCGGCGACCTCGACATGCGCCCGCGGGCGCGGCCGCAGCTCAGCCGCAGCACCGCCGAAGAGCCGCCGTTGCCGCCGAAGCTCGGCTTCGTCAAGACGCCGTACTGGGATCGGGCCGAGCCGGACACTCAGGAGGCCTTTGCCGAGCTCATCGACATGCTTGGCGACAGCGTCGACGAAATCGAGCTGTCGTCGATGTTCGCGAATTCCGCCGATATGCACCGGACCATCCAGGACGCTGACGTGGCGATGAACTTCGCGTTGGAATACGAGAAGGGCCGCGAGCAGCTCACGCCGAAATTGTGCGAGATCATCGAACACGGCCAGCAGATTGCGGCCGTCGAATACCTTCGCGCTCATGCCCGCATTCCGCTGCTCTACGACACGCTCGGCGACGTCTATGGCCACTACGACGCGATCCTGACGCCGGCGGCGCCCGGACAAGCGCCGGTGGGAACGGCGACCGGCGATCCGATCTTCTCCACCACCTGGACCTTGCTCGGCATGCCGGCCATCACGCTGCCGCTATTGCGCGGCGGCGACGGCATGCCAATCGGCGTTCAGCTCGTCGGCGAACGCGGCCATGACGGGCGCTTGCTGCGCACCGCGAACTGGTTGACGAACGTGGTGGCGGCGGAGAGCTAGCCGGGCGCCGCGCCGGGCGCCCTTTAGCTTACTTGTTGTGGCCGTTTTCGCTGCGGATGCGCGCCATCGCCTGATCGTTGCGCATGTCGTCGTAGAACGAATAGACCATCAGCGCCATGCTGAAGATGGTGATGACAATAAGCGGCGGTTCGGCCACCTTATAGGAGAAGTAGCCGATGAAGACGATTGCGCCGAGTGCCCCGATGATATTGGCGATAATGTTGACCACGGCTTTCCATCCCTCTCGGCCGCACTTTTCGAGTTGCGGCCTTTGATTTGCGCAAATTAAAGCATGCCGGGCCGCGGCCCGCAACGGCGGCCATCGGGCCTAACCCAGATATTCGTGCAGGAACGCGACGGTGCGGCCCCAGGCGAGCGCCGCCGCGGCTTTGTCGTAACGGCTCGAGGTGTCGTTGTTGAAGGCGTGATTGACGCCGGGATAGACGTAGACGCTGAAGGTCTTGCCGGCAGCCTTGAGCGCGGCTTCGTAGCCCGCAATGCCGGCGTTGACCCGCTGATCGAGCCCGGCATAGTGCAACAGTAGCGCGGCGTGGATCGATTTCACCTGATCCGCGGGCGGCTGGACGCCGTAATAGGCGACCGCGGCTCTGAGCTGCGGCGACAGCACCGCCAGCCGGTTGACCATGCCGCCGCCCCAGCAGAAACCGACGGTGCCGACCTTGCCATTCGATTCAGGGCGGGTCGCGAGATAAGGCACCGCCGCGGCGATGCGCTGCGCGGTTTCGCCGGCATTCAGCGTGCCGATCATGTCGCGCGCCTTGTCTTCGTCCGGCGGCGTGCCGCCGAGCGGCGACAGCATGTCGACCGCGAGCGCCAGGAAGCCATCGAGCGCCAGACGGCGCGCGATGTCCTCGATGTGCGGATTGAGGCCGCGGTTTTCGTGGATGACGAGGACCGCCGGAAGCCGCTCTTTGCCCTTCTGCCGCGCGAGGTAGCCGTTGATGCTGGTGCCCTGCGCCTCATAGGTCACCTTTTCGATGGCGAGCCGCGCGTCGTCGGGCGCAACCGTCGCCGCGCGCGCATAGTCGTTCTGCAGCAGCGGCAACAGCGCCAGCGCCGCCGCGCTGGAGCCGGCGATCTCCGCCAGCCGGTCGAGGAAACGACGGCGGCTGATGCCGCCGTGGGTGAAGCTGTCGTAGAGGTCGACAATGCGCTGGTCCATCGGCGGCTCCGGCTTGTTGAAACGCGCGTCATGCTAGCACGGCCAAGCGGGACTCTATTCCGCTTGACGCGTCGGCGGCGAGCCTTCAAGTGAATGTGATCGAGGGCGCCGCGGCCGCGGCAGCCGTCTTCGGAGCACATGATGAGATTGATGCGCCTGCTCGCGGGCCGCAGTATCCTTTCGCGCAGTGCGATCGCCGCCGGCCTGATTTTGCTGGGCGTCGCCGGTCTGCGGCGGGGCATGGCGGCCGACCGTTTCCCCTTCGACCGGGACCTGCTGCTCGACGCCGGACGCCTGGGCCGCGTCAAACGGGTGCCGATCCTCAACGTCGCCGCCGACGGCCGCGCCACCATCGACCTGTGGTGCCGCACGGTGGGGGGCCGCGTGCAATTGTCCGGCTCTGGCATGCGTATTGAGCCCGGGCCGCTACCGGCCAATCTGCCGCGCTACATGATCGACGGCCAATGCTCGCCGGAGCGCATGCAGGCCGACAACGACACGCTCGCCGCGCTCATGCAGGTCACCGGCTGGAGCCGGCGCGGCGACAGCGTCACGTTGAGCGGCCCGCAGACGCTGCGTTTCCGGGTGAGCAATCACTGAGCGGCGGCGGGACGGCCGTAAGGATTGTCCCGTTGCTGGGCCGCCGTCTGAGGTTTGACGAAGAGGGCGATCACTTCGGGATGCGCGTCGTGGATGGCGTGCTCCAGCGCATTGGTCGTCTTCTCGATCTGCGGTGCGCTCATGTGGTCGTCGAATTCAAGGCTGAGCGCGACCACGATTTCGTCCGGCGCCTGATGCACGGTAAACGCGATGCGGGCCCGGTCGACGCCCGGCTGTTTGTGGGCGATGGCGAGAATGGAGTCGCGTACCGCGCGTGACGCCGGCTCGCCGATCAGCAGGCTCTTGCTTTCCCGCGCCAGCATGATGGCGGTCAGACCGAGCAGCGCGCCGATGGCGAGCGACGCGACTCCGTCGAGCACCGGCATGCCGAGTTGCTCGTTGAGGAAGGTGCCTATGAAGGCGACTGTCAGGCCGATCAGGGCGGCGCTGTCCTCGAACAGGACCGTGAAGCCGACCGGATCCTTGCTGCGCCGTACCGCCTCGAAATAACCCATGCGGCCCTTGGTGCGGCGGAATTCACGCAGCGCGATGAACCAGCTGCCACCTTCGAACACGAAGGCGCACCCGAGCACGATGTAATTGACGGTGACGTTGGAGATTTCCTTCGGGTGCAGGACATGCAGCACCCCTTCATAGAGCGCCACGCCCGCGCCGAGCGTGAACATGATCAGCGCGACGATGAAGCTCCAGAAGTAGAGCTCGCGGCCGTGGCCGAGCGGGTGTGCCTCGTCCGGCGGCTGCTCGGCGCGGTGCATGCCGTAGAGCAAGAGTAGCTGATTGCCGGTATCGGCCACCGAATGCACCGCTTCGCTGAGCATGGCGGAGGAGCCGGTGTAGATGGCGGCGCCGAATTTGGTGACGGCGATCAGGCTGTTGCCCGCGGTGGCGGCGTAGACGACCAGCTTTGAATTCGCTGCGGACATGGAACCTTAACGCTCCGGGAAACCTTCAGTTTCATTTTAAACGCAATGGGGCCGGGCGTGCCAAGAAGCAGAACAGGAAACAGGGCATGGCGGATCAAAAAGAAAGGGGCCGCTGACGCGGCCCCTTCGTAGACTTTCGCTTGTCGGCGCGGGCTTACATCATGCCGCCCATGCCACCCATGCCGCCGCCCGGCATGGCCGGCGCGTCGTCTTTCGGCAGCTCGGCGACCATCGCCTCAGTGGTGATCAGGAGCGCGGCGACGGAGCCGGCGTCCTGCAGCGCGGTGCGCACCACCTTGGTCGGGTCGATGATGCCCTTGGCGACCAGGTCGACGTATTCCTCGTTCTGGGCGTCGAAGCCGTAGGTCTCGGACTTGTTCTCCATGATCTTGCCGACCACGATCGAGCCCTCGACTCCGGCGTTCTCGGCGATCTGGCGGATCGGAGCCTCCAGCGCCTTGAGCACGATGTTGATGCCGGCCTGCACGTCGGCATTGTCGTTGGTCAGTTTGCCAACCGCCTTCTTGGCGCGCAGCAGCGCGGTGCCGCCGCCTGGGACGATGCCTTCCTCGACCGCGGCGCGGGTGGCGTTGAGCGCGTCCTCGACGCGGTCCTTCTTCTCTTTCACCTCGATCTCGGTGGCGCCGCCGACACGCAGCACCGCGACACCGCCGGCGAGCTTCGCCAGGCGCTCCTGCAGCTTCTCCTTGTCGTAGTCCGAGGTGGTTTCCTCGATCTGCGCCTTGATCTGCTGCACGCGCGCCTCGATGTCGGCCTTCTTGCCGGCGCCGTTGACGATGGTGGTCTTCTCCTTCTCGATCACGACCTTCTTGGCGCGGCCGAGCATGTTGAGCGTGACGTTCTCGAGCTTGATGCCGAGGTCCTCGGACACCAGCTGGCCGCCGGTGAGGATCGCGATGTCCTCGAGCATGGCCTTGCGGCGGTCACCGAAGCCCGGCGCCTTCACCGCCGCGACCTTGAGGCCGCCGCGCAGCTTGTTGACGACCAGCGTCGCGATCGCTTCGCCCTCGACGTCCTCGGCGATGATGATGAGCGGCTTGCCCGACTGCACCACCGCTTCCAGAACCGGCAGCATCGACTGCAGGTTGGACAGCTTCTTTTCGTGCAGGAGGATGTAGGCGTCCTCGAGCTCGGCCAGCATCTTCTCGGCATTGGTCACGAAATACGGCGAGATGTAGCCGCGGTCGAACTGCATGCCCTCGACGATGTCGACCTCGGTCTCCAGCGACTTGGCTTCCTCGACCGTGATCACGCCCTCGTTGCCGACCTTCTGCATCGCCTGCGCGATCATCTTGCCGACGGCGGTGTCGCCGTTCGACGAGATGGTGCCGACCTGAGCGACCTCAGCCGAGGAGCTGACCTTCTTCGAGCGCTTCTCGAGATCCTTGATCACCGCGGCGACCGCGATGTCGATGCCGCGCTTGAGGTCCATCGGGTTCATGCCGGCGGCCACGGACTTGGCGCCTTCCTTGACGATCGCCTGGGCGAGCACGGTGGCGGTGGTGGTGCCGTCGCCGGCGATGTCGTTGGTCTTGGACGCGACCTCACGCACCATCTGCGCGCCCATGTTCTCGAACTTGTCCTCGAGCTCGATCTCCTTGGCGACGGTGACGCCGTCCTTGGTGATGCGCGGGGCGCCGAAGATCTTGTCGAGCACGACGTTGCGGCCCTTGGGGCCGAGGGTGACCTTCACCGCATTGGCGAGAATGTCGACGCCGCGCAGCATGCGGTCGCGGGCGTCGCCGGAAAATTTCACTTCCTTGGCAGACATAGGTAGTTACTCCGATTGATTTTCAATTCGATCCAGGGGCGAGGGCAGGGGTCGTCAGCCGACCACGCCCATGATGTCGGACTCCTTCATGATCAGGAGATCCTCACCGTCGATCTTGACCTCGGTGCCCGACCACTTGCCGAACAGCACGGTGTCGCCCGCCTTGACGTCGATCGGGATCAGCTTGCCGGTCTCGTCGCGGCCACCCGGGCCGACGGCGATGATCTCGCCTTCCTGCGGCTTCTCCTGGGCGGTGTCGGGGATGATGATGCCGCCCTTGGTCTTCTCCTGGGCCTCGATGCGGCGCACAACCACGCGGTCGTGCAGGGGACGGAATTTGGATTTAGCCATGGCTTCCTCGTCGGCGCTTTCAGCGCGTGCGTGTACCCGGAAAGTCTCGATTTTAGAATTGCTTAGCACTCGTTAACGAGGAGTGCCAAGAACTCGCGAGGGAGATATGGCGTTATCGCTGGGGTGTCAAGCAGGGGCGGCCGTCGCGAAGAGGCAAATGGCCCATTCTCACGCTTGCGCTGGCCGCCATTGCCCCCCAAAGTCGCCTGCGCCCGCCCAAGGAGCCCCCATGTCCCGTTCCCGACGCCCCGCTTTGGCGACCGCCTTTATTGTGGCCCTGCTTGGACTGGGGCTCGGCGCCTGCGCCACCAGCCCGCAGCCGCCTCCGGCGCCAGCCCAGCCGGCCCCGGAGCCGGAGCTGCCGGGGAGCTTTCCGGCCACGGAGTTGATCGGCCGCTGGGGGCTGACCGCCTATCATCAGGAGGCCGACCGCGCGCGCACGGTGAAGGCCGCGGCCAACCAGTGCCGCAACCCCTACGTCATCACACCCGGCCCCACCGGCGGGGTGATGATGCATCTCGCCGACCAGTCCACGCCCACCGAGGTGCGGGTCAAGGCTAACCGCGCCGGCAGGGACTTTATCGGTCCGCCCGGTCCGGCCGGCGGTATGCAGGACCGCGAGGTGGTGAGCTTCGACAAACGCGTGCTGATCCTGCGCTGGGTCGACCCGGAGGTGCAGGGCCGCTACGGCACCCTGGTCTATGTGAAGTGCGAGCCCGCGCGCAAAAGGCGCCGGCCGGTCCGCCACAAGCCGGCGCCCAAGCCGAAACCGAAGCCCGCGGCGCGGTGAGCCCTACGGGGTACCGGCCGATGAAACGCGGTTGACGTGAGCGCCGGCGGCCGGGCCCCATGATCGCCATTCGCGAATTCATCGTCGGGCCCTGGCGCGCCATCCCGGTCCTTGGCGTTACCCAGATTCTGTCGTGGGGCACCATCTTCTACACGCCGGTGCTGATCGTGCCGCTGATCGCCGCCGACCGCGGCTGGTCGATCGCCTTCGCCATGGGCGGCTTCTCGGTCGGGCTGCTGGTCGCCGGCCTGGTCTCGCCGTGGGTCGGCCGCTCTATCGACCGCTACGGCGGCCATGTTGTCATGACCTTCGGTTCGCTGATCGGCGCGCTCGGCCTGGTTCTGATCGTGCGCGCGGCCAACCCGGTCGCCTATATCGCGGTGTGGATGGTGCTCGGCATCGCCATGGCCGCGAACCTCTACGACTCCGCCTTCGCCAGCCTCGGCCGCATCTTCGGCGCGGCCGCGCGGCGGCCGATCACCGCGCTCACGTTGATCGGCGGCTTCGCCTCCACCGTGAGCTGGCCGGTCACGCATTTCCTGCTCGAAGGCGTCGGGTGGCGCGGCACCTATCTCACCTACGCCGTGTCGCTCGCTGTGATCTCGGCGCCGCTGCATGCGCTGGCGCTGCCGCGCAGCCGCGCCGAAGCGCAGCCAAGCGCGCGCCAGGAAACGGAAGCGCCGGTCAAGGTGCTGCCGCCTTACGGCCTGCCCTTCGTGCTGGTCGCGTCGGCGTTCGCGTCATACGCCTTCGTGCCGTCGGGCATGTCGGCCAACCTGCTGGCGATCTTTGCGCGCTCCGGCATCGATGCCGGGACCGTGGTGTGGATCGGCGCGCTGTTCGGACCGGCGCAGGTCGGCGCGCGGCTGATCGAATTCGCCTTCGGCCGCGACGTGCATCCGCTATGGGTGGTGCGCTTCGCGCTCTCGGCGCTGTTGTGCGCGTTCGTCCTGCTGGCGGTATTCGGTATCTCGGTCGTATCGGCGGCGGCATTCGCGTTGATCTTCGGCGGCGCCAACGGCCTCATCACCATCACCCGCGGCGCGGTGCCGCTGGCGCTGTTCGGCGCTTCGGGTTATGGCCGGCTGATGGGACGGCTGGCCGGTCCCTGGCTCTTGATGCAGGCGGCCGCGCCACTGGTGATGGCGTTCGTGGTGGAGCGCGCATCCGACGGCGCGGCGCTGGCGCTGGCCGCCGGTTTTGCGGCGCTGGCGCTCGCCAGCTTTGTCGCGATCAAGCGGCCGGCTTAGCTGCTATTTGCGCAGTGATCTTTTCCGAATACCGGTACCCATCCTCGGTCAAGCTGGGGACAGGCTTTTTCGGGATCATGCGCTACCCGAACAGCGCGTCGATCTCGCACTGGCTGACGTGGCCGGCATCGCCATCGAGCCGCGGGCCGTTCAAGCAGACCGCGCCGCGGCGCCGGCATGGCCGGTGCGGCTTCGCCACCCATGCGGCCCTGGCAGCGCGCCAGCATCCGTGTGACCGCGTCCTCGATCTGGTCCAAGGTGCCGATCACCTTGCCGATGCGCTGGCCGGCGAGATCCTGGAAGTTGCAGGCTTCGTAGATCGTGGTGAGCTGATCCTGGATCTCCTGGGCGAGACCGCATTTGTAGTCGCTCTTCAGCGACGTGTTGAGAGTCTTGGCGTTGTCGTCGATGATCTCGGCCGACTTCAAAATTGTGTCGGTCGACTTTTCCATGACGTCGACCGCGGCGCCGAGCTCGCCGGCCGCGCGCGCCATTCGTCGCTCCTTGCCTTCGTTGAGCAGCAGCGCCAGCTCATGCGCGTTGTCGGCGATGGCGTCGCGCAAAGCGGCGAGTTCGCCCGCGAGCGCCTGCGTATCGGCGCCGGCCGCGGCCGCGGGCGCGGCAAGCGGCGCGGCGCGCCGGGAGGCTGCCATCTCTTCGATACGGAAAAGCTTGCGCTGCACGTTTCGCGCCCCGATCCCAAATTCCGGTCACGTGTCCCAGGTACTTGTCACCCGCAGGCAGGGTAAGAGGCCAGCCATTAATGCCGGGTTGCGGCGGCGTGTGCGCTTGCGAAAAAAGGCCGGCGCGCCCTGCGAAATGCACGCGGTGTTTACCATGTTGCATGGCATTTAACGCAAAATAAAGGATAGGGCGACGAAACCCGCCGCTCGGCGCGGCTTTGGCGCGCAGCACGGCCCGAGGTTTACCAAACGGTTTCTGTTTCGCGACTTCACTCGCAGGACCACTGAAATACGCGTCCGCGAGTGTTCCCGATGCTGCGTCCTGCCGTTCCCGTCTTCGCCGCTTGTGTGCTGATCGGCACCGCCGCATCGGCGCAGCAGTGGACCGCGGCTTACCCGCCCCCGACAACGCCGCGGATGGTCGTGGTGGCGCCGCCGCCGCCGCCCATGCGCAACGAACTTGGCGGTGGCTTCATCCAGTATTTGTTCGGTGATGGCGGACGCCAGCGGGTCGTCACCGCGCCGCCGCCGATCGTCTATCCGCCGCCGTCCGGCTACGCCAGCATGCCGCCTGCCGATCAGATGCCGGTCGACCCCATGTTGGAGCGGCGTGCGCCGGGCTTCCGTTTGGACCCGCGCTTTTTGCCGCGCGAGGTCGCCTTTCACGGCAAGGATGCGCCAGGCACGATCGTGGTCGATACCCCGCACCATTTCCTTTATTTGGTCGAAGGCGGCGGCAAGGCGATGCGCTATGGCATCGGCGTCGCCCGCACCGGCTTCTCATGGTCGGGCGTACACAAGATCACCGCCAAGAAGGAATGGCCGGGCTGGACGCCGCCGAAGGAGATGCTGGAGCGCCAGCCTTATCTGCCGCGCTTCATGCCCGGCGGTCCCAACAATCCGCTCGGCGCCCGCGCGCTCTATATCGGCCACACGCTCTACCGCATCCACGGCTCCAACGAGCCCTGGACCATCGGCCACAACGTCTCGTCCGGCTGCATCCGCATGCGCAACGTCGACATCATCGATCTCTACCGGCGCGTGGGCATCGGCACCAAGGTGGTGGTGCTGGGCCCGAATGGCTCGGACCGCGACTACATCCCGACCTCGTCCAACGGGCCAGGGTCGGACGCCGGCTAGCGCTCAAGCGGGTTCGGCCAGCGCCACGCCTTGCGCGGCCAGTGCCTTCGGAAACTCATCGGAATTGAAATACGCGAATTCGTGCTCGCGCAGCGTCGTCAGCGCGTCGAGTCGTTTGAGCTCGGCATCGACAAAGCCGGGATGGCACATGATCAGCCCGCCGTCCGGCAGGCCGTCGAGAAAGCGCGGGAAGATTTTTTCGTATTTGGCCTTGGCGGTGAAGGCATAGGCGCCGGCGAAAGCCGGGTTGGTGGCGATGCCGTGCCGCTTGGCTTGGCGGCGGAAGGCGAGGCTCAACACATCGAGCAGGAGACTCTTGGGGTCGTGCAGCCGCCGGTGCGGCTGCGCGCGGCCGCATTGGCGCACCCAAACCGTCGGAGCAGTCTCCGCCACCACTTTCAGGAACGCGTTGCGCACCTGCGGAAACAGATGCACGTGCTGATGGCCGTCGATGAAGTCGGGCAGGCGGCCGAAGATTTCGATAAAGGCGCGTAACTGCGTGGCGATCTCGACCACCAGCGGCTCGACCTTGAGCCGGCGCGCGCTCGCCCGCTTCAGCATGTCGTTCACGGGCAGGAACGCGCCGTGGCGCAGGGGCGCGAAATCCGGACTCATCGGCTTGAGCGGTCCGGTGAGCGTGACATGCAGGCCGAGCGCGGCGCGCGTTTGGCCGGAATTGAGCGCGTCGAGGGCGGCAATCTCGTCGGGCCCGCAATGGGGTGCCGCCATCATCACCGAGGTGGCATTGAGGCGTCCGCGCAGGATCAGTTCGCGAATGGCGGCATTGACGCCGGGCGAGAGCCCGTAGTCGTCGGCGCACAGCCAGATGCGGCGCGCCGACTTCGACATGGCCGCGGCGTTCATTCCGCCGCGCGCGCGGCGGAGCGGCGCCGCTTGGCACTCGGCGCCGCCTCTTTATCGGACGCCGCGCCAGCGTCTTCGGCGGACGTCACGCTGTGCTCGGCGACGAAATAGACCGGCCGAGCCTTGGCTTCCGACAACAGCTTGCCGATGTATTCGCCGAGCACGCCGATCATGATGAGCTGCACCGCGCCGAGCACCATCATGCCGACGAACAGCGACGGATAGCCCGGCACGTCCTTGCCGTAGAACCAGGTCTCGAGCAGGATCTGGACGCCGAAGATCAGCGCCAGCACCGCGAGCAGGATGCCGAGCAAGCTGGCGATGCGCAGCGGTGCCACCGAAAACGACGTCACGCCTTCGATCGACAGGCCGATCAGGTTGCGCAGGTTCCAGCTGCTGGTGCCATGGGCGCGTACGGCTGGTTCGTAATCGATGCGCACCTGTTTAAAGCCGATCCAACTCGACAGACCCTTGAAGAAGCGATTGCGCTCCGGCATGCGCTGCAACGCCGCCGCCGCGCGCGCCGACAGCAGGCGGAAATCGCCGGCGTCCTCGGGGATCCTCTGCCGCGCGCCCCAATTCACCAGCGCGTAAAACCCCTGCACGCCGGCGCGGCGCAACCACGGCTCTTTGTCGCGATGCGCCTTGGCGGTGTAGACCACGTCGTAACCGTCATCGAGCCAGCGCGCGACCAGCTTTTCCAGCAGGTCCGGCGAATGCTGGCCGTCGCCGTCCATAAATAGGACGGCGCCGAGCCGCGCATGGTCGAGGCCGGCGAGGAGGGCGGCCTCCTTGCCGAAATTGCGCGACAGGTTCAGCACTTGGACGTCGAGCGGGCCGGCTGGCAGCGCCTGCAAGACCGCGCCGGTGGTGTCGGTGCTGCCGTCGTCAACGTAGATAATTTCGATTGGGATGCGGCGCGCGGTCTTGATCTTGCGCGCCGCCTCGACAAGGCGTCCGTGCAGCGCGGCGAGCCCGGCCGCTTCGTTGAACAGCGGCACCACGATCGACAGCCCTTCTCCCGGCGCCGGCCGTGCCGCTTTGCTCGCTGTCTTGGGGGTCGTGTTGGTGGTTCTGGCCGGCATGTCCCGCTAGCTCGCGCTTTCCTCGGCGCGATCTATAGCGCACCAGCCGCGGCCTGTCGCGCGGATCGTGGCGGTCAAGAGCGCCGCCGACCCGCTGGGTGAGGCCGGTCGCGCGTGCGGCGCAGCGCTCGGGTTTCCGCGACGGCCGCGACCGCGCCTGCCAGCATCAACGACTGAGGCGCGCCGCCGCTCGCTTCGCCGGCGTTTCTCAGCCGACCTTCAAATATCCATAGCCTTTGGCTTGAAGCGCGCCGACCGTGCCGACGCCGGACGGCACCAGCTTGACGTAGGGCGCGTCCTTGGCCTGGTTGATGTCGATATTGTTGCTCTTGAAGGTGATCTGGCAGAGATAGACCTCGACGCCGTACTTGCTGAGCGCGGTCATGCGCTTGTCCAGTTCCGGATCGATCGTCTGCTTCGCCCACGGCGTGCCTTCGAGCGTCTTCAAATGGTATTTGATGCCCGCCGAATGCGCGACGATCACGATCTTGATTTGGAACGGATCGAAATCGTAGGCCGACATGTGGTTGTTGATATTGCGCAGCATGGCGCTGTAGCGCTTGTCGTTGCCGAAATCGCAGTGATAGAGGCACGCGATGTCGGTATCCTTTTTCAGGTCGGCGAACGACAATGCCTTCGGCGCGGCATTGGCCGATATGCCGCCGGCCGCAACGACGCCGCCGGCGGCGAGCGCGGTGAGAACGTGTCTTCGGTCGATGTCCATGTGGCGTCTCTCCCTGGGTGCCGTGATTATGTGTTTGAGCAACCCTCCGGGCCTTGCGGCGCGGCCCGGGTATTTGGGCATTCGAAAATATGCATGTAAAGCGGCCTGCGTCGGCGCCATGACGGCTTGCGGTCGCAGCAAAACGCGCAAAATCAAGCGCGGCCGCATGGATAGCGGCCGCGCTGCGCTAAAGTGCCGCGGCGCCGGCTACAGTCCGGCTTCCAGCTTGGCGTAGAGCGGATTGTCGCGCGAGAACACGTAGCCGAGCTCGGCCACCGCCACCGCCTCGGCGCCGTTCTCGCGCAGGAAGCTGGTGAGCGCGTAGACCTGGCCCGGCGGGCAATGCAGCGTGAGCATGCCGGAGGAGGTCGGCCCGCCAAACGGTGTCGCAACGCCGAATTTCTCTTTTGCGCTGTCCACCAGCTTGGCGTCGCAGGCGGTAAAGCGTGAGCGTACCTCGCGGTAGGCGCGAGCGCGCGCTTGCGCGGCGATGCGGTCGAGGATGACGCGCGCCAGCTCGCGCTCGCTCTCGCCCCAATTGGCGCCGCGCGCGGCCACCAGGTTCGCCTGTGAGCGCAGGATGGTGCCGTCGTCCACGATCTTCAGGCCGTTGGCGGCGAGCGTGGTGCCGGTGGTGGTGATGTCGACAATCATCTCCGCGGTGCCGGCGGCCGGCGCGCCTTCGGTCGCGCCCGCGCTCTCGACGATGCGATAGTCGATGATGCCCTGCGCGGAGAAGAAGTCGCGCGTGAGATTGATGTATTTGGTCGCCACCCGCATCTTGCGGCCGTGGTGATGGCGGAAGGCGGTGGCGACGTCGTCGATGTCGGCCATGGTGCGAACGTCGATCCAAGCCTGCGGCACTGCCACCACGACGTTGGCATAACCAAAGCCGAGGCCCTCGATCAGCACCACGCGCTTGTCGGCGTCCGGCATCTGCTCGCGCACCAGGTCTTCGCCGGTGACGCCGAGATGGACGGCGCCTTGCGCGAGCTGACCGGTGATTTCGGAGGCCGACAGATACGCGACCTCGACGCCCTCGAGGCCGGCGATGGCGCCGCGATAGTCGCGCGCGCCGCGCGGCTTGATCAGCGAGAGCCCCGCGCGCGCGAAGAAAGCTTCGGCGTTTTCCTGCAGCCGGCCCTTGGCCGGCACGGCGAGCACCAGAGGCGCACTCATGATGCGCCTCCATAGATCGCCAGCCGCTCGATCCACACCGAAAGACCCACGGCGGGGATCGGCTGCGGGCTGCCGAGCTGGGTGAGCAAGCCGTCGTAGCGCCCGCCCGCAACCAGAGGATCGCCGGTGCGCGCGGGATCGGTCAATTCGAACACGAAGCCGGTGTAGTAGTCGAAGCCACGGCCGAAGGCGGTCGAGAAACGAACGTTGCGCGGCTCGATGCCCTGCGCGGCGAGGAAGCCGGTGCGGTGCTCGAACAGGTCGAGGGCCGGGGCCATCGCTTCGCCCAGATTGGATTCGGCGGCGAGTGCGCGCAGTTCGGCGACGGCCTGGTCGGGATCGCCCTGAATGCCGAGGAAGCGCTCGATCAGTCCGCGCACGTCGCGCGGCAGCTTGGCGCTGGCGCCCAATGCCGCCTGTTCGAGGAAGCGGTCGGCGATCTCGCCGACCGAGCGGCCGCCCACCGCGTTGATGCCGGCGATCGACAACAGGTCGGTGACCAGCGCGTGCGCGCCGTGCGGGTCGGAGCCGGCGAGCGCGGCGAGCACGCCCTGATATTCGGGCCGCTCATTGTTGCCGCCGAGAACCAGGCGCTCGAGGTCCTGCGCCAGGTTGGCCTTGCGGTTGAAATCCTTGATCAGCCGCCGCTTCCAGGCCGGCGGCAATTCGAGCCCGGCGATCAGCGCGGCGAACAGCGCGACGTCGCCGATCTGGACGGCGGGGGCGGGCAGGCCGTAGTGGGCGGTGGCTTCAAGTCCCCGCGCCAGCATCTCGGCGTCGGCGGCCGCGGTGTCGGAGCGGCCGAAGGACTCGACGCCGGTCTGCAGGAACTCGGGCGAGCCGTCTTCGCGATGGCGGAACACCGGGCCGAGATAGCAGAAGGCGGCCGGCTCGCCGGCGGCGTTTGACGCCAGATAGTCGCGCGAGACCGGAATGGTCAGATCGGGGCGCAGGCAGAATTCGCCGCCGCCGGGGGCGGTGGTCAGGTACATGCGCTTGCGGATATCCTCCCCCGACAGGTCGAGGAACGGCTCGGCCGGCTGCAGCAGCGGCGGCGCCACGCGGGCATAGCCGGCGCGCTCATAGGAGGCGACGAGGGCCTCCGCCCGCGCATCCGGCGTATTCGCTTGCGTTATCACGCGTGCATCCATCGCTCAGCCACTCGTAACACGTGTTCAGACCCGACGGGTCGGGGGCCCTTTAGCACGGCCGGTTTAACGATTCGACGACGTTTGCCCGCTGCCCTTAATGGCCGGGGCGGACCGTGGGTAGCGTTGTTAACGAATTCTCCCCCGATGCCAGGGGTGCCGGCCTACCGCCGTGCCGCGGGTGTCAGGCTTTCGGCCTAAATACCTGGACGGGTAACACAATTTCAAGACAACTGGCTTTGACTTGGCGGGTCAGGGGGAGGCAACCGCCATGTCCGAACCAGTGTCGAGGATTACCGTCGAGGCATTTTACCGGGCCTACGGCGCGCGGGACCTCAAACGCACGGCAGACTTCCTCGCCGACGATGTGGTGTGGACCATCAGCGGTCCGATCGACGTGCTGCCGTTTTGCGGCACCTACCGCGGCGCGACGGCGGTGCTCGACATGATGGCGCGCGTGGTGCCGCAGGTGTTCGACCTCGTCAAGTTCGAGCCGAGCGCCATGTTGATCGACGGCGACCGCGTGGCGACGCTCAACCGCTTGACGGCCAAGCACAAGGACGACGGCCGCGTCATCAGCTACCGGGTGGCGCATTTCCTGCGCTTTCGCGGCGGCAAGATCGTAGAAACCGTGTCGCTGCTCGACAGCTTCGACGCGGCCGAACAGGTGCTCGGCCATGCGCTCACCGTGTCAGAGCCGGCTGAAGGCGACTTGATCGCCGTCTGACCTCAATCTGGATTAGAACGATCCCTATGCCGCCCGGGCCGGCGGCGTGCTAGCGTCCCAATTGCGATCAGCAAGGGAGGTTACGTCATGCGTCGCCACCTGATCCTCGCCGTGGCTTGCGCGCTTCTCGCCACGCCGGCGCTTGCGATCGACATCCCCACGCGCAAGCCGGGCTTGTGGGAGCTCACCACGACGTTCGGGCAACCCAAGCTCGCCGGGCACGTCATCCGGCAATGTACCGACGCCGCCACCGACAAGCAGATGAATTCCAATTTCGGCGGCTCGGCGCAGCAGACCTGCGCCAAGCAGGAGATCCACCGGGCGGACGGCGCCATCATCGTGAATTCGGTATGCTCGTTCGCCGGCATGACCACGCAGTCGCATGCCGTGATCACCGGCAGCTTCAACAGCGCCTACAAGATGGAAGTCACTACCAAGCATCTGAGCGGTCCGCGTCCGCCGGGCCTTCCTGAAAGCGGCGAGCGTCGCATGGCGGTAGCGGCGAAATGGATCGGCTCCTGCGCCAAGGGTCAGCGTCCCGGCGACGTCATCATGCCGGGCGGCATGACCGTGAACATCCTCGACATGAAGAAGAAGCAAGGCGCGCCGCCGGCGCCGAAACAGTAGCGTTTGCTTCAGCCGATGCCGTGGCGCGTGAGCAGCTTGCGCACGGCGTCGACCAGGTCGTCTTCCTTGACCGCGAACTGCGCTTCGGCCTGCTTCTTGAGATAATCCTCGCGCTCCTTCGAGAGGCCCGCGATTTCCGCGCCGAGGATCAGGTCCTTGATCTGCACCTCGCCGCGCTCCTTCTCGTCGCTGCCTTGCAGGACGACGCAAGGCGAGCCGCGCTTGTCGGCGTATTTGAGCTGGTTACCCATGCTCTTGGGATTGCCGAGATAGAGCTCGGCACGGATGTTTTCCGCGCGTAAACGCGAGACCATGCGCTGATAGTCGGCGATGCGCTCGCGGTCGAAGATGGTGACCACTACGGGGCCAGGTTCCGGCTTTTCGCTGATCTTGCCCAGCGCTGTGAGCGCCGCCTGCAAGCGCGAGACGCCGATGGAAAAGCCGGTGGCCGGTGTCGGCTGGCCGCTGAAGCGCGACACCAAGCCGTCGTAACGCCCGCCGCCGCCGACAGAGCCGAAGCGCACCGGGCGGCCTTTCTCGTCCTTGATCTCGAAGGTGAGTTCAACTTCGTAGACCGGGCCGGTGTAGTATTCGAGCCCGCGGACGACGGAGGGGTCCACCACGACGCGGCCATCGTCGAAGGCGAGGGCGGCGATGGCGCGCAATTCGTCCACGCCCTCGCTGCCGCGTTGCGAGCCGGCGACAACCTCGGCAAGGTTGGCGAGCGTTGCATCGGCGTTGGATCCTTTCGCCGACGTAAACGCGAGCACGCGCGCGATTGCATCGGGGGCGAGCCCCGCGCCTTTGGTGAAATCGCCGCTTTCGTCCTTGCGGCCTTCGCCGAGCAGAAGCTTCACGCCATCTGGTCCGAGGCGATCCAGCTTGTCGATCGCGCGCAGCACGATGAGCCGCTTGGCGGCATTATCGTCACCGCCAAGGCCGATGGCTTCCAACACGCCATCCAGCACCTTGCGATTATTCACCTTCACCACATAGCTGCCGCGCGGTACGCCGAGCGCCTCGATGGTGTCGGCGGCGAGCATGCACATCTCGGCGTCAGCCGCCATGGTCGGCGCGCCGACAGTATCCGCATCGAATTGCATGAACTGGCGGAAACGGCCCGGGCCCGGCTTCTCGTTGCGGAACACCCAGCCGAAGCGATAGCTGCGATAGGGCAGGGTGATGTGCTCGGTGCCGAGCCGCTCGGCCACATAGCGCGCCAGCGGCGCGGTCAGGTCGTAGCGCAACGACAGCCACTGCTCGTCGTCGTCCTGGAACGAGAACACGCCTTCGTTCGGCCGGTCCTGGTCGGGCAGGAACTTGCCGAGCGCGTCGGTGTATTCGAACGCCGGTGTTTCCACCGGCTCAAAGCCGTAGCGCTCGAACACCACGCGGATCTGCTCGACCATGGTGCGCGTGGCGGCGATCTCGGCCGGCCCGCGGTCGGCGAGGCCGCGCGGCAGCCGGGCTTTGAGCTTGTTCGGCTTCTTGCCGGACTTGGAATCGGCCATGGCGCTGAAATGATCGTGGTTTGCGGGATGACGGCGGTTGGTAGCAGCCGTCCCGGCAGGCGGCAAGCAGGCCTGGCCGCTCATCGGCGCTCATTTGGCGTCGAAGATCACCGTATCAATGATCTCGAAGGCCAGGCAGACGGCGACAGCGATCAGGAAAATGACCAGCAGCAGCGGCCAGTTCTCCCGCACGTACGTCGTGAACTCACCCGCGATGTCATGCAGCCATGTGACGGCCGAGCGGCGTTGCGGGCGGAGGGGGCGGAACACCGGTGTATAGGTGCCGGTGGGTAGTTCGACCACGATCGCATCGTCGGCCCCGCCGTTGGCGTAGTAGCTGCGCAAGGCGCGGCGCAGGCGGGCTGCCTCCACGCGCACGATGGGGTCGGCCTGCGGGTCGAACGTCTCGTCGCGGCCGAGCGCGGCGGTGGCGATGGTGTAGGCCTTGATGCGGTCGCCGCGGCCGGCCAGCGTCTCTTCCACCACGAAGCGGAGAAAATTCGTCAGCTGAGCCGACTTGCGGAAGGGTGGGCTGGCGAACAGTTGGGCAAGCGCCGCACGGATGTCGGTGGGATCGAGCCCGCCTCCGGGGCTGGTTTCCGGCCTTTCAGGCGACTTTGTTGCCCGATCCGGGCTTTGGCGATGCGAACTGGCGGGCTCTCCGCGGACGGGATTGAAGGCCGCGTGGCTAGACTGACTCGAGGAGACATCGGCCATCGTTGCGAAACGCCTGCTGAATTCCATGAGGTTTCTTGAATACATCAAATTGTGACCGTCCGCGACGACCGGTTTAATAATACAGCTTATGATTGAAATTGTGAAACGTGATATTTTAGGTTGTCTTTGGAGACCACCCGGCGGCCGGGCGGCCGGTATCGACGGAGCGGCTTTATGGGCGCCGCCTGCGTTGTTAGGGTGAGGGTGCCGGGCCTGCCTGCCGCCCCGGCGCGGCCGCTCTTCACGAAAGTCCTTCCCCATGGCGCTCAGCGCGAGCCAAACCGTCAACGCCCCCAACGATCTTGAGCCCTTTTGGGTGCCGTTCACCCCCAACCGCGCTTTCAAGGCGCGGCCGCGGATGGTCGCCGGCGCCAAGGACATGCACTACATCACCGCCGATGGCCGCAAGCTGATCGACGGTTCCGCCGGCCTGTGGTGCACCAACGCCGGCCATAACCGCGATCCGATCGTGCAGGCGATCCAGGCGCAGGCGGCCGAGATGGACTACGCGCCGGCCTTCCAGTTCTCGCATCCCAAGGCCTTCGAGCTGGCAAGCCGCGTCGCCGCGCTGGCGCCCGGCGATCTCGACCACGTGTTCTTCTGCAATTCCGGTTCGGAGGCGGTCGACACCGCCCTCAAGATTGCGCTCGCCTATCACAACGTGCGTGGCAACGCCTCGCGCGTGCGGCTGATCGGCCGCGAGCGCGGCTATCACGGCGTCGGCTTCGGCGGCATCGCGGTCGGCGGTATCGTCGGCAACCGTAAGCAGTTCGGCGCGCTGATGGCGGGCGTCGATCATTTGTCGACCACCTACAATCGGGAAAAACACGCCTTCACCATCGGTGAGCCCGAGTGGGGCGCGCATCTCGCCGACGAGCTCGACCGTCTGGTGGGGCTGCACGATGCCTCCACCATCGCCGCGGTGATCGTGGAACCGCTCGCCGCCTCCACCGGGGTGCTGCCGGCGCCGAAAGGGTATTTGGAACGCCTGCGCGCGATCTGCGACAAGCACGGCATTCTGCTGATCTTCGACGAGGTCATCACCGGCTTCGGCCGGATGGGATATGCCTTCGCCGCCGAGCGCTATGGCGTCGTGCCCGACATGATCACGTTTGCGAAGGGCATCACCTCGGGCGCGGTGCCGATGGGCGGCGTGCTGGTGCGCAAAGGAATCTACGACGCCTTCATGAAGGGGCCCGAGCACGTCATCGAACTGTTCCACGGCTATACCTATTCGGCGCATCCGCTCGCCTGCGCGGCGGGCCTTGCCACCCTCGATCTCTACCGCGAGGAGGGGCTGTTCGAGCGCGCCAAGAAGCTGGAGCCGATGTGGTGCGAGGCCGCCATGGCCTTGAAGGGCCTGCCCAATGTGCTCGACATCCGGCCGGTCGGCCTCACCGTCGGCATCGATCTCGCGAGCCTGCCCGATGGCGTCGGCAAACGCGGCTATGCCGCGCTCGATGCCGCCTTCTTCGAGCACGACATCATGCTGCGCGCGGTCGGCGACACGCTCGCCATGAGCCCGCCGCTGATCGTGAGCGAGGCGCAGATCGGCGAAATGTTCGACAAGGTCGCCAAGATCATCAAGGCGGTGGCGTAAGTCGGCGGTTGCGCGCGCTTGCCATCCGCGCTGCATCGCGCACGCGGTCCGGGCACATGCAGCGCCATGTCGACCTGAAGGACGGCGCCGTCATATGCGACGAATTTGTCGCCGAGCGTCTGTAATTAATTGTAGTGCTGCGCAGCATGGGCGCCGCTTCAGGGGCGCGATCTATTGGCGAACTTTTCGCAGCATTGGCAGACGTTTGCGGCGCGCGGCGCCAAAAACTTGATTCAAGTTACAAATATAAAATGACAACACCAGTGAACATACTTGCATACCGCTTTAAATAACCATTAAGGCGCAAGCAGCCAATTTAGCAATGCTGCACAAATAGCGTTAGGCAATTTTCTGATTGCCTGAATGGCATCCACCGCCGGCCTCGCTGGGGTGATCGATGGGTGTCCCCGCCAAAACGATCGACAGTTCCAGTCTCGTGCCGCGTCAGTCCTGGCGAACAGCGTTTCGGCAATCCTGCGAAGCGTTGATCTTCCAATCTGAAAGGGAATCACATGAGCGCCGCGGTCCGTCATGCCGTATCGGCCACCACCCATGGCATTGGAGGTAAGCTGCGTCAGATTTGCTTGCCGGCCTTGGCGCTGGCATCCGCCTTGCAGATCGGCGAACTCGTCGCGATCCAGTTCGGTCAATCCATGCTCGCCTACGGGCTTGGCTTTGCGGTTGTCGTGGCGTGCGCGGGGGCCATTGTCCTCGGACGGATCTTCAAACTGGCGGCCGGCGAAGAAAGCGTGCCCGGCACCGGCGCGCTGCGCACGGCGCTTGATGCGTGCAAAAGCAGCGTGATGGTGGCCGACCAGAGTCACAAGATCGTCTACATGAACAAGACGATGATGGAGACCTTGCAGGCGGCTGAAGCCGAATTCCGCAAGGATATCCCCGCCTTCGATACGCACGCGCTCGTCGGTGCGAAGCTCGATGCCTTGCACAAGAACCCGTTGGACGCCCGCTGTATGGCGGACGACCTGAAGACGGAATTCGAAACCGATCTCAAAGTGGGCGGCCGAAGATTCCGCTTGCTGGCAACGCCGGTACTCGACGATAGCGGCAAGCGTGTCGGCACCGTTCTCGAATGGGTGGATAAAGCCGGGGCAGACGAAGCGTCGTCGTCTACCGCCCGCATCCGCACCGCGCTCGATGTCTGCAAGACCAACGTGATGGTGGCCGATGAGGACTATAACATCGTCTATATGAACAAGACGATGACGGAGATGATGAGCGACGCCGAGGCCGATCTGCGTAAAGGTATTCCAGCCTTCGATGCGGCTGCGCTCATCGGCAAGAATATCGACGCGTTCCACAAGAACCCGGCGCATCAGCGCCAGCTGTTGAGCAGTCTTACCACGACGTTCGAAACCGATCTCGACGTCGGCGGCCGCAATTTCCATTTGCTGGTGACGCCGATCCTCGGCGACCATGGAAATCGGCTTGGCACTGTTGTCGAATGGAAGGACGAGACCGAACACAACAAGCTGGAAGCCGCGGCCGCCCGCATCCGCAGTGCGCTCAACTCGTGCAGCACCAACGTGATGGTGGCTGACGAAAGCTGCAACATCGTCTACATGAACGAAGCCTTGCTCGACATGCTCAAGGCCGCCGAAGCGGACCTGCGCAAGGAACTTCCGAACTTCAATGCCGCCAAGCTGATCGGCGCGTCGATGGACGTGTTTCACAAGAACCCGGCGCACCAGCGGCGCCTTGTCGAAATCGCTCACCGGCGCGTTTGAAAGCAACATCAAGGTCGGCGGTCACCAGTTCCAACTAGTCGCGTCGGTCGCGAAGAACAGCAAGGGCGAGCGGCTTGGCACGGTCGTGGAATGGAAGGACCGGACGGCGGAGAAGGCGATCGAGGAGGAACTCGACGGGATGGTGAAGGCCGCCGTCGCCGGCGATCTCACGCGCCAGCTTTCGCTCGAAGGCAAGACCGGCTTCATGCTCAACTTGTCGACGGCGCATGAACAAGTTGTGCGAATCGTTCGCCGGCTTCATCCGCGAGATGAAGGAGCGCGGCGCGTGAGGTCACTAACGCCTCGAGCGAAATATCGACCAGCACGACCGACCTTTCCCAGCGCACCGAGGAGCAGGCGGCCAGCCTGGAAGAGACTTCGGCGTCGATGGAACAAATCTCGGCGACGGTGAAGAAAAACGCGGAGAACGCCCAGGAGGCCAATCAGCTCCGCCATCGAGTACGCGTGAAGTGGCGGGCCGCGGCGGCGAGGTGGTCGCCAAGGCGGTCGACGCCATGGCGATGATCGACAACTCCTCGCGCAAAATCTCCGACATCATCGGCGTGATCGACGAGATCGCCCGGCAGACCAATCTGCTGGCGCTCAACGCGGCGGTGGAGGCGGCGCGCGCGGGCGAGGCCGGCCGCGGCTTCGCGGTGGTGGCGTCCGAGGTGCGCAGCCTGGCGCAGCGTTCCTCGCAGGCGGCGAAGGACATCAAGGACCTGATCACCAATTCGAACGGTCAGGTGCAGGAAGGCGTCGGCCTCGTCAACAAAGCCGGCACGGCGCTCACCGAGATCGTCAAGTCGATCGAGCGCGTGACGCAGATCGTGTCGGAAATCGCCACCGCCAGCGCCGAACAGTCGACCGGCATCGAAGAGGTCAACAAGGCGCTGGCGCAAATGGACGAGATGACCCAGCAGAACTCGGCGCTGGTCGAAGAAAACGCCGCGACCGCCAAGACGCTCGAGCAGCAGGCGTTCGCCATGGATGAGCGGGTGGCGTTCTTCCGCATCGCGGAAGGGGCGGCAATGGCGGCGGCGCCGGCTGTTGCCGCGGCCGAGCCAGGCCGCGGCGCCGGTGCGCACAGCCGCAAAGCCCCGCGCGGCCGGGCGCAGCGAAGGCGTCAGAAGATCCCGCGCGCAAGGCGGCGCCCAAGCGAGTCGCCGCCGCGGCGAACGGCGGGCCGGTCAACCGCATGCAGGCGAACCTCGCCACCGCGATCAAGGACGATCAGGATTGGAAGGAGTTCTAAAACATTACCGCGAGACACAACGGAAGAGGCGCGTATGACGATCAAACGAACATACCCCAAAGGTTCCGCTGCGCGAGTGAGGCCGCTGCAAGGCGACGAAGCAGTTGAACTTTACGCGGCGGAAATCGCGTGCAAGATCGCCGCGCTAAGCGAACAGGCCGACTTGCTGCGGGCGGAAATTGCGGAAAGCCAACAATTGCTCCGCGACATTGACCGCCGGGATGGAAGGGATGGATAAGCCGAACGTCGGCTGCCGATCGGAATTTCTATCAGTGCGTGTTGTTATATGTGCGTTAGTGCTTCGGTATATCATCGTAAAGATGGCTGACATGAAATGTACAGATCTATGTCTGTTGGAAGGCCCGCAAGCGATCCAGAGATGCTGGTCTCGATATAAGCGGCTAATTAAGCGTGCGGCATGATATAATTCGGCGTATCAGATGAACGCGTGGGGCGTGCAATTTCATACAATTGCAAGCAGATGAGGCCGAGAAGCAGCATGGATTGTCTGATTGTCATCAGGCGGCGCTGAGAATGGGCGAAGAACAGGCCCAGGCGTATGCAGCCTGCGGATCACAAACTGCACGATGCGCAACTTGCTCGTTGCGAGTGCCCCATAATTTTTGCGGCATCTTGTTCGAGGGCGACGACCGGCGCGCGGCGGCAGGCCCGCCACGCGGTTTGACCGCCGATATCGCGCTCCCACCAGGTCGCAAGCCGGCGGCGCAACATTTATCGCAGCAACGATTCATCCAATTCGGTCGCCGTCATCTGCGACGGGATGGGCGTGCGCCTACATTTCGTTGCCCAATGGCCGGCGTCAGATATTGCGATTCCTGTTGCCCGGCGACATCACGTCCGCCGCCGCCGTGTTCCAGGACCAGTCCGGGTTCTCGGTCGAAGCGGTGACCGATCTTCACTACTGCATGATCGACAAGACCGAGCTCAAGTCGGCGCTTGCGACCGATCAAAAGATATTCGATGAGTTCTCCAGGCGCTGGGCGGAACGTGAGGATGAAATCGGAAAACTGGCGACCGACCTCGGCCACAAGACCGCCGAGCAGCGCATTGCGCAGCTTTTTTTGGGTCTGATGAAGCGCCACAGCGCGCGCAATCTGGTCCACGACGGCCGCTTCGAGTTTCCCTTGCGGCAGCAACATATCGCGGATGCGACGGGCCTCACGGTCGTCCACGTCAACCGGGTGATCGGCAGCATGCGTCGGCTCGGCATTGTCGAGATCAAAGGCCGCGCCCTGACCGTCTTCAACCAGCTTGAGCTCGAGCATACTCGCGCACTGAGGCCGGGGTTGCGCCCCGTTAGCGAGTAGAACGGGAACTAGCCTTCGCCGCTGTGCGCCTTCGGCCGCTCTTGCGGCGCCGGCCAGTCCGCCTCGGTCTCGGCAATGATGTAGGTCGGCCGCCGCCGCGTCTCGCTCAAGATGCGGCCGAGATATTCGCCGAAAATGCCGAGCACCAAGAGCTGCGCGGCGCCGAGAATGGCGATCGCCGCCATGATCGAGGTCCAGCCCGCCACCGTGTGCCGCACGAAATAAAAGCTGATGAGCGAATAGACGATGAACATCAGCCCGATGCCGGCGAAGGCGAGGGCGAGGTAAATGGCGAAGCGCAGCGGCCGCAGGCTGTGCCCGGCGATTCCTGAAACCGCCAGCTCGATCATGCGGGTGAGTGTATATTTGCTTTCGCCACTCCGCCGCGTGCCGCGCTGAAAGGGCACGCTCGCCGATGGATAGCCAAACCAGCGCACCATGCCGCGCAGGAACACATCTTGGGCGTCGAGCGCGTTGACGGCGTCGACCGCCACCCGGTCGAGCAACATGAAGTCGGCGCTGCCAGGTTCGATGCGCACGTCGCCGATGGCATCGAGCAGGCGATAAAAGAGATTCGATGTGGCGCGCTTGAGTAGCGACACGGCTTTGGGATCGTCGATGCGGCGCGCGCCCACCACCTTGAAGCCGGTGCGCCACTCATCGACCAGTTCGCGGATGACCTGCGGCGGATGTTCGAAATCCGCGTCCATCACGATCACCGCGGCGCCGCGCGCATGGCGCAGGCCCGCCCGCAGCGCCGGCTGATGGCCGAAGTTGCGCGTAAACGAGATGTAGCGCACGGCCGGCTGGCGCGCCGCGGCGGCCCGGATTTCGGCCAGTGTGTTGTCCGTGCTGCCGTCGTCGACAAAGATGATTTCATAGCTGCCGAGCGGCGCGAGTTCGTCATGAAGCGCCGCGCACATGGGCGCGATGCTTTCCGCCTCGTTATGGGCGGGCAGCACAACCGAGAACTCAGGGGTGATGTCGCCCATATCACTCGATCTTGCCACTCGATCCGGCGGATTTGCGCTTTTCGCGAGTCATTCCGCGGCTGTCTTGAAGCCGCCGGTCGTGCGGCGATAGAACGTCGCAGCCGATGGCGGCGAACCTTGACCGATCGCTGCTGCCGGTTCAACAAGGAATTCAACGCCGGCAATCACCATGGATAATACAGCCGTTATCGCACCGACTGCGGGCCGCTTGAGCCGGGCGGTAGGCTTCGCGCGCCGCAAGCCCGGCACCGTATTGGCCTGGGTGCTCGGCGTGCATGTCGTCGTCTGGTCGGTGCTGCCGATGCTGGTGTGCAATAACTTGCAGCTCGATCTCGCCGAAGACCTGGCGCTCGGTCGTGAATGGCAGCTCGGCTATTGGAAGCATCCGCCGCTGCCGTGGTGGCTGGCCGACCTCTTTTACCGGTTCACGGGGCAGATCAACTCCGTCTATGTGCTCGGCCCCCTGGTCGCGGTGGCGTGTCTTTATGTCGTCTGGCGCTTCGGCTGCGAGGTCGCCGACCCGTTCATCGCCTTGCTGGCGGTATTGTCGCTGGAAGGCCTGCATTTCTTCAATTTCTCGGCGGTGAAATTCGCGCACGACCAGATGCAACTGCCGTTCTGGGCGCTGACCGGGTGGTTCGGCTATCGCGCCATCGCCGGCGGGCGCAACCGCGACTGGCTCGCCGCCGGCGCCTTTCTCGCGCTGGCGTTCTGGTCGAAATACGCCGCCTTCGCGCTGGCTGCGACCGGCGGCCTGGTGCTGCTCATCGATCCCGACGCGCGGCGCGCGTGGCGCACGCCCGGGCCCTGGCTGATGATCGCGGCATTCCTGATCGTGCTCGCGCCCAATCTCTATTGGGTGGTGACCCACGGCTTCCAGCCGCTGCTCTATGTCGACCACCGCGCCAAGGAGATGGCGCACTGGTATCAGGTCTTCACTTTTCCGCTGCGCTGGACGGCGAGCCAAGTGTTCTTTCTGCTGCCGACCATCATCCTGGTCGGCCTGACCTACGGCATTTTCCACCGGCCGCGCTGGCGGCCGATGGGAACGCCGTTTGCCCGGCGCTACGTGACCGCGCTCGCGCTTGGGCCGTTCCTGTTCACCACCCTGGTCGCCCTTCTCACCGGCCGTCTGCCGGTCGCCATGTGGGGCTATCCGCTGTGGTGCTTCGCGCCGCTCGCCTTCCTGATGTGGTTCAAGCCCGACCTCGACACCCGCGCGCTGCGCCAGTTCGCCGCCGCCTTCGTCGCCATCTTCCTGGCGCTGCCCATCGCCTACGCCGCGGACGAGCAGCTCGAGCCACTTATCCACAACCGGCAGAAGGCGACGCATTTCCCGGGGCGCGAGATGGCGCGTATCCTGACCGACCGCTGGCATGCCGATTTCGGCACACCCTTGCGCTATGTCGCCGGCGCGCCGCTGCCCGGCGGCGCGGGTGAGTTCGCCGCCAACAATGTCGCGGTCTATTCCAAGGATCGTCCGCACGTGATCGTGCACGGCGACCCCGCTCTCAGCGCATGGATCGATCTTGCCGACGTGAAACGCCGCGGCGCGTTGCTGGTCTGGCAGGGACATCCGGCGCTGCCGGCGGCGCTCAAGGCCCGTTTCCCACAGGCCCGGCTCGAGAAACCACTGACGCTGCCGCAGCGCACCATCGTGCCGAACGACCCGGCAGTTATCCACTACGCGATTCTGCCGCCCGGCTCCTGACACACGAGTGGAGCGAATTTGACATTTGATACCCATTTGCCGCACGCCGCATATCAAATGTCGTGTTCAAAGCTCCACTAGAATCAAATAGTTGCTAGTGCCCTTGCGAATCCGAAGTTCGTCCAGAGCAAGCTGAAGGGTCCGACGACCTTCGGATTCGGGACACTAGGCCCAAACATCCTTACTATAACCGGAAATCGCGGTTGCGCTGGCTCGCGCCGTCGGGGACATTGACCGTGGCGGTTCGAATCGCGGCCGTCCGTCGTTGCTTACGTGTCCGGCGAAAGCCGTCTGGAAACGGCCAATGCTTCGTATCGGTGCCATCTTTGTTGTGGTCTGCATGGTGCTTATCGCCGGCTCGGTGGGGGCGGTGGCGTATCTCGGGCTGGCGCTGGACATGGGCACTGCCAGCATCATGGCGCTCTCCACCCTGGTCGCCTTGGTGCTCTACAACACGATCGACAACCGCTTGCGCGACCGCCGCGAACTCGGCGATCAGATCGCCGATCTCTCCCGCGGCACCGCCGACCTCGCCCGCCAGGTGGCCGAGCTGTCGCGCCGGTTCAACACCGTCGAAGCACGCGTCGACAGCTCGATCGACCGGGCGCGCAGCGCGTCCGATCCGCTGGCGTCCGAGATCGGCGAATTGGGCCTGCTGGTGCAGCAACTGGCCGATACGGTCGCGAACCACGAGGTGCAACTGCGGGAAAAGCCGGCCGCACCGGCCGCGCCGCGGGAAACAGGCGAGGCCGCGACCGTCAGCCCGCTGCCCTTGCGCGAGCGCGACACCGTCAGCGGCGCGCCCCGCTTCAAGGGCCTGCGGCGAGACGAAATCGTCGAGCTCGTCCGGCAGGCGGTCGAGGAACACCGCATCGATCTTTATCTGCAGCCGATCGTCACCTTGCCGCAGCGCAAGGTGCGCTACTACGAGGCCATATCGCGCCTGCGCATGGAGGACGGCGAGATCGTCGCGGCCGCCGATTTTCTCCCCTTCGCCGACAGTGCCGGGATTTTGCCCAAGCTCGACAACCTGCTGCTGTTCCGTTGCGTGCAAGTGACGCGCCGGCTGCGCATGAAGAACCACGACGTCGGCGTGTTCTGCAATATCAGCCCGGCGACGCTCACCGACGCCGCCTATTTCAAGCAGATGCTCGATTTTATGGAGGCCAACCGGGCGCTGGCCTCCGCGCTCACCTTCGAATTCCGCCAGCACGACTACCGCAATTTCGGTCCGATCGAGCGCGAGAGCCTGGGCGCCCTGGCCGAGCGCGGCTTCCGCTTTTCGCTCGACCACATCACCGACCTGCGCATGGAGCCGCGCGATCTCGCCGAAAACGGCATCCGTTTCCTGAAGGCGCCGGCCAAGCTCCTGCTCAACCAGGCCACCGGCGCGCAGAGCGATATCCACCCGGAGGATCTCGCCGACCTGTTGGCGCGCTCCGGCATCGACCTGATCGCCGAGCATATCGAGAGTGAACGCATGGTGGTCGACCTGCTCGACTACGACGTGCGTTTCGGCCAGGGCTTCCTGTTCTCGCCGCCGCGGCCGGTCCGCGCCGAAGCATTGCAGACGACCGCCGAAGGCGGATTGCCGCAGGCCGGCGAACTGGTGGGGGCTGGGGCGCCGCCGGCTGCTTGACATCTCAACGTCGGAAAGGGATGCGATAGTCAGCGCTTCGGGCCGCTCTAGTGTCCCGTTTCCGAATTGCCGACAACATTGCAGCAAGCACAGATCGGCAATTCGGAAACAAAGGGACACTAGTAATTATTTGATTCTAGTGCGGCTTTTGTCTCGCAATTGCCGATCGGAGTTTGCTGCAAATTAGTCGGCAATTGCGAGACGCCGCACTAGGAGCGACCGGAGAAGTCTTGCATGACCACCGCCTTGCCGATCCTGTTGCCTCATTTTTCGGCGCTCGCGTCCGACTACGACGTGCTGCTGTGCGACGTCTGGGGGGTGGTGCATAACGGCATCGCCGCTCTTCCCGACGCCTGCGACGCCCTGATGCGGGCCCGCGCGCGCGGCGCGGTGGTCATCATGATCACCAATGCGCCGCGGCCGCGCGACGCGGTGGAAGGCCAGCTCCGGCACTTTCACGTGCCGCCCGAGGCGTATGACGGCATCGTCTCCTCCGGCGACGTCACCCGCAGCTTGGTCGAGGCGCGGCACGGCAAGAGCGTGCATGTCATCGGCCCCGAGCGCGACCATCCCATATTCAGCGGCCTCAACGTGAAGTTCGCGCCCGTCGAGACCGCCGACTATGTGGTCTGCACCGGGCTCATGGACGACGATGCCGAGACGCCGGACGACTACCGCGAACGCCTGCAGGCGATGTTGGCGCGCAAGCTGTTCATGATCTGCGCCAACCCGGATGTGGTGGTGGAACGCGGCGACCGCCTGGTCTATTGCGCCGGCGCGCTTGCCGATCTCTATGCCACCATGGGCGGCGAGGTGCTTTACGCCGGCAAGCCCTACCGGCCGATCTACGACCTGGCGCTGAAGCGGGCGGCGGAGGCCGCCGGCCGCGAGGTGCCGCTGTCACGCGTGCTGGCGATCGGCGATTCCCTGCGCACCGATCTTAAAGGTGCGCATACTGCCGGCGTCGATTTTCTGTTTGTGACTGCCGGCATTCACGCCGAGGAACTGGGCGGGCGCGAGAAGCCCGATCCGGCCGCGCTCAATAGCGCGTTCGTCGCCGCCGGCGATGTGCCGAAAGCGGTGATGCAGCGGCTGGTGTGGTGAGGGTTGCGAACTCGGCTGTCATCGCCCGGAACGCAGTCGAGCCGCAATCACGGTGCTGTCTGGGACCGCTCGTTCCCGCTAACGCGGGGACGACGCGCTTTAATGGCAGGCTTACGCCGCCGGCGCCTCGACGTTGCCGAAGACGGCGTCGATCTTGCTCTTCAGCGTTTGCGCATTGAACGGCTTGACGATGTAATTCGAGACGCCCGCCTTCTTGGCGGCGATCACGTTCTCGGTCTTCGATTCCGCCGTGACCATGATGAAGGGCATGTGCGACAGTTGTGGGTCGGCGCGCATTTCCTTCAACAGGCCGTAGCCGGTCATCGGCTCCATGTTCCAGTCCGAAATGACGAGGCCATACTCGTTGGAACGCAGCTTGGCCAGCGCCGCGGTGCCGTCGCTGGCGTCATCGACGTGTTCGAATCCGAGTTGCCGAAGCAGGTTGCGAATGATGCGGATCATGGTGTTGTAATCGTCCACCACCAGGACCGGCATCGACAGATCGAGAGCCATGACACGTTACCCCGATACAGAGGTCTTCCCGGATAGGTCCGCAGGAATATCAGGAAGCTAGCAACCCGGTTTGAATAAGCCGTTAATATGAAAATTCATTAACACCGTGCTAACTCTGACCTGCGCTAAACGCCTCACCGTGATATTCACCGCCGCAGTCGCCATTTTTCGCTGAACCCGATCCGCCCAGATACCTCAGATGAGCCAAACCGACGCTGCGGCCACGCCTTTTCACGTTGCGCAAGGAGCCGGCGCGACCATCGACCCCGGGCCGCTGGCCGGCGCGGTGGTGGCGATCGGCAACTTCGACGGCGTTCACCGCGGCCACCGCGCCGTGATCGGGGCCGCGCTTGCCCGCGCCCGGGCACTCGGGCGTCCGGCCGCGGCGTTGACCTTTTCGCCCCATCCGCGGCAGTTCTTCCGGCCGCAGGAGCCGCTGTTCATGCTGTCCGGCCTGTCCGAAAAGCTGCGGCTGTTGGCCGCCACCGGGCTCGACGGGGCGGTGGTCATGACCTTCGACGCCGCACTCGCAGCGACCCCGGCGGAGGATTTCATTGGCGAAATCCTCGCCGGGCGGCTGCGGATCGGCGGGGCGGCGATCGGCTTCGACTTCCATTTCGGCAAGAACCGCACCGGATCGCCGGCGTATCTGACGGAGCAGGGGGTGCGTCTGGGGTTCCCCGTCGACGTGGTGCCGCCGCTGGAGGACGAGGGGCGGCCGGTCTCGTCCGGCTCGATCCGCCAGGCGCTCACCGCCGGCCGGGTGGTGGAGGCGGCCGAACTCCTGGGCTACCCGTGGTTCGTGACCGCGGAAGTCATCCACGGCGACAAGCGCGGGCGCGACCTCGGTTTTCCCACCGCCAATATGCAGCTCGACCCGGCATGCGGCCTCAAGCACGGCATCTACGCGGTGCGGGTGCGTGTCGACGGCGAATTGCGCGACGGGGTCGCGAGTTTCGGCCGCCGGCCCACGTTCGACGACGGCGCGCCGCTGCTGGAGGTGTTTCTGTTCGACTTTACGGGCGAGCTCTACGGCAAGGTGATCGAGGTCGCCTTCATCGGCTGGATCCGGCCGGAGCAGAAATTCGCCTCGGTCGACGCCCTGATGCAGCAGATGGAAGCCGACGCCGGGAAGGCCCGCGACGCGCTGGCCCGCGCCGACGGCGTTTTTCCGGTGCTGGGAACGATTTGAGCCGGAAAACCGGCCTTTGCCTGGCCGAATCCGCCTGCTAGTACACGCCCCATGTCGAAAGAGCGCGATTATTCAGAGACCCTGTTCCTGCCGCAGACGGATTTCCCGATGCGCGCCGGCTTGCCGCAGAAGGAGCCGGAAATCCTCAAGCGCTGGCAGGACGCCGGCATGTATGGCCAGTTACGCGCCGCCTCCAAGGGCCGGGACAAGTTCATCCTGCACGACGGCCCGCCTTACGCCAACGGCAACATCCATATCGGCACCGCGCTCAACAAGATCCTCAAGGACCTGGTGACCCGCAGCCAGCAGATGCTGGGCTTCGACTCCAATTACGTGCCGGGCTGGGACTGCCACGGCCTGCCGATCGAATGGAAGATCGAGGAAGAGAATTACCGTTCCAAGAACAAACAGAAGCCGAACTTCTCCGACCCGGCGGCGATGATCGCCTTCCGGCAGGAATGCCGCGCCTATGCCGAGCACTGGCTGAACGTGCAGCGCGAGGAGTTCAAGCGCCTCGGCGTCGAGGGCGACTGGGACCATCCTTACACGACCATGAGCTTCCCGGCCGAGGCGCAGATCGCGCGCGAGCTGATGAAGTTCGCCGCCAACGGCACGCTCTATCGCGGTTCCAAGCCGGTGATGTGGTCGGTGGTGGAGAAGACCGCGCTGGCGGAAGCGGAAGTCGAGTACGAGGACTACACCAGCGATACGGTGTGGGTGAAGTTTCCGGTCGCAAACGGCAAAGGCGACTACGCGGGGGCTTCCGTTGTCATCTGGACCACGACACCTTGGACGTTGCCGGGCAATCGCGCCGTCTCGTTTTCGCCGAAGATCCCTTATGGCCTCTACAAGGTCACCGATGCACCGCCGGACAATTGGGCGAAGTCAGGCGATTTCTTGATCCTGTCGGAAAATCTCGCTGGTGAAGTCTTCAAGCAGGCGCGCGTCGAAGCTTATGACAAAGTCGCGGACGTGCCGGCGGATGTGCTCGCTGGCCTGACGCTGCGCCATCCGCTCGTAGGCAAAAGTTATGACTTCGCCGTGCCCATGCTCGCTGGCGAGCACGTCACCGACGACACCGGCACCGGCTTTGTGCACACCGCGCCCGGCCATGGCCGCGAGGACTTCGACGTCTGGATGGAGAACAAGGCCGACCTCGAAGCGCGCGGCATCAACACGTCCATCCCTTATACCGTCGATGAGAACGGTGCCTTCACGGAGGCCGCCCCCGGCTTCACCGGCAAGCGGGTCATCAACGACAAGGGCGAGAAGGGCGACGCCAACAAGGCGGTGATCGAGGCGCTGGTCGAGGCCGGCATGCTGATCGCGCGCGGCCGGCTTGAAGCACCAGTATCCGCATTCCTGGCGCTCGAAGAAGCCGATCATCTTCCGCAACACGCCGCAGTGGTTCATCGCCATGGACAAGGATATCGACCGCAAGGACGATACCCTGCGCGCGCGCGCCTTGCAGGCGATCAAGGACACCCAATGGGTGCCGGCCGCGGGCCAGAACCGCATCAACGGCATGATCGAGGGCCGGCCCGACTGGGTGATTTCGCGCCAGCGCGCCTGGGGCGTGCCGATCGCGGTGTTCATCAAGGAAAAGCCGGACGGCTCGGTCGATGTCCTGCAGGACCCCGAGGTGGAGGTGCGCATCGTCGAGGCCTTCGAAAAGGAAGGCGCCGACGCTTGGTACGCGCCGGGCGCGGCCGAGCGCTTCCTGGGCAAGCGCGCCGAGCGAAGGCTGGCAGAAGGTCGACGACATTCTCGACGTCTGGTTCGACTCCGGCTCCACCCACGCCTTCGTGCTGGAGGATCCGGAGCATTTCCCGCAGCTCGCCGGCATCAAGCGCAAGCGCGACGGCGGCCGCGACACCGTGATGTATCTGGAAGGCTCCGACCAGCACCGCGGCTGGTTCCATTCCTCGTTGCTCGAGAGCTGCGGCACGCGCGGCGCGCGCGCCTTATGACGTCGTCGTCACCCACGGCTTCACGCTCGACGAGCACGGCCGCAAGATGTCGAAGTCGCTCGGCAACACCATCGCGCCGCAGGACGTCATCAAGCAGTCTGGCGCCGATATCCTGCGGCTGTGGGTGTCGTCCTGCGACTACTGGGACGACCAGCGCATCGGCAAGGAAATCCTCAAGACCACCACCGACACCTACCGCAAACTGCGCAACACGCTGCGCTGGATGCTGGGCAATCTCGCGCACTTCCACGAGGACGAGCGCGTCACCCACGTCGAGCAGATGCCGGAGCTGGAGCGGCTGATGCTCAACCGGCTCGCCGAGCTCGACGTCCTGGTGCGCAAGGCCTACGCCGACTACGACTACAAGCGCGTGTTCGCCGCGCTCAGCGGCTTCATGACCTCGGACCTGTCGGCCTTCTATTTCGACATCCGCAAGGACACGCTCTATTGCGACCCGGCGTCGTCGATGCAGCGCAAGGCCTGCCTCACCGTGCTCGATCATCTGTTCCGCTGCACGGTCACGTGGCTCGCGCCCATGCTGTGCTTCACCGCGGAGGAGGCCTGGGCGTCGCGCTACGGCGCCGACGCCGAGTCTGTGCATCTCGAAACGTTCCCGGATGTGCCGTCATCCTGGCGCGACGACAAGCTCGCCGAGAAATGGCGAAAAGTTCGCACCGTGCGCCGCGTCGTCACCGGCGCACTGGAGATCGAGCGCGCGCAGAAGCGCATCGGCTCTTCGCTGGAAGCACATCCGATCGTACACGTGTCGGACGAGGCGTTGTTCGAAGCCGTCGCCGATGTCGATCTCGCCGAAATCTGCATCACCTCGGCGGCGACGTTGGTGCGGGACGAGGGGCCCGCCGGCGCCTTCCGCTTGGCAGAAGTTTCCGGCGTCGCCGTCGTTCCGAACCTCGCCGAAGGCACCAAGTGCGCGCGCTCGTGGAAAGTGCTCAACACCATCGGCGCCGATCCCGAGTTCCCCGACGTTTCCCCGCGCGACGCTCAGGCGCTGCGCGAGTGGGAAACCCAGCGCAGGGCGGCGGAGTGAATGAGCGGGCGCTATCTCTGCGGCCCGCTCACCCGCTTCGGCGTCATCGTGGCGGCGCTCGCCTGCCTGATCGACCAGGTGAGCAAGCTCTACCTGCTGCACGGGATCGATCTTGCCGCTCACGGGCCCATCCGCCTCGGGCCGTATTTCGACCTGGTCCTCACTCGTAATACCGGCATCAGCTACGGCCTGTTCCAGACCAGCGGGGCGCTTGGCGCCGGGGTGCTGCTGGCGGTCAAGATTGTCGCAGTGATCCTGCTGTGGGTCTGGCTCGCCCGCGCCCGCGACCGGCTCACCGCCCTGTCGCTGGGGCTGATCATCGGGGGGGCGATCGGCAACGGAATCGACCGGCTGGCCTATGGTTGGGTGGCCGATTTTGTCTATTTCCACATTACAACCGCCCACTGGCGGTTTAGCTGGTACGTTTTTAACCTAGCGGATGTAGCCATCGTTGCCGGGGTCGTCGGGCTCCTGTATGAATCCCTGCGTGGGGACAGCGCCGCAAAACGGCCCTGATCCGCCGCCATATATGACCGCAGATCGTTGAATTCCGTGTGGAATTAAGGCTCAAAAGCCGAACGGCTCTGAGATACGGATGAACACCATGCGCTCGATCCGCCTGAATGCCCGACTGCCCATGGCCGCTGCCCTCGGCGCGGCGATTGCAGCAACCGCTCTCGTCGGCGCCGCCCGGGCCGAAGACGGCCGCGCCTTCGACGAGCAGATCATCCACAGCCTCCTGACCGGAATCGGCCTGCAGGACCCTAACGCGGTGCAGCCCACCTACGAGGAACGGCCGCCGCTGGCGATCCCGAAGAGCGACTCGCTCCCGCCGCCGCAGAAACCCGGTGCGGCCATCGCCAAAAATCCGGCCTGGCCGAAGGATCCGGACATCGCGCGCGCCAAAGCGCTCGCCAAGAGCGAGAAGCATCGCGACCTCGAAGCCGAACGGCTGCGCGATCAGAATCCATTGCGGCCGAATCAAATCGGCCCCACCGGGCCGGGCGCGCGGCGGGCCAGCACGGGTGGCAAGGCCCCATACGATACCAGCTTCAGCAGCCATATCATGTCCCCGACGGCGCTCGGCTACCACGGCGGTCTGTTCGGCAACATGTTCGGCAGCGACAAGGACGAGGAGCAGACCGCCCGGTTCACCGGCGAGCCGGCTCGCACGTCCCTGATCGAGCCCCCGCCCGGCTATCAGACGCCGTCGCCGGACCAACCGTACGGGTTGGGCAAGGCGAGCGCGAAGCCGAAGGCCGAGAACAACTATCTGACGAGGGGCGAATACGACAAGAATCGGTAAGCCGAACGGCGGGGCGATCGGAAATCGTTGTGACTCTGCGGGCGTAAACTCTCGGGGGCGCCGCAACCATCCCGTTATGCAAAGGGAGCGAATGTGATCGCCAGAAGAATGTTCGTCTTCATCGCCGCGGCCGTGACGGCTGCGGCTTTCGCCGGACCCTCATCCGCCGCCGCGACCGGCCCCAAGATCGCGGATTTCACCCTGAAGAACGGACTTGAGCTTGTAGTCATTCCTGACCACCGCGCTCCGGTCGTGACCCACATGATCTGGTACAAGGTCGGCGCCGCCGACGAGACACCGGGCAAGTCGGGCCTCGCTCATTTCCTCGAGCACCTGATGTTCAAGGGCACCGCCAAGCACCCGGCCGGACAGTTCTCGACCGTGGTGGCCAAGATGGGCGGGCGGGAGAACGCTTTCACCACCGACGACTATACCGGCTATTATCAGCGCGTCCCCCGGGACCAGCTCGAGACGGTGATGTCGTTCGAAGCCGACCGCATGACCGGCCTGGTGCTGACCGACGCGGTGGTGCTGCCGGAACGCCAGGTCATCCTGGAAGAGCGCAATCAGCGTATCGAGAACAATCCGCGCGCCAAGCTCGGCGTGCAGATCGACGCCGCGCTCTTTCTCAACAGTCCCTATGGCAAGCCCACCATCGGCTGGCGCAGCGAGATGGAACATCTCAGCCGCGACGACGCCATCGCGTTCTATCATCGCTTCTATGCGCCCAATAACGCGGTGGTGGTGATCGCCGGCGACGTCAAGCCGGAAGACGCGCTCAAGTTCGCGCAAGCGACCTACGGCAAGCTCAAGCCGAACCCGAATCTGCCGCCGCGTCACCGGCCCAAGGAGCCGCCGCCGGTGGCCGCGCGCACGGTCACGCTCGCCGACGCCCGTGTCGAGCAGCCGATCATCCAGCGCGCCTATCTGGTACCGTCGTTCGCCACCGCCAAGCCGGGCGAGTCGGAAGCGCTGGAAGTGCTGTCCCATATTCTCGGCAGCGGCACCAATAGCCGGCTCTACAAGGATCTCGTGGTCGCTAAGATGCTCGCGGTCGGTGCCGGCGCCTGGTACGACAGCACGGCAGTCGGTATGTCGAAGTTCGGCGTCTACGGCGCGCCGCGTCCCGGCGTCACGCTGCCGCAGCTCGAAAAGGAAATCGACGCGGTGATCGCCCGTGTGGTCGACAAGGGCGTAACCGAAGACGAACTCAAACGCAGCAAGACCCGGCTGATCGCCGACGCCGTCTATGCCCACGACAGCCAGGCCAGCATGGCGCGCTGGTACGGCGGCGCGTTGATGACCGGCGCGACGGTCCATGACGTCACCAACTGGCCCGACCGCATCCGCGCGGTCACGGCAGGCCAAGTGCAGCGGGCCGCGCGCCAATGGCTCGAAATCCGGCGTTCGGTAACCGGCTTCCTCATCAAAGACACGCGCCCGCAGGTAGAGAAACGTTCATGACCCGGTTTTTGACTTCGCTCGCGCTGGCGGGTTTCGCATTCCTGGCCGCGGCGCCCGCCGCCTCGGCGATGAAGATCGAGAAGATCGTGACGCCGGCCGGCATCACGGCTTGGCTGGTGCGCGAGCATTCGGTGCCGCTGGTCTCGCTCAATTACGCCTTCCGCGGCGGTTCGAGCCAGGACGAAGCGGACAAATCCGGCACCGCCAGCCTCGTCTCCAATATGCTCGATGAGGGCGCCGGCAAACTCAGCAGCGAGCAATATCACGACCGCCTCGAGCGCCACGCCATCGATATCAGCTTTCGTGCCGGGCGCGATTATTTCCGCGGTACGCTGCGCACCCTCAATGAAAACCGCGACGAGGCGTTCGATCTCCTGCGTCTGGCGCTGACCGAGCCGCGCTTCGACGCCGACGCGGTACAGCGCGTGCGCGGCCAGGTCATGGCCGGCCTTAGGCGCGAGGTCACCAATCCCAACGATGTCGCCAGCCAGCGCTGGTGGCAGACCGCGTTCCCCGGTCACCCCTATGGCCGGCAGAGCGACGGTTCGCTGGAGACGGTGCCGCGCGTCACCGCGGACGACCTGCGCAATTACGTGCACCGCGTCTTCGCCCGCAACCAGCTCACCGTTTCCATCGTCGGCGACGTCGATGCCAAGACCGCGGCCGCGCTGATCGACCGCGCCTTCGGCAGCCTGCCCGCCAAGAACGACCTCAAGCCGGTACCGGAGGCGATCCCGGTCGGGCTCGGCAAGCGCATCGTCATCAAGCTCAACGTGCCGCAGTCGGTGGTGACCTTCGGCGGCAAGGGCATCGCGCGCAGCGATCCCGATTTCATGGCCGCCTATATCGTCAATCACATCCTCGGCGGCGGCGACTTCACCTCGCGTCTTTATCGGGAAGTGCGCGAAAAGCGCGGGCTCGCCTACGGCGTCTATGACAGCCTGGTCTGGTTCCAGCGCGCGGCCGTGATGATCGGCGGCACCGCCACCCGCGACGACCGCACCGGCGATGCGCTCAAGATCATCGAGCAGCAGATCGCACGGATGGCGAAGCAGGGCCCGACCGAGGCGGAACTGGCGGCGGCCAAGTCCTATCTCAAGGGCGCCTACGCGCTGTCGCTCGATTCGTCGCGCAAGATCGCCGCCCAGCTCACCCAGATTCAGCTCGACAATCTGGGCATGGACTATATCCAGCGCCGCGGCGCCATGATCGACGGCGTGACCTTGGCCGACGCCAAGCGGGTCGCCAAGCGTCTCTATGGCGGCGGTCTGCTGGTCACCGTGGCCGGCCGGCCCAAGGATCTGACCTCGGGCGTCATCGCCAAGGAGTGAACCGGTTGCGGACGTCCGGCGTTAGAGGCAATTAGGGTCTGCAATTTTTGACCCGTCATGGCCGGCATAGCCGTTCGAAGAACGGCGTTCTTCCAGAACGCCTATGTCCCGGCCATCCACGTGTTTGAACGAGAAAGACGTGGTTGCCCGGCACAGGGCCGGGCATGACGACGGACGCAGTGCCCATGCCCATCGACCAATCCATCGACAACGCCCTCGAAAAGAATATCGGCGCCCATGGCGCCGGCGAGGGCGCGCTCGATGCCATGCTGACGCGGGCGGAAGGCGCGCTCGAAAACCTGCGCGCCCGTCATGCCGACAACAGCCTGCCGCTGTTGCGCCTGCCGGAGCGCACCGACGATCTCGCCGGCGTTGGCGAGGCCGCCGGCAAGCTGGCCGAGGGCGCGAGCGACATCGTCATCCTCGGTACCGGCGGCTCCTCGCTCGGTGGCCAGGCGCTGGCGCAGCTTGCCGACTATCACGTGCCCGGCATCGGGAGCTTGCGCGGCGCTCCGCGTCTGCATTTCATCGACAATCTCGATCCGTTGTCGTTCGAGGCGATGCTGGCGAAGCTGCCGCTCGCCACCACGCGCTTTGTCGCCATCTCCAAGTCCGGCGGCACCGCCGAGACGCTGATGCAGACCATCGCCGCGCTGTCGGCGCTCAAGAACGCCGGCCTCGATCCGCGCAACGGCTTTCTCGGCCTGAGCGAAGCGGCAAGGGAAGGCAAGCGCAACGGCCTGCGCGACCTGTTGACGAAACACCAGGTGCCGATGCTGGACCACGATCCGAACGTCGGCGGCCGTTTTTCGGTGCTGTCGAATGTCGGCCTGTTGCCGGCGGCCGCGCTCGGTCTCGATATTGCCGCCATCCGCAAGGGCGCCGCGCGGGCACTGGCGCCGGTGCTGGCGAAGAAGAAGCCGGCGGACGTGCCGGCGGCGCTCGGCGCCGCGCTCGGTGTCGCGCTTGCCGAAACCAAGGGCAAGACGATCAGCGCGCTGATGGCCTACAGCGACCGGCTGGAGCGCTTCACCCATTGGTACGTGCAACTCTGGGCCGAAAGCCTCGGCAAGGAGGGCAAGGGCACCACGCCGCTCGGCGCGCTCGGGCCGGTCGACCAGCACAGCCAGGTGCAGCTCTACATCGCCGGACCGCGCGACAAATTGTTCAACGTGCTCACCGTCGGCGCCGCGGGCTTGGGTCCACGCATGGACGGCGAACTGGCGCGGCTTGCCGGCGAGCCCGGCTTTGCCGGCAAGACCATCGGCGACCTGGTGGCGGCGGAAGGCCGCGCCACCGCCGAGACGCTCACCAACAACGGCTGCCCGGTGCGCACTTTCCACATCGAGCGCCTCGACGAGGAAAGCCTCGGCGAGCTGCTGATGCATTTCATGCTGGAGACCATCGTCGCCGCGCACTTGCTTGGTATCGACGCCTTCGACCAGCCGGCGGTGGAAGAGGGCAAGGTGCTGGCGAAGAAGTATTTGACGAGCTAGCGCAGGCTCCTCCACCGTTCGTCCCCGCGAAAGCGGGGACCCAGTGCGGGCACACTCCATTTGTTGTAATGATTAGCTGGATTCCCGCTTTCGCGGGAATGAACGGGGTGTGGGCACGCCTCTAATATGATTGAACGATGATCCGCATCACCGATACCATCTCCCTCGACGACTCCGAGCTGGAGGAAAGCTTCGTGCGGTCCTCCGGGCCGGGCGGGCAGAACGTCAACAAGGTGTCGAGTGCCGTGCAACTGCGCTTCGACGCGCGCCGCTCGCCCTCGCTGCCCAACGACGTCGCCATTCGCCTGATGCGGCTCGCCGGCAGCCGGCTGACCAAGGAGGGCGTCATCGTCATCGTGGCGCAGAGCTACCGCGACCAGACCCGCAACCGCGCCGAGGCGCGCGAGCGCCTCGCCGACCTGATCCGCGAGGCGGCGGTCAAGCCGACCCCGCGCCGCGCCACCAAGGTGCCCAAGGCGGCCAAGAAGCGCCGGCTGGAGGGCAAGCGCCACCGCGCCGACATCAAGAAAATGCGCAGCGGCAAGAGCATGGACTGAATAGCGGGGGCAGTTTTCGGTCCCGCCTTACGGCTGCCCCGCCGGCGGCGCTAAGCTCCCAACGACCGAATCGTTGCCTGTTTCCCTCTCCCCGCGTGCGGGGGGCGGTGAAGGAAGAAAGATGCCCGTCCGCCAACTGCCCGAAAACGTCATCAACCGCATCGCCGCCGGCGAGGTGGTCGAGCGGCCGGCGAGCGTGGTCAAGGAACTGGTCGAGAACGCGCTCGATGCCGGCAGCACCCGCATCGAGGTGCTGACCGACGGCGGCGGGCGGCGGCTGATCCGCGTCACCGACGATGGCGCCGGCATGACCCGCGCCGACCTCGAACTCGCCATCGCGCGCCACGCCACCTCCAAGCTCGACGGCGACGATCTGCTGGCGATCGATACGCTCGGGTTCCGCGGCGAGGCGTTGCCGTCGATTGGCTCCGTGAGCCGGCTCACCATCACCAGCCGGCACGCCAGTGAGCCGAACGCCTGGGCGATCACGGTCGATGGCGGCGCGGCTTCGGCCGATCAAACCCGCAGCATTAGGGCAGGGCACCACGGTCGAGGTGCGCGACCTGTTCTACGCGACGCCGGCGCGGCTCAAGTTCCTCAAGACCGACCGCAGCGAGGCGGAAGCCGTGCGCGAGGTGGTGCGGCGGCTGGCCATGAGCCGGCCCGACGTCACCTTCACGCTGGCTGGCGAGGAGCGCGCGCCGGTCACCTGGAACGCGGCGCCCGACGGCGACCGGCTGGTGCGATTGGGCGACATCCTGGGCGCCGACTTCCGCGCCAACGCCATTGCGATCGAAGCCGAGCGCGAGGACGTGCGGTTGTCGGGCTTTGCCGCGCTGCCGACGCTGTCGCGCGCCAATTCGCTCGGGCAATATCTGTTCGTCAACGGCCGCCCGGTGCGCGACAAGGTGCTGGTCGGCGCGGTGCGCGCGGCGTATGCCGATTATCTGCCGCGCGATCGCCATCCCGTGCTGGCGCTGTTCGTGACGCTGGGCGCGCGCGAGGTCGACGTCAACGTGCATCCGGCGAAAACGGAAGTGCGCTTCCGCGACGGCGGGCTGGTGCGCGGGCTGATCGTGCGCGCGTTGAAGGAAGCGCTCGCGCGCGAGGGCCAGCGCGCGGCGACCACCGGCGGCGGCGCCACCATCGCCGCCTTCCGCCCGCGCCAAGGTCCGAACGAAGCGCCGCGCGGCGGCTACGACTGGCGGCGCTCGCCGGCGCGGCCGGCACCTTACGGCGCGCCGCGTGGTGGCGGGTTCGGCTTTGCTGAAGCAGCCCAAGCCGCCTTCGATGTCGGCGCACCGTCGGCCGATGCCCGCGCCGATGTTGTCGAAGTGGCGGCGGAACTGCTCGACCGCCCGCTCGGCGCCGCGCGCGCGCAGATCCACGAGACCTACATCGTGTCGCAGACCCGCGACGGGCTGGTGGTCGTCGACCAGCACGCGGCGCATGAGCGCATCGTCTACGAGCGCATGAAGGCGGCGCTGGATGCTTCGGGCGTGGCGCGGCAGATCCTGCTGATCCCCGAGATTGTCGAGATCGACGAGGCCGACGCCGCGCGGCTCGTGGCGCGCGCGGAGGAGCTTGCGCGTTTCGGTCTTGCGCTCGAATCCTTCGGGCCCGGCGCGGTGGCGGTGCGCGAGACGCCCTCGCTGCTGGGCGAGGTCGACGTGCAGGGCCTGGTGCGCGATCTCGCCGAGCACATGGCGGAATGGGACGATTCACTGCCGCTCGAACGGCGCCTCATGCACGTTGCCGCCACCATGGCCTGCCATGGCTCGGTGCGCGCGGGGCGCAGGCTCAAGCCCGAAGAGATGAACGCGTTGCTGCGCGAGATGGAAGACGTGCCCAATTCCGGCCAGTGCAATCACGGGCGGCCGACCTATGTGGAATTGAAGCTGGGCGATATCGAGCGGTTATTTGGGCGGAAGTAGTTCCCTCTCCCCGCACGCGGGGAGAGGTGAAGCGGCGCCGCGCTACTGCGCGCGCAAAAACACTAAAATCGTATCGTCATAATCCCGCCGCTCCAGCTCCTCGAAACCCTCCGGCGCGGTGAAACCGGCGTCGGCTGCTTCCTCGACGACAACGAGAGCATCGGGTTTCAGCCAGCCGCCTTCGCGTGCGGAGACGAGCGCCTTCTCCGCCAGTCCCTTGCCGTAGGGCGGATCGAGGAACACGAGCGAAAACGGCTCCAGCGGATGCGCGGGCCCGAGTTTGGTGGCGTCGCGGCGGAAGATGCGGGTGACGCCGCCGAGCCCCAGCGTTTCGGTGTTGTCGCGCAACAGGGCGCGCGCCTCGACGCCCTGGTCGACGAACAGCGCGTAAGAAGCGCCGCGCGAGATGGCCTCGATCCCGAGCGCGCCGGTGCCGGCGAAGAGGTCGAGCACGCGCGCGCCGGCCACCGGATCGTCATAGGCATGGGTGAGAATGTTGAACAGCGCCTCGCGCAATCGGTCGCTGGTCGGGCGCACCGCGTCCGACTTCGGCCCGGCGATGGGGCGTGAGCGCAAGCGTCCGCCGACGACTCTCATTTTGCTTTGGGCCGTGACGGCCGCGGCCCGCCGCTGCGGTCGGCGCGCCGGCGGTTGCGGGCATTGAACTTCTTGAGGCTGGCGCGACCGGGCTCTTGCTTCGAACCGTCATCCTGAGGCGCGCGGCCCTGCCGCGCCTCGAAGGATGATCGGCCGTCACCCTTCGCCGCGCGCTTCGCGCGCGGATCAGGGCGGCGGGCCGAGGCGGGTTCGTCCTCCAGCGGCCCCTCGAAGTCCGCGTTCGCCGCTTTGGCGATCTCCGGCCCCAGGGTCTTGCGCAACTCGGGCGTCTCGATTTCCGTAACCGCGCCTTCTTTGATCTCGCCCAGTTCGAACGGCCCGTAGGCCAACCGGATCAGCCGGTTCACCCTCAGGCCGAGATGCTCCAGCACCTTGCGCACCTCGCGATTCTTGCCTTCCTTGATCGCAAAGGTGAGCCAGACATTGGCGCCCTGTTCGCGGTCGAGCGTGGCCTCGATCGGCCCATAGCGCACGCCGGCAATGGTGACGCCGTCCTTCAATTGGTCGAGCGCGTCCTGCATCACGCGCCCGAGCGCGCGCACGCGGTAGCGCCTGAGCCAGCCGGTGGCCGGCAATTCCAGCACGCGCGCCAAGCCGCCGTCATTGGTGAGCAGCAGCAGCCCCTCGGTGTTGATGTCGAGCCGGCCGACGCTGATCAGCCGCGGCAGGTGCTTGGGCAGCGCGCGGAACAGGGTCTCGCGCCCCTGCGGGTCGGAATGCGTGGTCACCAGCCCGCGCGGCTTGTGATAGAGGAACAGCCGTGTGCGGGCGCGGCCGGGCAGGGGGGCGCCGTCCACGGTGATGCGGTCGCGGGGCGTGACGTTGAGCGCGGGCGAGGCGATCGCCTTGCCGTTCACCGCCACCCGGCCGGAGGCGATCCAGGTTTCCGCCTCCCGCCGCGAGCCGAGCCCGGCGCGGGCGATCACCTTGGCAATGCGCTCGCCGTGTTTGTCTTCGCCGGATTTGTGTTGGGTCCCTTTTTCGGGCATGAGCACGCTTTATGGCATCGCCCTCGTTCATGCAAATGGCCCTGGAGGAAGCCCGCGCGGCGCAAGCGCGCGGCGAGGTGCCCGTCGGCTGCGTGATCGTGCGCGAGGCGCAAGTGATTGCGCGCGCCGGCAACCGCACGCTGGCCGACAAGGACCCGACCGCCCATGCCGAATTGCTGGCAATCCGCGAGGCTTCGGCGGCGCTCGGCTCCGAGCGGCTGATCGAGTGCGATCTTTATGTGACGCTCGAGCCCTGCACCATGTGCGCGGCGGCAATGTCGTTTGCCCGCATCCGGCGGCTCTATTTCGGCGCCGCCGATCCCAAGGGCGGCGCGGTCGAGCACGGCGTGCGTTTCTTTTCGTCGCCGACCTGCCATCACCGGCCGGACGTCTATGGCGGCATCCATGAAAGCGAAAGCGCCGCGCTCTTGAAGGATTTCTTCGAGGCGCGGCGAGCGTGAATCGTCGTCGCCGGGGCAAGCCCCGGCAACGATCATAAAGGCACGTTGTCGCCTTAAGCCGTCTTGTCCACCAGCTTGCCCATACCGGGCGGTGGCGGCGGCTTCCGGGTCACGGGTTGCGCGGCGAACGACGCATTCACGCGATCGCGTTCCTGCGGCGAGGTCGGCGGCGACTTCGGCGATGTTGCGGTCTTCGGCTCGATCATCTGGATGCCGATACTGCTGGCGCTCATGACTGATACTCAAAAAGCATGGCGCGAACGTACCGCCGACGTCTCAACATAACGCAAGGCCCGGCAGTGGAATCCGGGGGGTCTTGGAAACCTTTTGTTGACTCTGCTGCACCGCTCCCCGCGCGGCGGGGAGAAGGAATAAGCTTACGCCTGCTGGGCGAAATCCCAGGCCGTCCGCGCCAAAGGCCTGATCATCTCGGCCTTGGCCGGCGCAAACTCGGAGGTAGCAGTACCGTCACGCACGCGGCCGATGATGCCCTGCAGGATGGCGGCGATGCGGAAGAAATTATAGGCGAGATAAACCGGCAGAAAGGGGCGCGGATCGAGCCCGGTGCGTGCGACATAAAGGTCGACGTAATCGCTCATCGACGGAATGCCGAGCGCGGCCAGATCGTGGCCGGCGAGCGTCGCTGTGCCGGCCGCGCTTTCGGAATGCGGCATGTGCCAGGCCATCAGGTGGTAGGAAAAATCGGCGAGCGGATCGCCGAGCGTCGACAATTCCCAATCGAGCACCGCGATGATCTTCGGTGAGTCCTTGGCGACGATCAGATTGTCGAGCCGGTAGTCGCCGTGCACGATGCGGATCGGGCCGGTGGGCGGCAGGTGCTGCGGCAGCCATTCGATCAGCCGCTCCATCTCCTCGATCTTTTCGGTTTCGGAGGCGCGATACTGCTTCGACCAGCGGTCGACCTGACGCGCCACATAATTTTCGCCCTTGCCGAAATCGCCAAGCCCGATCCGTGCGGGATCGAATGAATGAAGTTTGGCGATGGTGCCGTTCATCACGTCATAGACCGCCGAGCGCTCATGGCGGTCGGAGCCGGGCATCTGCGGTTCCCAGAAAACGCGGCCGTCGGCAAAGTCCATGACGTAGAATGGCGTGCCGGCCACGCCCTCGTCGGCGCAATAGGTGAGGGGCTCGGCCACCGGAAAGCCTTGAGCATGCAACGCGCTGATGACGCGAAATTCGCGGTCGACCGCATGCGCCGACGGCAACAGCTTGCCCGGCGGCTTGCGCCGCAGCACGTAGCGCCGTGCCGGCGTCTCCAACAGATAGGTCGGGTTCGACTGTCCGCCCTTGAACTGCTTGACCGTCAGCGGCCCGGCAAAGCCCTTGATCCGCTCGTTGAGATAAGCCTCCAGCCGCGCCGTATCGAGCGCCAAGGCGGCGCTCACCTCCTTGGTGCCGGAAAAGGCCTCTTGGCGGTCGATGCTCGCCATGGCGCGCGATCCTACTTCTTCATCTCGAACGAAATCGGCGCGTCGGCGTAGATCTTATACGTTTGTTTCTTCGGCCTATCCTTGTCCTCATCCTTGACGTAGCGGATCGAGCTTTGCCCCTGCAGCGCGCGCGGCAGGATCATCACCCGGATGAAGCGGGTAGGCCGGTCGGCGGCGGCCTGCGCGAATACGGGATCGGGGCCGGCCTCGTACCAGGCCGCGCCCGGGCCGTAGGAGGTCGAGCGCCCATGCGTGTCGATGCGCAAGGCCCCTTCGATCACGCAGCGGATGCCTGGGCCCTGGTGCACGTGGGTGTAGGCGCAGCCGCCGGGCGGAAAAGCGACGCTGTCGCCGCGCATCAGCAACTCGCCCTTGGGGATGGTCTCCAGGAAGGCGGTGAGCTTTTCGTGCGTCATCATGCCGGGCGCGGCGGCGACCGTGCTGCCGGCGTCGCCGCGTGAGAGCTCCCAGCGCCAGCAGGTGACGCCGCCCGGCCCCGGCTTGATGGTGATGGCGCGCTCGCCCTGCCAGGACTCGCCGTCGCTCAAGGTCTCCTCGCCGATCACGGCGCTGCCGTGCACGATGAAGATGAAGCGCGGCAGCGGCGGCAGCTGGAATTCGACGGTCTCGGCGCTGGAGAGCACGTCTTCATAAAGCCGAAGCACGGGATGCATGGGCGCGGGTCTCCCCCTTGTACGTAACGCTTCTTATCGCCGGGTACCTGGAACCGGTCCGGGCCAGGCCATCGTAGAGGGACTACTTCTCCCGTTCCACCGCCCGCCAGCCGATGTCGCGGCGGCAGAAGCCTTCCGGCCATTTGATGCGGTCGATGGCCTCATAGGCGCGCGTCTGCGCCTCGCGTACGCTTTTGCCCAGCGCGCAGACGTTCAGCACGCGGCCGCCGTTCGCCAAAATACGATCGCCGTCCGCCTTGGTGCCGGCGTGGAAAATCTCCACGCCCTCGACCTTTGACGCCTCAGCGAGGCCCTCGATCACCGAGCCCTTGCCGTATGAACCGGGATAGCCCTTGGTCGCCATCACCACCGTGAGCGCCGTTTCCGGAAACCAGCGCAGGTCGAAGCTCTTCAACTGGCCGTCGCAGGCCGCGATCATCGCGGGCACCAGGTCCGACATCATGCGCAGCATCAGCACCTGGCATTCCGGGTCGCCGAAGCGGACATTGTATTCGATGAGCTGCGGGCCTTCCTTGGTGATCATCAGCCCGGCGAACAATACGCCTTTGTAGGGCGCGCCGGCTTTGCCAAGCGCGCGCACGGTCGGCAGCACGATCTCGTCCATGACGCGTTGGTTCATTTCCGCCGTCATCACCGGCGCGGGCGAATACGCGCCCATGCCGCCGGTATTGGGGCCGGTGTCGCCGTCGCCGACGCGCTTGTGGTCCTGCGCCGAGGCCAGTGCAATCGCGGTCTCGCCATCACACAAAGCAAAGAACGAGGCTTCCTCGCCGACGAGACAATCCTCGATAACGATTTCCCAGGCCCGCTCGCCCAGTCCGCCGTCGAACATCATGTCGATGGCGGCGTTAGCTTCTTCGACCGTCTGCGCCACCACCACGCCCTTGCCGGCGGCGAGCCCATCGGCCTTCACCACGATCGGCGCGCCGTGTTCGCGCACGTAGTCCTTCGCCGCGGCGGCGCCCTTGAAGCGTTGATAAGCCGCGGTCGGGATGTCGTTGGCCTTGCACAGGTCCTTGGTGAAGCCTTTGGAGCCTTCCAGCCGCGCCCCCCATCTGGTCGGGCCGAAGGCCTTGATGCCGGCGGCCTCCAGGTCGTCGACGATGCCGGCGCAGAGCGGCACCTCGGGGCCGACCACCACCAGGCCGATGTTCTTGTCCTGGCAGAACGCGATGACCGCTGCGTGGTCGCTGACGTCGAGCGCGACGCATTCGGCCTCGCGCGCGATGCCGGCATTGCCGGGCGCGCAATAGAGCTTTTCCGTCAGCGGGCTGGCGGCGATTTTCCAGGCCAGGGCATGTTCGCGCCCGCCGGAACCGATGATGAGGATGTTCATAATGATGCGTCCGCCCGCTCCCACTTTGGGTTAGCGGGCGGCAGCGGCGAGGACAAGAGGCACCGGTTCGCTTGTCGACAGCTCCCGCGCCTCAGTGGCGAAGCGAGAAGCGGGGACGGCTGGTGTGCTCTTCCACGTGGTGGATGAAGTCGGCGACGGTCTCGTGCTCGTGAATGTGGCCGATGCCGTGGAAATGCATCTCATTGTGGCAGGTCGGGCAGGAGACCCGATCGCCGTGAATGACCCGGTTCAGCCGTTCATGAAATGTGGTCCGGCATTCCGGGCAGCGGACCCGGACCTTGAGGTTCTCGACCTCGTGCTCGTGAGGATTGTGCATAGGAGTCGCCCTCCTGCCGCCAGGGTAGGCAAAAATGGGTTGATGAGACGTTGCCGGGGCCGCCCCCTGTTCCCCTTCCGTCCCACAGGCCGTATAGGGGGCGTCATGGCTGGCAGCAGAATCAGGGCCGAATCCGAGGCGCGTACCGGCAGGGCCGCCCCGAGCGGCAACATCGCGGAATGGACCGTCACCGAGCTTTCGGCGGCGCTCAAACGTACGGTGGAAGACGCCTACGGCTACGTGCGGGTGCGCGGGGAGGTGTCCGGGTTCCGCGGCGCCTCGCCCTCGGGCCACTGCTACTTCCGTCTGAAAGACGACCGCGCCGTGCTCGAAGCGGTGATCTGGAAGGGCGTCTTCGGCCGCATGCGGGTGAAGCCCGAAGAGGGGCTCGACGTCGTCGCCTCCGGCCGGCTCACCACCTTCGCCGGTTCCTCCAAATACCAGATCGTCATCGACAGTCTGGAGCCCGCCGGCGTCGGCGCGTTGATGAAGCTCCTGGAAGAGCGCAAGAAGAAGCTCGCCGCCGAGGGCCTGTTCGACGAAGCGCGCAAACAACTTCTGCCGTTCCTGCCCGAGGTGATCGGCGTGGTGACGTCACCGACCGGCGCCGTCATCCGCGATATCCTGCATCGGCTGCAGGACCGCTTTCCGCGCCGCGTGCTGGTGTGGCCGGTGCGCGTGCAGGGCGAGACGTCGGCGGCGGAAGTGGCCGCGGCGATCGAAGGCTTCAATGCGTTGCCGGAGAAAGGCCCGCTTCCGCGGCCCGATCTCATTATCGTCGCGCGCGGCGGCGGCTCGCTCGAGGATCTGTGGTCGTTCAACGAGGAGATCGTTGTGCGCGCGGCGGCGGCCAGCATGTTGCCGCTGATCTCGGCGGTCGGCCACGAGACCGACATCACGCTGATCGATTTTGCTTCCGACAAGCGTGCGCCGACGCCGACCGCGGCGGCGGAGTTGGCCGTGCCGGTGCGCGCCGAATTGATGACGCGGCTCGCCGCGCTCGAAGCGCGCAAGCTGTCCAGTTGGCAACGCAGCATCGAGCAGCACCGCAAGGAGCTCAGCCTGCTCAGCCGCGCGTTGCCGAAGGACATTCTCGCCACGCCGCGCCAGCAGCTCGATTCATTGGCTGAGCGGCTGCCGCGCGCCTTGCGCGCCAATGCGCAAATACACCAGACGCACTATTCGCGTGTCGCCGGGCGACTGGCGCCGCAACTGCTGCGCAATCAGATCGAGCGCCGGCGCGAGCGCTATGAGGGTTTGAACCGGCGTTTGCAGACCAGCCTGGTCGCCAATGCCCAGGCCCACCGCGTGCGGCTCGCGCGCTACCGCGACCGCGTTAGCGCCTATGGCGACCGCGCCCGCCGCGCCGTCGACGGCCTTCTCAAACAACACGGCGCGCGCGTGGAACGCGCCGAGCGGTTGCTCGCGGCATTTTCTTACCGCGAGGTGCTCAAGCGCGGCTTCGCTTTGGTGCGCGACGGGGAGGGGCGGCCGTTGCGCGCGGCCGCGGGTGTCTCAAGCGGCATGCGGCTCGACATCGAGTTCGCCGACGGCCGCGTGGCGGCGGTTGCCGATGGCGGCGGCACGGCGGCGAAGCCGCAACCGGCCCCCGCGGCGCGCCCGAAATCGCGCCCAAGCGGCGGTGAGGGCCCCGGGCAAGGCGGTGGTGGCCAGGGCAGTCTGTTCGGCTGATGTTTTATCTGTCACGGCCGGGCTGACGGTCGAGGTCGAGGAACCCCGCCTCAAAGCCTTCCGATTCGGGCCTGAAGCGACTATGTTGGGCTATCCTAAGTCCCACGGAGGCTGCTTTGCTCAATCGCTATGACCGCTCTTCGCCCATGAACGGCGAGGCCGAGGTGCGCTACCTCGATGGCGATTTCCGCGTGGTGCGCCCGGGCGCCTATGTGCGGTGCGCGGTCACCGGCGTGCCGATCCCGCTCGAAGAGCTGAAATACTGGAGCGTCGATCTGCAGGAGGCCTATGCCTCGCCGGAGGCGGTCATGCAGCGCCACCGTGAACAGCACGCGGCCAAGGCGACCTAAGCGCTAACGCCGCAGCGCGCCCATCACCAACGCCTGCAACTTTACCGGCTCGTCCAGTTCCAGCGTCACCGGCAGCACGTGCACTTGCGTCGCCAGCGCATGCAGCGCGGGATCGCCCGTCATGCGGGCGCGGTCCTTCTCGGTGGTGAGCAGCGCCAGCCCTTCGCTGTCGGCGTCCATCACGAGCGCAGCCGCTTCCTCGGCCGTGAAGCGATGATGATCGGGAAACGCCTTGCGTTGCGTTACCGCAATGCCGGCCTCGACGGCGGTCGTAAAGAACTTCTCCGGATCGCCGATGCCGGCAAAGGCCAGAACTTTACGGCCCTTCAATGCCGCCACCGCGCCCTGGTCGGGCGCGAGGTGACCATGCAACACCGGCAAGCCACGCTTCTCGGCCAGTGACACCACGTCGCCCGCGCCATCGCCGCCGCCCATCACCAAGAGCGCATCGGTGCGCGCAAGCTGTGCGTCAAGCGGCGCCCGCAAGGGGCCTGCCGGAAAAACGCGGGCGTTGCCGACGCCGCGCTTGCCGTCGATCACGGCCAGCGTGAAATCTTTTTCCAGCGACGGGTTCTGCAGACCGTCATCCATGACGACGACGCTGGCGCCTTGCGCCTTGGCCAACGCCGCGCCGGCCACGCGATCGCGCGATACGATGGTGGGCGCCGCCCGCGCCAGCAGCAGCGCCTCGTCGCCGACGTGGTCCGCGTGGTCGTGATGCGCATCCACCAGCTTCGGCCCGGCGATGCTGCCGCCATAGCCGCGGCTCAAGCAAAACGGTTTCTCGCCTGCGTCCGCCAGCATTTTGGCGATCGTCATCGCCGTCGGTGTCTTGCCGGCGCCGCCCAGGGTGAAGTTGCCGACGCACAGCACCGGCAACCCGGCGCGCGTGCCGGCGCGCGCCATGCGGCTGGCGGCGATGGCGCCATAGCCGGCGGCCACGGGGGCGAGCAGGGCTGCTGGGAGCCCGGCTTTCCGCCACCAGAAGCCCGGCTCACGCATGGTCGGTTCACCGCCCCAGTCGAAGTTGCAACAGATATGGCTCGAGCGAGGACAGCGTGCGCTCAAGCGCGCCGCCCAGGCCCTTCATCGTATTATACGCATTCGTGGCCACCCGCTCACGCGCCGCCGGATGCGCCAGCATCATGCCCAGCACGCCGGTGAGGCGGCTTTCGTCGGCGACGATTTCGGCGCCGTGTGCCTCGTCGAGCGCGCCATAGACTTCGGCGAAATTCCAGACATGGGGCCCATGCACGATGGCCGCGCCCAGCTTGGCGGCCTCGATCGGGTTCTGTCCGCCGTGGCGCACCAGCGAGCCGCCGATGAACACCACCGGCGCCACCCGGTAGATCATGCCGAGTTCGCCGAGCGTGTCGGCGATATAGATATCGGTCGTCGCGTCCGGCAGTTCACGGCGCGAGCGCAAGCGCGCCGTCATGCCAGCGTTGGCGACCTGTTCGGCTATCGCCGGGCCGCGGTCGGGATGGCGGGGGGCGATCAGCGTCAGGAGGCCGGGAAAATTCGGTGCCAGCCGCCGATGCGTCTCGATCATCGCGGCTTCCTCGCCGTCATGGGTCGAGGTCGCCGCCATCACCGGGCGCTCTCCGATTGCCTGCTTGAGGCTGGCGAGGTTGCCCTCGTTGTATGGCGGCGCCGGCACGTCGAGCTTGAGGTTGCCGGAGGTGATCAGGCGCGGTGCGCCCAGCGCGTTCAGGCGTTCGGCGTCGGCCGGCGTGCGCGCCAGACAGAGATCGAAGCGTTGCAACAAGTTGGTGATTGCCGCCGGCAGATAACGCCAGCGACGATAAGAATTCTCCGACAGCCGGCCGTTGATCAGGATCATCGGCACGCGCCGCTGCGAGGCCTCGAGGATCCGGTTCGGCCACAGATCGGATTCGACGAACAGGGCAAGATCGGGCCGCCAGTGATCGAAGAACCGCCGCACATAGACCGGGATATCGAGCGGCGCGAATTGGTGGATGACGCCTGCCGGCAGCCGCTGCGCGGCCAGCCCGCTCGAGGTCACGGTGCCTGAGGTCACCAGCACGTTCACGTCGCGCGCGCTGATGCGCTCGATCAGCGGCAGCACGCTGATCAGTTCGCCGACACTGGCGCCGTGGATCCAGACCAGCGGGCCGGGCGGCCGCGCCAGGCCGGCGTCGCCGCGCCGTTCGGCGAGCCGCGCGCGGTCCTCCTTGCCACGCCGCGCCCGCTCGGCGAGCGCCAGCGGCGCAATCGGTCGCGCGGCCACCGAAATCAGCCGGTAGGCCCGCAAGGTGGGCGGCAGTCTCTTACTCACGATGACGCGTTCCCCTTCCGGTCGACGATCTCATAGGCGCGCGCCGTTATCCGGTTGAGTTCCTTTTCCACCATCTGGCGGGCGGATTCCAGGGCCGCGTCGTCGGCGTCCGCCGGCACGGTGATGCCCTCGGCGGCGACCAGCGACACCCGGCCGAACGGCAGGTTGATGGCGGTGCGGTCCCAGTTGTCGAGGACCTTGCGCCGGCTGCTCGCCATCGCCACCGGGTAGATCGGCCGGCCCGAAAGCTGCGCCAGCTTGATCAGGCCGAAGCCCGCCACGCGCGACACCTTCGGCACGTCGGCGGTGAGCGCGATGTTGTAGCCTTCCTTCAGCGCCTCCAGCATTTCGTTGAAAGCGGTGATGCCGCCCTTGCGGTGGAAATCGCCGTTATGGGCGCCGGAGCCGCGGATCGTGCCGATGCCAAAGCGGTGGGCGGCGCGCGCGTTGATCTCGCCGTCGCGGTGGCGCGAGACCAGCACCTTGCCGCGATCGCCGGGCCGCTTGATGAACGGTGTCAGGAAATGCTGGCCGTGCCACATGGCCAAGATCGCCGGCATCTCGACCTGCTCGTAGAGCGTCGGCGGTTCGAGGATGTGCCGACTGGTGTGCCAGACCAGCTTCAAATACCACGCACCCAGCGCCCCGATGGCTTCCTGGAAAGGAGGCGAAGACGTGATCCGGGCGAGTGGCCGCATCTTGTGACGAGCGCTCAGCGCGGCGGCCGGCCCGCGCTGTCGGGGTCGAGCAGGCGGTGCAGGTGAACGATGAAATAGCGCATATGGGCGTTGTCGACGGTCTGGTGCGCCTTGGCCTTCCAGGCCGTGTATGCGGCGGCATAGTTCGGATAGACGCCGACGATGTCGAGCGCATTCAGATCCTTGAACTCGGTGCCGCCGATCTTGGTGAGCTCACCGCCGAGAACGAGATGCGGCAACTGTTTTGGTTTTTCGGTTTCGGACATGGGGTAATCCCTTGAGGCGATGGGAGGCCCGGCGGCGGACATGGAATCGGGTGAAACGTGCAGCGTGATCCTACGCGAACTCGGCCTGGCGGTCGCGCATCAGCCCGATCAACGCGCCATGGCGGGCGAAACCGGCGGCGATCAGCGCGCCGTGCACCCCATGCGGACGATTGTAGCTGAGCGGCTGGCCGGCGAAGTCAGTCATCACGCCGCCGGCTTCGTGCACCAAAAGATCGGCTGCCGCAAGGTCCCAGTCGTGACTGCCGCCGGAGGAAAAGGCGGCCTCCAGCGTTCCTTGCGCCACCCGCGCCATTCGCAAGGCGAGCGAATGGACTTTGGGCTGGGGCTGCACGGTCGGGCTCAGATGGCTCAGGCGATCGAGATAGCGTTTGGGGCCGGCGAGGCGGGCATGATCGAGTCCGACGTCACCATTGGCGCGCATTTCGGCACCGTTCCAGGTGGCGCCGGCGCCGCGGACGCCCAAGAACATCTCATCGGTCACCGGCGCATAAAGCGCGGCCAGCAGCGTGCGGCCGTCCGCCACCAGCGCCACCGAAATGGTCCAGTCGGGGAGGCCGGCGATATAGGCGCGGGTGCCGTCGATGGGGTCGACCACCCAGGTGCTGGCGCCCAGTTCGCCAGACGGTTCGGATTCTTCCGACACCCAGCCGGCTTCGGGCGCGAGCGGCCGCAGCCGGGCGTGCAGCAGGTCGTTGACCGCGATGTCGCCCTCGCTCACCGGCGATTTGTCCGGGCCCTTGGTCCATTGCTTGAACGGCCCACGCGAGGTCTTGCGCGCCAGCGCGCCGGCTTCCCGCATCACCGCTTCGAGGGGCGCGCGCAGTTTGGACGGGTCACTGGCCGGCAACGGTCAGACCCTCCAGCCGCACCGTCGGCGCATTGGTGGCGTAACGGAATTCGAGATCGTTGGCCGGCGTCAGGTTGCGGAACATGTCGAGGAGATGGCCGGCGATGGTGACCTCGCTCACCGGATAGGTGCACTGGCCGTTTTCGATCCAGAAGCCGGAGGCGCCGCGGCTGTAGTCGCCGGTCACCATGTTGGCGCCGCTGCCGATCAGGTCGGTGACGTAGAAGCCGTCCTTGATGTCGGCGATCAGGTCTTCCGGGTTGACGCGTCCCGGCTCGAGATAAAGGTTGCTCGCGCCGGGCGAGGGCATCGACGACACGCCGCGCTGGGCATGGCCGGTGGTGGCGAAGCCCAGTTCGCGCGCGGTCGCGCAGTCGAGCAGCCAGGTTTGCAACACGCCGCCCTCGACCAGCGCCAGCTTCTTGCCGGCGACGCCTTCGCCGTCGAAGGGATGCGAGCGCAGGCCGCGCTTGCGCAGCGGATCGTCGATGATGGCGATGCCGTCGGCAAACAGCTTCTGGCCCATCTTGTCGCGCAGGAAGCTGGTCTTGCGCGCGACCGAGGCGCCGTTGGCGGCGCTGGCAAGATGTGAGACGAGCGAACCCGCGATGCGCGGATCGAACACCACCGGCACTTTGCGCGTCGACACTTTACGCGGATTGAGCCGCGCCACCGCCCGCTCGCCGGCGGTGCGGCCGATTTTTTCCGGGCTCTGCAGATCGGAAGCATGCAGCGCCGAGGAATAATCGTAGTCGCGCTCCATGCCGGTGCCTTCGCCGGCGATCGCCATCATCGAGACGCCATGGCGCGAGCCGAGATAGGCGCCGCGGAAGCCGTGGCTGGTGACCAGCACCATGCCGCCGATGCCGGCCGACGCCGAGGCGCCGCCCGACTTGGCGACGCCCTTCACCGCAAGCCCCGCCTGCTCGGCGGCTTGCGCCAGCTCTTCCAGCTTGGCCACCGTCGGCAGTTCGCGGTCGATCAGGTCGAGGTCGGGGATATCGCGCGCGAGCCGGCTTTCGTCGGCGAGCCCGGCATATTTGTCTTCCGGCGCCACGCGCGCCATCGCCACCGCGCGATCGGCGAGCGTCGCGATGTTGTCGCCGGTCATGTCATTGGTCGAGACCACCGCTTGGCGCTTGCCCACCAGCACGCGCAGGCCCAGATCGTCGCCCTCCGCGCGTTCGGATTCCTCCACCGCGCCGTCGCGCACCTCGATTCCCAGCGACATCGAGCGCACCGCCACCGCGTCGGCGGCATCGGCGCCGGCCTTGCGCGCGGCTTCGACCAGGCGCTCGGCGCGGTCGAGTAGGGCGGTCTGGTCGAACAGGGATTTGGTGGGAGCGTCCATGGTCGGGCTTTCACGATAGAGCGTTCATTATAGGGTGTTCATTGGGCAAATGGCGTTGAAACCGCGCCGCTGCAACCGTTGATTCCCAACATTTTGTCTGCCTGCGGCAACGTCTCGTCAATCATGCCTGGCAACGCGCCGTCAATCATGGCGCGCGATGCCGGCGCGGTGACGCCTGATTAACTGCGAACTTTAAGCCATTTCCGACGCCTTTGCGGCATGATCCCGCTTGTGACCGGGCGAAAATAAGTCCGGCGCGGGAGAGTTTTGAGGCGTCAAATGCGAAGTGGCGGTTGCTCCGCCGGGTCGAGCTGCGTGCAGCGGCTCGACCCGTTCGCCCTGCCCGTGCGTTTCGCGGCGAGCGATGCCGCCGCCGATGAACGGGTCAGGGATGTAGAGCTGCACCGGGAGCGCGTGGTCGTGCGGCGCTCGGTCGCCGGCATGCGCATGGCGCTCAATCTGCCGCTGACCTCCTTTTCCGGCGTGGGTTTGCAGGTGAGGACGAGCGAAGCTGGCGCCCATTGCGCCGTGGTGCTCGCCCACAAGGACCCCGGACTGGTCCTGCCGCTGTTCCTCTCGTGCGAAGCCGACGACGCCATGGTCGAATGGCGCAACTGGGCCGGCGCGCTCGGACTGCCGCTCTTGCTGCATGATGAGGAAGCCGGCTGGCGCGACGCCTTCGCGCGCATGGGAGCGGTGCGTATCGCGGGCCCGTCGCCGCGCCGGCGCCGCCGCAGCGCGCTGCGCAAGCGCCGTCCCATGATGCTGATGCGCCGGCAGCCCGGCAATCTCGACGCCACGACGCCGGTCATTCGCGGCGAGCACGAGATCATCGCGCGCAATTAGCTGCCTTTTCCTGACGCACGCCAAATTCCGCTCATTCCCGTCCCCGCTTGCGCGGGGACCGGCGGCTGATTGCAGCTCAGTGAAACGAGGTCTCGTTAGTTACTTGCACCGCTGCAGTTTGAGCGTGCTGCCGCCCTGCAGATCGAGCACGATGTGATCGTCGTCGATCTTTTCCAGCGTCAAGCTGGTCTTGGCGGCGCGGATCTGTCCGGTGGTGAATTGATCGACGATGCGCCAGCGGTTGGTGCCGTCCGGCTCCACCGACTCGTTGTGATAGGCGGGCACGCCGCCGCCGGTGTCGAAGCGCTGTTCGCCGCGGAAGTTGATGACGCGGCGGCCGTGACACTCGATCGGCCCCTTGCTCGTGCTCGCGCTTTGCCCCCAGCGGCCGGAAACCGGATAGCTGTCGGCGAGCGCCGGGACGGCGAGGGCGCCGAGCAGGAGGAGGGCGGTGGCAGTGCGCAGGATCATGGCGCAAGCTTCCTCGCTGTTGCCGTCAAAGACAAGCGCGCTCGGCGGCGATGCTTAATGCTTCTTACCGAGCTCGACAGTCACTTGGCCCGATAGGCGGCCATGAACGTGCGCACCGCGATACCGACGACATGGTCGACGCGCTCTTGTGTCGGCGGTGGGCCGAAGTTGAACAGCACCGGCTTGAACATGGTGGCATGGAAGCTCTCGATGAGCTGGGCCGCGGCGACTTCGCAGTCGTCGATCGCCAGCACGCCGGCATCGACCTGGGCCTGAAGATAGGCTGAGACCTTCGCGATGCCGATGGCGGGGCCGGTTTCAAAAACCTTTCGGCCGAGATCCGGCATGCGCTCCGCGATGGCGATCACCGCGCGCAGCGAGGACAGCCGCGCAGGATCGCACATCTTCCGCACAAAAGCTTTGCCGTGCTCGAGCAGGACGGCTTCAACGTCTTTGTCGGTGGGATCGAAATCGAAAACGCCTTCGGCCTGAAACGAGCATTCGCCGGCCACGATCTCTCCGAACAGTTCGTCCTTGTCCTTGAAGTAGACGTAGAGAGTGCCCTTGGAGACGCCGGCCGCCTTGGCGATGTCCATCATGCTGGCGGCATCAAAGCCCTTGGCGAGGAAGACTGCGCGTGCGCCCTCCATGATCTGGCGCCGCTTGGCGCTTTCCTCGTCGGCCTCGGCCGGCTTGCTCCTGGTCAGGTCAATCGCATCGGACATCGTAGGCGCTCCCCTCGAATGCCGGTTTTAGCGCTGAATTGGCGCCCCCGCACAGATCTAGCGCCTCAAGGGCGGCCCTCGAAGCCACTTTCCCTCAGACTTTCGACCAATGACCGAACCGTTCGGTCAGAATTTCGTTGACAGGCTTGTGGGCCCGAACTATTTTCCAACCTATGTTGACCGAACCGTTCGGTCAATAGATATCTCAAGAAATAGAAACAACTCATATGCAATCAAAACGTGCTGAAAACGATCAAATATTCCCCGTTTCCGACAGTTTTGTCGGCGCCCGTGGGGCTAATGCCGCGCAGCGGGTCCGCGAATTGCGGCTGGCGGCGGTTTCGTCCGGGGCCGACGAGGCCCAGCCGCAGCGTGCCGAGGCCGGCCAGCCGTTTGAATCCGAGCTGGAGGAAGCGCGCCGCCCAGACGCGCCGGCGGCCGACGCCACAGCCCCCACGAAATCCGATTCCGCCAAGCCTGCTCCCCGGGCGGGCCGTCGCAGGCGAGCGCTCTTCGGTGCCGTCGCGGCGATCCTGCTCGCGGCCGGCGGCTGGTACGGCTACCACTACCTGACGGTCGGCCGTTATCTCGTCTCGACCGACGACGCCTATGTGCGCGCCGACGCCACCACGCTGGCTGCCAAGGTCGCTGGCTATGTTGCCTCGATCGCGGTCGCCGCCAATTCGCCGGTGCACGCCGGCCAGGTGATCGCGCGCATCGACGATGGCGACTACCAACTCGCCGCGCAGGCCGCGCGTGACAAGGTCGCCACCCAGCAGGCGACGGTCGGCCGCATCGGCCAGCAGATCGCTGCGGCGCAAGCCGCCGTGATGCAGGCGCGGGCGCAACTCGCCTCCGCGCGCGCGGTCGAGACCCGCACCGCCTCCGAGCTGAAGCGTCAGCAGGCGCTGGCGTCCAAAGAATTCGCCAGCCGCCAGACGCTCGAACAGGCGCAGAGCAGCCACGATCAAGCGATCGCTGCCGTGCAGAGTGCGCAAGCCGCGGTCGCCAGCGCCATCGCCAATGTCGGCGTGCTGGAAGCCCAGCAGCAGGAGGCCGAGCATCAGCTCAAGGAGCTGAAGACGGCGCAAGCCAAGGCCGAGCGCGACCTGTCCTTCACCGTCATCCGCGCGCCGGTCGACGGCGTCATCGGCAACCGCGCCATGCAGGTCGGTGGTTACGTGCAGCCGGGCCAGCGGCTGGCCGCGGTGGTGCCGCTCTCCGGCGTCTACATCGACGCCAACTTCAAGGAGACTCAGGTCGCAAGCTTGAGGCCCGGCCAGCCGGTCGAGGTTTCGGTCGACGCGCTGCCGGATCACACCATCACCGGCACGGTGGCGAGCATGTCGCCGGCCTCCGGTTCCGTGTTCTCGCTGCTGCCGCCCGACAACGCGACCGGCAACTTCACCAAGATCGTGCAACGGCTGCCGGTGCGCATTCAATTGCCCGCTTCGGTGACCGACAAGCGGCTGCTGCGGCCCGGCATGTCGGTGGTGGTGAGCGTCGACACCAAGCCGAAAAACGCCGCGCTCGCCGATAATGACTCTTGGTTCGCCGATCCAGCATCCAAGGCAACGTCCGTGAAAACCGCTCGGTGGTGACCCGCGTATCATGAGTAGGGACACCACTTCGGCCGCGCCTCCGGTTTCCGCCCTTTCCCCGAGGGGTGGCGCCGGGGGCGCGGATACTTTGACGCCGCGCCGCCTCATCGCCTTTGTCGTGATGTGCTTCGGCATGTTCATGGCGATCCTCGACATCCAGATCGTCTCGGCCTCGCTGTCGGAAATCCAGGCCGGCCTGTCAGCGTCGCGCGACGAGATCCCCTGGGTGCAGACCGCCTATCTGATCGCCGAGGTGATCGCGATCCCGCTGTCCGGCTTCCTGTCCCGTGCGCTCGGCACGCGCGTGCTGTTCACCGCGGCGGCCGCCGGCTTCACCTTCGCCAGCCTGATGTGCGGCCTCACGTCGTCGATCAGTACCATGATCGTCTGGCGCGCGCTGCAAGGGTTCATCGGCGGCGGCATGATCCCGACGGTGTTCGCCACCGCCTATCTGATCTTCCCGGGCGAGCGGCAGAAAATGGTCGCGCCGGTCATCGGCCTGATCGCGACACTGGCGCCGACCATCGGCCCGACCGTCGGCGGCTATGTCACCGAGCTCTTGTCGTGGCACTGGCTGTTCTTCCTCAACATCGGGCCGGGCATCATCGTGGCCGGGGCGACGTGGATGCTGGTCGATTTCGACAAGCCCGACCTGTCGCTGTTGGAGAACTTCGACTGGTGGGGTCTGCTCAGCATGGCCGGTTTTCTCGGCGCGCTCGAATACGTGCTGGAGGAGGGGCCGCGTCAGGATTGGTTTGACGACGGTGCCATCACCCTTGCTGCGGTGGTTTCCGCGCTGTCGGCGGCCATCTTCTTTGTGCGCGTGCTCACGGCGCGGGCGCCGATCGTCGACCTGCGCGCCTTCGCCAACCGCAATTTCGCCGTCGGCAGTCTGTTCTCATTCGTGCTCGGCATCGGCCTCTACGGCCTGACCTACATCTATCCGGTCTATCTCGCCGAGATCCGCGGCTACAACGCGCTGATGATCGGCGACACCATGTTCGTCTCCGGTCTCGCCATGTTCCTGAGCGCGCCGCTCGCCGGCCAGCTCAGCCAGCGCTTCGACCCGCGTTTCATGCTGATCGGCGGCTTCATCCTGTTCGCTATCGGCACGTGGCAGATGACCTATGTGACCCAGGACTGGGATTTCTGGGAGCTGTTCTGGCCGCAGATCTTCCGCGGCGTCGGCCTGATGTTCTCGATCGTGCCGGTGACCAACACCGCGCTCGGCACGCTGCCGCCCGATCGTGTCAAGAACGCCTCGGGCCTATTCAACCTGACGCGCAATCTGGGCGGCGCGCTCGGGCTTGCCGTCATCAACACCGCGCTCAACGACCGCATGGACCTGCACCTCGCGCGTCTGCACGAGGCGGTGAACTGGGCGCGCGGGCCGGCGACCGAAACGCTGTCGAATCTAACCGCGCATTTCCAGGGCTCGGACGCGCAGCTGATGGCGCTCAAGCAGATGATGGGCATGGCGCGCCGGCAGGCGACGGTGATGAGCTTCGCCGATGTATTCCTGATGCTGACGGTGCTGTTCGTCGCGCTCGCGGCGCTCGGCATCATCATGAAACGCCCGGTGCCGGTGGCGGCGGGCGCGGGCGGGCATTAGCCGGAGTCCTCAGGACTTCGTGCCTGATTGCAAAATCATGACGCACAGCAGGGGTGTCACGCCGACTGCGAGCACGGCGACCGCGAATAATTCTCCGGCGCCGATGGCCGAAATGCTGAAGGCCTCCGCGACGCTCATGAGCGGCTTGCCGCTGCTGAGCGCCAGTGCCGCTTCGCCGGCAAGTGTAAGCGCCATCCAGAGCAGGCCGATGCCGGTGGCTTGCACAAGAGATGGGTGTTTCCAGTGGACGAAGGTCCAACCGGCGGCGACCAGAATCAGGATAAGCGAAAGCCCCGAAAGCGGTAACGCAAGGGCGCGCCCCAGCAGCGGGATGAAGATGAATTCACGCAGCGCTCCGTTCAAGGCCGCAAGCAAGAACAGAAACAGCCAATATGATGCCGCGGCCAGCCAGATCATGGTGCGCGCCTAGTCCGCCTTCCCATATCCCCCCGCCGTCGGCGACTGGATGATGATCGCCTCATCGGCGTCGATCACGGTCTCGTCGCAGCCCTTGAGCTGCTCCATGGTGCCGTCCTTGCGGCGCACCCAGTTCTCGCCGACCTGGCCGGGCTCGCCGCCCGCGAGACCGAAAGGCGGCACGCGGCGGTGGCCGGACAAAATCGTGCAGTCCATCTTTTCCAGGAAGCGGATGGTGCGGCGGATGCCGTCGCCGGCGTGCCACTTCCCCTTGCCGCCGGAGCCTTTGCGGATGTGGAAGTCTTCCAGCAGCACCGGATAGCGGAATTCGAGGATCTCCGGATCGGTCAGCCGCGTGTTGGTCATGTGGGTGTGCACGGCGTCGGTGCCGTTGAAGCCGGGGCCGGCCGGCGAGCCGGAGCAGATGGTCTCGTAGTACTGATACTTGGCGTTGCCGAAATTGAGGTTGTTCATGGTGCCCTGCGCGGCGGCAAGCGCGCCGAGCGCGCCGAACAGCGTGTCGGTCACCGCCTGCGAGGTCTCCACGTTGCCGGCCACCACCGCGGCCGGATATTCCGGCGACAGCATCGACTGCTTCGGAATGACGATGTTGATCGGCCGCAGGCATCCGGCGTTCATCGGGATGTCGTCGTCGACCATCACCCGGAACACGTAGAGCACCGCGGCGCGCGTCACCGGCTCGGGCGCGTTGAAATTGGTCGGCTGCTGCGGGCTGGTGCCGGTGAAGTCGACCGTCGCTTCGCGCTTCTTCTTGTCGACCGTGATCTTGACCTTGATCACGGTGCCCTGGTCCATCTCGTATGCGAATGCGCTGTCGTGCAGCCGGTCGATCACCCGCCGCACGCTTTCGGCGGCGTTGTCCTGCACGTGCTGCATATAGGCCTTGACCACCGGCAGGGTGAACTGCGCCACCATCTTGCGCAGCTCGGCGACGCCCTTTTCGTTGGCGGCGATCTGCGCCTTGATGTCGTTGATGTTCTGCACCGGGTTGCGCGCCGGGTATTTGGCTTGCGTCAGCGCCGCCATCAGTTCCTTCTCGCGGAAGCGGCCGCGGTCGACCAGCTTGAAATTGTCGAACAGGATGCCTTCCTGCTCGATGCTGGTGGCGTTGGGCGACATCGAGCCGGGCGAGATGCCGCCGATATCGGCGTGATGCCCGCGCGAGGCGACCCAGAACAGGATGCTCTTCTTCTTGTCGTCGAACACCGGCGTGCAGACGGTGATGTCGGGCAGGTGGGTGCCGCCGTTATAGGGCGCGTTGATGGCGTAGACGTCGCCGGGCGCGATTTTGCCCTTGTTCTCGCGGATGATGGTCTCCACCGCGCGGTCCATGGAGCCGAGATGCACCGGCATGTGCGGCGCGTTGGCGACCAGCGTGCCGTCGTGGGCGAAAACGGCGCAGGAGAAGTCGAGCCGCTCCTTGATGTTGACCGAATAGGCGGTGTTCTGCAGCGACACGCCCATCTGCTCGGCGATCGACATGAACAGGTTGTTGAACACTTCCAGCATCACCGGGTCGGCATGGGTGCCGATGGCATGCGTGCGCTTGAGCGGCTTGGCGCGAGAGAGAACGAGGTGGTTCTTGCGTGTCAGCTCCGCCTGCCAGCCCGGCTCGATCACGATCGTTTGGTGCGGCTCGATGATGATGGCCGCGCCCTTGACCTTGTGGCCGGGCTTGAGCTGATCGCGGGTATAGACCGCCGCCTTGTGCCACTTGCCGCCCGAGAAGAATTGTGCGCGCCGCGCCGGCTTCGGCAGGCTCGCGCGCGTGGCCTTGCCGGGCTTCTCGCCGAACTTGGCGCCGCCGCCGACCGCTTCCACCGACACCGCTTCGATCATCAGCTGCTTGGCGCGGTCGATGAAACCGAACTGCGCCTTATGCGCCTTTTCGAAGGCGCGCTGCATCTTGATGAGCGTGGCGCCCTTGATCTGCTTCGCCGCCAGCGTTCCCGCATTCACCACCAATGGCGTGTCGGTGCCGGCGTAACGAATATGCGCGCGCACGATCACCTTGATCTTGGCTGCCGCCACGCCCTGGCTCGCAACCTCGTCACGCGCCTCACCGCCGATCCGCTTGGCGGTGCTTTCCAGCACCTTCAGCGCCTTCGCCGTGAACGGCTGCTCGATCGCCTGCTCGCGCGTGGCGCGGATATCGGCGAGCCCCATGCCGTAGGCCGACAGCAGCGACGAGAAGGGGTGGATGAGAACCTTGGTCATGCCGAGCGCGTCGGCGACCAGACAGGCATGCTGGCCGCCGGCGCCACCGAAGCAGTTCAGCGCGTAGCGCGTCACGTCGTAGCCGCGCTGCACCGAGATCTTCTTGATCGCGTTGGCCATGTTCTCGACCGCGATCTTGATGAAGCCGTCGGCGATCTCTTCCGGCGACTTGCCGCCGACTTGCCTCGCCATGTCCGCGAACGCCGCCTTCACCGCGACGTCGTCGAGCGGCTGATCCTGATGGGGCCCGAAAATCTTCGGGAAGAAGTCGGGCATCAGCTTGCCGAGCATGACGTTGGCGTCGGTGACGGCCAGCGGCCCGCCGCGCCGGTAGCACTTCGGCCCCGGATTGGCGCCGGCCGAGTCGGGGCCGACGCGGAAGCGCGCGCCGTCAAAATGCAGGATTGAGCCGCCGCCGGCGGCGACCGTATGGATGCGCATCATGGGCGCGCGCATGCGCACGCCGGCGACTTCCGTTTCGAACGCGCGCTCGTATTCGCCGTCGTAGTGCGACACGTCGGTCGAGGTGCCGCCCATGTCGAAGCCGATCAGCCGGTCGAAGCCGGCCTCGTGTCCGGTCTGCGCCATGCCGACCACGCCGCCGGCCGGGCCGGAGAGGATGGCGTCCTTGCCCTGGAACAGCTCCGCCGCCGTTAGCCCGCCCGACGACATCATGAACATGAGCCGGATCGGATCTTTTGACGCTGCGGCGCTGCCGCCGTGCAGGTCGGTCGATACCTGCGACACGTAGCGCCGCAGAATCGGCGACAGATAGGCGTCCACCACCGTGGTGTCGCCGCGCCCGACCAGCTTGATCAGCGGCGACACTTCGTGGCTCACCGACACCTGGCCGAAGCCCATGTCGCGGGCGAGCGCCGCCACTTGGCGTTCATGCTCGGGATAGCGGTAAGCGTGCATGAACACGATCGCCACCGCGTCGATGCCGTCCGCCTTGGCGGCTTCCAGATCGCGGCGTACGGCATCGAGATCGGGCGCCTGCTCCACCGTGCCGTCGGCGCGCACGCGCTCGTCGACTTCGGCGACGCGCTCATAGAGCATGTCGGGCTTGACGATCTCGCGCGCGAAGATTTTCGGCCGCGCCTGATAGCCGATCTTGAGTGCGTCGCGGAAACCCTTGGTGATCAGCAACAGCGTGCGGTCGCCCTTGCGCTCGAGCAGCGCGTTGGTGGCGACCGTGGTGCCCATCTTCACCGCGCCGACCTGGCGCACGGGGACCGCGTCGCCCCGTTTCAACCCCAACAGGTTGCGGATGCCCTGCACGGCGGCGTCGGCATAGGCCTCGGGGTTCTCCGACAACAGCTTGTGCGCGACCAGCCGGCCGTCCGGCCGCCGCCCCACCACGTCGGTGAAGGTGCCGCCGCGGTCGATCCAGAAATCCCAGGTCTTGCCGTGTGCCATGCCGCTGCCGTCCCTGTCGCTCACCGCCTTCTGCAACCGCCATGCTTCGGCGCCGAACGCAAGTCCGCCGCCCAGGAAACCGGTGAGGGTGAATCAACTATTGCGTGAAAAATCCTCAAGGTTATACTTTCCCAACTGGCTTGGGGGGAACGGGCCATGGCGGACAATCAACCGGACGGTTGGGCCAAACGCCAATTTCAGCGCATTTGTCGCTGGTGCTCCAGTAAGACCCGGCGCGCCGAGGCGTTGCAGCGCAATCGGCAGCTTCTCGACCATTTCATCGTGCTGCTGAGGGACGAATTTCTCTATGCGGAGCATCCGACGCCGCCCGAGAAGCCGGTTCCCAATGCGGATATAGCCAGGCGCATCCAGCAGCTCATCGACGACCACCTCGGCCAAAACCCGGACCTCGACAAGCAAGGCGTCCAAAGGCGGTGGGAAAAGGCGTACGAGGTCGAGCGCCTGCTGGTGTTTATCCGCCCCCGCAGCCGGCTGGCGGTCGAGGCGGACCGCCGCGTCGATGAAGCCAAGCGCCTCGGGTTGCCGGCGGCCGACAAGTATCGCGCGGAGCTCGACACGATAAACGCCCGCGTCACCGCCGCCGAAGCGGCGGTCGAAACGGCGGCCAAGATGGCCGCGGCGCGCGCCGATGAGGCCAGTCTGGCCACGGCGCACGGTCAGGCCAAGGACCATGCCGAGGAGGTGGCGGCCAATGCCGCTCGCGATCGCCGCGCCATCCTGACGCCGGTTCTCGACGATCTGCAATGGCAATATCAGAAGACCAATCTGGTGCGCGACGCCGTATGGTCGTCCGCCTGGCATCTGTTGGGATTTGGCGTTATCGCGAGTTTCTTCGTTGCGGTACCGTTCCTCTGCTTCCTCTTCGAGCGGTGGACTGGCTGGCATCCGTTCTCGGACCTGATGAGCCTCTTCCCCAACTACGGCCTCTACACGGCGATGTCGTTCGGCCTGCTTGGCGCCTTCTTCAGCCGGCTGACCTCATTGAACTTGACCGCCGCAAGCTTGACGCTCGAGGACGCGGAAAATCGGTACAGTTGGGCATCGCTCTACATCCGCGGCTCGGTCGGCATGTTCGGCGCGCTGTTATTCTACTTCCTCATGCGCACCGGTATCATCAGCGGCGTCGCGCCGAATTTCGACGACTTCAGCTTCAAGCGCGTCGCGGTGTCCTCGGTGCTCACCGATGCGACGGTGCTGATCCCGAGCAAGGACTGGGCGCTTCTGGTGCTGTGGTCCTTCATCGCCGGCTTCTCGGAGAAGCTCGTGCCCGAGAGTCTGTCGAAGGTGGAAGCGCAGGTTTCCGGCAAGAAGAGCTGACGCGTTAGCGCCGCCCGACCCGCATGCGCTGGCCGATGATCACCGTCGCCACCACGGCGGCGGCGTAGCCGAGCGTCGATACTTCAATCGGCTCGCCGTTCACCGGCACGGCAAGCGCCACGATCACGAACGGTTGCAGCAGGTTCAACTGGCCGACGCGGGCGACCCCGACCATTGCCATCGCCGCGTTGAACACGAAGAAGGCGAGAAACTGGCTGACAAAGCTGACATAGGCGAGGCCGCCCCAGGCCGGCCACGGCACGCCCGCTAGGCTTGCCGGCCGCAGCATGAACATCGCCACTGCAGCGAGCGGCAGGAACAGCGCCACCTGCCAGGAAATAACCTCCCAGCCCGGCATGCGCTGACTCAGGCGTCCCGACAGCGAATAGCCGAAGCCGCCCGCCACCACCGTGCCGAGCAGATAGAGATCGCCGAGCCCGATCGTACCGGTCTCGCCATGGCGCAGCATGAAGGCGACGACGATTACCGCGCCCAGCGCGCTTACGAGCCAAAAGCCCGCGCTCGGCCGCTCATGGGTCACGATCGTGGCCGCAGCGACCGTCGCCAGCGGCATGATTCCGAGCACCACGCCGCCGTGCGCCGCGGGCACACTCGCCATCGCCAGCGCCATCAACACCGGGAAGCCGACAATGGTGCACAGGCCGGCAAGCGCGAGCAGCCGCCATTGCGCCAGGCTCGGAAACGGCCGCCGCAGCACCAGCAGCAATAACATTCCGGCGCAGCCAGCAATGGTGGCGCGCGTCGCTGTCAGGAACACCGGATCAAGGGCCGTGACGGCAAGCCGCGTCATCGGCAGCGTGCCGCCGAACAGGAAGACGCCGGCAAAGCCGAGTGCGAGGCCGAGTTTTTCGCGGGGACCGGTCATGGATGGGCGCGGACGACGCTAGCCGTTAGCGCGTGCGAACACCACCCTCACATTCCTTGTTTCACCGCTTCCTGAAAGGGAGGGCGGGCAATATCCGTGCCGGTTACCGCCGCGCGGTGCGGTCGATCAGCGGCGTGATGCGGCGGATGGCGACCCGCCGGTTGATGCGACTCGGCCCTTGCGTCGGCACTTTCAGCTCCTGTTCGCCATAGCCTTGCGTCACCAGATTTTCCGCCGGCACGTGGAACGCCTCGGTCAACGCCACGGCCACCGATTCCGCGCGCCGGTCGGAGAGTGACAGGTTGTCATCCTCCGAGCCGACCGCGTCGGTGTGCCCCTCGATGAGGTACACTTCGCGCGGATGGCGATCGATCGCCCGGTTCAGCGCCTCGGCCACCAGGCTGAGGCGGTCCATTTGCGCCGGTGTGAGCTGCCACGAGCCGGTATCGAAATGGATGTCGAGATCGAGCCGCCGCATGTAGCCGCGCAAGGCCGCGCTGTAGCGCACCTGGGTGAGCGAATAGTCGCGCTCGATGGTCTCGACCGGCGGCGCGGTCAGCAGGTCGTAGATTTCCCGTTCGTCGGCGCGGTCGGCGTCGATGATGTAGCGGTCGCGCGGCATCCCAATACGCGGCGGCCGCACGTCGACGAACATGCCGCCCGGCCCGGCGCGGCGGTTGTCGATGATCACGAAATCCCGGCCGCTGCGGTCGCGGCGCAAGCGGCGGATCAGATGCCCCTCGCGGTCGGTGACGTTGACGATGCGGATGCCGTCCGGCCGCAGGATCACGGTGAACGTCTCGCCGTTGCGGTGATCGACGCGTACGTTGCGCGCGCCGATGGCGAAACGCTGGTCTTCATTGTGCCGGATGATGGTGCGGTTGTTCTCGCGCACGATGGTGCGGCTGCCTTCGTGGATTGACACGCGTCCGTTCTGCCGCGTGGTGCGCCGCTCCTGGCGGACGTCCTTGATGGTGCGCTGGGGCTGGTTGCCGTCCTTGCGGATGAACTCGCGGGCGTCGCGCGGCTTCACAGCCTGCTGCGGCGCGAAGATGGGCGCGGCGCTCTTGCTCGGAGCCGGTTTGCTGGGAGCGGCGGTCGGTGCTGGCGCCTGTTGCGCGGCAGCCGGTGCCGCCTGCTGTGGTGCGGACTGCGGCGGCTGTCTGCGGCGGTGGTCGCGCCGCTCGGGGCCGGCGTGGCGTGCAGCCGGCGCACCTGCCGGCGGTTTCCGCTGCGCGGCGGGGGCGGCCTGCTTGGCCGGCGGCGTCGGCTTATGGACCGGCGCGGCCTGTGCCGGGCGCGGCGGCGCCGGTCGGTGCGGTGGCGCTTGCTTTGCGGCGGCGGGCGGCTTGGGATGGCCGAACGGCACGGCGGCGGGCTTTTTCGGCTTCGCCGCGGGCTGCGGCGGCACTGGTTTCTTCGCCTTTTTCTTCTCCTCCTCTTCCTTCTTCTTCTGCGCGTCCGTCTTGCCGCCGAACATCTGCGCCACGGTGATGGCGCGTCCGGTCGGCGCGGCCTGCACGGGCATCATCGTTGTGGCGGCAAACAGCGCGCTGCCCGCAAGCAAGAGCGATTTCATCGACGTCATGAATTGATTACTCCGGCGGTGTCGTCAGAAGAGGGGGAGAGGCGGGCGAAACGAAATGGGGCGAGTTTACCCGGACGTTCGTCAGTAGACGCTCGACAACGTTTGTGGCGCGATTAAGTTCCAGCGGGCGATGGTGCGCTCAGCCGCAGCCTCCATTGCAAGCCGGCCCAACGGCACCAGCGGTGCGCCAGCATCAGGAACATTCGAGCCGGATTATGGCGGAAGGCCGGATGGGTTATCCCGGCAGGAATTGAAAGGCGGCGACGGCCGTCATGGTCGGCGGCGCCGCCGACACCGCCAGCCACAACGGGCTGATGGCGCCGTCGTCGAAGGTGTTTTTCAGGATGGAGAAGCCCGCCGGGTTGGGCGCATTGGCGATCACGGTCAGCCCGCCGCCGCTCACCGCCCCCGCGACCAGTGCGTATTTCGCCGCCGGCGACAACTGGTCGACCAAAGAGCCGAGATAGGTCAGCGCCGCATTGTCGGTGACCGTGGTCAGCCCCGCCGTGCCATAGAAGAGCGCGGTGGTGTTGAGGTTCGAGAGCAGCGGGCCCAGCCACCACTCCTGCATGCCGCCGAGCACCACCAGCCCGCCGAGAAACATGCCGACCAGCAGGCCCTCGCGCAGGATCAGCCGGCTCTGATAGCGGCGATAGGCTTCCGTGAAGCCGAGGAAAAACAGAAACAGCGCGCCGAACACCACGACGTAATGGCCGGCCATCACCACGGCGGCGAGGAAGCCGACATGCACCGTGATCACGGGCCAGGGAATGTCGATGCGCGCCAGCGCCGCCGAGATGGTCGGCAATTGCCCGAGATACGAGCGGTAGAGTGCCGTCGCCGCCGCCGCATTGACCAACACCGCGATCGCCGCCTTCCAGCCGAAGGTCTGCATCATGAAGGCCGTGTCCCAGCCCCAGCGCTCGGCCACCATCAGCACCGGCGGCGCCGCGAACGGCGTCAGCGTGCCGCCGATCGAAATGTTGACGAACAACACGCCGAGCGTGCCGTATTTGAAGGCGCGCGGCGCCTGCGGGCTGAAATAGCGCTCGCGCATCAGCATGGCGGTCAGCGTCATCGCCGCCGGCTCGGTGATGAAGGAGCCGAGCAGGGGCCCGACGAACAGCACCGTGAAGTAATAGGCATTGGGCGGTTGCAGCGGGATCAGCCGCGACAGCCACTGCAGAATCGCGCCCGCGAAATCGAGCACCGGCCGGCTCGCCGCGATCACCATGATGACGAAGATGAAGGCCGGTTCCGTGAAGCTGCGGCTTTCGAGATAATGCAGCGCCTCTTGCGGCGTGGCATAGGCCGCCATGAACAGAATCAACGCCAGCGCCCAGACGCCGAACACCGTCTCCACCTCGCCGAGCAGATGCCACAGCCCGGCATGCTTCGGATGGATATGCGCCAGACGCTCGAACTGGCGCGTCATGAAGGTGTGCAGCACCGCCAGCGCAAAAAATATCGTTGCGGCGAGTTGCAGAGTCGTTGGGAAAGCGCCGCTCATGAGCGTATCGCCCACGGGTCAGCCGTGCCCGTTGGCCAGCGCCTCGCTGATCGACCGGCGGGTGAGGGGCCGCGGCAGCAGAACGCTCGCGCCGGTCACCTTGGCCAGGATGCCGTCATGGATATTGCTGTTCTCGACGAAGGCGATGCGCAGCTCGGGATGCTGGCTGCGTAGCGTGAGGAAGGTGTCGAGCCCAGGCCAGGGCGGCAGCACCCGGTCGGTCACCAGCCAGCGGCAGCCGTTGTTGAGCGCTTTGGCCGCCTGATAGCCGTCCTCCGCGATCAGCGTCTTGGCCGCCGCGCTCGACAACCAGTAGACGATGATGTCGCGGAGCTCTTCTTCGGCGCAGAGAACGACGATCGCGCCGGCATTGTGGTGGGCGGCGTGTTGGCCGTTGCTTCGATGGGTGGTCGCTGTGCTCATGCGAGCGACCATGGGCGCGGAAGCAGTGCTTTGACAATTTGGGACGCGCACCTAGGCTGGCGCGCGTAGGCACCAGCCCCTAGGTGTCCACCCTTAGCAGCCGACCGGACGGAACGGCGGTAGAAAGATGAGTGATCTGGGCTTGCAACATCGAGCGGTCGCGATGGCTTTTCCCCGCGTCTTTTCGCTGCCGCATTATGCGTTGGCGCTGGGTTTCCTCGTGCTCTACGTGTTGCTCGACTGGGTCAGCTTCATCCAGCCGTTTGCGCCGTTCGGCATCACGCCGTGGAACCCGCCGACGGGCTTGAGCTTCATCCTGGTGCTTCTGTTCGGGCAGCGCTTCATCCCACTTTTGTTCGTGGCGCCGCTATTGGCCGATCTGATGGTGCGGCAACTGCCGCTCCCGTGGTCGGTCGAGATCGCGACCAGCGTCATCATCGGCGGCGGTTATGCGATCGGGCTGATGGTGTTGTTGCGCCCGGCCACGCGTTTCAATCCGGCGCTCACGTCGATGCGCGACCTGATCGTGCTGTTCGCGGTGGCGGCGGTGAGCGGGGCGGCGGTGGCGGCGAGCTATGTCGGCGTGCTGGTCGGCACTGGATGGCTGCAAGGGGCCGACTTCGTCACCGCCGCGCTGCAGTTCTGGATCGGCGACATCATCGGCGTGGCGGTGGTCGCGCCCTTCGCGCTCATCTTCCTGACCCGCGGCCGGGGCCTGCGCTTTTCGGGCGAGACCGCGTTGCAGATCATCGCCATCTTGATCGTGCTGTCCTTTGTCTTCGTTTTCGTGGAAACGCACCACTTCGAATTCTTCTACATCCTGTTCCTGCCGATCATCTGGATGGCGGTGCGCGGCGGGCTCGAGCTCGTCACCGTCGGCATTCTCATTACCCAGATCGGTCTCATCGTCAGCGCGCAATTGTTGCCGCGCGATGTCGACGTTGCCGTCTTTCAGGCGCTGATGCTGGTGCTGGCGCTCACCGGACTCGCCGCCGGCGCGGTAGTCACCGAGCACCGCCGCACCGAACTGCAATTGCGCCGTCACCAGGATTCGCTGGCCCGCGTCGCCCGTCTCGGCAGCATGGGCGAGTTTGCCGCCATGATCGCGCACGAGATCAATCAGCCGCTGATGGCGGCCGGCACCTATGCCCGGTTGATCGCCGATACCTTGCGTGGCGCCAAACAGCCCGACGGCGCCGCAGTCGAAACCGCCGAGAAGGCGGCGGCCCAGGTGCAGCGCGCCGCCGACGTGGTGCGCCGGCTGCGCGCGCTCATCCGGCTCGACCAGAGCGGCCGTGCGCCGATTGCGGTCGAGCGCATTGTACGCGAGACGCTTGCGCTCAGCGGACCGTTTCTCGAACGCCACGGCGTGACGGTGCGCGTCGCGCTCGGATCCAATCCGCCGCCGGTGATGGTCGACGTGCTGCAGATCGAACAAGTGCTGCTCAACCTGCTGCGCAACGCGTCGGAAGCCATGGACATGGATGGCGCCGGCGGTGGCAGCATCACCATCGCTGCATCCGCCTCCGGCCCCGACACGCTGACGGTCACCGTGCGCGATACCGGGCCGGGCTTCCCGCCGGAATTCACCGCGGACGAATTCCCGCCGCTCACCTCGAGCAAACCGGAAGGTCTCGGCGTCGGCCTCTCGCTTTGCCGTTCGATCGTGGAATCCCATGGCGGGCGGTTGACCATTGGCGGCCGCGACGACGGAAAACGCGGCGCGGTGGTGCGGTTCACCTTGCCGGTGGCAAAGACCGGGTGATGCGATGCATGTGGCGCTGATTGACGACGATCCGGCGGTGCTCGATTCCCTCAAGCTCTATCTCGAGCGCCAGGGCATCGCGGTCGCCTGTTTTGCCAGCGCCGATGCTTTCGTTGCCGGCAACGACGACGGTTTCGATTGCGTGGTCGCCGACGTGCGCATGCCGGGTCTTTCCGGCCTCGATCTCGTGCGCCGCTCGACCGCGGAGGGCCGCGTTGCGCCGGTGATCCTGATCACGGGCCACGGCGATATCGACATGGCGGTCGCCGCCATCAAACTCGGCGCTTTCGATTTTATCGAAAAACCATTCGACGAAAGCCGGTTGCTCGAAGCCGTGCGCAACGCCACCGGCGAAGCGCAACAAAGGCAGGTCGCCGCCGCCGAGCGCGCCGACCTGCGCGCGCGCTTCGAGGGCCTGACCGAGCGCCAGCGTCAGGTATTGGAGCTGGCGGCGGAGGGACTCTCCAACAAGGAGATCGCCGGCCGCCTCGGCATCAGCTTCCGGACCGTCGAGATTCACCGCGCCTGGATGATGGAACGCATGGGCGCGCGCAATCTGGCCGAATTGGTGCGCATGGAAATGCAGATCAAGAGCGCTGGCGGGCAGTGAAGACCGCCAATGGTTTCGAGCGTAACTCTTTGTGCATGTGCGGCATGCGCCGACGGGCCATCTCAAGGGTAACGCGCGGTCCATGCGGCAAGGGCCGTAAGCAGTCTCACGCGCAATCAATAGTTTCGGCAGCATTCGCTATCGATGGTGCCGGGGCACCATCCGCGTTTTGTTTTTACGGAAATATTATGGAGTTACCGCTTCGCGCAGAGCATCATGCTGCTTGCAACCGCTGATGGAATGGGTTGCCGGGAGTGGCGATGGCTGGTCCGCTACGAAAGACGGGCATCCCTCTCATGGACGAACTCCCGTGGGGTTCGCACATAGCGCTTTTCTACGAGACCACCTGCGACCTGCTCGATACCTGCGCCGCTTTTTTCCGGGCCGGTCTGCAGCATAACGAAACATGCAGCTGGGCCTTGGCCGAGTGGGTGCCCGTTGAAGCCGCCCGCCGGGCGCTGCGCGTCAACATTGCTGATTTCGACCGCTACGAGGCCGCGGGGAGTATGGAACTGGTCTCGGCCCGCGACTTGAAGCTTCCGGACGGCGCATTCGACGTACAATGGGTCGTTCGCCGGTGGAACGCCAAACTGCGACAGGCCTTGGAAGGCGGCTATGAAGGTCTGCGCCTCGGCGGTCATGCCTGGATCGCCGCGAGCCGGTCGCAGCAATATTACGAAGACGAGCGCGAAATCGCCCGCGCGATTGAAGATCGGCCGATGCTGGTTATGGGAACCTACGATCTCGGCCGGAGCCGTGGGGTGGACGTGCTGGATGTTGCCCGCGCTCACCATTTGACCGTCGCCCGCCGCCAAGGCGATTGGCAGTTCATGGAGACGCCGGAATTAGAACAGGCCAATGCACATATCCGCCAACTCAACGACGCGCTCGCCATCATGTCGGCGCCGTTTCCCGGCCACGATCTGCTGACCGAGCGCGAGCGCGGCGTGCTCGCGCAAATCGTCAAAGGCGCCTCCAGCAAGGAGATTGCCCGCGAATTCGGCGTCAGTCCCCGCACGGTCGATTTCCATCGCGCCAATATTCTGCAGAAACTGGGCGTCCGCAACACGGCCGAGGCTATTCGCGTCGTGTTGAGCCGGAAATAGCTCAAGTGTTTTGCGTGCTGCAATGTGGAAAATTATTCCGGCGTCGCCTGCGGCCACCTGCAAAATTTTGCCCTGGTAATTCTACCAGTGGCCCTTGCGGCAATCGCGGACATAGCATTTTCAAAACGGCACGGGACATGCCGGGAATAGAAGGGGGACTTGCGTCGTTTGTTATCGGGAATGTCTGCTGCAAGCGGGGGGTTCGATGAAATCGCCCATCATAAAGAGATCGATCTCGGTCGCCGGCCACAAGACCAACGTCAGTCTCGAGGATGCGTTCTGGACCGGCTTGCGTGAAATCGCGCGAAGCCGTGCCATGTCCATCTCCGCGATCATCGCCGACATCGACATGCGCCGCCAGCACGCCAATCTGTCTTCGGCGGTCCGTCTGTTCGTGCTCGAACATGCGCAAGCCGAGGCGGCGGCGCGCGCCGCTGGCAGCGCGGCGCCCGAACGCTCTGACGCCGAGGGTGCTCGCGCATCTTAGAGGGTAAGCATCACCTTGCCGACGTGATCGCCCGATTCGTTGCGCCGGTACGCGTCCGGCTCAATGTGCAAGGGTTAGGGTGCAAGCGACAGGCCGATTCGATCGCCGGTTTGACGCGATCGTTTCTCATGAGCCGCCACACGGTCTTGCGCCCGGCAACCGCGTTGTCGAAACGCCCTACGCCGCGCAGCAAATGCCGCGCGTCATTCGAACAACGTCTTAGCATCGTACCACCCCGATGCGATTTTAATTTAATTCAATGCAAAAAGGGGAGCCACACTAAGGGAAGATACGGAAGGGGTGCTCAACGGCTCATCTGCTAGCCTGCAACAAGCGAGTGGCGTTCAGCGATGAACGTGCGGTCGCACTGAAGTTTTTCGGCAGCCGGATCGAGCCTTACATGATTGTCAACGTCCTGCGCCTTGCGATTCTCATGCTCGGTCTCGTGCCGGTATCGGCCTTGGCCGGGCCGATTACGCTGAAGCTGGCGTATTTCAGTTCGGATCGCACGCATCTCTATCTCTCCGGCGCCAAGCCGTTCGTCGACGCGGTCAACAGGGAAGGACGAGGGCGCGTCAAGATCGAGCCTTATTTCAGCGGCCGCCTCGGCGGCCTGCCGGAACAATCTCGGGCCGTCCGGGACGGCAAGGCCGATATCGGCTACGTCGTTCCGCCTTACGAGCGCGCCGCGTTTCCCGATGCCGCCGTCATCGAGCTTCCGGGTCTCTACAAGGATGCCGCCGAGGCGACCGAGGTTTTCACGAAGCTGGTCGGCTCAGGCATCATGCGCGGCTTCAGCGATTTTTTTGTGATCGGTGCATTTGCCAGCGAGCCGGAGAACATCCACAGCCGTCCGCCACTCACCTCGCTCGCGGAACTGCGCGGCAAGCGCATTCGCGTCAACAACCAAATCGAAGCCGAGCTTCTCAGGAAGCTTGACGCGAAGCCGTCGTTCATCCCGCTCAACCACGCGGCCGAGGAAATCAGCGCCGGTAAGATCGACGGCGCCCTGGTGCCGCCGGTGCCGATGATCGAATTCGGGATCGGCCGGGTCGCGCCTTACCATTATCTTCTGCCGACGTCCTGTGTGCCGCAGGCATTGCTGATGAACCGCAAGCGGTTCGAGAGCCTGCCCGCCGACGTGCAGGCCATCATACGAAAACACAGCGGCGCCTGGTTCGTGGACAATTACAACCGGATCAATGAGGCCGCGACCGCGTTGGTCATGAACCAGCTCAAGTCGAACTCGCGAAGAACGGTCACGGTCCCGTCGCGCAGCCGATATGGAGACGGCAGACGCCGCGTTTAAGTCGATCGTCAGCGGCTATGCCGCGATGAACTCCCACAATGCTGCGCTTGTCAGGGCCGCCCGCGCGGCCGTGGCGGGCTCTCGTTCGACGAAATGAGGTGCGCGGTGCTGGGTTTCACAGAAAGAGCGGTTCTCGCGAACGAAGCGGCGAGACGGCGGACAAGCGCCGTCGTGTTGCTCGCCGCGACGGCGATAGCCACTATCTTCTTCTCTTTTGCGGCGGCGGCCGAGCCGATCACGCTGAAACTTTCGTTCTTCACCTCCGACCGGTCGAGCATCTATCAGTGTTACGTCAAACCATTTGTCGAGGCGGTCGACGCCAAGGGCCAGGGCTTGGTCCAAATCAAGGTGTATTTCAGCGGCGCAATCAGTCCTGCATTGACCGAACAGGCGCGGCTGGTCCTCGATGGCGCCGCCGATTTGGCTTGGGTGGTGCCGGGTTATGCGCCAAAGCAATTTCCCGATGTTTCGGTCATCGAATTGCCCGGCTTGTTTCGTAGCGAACGCGAAGTCAAGCCTGATCTTTGCGCGGCTGGTCGGATGCCGGCGCGTTCGAAGGCTACCAAAAGTTTTTTGTGGTCGGCGCCTTCGATTCCGCTGGCGTAAGTATCCATAGCCGTAAGCCGATCGCGAGGCTTTCCGATTTGAAAGGGCAAACGATCCGCGTGAATAATTCGATCGCAGGCAGCACTATGCGTAAGCTCGGTGCCGTTCCCGTGCGGCTGCCGGTCAATCAGACCATGGACGCCCTCAGTCAGGGGAAGATCGATGGCGTGGCAGTGCCGCCTAGGTTGCTTTTGGAATTCGGCTTTGGCCGGCTTGCCACCCACCACTATTTGCTCAAGCTCGGCGGTGCTCCGGTTACTTTGGTGATGAGTCGCGAGAAGTTTGCCGGCCTGCCGCCGCGCGTGCAGGAAATCATCCGCGAATACAGTGGCGACTGGCTGTCGGAGCGCGGCGCGGCCTGCTTCGAAGCGAGGAACCGCGAAACGGTTGCGCAATTAAAGGCCGGCCCGCGGCGCAAAGTTGTGGAGCCGTCGCCGGCCGACTTGGCGGCCGCCCGCAGAGTCTTCGCCTCGGTGGCCGAAGAATGGGCTGCGCAAAGTCCGCATAACCATGAACTCTTGGCACTGGTCAAAACCGAGATCGCAAAAGTGCATTCGTCAACTGAGGTGCGACCATGAGCGCAACTAATACTGTCTTTGTGGCCGCAATTGCGTCGGTCTCATGGTTCGTCAAAGCGCTGGCGCGGGCTGGCGCACTGGCAACCGCACTGATGTTGCCGTTGACGGCGGCGGCCGAGCCGATCACGCTTAAGCTGTCGTTCTTCTCATCCGATCAAACCGATGCCTACCGTGATGGGGTCAAGCCCTTTGTTGATGCGGTCAACGCTGAAGGGAAGGGGCTGGTCACGATAAAGGTCTATCTCAACGGTGCGCTCGGCAAAGCGGTGGCCGAACAGCCCAACCTGGTGACTGACGGGGTGGCCGACATTGCCTGGGTCGTGCCGGGCCAAACGCCTTATCGGTTTCCTGACAATCAAGCGCTTGAATTGCCCGGCCTGTTCAATGACGTGCGCGAGGGAACGCTTGTCTATACCCGCCTGATCGCCGCCAATGCCTTGCGTGGCTATGAAAATTTCTTCGTGATCGGTGCCTACGCCAGCGCCCCCACCATCATCCATAGCCGCAAACCGGTCACATCGCTTGCCGCGCTCAAGGGTCAGAAAATCCGTACCAACAACGCGATAGAGGCGGAGGCCCTCGATCGCTTCGGCGCCATCCCGACCGTCATGCCGGCGTCGCGGCTTGCCGACGCGCTGACGAAAGGTGCCGTCGATGCCGTCATGATGAGCCCGGGCGGTTTGTTTCAATTCGGTACCGCACGCTTGGCGGCCAACCATTACCTCCTCGGCGCCGGCTCCGCTCCGTTGCTGGTACTGATGAACCGGAAGAAATTCGACAGCTTGCCGGAAGCGGCGCAAGCGCTTATCCGCAAATACAGTGGCGAGCGCGCGGCGACGACCTGGATCGAGATGTTCGGCCCCGCCGAGCGGCGTTCGCTCGACAAGATTAAATCGGATCCTGCGCGCAAGGCGGTCGAGCCATCGCCGGCCGACCGCGCGGCCGCGCAGCAGGTCTACAAGTCACTCATCGATGCTTGGGCCGCCAAGAGTTCGCGCAACCGGGAACTCCTGAAGAAGATCAAAGCCGATCTTACGGCACTTCGCTCCGCCGCACGGTAGGCCGCCATGGGAAACCTCGCAAATGCACCGATTGGGCGTTATCTAGGTCTGATGGTCGTTGTCCTCGGGCTGCTTGTCGCGGGCACGTGGTTCATCGTCATGGTTACGACAGACCACCTGCTTTATCGCAACGCCACCGAAGCCTCGCGCAACTGGGCGCAATTTCTGGCCGCCAACGTTCCGGACCTTGAACAGATCGCCGCTGGCGAGACGCCGTCGTCCACCAGCATGGAATTTCTCAACGCCACCCGGCATTCGGAAGAAGTGTTCCGCTACGTCATCTTCAACCGCTACGGTTATTCGATTCTGGTCGCCGACCGCGGGAAGATCGCACCCGTCGACTTGTCCGAATACAGCGCCACCGCGGCCCGCACGATTAAGGAAAATCAGCCGATCGTCGGCGCCAAGGAAGGCCACGGTCCTGGTCAGCCGGCGTATTATTCGGAGGCCTACGTTCCGGTCATCGTCAGCGGTCGGCCGATCGCTGTTGTCGCCGCCTATGTCGACCAGACAGACGAGCAGAACGATTTTTCCCGAACCTTCCTGCTGGCGGCGGCGGCGCTCTGCGGCTTGACGGCGCTGTCGTTCGGCGTGCCGGCGATCGCCTGGTACCGGCGCACCCGCGAAAAGCAGCAGGCCGACCGCCGCATTACCTTCCTCGCCCATCATGACACCCTGACCGGGCTTGCCAACCGCGCGCGCGTGATCGAGCGGCTGGAGTCAGCATTGGCGGTGTTGCCGTCGACCGGCGGCATGATCGCGCTGCACTTCATCGATATCGACCACTTCAAGCAGGTCAACGACACGCTGGGCCACGACGGCGGCGATTTTCTGCTCGAAACCGTCGGTCAGCGCCTGAGTGCTATGGTCCGCACCGAGGACATGGTGGCGCGGCTCGGCGGCGACGAATTTGTCGTGGTGCAGACCGGCGTCGCCGGCAAGCGGCAGGCGGAAGAGATCGCCGAACGCATCGCCGAGGTGCTGAGCACGCCGAGCTACTACCGGGAGCAGGAAGTCAGCGCCAGCTTCACCATCGGTGTGGCGCTGGCGCCGCGGGACGGCGTCACGGCCGAACGTCTGCTCAAGAGCGCGGACCTTGCGCTCTATGACGGCAAGGCCGCGGGCCGCGACTGCATCCGCTTCTTTACGCCGGAGATGGACGAGGCGCTGCAAAAGCGCATCAAGCTCGAAAAGATCATCCGCAACGCGGTCGCGCATGACGCCTTTGTGGTGCATTACCAGCCGGTGTTTGAAATGGCCAACAAGCACTTGGTCGGCTTCGAGGCGCTGGTGCGCCTGCCGGCGCCAGACGGCACGCTGATTCCGCCGGACAGCTTCATTCCGCTCGCCGAAGAAATGCGGCTGATCGACAAGATTGGGGCCTGGGTGCTGCGCGAGGCCTGCCGCACGGCAACCAGCTGGCCGGAGAATTTGACCGTGGCGGTGAACCTGTCGCCGGCGCAATTCGAATCCGGGGAGATAGAAGACACTGTCGCCAGGGCCCTGAAGACGTCCGGCCTTAAGCCGCACCGGCTCGAGCTTGAAATTGTCGAAACCTTGCTGCTCAAAAACACCGAATCCGTCATAGCCACGCTCAAGCGGATCAAGGACATGGGCGTGGCGGTCGTCATGGACGATTTTGGCACCGGCTATTCGAGCCTGAGCTATCTTTGGAAGTTCCCGTTCGACAAGATCAAGATCGATCGCAGTTTCATGGGGAGCTTTGAGAAATCGGGACGCGACGTGGAAACGGTGGTGAAGACCATCATCGCGCTCGGACGCGAAATGAATATGCGAGTGACGGTCGAAGGTGTGGAGACGTCGGACCAGGTCGACTTCCTCTACGATGCCAATGCCGACCAGGTGCAGGGCTTCTATTTCGGCCGGCCGTTGCCGGCGTCCATGCTCCATGGTGATGTTTTCAGCAAGATTCACTACTCGGCCGTCGTACCGCCGGATGCGCCGGCGCGGCTGCGCGTCGTCAAGTCACATGAGAAAGGGTGAGGCGGGGCGGCGGCGGGCGGAAGAGACGTCATCGTCCGTGCAGCGTCGACAATCTCAGCAGTTGTCTCGAGTTGATAATTTTGATCGTCCGGTCCGCAAGTTCGATCATGCCGCGCTTTCGAAAATCGCTGAGGATATTGCTGACGTGAACCGACGTCAGGCCCGTGGCATCGGCGATGTGTTGCTGCCGCAGGGGAAAAGGTACGGCGGCGGCGTCCGGGGGCGCCATTCCTAGTTTCTGGAGCCTGTTGATAATACTCGTGATCAAATAGGCAATTCGCTGTTCAGCTGACCCACGGCCAAGATTGACGATGAAATCGTCAGTGCACTTCATTTCTTGCGCGACCGCATCGAACATCATGGCGCGCGCCTCGGGACGTTTCTTCAAGACCTCGTGGATGTCGTCGCGGCGGAAGACGCGGTAGGTGATGCCAATAATGCCCTCGATGAACCAGCCTTCCGACTTCCCCACGAATAATTGCGCGCTCACAAGATCGCCCGGCAGCAGAACGCAAAGAAGCTGTCGTCCGTTTGGTGCGGTGGCCGAACGGCTGGCCCAGCCATTGCAGAGGAATGCGACTTGTTCGCTCATCTCGCTGGCGTGACAGGCGATCCGGCGGGCTGCCTCTTTGAATCCGGATTGCTCGACGCCCGATTCCGGCTCGTAGTCTGGAAGAACGAGTGAAGCCGCCGTGCAAACCTTCAACGCGCGCGCCACACAGGTGGCACAAGCACGAGGGTTTAGATCACCGGCAACTATACCCATCGATTATGGGTTTCGCTTCAATTAGACCTCAAAAGAGGAGTCCACGATTTTTCAGAAATGTCGACTTACTTGTGCAGGTTATTGCAAGATTAGTCCCCTGGTTCGCAGGAATCACAATCTTTGGATGCGCGTTCGTGCGCCCGCGCCAAAAGATAATCTAAAAATTTTTAACAAAAACGTTTGTGCCGAAACCCCACCATGGTGTGCGGCTCATTAAGGTTCTGTAGATGCGGCGCGCCAATCCTGCGGAGGTAACGAGTTAGGGGTGTGCGGACCGGGGGTCCGCGTGAATTGGGGGCGACATGACACAGCCGTTGCAGTCTTCCGAGGTCAGTCCTGGCGATCCGTCCCTCGCAAATGGCATCTCCGGCTCTACGGCCGGGTTGATGCTGGTCGAGTGCATCAACTTCGCCATCGGCGACGATCAGTACGGCGTCGACATCATGTCGGTGCGCGAGATCAAGGAGTGGTCGAACGTCACGCATCTGCCGAAGCAGCCGGATTACGTCCGCGGCGTACTCAATCTGCGTGGTGTCGTCGTGCCGATCATCGACTTGCGCTGCCGCTTCGGCCAGGGACTTACCGATTCCACGCCGACGCACATCATCATTATTGTGCACATCGAGGGCCGGCAAGTCGGCCTTCTGGCCGACCGGGTGCTCGACATCGTGTCGTTCGAGCGAACCGATATCCAGCCGGTCCCGACGGTCGCCCGCTCGTCGCGCGCCCGCTTTCTGTCCGGGCTGGTGACGGTCGAGGGCTCCATGATCGCGCTGATCGATCTGGTTCCTCTGCTGTCCGCCGAGCCCGACGAACAGAGCGTCGCCTATCTGCTCGACGCCTAGCAGCGCGCATCGTCTTCCCTCCTCAAGTTTGCGTCCTTCACCCTCCCGCTTCCATTCGAAACGGAGCTAATCATGTCCTTTCTTGCTCGCTTTCGCGTGCTTACGAAGATCATCGCTATCGTCTGCCTGCTGTCGATGGTTGCCGGCGGCATCACCTGGCTCGGAGTCAGCTCGCTGAAGACGCTGGCCGATGCGACCCATCGAATGGACCTCAAGGCCAACGAGTCGCTGATGGCGCAACGGCTGGTGACAAGTCTACTCGCCATCAATCGCGCGGAATTCGAACTCTCGTCCGATCCGACGCCAGAGGTCAAAAAGGCCACCCGGCAAACCGCGGAAGAGGAGACCAAGCTATTTCTACAGCGCATGAAGTGGCTGAAGGACCGGGCAACACAGCCGGAAGTCAAAACCCAATTGTCCGAACTCGATACCGGCTGGGATGCGTACCGAAAAGACCTGGACGCGACGTTCCAGGCCGCCGATGCCGTGAAGGATTTCAAAATCACGCCGGAAATGGAAAAGCTGCGGCAGGAAGCGTTGACCAGCACGCGCGTCGCGGATCAGTTGCACGATAAACTTCGCGTACTCGCCAAGGGTTTCGATGAGGACGTAGACAAAGCCTCCAAGGGAGCTTCCGAGGAATATCAACGCGTCTCGGAGTTGATGATCATCGCGGCCGCCATCGGCATTGCCGTGGGATTCGCGCTCGCCTTCGCAGTCGGGCAGTTCGGGATCGCCAAACCGATGCGCTCGCTGGTCGGCCTGCTGCAGCGTATGGCGCAGGGCGAGGCGATGGAGATCACCGGCACCGAACGCAAGGACGAAGTGGGCGAGACCGCCCGCGCCGTCAACGACATCAGCGTCATGCTGGCCGAGAAGGCGCAGCGGGAGGCCGAAGAGAAAGCCGCCGCCGACAAGGAGAAGCTGCGCCGCGAGGCGGAAGAAGCCGCCCGCACGGCGGAGGAAAAGGCCGAGCAGGAAAAACGTGCCGCCGCCGAACGCGACGCAGCGATGCAGAAGGTGGCCGAGGAATTCCAGGCCGCCGTCGGCGGCATCGTCAACGCGGCCGTGGCCGGCGACTTCTCCCAGCGCGTCGATCTCGAGGGCAAAGACGGCCTCGTGCTCAACGTCGGCACCGCCATCAACTCGTTGTGCGAGAACGTCGCCAAGGCGCTCGATGACCTGGTCAAGATGCTGAACGCGCTCGCCGAAGGCGATCTCACCCAGCGCATCACGGCGCAATACGAGGGCAGCTTCGCGCTGCTGAAAGACAACGCCAATAAGACGGCGGAGCGCATCAGCAGCACCGTCTCCGACATCAAGTCGGCCTCGCGCGAGGTGACCAATGCCTCGCTCGAAATCACCACCAGCACCACCGACCTGTCGCAGCGTACCGAGGAACAGGCGGCGAGCCTGGAGGAAACCTCCGCCTCGATGGAGGAGATCGCCGCGACCGTGAAGAAAAACGCCGACAACGCGCAAGCTGCCAACCAGTCGGCGATCGAGACCAGCGAGGTCGCCGACCGCGGCGGTCAGGTCGTTGCCCAGGCGGTCACAGCCATGGCGCAGATCGAGGAGTCTTCGAACAACATTTCGGAGATTATCGTGGTGATCGACGAGATCGCGCGCCAGACCAATCTGTTGGCGCTCAACGCCGCGGTCGAGGCGGCACGCGCGGGCGATGCCGGCCGCGGCTTCGCGGTGGTCGCGTCCGAAGTGCGCAGCCTGGCGCAGCGCTCCTCGCAAGCCGCCAAGGACATCAAGGACCTGATCGTCAACTCCGGCGGCCAGGTGAAAGAGGGCGTCGATCTGGTCAACCGGGCCGGCACCGCGCTCAACGAGATCACCGAATCGATCAAGCAGGTGGCGAATCTCGTCTCCGACATCGCCACCGCCAGCGTGGAGCAGTCGTCCGGGGTCGAGCAGATCAACAAGGCGCTTGGCCAGATGGACGAGGTCACCCAGCAGAACTCGGCGCTGGTCGAGGAGAACGCGGCGACCGCCAAGACGCTGGAGGGCCAAGCCAAGGCCATGGACGAGCGTCTCGCCTTCTTCCGGATCGCGGAAAACGATGCGCATCGTGGTGCCGGGGAGGCCGCTGTCGCGTCGCTTCCCGAGCACAAGGCGCCCGCGCTGCAGCCCGCGCCCGCCGCAAAAGCGCGGACCAATGGGGCCTCGCGCAATCCGATCCGCCGGATGCAGGGCGCCTTGGCGGAGGCCTGGAAGGACTTCTGATCCGCGTCATCGGCTGTGGCTCGCACAGCGCCGATGTCGCCTGTCACCGGTCATCCGGGCGCCACGCCTATCGGCAGCGGACAACGGCACGTCGCAGAAATTGGCGGGGGCTCGGTGGTTTCCCACCGAGCCCCCTTAACATTATCAGACGGCCTATAAGCCGGGTTCTGTACGGTCTGCGGCCGAGGCCGCAGACGTGACGGCCATTCCTCTGGTACGCCGGTTGCCCGGCGCATCAAGCAACCTACCCGAATGACTGGCCCGGACGGACCCGAGACTTACGTCTCAACGTCATTCCTATTCGGTCTTGCTCCCGGTGGGGTTTGCCGTGCCGCCACCGTTGCCGGCAGCGCGGTGCGCTCTTACCGCACCGTTTCACCCTTACCGCGACCCTTACGCAACGCGGCCGTGGCGGTCTGTTCTCTGTGGCACTGTCCCTGAAACCGGCCCTGAAGGCCGATCCCGCCGGACGTTATCCGGCACCGTTCGTCCATGGAGCCCGGACTTTCCTCCCCGGCCGCCTTTCGGCATTGGCGCGGGGCGGCCGTCCGGCCGACTGACAAGGATAGGGATGGGGGTGGGGTGCCCGCGGGTCAAGCGTTGCCGCAGCGTCTGGTAAAAAAAGAAGAGCCCGGGCCAGTTTGGGAGGGGAGGGGGGAGGCGGCCCGGGCTCGTCGGAGGAAACAAGAAGACTTGGATCGGTGGAAAAGGACCCCGGTCGGGTCCTGATGCCAACCCCGGGCGGGCCTGGTCAGGCCTCGCCCTTGGCCGGCGAATTCGCCCGATTAGGCCCAGGCGCCCTTGCGCGACCGGTGGGGTCGGATGGCGGCCACCAGGCGCTTCGCCAGCACCGACACGCCGACAAAGGCGCGGCTGATGTATTGGGCGCGGTCAGCATGCGCGCGGGCAAGCGCGTCGTGCACATCGACATCGCCGATAAGGGCTTGGTTGCGGGTATTCATGACTTCATCTCCAGTTCAGGGCTTTTTGCGCCCCATGCGTTGAACGCATAATATTATCTTCCGTCAAAATGATAATCCGATAATATAGCTATTCATCTGTTCCTAAATGGAATAAATAGGGCCCTTATGGACGCCACCTCCGATCTGCGGGTCTTCGTCCGTGCTGTTGACCGCGGCAGTTTCTCAGCCGCTGCCAGAGACTTAGGGCTGACGCCCTCGGCCGTCTCCAAGCTGGTGTCGCGGCTGGAGGACCGCCTGGGCGCCCGGCTGCTCGAGCGCAGCACCCGCCGTCTGGCCCTAACCCCCGAGGGTGAAACGTTTTTTGCCCGCGCCAAGCGGATCGTCGCCGATATCGAGGAGGCCGAGGAGGAGGTAACGCGCATACGTGGCGCCCCGCGCGGCCGCCTGCACATCAATTCCGGCACCGCCTTCGGCCTGCACCAATTGGCCCCGGCTTTGGCTGGTTTCCTCGCCCGCTACCCCGAAATCGACCTGGAATTGTCGATTACCGACCGTCTGGTCGATCTCATCGAGGAACAGTCGGACATCGCCGTCCGTTCCGGCCACATCCCGAAAGGCCCTTTCGTGCAGCGCAAGATCGCCGACCTGCAGCGGGTGATTTGCGCCGCGCCGGCCTATCTCGCCCAGCGCGGCACCCCGAAAGTCGCCGCCGACCTGAAAGAGCACGACTGCATCGTGGTCGCCGGTCCGGGTCTCAACCGCTGGCCGTTCGAGACCCGCAGCGGTGTCGACGTTGTTGATGTTCACCCGCGGGTCACAACCGACGACGCCGAGGCCGCGTTGCGGCTGGCCGTCGAAGGCGCGGGGATCGTTCGGTTGTCCGACGTCATCGTGGGCGGCCCGCTGCATCGCGGCGAGCTGGTGGCGCTGCTCACCGACGTTCATCACGTCGAGCCGTTTCCGCTCGCCGCCATCTATCCGGCCGGCCGTCAGCGGTTGCCGCGCGTGGCGGTCTTCATCGAGTTCCTCGTCGAGCGTTTCGGCAGCGCGCCCTGGCGGGTGCCGAGCATCCCGCTGCCGCCGGTACCAAAGCCGGACCGCTGAAGGCCCGGCTGCCCGGCGACGGTCAAACCGCGCGTCAGGACGGAGCGTTCAACACCGACGTGTCGAATTTCGGCAAGGTCTCGATCAGCGCGCGCAAGGTGCGCGTGGTGGAGGCATCGGCGATGCCGTCGACCCGCGCCGGACGGAAATGGCGTTGGAAGGCGGCGACCACGTCGCGCGTGCGCTCGTCATAGCGTCCGCTCTCCTCGATGCCGTAGCCATATGACGCGAGCATGCTTTGCAGCCGCGACACCGCCTCGCCTTCGTCGCCGACGCGCAAGGTCGGGCCTTCGACGGTGAGGGCGGCCGGGCGCACCCAATGGCCGATTCCGGAATCAGAGAGCAGCGCCCAGGGAAACCGTTCGCCCGGATCCTGCTTGCGGTCCGGCGCGACGTCGGAATGGGCGAGCACGCGCTCGGGTGCAATCGGACCGCGCCGAGTCCCGATCGATTTGCACAGCGAAATCACCGCCGCCACCTGCCGCAACGGAAAATCGCGATAGCCGAATTCATGTCCAGGATTGACGATCTCGATGCCGATCGAACGGGAATTAATGTCGGTCTCGCCGCCCCACGACGCGAGGCCCGCATGCCACGCCCGCAGCTCTTCCGGCACGCACTGCACGATGCGGCCATCCTCGAATACCACGTAGTGCGCCGATACTTTGCTGTCCGGCGCGCACAGACGCTCAAGCGCGGCTTCGCCGGCCTGCATGCCGGTATAGTGCAGCAGGATCATGTCGGGCGCGCCGCCGACGCGCCGGTCATGATTCGGCGACGGCACCACGTCGGCGACCATGAACGAGTCCGGCTGGAAATGAGCCATGCGGGTGTGAAGCGGTTGAGGTTTCAAGAGGGCGCGCACCATTGATCGAGACGATTGAAAAAGCAATACATGCTCAAATCATGACGACAACGCGAAGACAACGCGGCCGCAAACGGCATGCACGTTCCGTTTGCGGGTAACACCGGTATTTCATCGTCGCGTGTGTCATCTGTGTTCGGTGTCTGCTCGAATTTCACCACGCCGGATTTGAGCGCCTCACAAGATATCGGCGGCGGTTGCCGAAACGTCCGGTGCTCGGAACCGCGCACACTGATAGCGCGCGAAGCGCCATGTCAGCCGCGCCAGGTTGCCCCGAAGCCGTCCCTTCGGTGCGCCACCGGGCGGCCGGATTGCCGGTGTCGATGGCCGGATTGTTCCCGGCGCTTTGCTCCCGGTCCTGGACGCGCCGGCCGCGCCGCCTTGGCGGCCGGCCAGTGGCACCGGCTTACTGCCTTCGTGAGGGGGCCGAAAGAGGCGCCGGAAAGGGCGGGCCGGCAACCTATCGTTAAGTTTAAGGGTCGTTAATTGGGAATCGGTCGGCGGTGCGCCGGCGTCCCCGGGCGCGGGGCCGCGGGCAGGGCCATTCCATTGACGCCCATAATATCCCATGATATCCCACGATCCTTCACTGGAGATTGCGGGGCCCGGTCCAGGGCCAAGTCCTGAGCTTTGGAACCCGGCGATCGGTAAGGGTCGAGCAAGCGTGGCGCGCGGGCGTTGGGTCCGGTCGGCGTGGGGTACGGGTGATGGACCGCTTCGTGTCGAACTTCACGTTGCGGCTCGACTCCAAGGGACGCGTCTCGATTCCCGCCTCATTCCGTTCGGTGCTCACCCGCGACGGGTTCGAGGGGCTCTATTGCTATCCGGCGCTCGACACGCCGGCGCTCGATGCAGGGGGCAACGCGTTGATGGCGGAGATCGAATCCTTGATCGGGCGTTATCCCCCGTTCTCGGAAGGACGCGAGCAGTTCGCTATGGCGCTCTACGGCACCAGCGAGACCCTGAAGATCGACGGCGAGGGCCGCGTGAGTTTGAGCGATGCGTTGAAGCGTCATGCCGGGATCACCGACGCGGTCGCTTTCGTCGGGCTCGGTCACAAGTTTCAGATCTGGGAACCCGGCCGGTTCCAGCAAGAGCTCGCGGAGGCCACCCAAAAGGTGCGCGCGCTCAAAGCGGAGCTTGGTTCCCGGACGGCGGCGCGCGACGCGCTCGGAGCACGGGAATGACGGTGGGCGGCGACGGCTCTCGGGCTGTCGCTGGCGGACCAGCCCCCCACATTCCCGTGCTCGGCCCGCCCGCGCTCGGGTTTCTCCAGGTCCGGCCCAGCGGCGTCTATGTCGACGGTACCTTCGGCGCCGGCGGTTACACCCGCGCGATCCTCGATGCCGCCGATTGCAAGGTGATCGCCATCGACCGCGACCCGAGCGGCGATCACGGGCGGCGCCGACCTCGTCGCGCAATCGCACGGCCGGCTGACGCTGGTCGAAGACCGTTTTTCCGAGCTCGACCGCGTGGCGAACGATGCCGGCTATGACGCCGTCGACGGCGTGGTGCTCGACGTCGGCGTTTCCTCCATGCAGCTCGATCAGGCCGAGCGCGGCTTCTCCTTCCGGCTGGAAGGCCCGCTCGACATGCGCATGAGCGGCGAGGGGCCGAGCGCTGCCGACATCGTCAACAACGCGGGCGAGCGCGATCTCGCCAACATCATCTATATCCTCGGCGAGGAACGGCATTCGCGCGCCGTGGCGCGCGCCATCGTGCGCGCGCGTGAGCAGGCGCCGATTACGACAACGAGCGCGCTCGCCGATCTGGTGGCCTCGGTGGTGCGCTCGCGTCCCGGCGACATCCATCCGGCGACGCGCACGTTCCAGGGCTTGCGCATCTTCGTCAATGACGAGCTCGGCGAGCTGGCGCGCGCGCTCGGCGCCGCCGAACGCATCCTGAAAGACGGCGGCCGGCTGGTGGTGGTTTCCTTCCACTCGCTCGAGGACCGCATCGTCAAATCGTTTCTCACCGAGCGCGCCGAGACCCGCGGCGGCTCGCGCCACGCGCCGGAGGTCAAACGGCCGGCGCCGACCTTCCGCGTGCTCACCAAGCGCCCCGTCACCGCCGGCGACGAGGAGGTCGCGCGCAATCCGCGCGCCCGCTCCGCCAAATTGCGCGCGGGCGAACGCACCGAGACGCCCGCCCGCGCCCATGAAACCGACGCGTTTCTGCCGCGGCTGCCGACGCTCGCCGCGGTGCTGAAGGGGCGGCACTCATGATGCGCATCATCAACATTCTGGTGATCGCGGCGCTGATCGCGGCGGCGTCCGCCGTCTACAAGATCAAGTTCGATTCCACGCTGCAGGCCGAGAAGGCCGCCAAGCTGCACAACGAGCTGCGGCGCGAGCGCAACGCCATCGCCCGGTCTGCGCGCGGAATGGGCCAAGCTCGACACGCCGAGCCGCATCCAGCGGCTTACCGAGCGCTATCTCACGCTAGCGCCGGTCAAGCCGACGCAGTTCGATGCGTTCAACGACTTGCCGCCACGTCCACCGGCGCCGCCGCCGCCACCGAGCGACCCGATCGGCGCCATGCTGGCGCCGGGCGCGCCGGAAACCACCGGCAGCGTGCCGGCTCAGCGGCGGTAAACCCCATGACAGCAGCCCATAAACGCGAAACCCGCTGGCAGCGCATCGTGCGCAAGCTGCTTTACGGTCACGGCGTCGACCGCGACGTGAAGGCGAAGGCGCGCCTCGTGCTCGCCATCGTCGCCTTCGCGCTGGTCTACAGCGTCATCGCCGGCAAGCTGGTGATCTTCGCGGTCGAGAGTAACGGACACGGCGGCCGCAACACCGTCATGAAGGACGCGGTTGCCACCGCGCGGCCCGATATCGTCGATCGCAACGGCAAGCTGCTCGCCATCGACGTCAAGGCGCCGTCGCTATACGCCGAGCCGCGCAAGCTGATCGACGCCGACGAGGCCGAGGAATTGCTGACCGCGACGCTGCCCGACCTCAATACCAAGGAGTTGCGCGCGCGGCTGAACTCGAACCGCGGCTTCGTCTGGCTCAAGCGCGAGATCACGCCGCGCGAGCAGCGCGAGATCCATCATCTCGGCATTCCCGGTGTCGGCTTCCTCACCGAGAACAAGCGCGTCTATCCCAACGGCCCGACGGTTTCGCAGGTGATCGGTCTCACCAACATCGACAACCAGGGCATCGCCGGCATGGAGAAGTGGGTGGACGGGCAGGGGCTCGCCGCGCTGCACATGGCGGGGCTCGCCACCGACCGGCTGCAGCGGCCGGTGCAGCTCTCGCTCGATCTGCGCGTGCAATACGCGCTGCGCGACGAGTTGGTGAAAGCGCGCGCGAAGTTCAAGGCCAAGGCCGCGGCCGGCCTGGTGCTCGACGTCAACACCGGTGAGGTGGTGGCGCTGGTGTCGGAGCCCGACTACGACCCCAACAATCCGCAGCAGGCCAACGACCCGAGCCGTATCAACCGGCTGACCACCGGGGTGTTCGAGATGGGCTCGACCTTCAAGGTGCTCACCATCGCCATGGCGCTCGACGACGGCAAAGCGACGCTGGCCTCGAAGTTCGACGCGCGCCATCCGCTGCATTACGGCCGCTTCGCCATCCACGATCACGATCCGAAGGGCCGCTTCCTGTCGGTGCCGGAGATCTTCACCTTCTCGTCGAACATCGGCGCCGCGCGCATGGCGCTCGCTGTCGGCGTCAAGGGGCATGAGGCATTCATGCGCAAGATGGGCCAGCTCACGCGGCTGCGCACCGAATTGCCCGAGAGCGCCGAGCCGATCGTCCCCAAGCGTTGGCGCGAGATCAACACCGCGACCATCGCCTTCGGTCATGGCCTGTCGGTCGCGCCGCTGCAGGCGGCGATGGGCGTCGCGGCAACCGTCAACGGCGGGTTGCTGATAACGCCGACCTTCCTCAAGCGCGGCCGCGCCGACGCGCTGAAAATCGCCAAGCGCGTGCTCAAGCCCGAAACCAGCCGCGACATGCGCTATCTGTTGCGGCTCAATGCCGAGAAGGGCACGGGCAGGTTCGCCAACGTCGAGGGCTACTACGTCGGCGGCAAGACCGGCACGGCGGAGAAGGTGGTCAACGGCCGCTACGCCAAGCACAAGTTGTTGACCGACTTCATGGCGGTGATGCCGTCCGACAAGCCGAAATATCTGGTACTGATCATGCTGGACGAGCCGAAGCCGGTCGAGGGAACCCATGGGTATGCGACCGCCGGCTGGAACGCCGGCCCGACCGCGGGCAAGGTGATCGCGCGGATCGGCCCGCTGCTCGATATCGCGCCGCGGATCGGCCTGCCCGACGCCCAGAAGCTGATTCTGGCCAACGCCACCGCGAGCCGGTAGTAGGTGCGTGAAGAGTTGCCCCATACTCCGTTCATTCCCGCACAAGCGGGAATCCAGGCCGCCTGAAGGCCGCGTGACGATCGCACGGGGTCCCCGCTTTCGCGGGGACGAGCGCAGGAGAGGGCATTCGCCTCGTCTTCAAGTCTGCTTATAAGGCACTGCATGAAGCTCGCCGACCTGCCGCTGGAACACGCCCGCTTCGACCCGCGCTTTGCCGGGCTCGACGTGACGGGCGTTGCCGCCGACAGCCGCAAGGTGCAAGCCGGCGATCTGTTCGTGGCGGTGCCCGGCACCAAGAGCGATGGCCTCTCGTTCGTGCCGCAGGCGCTCGCCGCCGGCGCGGTGGCGGTGCTGGCCGAGCGTGCCGCCGATCTGCCGCCGGACATTGCATTCATTCAGGTGCCGGACGTGCGCCGCGCACTGGCGCTCAGCGCCGCCGCTTTCTTTCCGCGCCAGCCCGCGACGATCGCTGCCGTCACCGGCACCAGCGGCAAGACCTCGGTCGCCGCGTTCACGCGCCAGATCTGGGCCGCACTCGACCGCAAGGCGGCCAGCATCGGCACCATCGGCGTGGTGTCGCCGACGGGCGAGACGTATGGCTCGCTCACCACGCCCGATCCGATCGAACTGCATCGCACGCTCGATAAGCTGGCGGGGGAGGGTGTGACCCATCTCGCGCTCGAAGCCTCGTCGCACGGTCTCGAGCAGCGCCGCCTCGACGGCGTGCGCATCGCGGCCGGTGGTTTCACCAACCTCTCGCGCGACCATCTCGACTATCACCCGACGATGGAAGCTTATCTCGCCGCCAAGCTGCGCCTGTTCGACACGCTCATTGTCGCTGACGGCACGGCGGTGGTCGGCGTCGACGATTGCTATGCGGGACAGGTGGTCGACGCCGCGAGGAAGCGCGGGTTGAAAACGATGACCGTTGGCGTCTCCGGCGACGACATCAAGCTGGTCGACGGCGCCATCGACGGCTTCGGCCAGGTCGTGACGATTTCGCATGGCGGCCGCAGCTACAAGATCAAGCTGCCGCTGGTCGGCGCCTTTCAGGTGCAAAACGCGGCGCTCGCCGCCGGCTTGTGTATCGCCACCGGCGGCGATCCGGCGCGCGTATTCGCGTCGCTCGAAAAACTGCAAGGCGCGAAGGGCCGGCTCGAACTCGCCGGCACCAAGAACGGCGCGCCGATCTTCATCGACTATGCCCACAAGCCCGACGCCTTGCAGAAGGCGCTCGCGGCGTTGCGGCCCTACGCCAAGGGCAAGCTCACGGTGGTGTTCGGCGCCGGCGGCGACCGCGATACGGGCAAGCGTCCGCTCATGGGCCGCATTGCCACCGAAAATGCCGACCGCGTCATCGTCACCGACGACAACCCGCGCAGCGAACAGCCGGCGGCAATTCGCGCCGAAATTCTCGCCGCAGCAGCAGGCGCCACCGAAATCGGCGACCGAAACGAGGCCATCCGCCACGCCATCGCAGCGCTGAACGAGGGCGATGTTGTGCTGATCGCCGGCAAAGGCCATGAAACCGGCCAAATCATCGGCGACCGCATCTTGCCGTTTTCCGATCATGACGCGGTTGCGGCGGCCTTGCGGGGGAAGGTTGCATGACGGCGCTTTGGGCCATCGACGACATGGCGGCGGCCATGGGCGCGGAGACATCCGGCGCCCTGCCGAAGGACGTGCCGGGCCTGTCGATCGACAGCCGCACGCTCCAGCGCGGCGATGCGTTCTTCGCCATCCAGGGCGACAACCGCGACGGCCACGACTTCGTCGACAACGCGTTGAAAGCTGGCGCTGGCGTGGCCGTGATCGCGCGCAGTGAGCGCGCGCGCTTTGCCGCCGATGCGCCGCTCTTGATCGTCGACGATGTGCTCGATGGCTTGCGCGATCTCGCCCGCGCGGCGCGCGAACGCATTTCACATGCCAAGGTCATCGCCGTCACCGGTTCGGTCGGCAAGACCGGCACCAAGGAAGCGCTACGCTTGGCGCTCTCCGCCGACGGCGAAACGCACGCCTCGGCCTCCTCCTACAACAATCACTGGGGCGTGCCGCTGTCGCTGGCGCGCTGCCCGCAAAGCGTGAAATACGCCGTGTTCGAGATCGGCATGAACCATGCCGGCGAGATCACCCCGCTGACCGAACTGGTGCGCCCGCACGTGGCGATCGTCACCACGGTCGCGCCGGTGCATCTGGAATATTTCGGTTCGATCGAAAAAATTGCCGATGCCAAGGCGGAAATCTTCTCCGGGCTGGAGCCGGACGGCGCCGCGGTGCTCAATCGCGACAATGCGCAATATGGCCACCTCGTCGCGGCGGCGAAGAAAGCCGGCGTGTCGCGCATCGTCTCCTTCGGCGAAGACGAAAACGCCGACGCATTCCTGGTCCGCTACGCGCTGCAGCCGGAAGGCTCGACGGTGGAGGCGGTCATTCTCGGCGAGCCCATTACTTACAAGCTCGGCGCGCCCGGCCGTCATCTGGTGCAGAACTCGCTCGCCGTGCTCGCCGCCGCCGCGCTCGCTGGCGCCGATCTCGCGCTCGCCGCGCTGGCGCTGGTCAATCTCAAGCCGGCGGTCGGCCGCGGGACGCGCGTCACGTTGAAGGTGCCCGGCGGCAGCGCGCTCTTGATCGATGAAAGCTACAACGCCAACCCGGCCTCGATGGCCGCCGCGATTGCGCTGCTCGGCCAGGCGCCGGTCGCCGGCCAGGGCCGCCGCATCGCGGTCCTCGGCGACATGCTGGAACTCGGCGCCGATGGCGAAAGCCTGCACCGCGGGCTGGCCCCGGCACTGGAAGCCGCGGGCGTCGACCTCGTCTTTTGTTCCGGGCCCTTGATGCATGCGCTCTGGCTGGCTCTTCCCTCCGAGCGCAAGGGCGGCTATGCCGAGACCGCGGCGGAACTGCAGCCGGCCGTGCTCGAGGCCATCCGCAACGGTGACGCGGTCATGGTGAAGGGTTCGCTGGGCTCGAAGATGGGCCCGATCGTCAAGGCACTCGAACGCCAGTTTCCCCGCCACGGCGCGCTCGCGCCGGCACAAGGCTAAAGGCTAGGGTCGATCGATGTTCTATTGGCTGACCGATCTTTCCGACAAGGTCTCGTTCCTCAACGTCTTCCGCTATCTCACGTTCCGCACCGGCGGCGCGATTGTCACCGCGCTGGTGTTTGTGTCTTTGTTTGGCGGCCCGATGATCGACCTGCTGCGCATGAAACAGGGCAAGGGCCAGCCGATCCGCCTCGACGGTCCGCAGTCGCATCTCATCACCAAGAAAGGGACGCCCACCATGGGCGGCCTGATGATCCTGTCGGGGCTGCTCGTGTCGACGCTGCTGTGGGCGAACCCGGCCAACCCCTATGTCTGGGTCGTGCTCGGTGTGACGCTGAGCTTCGGGCTGATCGGGTTCTATGACGACTATTTGAAAGTCACCAAGCAGACGAATGCGGGATTTGCCGGCCGCACGCGGCTGATCGCCGAAGCCGTGATCGCCATCGTCGCCGTGACCCTGCTTGCGCATCTCGGCAAGGGGCCGATCGCGACCTCGCTGGTGTTTCCCTTCGTCAAGGAACTGGTGGTCAATCTTGGCTGGGGCTTCTTCGTGTTCGGCGCTTTCGTGATTATCGGCGCCGGCAACGCGGTCAACCTCACCGACGGTCTCGACGGCCTCGCCATCGTGCCGGTGATGATCGCGGCGGCGAGCTTCGGGCTCATCGCCTATCTCGCCGGTAACGCGGTGTTCGCCGACTATCTGCAGATCCACTATGTCGCCGGCACCGGCGAATTGGCGGTGCTGTGCGGCGCGGTGATCGGCGCCGGTCTCGGCTTCCTCTGGTTCAACGCGCCGCCGGCCTCGATCTTCATGGGCGACACCGGCTCGCTCTCGCTCGGCGGCCTGCTCGGCGCCATCGCGGTGGCGATCAAGCACGAGATCGTGCTCGCCATCATCGGCGGCTTGTTCGTGCTGGAAGCGGTGTCGGTGATCGTGCAGGTGATCTCGTTCAAGCTCACGGGAAAACGCGTGTTCAAGATGGCGCCGATCCATCACCACTACGAGCAGCTCGGCTGGACCGAGTCGCAGATCGTGATCCGCTTCTGGATCGTGGCGGTGGTGCTGGCGCTCGCCGGGCTCGCGTCGCTGAAGTTGAGATGAGCATTGATCCCGGTCACCACCTTTGCCGGCCAAACGGTCGCCGTCTTCGGTCTCGGCGGTTCCGGTCTGCTCGCCGCGCAGGCGCTGCGTGACGGCGGCGCCGAGGTTGTCGCCTTCGACGACAACGCCGCCTCGGTCGCAAAGGCGCAGGAATCCGGCCTGACGGCGCAAGACCTGCGCGAGCTCGATTGGTCGAAGGTTGCCGCGCTGGTGCTGGCGCCCGGCGTGCCGCTCACCCATCCCGAGCCGCACTGGTCGGTGAAGCTCGCGCAAGCATCGGACGTCGAAATCATCGGCGACATCGAATTGTTCTGCCGCGAGCGCGCCAAGTCGGGGCCGGGCTGCCCGCTCGTCGCCATCACCGGCACCAACGGCAAGTCCACGACCACCGCGCTGATCGCGCATCTCGTCGCAAGCGCCGGCCATGACGCCCAGATGGGCGGCAATATCGGCGTGCCGGTGCTCGAACTGGCGCCGTTCGCGCCCGGCCATGTCTATGTGCTGGAAGTCTCCTCCTATCAGATCGATCTCGCGCCTTCGCTGCACGCGACCGTCGGCATCCTGCTCAACGTCTCGGAAGATCATCTCGACCGCCACGGCACCATGGAGAACTACGCCGCCATCAAGGCGCTGTTGCCGGCGCGCGTGGAACGCGGCGGCACCGCGGTGATCGGCGTCGACGACCGTTGGACCCGTGACGCCGCCGCGCGCATCGAACGTGCCGGCAAGCCGGTGGTGCGCGTCTCGGTGCTCGCGCCGGTGCGCGACGGCTACTATGCCGAAGGCACGCGCATCCTGCGCGCCACCGCCGGCAAGGCGCATGCGGTGGCGCAGCTTGCCGGCATCGGCAGTCTGCGCGGGGCGCACAATGCGCAGAACGCGGCCTGCGCGGTGGCGGCCGGCGTTGCGCTCGGACTCGACCTGCCGACGATCCAGAAGGGGCTCGCCAGCTTTCCGGGCCTCGCCCACCGCATGCAGCAGGTCGGCCGCAAAGGGAAGGTGTTGTTCGTCAACGACTCGAAAGCGACCAACGCCGATTCCGCGGCCAAGGCGCTGTCGAGCTTTCCGGACATCTATTGGATCGCGGGCGGCAAGCCCAAGACCGGCGGCATCGCGAGCCTGGCCGAATTCTTCCCCCGCATCGCTAAGGCCTATCTGATCGGCGAGGCGGCCAAGGCGTTTGCTGCGACGCTGGAGGGCAAGGTGCCCTACGAGATCGTCGAGGTGATGTCGGCGGCGGTCGACGCCGCCGTCCGTGACGCCGAAGCCTCCGACGCCAAGGAGCCGGTGGTGCTGCTGTCGCCGGCCTGCGCCTCGTTCGACCAGTACCGGAACTTCGAAATCCGCGGCAAGGCATTCGTCGACCTGGTGCTGGCGATTCCGGGCGTGAAGGCGCCGTGACGCCGAATATTAATCATTCGTAAACCGTGACGCGTCAGGACTAGGAGGCCCGCATCGGGGGGTGCGGCAGGGGACGTTTCGGCATGGTCTCGCGCGCGCAACGCACGCCCTTCGGCGAATGGTGGTGGACGGTCGACAAGCTCACGCTCGCCGCCTTCGGCGCGCTGATGCTGGCCGGCATCGTGTTGTCGCTGGCCGCCAGCCCGGAAGTCGCCGGCCGGCTCGGGCTCGACCCGTTCTATTTCGTCGACCGCCAGATTCTCTATCTCGTCCCCACCATTGCGGTGCTGCTGGCGGTGTCGTTCCTGACGCCGCGCCAGATCCGCCGGCTGTCGCTGGTGGTGTTCCTGGTCAGCCTCGCGCTGGTGGCGGCGACGCCGCATTTCGGCGCCGACATCAAGGGCGCGCATCGCTGGCTGGTCATCTTCGGCATGAACATCCAGCCCTCGGAATTCCTCAAGCCCGCCTTCGTCATCGTCATCGCCTGGCTCTTTTCCGAAACCGCGCGCCGCCCCGACATGCCGGCCAACGCCATCGCGCTGCTTGTGCTGTTGCTGGTAATCACGCTGCTGGTGCTGCAGCCGGACTTCGGCCAGACCATGCTGGTGGCGATGGTGTGGGGTGCGCTGTTCTTCATGGCCGGCATGCGGTTCGTCTGGGTGTTCGGCATTGCCGGCGCCGGCCTCGCCGGTCTGACGGTCGCCTATTACACCGTGCCGCACGTCGCCAAGCGCATCCAACACTTCCTGCATCCGGCTTCCGGCGACACCTTCAATATCGAGGTCGCCACCGAATCTTTCCTGCGCGGCGGCTGGTTGGGCACCGGGCCGGGCGAGGGCACCATCAAGCGCATCCTGCCCGAAAGCCATACCGACTTCGTGTTCGCGGTGGCGGGCGAGGAATTCGGTGTCGTGCTGTGTCTGCTGCTGGTGGCGCTGTTCGCCTTCATCGTGATCCGTTCGCTGTTGCGGGCGCTGCGCAACGAGGATCAATTCCAGCGCTTCGCCGCCGCCGGGCTCGCCATCCTGTTCGGCGTGCAGGCGGCGATCAACATGTCGGTCAATCTGCGGCTCATTCCGGCCAAGGGCATGACGCTGCCGTTCATCTCCTATGGCGGCTCCTCGATGATCTCGCTGGCTTATGCCATGGGGATGTTGCTGGCGCTCACCCGCGAGCAGCCGCGGGTGGCGATCACGGTGCCCGAATTCGACGCGACGCCTGAAGCGGCGACTTGATTTCGCCCTCATCCTCGCCTGAAAGAGATGAGCTGCGCAGGGCGGGGGCCAACTCAACGATGACGCATCAAGAAAACGGCAAGTCTCCGCTCATCCTGCTCTGCGCGGGCGGCACCGGCGGCCATCTGTTTCCGGCCGAGGCGCTTGCCGACGCGCTCGCCAAGCGCGGCGTCACCATCGATCTCGCCACCGACCGCCGCGCCGCCCATTTCAAGTTCCCCGCCCGCGCCGTGCACGTGATCCCGAGCGCAACGGTGCGCGGGCGCGATCCGATTTCGCTCGCGCGCACCGCTTCGCTGTTGGCGTTCGGCACGCTCAAGGCCTGGAGCTTGATCGGCCGCATCCGGCCGGCGGTGGTGGTCGGCTTCGGCGGCTATCCGACCGTGCCGCCGCTGTTGGCCGCGTCGTGGCGCGGCGTGCCGACCGTTTTGCACGAGCAGAACGGCGTCATGGGCCGCGCCAACCGCATGCTGGCGTCGCGCGTCACGCGCATCGCCACCGGCTTTCGCACATTGAAGAACATCGACGCCAAGGTGCAGGACAAGATCGCTTTTACCGGCAATCCCATTCGCCCCGCGGTGCTGGAAGCGGCGAAGACGCCTTACGCCGCAACCGAGGGTGAGCTGCGTCTCTTGGTGTTCGGCGGCAGCCAGGGCGCCCATGTCATGGCGGAGATCGTGCCGCCGGCGATTGCGCAGCTTGCGCCGGAGGTGCGCGCCCGTTTGCGCATCGTGCAGCAGGCCCGCGCCGAAGATCTGGACGCGGTTAAGGCGGTTTACGCCAAGCTCGGCGTGCAGGCCGAATGCGCGCCGTTCTTTAACGATATGCCGGCTCGCATGGCGAGCGCCCATCTCGTCGTCTCCCGCTCCGGCGCCTCCACCGTGGCCGAGCTCGCGGCCATCGGCCGGCCCGCCATAATGGTGCCGCTCCCCCATGCGCTGGATCAGGACCAGTTCGCCAATGCCGGCCTGCTGGCGGAGGCGGGTGGGGGCATCCGGCTCGAACAGCGTGATTTCACGCCGCAACGGCTGGCTTCCGAGATCGAAAAGCTCGCTTCCGAGCCGTCCAAGCTCGTCAGGCATGGCGGCGGCGGCCAAATCGGCCGGCACGCTCGACGCCGCCGAGCGGCTCGCCGACCTGGTGCTGCAGGTGGCCGCGCCTTAAGCATTTCGGCATGGCCGGGCTTGTCCCGGCCATCGGCGTCTTGCAAGAAACAATGCGTGGGGGGCGACCCCCGAGGTTAAGGATTTTCAGGGGCGTTAAGGATGAAACTGCCGCGCGACATCGGTCCGGTGCATTTCGTCGGCATCGGCGGCATCGGCATGAGCGGCATCGCCGAGGTGCTGGCCAATCTCGGCTACACCGTCACCGGCTCCGACGTCGCCGACAGCGCCAACGTCAAGCGCCTGCGCGACATGGGCATCAGGTCGCGGTCGGCCACAAGGCCGAGAACATCGACGGCGCCGACGTGGTGGTCGTCTCCTCCGCCATCAAGCAGGACAATCCCGAACTGATCGCCGCCCGCGCCAAGCGGCTGCCGGTGGTGCGGCGCGCCGAGATGCTGGCCGAGCTGATGCGCTTGAAGTCCTGCGTCGCCATCGCCGGCACCCACGGCAAGACCACCACCACCTCGATGGTGGCGGCGCTGCTCGACGCCGGCGGTCTCGACCCGACCGTCATCAACGGCGGCATCATCAACGCCTACGGCACCAATGCCCGGCTCGGCGCCGGCGACTGGATGGTGGTGGAGGCCGACGAGTCCGACGGCACCTTCCTCAAGCTGCCGGCCGACGTCGCCATCGTCACCAATGTCGATCCCGAGCACCTCGACCACTTCCACACCTACGAAGCGGTGCAGGACGCCTTCCACGATTTCGTCGAGAACATCCCGTTCTACGGTTTCGCGGTGATGTGCACCGATCATCCGGTGGTGCAGGCGCTGGTCGGCAAGCTGGTCGACCGCCGCATCCTCACCTACGGCGAAAACCCGCAAGCCGACGTGCGCCTCACCGACATCGCGCACAAGAACGGCGCGCAGACCTTCACCATCCAGTTCCGCGACCGCGAAGGCCGCACCACCCATTCGATCGACAACCTCACGCTGCCGATGCCCGGCCGCCACAACGCGCTCAACGCCACCTCGGCGGTGGCGGTGGCGCACGAGCTCGGCATCGCCGACGACGTCATCCGCAAGGCGCTGCAAGGTTTCGGCGGCGTCAAGCGCCGCTTCACGCATGTGGGCGTGTGGAACGGCGTCACCATCATCGACGACTACGCCCATCATCCGGTCGAGATCGCCGCGGTGCTGCGCGCCGCGCGCGAGAGCGCGTCCGGCAAGGTGATCGCGGTGATGCAGCCGCACCGCTACACGCGATTGCACGATCTGTTCGAGCAGTTCTGCACCTGCTTCAACGATGCCGACGCTGTGATCGTGGCGCCGGTCTATGCGGCCGGCGAACAGCCGATCCCCGGCGCCGACCGCGACGGGCTGGTGGCGGGCCTGCGCGTCGCACGGCCACCGCCACGCGTTGCCGCTTGCCCGGGCCGGAGCATCTCGCCGCGTTGATCAAGGACCTGGCCGAGCCGGGCGACTATGTCGTCTGCCTCGGCGCCGGCTCGATCACGCAATGGGCCTATGCGCTGCCCGAGCAATTGAAGGCGCTGGGCTAGGGCGCTTCTTGATGGCCTTCCCCGACATCACCGCCGACCTGAAAGCGCGCATGCCGCAGTTGCGCGGGCGCCTCATCGCCAACCAGCCGCTGGCGGAGCTCACCTGGTTCCGCGTCGGCGGGCCGGCGCAGGTGCTGTTCATGCCGGAAGACGAGAGCGATCTCGCGCACTTCCTGCAGAACCTGCCCGCCGACATGCCGGTCATCACCATCGGCCTCGGCTCCAACCTGATCGTGCGCGACGGCGGCGTGCCGGGCGTGGTCATCCGGCTCGGCCGCGGCTTCAACGACGTGACGATCGAGCCGGACCATCGTCTGCGCGCCGGCACCGCGGTGCCCGACGTCAAGGTGGCGCGCGCGGCGCAGGAGGCTTCCATCGCCGGCCTTGCCTTCTATCGCGGCATTCCCGGCGCCATCGGCGGCGCGCTGCGCATGAACGGCGGCGCCTATGGCCGCGAGACCAAGGACGTGCTGATCGAAGCGCGCGCCGTCGACCGCGCGGGGCGCGTGCACGTGCTGAGCAATGCCGACATGCGCTACAGCTACCGCCATTGCGGCGCGCCGGAAGACCTCATCTTCACCCAGGCGCTGTTCCAGGGCGCGGCCGGCGATCCCGCCGCGATCGAAGCCGAGATGGACAAGATCACCGAGTCGCGCGAGGCGACCCAGCCGATCAAGAGCCGCACCGGCGGCTCCACCTTCAAGAACCCGCCCGGCCACAAGGCCTGGCAGTTGATCGACGCCGCCGGCTGCCGCGGCCTCGTCGTCGGCGAGGCGCAGGTGTCCGAACTTGCACTGCAATTTTCTCATCAATCTCGGCGGCGCCAGCGCGGCCGATATCGAGACGCTGGGCGAAACCGTGCGCGAACGGGTGAAGGCGACACTCCGGCGTCGAACTGGAATGGGAAATTAAGAGAATTGGGGTAGCCAGTTAGCGCATGATCCCGAAAAGCATGTCCTCGACTACGATCGGGGATGGGCACCGGTTTTCGGATAAGATCATGCGCAAGGATAACGCATGAAACACGTCGCAGTCCTCATGGGTGGTTGGTCGGCCGAGCGCGAAGTCTCGTTGAACTCGGGCAACGCCTGCGCCGACGCGCTGGAGCGGGCCGGCGGCTATCGCGTCAGCCGCGTCGACGTCACGCCCGACATCGCCACCACGCTGCGCGACCTCAAGCCCGACGTGGCGCTCAACATGCTGCATGGCCGCCCCGGCGAGGACGGCACCATCCAGGGCCTGCTGGAAATCGTCGGCATCCCCTACAGCCATTCCGGCGTGCTCGCCTCGTCGGTGGCGATGCACAAGGAGATGACCAAGACCGTTCTGCGCGCGGCCAATGTGCCGGTGCCGGGCGGCCGCGTCGCGTCTCGCGCGGACGCGGCGAAGGCGCATCTCCTGCCGCCGCCTTACGTGATCAAGCCGGTGGCGGAAGGCTCCAGCGTCGGCGTCTATCATCGTGCGCGAGGATCACGACCATCCGCCGCAGGAACTGACGCGCGGCGATTGGCACTTCGGCGAGATGGTGCTGGTCGAGCCGTTCATCCCCGGCAAGGAACTGACCTGCGCGGTGATGGGCGACAAGGCGCTCGGCGTCATCGAGATCGTCGCGGCCACCAAGTTCTACGACTACGAAGCCAAATACGCCCCCGGCGGCTCCAAGCATCTCTTGCCGGCGCCGGTGTCGAAGCAGGTCTACGAAGCCTGCCAGCGGCTGGCGCTCGCCGCCCATCGCGCGCTTGAGTGCCGTGGCGTCACGCGCGCCGATTTCCGCTACGACGACAGCAAGCCCGGCCTCGAGGGCCTGGCCTGTCTGGAGGTGAACACCCAGCCCGGCATGACCGAAACCTCGCTGGTGCCGGAGCTGGCGGCGCATGCCGGCATCAGCTTCGAGGAACTGGTGAGCTGGATGGTCGAGGACGCTTCGCTCGGGCGGTGATTGCGGTCGCGCTCGAAAGCATTCTGATACCGGCTGCTTCCGCTCCTAAGCCTCCAATACAGCGCCATTTTCGCCACGCCCGCACCATCTCGCGGCCGGCCGCTCATAATCTGTAAACTTTTACTAATCGTTTACCTAATGCTCCGAAGACTAGGCATTGGCGGCGCGCCGCGCACACGGCTGCGCTCAACTCATGCGCGCGGAATGTCGCCAACGAAGCCGCGAGAGGGCCGGGACTCGGTCGTTTCTCGCGGTGGACAGCAAAGAGGGCGTGACGCGCCATTCGCGTGTCGGGGCTTGCCGCCGCCCGCGGGCGGCTCAAGCGGGAAACATGTTTCGAAGAGCTGCGATGGACGATCGAGGGCACCTCGCGCAATCGCCAAAACGCAAGATCGGCCTCCGCGTCGCGGCGGTGCGATGGCTGCGCGCGCATGCGGGGCCGCAGTCGAGCTGGCGCCGGCCGTTCGTGCGCTGGGGCACCACGCTGCTGCAAGTCCAACCGCCGCGCGGCGCCGGCGCGTCGGCCGCCGTGCTGCTGCTGCTCGCCAGCGTCAGCTACGGCGCGGTGCGCGGCGATCACCTGCGCACCATCGCCGCCAACGTTCAGGACATCTGCGATTCCGCCGCCAACGCCCTGGGCTTCGGCATTTCCGAAATCGCGCTCGCCGGCCAGCATAACCTCGCCCGTAAGGCCATCCTCGCCTCCGCCGGCATCACCGGCCGCACTTCGCTTTTGTTCCTCGACGCCCATGCCGCGCGTGCCCGGCTGCTGAAGAACCCCTGGGTCGCCGAGGCGACCGTGCTCAAGCTTTACCCGGGCCGTCTGCGCATCGGCATCACAGAGCGCAAGCCGTTCGCGCTCTGGCAGAAGGACCGCCACGTCTCGCTGATCGCCGCCGACGGCACGGTGCTCGAACCCTACGCGCCGCGGCGTTTCCTCTCGCTGCCGCTGGTGGTGGGCAAGGGCGCACAGCACGAAGCGCGCGCCTTCCTCGGCCTGGTCAAGCGCTATCCGGTGATCGCCCGTCAGGCGGAAGCCTTCGTGCTGGTCGCCGAGCGGCGCTGGAATCTTTATCTCAAGAACGGCGTCGAGGTGCTGCTGCCGGAGGGCGATCCCGCGCACGCGTTCGCCACCCTGGTCGATCTCGAGCGCGCCAAGAAGCTGCTTTCCCGCGACATCGTCAAAGTCGATCTCCGCCTCGGCGACCGCGTCACCGTGCGGTTGTCGGATGCCGCCGCGGCCGCGCGCACGGACGCCATCAAGGCGGCGGAAAAGACGCGCAAGGCCAAGCGGAAGGGCGGCGAGGCATGACCGTGCTGCACTTCGGCCTCACGCCCAAGATGAAGCCGGTTTCGCCGCGCCGCTCGGCCGTGGTCGCCAGTCTCGACATCGGCACCAGCAAGGTCGTCTGCCTGATCGCGCGGCTCGAGCCGCAGGCGCCGCAGGAGGTCCTGCGCCGCCGCAGCCATGGCGTGCGCATCCTCGGTTTCGCCCATACCGCGGCCAGCGGCATGAAGGCCGGCTCCGTGGTCGACCTGGTGGAGGCGGAGGAGATGATCCGCCAGGCCATCGACATCGCCGAGAGCATGGCCGGCGTGCAGATCGAGTCCGTGGTGGTCTCGCTGTCCGGCGGCCGGCTCGGCAGCGAGCGCTTCATCGCCGATATCGAGCTCGCCAACGGCGTCGTCACCGACGGCGAGATCGCCCGCGTGCTGGCGGCGGCCAGCCGCCATTCGGTGCGCGGCGGCCGCGCCGTGCTGCATTCGCTGCCCATCGGCTACGCGCTCGACGCCGCCACCGGCATCCGCGACCCGCGCGGCATGCTCGGTCACACCTTCGGCGTCGACATGCACATGGTCACCGCCGACGTCGCAACCGTGCGCAACCTGATGCTGGCGGTCGAGCGCAGCCATCTTTCCATCGAGGCCATGGTGGCCTCGCCCTATGTGGCGGGCCTGGCCGTCGCTGGCCGACGACGAGGCCGATCTAGGCGCCGCCTGCATCGATTTGGGCGCCGGAACCACCACGATGGCGGTGTTTTCCGGCGGCCGCTTCGTCCATGCCGACGGCTTCGCCCTCGGCGGTCAACCACGTCACCATGGATTTGGCCCGCGGTCTCAACACCCGAATCGCGGATGCTGAGCGAATCAAAGCGATTTATGGCAGTGTTTTGACCGGTGGATCGGATGAGCGCGACATGATCACGGTACCCCCGGTGAGCGACGATGAGCGCGAGCCCCCGCAATTCGTTTCGCGGGCGCAGATCGTGCGCATTATCAAGCCGCGGGTCGAGGAAATCCTCGAAATGGTGCGCGACCGGCTGAAGGCCTCGCCCTTCGCGGCCGAGCCGCGCGCGCGCGTGGTGCTTGACTGGCGGCGCCAGCCAGCTTGCCGGCATCGCCGATCTCGCCTCCCGCATCTTGCAGCGTCCGGTGCGAATCGGCCGCCCGCTCGGCGTGGCCGGCCTGCCGGAGGCGGCCAAGGGGCCGGCCTTCGCGGTGGCGGCGGGCCTTCTGGTCTATCCGCAGGCGGCGCATCTCGAACACTTCGAACCGCGGAAAACGCGGCAATTGATGACAGGAACGGGCGGCTACATGGCACGGGTCGGACAATGGCTGCGCGAAAGTTTCTGACCCTCATCACGAGAAACCACGCAAGGGCCGGTGGCGGACCGGCTCGGCGCGGCGGCGTTGAAACGCGTTGGCGCCATTCGGTGCGATCGCGGACTGGCTGCCCGTGCATCAAAGAGGCAAACGTCATGACCATCAATCTGAAAATTCCCGACATTCGCGAGATGAAGCCGCGGATCACCGTGTTCGGCGTCGGCGGCGCCGGCGGCAACGCCGTCAACAACATGATCACGGCCGGGCTCCAGGGCGTCGACTTCGTCGTCGCCAATACCGACGCGCAGGCGCTCACCATGTCGAAGGCCGAGCGCATCGTTCAGATGGGCGCGCAGGTGACCGAGGGTCTCGGCGCCGGCTCGCAGCCCGAGGTCGGCCGCGCCGCCGCCGAAGAGGTGATCGACGAGATCCGCGATCACCTGTCCGGCGCGCACATGGTGTTCGTCACCGCCGGCATGGGCGGCGGCACCGGCACCGGCGCCTCCCCGGTCATCGCCAAGGTCGCGCGCGAGCTCGGGCATTCTCACCGTCGGCGTGGTCACCAAGCCGTTCCACTTCGAAGGCGCACGCCGCATGCGCTTCGCCGAAGCCGGCATCGGTGAGCTGCAGAAGGTGGTCGACACCCTGCTGATCATCCCGAACCAGAACCTGTTCCGGGTCGCCAACGAGAAGACCACCTTCGCCGACGCCTTCGCCATGGCCGACCAGGTGCTCTATTCGGGCGTCGCCTGCATCACCGACCTGATGGTCAAGGAAGGCCTGATCAATCTCGACTTCGCCGACGTGCGCGCGGTGATGCGCGAGATGGGCAAGGCGATGATGGGCACCGGCGAAGCCTCCGGCGAGAAGCGCGCGCTCACCGCCGCGGAAGCGGCCATCGCCAATCCGCTGATCGACGACGCCTCCATGAAGGGCGCCAAGGGCCTGCTGATCTCGATCACCGGCGGCAAGGACCTCACGCTTGTACGAGGTCGACGAGGCCGCCACCCGCATCCGCGAGGAAGTCGACCCCGACGCCAACATCATCGTCGGCGCCACCTTCGACGAAAGCCTGGAAGGCATCATCCGCGTATCGGTGGTGGCGACCGGCATCGACAACACCGGCACGCAGCGCCAGCCGGCACCGGTCACGCAGGCGGTATCCGCCCGAGCCGCGCCTAGCCAGTCGGCGCCCGCCCAAGTGGCCGCAAGCGAGCAGGCGGCGCCGGCCGAAAGCGCGCTCAAGGAACTCGCCGGCAAGATGCGCGCCGAAAATGCCCGCCTCGCCGATCGTGTCGAGCGCGCGTCTGCGCCGGCCGAACCGACGGCAGTCGGTCGAATTCGGCGGCCCATGCCGCCGTCGCCGCCGCGCTGCTGCCGTCGACGGGAATCGACGACGTGTCGCTCCGGCCGATGCCGATGAAGCCGTCGCTGTTCGAGCCGCGCCCGCCGAATCGGCGCCGCCGCCGGCCGAGGCGCCGCCGGCGGAGGCGTTCATCCCGCCGCAGCCGGAACGCACGATGCGCACGCCGCGCATGCCGCGTATCGACGAGTTGCCGGTACCAGCGCAGAACGAGATTCGCGCCCAGCGCGGCGAAACGACCGCGGAAAACCATCCGGAAAAGCAGCGTTTGTCGCTGATGCAGCGGCTGGCTCAGGTCGGCCTCGGCGGCCGGCGCGAGGAAAGCGAAGCGCCGCGGGCGCCGCGCACGGCGCAAGCCGCGCCGCAGTTCGAGCGGCAGGCGCGTCCGACCGCGCGCCAGCCCGAGGGCCGTCCGGCCGAGCCGGTCTCCGAATATGCGCGGCGGCCGGCCCCGCAGGGGCTCGACCCGCATGGCCGTCACGCGCCTGTGCATAATTCGCCAGAGGACGACCAGCTCGACATCCCGGCCTTCCTGCGCCGGCAGGCGAACTAGGCGCCGATGAGATCGAAACGGCCCTGACCCAATCCTGGGTCGGGGCCGTTTGTGCTTCAAGGCCACATGCGGCTGTACTCGTTAGTGCATTGAATTATATGATGTTTTTAGTTTACGGCGGTGCCGGTCCGGCCCTCGCCGAGGTGCGGGAGGTATTTTGGCCCTCCAGCCGGTAACCTGAATCCCGTTCGTTGGCTGCCGAGGTCGCTCGAATGCGGCAAAAAAGAGTAATACTCGGTAAGAAAGCGTGACTTGGAGAACCCGGCCCCTTTGGCCTAACGTCCAGCGCTGTAAGGGACTTTTGGGTTGAGGGGACGCCGTCCGGGGGCTTAGGGACGGTTCTGCACTGAAGACCAAATTGTGGCCCTGGCTTATTGAAGACCCCCGACGTGGGGAAGGGGACTGTACGGCCTTAAAGGGCCGGCGGAAGACGGGATTTGATGAAGGGCGCCAAACAGACGACGTTGCGCGAAGAGGTCGCCGTCTCCGGGATCGGCGTCCATTCTGGCCTTCCCGTCACACTCACCTTGCACCCTGCCGACGACGATACCGGCATCGTTTTCCAGCGCGTGACCGCCGACGGCGCCATCGAGCGCGAGATTCGCGCTGACGTGCGCGCGGTGACCGCCACCGAATTCGCCACCGTGCTGGGCGATGCGTCCGGCCCGCTGTGCTCGACCGCCGAGCACCTGCTCGCTGCGCTCCGCGGCTTGAACGTCGACAACGTCGTGGTCGAGATCGACGGCCCGGAAGTGCCGATCATGGACGGCAGCGCGGCGCCTTTCGTCGAAGCGCTCGACCAGGCCGGCCTCACCGCGCGCGCCTTGCCGCGCCGCTATATCGAAGTGCTCAAGCCGATCCGCGTTTCCAAGGGCGAGGCCTTCGGCGAATTGCGCCCCTACGAGCACGGCTTCCGCGTCGAAGCCGAAATCGAATTCGATCATCCGCTGATCGGCCGTCAGGCTCTGGCGCTCGACGTCGATCCGGATAGCTTCCGTCGCGAGATCGCGCGCGCGCGTACCTTCGGTTTCATGAAGGACGTGGCCAAGCTGTGGAGCGCGGGCTATGCGCTCGGCGCCTCGTTCGACAACACGCTGGTCGTCACCGAAGATCGCGTGCTCAATCCCGAAGGCCTGCGTTTCGCCGACGAGTTCGTGCGCCACAAGGCGCTTGACGCGCTCGGCGATCTGGCGCTGGCCGGACATCCTTTGCTGGCCGCCTATCGTACCGTGCGCGGCGGCCACAAGCTCAATCATGCGGTGCTGTCCGCGCTGATGGCCGACACCAGCGCCTGGCGCGTGGTCGAGGCGCTCGATACGGTCCGCCGCCCGCGCGGTCATGCCGGTGTCGCGGCCGGCCTTGTGGCCCCGGCCTATGGGCCGGATGTGTCCTGAAACCACCGCGCCGGCGCCGATTTTCCGCTGCACCGAACCGCCTTAATCCCGGCCGAATGTCGGCTTAATCGCTTGGCGAGACCGCGATTTTTGGTCTACAGGAAGCGACTTGCGGGGCCTGAACAAGAGGGCGCCGCCGAAGTCAGCGGCGTACACGGCGTACCGCGTCGTGCCAGGGGGTTTCGTGCCGACCGATAGTGCATTGAAGCAAGCGACCGAGCTGGCGGACGTCCCGGCGCGCCGGCGCCGCCTCGTGCGCGGCGGCGGCTTTGGTGCTGCTGGGCTTGAGCCTCGGCGGTTGCAGCAGCGGCCTCGGCGATGTCGGCAGTCTGGACGGCCTCAATTTCACCAACTGGTTCTCCAGCAAGGACGAGACCGAGGTCGATCAGCCCGCCGACCGCCTCTACAACGAAGGCCTCTATCTGCTGAACAACCAGCACAATCCGCGGCAGCGCGGTGAAGAAGTTCGAAGAGGTCGACCGCCAGCATCCCTATTCCGAATGGGCGCGCAAGGCGCTGCTGATGTCGGCCTACGCCAATTACCAGGCCGGCAGCTACGACGAATGCGTCGCCGCAGCCAAGCGCTACATCACCCTGCATCCCGGCAGCCCGGACGCCGCTTACGCCAATTATTTGATCGCGGCGTCCTATTACGACCAGATCCCGGACGTCACCCGCGACCAGACGCAGACCGAGAGGGCGCTGGCCGCGCTGGAAGAGGTCATGCGCCGCTATCCCAACACGCAATACGCCGCCAAGGCCAAGGAGAAGGTCCAGTTCGCGCGCGACCAGCTCGCCGGCAAGGAGATGCAAGTCGGCCGCTACTACCTCGACCGCAAGGATTACACCGGCGCCATCAATCGCTTCAAAGTCGTGGTCACCAAATATCAGACCACCCGCCAGGTCGAGGAGGCGCTGGAGCGGCTGACCGAGGCCTACATGGCGCTCGGCATCGTCCGCGAGGCGCAGACGGCGGCCGCCGTGCTCGGCCACAATTTCCCGGACAGCGATTGGTACAAGCGCGCCTACAAGCTGGTGAAGTCACGCGGGGTGCTGCCCAACGAAGACACCGGTTCCTGGATCAGCAAGGCCTTCCGCAAGGTTGGCGTGGACCTGGGCTGAGCGCCGCCTGACAACCCTCTTGTCAGGCCCCGTGAAAGCGGGGCATCCAGGACGCGGCCGCGGCGGTCAGCGATTCTTGTGAAAATCGCCGGCCGCGGTGGTTACTGGATCATCCGCTTTCGCGGATGATGACGCCCAGGATAGGCGCCATGCTCTCCCGACTTTCGATCCGCGACATCGTCCTGATCGACCGGCTCGACATCGATTTTGCCGAGGGGCTCGCCGTGCTCACCGGCGAGACCGGCGCCGGCAAGTCGATCCTGCTCGACGCTTTTGCCCTGGCCTTGGGCGCGCGCGGCGACCAGACCCTGGTGCGGCAAGGGCAGGAGCAAGGCCAGGTGATCGCCGCCTTCGACGTCGCCGGCGACCATCCGGCGCACGCGTTGCTGGCCGCCAACGACATCGCCGCCGAGGACGAGCTGATCCTGCGCCGCGTGCAGTTCGCCGACGGGCGCACCCGCGCCTTCGTCAACGACCAGCCGGTGAGCGTGCAGGTGATGAGGCAGCTCGGCGCGGCGCTGGTCGAGATCCACGGCCAGCATGACGACCGCGCGCTGGTCGACGCCGCCACCCATCGCCGGCTGCTCGATGCCTTCGGCGGCCTGGAAAAGGACGCCGCCAAGGTCGAGATGCTGTGGGAGGCGCGGCGCGAAGCGGAAGCCGCGGCGGAAGCCCACCGCGATCAGGTCGCGCGCGCCCGGCAGGAGGCCGATTGGCTGCGCCACGCCGTCGACGAACTCGCCACATTGGCGCCCCAGCCGGGCGAGGAGACCGCGCTTGCCGAGCGGCGTACCGCGATGATGCAGGTCGAGAAGGTGGCGGAAGACTTGCGCGAGGCGCACGCCGTGGTCGGCGGCGACAAATCCCCGGTGAGCGCCGTCGCCGGCGCGCTGCGCCGGCTGGAGCGCCGCCAAGCCCAAGCGCCCGCGCTGATCGAGCCGGTGGTGCGCGCGCTCGATGCCGCGCTGAACGGGCTGGAGGATGCGCGCGCTAATCTCGAGGCGGCGCTGCGCGCGGCCGACTACGATCCCGATGAGTTGGAACGCGGCGAGGAACGGCTGTTCGCGTTGCGCGCCGCGGGGCGCAAGTACAACGTGCCGGTCGACAATCTCGCCGCGCTGGCCGAGCAGTACCAGAACGACATTGCGCTGATCGATGCCGGCGAAGAGAAGCTGAAGGCGCTGGAAGAGACCGCGCGCGCGGCCGCGGCCGCCTACACCAAGGCCGCGGAGGCGCTGTCGAAGGCGCGGGCGAAGGCGGCGGCGGGCCTCGACAAGGCGGTGAACGGCGAATTGAAGCCGCTCAAGCTCGAGCGCGCCAAGTTCATGACGCAGATCGATAGCGACGCCGGCGCCGCCGGGCCGAACGGCATCGACCGGATCGAATTCTGGGTTGAGACCAATCCGGGCACGCGGCCGGGGCCGTTGATGAAGGTCGCCTCCGGCGGCGAGCTGGCGCGCTTTCTGTTGGCGTTGAAGGTGGTGCTGGCCGACCGCGGCTCGGCGCCGACTTTGGTGTTCGACGAGATCGACACCGGTGTCGGCGGCGCCGTGGCGGACGCCATCGGCGTGCGGCTGGCCCGGCTGGCGGGCGGCGTTCAGGTGCTGGCGGTGACGCATGCGCCGCAGGTGGCCGCCCGCGCGGGCCGTCATTATGTCATCAGCAAGGACGCGCTGGCGAAGGGCAAGCGCGTCGCCACCCGCGTCACCGAAGTCGCCGCCGACCACCGCCGCGAGGAGATCGCGCGCATGCTGGCCGGCGCCGAGATCACCAACGAGGCGCGCGCGGCGGCGGAGCGGTTGCTGAAGCAGGCGAGTTAGAGTTCGATTCATTCAGCTTGAAGCGCCAACACCCGTTCGTCCCCGCGAAAGCGGGGACCCAGGGCTAAAGAACTGGATTCCCGCTTCCGCGGGAATGAACGGAGAGTGCTTCAGTCCCGATGGATCAAACGCTAGACGCCCCTTGTCACCGCCAGCCCAGCCCCGGCGCGACGTGTTTGAGGATCGCCTCGATGACGTGGGCGTTGTAGTCGACGCCGAGCTGATTGGGGACCGTCAGGAGCAGCGTGTCGGCCTCGGCGATGGCCTCGTCCTGCTTGAGCTGCTCGATCAGCGCGTCCGGCTCGGCGGCATAGCTGCGGCCGAAGATGGCGCGCTCTTTTTCGCTGAGCATGCCGACCTGGTCCTCGCTCTCGTCGTGGCCGAAATACATGCGGTCGCGGTCGTCCACCAGGGCGAAGATGCTGCGCGAGACCGACACCCGCGGCGTCCGCGCGTGCCCGGCCTCTTTCCACGCCGCGCGGTAGGCCCGGATCTGCTCGGCTTGCTGGACGTGGAACGGCTTTCCGCTCTCGTCGATCTTCAGCGTTGAAGACTGCAGATTCATGCCGAGCTTCGCCGCCCATTCTGCCGTCGCATTGGTGCCGGCGCCCCACCAGATGCGATCGCGCAAGGTTTCCGAATGCGGCTCAAGGCGCAGCAGGCCGGGAGGGTTCGAGAACATCGGTCGCGGATTTGGTTGCGCGAAGCCCTCGCCACGCAGCACTTCGAGGAAGACCTCCGTGTGGCGCCGGGCCATGTCGGCGTCGGTCATCCCCTCGGGCGGGGCGTAACCGAAGTAGCGCCATCCATCGATCACCTGCTCGGGCGACCCACGAGAGATGCCCAGTTGCAGGCGTCCACCGGCAATGAGGTCGGCGGCGCCCGCGTCCTCCACCATGTACAGCGGGTTCTCGTAGCGCATATCGATGACCGCGGTACCGAGCTCGATTCGTCTTGGTACGCGCGCCGCAGGCCGCGAGCAGCGGGAAGGGCGAGCCGAGTTGGCGGGCGAAGTGATGCACACGGAAATAAGCCCCGTCGGCGCCGAGTTCCTCGGCCGCGACCGCGAGCTCGATCGATTGCAGGAGGGCATCGGCGCCCGATCGCGTCTGCGACTGGGGCGAGGGCGTCCAATGGCCGAAGGATAGAAAGCCGATCTTTTTCATGGGGCTCGTTGGTGAGACGGCGGTGGGTTCAATTCTGGCTCTTCAGGTGCCGCGTTAATCATAGGGGCTCTTGGCCGCTTTCGCTTCGGCCGCGACGCCGACCGCCGGCGTCGGCACATAATGCGCCGGCATCGCGCCGCCGCGCGCATGTCGCGCGCGCGCCTGATCCGGCGTTTCCAGCACGTTCTTCGCCGCCAGCGCCGCCTTGCGGTCGACCATGTGCGGGGAGGGGTCGTTCGGCGGCGGCATCATGTCGGCGTGGTAATAGGCCATCTTCTGCATCGCCGCCACGGAATCGACCTTGCGCTCGGGATCGATGTCGCGCTCGTTGGTGGCGCGCGGGGTCACCACCACGCCGTCGACGATCTCGTGGTCGAGCCACCATTTCTTCGCCAAATTGCGCTTCCCATTGCCGATCCAGTCGTCGAACCAGGTGGCGAATGGCACCATCAGCGGTTTCAGGAACATCGCGTTGACGCCGAACCAGCTTGCGACGCGGGTCAGCACCGCGCCGTCCGCGTCGACCACCTTATTGATCGGGCAGGTCTTCATGCAGCGCCCGCAGGCCGAACCGCGGGCGTTGGTCAACCGGTAGCGCGTGCAGCGCTCGACGTCCGGCTTCCAAATCTCGTAGCCGTTGAACATCACCTTGTCGCCGAAGGGGATGGCGTCGCAGGGGCATTCGCGCGCGCATTTGAGGCAGTTCGAGCAGAAAGTCTGCAGGCCGAAGTCGATCGGCTGGTCGGTCTCCATCGGGAAGTCGGTGGTCAGCACGACCGACTTGAAACGTGGGCCGACGAAGGGGTTGAGCACCAGTTCGCCGATGCGCGACAGCTCGCCCAGGCCCGCCCACAGGATGACCGGGATATGCAACACGTCCGAGTCGGCATTGGTCTGCGAGCGCGCCGGGAAGCCGAGCTCGCGCAGCAGTTCGGCCATGATGCCGGCGACGACCGCGCCGCGCAGGTATCCGCGCATGGACTGCGAACCGGAAATCCAGTCGTCGCCGCTCGCGCCCTCCATGGTGTCGAAGCCCTGGTCGATCAGCATCGCCACCGCATAGCGGTGATAGGGCTTGATCTCAGCTCCGTCCTCCTTGTGCGAGAACCAGGCGTAGCGCGGGATCTCGCAGATGCCGGTGAGGTCGGCGCCGAGGGCGTAGGAGAGCGACTTGATCGCGTCGGCGTTGGCTTGTCGGTTGCGGTAACGCGCGCGGTCGGCGGTCGGCGCCACATTGCCGCCCTGGAACGGCACCAGCGAGCGGATCACCTGTAGCAGGCTCCACGACAGCGGCGTCTTGAAGGCGAAACGCGTGCGCTCGGCCTTGGCCTTGTCGCCGAGATCGCCGTGCAGCGCACGCTGGAAGAAGGCGGCGCGTTTGGGCACCTGCGGCACCTCGTCGTCGAGGATGAGCGTCGTGGGGCGTTCCACGCGCTTTACGGTCTCCATGGGAAAGCGCGAAAGGTGCGTCTTGCGCTTTTTCCGCCGGTTGCGCTCGCGGCCGGACTGCGCGCCGTTGAGGCCGAGCCAATAGGCGAGACCGCGGGCGTTGAGCACGCTCTCGTGCAAGGGCGCATCGGTGGCGAGCTCGTATTCGGTCGTCACCACCGCGAGGGAGAAGTCGTCGAGATAGGGGTTACGCAAGCCATCGTCGGTCCGCACCGCGAGCCCGGCCAACACCGCCAGCCGCTCGGCGTCGACCAGACTGTGTCCGCTGAAATGCGCGCGGGCGGCAAAGCCCATGGCGCGGATGTGGCCGGCGACGCAGACCGCGATCTCGGCCGCGCGCATGTCGGCGATCTCGGCGCGTGCCGGCTCGATCCATTCGCGCGCCAGATTGTCCGGCTCCGGCAGGCGCGGGCGTTCGACCAGGATGACAGTGGCAAAGGCATGCCCCGGATGGTCGCCACCGGCCAACCACCCGTTTTCCGGCATCCGGCAGATGCCGACCTGCGCCGCGTCGAGGAAATAGGCCGCGCCCTTGATGTCGGCCGCGCGGCGGGAAAAATCGTCCGGCACCGGGGCCGGCTTGGGTGCCGGCTCGCCGTCGGCGAATTTGACGAACAGCTCCCGGTAGTGTGCGGCCGCCCGCGCCAGCGGCCCCTCGGGTGCGGTTTCTAGCGAAGCCGCCACCGGCGGCCGCGCCGCCTCCCGTTCCGCCACGCTGGCGTCGCGGGTCAGCGTCTCCAGCGGGAAGGGGCCGAGGTGGTAGGGGCGGTTCTTGCCGCGCGGGTGGATCAACATGGGCGTTTCGAGCGTTTCCTGGATGTTTCCCTTTGGGCGGCCGTGTACCCGGCCTTGGTTCTGATGCCGACATTCGGGTAATTTGCGGCCCGGCGCAATGCGCCGCAGCGCACATCATTTTGAAGAGCAGCATGGCCAAGCACGACCCCACCAAGATCGCGCCCGAGGACCTGACCGAGGCCCAGGCCAAGGCCGAGCTGATGCGGCTCGCGCTCGAAATCGGTGCCAACGATCGCCGCTACTACCAGGAAGACGCGCCGACCCTCACCGATGCGGCCTACGATCGCCTGCGCGAACGCAACAAGGCGATCGAGGCGCGCTTCCCCAAGCTGGTGCGTGCGGATTCGCCGTCGAAGCGCGTGGGCGCGGCGCCGGCGCGCGGCTTCGCCAAGGTGCGCCACGCGGTGCCGATGCTGTCGCTCGACAACGCCTTTGCCGAGGACGACGTGCGCGACTTCGTCGCCCGCATCCGCCGCTTCCTCAAGCTTGGCGAAGACGAGAAGATTTCGTTTTCCGCGGAGCCCAAGATCGACGGGCTGTCGATGTCGCTGCGCTACGAGAACGGCGAACTGGTCACCGCCGCCACCCGCGGCGACGGCACAGAGGGCGAGGACGTAACCGCCAACATCAGGACGCTTGATGCCGTGCCGCACAAGCTCAAGGGCCGCAACATCCCGGCGGTCGCGGAAGTGCGCGGCGAGGTCTACATGACCAAGGCCGACTTCCTGAAATTGAACGAGCGGCAGAAGGAGGCCGGCGACACGATCTTCGCCAATCCGCGCAACTCCGCCGCTGGCTCCCTGCGGCAGAAGGACCCGAAGATCACGGCGTCGCGCCCGCTCGGTTTCTTCGCCTATTCGTGGGGCGAGATGAGCGAGATGCCGGCCGACACCCAGAGCGGCATGATCAAGTGGTTCGAACATTGCGGCTTTACCACCAACCCGCTCACCAAGACCTGCCACACGGTCGATGAATTGCTGGCCTTCCACCGATCGATCGAGGAGCGCCGCGCCAAGCTCGACTACGACATCGACGGCGTCGTCTACAAGGTCGATCGGCTGGATTGGCAGGAGCGGCTCGGCTACGTCTCGCGCAACCCCCGCTGGGCGATCGCGCACAAGTTCCCGGCCGAGCAGGCCATCACCGTGCTCAAGGACATCGAAATCCAGGTCGGCCGCACCGGCGTGCTGACGCCGGTCGCCAAGCTGGAGCCGGTCGGCGTCGGCGGCGTCATCGTGCAGAACGCTACGCTCCACAACGAGGACTACATCAAGGGCATTGGCGGCGACGGCGAGCCGTTGCGCGAGGGCCGCGATATCCGTATCGGCGATACCGTCATCATCCAGCGCGCCGGCGACGTCATTCCGCAGGTGGTCGACGTCGTGCTCGACAAGCGCCCGAAGAGCGCCAAGCCTTATCACTTTCCGACGAAGTGCCCCTGTCACCTGCACACCCCGGTGGTGCGCGAAGTCACCGCCACCGGCGAGGAGGGCGCGCGTGCCCGCTGCACCGGCGAATTCGCCTGTCCGTTCCAGAAGATCGAGCATTTGAAATTGTTCGCCTCGCGCCGCGCCTTCGACATCGAGGGCCTGGGTGAAAAGCAGGTGGAACTGTTCTTCGAGAACGGCTGGGTCAAGGAGCCCGCCGACATCTTCACGCTCGAAGCGCGCAACGACAAGATCAAGCTGCAGGACGAGGAAGGGTATGGTGCGACCTCGGTGCGCAATCTGTTCGGCGCCATCCGCGAGCGGCGCGAGATTTCGCTCGAGCGCTTCATCTATGCGTTGGGCATGCGCCATGTCGGCGAGACCACGGCGACGGCGCTGGCGCGCGGCTACGGTTCGTGGAAGGCGTTCCATGACGCCTGCCTCAAGGTCGCCAAAGGCGATGAAGAAGCGCGCGCCGAGATGGATGCGCTCGATCAGATCGGCGATACCGTCATCGACAGCATTGCCGCTTATTTCGGCGAAAGCCACAACAAGAACATCGTCGAGCGGCTGACCAAGGAAGTGACCATCCTCGACGCCGAGAAGCCGAAGACCAATTCCAAGATCGCCGGCAAGACGGTGGTTTTCACCGGTTCCTTGGAGAAGATGACGCGCGACGAGGCCAAGGCCCAGGCCGAACGCCTCGGCGCCAAAGCGTCCGGTTCGGTGTCGAAGAAAACCGATCTCGTCGTCGCCGGGCCGGGTGCGGGCTCCAAGCTGGCGCAGGCGAAGAAGCTCGACATCGAGGTGCTGACCGAAGACGAGTGGCTGAAGCTGGTGGGCGGGTAAGGCCAGGTTCAGGCATCAGCGGCCAAATGCCGAAGTTGAGCGGTGCCTCGGTCGCGCGATCGAGGGCAATGCTCACGTTGCCGCCTGGTCGACAGGCGAGAACCTCTGAAACTACCATTCACGCCCTGCCTCCGGCGAAAGCGGAAGCGGGAACAGTTTGAGGAGCCGCGCGGGAATACAACATCCAAAGCCATAAGGGCCAATATTGGCGAGACGACACGGGGGGCGTCATGAAGCGGGCATGGAAATTCATCGGTCACGTTTGGAAGAACGTCCTGGCTGGGTGGGCGCCTTACCCGGAAGAAACGGTTGCCGCCGAAGAGGTATCACTGGCGATGGTGCACGCCTCGATACCCTCGTTTGGCTTCTTTTTCATGCTCGGAATCGCCGCCGCGATTGCCACGTTTGGTCTCATTGTCAACAGCGCGCCGACGATCATCGGCGCCATGATCATCGCGCCGTTGATGTCGCCTATCTTGAGTCTCTCCTATGGGTTGGTGATCTTCGATCGGTGGCTGATCGTCCGCTCGACCCTCACCGTGGCGACCGGCGCGGCTCTGGTCGTTTTGATTGCGTTCACGATGTCCATGGCGTTTGGCCTGACGCTCACCGGCTCCGAGATTATCTCGCGCACGTCGCCGACGCTGTTCGATCTTGGCGTCGCGCTTCCGGCCGGCGCCGCCGCCGCCTTTTCCCAGACACGCCGAAGTATCGCCAGCTCGATTGCCGGCGTTGCGATTGCGGTTGCGCTGGTTCCGCCGCTCGCGGTTTCGGGCATCGGGCTGGCGGTGGGACCGAAAGCGACGCTGGAGTCCGGCATGTCGTTGGCCGAATATGCCTCATACGGGGGAGGCGCGGTCGATATCGCGACCGGCGCGTTTGTTCTGTTCCTGACGAACCTGGTCGGGATCATTGTTGTCGCAATGCTGATTTTCATCTGTCAGCGGTACGGAGAATGGAAGAAAGCGCTTTTGGCCCTGGGCGCCATTACGATCGTTGCGGCGTTCCTGGTGCGTCCCCTTCACGAGGCCCTGTACAGGCTTTACGTGAAGGACAGAGTGGTCCTGTTGGCTGTGAAGCTGGCGAAGTCCCGCCCGGACATCATTGCGGGCGCCCAGGGGTTTCAAACCCTCAATGTCTTTTATGACAACGGCGTTCTGCATGTATACGCCGATATGTTCATGCAGAGGGACAAGATGCAGAATCTTCAGGGTCGCCTCGACGAATTCCGCACGGTTCTGTCTGCTGAAATCGGCCAGCCCGTCGTCGTCGATATGACCCTGGCCCCGGTGGACATTGTCACCGTCCATTCCGCGCCCCCGAAGGGAACAAAGGCTGGGTCCGACGCAGGAGACAAGCGAAAATAGCTTTCGGTTTTCATCGGCAATTCCGCTTTTGGCCCTTAGCCGAAATCCGGATCACTTCGGTGAAGATCGCCTCAGTGTAGAAGCGCGGACATAGCGGGATACGGCGCACGGTTTCATCATTAGCCCCATCATCAGCTTCACCGCCGCGCCAACACCCAGAACGCCAATCCCGTCGCCACCACCTCGGCCGTCATCATCCACGCCATCGGCATCGCCGTCGCCGCGCCCGTGAGCGCCAGCGCGACGCCTTGCGTCGAAGCTGCGCCCAGCGCCATCTGCGCAAAACCGGTGAGGCCGGCGGCGCTGCCGGCCGCGTGCGGGCGCACACTCACCGCGCCGGCGATGGCGTTCGGCAGCAGCACGCCGTTGCCGTAGGAGATCACGAGCTGCGGCACGAAGATGGTCACCGGGCCGGCCTCCGGCACGGTGGCGATGAGCGTCACCGTCAGGCCGACGCCGACCAGCTCGGCCACCACGCCGGCCGTGATCATGGCGTCGACGCCCCAGCGCTGCGACAGCCGCGAGGCGGTGAAGTTGCCGCTCATGTAGCCGAGCGACGTCAGCGCGAACCACAGGCCGTATTCGGCCGAGGTGCGGCCCATGATGTCGACGACCGCGTAAGGACCGCCGCCGAGGAAGGTGAAGAACGGCATTGAGCCGAGCGCGCCGGCCAGCACATAGCCGTGGAATTTCGCGCTCGTGAGCAGCGCGCGCCATTCCTGCCACAGCTTTGTGGGCGCCGCCGCCACGTCTACGGCCCGCGTCTCCGGCAGCACCGGCACCGCCCATATCAGCACCGTGCCGGCCATCACCGCGATGAACAGGAAAATCGATTCCCAGCCGAACGTGGTGTCGAGGATGCCGCCGATCAGCGGTGAGACCATGGGCGCGATCACCACCGCGGTGGTGACCAGCCCGATCATGGCGGCGGCGCGGTCGCGCTCGTAGAGATCGCGGATCATGGCGCGGCCCATGACAATGCCGGCGGCGGCGCCGACCGCCTGCACGATGCGGGTGACGATCAGCGCCTCGATCGAAGTTGCCGCGAAGGCGGCGAGCGAGGCCAGCACGTTCAGGCTCAGCCCCGCCAGCGCCACCGGCCGCCGTCCGAAGCGGTCCGACAAGGGCCCGAGAAGAAGCTGCGCGCTGGCCAGGCTCAGGAGATAGAGCGAAACCGTAAGCTGCACGGTGCCAGCGTCGGTCGAAAGCCGCGTGGCGAGGCCGGGCAGCGCCGGCACCAGGATGTTGAGCGTGGCCGGCCCGATGGCCGTCATCGCGATCAACAGCGTCAGCAGCCGCCAGTTGGGGGCCGCCACCGGCTGCGTCTTGGTATTAACGTCGTGCACGAATGTCCCGGGCGATGGCCGCGATCGGTGCGGCGTATCCTCCTACACCGGCCTGGTCGCCTGCTCCAGCCAGGCGCGCGTTTCCTTGTCGACCAGCGGGCCGATCTCCTCTTGCACGCGGCCGTGGTAGCTGTCGAGCCAGTGCCGCTCCTTCGAGGTCAGCATGCGGGTGTCGATCAGCGTGCGGTCGATCGGCGCCAGCGTCAGCGTCTCGAAGGCGTTGAGCGGCTTTTCGCCGCCTTGCGGCTCGGGCGCCGCGATCACCAGCACCAGGTTCTCGGTGCGGATGCCGTAGGCCGCGGTCTTGTAGTAGCCCGGCTCGTTCGACAGGATCATGCCGCGGCGCAAGGCCACGTGGCCGAGCTTGGAGATGCGCGCCGGGCCCTCGTGCACCGACAGATAGCTGCCGACGCCGTGGCCGGTGCCGTGGTCGAAGTCGAGCCCGGCCTGCCACAGCGAGATGCGCGCCAGCGGATCGAGCTGGGCGCCGCTGGTATTCTCGGGAAACTCTGCGGTGGCGATGGCGATATGGCCCTTGAGCACGCGGGTGAAGCGGTCGCGCATCTCGTCGGTCGGGTCGCCCACTGCGATGGTGCGGGTGACGTCGGTGGTGCCGTCCTCGTATTGCGCGCCGGAATCGATCAGGAACAATTCGTTCATGCCGATCTTGCGGTTGCTCTCGTGCGTGACGCGATAATGCACGATCGCCCCGTTCGGGCCGGCGCCGGCGATGGTCGGAAACGACACGTCCTTGAGCAGGCCCGTGTCGCGGCGGAAGCTCTCCAGCGCCGCCACCGCGTCGATTTCGGTGAGCTTGCCGGTCGGCGCCTCGCGCGCGAACCAGGCGAGGAAGCGCGTGACCGCCGCGCCGTCGCGCTTGTGTGCTTCGCGGCTGCCCACGATCTCGGCGTGATTCTTGACCGCCTTCATGAGCGTGATGGGATCGGACCCGCGCGCCGGCTTGCCGCCGTGCTCCGACACCAGCCGCGTCAGCGCGTCGGCCGCGCTCGCCCGATCCAGCCGCACGGTCTTGCCGCTCGTTTGCGCCAGATCGCGCGCGAGATCGTCGGGCGTGCGCAAGCTCGCGATGTCCTCGAGCGCCGCGCGCACCGTGTTGTCGAGCTTCGCCGCTTCGATATAGAGCGCCGGCCTGCCTTCGCGCGGCACACATGCAAACGCAAGGGTCAGCGGCGTATGCGCGATGTCGCCGCCGCGGATGTTGAACATCCAGGCGACGTTCTGCGGATCCGACACCACCAGCAGGTCGGCGCGCAACTTGCCGATCTCGGCTTGGATGCGGCGCAATTTTTCGGCGGCGCTTTCGCCGGCGAACTTGATGTCGTGCAGCTTGACCGGCGCGGAAGGCGGCGCCGGGCGGTCGCTCCACAACGCGTCGATCGGATTGTCGGGAAGGGCCACCAGTTCCGCGTTGATGGTGGCGCAGGCCTTGCGCAAGCGTTCGGCGCCTTCGCTGGTGTGCAGCCAGGGATCGTAGCCGATTTTGGCGCCCGCACTCAGGTTCGTCTCCAGCCACTGGTCCGGCGGACTTTCCACCAGATGCTCGATGGCAAAGATCGCACGGTCGACCTGGGCGTCCGCCTGCACCGTGTAGCGCCCATCGACGAAGATCGCGGCGCGGTTCGTCAGCACGATGGCCGCCCCGGCCGAGCCGGTGAAGCCGGTGAGCCAGGCCAGCCGTTCCTCGCTCGCCGGCAGGTATTCATTTTGCTGCCGGTCCGCGCGTGGCAATGCCAAGCCGTCGAGCCCGCGGCGGGCGAGTTCCTGGCGTAGGGCCGCCACCCGGCCGGCGCTCTCGGCGCGTTCGCTGGCGTCGTCAAAAGTCTGGAAATGGGCTTCGAACATGGGGCCGCACTCTAACCGGATCGGGGCTGTGGGCAACGCAGGCATGCGGCAATCGCTTGGCAGCCACCGGCTGGGGCCAGGCGCGCAAGCCGCGGCGAATTTTGCTGCTCGCGGCGCCCGCGCCCCGCAACAAAACAGCGTGGTGGCAGCCGTTTGTGCAACGCAATAACGATAGCCCGGCGCTGCCCCAGACCTTACCGGCAAGTTAACGGCATCATGCTGAAATCAGGCAGCTTGCATGCGGTGTCATGGGTTCTTCGCACGTGCAATATATCTTATGTGCAGTGCAACAGGCAGGGCGCGATTCGGGCCGGGCGTCCGCTGAGCCGGCTGAACGCGAAAAGGAGAATTCGAGATGAGTGCCGTTACCTATCACGGGGGCTATGCCCCCACCGCCGAAACCGGCGCCAAGCCGCGCAAGAAGGGTCTGTTTGCCCGTATTCTGGACTACATCATCGAAGCGCGCACGCGGCAGGCCGCCCGCCAGGTCGAGATGTACCTCGGCTACCTGCCCGAGGACCTGCGCCGGCACTACCTGGGCGCGGCCAAGAACGGCAAGTAACCGTTTTTCGGCCGCTGAGCCGCACGATTGCCTGACGACGAAGCCGCCACGGGTCTCTCCGGCCCGGGCGGTTTCTTATTTGGGAGGATCTCTGGTCGATTGTGCGGCGTGCGCGCTTTCTTGCCTGGCACGCGAGCGCCGCAGGCTACCGTCATCGTTCGAACGCGTTCCGGTATTCCTCTAGGCGGTTTTCTCCGGAGGCGCCGTCGGCTTCAGTCGACTCGACGATGATCCGGATCGTTTCCCACGGAAGCCTGATCGTTTTCGCCAGCGCGAACAGCGGCTGGCGGTCCTTATTGTTGAGGATGTCCGCGACGGCGTCCTCCGGCATGTGCGCCATCAGCGCGAGCGCAGCGATGAGTTCTTCGGTGTTGCCGATTTTGGCGAACAGTTCGAGCCTGGCGCTGTTGAGCTTGCCCGCCCGGTTCAGCGAGTGGACGAGCACGCGCGCCGCCGCTTGAGCCTGCGTCTGCGTCGCCGTTTCGCTGCGGATATCGGCGACTACCTTATCGACGGCGTGATCGATGTCGTGTGCGGTATGACCGCGCTCGGCTTGCAGCGCGGCGCGCACCGTGCTGGAGGCGGCTTCGAGCAGCTTCTGGAACAGCGCCGTCGGCAGATCCGGCCGCCGGCCGACGCATCCGGTGAGCGCATCGTCGCCCTGCGCGCGCTTGACCAAGATGGCGAAGCTGTTCCTGGAAAACCGCGCGCCGGCGTTCATTGCCGTACAGAGGACCACGTCGCGGTCGCCGCGCTTGACCAGCACGTCCGTCACCGACTCGGACAGCGTCTTGCGCTGCGCGATGGCGAGCATGTGGTCCTGGGTCTTGGTCACCGCACATTCGATCAGGGTGGCGTCGCCCAAGGCTTCCGATTGCGTGAGCACGGCGGAAGCGACATCGATCATGTCGTCGCAGGCGAGCCGGTGCAGTGCTTTCGGCGGCGCCTTGGCGACCGGGGCGAGGCGGCTTGCCAGCAGGGCGCGGGCGGCTTCGTCGATCGTTTCCAGCAGCCGGACGAACATGTCGTCGATCAGCGCGATGTCATCGGCGGAAAATTGCTCGGCGCCGACCAGATAGAGATCGGTCAGATGGCGCAACGCCAGCGCGCGTTGATCGGGCGCGATGTCGCCAATCTTCTCGTGCAGATCGCGGATGAGCATTTGCGAAGAACCCATGGCCGGAACAACGTTTTGGGGTACCTGATCGTGCCGTTCTGGCCGGCCGAGGGGTGGTTATGGTGGCCAATTGGCCATTCTTTCCGCGTAGATTGACCAAATTTCCTTATTAATTCCTAAACCATGCGGCGGCCGGTGGCAGGGCTGCGGTCGGCCCATGGCCGGGCTTAGCGGCCGCGGCGGAGAACCAATGTCATCCACCCCTCGAGTTGGATGCGGTGCTCCAGCACCAGGCCCTGGGCGCGGTAGATGGTCACCGCCGCGTTGGCGTGCGCGGGCAGCAGGCCGGAGAGCACGATGCGGGCTCGGGGGCCGGCGAGGCGGCGGATCGGCACCGCCAGCCGGGTGAGGGGGCCGAGCAGGATATTGGCGAAGATCAGGTCGTAAGGCGCATGCTTCGTCAGCGCGCGAGCATGGGCGCCGGCGGCGTGCACGGTGGTGATGTAAGGCGCAACGCCGTTGAGCCGGGCATTGCCGCGGGCGGCGTCGACCGCGAGCCGGTCGATGTCGCTGGCCGTGACCGGCACGCGCAGGCGCTTGGCCGCCGCGATCGCCAGCACGCCGGAGCCGGTGCCGATGTCGAGCACGTTCTTGAACCGCCGCCGCTTCGCCAGGTCGTCGAGCGCCAGCAGACAGCCGCGCGTGGTGCCGTGATGGCCGGTGCCGAAAGCGAGCGCGGCCTCAATTTCGATCCCCAACGCATTCGCCGGCACGGCCGCCCGGTCATGTGCGCCGTGCACCACGAAACGGCCGGCGCGCACCGGCGCCAGACCGGCGAGGCTTTGCGCCACCCAGTCGGTCTCGGCCAGGGGTTCGAAGGTGAGCGCGGCAGCAGCATCGTCGCCGGCCGCCATGCGCACCAGCGCGCGCACCGCCGCATCGTCCGGCGGCAAGCGGAAGTAGACCGCGAGCTGCCAGCGGCCGTCGTCGTCCTCGAAGGCGGCGCAGACGGTGTCCTCGGGATCGAGCGTCTCGTCGAGGGCGCCGGCGAGCGCGCGCGCGGTTTTCTCGTCGGTGGCGAAGCGGGCGACCACGGTGTGCATGGGGCATTGTTAGCCCGGTCCGCGATTCTTGTCGCTTTATTCCCGGTTCCCGGAGGGTTGGTGATCGTTGGTAGGACGGTTATAGAGGCCGTCATGATCGAGCCTCCGACCCAAGCCGACACCGAGGCCCTTGACCTGGCCCGCCGCAGCGGCTGGCCGGAGGACCTGCGCGTGCTGATCGCCCGCTATCCGCGCGAGCAGTGGGACGGCCACGCCAATCTCGGCGAATGGGTGCCCTTCTGGCTGTCGCGCCACGCCATGTTCCGCGAACTGTCCGGGATGATCGAGCAGATCGCCGGCCGCTTCCGCGCCGGCGATCTGACGCCGGCCGAATTCCCACGGGTGTTCGTGCCGCGGCTTCAATTCTTATTGGAGCAGCTCAACCTCCACCACCAGATCGAGGACTACCACCACTTCCCGCGCCTGCGCGCGGCCGACGACCGGCTGGCGCGCGGCTTCGACGTGCTGGAGGCCGACCACCACGCCATCCACGCCGACATGGCCGCGACCGCGGACGCCGCCAACGCCATGCTGCGCGCGCTGCAGGGCGACGCCGACACGCTGCGCCGGTGCGGCGACGACTACGCGGCGGCGAGCGGCAAGTTGCTCGCCGGGCTGGTGCGTCATCTCGACGACGAGGAAGACCTGATCGTGCCGCTGATCCTGGAGCGCGGGGAAGAGGCGCTCGGGGTGAGCCATCACGGCTAGCGCGTGATGGAATCAGACTGAAGCGCCGCTTGCTCCGTTCATTCCCGCGCAAGCGAGAATCCAGCGCTGGGTCCCCGCTTGCGCGGGGACGAGCGCAAATGAGTCAGGCACCAACTTGTCCAACCTAGGTGCATCATGCGCTACCGCCCGAACAGGAAGAACGGAAACGGCAGCGGGCCGCCGTCGTCGCGGCCGTAAGGTGGCGGCGGCACATCGGCCGGCGGGGGCGGCGGCCGGTCGTCGTAATAAGTGCGGCCACTATTGTCCTGGTAATAGACCGGGCCGTTCGACCAGCGCCGCTGATAGGTCGGCGCGGCCGCGACGTCGCGCGCGCGCTCGCCGCCCGCCACCACCGGCGCGGCGTTCGGCAGACGGCCGAACAGCACGACTTGCGTGTTCGCCATCTTTTCCTTCTTCACCAGTTTCCAGAGCGTGGCGGCGTTCTTCACCGACAGCCGCACGCAGCCGTGCGAGGCCGGCCGCCCGATGCTCTTGTGGGTGGTGCCGTGAATGGCGTGGCCCTTCATGGTGAAGAAGATCGAATAGGGCATGGGCGCGTCGTCCCACTCGTCGCTGTGGTGGTCCTTCTCCATGCGGAACGGCTTGTAGCTGCCGGCCGGCGTGTCGTAGCGCGCGATGCCGGTCGACACCGGCCAGCGGTAGAGCAATTCGCCGTCCTCGGAGACGGTCATCTGCTGCGCCGCCTTGTCGATCTGGATGAGCAGCTTGGCCGCGGCCGGCAGCGCGCAAAACGGCAGCGCCAGCAGACCGGCGACAAATGGTGCGATGAGGCGGCGACGACGCATGACAAACTCCTTCCGGCCCAACCCCGGGATGCTAACACGCGGGCGCGCCGTTTGTTGCGGCTCGGGGTCATTTCATAGGAGGTATTCGCGGCGCCTTCCGTTCGAGGCCCCGGTGGCGTGACCTTTCGCGCACCAAAAGGCGGCCATGCCGCATCGACATTGTGGCGAAAAGCGCGCACGGTGGGCGCGACCGAAACGCCAGCGCAAAGCGGCCGGGCCCTCACGCCAACTTGACGATCCGATTGCGACCGGAGCCCAACCGGGTTTCCGTTGTCCTCGCTCCGGCGCCCGCGCGCCGGACGAAAGGAAAACCCATGCAACTTCCCACCTTCCTGCAAGGCGATTCACCGGCGCGTCTGGCACAGGGCGCCGCCGCCGGCGCCATCCTCACCGCGGTGATCGGCTTCGGCTGGGGCGGCTGGATGCTCGGCGGCACCGCGCAGAAGATGGCGGACGAACGCACCAACCAAGCGGTGGTGGCGGCGCTGGCGCCGATCTGCGCCGACAATTTCCAGAGCGCCGGCGAAGCCAAGGCCAAGCTGGTGGCGCTGAAGAAGGTCGACACCTGGGAGCGGGATAGCTTCATCATCAAGGGCGGCTGGGCGACCTTCCCCGGCGGCGCCGAGCCCAACCGCAACGTGGCCGAGGCCTGCGCGAGCCTGCTCAACAAATAGCCGGCGGCGGCGCTGCCGTCTTTGACGTCATGGGGCTGGCGCCCCTATGCGGCGGCTGCTAGGGCATTGCCATGCATCCCACGATCCCGACGCGTACCGATGCCTATGTCGCTTGCACCTGCGGCGGCACCATGTGCATCACCGAAGCCGACCCGGTCATCGGCCAGCCGGCGCTCATGCGCCACGCCTACAAGTGCCTCGACTGCGGCAAGGAGGCCACGTTCGAGGTGGAAAAGAAGAAGAGCCTGCGGATCGCCTGAGCGCGAGCGGCTTTGCGCGGCGCGCCGGTCAATGGCGGGCCCGCGCCTGCAAGGCCTGCTCGACGGTGCGCGCCCGCCGGCCGCCCATCACCTGGGCGACGCAGCGGCGGCCGGGCTCGCAGGTCACGATGCAATCGGTGCCGGGGCCGCCGTGACAGTCCGTGCCACAGCCGTATCGTTTCGGGCCTTCCGAGAAGCGGCCGCCGGCCTTCTCGCAGGCCTGCTTGAGATCCGCGGCGTTCAGTTTCTTGAGATGGATGTTCCTGGCCAAGGCCGGACCGCAAAGGACAAGGGTCCCGCTCACGACGAGCAGGGCGGTTAGATGTCGCACGGCAAACTCCCGGTCGAACGCGTCCCCCCGAAAGCATTATAAACGCCCGGCCCTTGGATCATACCCCCGGTGGCGTGCGGGCGATGCCGTGCCGTCGCGGGCTAATTCCCCAGCTCCAGCACCCAATACATCCGGCCCTTGTCCGAGCGCGCCGAGGCGAGGCCGTAACGGCTCACGCCCTTCATCAGCATGTTGCGCCGGTGATGGCCCGAGCGCGCCCAATGGCGGATGGCGCAATCCTCCGTCTCACACCCAACCAAAACATTCTCGGCGGCGGTGGAGGAGATGACGCGCATGCGCTCGCGGAAGCCCTTGTGGTCGAGCCGGTTGCGGCGCGCCAGATCCTCGGCGTGCCATTGCGCCGCCGCCGCCAGCTCGCTGCTGTATTGGAGCGGCGGCCGCTTGTGGGCGCGGCGATAGGCGTTGAGATCGAGCGCCTGCGCCGGCAGGACAAGCGCAAACCCGATCGCGGCGGCGATGAGGATGACCCGCATGGGCGCGAGCATAGGCCTTGCCGCCGCGGCGGGCGAGGGCATGTGCCTAGAGCGCTTCAAACATGAACGAAAACAGCGCAGCGAACTCTCTTTCCCCTCTCCCCTTGTGGGAGAGGGTGCCCGAGCGGAGGCGAAGCCGAGCGAGGGCGGGTGAGGGGTCAGCGCCTCAATCTAACTCCGACCCCTCACCCGGCTCGCCGTCGCTTCGCTCCGGCGATCCACCCTCTCCCACAAGGGGAGAGGGGAAGAGTGCGTGCAGCGATTTCCAAGCAAACTGTCCTGGCACCTAGCGCCGGTTCGGCGCCGGGACGGGCAACGGCACCGCGACGACCGGCAGGTCGACCTGGGGAAGCGCGCGCGAGACGACACGCTCGGCAAACGGTTTCGGCGGCGCCGGGGGTTGCAACGAGGCCGGCGGGCGCGCCGCGCGCGCCGGCGCCAGGGTGTTGTAAGCGGCGATCCAGCCGAGCGCGACGATCGCCACCGACAGCGCCGCCACGGTGCGGGCGAGCATCTCGCGTTGCGCCGGCCGGAACGGCCACGTCACCGGCTGCCAGATCCACGCGTCGAGACGCGCGAGGATAGCGGCAACGGTGCGCGCGGCGCTCGCGCGCATGCGCAAACGGAGATCGCGTTGCGCCGCGTGGAAGCGCGCGCGGCCGCGGTGCCAGGCGAGCTTGCCGTGGCGCCGCATGCGCAGCAAGAGAGTGCGCAGCGGCGGCCGCGGCGTGTCCACCCGCAGCGACGGCCCGGCGACACGCGTGCGGCGCGGGCGCGCGATGGGTCCGCTGACGGCGATCCATTCTCCGTTCAGCCCCGCGAAAGCGAGAATCCGGCTCTTTGGCTTCGGGTCGCCGCTTTCCGCCTTCGCGCTCGCTGCGTCGGCGCCGACATTTTCTCCGTTCATGCCCGCGGAAGCGGGAATCCAGTTCTTTGGCCCTGGGTCCCCGCTGGCGCCTGCGCGTCGGGCCGGCCGAAGGCTGAACCCGGGTCCGGGGACGAACGGGACTTGCCGGTTCAACCTGAACGGACCGGAGTTCAAGGCGTGGGATGCACAGCGGCTTGTTTTGCTTTGTCGCGTTTGCGGACGGCGAACCGGTTGCCACGTCGCCTGGAAACGCGCGCGCGGGAGGATTGGCGCGCGCGTTGCTGCCGCGCCGGCGCTGGCGCGACGGCGGCGGCGGCTCTTGGGCCGGTGCGGCGCTGCCGCCGCGGCGGGATTTTGCTTTTCCCATCGCTCACGCGTCCCAAAAAAATGTCCGGGCGAAACGACCCGGACTTCACAAAGATCAACGGGTGCGTGAGGCGATTAAGGCCACCGGCGGCGGCGCCGATCAAACGCGAACGCGCGGCGTGGGTAAAAAGTAAGGTGAAGAGCGCGGGCGTTAAGATTAAGAGCGCGGGGAGGGGCGGTTAACGCGGCGGTTTGGCGGTTAAACGCGCGGGGTTTCGATCATGCGCCGGCGGTGGGCGGTGCTGCGAGTGCTAAATAGGCCACCCTTGTTGTTTCAATGATCGAATGGTATCTTTCCTTTTTAAAGGAACTGCGAACTCGGGGTCACAGCTTTAGCATGCGCCAAGTGCCCATATAGATGTCTTATCAGACCCCAATGCGATGCGAAGTGACGCTCGGCAGCGTGATGCTGTACTCCAAATTTTTCAACACCTCTGACATGATCCGAGAGGCGCTTTCTATATTCGCGAGTCGAGCTTCAGCTTTTGGCCGTCCACTAATAAACCTAAAACGATCTTCCGCGCGCCAGGCGGCAAAATGGTCGTCTTCTTCCGGTGTAGACTGTGGCCCGACGACGCCAGGACGCGTTCTAGATCATGAACCAACGAAGCTGCCCGAGCATGTCCGATATCTTCCTGGGTCGAGAACACCAAGTCGTCAGAATAACGGGTGTAAAGTAGCCGACGATCATCTGCGATTGTTTTTATTGCTTTGTCGAGATCCTTACTTGCCAGATTAGAAAGTAGGGGGCTGGATGGTGCACCCTGAGGCAAGTGGCCCATAATATCGCTATGATACGTGGTAATTGTCGCGTCGTGCCGATTCCTTCCGGAGCGCCATCTTTCTTCTCGGGCGCTCTTTCCAGTCGAAACTCTTGTGCAGAGGCGTGCGAGTTCGAACGATACGAGAGGCTGATAGCCGCAACTTCTGAATACGAAATAGACTCGGCGTTCGCTGATGTTTTCGAAAAAATACGTATATCGATTTTGATGATCGATCGGTGCCTCCGAAGGTGCCGTTGAGCGCATCTGAGGGGGGAGGATCTCCTTTGAATAGGCGCAACTAGCTTGGTGCGATGTGCAGTTAGTCAATACGTTATCGATAATCCACCGTTGAACCGCCGCCAGCGTGGGTTCGGGACAAGCAATAAGCCGCTCGCCGCCGCTTCGTTTTCGAATTGAGAACGTCCTGTAACCGGCGTGATTGCGTGTAATGACTGAACGAAGGTAGTCGTATTTTGCGCCGGTCAAGTGAGCTAGATGTCGGAGTGTAAGAATTGCGGGAAACCCAAGAGATTTTGGTGTTGGCCGATTGCTCTGGGGCTCTTCCGATGACGATCTCAGGGACGCCTCTTGGGCCGCTCCAGTTGTTCGATATAGGTGGGGTGGGACGGGAACCATTCTACTTTGACTCGCTCGCGAGACGCAGGCGGAGGCGACGACTGAGACCCCGAGAGGGAAGTCGGCTTCGCCTCCGGCGCGCCTGGCCGAAGCTTTTCCCGAGCAAGACGCGACGCGTCCGCCCTGCCAGTCTCCCGGCGCGGGCGCCGACGACCGAGGTCGCCGGCGAATGCTAGAAGGTTAGCGTCCCACCCTCAGGTCGGAAGGATAATAAAATTCATTGCTGCCTTTCAAGGTGACTGTTTCATCTGAAATGGAAAGGCCCTTGGCGTGGTCGAGTTCAGAAAAGCCAGCGTCTGTAAGCCGGAATCCTGTCGACCCGACCAAGCCCCAGCGTTTGCAGTTGTCGACAATAGCGGAAACCTCTCTGTATGGCAGCAACGTAAGCTCCGCGATCCTTGCTAAGTCTCTGGGGCGTCGAGCAATCGCGGCAAGAACAAGCAAGACATTCTTGAGTTCGTCTGAAGCTTGTCGCGCCAGCTCCCAGAAGCAAGGCGGAGTTGCCCCAAACGAGTTAAGGCTGATTGCAGGCGTAGTTCGTAAGTTGGGTGCTCAAAAAGTGGAAGAATATCGGTGGGGACGGCCTTATCAATGAAGAATGATTGCCAATTGTCAGATTCTCTATGCTGCCACAGGATTGCCGGTAGATTGTTGGGTGCGGTATGAACGAAGGCTAGTAGCCCGCGCGATTCCTTGTACCCGAGTTCGTATTCCTCATGCTCATGAAATGCATATTGAGAACAGAATTCGCTCTATGTTTTCTAATTCTGCACTTGTCCAACTCTAATTCGAGAAGGTGGGGCACATTCGCTCTATGTGGATGTTCTGTCGGCCAAACCTTTTAGTAAGTCGGTCGTAGGCAATCTTTGTCGCCGCATAGACGGCGACATGGTATTCGACGAGTTTGTAGGACTCCCAGCTTCGAATTGTCGGATGTGTTCTGAATTTTTCGTGGAATTTGATGATCCTGTCCCCGGACCCGGAAAAATCATCTATGAAAAGGATGCTTCTACAGCGCGCCAGTCGAAGGTTTCTGAGGCTAGGAGTGGCTACAAAAGGTCCTGAATTGCCCTGCTGTCGACGCAGCCCTCCTGCAATATTCGCGATTATCGCCTCGCTTCCAGGAAAGGAGGAGGGCAGTAAGAGGGCCGGCGTCGCGTCCCTTTGCGTTGACCTAAAATAGTGTTGTCTTGAACCGAGCTCTCGGACGGGCACGAGCGCAATTGGAGCCTTAATCGTCTTCGGAAGGTTTCCAATCAGTTGTTGGAGTCCGTTGTTCAGCTTGTCCGCGCTTACGAACTCGAGGCTATCAAGTAAGACGGTTGCCGCAGACCGATCTCGACGCCTGAAATTTTCAAGCCACCGTTTCCCGCGATCTGTTTCGCTCGGCTGCATTTTTCAACCGTATCACACCCTCTCCACAAAACTATCCACCACGCGCTTTTCGCCCGCCTTGTCGAAGCGGATGGTGAGCTTGTTGCCGTCGACCGCGGTGACGTTGCCGTTGCCGAATTTCAGGTGAAACACGCGGTCGCCCACGCTGAACTGGCTTTCCGCGCCGGCGAATGCGCTCATTCCGCCGCGTGCGCCACGCCCTCCGGCAACGGAATGAGCGCAACCACATAGTCGCGGATGTCTTCCGCCGCCTTGGGGTCCTGGCGGAGTTCGCTCAAGGTGCGCGGCGCGGGCAGCGAACGGCCTTCTTCGCGCTCGGATTCGGCAAAGAGCGCCAGCGCTTCCTCGGCGTTGCGGAAGGCATCATCGACATTGTCGCCGGCCGAAAAACAGCCGGGCAGGTCGGGAAACCAAATCCCGATGGCGGTTTCCGGCCCCGCGTCCTCGATGATGGCGATATAGTGCGGCATCGGAAGCCCTCAGTCGAATTCCCACTGCGCCTGCCTATAGATATTACGAACCAGGCCTATTCCCAAGTCCTTCTTGGGGTGGGGCAGGACCACGGTCCGCTTGGTGGCCGGGTGCTGGAAGACGTGGTGTGAGCCGGCTACCCGCTTGAGAACCCAGCCTTCCTGCTCAAGGCGGCGCTTGATGTCGCGGCTGTTGCGCAGCAAGGCGGGTCCCCTCTGTCGTCATGGCCGGGCTTGTCCCGGCCATCTCGCTTAGGCGGGCACCATGCGACCCTAAGCGGGATGCGCGGGTCAAGCCCGCGCATGACCGGGGAGGGGCCTCAAACGCGCTCGACGAAGAGTCCACCACGCGCTTTTCGCCCGCCTTGTCGAAGCGGATGGTGAGCTTGTTGCCGTCCACCGCGGTGACGTTGCCGTTGCCGAATTTCAGGTGGAACACGCGGTCGCCCACGCCGAACAGGCTCTCCGCGCCGGTGGATTTGGCGACGAGTTCTCCCTCGATAGTCAGAGCGGGCGGCGCTGATTTACCCCCACCCGGCGGCCTCCGGCCGCCGACCTCCCCCCTCCAGGGGGAGGTGAAGAAGAAGCGCCCGGCTCGGCGCCGTCGTCGACGAATTCCGGGTCGGTCACATAGCGCGCACCAGGGCCGCCTTGGCGGCCCGTCTGGCCGTAAGGCTGCCCGGCTTCGTCGAAGCCGCCTTTTCCGCGCCGCCCTTGCGCGCGCTGCCAGCCGGGCGTGGTGTAGCCCGAGCCGAAGGCGTTCATCTCGTCGAAGCGCGAGGCGCCATAGCCCGCCATGCCGAAGCCGCCCGAGCCGCCCGCGGCCTCCGTCACTTCCACAT
>CAWHJZ010000001.1:0-43664 GCA_963829785.1 uncultured Pseudomonadota bacterium | reverse complement strand
GCACCAGGATGTGCCGGACTTTGTCCTGCGCAAAGATGGCGTCGTAAATCGGCAGCACCGCGCCGCCGGGATAGCCGAACAAATGCTTCACGCCTTGGTCGGCGAGCGCCTGGATCACCATCTCGGCGCCGGTCATTTCGCGTGTCATGGTCGTCGTCCTTACCGTTAGTCCCGTCTCGTTACTGCTCGCTCGTGTCGCTTTGCGGTCCGGCCAATAAAAAAGGCCCGTAAGAGGGCCATGTCCGGACGCGTTCCTCAGGGTCGGCCCATCAAGGGCCCCCGGGAGGCGTCCGAACACTTACGACGAGAGTAATAATATTGCGCGACATAGTTCCTGACCGATCTTTCGTTGCGCGGTTTATAGGAGCGCCGGGAAGCGGGGTCAAGGCCAAATTGTAGCCTATTCGACCCCAAACCGGGCTCCGCGGGCACATTTAATGTCGAAAGCGGCCGGGCCCGCTGACGTCCAAAGCGGCGGGGTGGCGGCGGGACACGAGAGCCCCAGCCTGCCGCCCGCTCCGTTCCGCGCCGACGGCCTTAGGCCGCCTCGGTCACGGGCGCGGCGCCCCTGCCCGCACCAGCGTTGGTGCCGAGCTTGAAGAAGGCCACGCGCTGGGCCATGTCGGCGGACTGATGCTCGAGCGTCTTGGCGGTCGCCGCGTTCTCCTCGACCAGCGCCGAGTTCTGTTGCGTGACCTCATCAAGCTGCGTCAGCGCCTGGTTGACGTGGTCGATGCCGAGCGCCTGCTCGTTGGTCGTCGTGGCGATGTCGGCGACGATGGTGGACACCTCGCGGATCGATTCGACGATCTTGCTGAGCGCCTCGCCCGCCTGGTTGACCAACTCGACCCCATCCTTGACCTGGCCCGAGCTGTTGGTGATCAGTTCCTTGATGTTCTTGGCGGCTTCCGACGAGCGCTGCGCCAGGCTGCGCACTTCGGTGGCGACCACCGCGAAGCCGCGGCCGGCGTCACCCGCGCGCGCGGCTTCCACGGCTGCGTTGAGCGCCAAGAGGTTGGTCTGCCGCGCGATCTCGTCGATAACGTTGGTGATCTCCGAGATCTCGCCCGACGACGCTTCGATCTTCGACATCGCGTCCACGGTGTTACCAACAACAGTGGTGCTGCTGTCGGCGACGTTGCGCATGCCGGCGGCGAATTCGTTGGCACGTTGCGCGTTCTCGGCGTTCTTCTTGACGCTGGTGGCCATCTCCTGCAGCGAGGCCGACGTTTCTTCCAGACCGGCCGCCTGCTCCTCGGTGCGCTGCGAGAGGTCGGTGGTGCTGGTGGCGATTTCGACCGCCGCATTGGAGACGTCGTTGGTCGACGCGATGATGCCGGCAACGGTGTCCGCCAGACGGTCGACGGTGGTGTTGAAGTCGTTGACGAGCTGGCGATAGGCCTCCGGCACGTCGTCGTGCATGCGCACCGTCAGGTCGCCGCCCGATAGCCTGGCGAGGCGATCGCCCAAGGTCTCGATCAAGCGGCCCAGCTCTTCGGCGCCGCGCGCCTGTTCCAGCGCCGCTTGGCGTTCCGCTTCAAGCTTCGTTTGGCGCTCGGCTTCGGCCTGCTCTCTCAATTCGGCGCTACGCGCCTGCTCTGCCTGCACCTGTTCCTGCGACGCCATCATCTTCTGGCGTTCTTCCTCGACCCTGGCCTCCAGGAGCGCGACCTGCTCGGCGCGCTCGCGCTCCTTGTTGCGCTCCACCTCCTCGAGGGTGGCGCGGGTCTGGTCGAGCGACTTCAGCAGCCGGCCGAGTTCGTCGCGGCGCTTGGTCACGATCGCATTCTCGAAGTTGCCGTTGGCGATCTCTTCCGACACCCGCATGGCGTGGCGGATCGGCCGGCTGAAGGAGGCCGCGATCAAAAAGGCCGCGCCCAGGCCGACCAGAATTGCGGCGGCGGCGAGGATCATCAGATTGCGTTTCGATTTTGCGGCCGTCGCGTCGGCCGCCGCCCGGAAATTGGCGCCGTACGTCGTTGCATTTCCCGCGATCATCTCGAGTTGATCGCTCAGCGTATTGCCGTCATCGATGACGGTCTCGGGCGACGGCTTTTGGGACGCATCCGCGCCAGCCGGCTTCAAATAGGCCATGGCAGCTTTGTGCCAGTCCTCGGCCATCGGCATGATCGAATCGATGCCGTCGTTGAAGCCGCTGGCGTTCGCCAGCCGCTTCTTCACGTCGTTCATGCTGTCGGCCAGCGTCGACATGAATCCTTCGATTTCCGAGAGATCCTGGGCGCTCGCCGGCTTGTCCGTCAGTACGGATTTTTCGACGATGCGTTGCGCTTTCCCAAAGCCAAGCTGCGCCGAACGGGCGGCATTGGCGGCCATCATCGGGCCGTCTTGCAGCCCGCCGACGAGCGCACTCGTCGACGAGATGAGTTGGTAGCCATACCCGGCGACGCCAGCCGCCAGAAGCACGACGATGCTGAAGGAAAGAAGCAGTTTAATGCGAATCGACATGAGCGCTCTCGTTTTCTTGTTGGAGGGCACACCCGGTCGTGTTCGTCGCGCCGAAAATAATTGCGGTGGCGCCGCGACTTGAACGTTCCCCCAACCCCCACGATCAACTTAGTTAGGTGCAATCATTTTAGGACTGCTTAACCAGTTCCGGAATTGTATTAGTCTGTTTTATTATTCTGGATTGCCAATTTTAATGCAGGGAAACGATGGCCGGCCCGACAGGAGATCGCGCGCAATTCAGCCAATGGTGCGCAGGATTTCTGCCAGCGCGGCCTCGGCTTCCACCCAGGGCCAATCCTTCATCTGGTTGCGGAACCAGGTGAGCTGGCGCTTGGCATAGCGCCGGGTGTCCATGACGGCGCCGGCGGCGGCCTCATCGAGCGGGATCTCGCCGTGCAAATGCCGAATCAGCCAGGGCACGCCATGGGCCTTCATCGCCGGCAGCATGGGATCGAGCTTGCGCGCTTCGAGCGCCTGCACCTCCGCCAGCGCGCCGGCTTCGAGCATCGCGGCAAAGCGGGTCTCGATGCGGCGCACCAACTCGCCACGCTCGCAGGTGACGAACACCTTCACCGCGCGGCCGGCGTCGATCAGTGGCGGCATTCCTTCACGGTGCCAGTCGGCCAATGACCGACCAGTGGCCAACATCACCTCAAGCGCGCGCGAGATACGCGCGCGGTCATTCGGCATCAGGCGGTGAGCGGTCGCCGGATCGCGCTCGAGCAATTCGGCGTACAAAGGCCGCACGCCCTCGCTCCGCAGCCGTCCGCGCACCGCCGCGCGGATGTCGGCCGGCACCGGCGGCACCGCCGCCAAGCCGACCGTCAGCGACTTGAAATAAAGCCCGGTGCCGCCGACCAGGATCGGTGTGCGACCCTCATCGGCGCATTCCGCCAGCACCGCGGCCACGTCCTGGCACCAGCGCCCGGCCGAATAATTCTCCGCCGCATCCACATGGCCGTAGAGCCGGTGCGGAACGCGCGCTTCCTCCTCGGGGCTCGGCCGCGCGGTAATGAGCGCCAAGTCGCGGTAGACCTGCATTGAATCAGCGTTGACGATGGTGCCGCCGAGTTGCTCGGCCAATTGCACCGCCAGCGCCGACTTGCCGCTGGCGGTCGGCCCTGCAATAAGCACGGCTCGTCCAACATCGTGCACCAAATGACCGCTCCTACTTCCCACGTCGCAACCCTGATCGCCGCCGGCACGCTCGAAACCGCCGCGATCGGCCGCGTCCATGACGCGCTTCCGGGCGCCGGCGCGCCGCAACGGCTCGGCCCCGATGCCACCGACGTTCCCTTTAGCGTGGATGGGCCGATTGACCAACGCGAACTCGCGATGCGCCTGCGCGCTCTCGCGGCCGTGCCCGTCGACGTCGTGGTGCAACCGGCCGAAGGGCGGCGCAAGAAGCTGTTTCTCGCCGACATGGATTCCACCATGATCGGCCAGGAATGCATCGATGAGCTCGCCGACTACGCCGGCCTCAAGGCCTATGTGGCGGCGATCACCGAGCGCGCCATGCGCGGCGAGATCGCCTTCGAACCGGCACTGCGCGAGCGCGTGGCGCTGCTCAAGGACGTCCCGCTGTCGGTGATCGACGATGTTTTCGAAAAGCGCATCACGCTCACCCCGGGTGCGCGCACGCTTGTCTCCACGCTGCGCGCCAACGGCGCCTTCACCTGCCTGGTATCCGGCGGCTTCACGCTGTTCACCAACCGGGTCGCCGCCATGATCGGCTTCGACGAGACCCGCGCCAACACGCTTGAGCTTGCCGGCGAAACGCTTGCCGGCACCGTGACCGAGCCGATCTTCGGCCGTGAATTGAAGCTCGCCGCGCTGCACGAGCTACGCGCCGCGCATGGACTTAAGCCTGAGGAGACGCTGGTCACCGGCGACGGCGCCAACGACCTCGCCATGATCGCGGAAGCCGGCCTCGGTGTCGCCTACCACGCCAAGCCGAAGGTGGCGGAAGCCGCCGCCGCGCGCATCGACCACGGCGATCTTACGGCGCTGCTTTATGCGCAGGGGTATCGGCGGGACGAGTTCGTGGACGCGTAAGAAGGGCGGCGCGCCGTCCTCAACAAAATGGCCGGGGCAGGCCCCGGCCATCTCAATTCTCGAAATGACGTTCAGCCTTACTCTAACTTCAACGCCACGAAGGTCGTGTTGCCGTCCGGCGTGACCACCAGCAAAACCACGGTTCGCTTGCCGTCCTTGCGCAGCTTGGCGATGCGCTTTTCCAGGTCGGCCGTGTTGTCGACCGGCTCCTGCTGCACTTCCGAGATCACCATGCCCGGCACCAGATGCTGATCGGCAGCTTCCGAATCCGGCTTGACGCCCGTGATCACCACGCCTTTCACGCCTTCCTTGATCTTGTGCTTCTTGCGCATGCTGGCCGAGAGGTCGGCGAGATCGAGGCCGAGCGCCTTTTTGATCGCCGGCTTTTCCTCCGGCGGATCGTCCTTTTTCGGCGTGAGCGCGGCCTGCTTCTCTTCTTTCAGCCGGCCGAGCTTCACCTGTTTGGTGACCTCTTTGCCTTTGCGGATCACCACCACGTCGACGTCCTTGCCGACCGGCGTATCGGCGACGATGCGCGGCAGATCGCGCATCTCCTTTACGTCATGGCCGTCGAACTTGACGATCACATCGCCGGTCTCGATACCGGATGTCTTGGCCGGTCCCTTGTCGTCGATGCCGGCGACCAACGCGCCGCGCGGCGGCTTGATGCCGAGGCCGTCGGCGACCTGATCGGTCACCTGCTGAATTTTCACGCCAAGCCAGCCGCGCCGCACTTCGCCGAATTCACGCAACTGAGCGATCACCGGCAACACGGTGTTCGACGGCACCGCGAAGCCGATGCCGATCGAGCCGCCCGACGGCGAGATGATGGCGGTGTTGACGCCGATCACGTCGCCATCGAGATTGAACAGCGGCCCGCCCGAATTGCCGCGATTGATGGCGGCGTCGGTCTGGATATAGTTGTCGTAAGGTCCGGACCGGATGTCGCGATTGCGCGCCGAGACGATACCGGTGGTCACGGTGCCGCCAAGGCTGAACGGATTGCCGATGGCAATCACCCATTCGCCCAGCCGCAGCTTGTCGGAATTGCCGAACTTCACCGCCTTGAGCGGATGCGGCGGCTTCACCTTGAGGAGCGCAAGGTCGACCTTGGTGTCGCGGCCGATGACCTGCGCGCGCAGCGTGGTGCCGTCATTGAGAATGACATCGACCTCATCGGAATCCGCAATCACGTGATTATTGGTCACCACGTAGCCGGCGGGATCGATGATGAAGCCCGAGCCGAGCGAATTCACCCGGCGCTTGGGCCCGCCGTTCTCGCCCTGCCGTTTCTTGAATTCCTTGAACAGATCGCCGAGCGGCGAGTCCGGTGGCAGTTGCGGCAGGTCGCTCATGTCCACCGATTGCTTGGTGGAGATGTTGACGACGGCGTCGATGACCTGTTCTGCCACGTCGGCGACGGCCTCGGGCCCGCGCGCCGCAGCTGGCCGGACGAACGCCGGCGACAGCATCAGGACAACGGCAAGCAAAGCCATACCCGTGCGGCCGGCACGCGTAAGCTGAAAGAAAGCGCCCATGGGCGTCTTGGCTCCTGGAAACGGGGTCAAAAACAAGATTGCGCCTGACTTCAAGGCGATTCAAGGGCAGCGCCACTCATATCGGTGGCGCGGCGAACGCGCGCAAGGCCTGGTTTTGCAGAGGAATCGGCGCCGGTGGTATCCGGGCACATGGCCCGGATGCACCGAGGCAGTCGCCGACACGGCATTCCGGTGGTGGCTGATTCGCGAGGCCCGCGCGGCGGCCCCCCTTAGCCGAGGCCGGCGACCCGTACCAGCCAAACCACCACGAGACCGATCACCGCGGCCGCGATGCCGACCATGCGCAGCGACGCGTCAGGCGTCTCCAGCACGCTCAGCATCGCCTTCTTGGCGTGCCCGGGAAAGGCCGCGAAGATCAGCCCCTCGATCACGAACACCAGCCCGAGCGCGGCCAGGAAATCGCTCATACCGGACCGCGATTCTTTCTCGGGCTTACCGCGCCTGCGCCGGCGCTTCGGCCCGAGGCGCCATGGCCTCCGGCCTCGCCGCCGACGGTGCGCCGCTCTTGGGCTGCTGCGGCGAAGCTTCGGACGTCGCCTCAACCGGCATCTTACCGGAGGGATCGTTGAAGAACCGGAAGAAGCTGGTGTCCGGCCGCAAGACGTAACGGGTGTCGTTGTGCTTGAGGCCGTTCTGGTAGGCCAGCATGGAACGGTAGAAGTTGAAGAACTGCGCATCCTGGTTGTAGGCGGCGGCGAAGATCTCGTTGCGCTTGGCGTCGCCTTCGCCGCGGATCTGTTCAGCCTTCGACTTGGCGTCGGCGAGCAGCACCGTCACTTGGCGGTCAGCCTGCGAGCGGATTTCCTGGCCCCGCTGCTGGCCTTGCGCGCGATACTCGGCCGCCTCACGCTGGCGCTCGGTCTGCATGCGCCGGTACACCGCCTGGCTGTTCTGCTCCGGCAGATCGGCGCGGCGGATACGCACGTCGACGACCTGGATGCCGTAGCTCTCCGCTTCGTGATCGAGCAATTGCTGGATGCGCGACATCAAGCCGGCGCGCTTATCGCGCACCACCTCGATGAAGCTCGATTCACCGAGCACGCGCCGCAGCGCCGAGTTGAGTAGGATTTCAAGCTGCGAATCGGACGCCTGCTTGGAACCGAGCGTTTGATAGAAGCGCAGCGGGTTCTTGATGCGGTAACGCGCGAAGGCGTCGACCACGAGCCGCTTCTGGTCGGAGGCGATGACTTCCTGTGTCGGCGCTTCCAGATCGAGGATGCGCTTGTCGATCGAAATCACGTTGTCGACAAACGGCATCTTGACGTGCAGGCCCGGCTCGTTGACCACCCGCACCACCTTGCCGAGCCGCACCACCAGCGCCTGCTGGGTCTGGTAGACGGTGAACAGCGCGCTGTAGGCGACGATCAGGGCGGCCACGATGAGGACGACGAATACGCCGCCGATGACATTGACTCTCATTGTCCGCCTCCAGACTGGATCTGGGATGAGCTGCCCGACTGCGGCGGCGTACTGCTGCGCGGGGCCGGCTCTTGCGCCGGCGAGCGCGACAGCTCCCTGAGCGGCAGATAAGGCACGACGCCGGAGCCGCCCTGGCTGGTGTCCATGATCACCTTGTCGCTGCTGCCGAGAATGCGCTCCATGGTCTCCAGATACATGCGCTGGCGGGTGACGCCGGGCGCCTTCTTGTACTGGTCGTAAATCTTGACGAAGCGCGCGGCCTCGCCGGTGGCTTCCGCCACCGTCTGCTCGCGATAGGCCTCCGCCGCCTGCGTGATCTTGGCGACGTTACCGCGCGCCTCGGGGATCACCCGGTTGGCGTAGGTCTGCGCCTCGTTGACCGAGCGGTCGAGGTCGATGCGCGCCGCCTGCACGTCGCGGAAAGCGTCGATCACCTGCTTGGGCGGATCGACCTTCTGCAACTGCACCTGGGTGATGACGATGCCGGCGCCGTAACTATCGAGCGTCTTCTGCATCAGGTCCTGCACGGCGGTTTCGGTCACCTGCCGCGCGCCGGTCAGAATCGGCTGGATGTCCGAGCGGCCGATCACTTCGCGCATGGCGCTTTCCGCCACCGCCTTCACCGTGCCGGCGGGATGCTGGATATTGAACAGGTACTGGCCGACGCCGGTCGGCTTGACCTTCCAGAAAACCGAGAAGTTGACGTCGACGATGTTCTCGTCGCCGGTCAGCATCAGGCTTTCCTCAGGCACCTCGCGGGCGACCGGGCCGCCACGACTGCCGGTGTCGACCTGGCGCATGCCGATGTCGATCTTGTTGACGCGCAGCGCCTTGGGCGTGAGCGCGGTCTCGATCGGATAAGGCAGGTGATAGTTCAGGCCCGGCTGCACCTCGCGCACTTCCTTGCCGAAACGCAGCACCACACCGAGTTCGTCGGGATCGACGCGGAAGAACCCGGACGCGCCCCACAGCGCGAGAGCCGCAACCGCCAGCAATGCGAAGCCCTTGCCGCCCATATTGCCGCCTGGCAGGACGCGGCGCAGACGGTCCTGGCCGCGACGCAGCATTTCCTCCAGGTCGGGGTTCGATGGTCCCTGTTGCTGCGGTCCGGAGCCCCAGGGGCCTTTTCCGCCGCCCGAGCCGCCCCAAGGGCCACCGCCGCCCTGATTGCTCCATGGCATTATGCTGATCTCCTCGGCTGCAGCGTAAACGAAACCCGCCAGCCTTGTTTTCGGGGAGGGTTATAGGGGAGGTATGGCCTTGTTACAACGCGCTCAGATGCCGCGTTTCCGTGGCCGTTCAGCGCCTTAAATAGGCCGCCACACTGAATTTAGCGCTGTCATCCGGTCCCCCCGGGTGCTCCCGGCGCGAGACTTCCCGCCAAACCGCCGGATCGATGGCGGGGAATATGACGTCACCTTGCGGTGCGGCATGAACATGGGTGATCTCCAGCCGGTCCGCAACCGGCATGGCGGCAAGGAATATGTCGCTGCCGCCGATCACCATGATCTCGTCGGCGCCGCGCGCGGCGGCGTCCTTGCGCGCGGCGGCGAGCGCGGCCTCGAAACTCGGCACCACCAGCGCGCCATGGGCGACGAAATGAGGATCGCGGGTGATCACGATATTGGTGCGGTCCTTGAGCGGCTTGCCGATCGACTGCCAGGTTTTGCGCCCCATCACCACCGGCTTGTTGATGGTGAGCGCGCGGAAGTGCGCGAGATCGGACTTCAGCCGCCACGGCATGCCGCCGTTGGCGCCGATCACGCCGTTTTCGGCCACCGCGGCGACCAGGACCACCTTCATCGACTCTTCCCATTACGCATTCTCTTGGGCCGCGAAGCGGCCGAGCGCCGGCCCGCTCAGGCGGCAGATTTTCCATTCGTCCATTACTTGCGCGCCGATCGACTTGTAGAACGCGATCGAAGGCGCGTTCCAATCGAGAACCGCCCATTCGAAACGGGCCCAGCCTTCGTCGACGCAGCGGCGCGCCAGCCGCACCATCAATGCCTTGCCGAGGCCACGGCCCCGATACGCCGGCCGCACGAACAGGTCCTCGAGATAGAGGCCATACCGGCCGCGGAAGGTGGAGAAATTGAGAAACCAGACCGCGAAGCCCGCCGGCAGCGCCATCCCATTCGGCGATGTCGCAATAAAGTCGCGGCTCATCGCAGAACAGCGCCGCGGCGATCATCTCTTCCGTGGCGTCGACTTCATGCGAAAGCTTCTCATAGTCGGCAAGCTCGCGCACCAGCGCAAAAATCAACGCGCTGTCGTCGGGGCGCGCCGCGCGGATCGCGACGCTCACACCGCCACCTCGGCCTTGATGTGCGGGTGCGGGTCGTAGTGCTCAAGCGTGAAATCCTCGTAGCGAAAGCCGAAGATGTCCTTCACGTCCGGGTTCAGCGTCATCGTCGGCAGCGCGCGCGGCAGCCTCGTCAATTGCAGCTTCGCCTGTTCCAGATGATTCATATAAAGGTGCGCGTCGCCGAAGGTGTGCACGAAATCGCCGGGCTGTAAGCCTACCACCTGCGCCACCATCAAAGTCAGCAACGAATAGGACGCGATGTTGAACGGCACGCCGAGAAAGACGTCGGCCGAGCGCTGATAGAGCTGGCAGCTCAGTTTGCCGTTCGCGACGTAGAACTGGAACAGGCAGTGGCAGGGCGGCAGCGCCATCTTGTCGACGTCGGCCGGATTCCAGGCGGTGACGATCAGCCGGCGCGAATCCGGGTTGCGCTTGATCATGTCGATCAGATGGCTGATCTGGTCGATGGTCTTGCCGTCCTTGGCCGGCCATGAGCGCCACTGGTGGCCGTACACGGGCCCGAGGTCGCCGCGCTCGTCGGCCCATTCGTCCCAGATGCGGACGCCGTGATCCTTCAGGTATTTGATGTTGGTGTCGCCGGCCAGGAACCAGAGCAATTCGTAGACGATCGACTTCAGATGCAGCTTCTTGGTGGTGAGCATCGGGAAGCCGTCCGACAGCTTGAAGCGCATCTGATGGCCGAACACCGACAGCGTGCCGGTGCCGGTACGGTCGTGCTTTTCCGCGCCGTCGGCGAGGATGCGTTCCATCAGGTCGAGATATTGGCGCATGGGTCGGCCGGGTCTCCTGCGACTCAAGATGGGGAAATTTGCCCCTCCCGGCAACCGGGCGGCAACGGCTTTTCAACGGCCCCCGGGATTTTCTCCACCGGCCTCTCCCCCCACATTGTCAACAGGGTAGTTCCCCGCGGGCATGCTTTTTCGTGACGATAATGTTACGGGCTGACGATCATTCATCGGCGAAAAGCGCGGGGGCCCGGTGGCGAAGAGCACGCTTGATAAGGACCTCAAGAAAGTCGTCCGCATCGAGGCCGCCACCTATGCCCGCTCGCGCTCGCTGGCGACCCCGGGCCTGCTCGTCATCTTCCTGATCGGCGCCCTCGCGCTCGCCAGCCTGTCGGTCACAGGCGGACCGCTCAGCCACTTCGTCTTCATCGCCGCCATAGTCGCCGCTTATATGGCGCTCAACATCGGCGCCAACGACGTCGCCAACAACATGGGGCCCGCCGTCGGCAGCCGCGCGCTGACCATGGCCAGCGCGCTCGCCATCGCGGCGGTCTGTGAAATGGCGGGCGCCATGCTGGCGGGTGGCGACGTCGTCAATACGGTCTCGAAAAACCTCCTGCACCCGCGCGAGGATATCCAGGCCCTTCAGTTCATCTTCGTCATGACCGCGGCGCTGCTGTCGGCGGCGATGTGGATTCATCTCGCCACCTTTCTCGGCGCGCCGGTTTCGACCACGCACGCCATCGTCGGCGGCGTCGTCGGCGCCGGCATTGCCGCCTCCGGCGTCGGCGCGGTGGAATGGCCGGTCATCGGTGCGGTCGTGGCAAGCTGGGTGATCTCGCCTTTGATCGGCGGCATTATCGCCGCCGCGCTGCTCGGCTTCGTCAAATGGCGGATCATCTACCGCGAGGATCGGGTCGCGGCGGCGCGGCGCTGGGTGCCCGTGCTGGTCGCGCTCATGAGCGGCGTCTTCGCCATCTACCTGATGACCAAAGGTCTGAAACACATCTGGCGTCCGCCGGGCTATGTCGTGTGGTTGATCGGCGCCGCGTTCTTCATTTTTGGCATGATCGTCGCGCGTCCCTGGGTCGAACGACGCTCCCGCGGCATGGAAAACCGCCGTAAGCACATCGCCGGGCTTTTCACCCTGCCGCTCATTTTCGCCACCGGCCTGCTCTCGTTCGCGCACGGCGCCAACGACGTCGCCAACGCGGTCGGCCCGCTGGCGGGGATCGTGGCGGCGGCGCAAACCGGTCTTGCCGATACCGGAAAAGTCGCGCTGCCGATGTGGGTCATGGCGATCGGTGCCGTCGGCATCGCATTGGGGCTATCGCTGTTTGGGCCCGGGCTGATCCGCACCGTCGGCCAGAAGATCACCAAGATGGACACCATTCGCGCCTACTGCGTCGCGCTATCGGCCGCGATCACCGTGCTGATCGCGTCGACACTGGGCCTGCCGGTCTCCTCGACCCACATCGCCATCGGCGCGGTGTTTGGCGTCGGCTACCTGCGCGAATACATCTCCAATACCGGCGTGCCCAATCCGGCGGTGCGGCCGCGCACCCTGTTTCTCGAACCGACTCGTCTGAACGAAACGCCGGAGCAGGCACTGGTCAATTTCCAGAAGCGCGAGAAGCGCAAGCTGGTGCGCCGCCAGCATGTTTTCGGCATCGCCGCGGCCTGGGTCATTACCGTGCCGGCGGCGGCTTTGTTGGCCGCGGCGCTCTATTGGCTGATGATCGCTTTCGCGGGCTGAGCTTCCGCACGCACGCGCTGGCTCAATTTCACCGCCAGCTCGGCCAGCCGCGCATCGGATAACAGACGCTTGGCTTCCGGCAGGATCGCCCAGTGACGGTGGCGGTACGCTTTTTCCGGCCAGTCGTCGAGCTGGCGCGTCACACGCAGCGGATACATCTCGACTTCGATGACCGTGCGGCGCAGGGCAAGCGTCTTGAACGTCCGGTAGAAACCGATCGGTTGACGGTCCACCTCGCCTTCGACGCCGGCTTCTTCGAGCGCTTCTTGCGCCGCGGTGTCCCAGGGCTCGAGACCCTCCATCGGAGCCCCTTTGGGGAAAATCCAGCGGCCCGATCCCCGCGACGTGATCAGCAGAAAGACCACCTGATCCTGCACGACCGTGTAGGGGATGGCGCCCATCTGTCTGGCAACGCCGGGACCGCCTGCGCGCAAGACGAGCCGGTCGGCCAACTGTCGCATCGTGTTCTGCCAGACCAACGGTGATGCCTCCGGCGTGTCCGATTCGTTAAGGCGCAGAATACGCGGAATGGGCTCAGACGGCACGCTCTGTCAGGGCGACGCCACCGCCGGTGATCGCGAAGCGCGTCGCCGCCTCACACCAGCCCCGCCGCCCCTGCCGCGCCCGCGGCGGCGAACAGCCATATCGGATTGAGCCGCGTGAAATAGGCGACCGCCGCGGTCACTGCCGTGATCAGGTAGCTGACGGCGTTATGGTCGGCCGCGCGCACCAGCACATAGGCGCTGGCGGCGATCAGCCCGAGCGCCACCGGCACCAGGCCCGCCTGCACGGCGATGCGCCAGCGCGCATACCTGAATCGGTCCCAGGCGCGCGACACGAAGAACGTCAGCAGACAGCTCGGCCCCACCATCGCCGCGGTCGCCACCGCGGCGCCGGCGAGTCCGGCGACATGATAGCCGATCAGTGTGACGATGATGACGTTCGGCCCCGGCGACACTTGGGCGATGGCGAACATGGCCGCGAAATCGCGGTTGTCCATCCAATGCATCACATCGACCGCGATGCGATGAATTTCCGGAATCGCCGCGTTGGCGCCGCCGATGGCGAACAGCGACAAGACCGCGAAATAGCCGAACAACGGGAGCAGCGGGTTCATCGCGCCGCCCCCTCACCGCGAAACCAGGCCAGCGCAATACTGACCGGCGCCAGCCCGAGGAACACGAAGGGCAATGGCCATTGCATGATGGCGACGCCGAAGAAGGCGACGAACGCGATCAGCGGCGACCAGTGCCAGCGCTTGGCGAACAGCGGCTTCACCATCTTGACGACGATGGCGATCCACAGGCCGGCGGCGGCGGTGGTGACGCCGACCAGCGTGTGACCAATGACCTGGAGCTCGCCGTAACGCGCATAGAGAAACGCCAGCACGACGACGATGATGAGCGGCGGCCCCATCAGCCCGATGAAGGCGAGCGCGGCGCCGGCGGCGCCGCCGAAACGGGCGCCGAAGACCACCGCGAAGTTCACCGTGTTCGGCCCCGGCAGGAATTGCGACAACGAGAACGACTCGTTGAACTCTTCCGGTGTCATCCAGCCGCGGCGGTCGACGATCATGCGGCGCGCCCACGGCAACGCGCCGCCGAAACCGGACAGCGAGACGGCGACGAAGGCGCGGAACAGCTCGAACAGCGAGGGACGGATGGCTGGTTCCGGCGCCGGCGGCGTGCCGGAATCGGTCGTTGCAGGGGTGTCCATGGCGGCGAGACTTATCCCGCCCGATCCGGCGCGGCTAGCGGGGTTTAACGCGGAATGCCAATGCCATGCGGACATGGCCGCCGAAACCATTGCCCTGCGACCATTGAGACTGAGCGCTATAGATGCGCTCAATGCGCGAACGATGTAACGCAGCGGCAGCTATCGCAAGCTGCACGCTCAGACTTCCGACGCCATTGTACTGCCGGCTAAGGCTGACCTAACCAGCCCGTCTCACTGTCGACACCGGCCGGCTTGCCTTCGACGGTCTCGACCGCGCCGCATTGGCCACAGCGGTAGGTGCGCAACTCCGGCAGGGCGCCGAGCTTTGGATTGACGCGAACCAGCATCATCGCCTTGCCTTGGCACGGGCAGGCGAGCGGCGGCGGTTGCCTTTCCTCGGTCGGACGCGGTTCGGCGCTCATCCGGCATAAATCGTTCGCCCGTTCACGCCTGCAATTCCGGGAACGCCCTTAAGGGCGTTCCCGCGCACGTCACATTTTGACCACCTTGCTCTGGCCGTTTCTCGGCTTCCCCGCACGTCGAAATCCGGCCTCGGTGATGGATAGTTGGTTGCACTCCACATCCCGAGTTTGGCTAATCGCCCTACTGATGGCAGGCGCACCGCGCGCGGCCGCCGCACACCCCCACGTGTTTGTCGAAGCCAAGGCGGAAGTGCTCTTCGACGCACAAGGCCGCATGACCCATGTGCGCCATGTCTGGCAGTTCGACCCTGCCTTTTCCGCCTTTGCCACCCAGGGGCTCGACACCAATCACGACGGCAAGCTCAGCCAGCGCGAATTGGCCGGGCTCGCCAAGACCAACGTCACGTCGCTGAAATTCTACCGCTATTTCACGTGGCTCTCGATCGGCAAACGGCAAATCAAGCTCAAGGACCCGGACCAGTATTTTTTGCGCATGTACAATGGTCTGCTCACGTTATTCTATCAATTGCCGCTTGCCGTCCCGACAGCGCCCGGTCCGAAGATGACGCTGGAAATCTACGATCCCGAATATTTCGTCGCCTTCACCTTCGACAAGAAACAACCGATCATGCTCTACCACGCACCGGCCGGCTGCACCGCGCAATACCATCCACCGAAACCTCTCAGCGCCAGCACCATGATGCGGCTGTCGCAAATACCGGCGGACCAGCACGATCTGCCGCCGGCGTTGCGCGATGCCGCGGTCGGACTTGCCAATGTGATTGACATGTCATGTCCGCGGTAAGCGCCGCGGACATGCGCAAGTGGTTGCGCGCGCCGGTGGCCGGCGCGGTGACGTTGCTGGCCGGCGCCCATGCGGCGGTTGCCATGCAAACGCCTTTCGGAATCGCCACACCCGACAGCACCGGACCGGCGTTCTCTGGTCCGTTCGGCGGCGTACTGGCCTGGGTCGCCTTGCGTCAGGCCGAATTCTATCGAATTTTGACCGGCTCGCTGGCGCAGATCAAAGACAGCGGCCATGCCTTCTGGCTGCTGGCCGGCGTCAGCCTCCTCTACGGCATCTTCCATGCAGTCGGCCCCGGCCACGGCAAGGCGGTGATCACCTCCTATCTGCTGACGACGCGGCAGACCGCGCGGCGCGGCATCGCTATCTCGTTCGCCGCCGCGCTAATGCAGGGGCTGGTCGCCATCGCAGTGGTCCTGGTCGCCGCCGTGGTCCTGCGCGCCACCGCGATCGGCATGACACAGACGACCGACTGGTTCTTGATTTTCAGCTATGCGCTGGTCGCCGCGGTCGGGGCCTGGCTGCTGTGGACGAAGGCGACCGGCCACGGCCATCATCATCACGCGCATGATCATGAACACGGGCACGACCATGAACACCAACACGCGCACGGCCACGCGCGCCGGCATGAACACGATGACGAATCCTGCGGCCATTCGCACGCGCCCGATCCACGCCTTTTGACTCAACCGCTGACGCTGTCGCGCGCCTGGGCAGCCATTCTCGCGGTCGGCATCAGGCCCTGCTCGGGTGCCATCATCGTGCTGGTGTTCGCGTTGTCGCAGCAATTACTGCTGGCCGGCATCGCATCGGTGCTGGTGATGTCGCTCGGCACCGCCATCACGGTGTCGTCGTTGGCGGTCCTGGCGGTATCGGCAAAGGACGTCGCCCTGCGCGTCGCCGGCGCGAGCTCGGCAACCACCGAACGCGTGGTGCGCGTCTTGGAGATCTGCGCCGCCGCCTTCGTGATGCTGCTCGGCCTTACGCTGCTCGGCGGCGCGCTCGCCGGCGGCCTGCCCAGCTAGTAGCCTGTCGGCGCGCCCGTTCTGGCGGCGCCGCTCTCACGCTCTTGCTTCTTCTGCTTACCGCCTCGTTTCTTGCCGTGGTTCGCCATCACGTGGCGGCACTCAATTCCGGGAACGCCCTTAAGGGCGTTCCCGCGCCTCCGGTGAGGATTACATTGATACCCGCCGGCCGTCAGCCGGTCTGCGACGGCCATTGAGTTGAACAATCACGTCCAACGTTCGAAGCGTGGCGTCTCTAGTAGTCCCTAGCGTTCCGCCCCAGCGGTCCACTGTTGCTCTTGCGCTCACTCTTCTTCTTGCCCTTGCCGTGGTTCGCCATCACGTGGCGGCACTCCTTGCTCACCTTGCTCCACTTCTTGCGCAGGCACGCCACGATCGCGTCCTCGTCGGGGATCTCGTCCGCGCACAGGTCATAGACGTCACCTTCGCAGGCCTCTTGATCGTCCTTCGATTGCGCGATTGCCTGGCTCGATACGAAAACGAGCATCAACGCGGCAAAAACGGGGAGCATGGTTTTCATTGGATGTCGCCTCATGGTGCCTCAATGCCGGTCCAGCAATCTGGGTTCCGTGGTTATGGAGTTCGTCCCGTCGACCGGTTCCCGGCACCGCCGTCGCGAAAACAGCGTGTAGCCATTCCGATGCCACTAGCGTTGAATAGTGATTGAGGCCGATGTTCGGCGTCACCGTGACCAAGGACAATACCATGCCGGCGACCAGTTTGTTGTTGAATGTGTTGTGGATCATCTTCGGCGGTTTGTGGATGGCGGCCGGCTGGCTGATCGCCGCCGTGGTCATGGCGATCACCATCATTGGCCTGCCTTGGGCCCGCGCCGCGCTCGAGATCGCGACCTACACCTTGGTGCCGTTCGGCCACACCGTGGTTCCGCGCGAGATCTATACCGGCCATGTGGGACTGGGCAGCGGGCCGCTCGGCTTGATCGGCAATCTGGTCTGGCTGGTGCTGGCCGGTTGGTGGCTGGCGCTCGGTCATCTGGTGACCGCGTTCTTTCTGGCCATCACCATCATCGGCCTGCCCTTCGCCTGGGCCCATCTCAAACTCGCCGGGCTTTCGCTCTGGCCGATCGGCAAGACGGTGGTGACGCAGGACGAGGCCTTCCGCATGCGCCGCGCCGGGCTGCTCGATTGAGCGCAGGGCGCCGTCCTTGCCCGCAATCGCCCGTCGGCACGGGGCCGTGCCCCGACTGATGCGCTCTCGTCCTGCGCCGTTGATTTTGCAACGGCCGGCGGCGCTCGTTATCCCAACCGCTTCGCCGCGAGACGGTCCCGCGTCAGTTCTTCATCGATCTCGGCCACGCTCTCGGCGAGCTGGACCAGCGATAGCCGCGTCGCGTTGTTGGAAACGTTCGCCAGCGCCTTCAGCATTCGGATTGCATAGGGTTTGGTGAGCAGACCGGTGAGCGCTTCTGGTGGCATATCGCCACTCGTGCCGGCTTGGCTGCCCAGGAAGAACCGGCTCACCGAAACGCCCAGCACTTGCGAGAGCCGTGCGAGCCGGCTCGAGCCGATACGGTTGATACCTTTTTCGTATTTCTGGATTTGTTGAAAGGTAATCCCTAACCGCTCGGCGAGATCGGATTGAGAAAACCCTTTCTCGAGACGCAGGATTCTCACGTTATTGCCGACGAGCACGTCGATGGGATCGGGCCGCTTTTTCATCTCTGTAGAGCCGCTACGACACAATCACACGGAAAGGTAGCAACGCAACATAGCCCGGCCCGATATTAAAGCCAACGGATTCTTGTAATTAGTGCGGCACCTCCACCCGGTCGGTATTCGTGCGCAACGCGTCCATCTTGTCCATCAGCCGCGCGATCACGGGCGATGACAACGTAACGTCGCCGTTCTGGCTTACATGAACACTCACGCTGTCCGGGCAATCCGCGACCATCGTCAAAAAGGCCCGCAAAGCCTCGCGCGGTTGATCCGGCAAGCCGATATACCGGTGCAACGTCTCCAGCAGTTCGGGTTCCGCGCTCCAGTAGTACAATTCCAGCAGACGGTCGGGATGCGGGCAAACCTCAACGAGATCGCGCAGCACGGCCCGCACCTTGCTGGCCGGCTCCGGCGCCGATTGCGGCGATTTCTTGACATTGTTGTCGGTACCGATGGTCTTCATGATCTTGCTCCCATGACCTTGCGGCGTTCGACAAGACGATAATCGACCAGTGGCTGCCGCCGGCCGCGCCGCACCAGCACCGAGCCGTGAATTCCGGCCTTCTCCTTCACGTGGTCCAGTGTGTGCTCGTTGATCTCGATCAGCGCGGCCATCGTCCATTCACCGCTGACCAGCGCCGGCAGCCCCAGCGGCCGCACCGTGAAAGCGGCGTCTTGAAATCGCGGCAGCCACCAAGTTTCCATCACCGCGCTGACCTCGGTGATGCCCTCGTCGAGGCAAAGCTCCTGCACCGCGGCCATGAGCATCAGGTTGAGCTTGCCGTCACGGCGCTCCTTGATCACGAAGTAACGCGACCATTCCCACACCGCGATGTCCTCGGGCACGCCGCGCACCGATGCAAGGTGCGGAAAGACATCGCCCATCATGTTCGGCTTGATGGTCGGATAGAGACGGTGGCCGCCGACAACGCGCTCGTCTTCAAGCGCGACCAGATAGACCGCGTCTTCATTGTCGTAGTCGTCGATCTCCCGGCCATCGGGACGTTCCAGATCGGTCCAGCCGCGCTCCTCGACGAAGATTTGATGCCGGAGCAGGAACATCTCATCGAGACACGCCTCATAGAGGTGGCGATTGGCGGCCGTTATGACGTGAATCATACTTACCCCCGCGTGAGGACCACGGAGATGAGGTTTCCCGCAGCGGCGCGGCGTGGGGTATTGGGAAATTTACGGGGAACGAATGGCTAATGCGTCGTCGCTACGGTTCGATGACGCGCTCGCGAATGCCGATGGCGACGGCGTGCACGCGGTTGACGGCGCCGAGTTTGCGCACGGCCGCCGCCAGATGCTCCTCGACGGTGCGCTGTGAGATGCCGAGAATCTCGCCGATCTCCCACGCCGACTTGCCTTGCGAGGCCCAAGCCAGCGTTTCCCGTTCGCGCGCCGTCAGACGATGCAGCCGCTGACGTCCGGAATCGAGCAGCCGCCGCACCCGGTCGAAGCCATACATCGCCATGAGGTGAATGGCCGGCTTGCTGCGCGCATTGAGATCGAGATGGGCGCCGCCGAGCGAAACGCAGGCGTCGTAACCGCGGCCGTGGATCGGCACGATGAAGCCGTTGCTCATCTTGAAGTCGGCGGCGCGTTGCATCACTTCCTGCGCGCGCGGCTCGCGTTCAGGATCGAAGGGCGCGGCCGACCATTCGAACGGACTGAGTGAATTGCGGCATAGCCGCGCGACCGGATCGACGGTGATGTAGCGCTTGGCCGTGTAAAGCTTGAACCATTCTTCCGGCCAACGTTTGTCGAGCACGACCTGCTCGAAGCGCTGATCGGGATTGGGCAGACCGGTCACGATCAATGTCTGGAAGCCGAACGAGGAAAAGGCGTCCGCCATGGCGTCCATGGCGGCATCCGCCGCTTCCACGCCTTCCAGGATTTCGATGAAATCGAGCGCTTGCCGTCCGTACTCGCACGCTTTGTCCATGCGGACTCCTCTCCGCAACAGGACCGCATTCTGGACAGTACAACCGCCAAGCTCAACCGGCTTTACGGTGATTTCCTCGGCGCACAGTATGGTTGCAGCAACAATCCACACATTAAGACAGCAGCGCGCGAGTAATTCAATCTATGCGTGTAATCCTGCCGGGGATTTTCACGCCACCGTGCCGGGCACCATCCCGGCCCGCCAGACATCCGCATTCAAATGATCGGGCGCCGGCTCGCGCAGCCGTTGGGGGACGCGCGGCCGCGTTCCCGCGCCCGCCGCCGCGAGCACGCGCCGGCGCTCCATTTCCGCGCTCGCGAACGGCTGGCCGCAGAGCCAGTCGAGCAAGGGCGATACGCCGCTGAACACCGACGAGAAACTGAAAGTCCGCTCGTGCTGCTCGGCGGCGGCGGCCATGAACCACTCCAACGGCCGGTCGCCGGCGGCAATGTCGTCAAAGCGCGCGGCCGCCGGCCAGAACGGCTCCTGCAACCTGACACCTTGCAGAAGCTGCAAGAGCCGCTGCAGCGCGGTGAGGCTTTCACTGCGCGCGCCCGACTCCCAGGCGATCCGTGCCCAGGTCGAAGCGCGTTCCGCGGTGGCGCCGCGCGCGCAAGCAACGCGCGCGCTCTGCAGCGCGAACGCCAGCGCACCACAACGGATCGCGGCCGGCTGCTCCGCCGCGCGCCACACGGCATAGCCGGCAAGCGCGTTCTGATAGTCCTTGTCCGCCGACAAGCCGTCGCCTTCCGGCAGCGTCACCAGGGACGCGAACGGTTGCTGCCGCCAGAACGAAACCGCGCGGTCGACGTCGGCCGGCCCCGGCCGCCAGTCGGGAATCGTCTCGACGAGCAGCCCGCGCTGCGCCAGCTCTTGCGCGCGGTCGGGCTTGGCGGCGAACAGGTTGAGCTCGTAGCCGTCGAGCGGCTTGTTCAGGTCCGCGGGCACGAGCAGAGGCGCCCCGACAAGCTGGCGGTAGAGCCTGTAACCCATCGCCGGATAGATCTGGCGCAGGCGTTCGTGCACCGCGTTGCCGGCCTTGATCTCGAACATCACCAGTGGCGAATGGCGCGCGAAGAAATCCTTGGCGCCGGCGACGATGCGCTCTTCCTCGCCTTCCGCGTCGATCTTGATGAAGTCGACCGCCGGCCAGCCGCGCGCGGCGTTTTCCAAATCGAGGCTGGTGATGCGGACCGGTTCGCCGCCGCCGTCACCGCCAAGCGCGCGCAACTCGCTCGAATCGGCAAAGCCGAGATGGCCCTCGCGTTCGGCATCCGACAGCGCCAGCCTCAGAACCTCGAGGTTGCCGAACCCGTTGGCGTCCCGGCTCTGCTCCAGCAACGTGCACGCTTCGCCGCCGGGCTCATAGGCGAACACGCGCCCGTCCGGCCCGACCAGCCGCGCCATCGGCAGGCTGTAGACCCCGAGGTTGGCGCCGATATCGATCGCCGTCATGCCCGGTTTCAGAAAAGCTCTTAGGAAATCGATTTCCTTCTCGAACCATGCCTCCTGCTCCAGGAGCACGTAGGTCGTGATCGACGCCAAGGTGGGTGGCACCGCGATGGTCACGCCGTCGCGCAGCGTCAGGTGCAGCGCCGGCGCCGGTTCGCTCCTGCGCGCGGCGGCATGGGCTGCATTCGGTGGGTTCATCCCTACCCCTTCAGGTCGCGAAACCGATTCGGTTGCTATTTATAAAGCAATTCGGCGGCATTCTCGGCATGGGAGTACGCGGCGCATGGCGCCGTTGCCGCGACTCAGGTCAGGTAATTGAACAAATCGGCGCGCCCACCAGTGCCGCCGATTGCCAACCGAGAGCGGATTTGATGAGCCGCGACCTGCGGGCCGCCAATGCGGAGCCTGATTCCACGTCCGGCGAAGACCCGGCTGCGCTCTTCGTTGCCGCCGTCCAGCATCACCAGGCCGGCCGCCTGGCGCACGCCGCGGCGGGCTACCGGCAAATCATCGCCGCCAAACCCGACTTCGCGCCCGCGCACGCCAATCTCGGTGTCGCTTTGCAGGCGCAAGGCGCACACGCGGAAGCGGCCGCGGCGCTGCGCGAGGCCATCCGTCTGAAGCCTGATTTTGCCGAGGCGCATTTCAACCTCGGCACCGTGCTCGACGCAGCGGCGCGACCGGACGAGGCCGCCACCGCCTATCGCGCCGCCATCGCCGCCAACCCACGGCTCGTCGAAGCCCACGCCAACCTCAGCAACGTGCTGAGCGCGCAGGGCCGGCTCGACGAGGCGGTTACGTGGCTTCGTCAGGCGACCGCGCTCGAACCGAACCGTCCCGGCCTGCATTACAATCTCGGCAATGCGCTCAAGGACCGCGGCGCGCTCGAAGAAGCGGCCGCCGCCTTTCGCGCAGCGATCGGCCTCAAGCCCGACCACGCCGACGCGCACGCCAATCTCGCCATCGTGCTGATGAACCAGGGCCGCATCGACGAGGCCGATGCCGCATTCCGTCATGCGCTCGGCTTGGCGCCCGACAATGCCGACACCCGCTCCAATTGGCTGTTCTGCCTGAACTACAAGACCGACGTGAGCGCCGAACAGGTGTTCGCCGCCCATCGCGACTGGGACACGCGCCATGGGACAAGCGCGCGTCGCATGGTTCACACCAACGACCGCACACCGACGCGGCGGCTCAAGATCGGCTATGTTTCGCCCGACTTCCGCATGCATTCGGTCGCCTATTTCCTTGAGCCGTTGCTGAAGGCACATGATCGCGCAGCGGTGGAAGTGACCTGCTATGCGGACGTCGCCCGCCCCGACGCCGTAACGGCGCGCTTGCAGACGCTCGCCGATCGTTGGGTCTCCACCGTCGGCATGAGTGACGCGGCGCTCGCCGCGCGCATCCAGGCCGACGGCATCGACATCCTCATCGACTGCGCCGGCCACACCGCGCACAATCGTCTGCAGGTTTTCGCGCGCAAGCCGGCGCCGGTGCAGGCGACCTGGCTCGGCTATCCCAACACGACGGGCCTCAGCGCCATCGATTATCGCTTGGTCGACGCGGTAACCGATCCGCCCGGCGCCGACGCGCTGGCGAGCGAACGCCTCATCCGCCTGCCTGGCGGTTTCCTCTGCTACGCCGGCGCGAGCGACGCGCCCGAACCGGCGCCGCCGCCTTGTCTTACCGGCGGCCCAGTGACCTTCGGCTCGTTCAACAATCCGGCCAAGCTGTCGCCGCGACGCTCGACGCCTGGGCCGCGTTGCTCACGCGGTTGCCGAACGCGCGCCTGCTGCTCAAGGGCAAACCCTTCAGCGACGCGGCGACGCGCGATCTGTACATCGCCCGCTTCGCCGAGCGCGGCATCGCGGCCGAGCGCATGGAACTCACCGGCTGGACGGCGGCAAGCGCGCATCATCTCGCGTTCTATGAGCGCGTCGATATCGCGCTCGACCCGTTTCCCTACAACGGCACCACGACCACCTGCGAAGCGCTCTGGATGGGCGTGCCGGTGGTCACGCTCCGTGGCGAGCGCCATGGCGGCCGCGTCGGCGCCAGCCTGCTCACCCGGATCGGCGCCGACGACTGGATTGCCGATACGGTTAACGATTATGTGGCGCGCGCCGCCGCGCTGGCCGCCGATCCACCGCAATTGCGCGCTCTACGCCGCAGCTTGCGCACGCGTGTTGCCGCCTCGCCACTGTGCGACCGTGTCGCTTTTACCAAGAACGTCGAAGTCGCATATCGGCAGATGTGGCAGACGTGGTGCGCGACGCCGGCATGAGATAATCTTGACCGAATAGGGAGACCGACCATGCGAATGATCTTCGCGGCCGCGCTGCTGGCGGCCACCGCCAATCTGCCCGCGCCGGCGGCCGCGCACGGGAGCCGTCATTTCGCGGCCGGCGCGCCCGGCGATCCGGCCAAGCCGGCGCGCGTCATCAAGGTGACGATGTTCGAGCACGGCAAAGAGATGCTGTTCAAGCCCGCCCGCATTACCGTGCGCCAGGGCGAGCAAGTCCGCTTCGAGCTCTACAACGAAGGCATCGAGGATCACGAATTCGTGCTGGCGACCGTGAAGCAAAACCTGAAGCACGCCCGCGAGATGAAGAAGAACCCGCACATGGGCCATCACGATCCCAATGCCATCACACTGGCGCCCTTCAACGCCGGCAAACTGGTGTGGAAGTTCACCAAGGCCGGCACCTTCGAATACGGCTGCCTTATCCCCGGCCACCGCGAGGCCGGCATGCATGGCGTGGTGGTGGTGACGCGGGAGTAAGCGAACACGCCGGCCGCCACAGGCGGCCTTGCCGCCCAGCGTCACTCGACGTCGCGCAGCAATTTCTTCGTCTCCGCGCACAAGTCGCTCAACAGATCGGCCTGCTTGTTGAGCTCAGTCATGTTGCGCGCGATTTCTTCGACGTAGAGTTCGACCGCCGCCTCGCCCTCGACCACCATCGGTCGCGTGTGAGCGGCGGATTTTGCGGCGAGCGTCGCACGGTTGTCATTGGCGTTTTTCATATTGGATCTCGCATGACGCGTTTGGACTCACTCCGGTCCAAATGTATTATTGCGGTGACAAGAACAGCCTTTCACGCCAGTGTCACCCCATTGAAACCGGGCTGTTAGGACTATCATTAACATGAATGAGCGGCGGTCTTTCTCACCTTGCTTGAATTTAATTAATTCATTCGTTGCCGAGGCAGATTTATAAACCAACATTCAAAATGCGGGAGCCCGCCGCAAGCGGAGCCCAATCGCCAGGACGGCGATCGCGGGCATCAGCAACGCGTCGGCCGCATCCATCGCCCACAACGTCGCGCCGGCGATGGCGCACCACAGAAGCGGAATGACCAAGAGATGCCAAGGCGCGCGCCGCATGCTCAAGAGCGCGCCGAGGGTGGCCGCGACCGTCGGATCGGGCGCAAGGCCGAAGAGCTCCATCTGAGTCCAGGGGCGGCCGACCAGCGGCGCCAACAAGGGCTGAATGAACAATGCAAAAATGACGATGGCCGTGCCGGCAAGATTCGTAAGATCCACGCTCACTAGATCCGTGTCCGGCTTGAGACGGTTCAGGACAACGCCTGAAACGATGAGCAAGATCGCTTCCAGCGTGAAGGCGGCCGCGGCGTAGCGCGCCATCCAGTTGATCGTGTCATAGCGCCCGAGCAGAAAAACCCATGCCACCCACAGCCAGCAGGCGGCGAGGACGCCGGCAATCGCACGCCCGCGTCTCGCGCCGCCATAGAACATCAGCACCAGAAGCATGAGGCCGAGCGCCGCGGCCGCCAGGTGCACGGGCCAGATCGCACGGTTGTAGAGCTCGAACAGGCGGTAATAAGTGTGCGGCGTGAACAGCAGGAAATCGGACAGCGAATAACTCAGCCACACCCGCATCAGAACGCCTCGACGGCGGCGGCGATGCGCTGGCGCAAGGCCTCGTCGGGCAGCCGGCCGTAGGCGGCGCCGATGTTCTCGCGCACGTGGTCGACGCGCGTGGTCGCCGGAATGGGACACGTCACCGCCGGATGCGACACGATGAACTTGAGCAGGATCTGCGCCCAGTTCGCGCAGTCGATTTCCTTCGCCCAGGCCGGCAGCGGATGGCGCTTGGCGCGATCGATGAGCGAGCCGCCGCGGAACGGCCGATTGACGATCACCGCCTGCCCGCGCTCGCGCGCCAGCGGCAACAGACGCTTTTCGGCCTCGCGGTCGACGGCGTTGTAGGTGACCTGAATGAAATCGAGTGGATGGTCGCGCATGACGCGCGCGAACTCGCCGTGGCGCCGGCCGTGCGAGGTGGTGATGCCGATATAACGGATCCGGCCCTTCGCCTTCATGTCCTTGAGCAGCGGCAGATGCTCCTGCCACGACAGCAGGTTATGAACCTGCAACAGATCGAAGCGCGCGATGCCCCATTTGCGGCGCGAGGCCTCGACCTGGGGCCCGCCGCCCGACGTGGTCCATACCTTGTCGGCGGAAAACACCTTGTCGAAGGCACCGAGTTTCTTGAGGCCGTAACCGATCGTGTCCTGCGACGAGCCGTACATCGGCGAGGAGTTGATCATGCGGCCGCCGCCGGCGAAGAAATCCCGCATCACCGCAGTGCACGAACTCAGTCCCTCGGGATCGTTGCCGACATTGAACGTGCGCCAGCTTCCGAGCCCGACCACGGGAAGCTGCTCGCCCGACGACGGAATGGCGCGCGTGAGAACCGGCGCGCCCTGGGCGCGCACAAAGGGTGGAAAAGCCGCGGCGGCGCCCGCGGCCGCCAACGATGTGAGCAAATGGCGACGATCGATCATTGCAAACGACCCACGCTCCGGTCCCGCCGATCCTATCAGCCGCACGGCCTATCGGCACGGGACGACTCTGACCCGCCAAATTGGCTTTTTTGCGTGCAAGGCGGCGCTGTCGCGCCTCTCACACCGTCTTCACCGCGCGTTCCTGCGCGGACGCGTAGATCGCTTCCTCGACCGCCAGATTGGCGAGGTACGCGCGGCCGCTGTTGGCGGGCGGGCGGGAGGCCGCCAGCGCTTCGACCACGTGCTGTTGCAGCCGCCGCACGCTGTCGCCGCCGAAGCCGGTTTGGCTCCAATCGTAGTGGATCTCGGCCTCCGCGTTCGAACCGTGCGCGCGCGCGAACAGGCGGCCGTCGCCGTCCAGCCGGATAACGCCGGCCGAACCTTCGACCAGCATCTCCCCCATGGTCAGCCGGCGGTTCTGCGCGGCGTGATCGACCAGCCGGTTGCCGTCGAACACGGAGCGGATGCCGCTTCCATGCTCGAACAAGACCAGCCCGGCATCTTCTCCGGCGATGACCGGATTGAGCCGGCGCAGATCGGCGAAAACGTTACGGATGTCGCCGAACAGAAACCGGAATGTGTCGATGAAGTGGATCGCCGTCTCGTGAATGAGAAAGCGCTGCATGGTCTGGAAATAGGGCTGCCGGTCGAGATAGGCGCGCGCGCCCTGCCCGTCCCCCGGCCGCAGCCGGAACGTTGCCTGATAGACGTCGCCCAGCGCGCGACCGTCGAGCCGGCGCTTGATCTCGCCGTACCAGGGCTGGAAGCGGAAATTGTCGTGCACGACAAGCTGAATGCCGGCGCTCTCGGCCTCCGCCACCGCCGTTTGCGCTTCCGCCAGAGACTGGCAGAACGGCTTCTGACAGATGACATTGATCCCGCGCGCCGCCGCCAGCCGGATCAGCGCCAGATGCGACGGCGGCGGGCTGACGATGTCGACCAGGTCAGGCCGCTCGGCGTCGAGCATCGCCGCGGCGTCGGTGTAGACACGCGGAATGGCGAACCGCTTCGCGGTCGCTTCCGCCTTGCCGCGGTCGGCATCGCAGACGGCGGCGAGCGAGGCGCCCTCGATCCGCGTCCAGGCGTCATGGTGGAACTGGCTGAAATAGCCGGCCCCGATGGTGGCGATCCGCAGGCTTGTCATGGCGTCCCCGGCAATGGGTCGTCAAATAACAGAGTATCGTCGGCGGCAGCGTATCGGGGATCAAGACGATCTCGGGGATAAGCCGCTTCCGGGGATAACTGGCCAAGCGGGGATAAGTTAGGAATTTGTTCCACGTGAAACAGTACCGGTGCGGCGTTTCGCCCCGACTCGGCCAGCCCCCAAAATCCCCGTGGCCGGCACCCTGCCCGGTCTTTATTCCTCAACCATTCGCCCCTATATTCCAGGGTGCCGGGGGCAACTCCGGCTATGGCGATAAACGGGCGTCGTAATAAACCTTTCGGACCCGGGGGCAGTACCCGGCGGCTCCACCCAAGCCCGGCGAGAACGGGCTTCGGTGGGGCCGAAATAGGATCGACGAGGGCGTAAAGGACGTGCTTTTGCTCGGCATGGTTCCGCCGTTATCGGGCCAATCGTATAGTTGCCAACGACAACTATGCTCCGGTTGCTCAGGCTGCGTAAGCGGTTTGACTAACCAAGCCTACAAGCCCTAGCCGTCTTAGCAGCGGTTAGGCGGGGTTCGGAGGCACCTGGCAACAGAAGCCTCCACTTCCCTTTTCCGATTCCACCCGCCATCTAGAGGGTCAGGCGCATGGCTCATCCGCCGCGCGCCGGGGATGGCTTTCGGCGCGGCCCGCGTTAGCATTGTCCCAAGACCGGAATCAGAACCCGCGAAAGCCCTTAATGTCCGACCATATCCGCTACGATCTCTTGACCCAGCAGGCGCTGCGCGGCGTGGTGCGCAGCGTGCTCATCGACGCCGCCAAGAACGGCCTGCCGGGGGACCACCACTTCTACATCGCCTTCGACACCCGCGCCGACGGCGTGATCATCCCGGAGCGGCTGCGCGCGCAGTATCCGGAGCAGATGACCATCATCCTCCAGCACCAGTTCTGGGATCTGAAGGTCACCGACGAGGGCTTCGAGGTCGGACTGTCGTTCGGCGGCGTGCCCACCAAGCTCATCGTGCCGTTCGAGGCGGTGAAAGGGTTCTTCGACCCGTCGGTGCAGTTCGGCCTGCAGTTCGAGGAGGTCGGCGAGGAAGAAGGCGAACGCCCCGCGCCCGCCAATGTTTCGGAAAAGGGCGCCGGCCGGCCGGCGCCGATCGCCGCGCCCGCTCCTGCGCCAGCCGCGGCACCGCCGCAAGCGGACGACGCGCCGGATGAATCGGAGGCCGAGCCGCCGGCAAACGGCGGCGCGGAAGTTGTGCGCCTCGACCGTTTCCGCAAGAAGTAACCGCGTCCGGGAGGCCCCATGGCCAAGACGCGCAAACCCGCCGGCAAGACCCGCAGCGAAAGCGACAGCTTCGGCCCGATCGACATCCCGGCCGACCGGCTGTGGGGCGCGCAGACCCAGCGCTCGCTGCAGAATTTCCGCATCGGCGGCGAGCGCATGCCGTTGCCGCTCATCCACGCCTTCGGCCTGATCAAACGCGCCGCCGCGGAGGTCAACCGCGATCTCGGTGCGCTCGACAAGAAGCACGCCGACGCCATCGCCGCGGTGGCGCAGGAGATCGCCGACGGCACGCTCGACGATCATTTCCCGCTGGTGGTCTGGCAAACCGGTTCCGGCACCCAGTCCAACATGAACGTCAACGAGGTGATCGCCAACGCCGTCAATGTGCGGCTCGGCGGCAAGCTCGGCGCCAAAGCGCCGGTGCATCCCAACGATCACGTCAACCGCAGCCAGTCGTCGAACGACAGCTTCCCGAGCGCGATGCATATCGCGGCCGCGCTCGAGATCGAGCGGCACCTGAAGCCGTCGCTCAAACACCTGCACACGGCGCTCGACAAGAAAGAAAAAGAGTTCGCCAAGATCGTCAAAATCGGCCGCACCCATACGATGGATGCGACGCCGTTGACGCTGGGCCAGGAATTTTCCGGCTATGCCGCGCAGGTGAAATCGGCGCTGGCCCGCATCGAACTGGCGCAGCGTGAACTGTACCCACTGGCGCAAGGCGGCACCGCGGTCGGCACCGGGCTCAACACGCATCCGAAATTTGCCAAGGCTTTCGCCAGGCGTATCGCCCAACTGACCAAGCTGCCGTTTGTCAGCGCGTCCAACAAGTTCGAGCACATGGCCGGTCACGACGCCTATGTCTTCGTGCACGGCGCGCTCAACGCCGCGGCCACCGCGCTCTTCAAGATCGCCAATGACATCCGCCTGCTCGGTTCCGGTCCGCGCTCCGGCCTCGGTGAATTGATCCTCCCTTCAAATGAACTCGGCTCCTCCATCATGCCGGGCAAGACCAATCCGACCCAGACCGAGGCGCTGACCATGGTCTGCTGTCAGGTCTTCGGCAATCAGACCACGATCACGGTGGCCGGCAGCCAGGGCCATTTCGAGCTCAACGTCTACAAGCCGGTACTGGCCCATTGCATGCTGCAATCGATCCGCCTGCTCGGCGACGCGGCGCGTTCGTTTACCGACAATTGCGTGATCGGGATAAAGGCAAACGAGCCGCGCATTCGCGAGATGATGGAACGTTCGCTGATGCTGGTGACGGCGTTGTCACCCCATATCGGTTACGACAAGGCGGCGCAGGTGGCCAAGGCCGCCCATGCCAACGGCACGACGCTGCGGGAAGAAGCCGTACGTCTCGGCTTCGTCACCGGCGCCGAGTTCGACCGTCTGGTGCGGCCGGAGACGATGACGGGACCCGCTTGAGCGGCCAGCTAAAATTCCCCACCTCGGCACCACATTCGTACCCGCCAAAAGTGCTCCGGTAATACTCTACACGACCGCCATGTCTTAGCAGGCGAGACGCTTCCTATTCTTGAGGCTTTCGAACGGTTTAATTCTTTGTGGCGGAAATATCTATACGCAGTCGCCTAAATATATATTTGCCGGAACCCTACAGTTCCACTGCATACGTGATTTTCAACTGGTGGAATTTGCGCACTACAATCCCATATTTATTTCGATCAACTTACCGTAACTTGACATCATCTCTCATTCGACCACGGCTTAAAATGGGATAACTTTGGCCGATCCAAATCTCGCCAAGGTCTTGGCACAATTGACGGCAATGTTTGAGCACAAATCAAGACCTGAACCGTATTGTATCCAGGTACCATCGAGGGGCGGCAATTGATGGCTGAACTGGTCAATCTGCGCACGGTCCGCAAGCAGACCAAACGCAAGCAGGACGAAGCGCACGCCAACGCCAATCGTCTCGCTCATGGCCAGCCCAAAGCCGCACGCAAATTGGCCTCCGCACAAGAAGCCAAAGCCAACCGCGATCTTGACGGTCACCGGATCGGCAAAGGAGACGGCCGATGAAATCGCCGGTTGTCAAACGCTCGATCGTGATTGCGGGCCACAAGACCAGCGTCAGTCTCGAGGACGCGTTCTGGACGTGCCTCAAAGAGATCGCGAACGGCCGCGACATGACCTTGTCCGACCTTGTCGCCACAATCGATACCGATCGCCGGCAGGGCAATCTGTCGTCGGCGATTCGGCTGTTCGTGCTCGATTACTATCGTTCGCAGCTCGGCGACGAGCGCCATGAGCCGCTGCACGACGCGCCCTTCCGCGCCACGCCCTCAACGCTAACGGCCGACTGAGACCTCCGGCGCGATAATGTCTCTTGGAATGTCCCTTGGCGCCGGCAACGGATGAATGTTGATCGGCGCCGGCAGGGCTGGCGCCTGCTGCCGGTGCGGCGCCGCGCGATGACGAACCACCGGTGCCGGTTCGCGTTTCGCGACCGGCGGCGGGTCGAGTTTTGGACGTGACGGCACCCGCTTTTTGAGAGGCCGCGCGGGCTCGCGTTTCGGTGGTTCGGCGTTCAGCGCATTGGCCGGGCTCTCCGCCGTCGCGTTGGCCGCTCCCGGTGGCGATTCACTCTTGTCATTCTTGGCGCCCGCTCCGGTTCTCGGCGGCGTTGACGGTTGCGGCGCCGGCGCGGGCGGCGGCGCCGCCTGTTGCAACGCCTTGAGCCGCTTCGCCTGATTCTCGACCGAACGCAAAGTCAGCCAGCCGGTCAGCGCCGACACGTCGATGTTGCGCACGGGCGACGTCGCCGGTCCTTTCAGCGACATGAAGATGTCGGGCCGCCCGCTCGCCTCCGAGCCCGACAACACCAGCCGCGCGTCCATGGTGCCGTCGGTCAGGTCGAGCGTGGACGACAACGATAGATCGGCGCCGGGGCTGTTGGCGGTGAAATCGGCGAGCCGCACCAGGCCGGCATTGATGGCGAGCTTGCCCTCGGCGTGCTTGACCGCAAGCTGGCCGCTCTCCAGCGCCTTGCGCACCACGTTGGAAATCTTGTCGCCTTCGACCGGTAGCCCATCGTCGACCGCGCGCGTCACGGCATCGAAAACGCGCGGATCGAGGCGGGCAAACGCGGCGTCGTTCATGGTCAGCTTGCCGGATCCGCGCAGGGCGCCGACGAGGGCGACCGGGCTGAGCCCACTGCCTTCGAGTTCGACCGAAACGCCGAGCGCGCCGGTGACCGGCGGCCGCGCCGCCACCGACAACAGGCCGGCGCTCTCGACATCGGCGAGCGCGAACTTGGCCTTGGTGGTGAGGCCGCCGTCGCCGGTCTTGAACGACAGAGCGCCGCTGAAGGCGCCGCCGGCGACGACGCCGGCCATGTCGTCGAGCGCGATACGGTTCTTGCCGGTCTGCAATCTGGCGCTGAACTGGCGCACGGTCAGCCGCGGCAGCAGCGACACCCGGCGCACCTTCAATGACACCTGACCGGCATAGTCGCCGAACACGCCGCGACCGAACGGCGCGTCCGACCAGGTCCAGGCCGCATCTTTCTTGGCGGCCGATTCCGGCAGACCGATCGCCGCCGCGATCAGGCCGGTGCCGTCCACGCTGTCGACCTCGAGCGCGCCCTGCAGACGGTGCGGCGCCGCGAGCGAAACCCCGAAGGTGCCGCGCACGTTGGTGCCGGCCATCGTGGCGTCGATGCCGTTGAGCATGAGCGTGTCGCCGGCAAGCACGACGCGGCCGGCAAACGTCACCGGCAAGGCGCCCTCGCCGCCGCCCTCGCCGCGCAAGGGCTCAACATCGGCACGCGTCACGCGCGCGCGCAAGGCCGCCGCCGGCTTGTCGGCGAAGGGATCGGCGGTGCCGTTGGCCTTCACGTCGAGTCCGTTGGCGGTCAGCGCGCCGCTCACATTCAAGCGTCCACTGGCCGGACCGTCGGCCTTGACCGTCAAGGCGCCGGGACCGTCACGCACGGTCAGGTAACGGGAAAGCCCGAGCATGGCGACCAACGCCTTGCCGTCATCGGCGGCAAGCTTGCCGTCGAAGCGTATGTCGCCGACACGCCATTGCTTCGGCGCGACCTGGCCCTCACCGTTGAGCGTCAGCTTGACCTTGCCGAGGCTGCCGTCGATGCCGAGCTTGGCGATGCTGGGCGCGGTGCCGGCAATGCTCAATTGCGCGGTGAGCTTGGCCGGCGCCATACCGGCCACGCTGCGGTCGAGCGCCGCGGCGGCGCCCGGGAAAAAGCGCGCCAGCACGGTCATCACCGGCGCCGGGTCGGGCGCGTTGAGATCGACATGCAGGCTGCCCTGCGGCGACGGACCGTTCAGCACCACATTGCCGCCGGCCGCAAACGACGCGCCGCCGAGATCGGCCACCGCCAGCCGGTCGATCTGCCAGCGGTCGGCGTCGACATTGATCCGCGCGCTGACGTCGTGGCCTTCGATGCCGGCGATGGTGGCGCGCCCAATATCGGCGGTGATCGCCATCTCGCGCGGCCGCGCCAGATCCGAGCCCTTGACCAGCGCCTGGCCGAAGCCGAGCGCAACGTCGAGATCGAGCTCGGGCGCGTTGAGCGCGGCAACGAGCTTGGATGGCTGCTTGCCGGCGGCAAAAATGTAGGCGAAGCGGCCGGTGATGGTCTTGCGCGCGAACGTCGCGCGCAGATGTTCGAAGGCGACCTTCTCGCTGCCGAGCGTGAGGTCGCCGCGCACCGACAGCGGCCGCAGGTTCTGGCGCGCCGGCGGCGCGCGCCCTTCCAGCCAGGCCGACAAGGCGTTGGGATCGTTCGATACGATCTGGGCCGGGCCGGTGAAGGCAACCGCGCCGTTGTCGGCGACGGTGAGCCGGCCGTTCACCTTGGCTTGCGTATAGCCGGGCGCGCGGAATTCGAAATCATTCAGGCGCCAGCCGGCGCCGTTGGCGCTGATGTCGCCGCGCACGTTCTGCACGGCGCCGCCACCGAGCGTGACTTCGTCGACGCCGATGCCGACCTGTATCGGAATCGGCGGGCGGAAGGCGTTGCCGCCGAACGCCACCAGCTTGCGAATGGCATCGCCCGGCGCCGAGCGCGCGTCGCCGCCGCCGAGCACACTGTCAAGATCGAGCTGGCGGCCGGACAACTCGGCCTTGAAACGCGATTTCTTGCCAAACGTCAGATCGGCGACGCCGGTCAGCTTCACGCCGTGATCGGCGGAGCCGTACTGGAACTCCCCCTTCTGCAACAGTGCCGAGGCGGCGGTGGCCTTGAGTTGGCCGATGACGTGCCAAGGCGGCTCGAGCTTCTTGCCGTTCTTACGATCGAGGCCGACCAGCCGCTGCACTTTCATGGCGCCGTCGAACTGCGGCGCGCCGTCATGAACCGCGAGCGTGCCGTCGGCTTCGATGGCGAGCGGGTGATCGACCGGGTTGATATTGACGTGAATCTTGAGCTTGCCGTCGTCGGCGTAACGGCCGGTGCTGATGCGGAACGGGTACTGGCTGCCGGCGATGGTGACGCCGCCCTCGCCCTTGAACGGACCGGCAAGCGAGGCGGCCTGGCCGTTGAAATAGAGACGATCGAGGGTGACGGTGTTGCCGTTGGCGGCGTCGCTGAGCACGATCTTGCCGCCGTCGATGCCGAGCCGGTCGATGGTGAGCGCGTCGGGCTTGAAGCCGATTGCCAGCACCGGCGCCCGCACGTGGCCGGATTTGTCGAGGCCGAGATGCAATTGCGGCCCGCTCAGGTGCAGGTCGGTCGCCCGCCATTCGCCGCGCATCAGCGGCGCCAACGCAAATTCGACATTGAGCGCGCCGGCGCGGATGCGGTCGCTGCCGCCTTGGCCGATCTCGATGTCATGCAAGGTGAGTTGCGGCGACGGCAACAGCCGCGCGTCGATCGCACCCTTCACATGGACGTCGACGCCGACCAGATGGCTCGCTTCCGCCTCGACGATGGCACGATAATGGCCCCAGTCGATCAGCAACGGACCCACCAGCGCCGCTACCAGCGCCAGGATGATCGCGATCGCTACGCCTAGCAGAGTCGTCTGCAACACCAACTCCAGCGCCGGCCCCGGGCCACCGACGCATGTTTGTGCCTGAGGCTGATGAATCTACGCTATTTTGCCCGCCGTTTGGGGGCAAATCTATGTCGTAGACCATCTTTCACAAGGCCGCGGGCCCCGTCGACCGCGCTTTGCGGCCATTCCGGGCCCGCAACGGGCATCGCTCACGTCAGTGCGACGATCTTGCCCGGGTTGAGGATATCCTGCGGGTCGAGCGCGCGCTTGATCGCGGCCATGACCGCGAGCGCGGCCGGGCCCGTGCTCGGCCTCGAGATATTTCATCTTGCCCTGCCCGACCCCGTGCTCGCCGGTGCAGGTGCCGTCCATGGCAAGCGCCCGCTCGACCAGCCGCTCGGACAGGTCCTTGGCGCGTTTGACCTCGTCGGCGTCGTTCATATCCACAAGCAGGCTCAAGTGGAAATTGCCGTCGCCGACATGGCCGACGATGGGCGCCAGGATGCGGCTTTGTTCGATGTCGGCCTGGGTCTCGGTGACGCATTCGGCCAGCCGCGAGATCGGCACGCAGACGTCGGTCGCCACCATGTGCGCGCCCGGGCGCAGGGCGAAATTGGACAGCGCGGCATGGTGGCGCGCTTCCCACAGCTTGGTGCGCTCCTCCGGCCGCGTGGTCCAGGTGAAAGGTCCGCCGCCGAATTCGGCCGCGATTTCGCCGAAACGCTCCGACTGCTCGGCGACCGAGGCCGGGGTGCCGTGGAATTCGAGGAACAGCATCGGCACTTCCGGCAGGCCGAGATGCGCGTGCATGTTGCAAGCCTTCACCTGCAAGGCGTCGAGCAGTTCGATGCGCGCGACCGGGATGCCGGACTGGATGGTGTGGATCGCGGTGTTGCAGCAGGCCTCGACCGACGGGAACGGACAGGTGCCGCCGGAGATCGCTTCCGGAATGCCGGAGAGCTTCAAGGTGAGTTCGGTGATGATGCCGAGCGTGCCTTCCGAGCCGATCATCAGCCGGGTGAGATCGTAGCCGGCCGCGCTCTTCTTGGCGCGGCGCGCGGTGTCGATCACCTCGCCGTTGGCCAGCACCACTTTGAGCGCCAGCACGTTGTGCAACATGGTGCCGTAGCGCACGGCGTTGGTGCCGGAGCAGCGCGTCGCCGCCATGCCGCCGAGGGTGGCGTCGGCGCCGGGATCGATGGGGAAGAACAGGCCGCTGTCGCGCAAGTGTTCGTTGAGCGCCTTGCGGGTGATGCCGGGCTCCACGACGCAGTCGAGATCCTCGGCATGAACCTTGAGCACCTTGTTCATGTCGCGGAAGTCGATGGAGATGCCGCCGAACGGCGCGTTGACATGGCCTTCAAGCGAGGTGCCGACCCCGAACGGAATGATCGGCACGTCGTTGGCGGCGCAGATGGCGACGATGCGCTGCACCTCCTCGGTGCTGTGCGGAAAGACCACGGCGTCGGGCGGCTCGTTGGCGATCCAGGTCACCGTGTTGCCGTGCTGCTCGCGGATGGCCTGGGAGGTGACCGCGCGGTTGCCGAAGGCGGCGGTGAGTTCGGCGAGCGCCTGTTTCAACGCCGCGGGGTTGCGGCGCGCGCGCGCGGCGGCTTTCCCGCCGTCATTGTTGACGATTTGGGCCACGGCCATAAGACAACAGTCCTCTGCTTGTTCTTCGCGCGGACGTTAGCAGAGGACCTCGCGGGCGGGAAACGGCGGCGGAGACGCGCGGCCATCGGGAAACGGGCGGGGTCCGGCACGGCCGGACCGCCCACCCACGCTACGCGTTCATATATCCGAGAATCCGGTCGCGCGGCACGGGCGGCGCGTCCTCGCGCTTTTCGCCCGAGAAGATATAGGTGACGATCAGCATGGCCAAAATGACCAGCACCATGCCGCGCGCAAGATTGGCGAGCATTGCTCCGCCTCCCTTCTTTTCGGGCACGATATCTCAGGCCATCCGGGCCCGCGCCAAATCGTTAATATTTGGTTAACGCGGAGACGAATGCCGAACGAAAGGGGACCAGCAGCGGGACAAAGCCGCGACGGTGGTGTTCGCGTCGGGTGCGCCGGGGCAGCGGCGCCCGGCCGCCTTCCCTATTTTGCCTTTGGTGGGCCTGTCCCTGGGACGGCCGGCGCGCGCGGAGGCCCTAGGGCGCCGCCTTGTCCTTTGACGCGAACAGGTTCCCGATCAGCGACGAAAACACGCCCGGCGCCTCGCCCTCCTGGAACGGCACCGGGCGGCACAGGCCCATGGTGATCAGCCCGATGCGCGCCATGCGCTGGGCGGCATACATCGATTCCGCGCTGTCGGCGGCCAGCCGCTCCAGCACCGCGCCGCTCATATGCTGCGTCACCGCCATGCCGGCGAGGCCAACGGCGCCGAGCTTGCCGACTTCGAACACCAGCCGGCGCAGCAGATGCATGGTCGCCGCCGCGGTCGGGCGGTGGCCGTAGCAGGCCGCGACGCTCCGCACCATGCGGATGCTCAGAGCGGCGAACAGCACGGTGTCGATGAGCGTGGTCGGCGCGATCGCCGTCAGGGCGAAACCGCGGGCAGCGGCGCGCCGCACCACCGCCTCGGCGCGGGCGTCGAGCGGGCGCATCGCCGTGCGCGAGAGCAGTTCGATTTGCTGCTGCGGGGTATGATGCGCCTGCGCCTGCCGCTGATAGGCTTCAATCGCCGCTTCGCTTTCGCGGTCCTTCGGCACGGAGGCGAGCACCAGCCGGACCGCCTCGCGCATCTCGGCGGAGCCAAGTTGCGTACCGGCTTTTTCCAGACGTTCCTGATTGTGCTCCACGCTTCTGAGCGCGAAGAAGCTCTTCAGTTCACGGCCGACGATCAGCGCGGCGCCGCCGACGCCCGCCGTCACCACGGCCGACGCGAAATAGCCGAACATGTCGCTGCGCGCGAACGCATCGGTGATCCAGGCGTAGCTGTCGAGGGCGATCCAGCCGGCCAACGAAAGGCCGATGCCCCAGAGCCCGAGCCTGATCCAACGGTCGTGGCGGCGCAGCTTTGCCGGCGCCGACGGCGGCGCCGTACAAGCGCGCGCTCGGCCGGCACGACGCGCTCCGTCACCTCGGTCTTGAACACCGCCGGCCCGGCCGCGAAACCTTTCTGCCTGTCGCCCGGAACGTCTTCTTCGATGACGCGCGGGCCCATTCTTTCCTCAAGGGGTGGGCTCATCGCAGCTTGTCTCCGATCAGGAATTCGAGCGCCACATCGAGATTGATATGGGGAATGCCGTCGACCGGCGCGGAATCGATGGCGGGCGGCTCGAACACCGGGATGTTGAGAAAGGGTGTGCCCCATTCATCCGCCCTTGGCGGACGGATCGGCACCTGGCCGGCGAAGAATTTCGCCTGTTTGGGATTGCCCACTTCGCGGCCGATAACGACCTGGACGCGCTTGCCGTCGATGTCCTGCGTGCCCTGGACGGTCGAAGCGACCGAGGCGATGGTCGTGACATCGATGTCGGCGTTGCGGCCGCGCGCCTCCAGGGCCGGAAGCGCGGCCATGTTGCGCAAGAGCACGCTCAGGTGCTCACGCTGCATGTCGGGGATGTGATCGGCCTTGGTCGCCGCGAACATGAGCTTCTCGACGCGTGCGCTGCCGAGCAGCCGCGACAGAATGGTGCGCTGGCCATAGCGGAAGCTCTCCAGGATGGCGCCGATGGCGATGCGCGTATCATCGAACGCCTCGCGCCCGGCCAAGAGCGCGCCCAGCACGTCGACCAGCACGATCTGCCGCCCATAATTGCGGAAGTAGTCCTTGTAGAAACGCTCGATCACTTCGCGCTTGTAGGTCTCGTAGCGCTCCTGCATGAGGGCGCCCAGCGTGCCGGCGCGCAGGCGGCCGCCGTTCTCGCCGACATCGAGCGGCGCGAACCAGAGATAAGGCACGTCGCCGAGCGATCCCGGACAAACGAAGCGGCCGGGTTGCAGGTGGCACAGCCCGTGCCGGTCGCGCGCGGTGACGAGCATGTCACGATAGAGTTCGTGCGCCCGGCGGGCGACGGTTTCGTCGCTGGCTTCGTCCGGCGGATGGTCGGCGATAAAGCCAAGAAAGTCGCGGCCGATGTCGGCGCGAATGCCCTGCCGCCACAGCGCGAGGCTCGCGCGCGACCATTCAGCGTAGCTCTGCGACAACATCGGCAGATCGAGCAGCCATTCGCCCGGATAGTCGACGATGTTGAGCTTGAGCGTCGCGGTCGGCCCGCCAACCTTGGTCAGCAAGGCCCCGCTCAATCCCGTCGGCTCGAAACGGATGTCGATTCCGATTTCGCTGATGTCCGCGGTGCGGTCCGGCCAGCGCGCGGGCGCCTCAGCCATTTGTTCGATATTGGCCTGATAGGGAAAGCGCGGCAGCAGGTCGGCCTTGACGCCTTGTAGCCTGGCGGCCCGCAGCCGGCCGTCGCCGACGACGTTCAAGAGCGGCATCCGGTTCGGGTTATGCAGCGCGCTGAGCAGGTTGTGCACCAGGCTGGTGATGAACACCGTCTTGCCGGCGCGGCTCAAGCCCGTCACCGCCAGCCAGACCGTCGACCCCTTGGCCAGTTCGGTCAGGTTGGCCGCGTCCGCCAGATCCGCAAACACTTCGCCAAAATCAGGAAGCTTCACCATCAAAAAAATGTCCTGACCCGGACCCCGGGCCGCCGTTGTTGCGCATCATGACAATGTAGGCATTCGACGGCGCAAAAGTAGACGGGTACCGGCCCGCTGTCGTAGGTTCGCCCCCAATTAGAAACGAGCGCCCCCGGGAGTTAAGAGAATGGCCGGTCCTGTCATCGCCTTCACCGAGAATATTTTCAGCAATCTGGATCCGGCCAAAGCGGCGCTGGCGCGGCTGAACCCGACCATCCGCATGGCGAAAAGCACCAGCGCGGAGGACATCCTCGAGGTTGCGCGCGACGCCGACGCCATCATGGTGACCTACGCCAAGCTGACCGCCGACCTGATCGGCCAGCTCACGAAGTGCAAGGCGATCGGCCGCTTCGGGCTGGGTGTCGACAACATCGATCTCCCCGCCTGCAAGGAGAAGGGCATCGCGGTCAACTACGTGCCGGACTACTGCATCCACGAGGTGTCAGACCACACCATGGCGATGCTGCTGGCGCTGATCCGCAAGATCCCGCTCTCCGACAAGCTGGTGCAGGCCGGCCGCTGGGAAATGCCGGCGGTGGTGCCGATCCGCCGCATCCCGGGCACCGTGCTCGGCCTCATCGGCTTCGGCAATATCCCGCGCCTGGTGGCGCCGAAGGCGAAAGCGTTCGGGCTGAAGGTGATCGCCTATGATCCCTACGCCAAGGCGGACCTGTTCAAAAATGCCGGTGTCGAGAACGTGGACCTCGATACGCTGCTCAAGACATCGGACTACATCTCGGTGCACGCGCCGCACACGCCGCAGACCCGCGGCATGGTCAACGCCGACGCCTTCGGCAAAATGAAGAAGGGCGCCTTCATCGTGAATACCGCGCGCGGGCCGCTGATCGACGAGAAGGCGCTGATCGATGCGCTCGATTCCGGCCACCTTGGCGGCGCCGCGCTCGACGTGGTCGAAGTCGAGCCGTTGGCCAAGAATTCGCCCCTGCTCGGCCGCGACAACGTGATCCTCTCGCCGCACACCGGGTTCTATTCGGTCGAAGCGCTGGAGGAACTGCAGACCAAGGCGGCCTCCGACGTCGCGCGCGTGCTGAGCGGCGAAAAGGCGGTGTATCCAATTTCTGCATGAACCACCCTCCGTTCATTCCCGCGCAAGCGGGAATCCAGTTCTTTGGTTCCTGGGTCCCCGCTTTCGCGGGGACGAACGGGTTGAGGCAACTATGACAGATTTCCCCGCCCCCTTCGTGTCCTCAGTCATGAAAGTCGAATCCGAATGGATCGACTTCAACGGTCATCTCAACATGGCCTATTACAACGTGCTGTTCGACCGTGCGGTGGACGAAGCCTATGATCTGCTCGGCCTCGGGCACGACTATCTGAAAGAGCACAAGCACTCGACCTTCACGGCCGAAGTGCACGTGCGCTACCTGCGCGAGATTCACGAAGGCGATCCGGTGAAGGTGACGCTGCAACTGCTCGATTTCGATGCCAAGCGCATCCATTATTTCGAGCAGTTGCTTCATGCCGAGGAAGGCTGGGTCTCGGCCACCTCGGAGAACATGACACTGCACGTCGACATGACCGCCAAGAAGGTGGCGCCGTTTCCCGACGACATCACGCGCAACCTCGCGGCCATGAAGGAAGCGCACGCGCATCTGCCGATACCGGACGGTGCCGGCCGGCGCATCGCCATGCCGGGCAAGGGCTGATGTCCGAGCCAACCTTCGATCCCGCGTCCGCCGGATGGGAGCCCTACCGCGACGAGGGCTTCATCGGGCTGGTCGGCCCGTTCTGGATGCAGCCGTCCGGCGACGGCTATCGCTACGCCTTTCTGGCCGAACCGAAGCATCACAATCGCCGCGGCGTGGTGCAGGGCGGCATGCTGATGACCTTCGCCGATCGCGCGATGGGCATGGCCTGCTGGTACGCCAACGGCCGCGTGCCGCAGGCGACCGTCCAGCTCGACGTGCATTTCATCGATGCCGTCCAGATCGGCGAATTCGTCGAGGCCAACTGCGAGGTCGTGCGCCGCACGCGGTCGCTGATCTTCATGAGCGGCGAGCTTGTGGTCGGCGAACGGGTCGTGGCCACGGCCAAGGGCATCTGGAAGGCGCTGGGCGCGCCCAAACCGGCGTGAGACCGGCAGGCCCCGGCGGATCGGTATGCCAGCCAATAACCAGTGATCGATCCGACGAAGCTGCGGCACCCTCCGTTCATTCCCGTACTCGGGTCCGACCCTCGGTCGGCCCGAGCACAGGCTCCAGCGGGAATCCAGTGCTTATCGCCCCTGGGTCCCCGCTTTCGCAGGGACGAACGGTGTTCGATTCAAGTTTGGCAGATCAAACGCCGGTAATCAGATTCTAATCCACGCTCCCGCCCGAGAAGCGCCGACCGGGCACGGTGAGGAAATAGCCGACCGCCTGCCCGCCGTCGGCGCCGACCACGCTTCCCGTCGTGTACTGTGACTCGTCGCTGGCGAGGAAGACCGCCGGTCCCGCGATATCCTCGCCCGAGCCGACGCGGCCCATCGGCACGCCCTTGCGGCGGCCCTCGTAAATTTCCGGATCGGCATACATGCCCTCGGTGCCGGGCGTGCGGATGTAGCCGGGCGTGATGGCGTTGGCGCGGATGCCGTAGGGCGCCCATTCCATCGCCTGCAATTTGGTGAGCATGATGAGGCCGGCCTTCACCACGCTGTAGGCGCCAGCCCAATTGTAGGGGAACAGGCCGGCGATCGACGCGATGTTGACGATGACGCCGGACTTCTGCGCGATCATATGTTGCGCGCAAGCCTGGCTGGTCAGGAACGCGCCCTTGAGGCCGATGTTCATCGTGGTGTCCCAGGCTTCCTCGGACAATTGCTCGAGTTTCCCCGGCACGATCTTCATGGCGTTGTTGACCAGGATGTCCACGCGCCCGCGCTCCTTGATCGTGGTTTCGACCAAGCGGTTGACGTTCGCGGATTTGGCGATATCGGCTGACAACGACCAGGCTCTTGCTGCCGAGCGCGGCGGCGTCCCGCGCCGTGGCTTCGGCGGTGCCGGGGTCGACGTCGTTGATGACGACATGGGCGCCCTCTTTGGCGTAAGCGAGCGCGATGTCGCGGCCGATGCCGCGGCCGGCGCCGGTGATGATGGCGATCTTGTCCTTGAGGCGCACGAGTTCCCCCGGTTTTGGTGTGAAAACGCTGGAAATCCAACGCTAAGGCCGTGGGAAGAAGGCCACAAGGCTGCCCCCGCCCCTCGAATTTGCCACCCGCGAATGCCATCTTTACAGACGAAGGAATCACCCGATTGGCGGCCTTTGTCCGCCCTTCCCAACGGACAATATGGCCGAACCGAAACGCACCGACCCGATTCATGACCCTCCGCAACCTGCCCCTGGCGGTATTGCCGCACGGGCCATGGCGGCCCGAACAACCAATGCGCCCTATCTGGCGGACCTCAATCCCGAGCAGCGCGAGGCGGTTGAGACCCTGGACGGGCCGGTGCTGGTGCTGGCCGGGGCGGGCACCGGCAAGACGCGCGTGCTGACGACCCGCATCGCGCACATTCTCAACGTGGGCCGGGCGCGGCCGGGCGAAATCCTCGCCGTCACCTTCACCAACAAGGCCGCGCGGGAGATGAAGGACCGCGTCGGCCTGATGGTGGGGCAGATCGTGGAGGGGATGCCCTGGATGGGGACGTTCCACTCCATCGGGGTGAAGATATTGCGCCGCCATGCCGAACTGGTGGGCCTGAAGAGCAACTTCACCATCCTCGACACCGACGACCAGATCCGCCTCATCAAGCAGCTGTTCGAACTGGAGAAGCTGGACGAGAAGCGCTGGCCGGCGCGCGTGTTCGCGACGATCCTCGACGGCTGGAAGAACCGGGGATTGGTCCCCGACCAGGTGCCGGGCGGCGAAGCCGCCACCTTCGCCAACGGCAAGGGCAAGAAGCTCTACGCGGCCTACCAGGAGCGGCTGAAGACGCTCAACGCCTGCGACTTCGGCGATCTCCTTCTGGAGACCATCCGCCTGTTCCGCGCCCACCCGGACGTGCTGCGCCAGTACCAGTCGCGGTTCAAGTTCATCCTGGTGGACGAATATCAGGACACCAACGTGGCGCAGTATCTGTGGCTGCGGTTGCTGGCGCAGGCGCCGAGTGTGCAAACCTCTCCCCGCGACGTCTTACCCTCTCCCCTTGGGGGAGAGGGTGGCGAGCGAAGCGAGCCGGGAGAGGGGTCGGAAACAAATGCGGCCCCCTCTCCGCCCTCGCGGCTGACGCCGCTCGGGCACCCTCTCCCACAGGGGGAGAGGGGAAAGAGAGCGCGCTGCCCGGTCCTGCCTCATCGCCAGAACAAAAAAACATCTGCTGCGTCGGCGATGACGACCAGTCGATCTATGGCTGGCGCGGGGCGGAGGTGGATAACATCCTGCGCTTCGACCATGACTTTCCGGGCGCGAAGGTTATTCGGCTGGAAAGGAACTACAGAAGTACGGGACACATATTGGCAGCGGCGAGCCACTTGA